>NZ_JACRSS010000002.1 GCF_014384805.1 Guopingia tenuis
CCGCCGTGATCGCCGCCGTCAGCGTCGTCTTCCCGTGGTCTACGTGCCCGATCGTCCCGATGTTTACATGGGGCTTCGTTCTCTCGTATACTTGCTTTGCCATTTTCTCTTTCTCTCCTTTTATTCTCTTGCTAACAAAATAGGGGTTGCCCGGCCGCAGCCGGGCTATCCTTCCGGCAATTATTTCTTGCCGGTAATTTTTTCCGCAATGCTCTTGGGCACCTGTTCATAGTGCGAGAACTGCATGGTATATGTCCCGCGGCCCTGGGTGCGCGAGCGAAGGTCAGTAGCATACCCGAACATTTCCGAAAGGGGAACCATGGCATGCACGGCCTGCGCGCCGCCGCGGATCTCCGTTCCTTCGATGCGGCCCCGGCGGGAGTTGATATTTCCAAGAACGTCTCCCAGATAATCCTCGGGGATTACGACTTCTACCTTCATGATGGGTTCGAGAAGGACAGAACCTGCCCGTTCCAGCGCATCTTTCAATGCCATGGAACCGGCAATCTTGAAGGCCATTTCCGAAGAGTCGACCTCGTGATAGCTGCCGTCCGTCAGCGTGACCTTGAAATCCACAACCTCATAACCACCCACGATGCCGCTCTTTGCCGCCTCCTGAATACCAGCGTCAATGCTGGGAATATATTCCTTGGGGATGGCGCCGCCGACGATGGCGCTTTCAAAGCTATAGCCCGCGCCCGGCTCAGCCGGTTCCACGGTAATTTTGCAGTGACCGAACTGGCCCTTACCACCCGACTGGCGGACATAACGCCCTTCGGCGTTGACAGTCTTGGTAATGGTTTCACGATAGGCAACCTGGGGCTTGCCCACGGTGGCTTCGACTTTATATTCCCGCATCATCCGGTCGACGATGATCTCCAGATGAAGCTCACCCATGCCAGCGATGATGGTCTGGCCGGTTTCTTCATCCGTATATGCCCGGAATGTGGGATCCTCTTCCGCCAGCTTCATGAGGGCAACCGACATCTTTTCCTGACCTGCCTTAGTCTTGGGCTCAATGGCAACGCGGATAACCGGATCCGGGAATACCATAGATTCCAGAATGATGGGATGCTTGTCGTCGCAGAGAGTATCGCCCGTGCCCACATCCTTGAAGCCAACCGCTGCGGCGATATCGCCGGCATGCACCTGGTTTGTTTCTTCCCGGTGGTTGGCGTGCATCTTCAGAATGCGGCCCATGCGCTCCCGCTTGCCCTTGGTGGAGTTATATACATAGGAACCTGCGTTGACAGTTCCGGAATAAACCCGGAAAAACGCCAGCTTCCCGACAAAGGGGTCTGCCATAATCTTGAAGGCCAGCGCTGCAAAAGGCCCGTTGATATCCGCAGGGCGCGTTTCGGTTTCCTCGGTTCCGGGAACCTTTCCTTCAATGGGCTTGACATCCAGCGGAGAAGGCAGCAGCTCCACCACCAGATCCAGCATGGGCTGCACGCCCTTATTGCGATAGGAAGACCCGCAGCAGACCGGAACCACAGTTCCCGCGATGGTCTGTTTGCGCATGGACTTCAAAATTTCTTCTTTGGTGATTTCTTCGCCGGCGAAGAACTTTTCCATCAGCGCGTCATCGCCTTCGGCAACCGCCTCCAGCAGCTTTTCACGGTATTCTTCAGCCTCTTCCCGCATATCCTCCGGGATTTCGCCGATATCGAATTTTGCGCCCGTCTGGTCGTCCGTATCGTAGAGGATGGCGTTCATTTCAACAAGGTCAATGATGCCGATAAAGGTATCCTCTTTGCCGATGGGCAGCTGCATACAGACCGGATTGGCTCCCAGGCGTGTTTTCATCATATCTACGACATTATAAAAATCCGCGCCCAGAATATCCATCTTATTGATATAGGCAAGCCGCGGCACGCCGTATTTTTCCGCCTGCCGCCAAACGGTTTCGCTCTGGGGCTCCACGCCGCCCTTGGCGCAGAACACCGCCACCGTTCCATCCAGAACCCGCAAAGACCGCTCCACTTCCACTGTGAAGTCTACATGTCCAGGGGTATCGATAATATTGATCCGGCAGCCCTTCCATTCCGCCGTCGTGGCCGCGGAAGTGATGGTAATGCCGCGCTCCTGTTCCTGTTCCATCCAGTCCATGGTGGCATCGCCGTCATGGGTTTCGCCGATCTTATATGTGCGTCCCGTGTAATAGAGGATACGCTCGGTAGTCGTCGTCTTACCCGCGTCGATATGCGCCATGATCCCGATGTTTCTAATGTTACTTAAGGGGAATTCCTTAGGCACCTTTGTACTCCTTTCGACTTTTAAACTTTATCCCATAGCATTTTTCACGCTATTCTATCATATCTTCATGCCGCGCTAAAACGCGCAAAGATTCTCTTTTTTCCTCCCCCGGGTTCCGGAACAAGAAAAAGGGGAATCTTCCCTTGCGGGGAAAACAGCTTTTCCACGCGCTTATAGAAAAATTTCCTGGCAAAAATACTGCCTGCCGGCTGGCAGGCAGTTTCTTCGCCGTATGAATTCTTACCAGCGGTAATGGGCAAACGCCTTGTTGGCCTCCGCCATCTTGTGCATATCCTCTTTCCGCTTCACGCTGGAACCCGTGTTATTCGCCGCGTCCATGATTTCGCTGGAAAGACGTTCCCGCATGGTTCTTTCGCCGCGCTTCTGAGAGAAGAACACCAGCCAGCGGATCGCCAGCGTCTGGCGCCGCTCCGGACGAACCTCAATCGGGACCTGATATGTCGCGCCGCCTACCCGGCGGGCCTTGACTTCCAAAACGGGCATGATGTTTTCCATCGCCTGATCGAACACTTCGATGGCATCTTTCCCCGTCTTTTCCTTTATAATCTCAAAGGCATCATAGCAAATTCTCTGGGCCGTACCCCGCTTCCCATCCTTCATGACCTGGTTGATGAGCTTTGTGACAACCTTGCTGTTATAGATGGGGTCTGCAATTATCTCACGCTTAGGAACACCACTACGTCTAGGCATTGTTAACCCTCCTTATTTTCTCTATCTGTTCCAAAATTATCCGGTCTTTTCCTGTTTTTTCAGAAAAAACCGCCGCCGCATGCTTATTTCTTCTTCGGCTTCTTCGTGCCATAGAGCGAACGAGACTGGCCCCGGTTGGCAACGCCAGCCGCGTCCAGCGTTCCGCGGACAACGTGATACCGCACACCAGGCAGGTCCTTGACTCTGCCGCCGCGGATCAAAACAACGCTGTGTTCCTGCAGGTTATGGCCGATTCCCGGAATATACGCAGTACCTTCCATCCCGTTTACCAGCTTCACTCTGGCGATTTTGCGAAGAGCGGAGTTGGGCTTTTTGGGGGTCATGGTTCTAACCGCCGTGCAGACGCCTCTCTTCTGGGGGCATTGCTTCAAAATCGGCGAATTGGATTTATCCTCAATGGATGTTCTTCCTTTTCTTATCAGTTGGTTAATGGTAGGCATACCTTAACTCACACCTCCTAAAGTATTCATGAAAAATAGCTGTATCTCAAATCCCCCTGCAACCCGCTGGGGATTCATTGTCCTTCTTCTTCCTTCAAAAGCCCGGCGCAGGCCGCCGGAACCTTGATTCCGCATGCCTCTCCCAGCTCTTTTCGCGTGGAGATATGCACCAGCTCTATCCGGAAATCTTCTGCAAGTTCGTCAATCTGCCGGCGGATTTCCAAATCGGCGTCCATCGCCGCATAGATCCGCAAAAGCCGCCCATTCTGGGCTTCCTTCGTCACCTGTTTTATGCCGACAACCTTATTTGCCGCACAAACCAGATCCTCCAACATTTGGCTTCCTTCTTCCTTTCCCTGCAAAAAATCCAAGGAAAGCACAAGATTTATTGTATCATTCCCAATCGCGGGCTGTCAACAAGTTTTTCCCATTGCTCTCCTGTTTTTTGCGTATTTTTAACGTGTCCGCAGGCGGATGGGCTCGTCGTTCTCCCGTTCCGGCCGCTCATAGCCCTCGGGGATGACATGAAAGTTCCTGCGGATCTTTTTCCGCGAAAACCGCATCTTCGTCATGCCGTTTTCCTCTTTGAATCCAAACCAGCCCTTCTCTTTCATCTTTTCTCCCACTTGGGTATCAAAGACGTTATAGGCCGTCTCTTTATGCTTCTTCGCGTGCCAGATCGAGAGGTTTTTCCCCGCCAGATAGCCTACGCCCGTGCAGGCCAGAAGCCCCAGGAAGGGGAAGGCATTCTCCGTCGAGTTCAGCGGCACCCAGATGGACAGAATCGCCAGAGCGATCAGCGCAATGGCCGCGCCGCTTATCATCCCGATCCAGCGGAGGTTCTGCCGGATACGCATATTGCGGCGGCATGTTTTGCAAACGCTCACCGGAATCTGCACCAGCGTTCCAAACGGCTGCTTGACCCGCTTTCCATAGCCCATGATGGCTCCCTTTTCCGTATAGGGTTCCTCGTGAGCGAAGTCAACGATGGCATAGCCATCCGCCGCATGGGGATGATCCCCCCGGCAGAACTGGCATTCATCGGTGGCATGAAGCTGATCCACTTCTTCGGGCATATTGGAGAGCGCCACATCCCACACCTGCACGACCTGTTCCTTTTGATATTGCCGGACATCCCGGCAGTTCAGCGAGCAGGAGTCGCAGCCGTCGCAGCCGAGAAAATCGCATGCATAGCTGTCCCGGGCGCTGCAATCCTTGTTGGTTTTTTCCACATAATCCGCCATAGCTTCCTCATTCCTCTATTTGCGCCGCGCCCGGAAAATCCCCGGGCGCGGCATGGTAATTATTCTACAATCTCGGAGGGCGCTTCAATCACCGTCTCCGCTTCCCCGCTCTGCTGAAGGAATTGAGAAACCAGTTCCTCGTTGGGGATGTTCTTGATCGCCTCGATATTCTTATACCGCTTCATGCCCGTGCCGGCAGGAATCAGCTTGCCGATAATGATATTTTCCTTGAGACCCACCAGCGGGTCCACCTTGCCCTTGATGGCCGCATCCGTGAGGACGCGGGTCGTCTCCTGGAAGGAAGCCGCCGAGAGGAAGGAATCCGTTGAAAGCGAAGCCTTTGTAATTCCCAGCAGCACCCGGGAAGCGACCGCGGGGCGCTTGCCTTCCCGCTCTGCCTTGGCGTTTTCCGCCTCGAATTTGAACACATCCACCATCTCGCCCGTGAGCATATCCGTATCGCCGGCATCGTCGATGCGGCACTTGCGGAGCATCTGGCGGATGATAACCTCCAGGTGCTTATCCGAAATTTCCACGCCCTGCATGCGGTAGACCAGCTGCACCTCCCGCAGCAGATAGGTCTGCACGCCCTTGATGCCCTTGATCTTCAGGATATCGTTGGGGTTGATGGAACCTTCGGTCAGCTCGTCGCCTGCCTCGATCACATCGCCGTCGGCAACCTTCAGGCGGGAACCATAGGGAATCGTATACGCCTTGGCCTCTCCCACATCCGGGGAAACAATGATCTCCCGCTTTTTGCGGGTTTCGTTGACCGTGATACGGCCGCCCACTTCGGAAATGACCGCCTGGCCCCGGGGTTTTCTCGCCTCAAACAGTTCTTCGACACGGGGAAGACCTTGGGTGATGTCGTCTCCGGCAACGCCGCCCGTGTGGAAGGTCCGCATGGTGAGCTGCGTGCCGGGCTCGCCGATGGACTGCGCTGCGATGACGCCCACAGCCTCGCCGATATCCACCAGGTTACCTGTGGCCATATTTGCGCCATAGCACTTGGCGCAGACGCCGTGCTCACTCTTGCAGGTGAGCACCGTGCGGATATATACCTTTTCGATTCCGGCCGCCGCAATGCCGTCGATCAGCTCATTGGCTCCGACAATCACTTCGTCCGTCTTGGGATCTCGGATCTCGTTGATGGAAACGCGGCCCCGGATCCGGTCGGACAGGGGTTCCACCACGCCGCTGCCGTTGCGCAGATCGGTGACCCAGATACCCTGGACATCCTCGCCCAGATTGGCGAAGCAATCGTCTTCCCGGACAATGACGTTATGGGAAACGTCCACCAGGCGGCGGGTCAGGTACCCCGAGTCTGCCGTCCGAAGAGCCGTATCCGCCAAACCTTTGCGGGCGCCGTGGGAGGAGATGAAGAATTCCAGAACCGTCAGGCCCTCGCGGAAGTTTGCCTTGATGGGGATTTCAATAATCTCGCCCGAAGGATCGGCCATCAGGCCGCGCATGCCGGCCAGCTGGCGGATCTGGTTGATGCTGCCGCGGGCGCCCGAGCGGGCCATCATGTTGATGGGGTTGAATTCATCCAGGTTGCTCTCCAGCGCCTTGGTAACCTTATCCGTCGTCTCGGTCCAGACGCGGACAGCGTTTTCCTTGCGTTCCTTTTCGGTGAGGAAACCGCGGCTGTACTGCCGGCTGATCTTCAGAATCTCCTTGTTCGCTTCCTCAATATACTGCTTCTTTTCCTTGGGGATGATGATATCCGATACGCTGACCGTCACCGCTCCCACCGTGGAGTAATGGAAGCCCTGGGCCTTGATTTTATCCAGCACGGCAGAGGTGCGGGATGCGCCCAGCTTTCCAAAGCAGAAGTCGACGATTTTGCCCAGCTGCTTCTTTCCAACCAGCTCGTCGATCTCGTATTTCAGTTCGTTGCCCGGAATGCTCCGGTCCATGTATCCCAGATCCTGGGGAATGGCCTGATTGAAGATAATGCGCCCGGCCGTCGTTTGGATGATGCCGGTTTTCATCTCTCCGTTCACTTCCCGGCTCACCCGCACGTTCACCAGCGCCTGCATGGCGATGTTGCCCGTGTTATAGGCCAGAAGGCATTCGTCCGGGGAGGCAAAGGTGCTGCCCTCGCCCTTGGCGCCCGGCTTGATGATGGTCAGGTAATAGGAACCGATAACCATGTCCTGCGTCGGCGAAACCACCGGCTTTCCATCCTGGGGCTTCAGAATATTGTTAGCCGCCAGCATGAGGAAGCGCGCTTCGGACTGCGCCTCCACGGAAAGGGGAACGTGAACGGCCATCTGGTCGCCGTCGAAGTCGGCGTTATAGGCCGTGCAGGCCAGGGGATGCAGCTTGATGGCCCGGCCCTCCACCAGAATCGGCTCAAAGGCCTGAATGCCCAGGCGGTGCAGCGTGGGGGCGCGGTTCAGGAGAACCGGATGGCCCTTGATGACCTCCTCCAAAACATCCCAAACTTCCGGGCGGACCTTTTCCACCATGCGCTTGGCGCTCTTGATGTTATGGGCATAATTGTCTTCCACCAGCTTCTTCATGACGAAGGGCTTGAACAGCTCGAGAGCCATTTCTTTTGGCAGGCCGCACTGGAACATCTTGAGATCTGGCCCAACGACGATAACGCTCCGGCCGGAATAGTCCACGCGCTTGCCCAGAAGGTTCTGGCGGAACCGGCCCTGCTTGCCCCGGAGCATATCCGAAAGGGATTTGAGGGAGCGGTTGCCCGCGCCGGTAACCGGACGGCCCCGGCGGCCGTTATCGATGAGAGCATCCACTGCTTCCTGGAGCATGCGCTTCTCGTTGCGGACGATGATGTCCGGCGCTTTTAGCTGCAAAAGCCGGTTCAGCCGGTTGTTCCGGTTGATGACCCGGCGGTACAGGTCGTTTAAGTCGGAGGTGGCAAAGCGTCCGCCATCCAACGGCACCATAGGCCGCAGCTCCGGCGGGATCACGGGAATAACGTCCAGGATGATCCATTCGGGTTTGTTGCCGGATTTGCGGAACGCCTCGATGACTTCCAGCCGCTTGATGGCCCGAACCCGTTTCTGGCCGGTGGCCGTTTCCAGCTCCTTTTTCAGCTCGGCGGAAATGGCCTCCAGGTCCACATTTTTCAGGAGGATCTTCACCGCTTCTGCGCCCATGCCGGCCTTGAAAGCGTCCTCGCCGTATTTGCTCTGGGCTTCCCGGTATTCCTTATCCGTCAAAAGCTGTTTGTATTCCAGCGGCGTCTCGCCGGGATCCGTGACCACAAAGGACGCAAAATACAAAACCTTTTCCAGCGCCCGGGGGGACATATCCAGCAAAAGCCCCATCCGGGAGGGAATTCCCTTGAAATACCAGATATGCGAAACCGGGGCGGCCAACTCGATATGGCCCATGCGCTCCCGGCGCACCTTGGCGCGGGTGACCTCCACGCCGCACTTATCGCAGATCACGCCCTTATGGCGGATGCGCTTATATCTTCCGCAATGGCATTCCCAGTCCTTGGTCGGCCCGAAAATCCGCTCGCAGAACAGGCCGTCCTTCTCCGGCTTCAGGGTGCGGTAGTTGATGGTTTCCGGTTTTTTGACTTCCCCTCTAGACCATTCTCTGATTTTTTCCGGCGATGCAAGGCCTATTTGCATCGAATCGAAAGTATTGAGTTCAAACAAGTGAAAACTCCTCCCTTTCCCACTATCGGTTCAAATTTCACAAAAAATTGCTTTCCCATCACAGAGCCGGACATTTCCGGCCGCTTCTTATTCGTCTTCCGGATCGTCGTCCGCAAAGAGAGGCTCGGAAAGATCATCCGCAAAGAAGTCTTCCGCCGCGCCGTCTGCCGGAGCGTCCTCTTCTTCGTCGCCGCCCAGGATGCTGCCGAGATCCTGGAAATCCAGGTCGTCCAGGCCCAGGTCGTCGTCGATATCCTCGTCATAATCATCCGCCGCGGGAGCTTCTCCGCCCGCTGCCGGCAGATCGATATCCTCGTCGCCTTCGATGTTGATATCCAGATCCACATCGTCGTCATCGCTCTCCCGGATGATGATTTCATCCGCGGATTCGCCCAGCACCTTCACGTCCAGGCAGAGGCTCTGCAGCTCTTTGATGAGCACCTTGAAGGATTCGGGAACGCCGGGTTCGGGGATATTTTCGCCCTTCACGATGGCTTCATAGGTCTTGACACGCCCCACCACGTCGTCTGACTTGACCGTCAGAATTTCCTGGAGGGTGTTGGCCGCGCCATATGCCTCCAAGGCCCAGACTTCCATTTCGCCGAAACGCTGGCCGCCGAACTGGGCCTTGCCGCCCAGAGGCTGCTGCGTCACCAGCGAATAGGGGCCGGTGGAACGGGCGTGAATCTTGTCGTCCACCAGATGGTGCAGCTTTAAGATATACATATAACCCACGGTTACGCGGTTTTCAAAGGGCTCGCCCGAGCGGCCGTCATAGAGGACGGTCTTTCCGTCGGTGGGCAGCCCGGCTTTTTCAAACACCGCCTCAATGTCCTCTTCCGTGGCGCCGTCGAATACCGGCGTGGCGATCTTCCAGCCAAGGGCCTTGGCCGCCATGCCCAGATGCACTTCCAGCACCTGCCCGATGTTCATACGGGACGGTACGCCCAGAGGATTCAGCACAACGTCCAGCGGCGTGCCGTCGGGCAGGAAGGGCATATCCTCCACCGGCAGGATCCGGGAAACGACACCCTTGTTGCCGTGGCGTCCGGAAACCTTGTCGCCCACGGAGATTTTGCGCTTCTGCGCGATATAGACGCGAACCAGCTTGTTGACGCCGGCAGTCAGTTCGTCCTTGTCCTCCCGGGTGAACATCTTGACGTCCACCACGATGCCGCCCTCGCCATGAGGCACGCGCAGGGAGGTGTCCCGCACCTCGCGGGCCTTTTCGCCGAAGATAGCGCGGAGCAGCCGCTCCTCCGCCGTCAGCTCGGTTTCGCCCTTGGGCGTCACCTTGCCCACCAGGATATCCCCGCTTCTGACCTCCGCGCCGATGCGGATGATGCCGCGGGAATCCAGATCTTTCAGGGCGTCTTCGCCCACGTTGGGGATATCTCTTGTGATCTCCTCCGGCCCCAGCTTGGTATCCCGGGCCTGGGCCTCGAATTCCTCGATATGAATGGAGGTGAACACGTCGTCCTTCACCAGCCGTTCAGAGAGCAGGATAGCATCCTCGTAGTTATAGCCCTCCCAGGTCATGAACCCGATGAGCATGTTGCGTCCCAGGGCGATCTCGCCCTTGTCCGTGGAGGGGCCGTCCGCCAGGACTTCGCCCTTCTGCACCACCTGGTTCTTGCTCACCAGCGGCAGCTGGTTGATGCAGGTGCCCTGGTTGGAGCGGGAATATTTGATGAGCTTATAGGTACGGATATTTCCGTCGTCTTCTTTGATTTCGATGCGGTCGGCCGATACATGGCGCACCACGCCGCCCTCCTTGGCGATGACAAGAACGCCCGAGTCATAGGCCGCCTTGCCCTCCATGCCGGTTCCCACGATGGGGCTTTCGGGAATGAGAAGCGGAACCGCCTGCCGCTGCATGTTGGAACCCATGAGGGCGCGGTTGGCGTCGTCGTTTTCCAGGAAGGGGATCATGGCCGTCGCCACGGAAACCAGCTGCCGCGGGGATACGTCCATCATGTCCACCTGTTTTGCCGGCACCTCCACAAACTGGTCGCGCCAGCGGCAGGTGATGCGCTCGTTGACAAACCAGCCGTTTTCGTCGAGAGGCTCGTTGGCCTGCGCCACAATCAGGTCGTCTTCCTCGTCCGCCGTCAGATATTGGATCTCGTTGGTGACGATGTTGTTTTCGTGATCGATCACCCGATACGGCGATTCAATGAAGCCATATTCGTTGATCCGCGCATAGGTCGAAAGCGAGCCGATCAGTCCGATGTTGGGACCTTCCGGCGTCTCGATGGGGCACATGCGGCCATAGTGGGAATGATGCACGTCCCGAACCTCGAAGGAAGCGCGGTCGCGGTTCAATCCGCCGGGGCCCAGGGCCGAAAGGCGGCGCTTATGGGTCAGCTCCGCCAGCGGATTGGTCTGATCCATGAACTGGGAGAGCTGGGAAGAACCGAAAAATTCTTTGATAGCCGCCGTCACAGGGCGGATGTTGATGAGGGCCGAGGGCGTCGCCACATCCATATCCTGGATGGACATGCGCTCACGCACCACGCGTTCCAGCCGGGATAGGCCGACGCGCAGCTGGTTTTGCAGCAGCTCGCCTACCGAACGCAGCCGGCGGTTGCCAAGATGGTCGATGTCGTCGGTATGCCCGATGCCATAGCGCAGCCCCAGAAGATAGCTCATGGTGGCGAACATATCCTCCACGATGATGTGCTTGGGGATCAGGATGTTGTGATTTTCCTTTAGCTTTTCCTTCAGAAGCTCGGCGTCCTCCCCGCATTCCTCGAGAATCTTTTTGAAAGCGGGATAGTATACCAGCTCGTTGATGCCGGCCTCTTCGGGGGCAAAGGGCAGATATTCCTTTGCGTCCACAAAGTGGTTGCCCACCACCTTGACCTTCTGGTCTTCCACATAGATATGCACGAAATTCACCCCGGCATTCTGAATCGCCCGGGCGGTCTTTTCATCGATGGTGTCGCCTTCCATGGCGAGAACTTCGCCGGTTTCCGGGTTGAACAGGTTTTCCGCCGCGCGGTAGCCCTGAATCCGCTTGGCCAGCGAGAGCTTTTTATTGAATTTATAGCGGCCCACACGCGCCAGGTCATAGCGCTTGGGGTCAAAGAACAAGGAGTCGATGAGCATGCTGGCGCTCTCCACTGTCGGCGGTTCGCCGGGGCGGAGGCGCTTATAGATTTCAATGAGGCCGTCGTGCTGGTTCTCTGCCACGTCCTTCTTGAAGGTGGGTTCCAGATATTCCGGTTCGCCGAAATATTCCGTGATGGCCGCGTTGTCCGAAAGGCCCATGGCCCGCATGAGAACGGTTGCGGGGAGTTTCCGCGTCCGGTCTACACGCACCCAGATGCAGTCGTTGGAGTCGGTTTCAAATTCCAGCCATGCGCCCCGGTTGGGGATGACGGTGGAGGCAAACAAATCCTTGCCGGATTTATCCTTGCTGGTGTCGTAATAGACGCCCGGGGAGCGGACCAGCTGGCTGACGATAACCCGCTCGGCGCCGTTGATGATAAAGGTGCCCTTTTCGGTCATCAGAGGGAAATCCCCCATAAACACTTCCTGGACCTTCACCTCGCCTGTTTCCTTGTTGATAAGGCGGACAACCACCTTGAGGGGAGCGGCATAGTTCACATCCCGTTCTTTGCACTCCTCCACATCGTATTTGGGGGTATCCTGGATATAATAATCCACGAACTCCAAAACGAGGTTCTCCGAATAGTCGGTGATGGGGGAGATGTCGTCCAGCACTTCCCGCAGGCCGTCTTTCAGGAAGCGGGCATATGAGTCTTTCTGAATTTCGATCAGATCGGGGAGATCGATAACCTCCTTGATCTTGGAAAAACTCATTCTCTTGGTTTTACCGGTTTCGATTTCATGCACCATACTTGAACAACTCCTATATATGTAAAATAGTTTCTGCTTGTCTGCTGCCCCGCCGCCCTGCTCCGGGCAGCCTCTTCACTTTCTTGTTGACAAATGCGTGAGATGCGGTTACAGTATATCGTAACAACACCCGCGGCAAAGCGCATATTTTTCGTGACTTCGCATATATTTATAGCGACACTTCGGCACTATAAACATGCTAATGCAATGTATTATGTTAGCATAAGTCAACCCTGCTGTCAACCGGTTTTTCTAAAGAAACTGCCGGGAAGACAGTTTTTTTCGTTTTTTGCCGGGTTTCTCTCGTTTTTGCTTTTCCCGCCCCTCTCCTCGGTCTTTTCCAGAGACGCAAAGGGCTTGCTCCTTTTTCAGGGGCAAGCCGCCGCGTTTTCTTTTGATGCCATAAGGGAGGGGAAACCGCCTCCGCAGGCCTTATTTATTCGCTGATTTTGGCAAAGATCATCCGTCCGGCTGAAGTTTGGAGCACGCTGGTTACCGCCACCTCCAGGGTTTGTCCAATGCGGTTGCTGGCGTTTTCCACGACAATCATGGTGCCGTCGTCCAAATAGGCGATGCCCTGGCCGTTTTCCTTGCCTTCCTTGAGAATCGTCACGGAAAGTTCTTCGCCCGGCAGCAGCACCGGCTTCACAGCGTTGGAAAGATCGTTGATGTTGAACACGCTGACGCCCTGAACAGCCGCCACCTTATTCAAGTTGAAGTCGTTGGTTACCACCATACCGCCCATATCCTTTGCCATGCGCAGCAGCTTGGCGTCGACTTCGGCCACGTCGTCATAGTCCACCGAGCTGATCTCCACGGGAATATCCAGCTCCTTTTGAATCTTGTTCAGAATATCCAGGCCCCGGCGGCCCTTGCTGCGTTTCAGGGAATCGGCGGAATCCGCGATATGCCGGAGCTCGGAGAGCACAAACTCGGGGATTACGATGGTTCCTTCAAATACGCCGGTTTTGCAGATATCAAAGATTCGTCCGTCAATGATAACGCTGGTATCCAGAATTTTAGGCCGGGAAATTTCCTCTTCCGTCTCCTTGAAAAACGGCTCCTCCGCCTGCTTTCCCTTGGCCCGGGAAAAGATGGGGCGGTTTACCTTGGCGCTGGTTTTCACAGCCACCCGCACGCCGATATAGCCGCAGAGGATATAGACGATGATATCCACCGGCAGGGAGATCCAGATGATTTGGATGCGGTCAATGGGCCAGGAGAGCAAAAAGGCAATGAGCAGGCCAAAGGCCAGGCCCACCGCGGCCGCAACGACCGTTTTTGCCGGGGAGTTGACCAGATGCTCCTCCAGATTGTTGACAAATTTGATGATCGCTTCCACAATCGGCCGGGATAAAAAAATAAAAATGATTCCGGATACTATGGCGCTGACAATAAAAATCAGCAAATTGGCCCAGGGAAGCAGCGCAAGATAGGGATCCATTCCCGTCAGGCCCTGCACGGCGCTGTATACCAGCATCACGATGCCGGGACCGATAGCAATGCCCGCAAGAATGATGATTGTTCGGAAAAAACTCTTCATGTGTCCTCCTCTCTTTTTCAAATGATAAGATGCAATTTTTATGATAGTGAACCGGAGGGGAAATGTCAATAAACCGGGGTGCCCCAAAGCCCCCTGTTTTCGGAAAATTCACACTTTGGAAATAGTTTCCCAGTTTCTCCCCCGGGTTTGACAAAGCCTCCCGGGCAATCGTATAATATAGGCAAGTTTACAAGGGAAAGGGATGTTCAAATCGTGGCGACAAATTTCAAGGATATCATGGCGGAGGATTTCCAGATCGTTGTGGAAAACTATCTGGAACGCAACCGCAACCTGCTGGACACCATGTCCAAATACCAAATGGCCTCTTCCCGGCTTTCCCGGGCAATAACAAAGGCCTCCACCCAGTGCGGCTGCATCTCGCTCTCCGGGAAAAAGCCGGAAGGGGAACCCTCCACGGCCGTTTCGGGTTCTCTTTGCAAAAACTGCCGGACTGTCATCGAAAAGGAGATGGGAGACGTCCTCTTCTATCTGGCGGCGATCTGCAATGCCCTGGATCTCAGCATCTATGACGTGATGCTCAAGGAGAAAAAGGCGCTGGATCTGCTGGGAAATTACACGCTGAAATAAGCTGGCGCAGGCTCCCCTCCGGGAGCCTTTTCTTATCTTTCCAAACCGAAAGGAGGAATTCGATGCAGCCTCTGCTTTCCATGGCCCGGGAATCCGATGCCCCTATCTGCCTCTCCGTTTATGCCCCTTATGTGCGTCAAACGGCGATTACCTTCGAATATGAAGTTCCCAGTGCCGGCGAATTCGCCCGGCGCATCCGCGCCGTCCGGGAACAGGGCGATCCCTGGCTGCTTCTCACCATGGGAGACGTGCTTATAGGCTATGCCTATGCCGCCCCTTTCCATGCCCGCGCCGCCTATCAGTGGGGCCGGGAGTGCTCCATTTATCTGGCCGGGGAATTCCGTGGCCGGGGTTATGGTTCCGCTCTATACCGCGCCCTTCTCTCCCTTCTCACCCGGCAGGGATATCAGACCGCATATGGCGTGATTACTCTGCCCGGAGAAGCCAGCGTCGCCCTTCATCAATCGCTTGGCTTCCAAAAAGAAGGGGTTCACCATGCCGCGGGCTACAAAAACGGCGCCTGGCATGACGTTCTTCTGATGGCAAAACCTCTGGGGACCTATGCCGCGCCGCCCGCGCCCATCCGTCCCTGTCCTTCAGATTTTTCCTTTGCTCTGGATTCCATTCGCCTCGGCGGCGAGCCATGACTGCCTCTTTTTTTCGTCTCCTTTTCTATTTCTGCTTCCCCTTCTCCCTTTCCGCTCTTTTCCCTTTCCTGTTGTTCCAGCCTCGGCGGCGAGCCATGACTGCCTCTTTTTCTCGTCTCCTTTTCTATTTCTGCTTCCCCTTCTCCCTTTCCGCTCTTTTCCCTTTCCTGTTGTTCCAGCCTCGGCGGCAGGCCATGACTGCCTTTTTTCCCGTCTCCTTTTCTTTTTTCGCTTCCCGTCCTCCCTTTCCGCTTCTTTTCCCTTCTGTTGCGATTTTATCCCCGGCCATGGAAGGTTTCCCTTCATTTCGTATTGTCCCATTCTGATCTTTATTTGAACGCAGGCATATTTTCTTGCTGTTTTTCTGCTCCGGCCCTGACAGCAAAAACTGTAGGGGGCCTGCCGTAAAACATCTTAAACCACTAACCACCCACTCTTTCCCGGTGGTATCCCCCTGCTCTTTTCGCCTGTTCCCTCCGGCCGCTCAATTGCCTCGTATATTCTCCTTTTCCCCGGAGAATTCCGCCGCTATTTTTTATTCTTTTTTCTCGTTCTCTCCTTCGTGCTTCCTTTCCTTGTGTTTCTTCTTCCTATATAGCAGACTATCCTCATCCTAAAAAGCCCGCAAAAAAAGAGGGGCTTCCCCTCTTTTCTCATCGCATATCACAGCACTTCCGCCGCGCTTTATTCTCTTTATTCCCTGGCCCCGCTTATTCAAACAACACGCCCAGCGCATCCGACAGGGTCTTGACGCCCTGCAGCTCCATCCCTTCCGGCGCCCGCAGCCCCTTCATGTTGGAATAGGGCAGCACCGCCCGGCGCAGACCCATATGCCTCGCCTCGGTGAGGCGTTTTTCTGCCTGGGAAATATGCCGCAGTTCGCCGGTCAACCCCAATTCGCCCAAAAAGACGCTCTCTCTGCCAATCGCCTTGTTGCGGAAGCTGGAAACAATGCTGGCCGCAATGGCCAGATCCAGGGCCGGTTCATTGAGGCGCATGCCGCCGCCCACATTGACAAACACATCCTGGTTATAGAGCTTGAGGCCGATTTTCTTTTCCAGCACCGCGATAATCAGGCTGGTGCGGTTGAAATCTGCTCCTGTCGTCATCCGCCGGGGCATGCCGAAGGATGTCTCGCTCACCAGCGCTTCCACTTCCAGAAGCACCGGCCGCGTTCCCTCCATGGCGCAGTAGATACAGGCCCCGGGAACTCCTTTGTCCCGCCCGGAAAGCAGAATCGCCGAAGGATTTTCCACCTCCCGCATGCCGTCCTCCCCCATTTCAAACACGCCGATTTCGTTGGTGGAGCCGAAGCGGTTTTTCACGGCCCGGAGAATGCGGAAAGAGCTGTGCCGTTCCCCTTCAAAATAGAGCACAGTATCTACCAGATGCTCCAGCACCCGCGGCCCGGCGATGGCGCCGTCCTTGGTCACATGGCCGATGATAAACACCGCCGTCCCCGTCTCCTTTGCCAGCCGCGCCAGCGCGCTGGCGCAGGCCCGCACCTGGCTGACGCTGCCCGGCGCAGAGCTCCCCTCCTGGCTATAGATAGTCTGGATGGAATCCACCACGAGAAATTCCGGCTTTGCCGTCTCCGCCGCCGCCAAAATGATTTCCAGCTGAGTTTCCGCCAGAAACAGCATCTGCGAAGACAGCCCCAGCCGCTCGGAGCGCAGCCGCACCTGCTCGGGCGATTCCTCCCCCGAAACATAGAGCACCTTTCCCCGGCGGCAGAGGGAATCCGCTGCCTGCAAAAACAGCGTGGATTTTCCGATCCCCGGTTCGCCGCCCGCCAGGACGACGCTTCCCTTGACAATCCCGCCGCCCAGCACCCGGTTCAGCTCCCCGATGCCCGTCTTTACCCGGATTTTCTCCAGAGAGGGATATTCTTTCAGCTCTTTGAGCCGCCCCGGCTCCAGCCGGGCCTGGGACGCCGGGCGGGAGGAGGGAACCTCCACCACCTCCGTGATGGTGTTCCAGCTGCCGCAGCCCGGGCACTTGCCCATCCATTTGGCGCATTCATAGCCGCATTCGCTGCATTGATAGACTGTTTTCGCCTTTGCCATCACCATACCGCCTTTGCATATTTGACTACGTCCACATCACTCTCGCTCGTCACGTCATACCACGCCACCATATCCCCGCACACGCTGGCCAGCCGCCCCCGGGAGATATCCGTGTTCAGCCGGTATTTCTGCCCGGTGGCAAAGACATAGATATAGACGTTCTGATCCTTTGTATAGGCCAGAAAATCCTGCCCCATGTCAAAATTCAGCACGCCGGATTCGATGAGCTTTGTCTCCCCGCCCTTTTCCATGAGATAAATATCCCGGGGCGGACCGCTGGTGGAGGATAAAAACGCGATATAGTTTCCGTTCATCTTGGGGCTATAGGCATAACGCCCCGGCTCATAGGCCACCTCTGCGCCGCCGTCCAGGGGCTGGACATAGATGCGGCATTTCTGAATCTCATTTTCCATATAGGGAACGGCATAGACAAGCCCTCCCTCGCTCACATGGGCGCTGCCCGTCACCGAGGCCATGCCGTCATAGACCTTCACGGCGACGCCCTCCCGGGTAGGCATATGATAGAGATAGAGCCGGTCGGTGGATTCCCCCGCCTGCTGCCAAAAGGCCAGATATTCCCCGCTGACCGAGATCTGGGGCAGGGCATAGGCATATTCCTTCACCAGATAGCTCTTGCCCTCGGCCCGGTTATAGAGCATGATGCGCCCGCCGCCGTCGTCATTGGAATCCACCCAGACGAGGAAGTCCGGCGTGAGCCGCGTCCAGACAATGTTGTCGTATTTGACGTTGATCCCGGAGATCTCCTGGCTTTCCTGGGTCGCCGTGTTATAGACCACCAGCTTGTCATAAAACGCCACGCCGTCCCGCACGGATGCCGAGCTGAAGACAATTTCCTCCCCGCAGAGATAGGCGTCGTTGATCGTTTTATACTGGATGACCGCCTCATTTTGCAGGCTGCTCAGGTCGTTTTCCTTGATATCCGCTTCGGTGCCCGTCTCGGGATCGACAAACTCCCCCGGAACAATGGCGTCGGGATCGCTTTTCGGCTGCCCGGAAAGAGCGGGCACCAAAAGGAAAACCACCAGCAGGACCGCCGCGACAAGGCCTGCCGCCGCCCCTTCCAGAAGCACAAAGGGATACGCCCGGGAACCACGGAAGCTTCGGAGCCCCGCGCCCCGCCGCCGATAGCTTTTGCGCGCTATGCGCCTTCTTCTTTTTTGCCGGTATTTGCGGAATAGTGCCATGATCCACCTCCCTGCTTTCTTTTTAAAGAAAGCAGGCAAAGAAATTTTATATCTGTCGCTTATTTGTCCCGTTTCCCATAATTTCTCGGAAACTCCTGCCCCCCCAAATCAGGTCAGTTCTTCTTCAAAAGAATGCGGACAAGGAATTTTATTTCCGTCGCTTATCTGCTCGCGTTGCCCATGCCCCTCGGGCCCCCGGCCAAAGCAGCTTTTCTAAAAAAGCTGGATAACAGATTCTATGGCTGTCGCTTCCCTTGAAAGTTCTTATTTCGCACCAGCCCCGGCCCCGTCCATAGAGAACCCGGGAAGAGTGTGGAAATATCTCCCAACGGCTGCTCCTATGCGCCTTTCCTCCCCGTCTTTCCAAAAGAAAAAGGGCAGGAAGCCCAAGCCGCCCGCCCCGTTTTGGATTCATTCCGGGATTTTTCGGGAATGCGGGATTTTCCGGGCAGGGCCTCCCGGCCCTGCCTTTCCCGCCGTCTTGTCGTTTCTTGTCCTTAGTATATCATACAGGCATTTTTTGTCAAAATGCAGACGGCCTCGGCGCCGATTCCCTCGCCCCGGCCAAAGGCCCCCAGCTTTTCCGTGGTGGTAGCCTTGATATTGATGCGTGTCAGGCTGATTTTCAGCGCCGCCGCGATGTTCTGCTTCATGCGCTCTTTAAAGCGACTGATCTTCGGTTCCTGCATAATCAGCGTGGCGTCGATATTTCCAATGGCATATCCGTCCTTATAGAGCGCCTGGCCTACCCGGGAGAGCAGCTCGACGCTGTCCGCGCCTTTATAGAGGGCGTCGGTATCCGGAAAAAGCTCGCCGATGTCGGGCAGGCCCGCGGCCCCCAGCATGGCGTCGATGATGGCGTGAACGAGAACGTCGCCGTCGGAATGAGCCTCTAGCCCCCGCTCATAGTCGATCTTTACGCCGCCCAGGATCAAGTCCCTTCCATGCACCAGCTTATGCACATCAAACCCGTTGCCCACGCGGCTTTCCCCGTCTCCCATGAGATAGAGGCGTCCCTGCTCCAGATCCAGCGGATTGGTCAATTTAAAGTTGCTGCGCACGGATTCCACAAGCCGGGGCGTGACCCCGATGCGCTCCACCAGGGAGGACTCGTCCGTGCCCACAAAGCCGTCCTTTTTTGCCTGGGCAAAGGCCCTCTTCAGGATATGCACCTGAAACACCTGGGGCGTCTCCACCAGCACCACCTTGCGGCGGTCGATTGTGTCGGTAATGCGGCCCTCCGGGCTGGCGATCTTCACGGTATCCACCGCATGCTTGCCCGCTACGCCGCTTCCGAAATCGATGGCGCTCTGCACACATTCCTGAATCAGCTCCGGGCGGACAAAGCAGCGGGCACCGTCATGAACGGCGACGATCTCGGCATCCTCCGGAAGGGCATTTAGGCCGCATTCCACGGAATCCTGCCGGGTCTTTCCGCCGGGCACAATCATAAACTGCCCTTCCTCGAACAGATCCTCAGCGATCTCACGCACCAGCTTTTGCTCGCTCGCCCGGCAGACAATGATGATCTTTTCAAAACAGTCAGTATCCGCAAAGGCGCTGAGGGTATGCTCCAAAACCGCCTTTCCCGCCAGGGGCACAAACATTTTGTTGATGTTTGCCTTCATGCGCACTCCCCGGCCCGCCGCCAGAACCACCGCATAGTTTCCCTTCATTGGATCACCTCATACATGCTCTCCGCCTGCTCCTTGCGGACAGTTTCGCTCAAATCCTTCACCCGGATTTTCACCGGGCGCGCGCCGAATTCGATGGTTATTTCGTCGCCCACCTTCAGCTGCAGCCCGGGCTTCGCTTCCCGGCCGTTGACGCAGACCCGGCCGCCCGAACACGCCGATGCCGCCACTGTGCGCCGCTTGATGACCCGGGAAACCTTTAAAAATTTATCCAGTCGCAAGGGTCTTCCTCCTTGTTTCCTTCGTTTTCAAAGAAAAAACCCTGTCCGTTAAGCGGCAGGGTCTTTTTCACTTTTTTGCCTTACTTGATCGCGTCTTTCAGGGCCTTTCCGGCTTTGAAAGCGGGAACAACCGATGCGGCGATGTCGATGGGCTGCTTGGTCAGGGGATTGATGCCCTTTCTGGCAGCGCGCTCTCTGGATTCAAAGGTGCCAAAGCCGACGATCTGGACCTTTTCGCCCTTAGCCAGCTGTTCAACAACCGTGTCGGTCATAGCAGCCAGAGCTTTTTCCGCGTCCTTCTTGGACAGTTCCGCTTTTGCCGCGATGGCAGCGATGAGTTCAGTTTTATTCAATGTTCTTTCCTCCTATGTATTTTTCTTCCTTCTATTTGCATAGTGCCCGCCTGGCCTTGGCCCCGCCGGGGCAACTTTCTGCCCTTGCAAACCCCTTCCAACCGCTTTACAGAGGGGTTTTCTGCTCAACTATATGCGATTATAACCAATCTCTCCCGGTTTTACAAGCTTTTTTCTTTGTTTTTTCTACTGTTTACAAAACTTTTCCAAACTTTTTGCTTTTTGATAAAGGTTTTCCTGGGATTCTATGGGCATTTTTTCCAGATCCAGCCCCTTCTCCCGGGCCAGCTCTTCCATCCGGGCAAACCGCGCCATAAACTTCTTTGTGGCCTGGTTCAGAGCCGTGTCGCCGTCTACTTTCCAAAGCCGCAGCAGGTTGACCACGGCAAACAAGAGATCGCCGGACTCCTTCTCCAGCGTTTCCCCGCCGCCCGGGAGCTCCCGGACCGCTTCTTCCAATTCCTCCCGGACCTTTTCATAGGCCCCTTTCCAATCCGGGAAATCAAAGCCCGTGTTGGCCGCCTTTTTCTGAATCTTTGCCGCCCGCATGAGGGGGCTCATCCCCTTGGGCACAGCCTCCATCGCCTCGCTCACCGACTGCTGCCCTTTTTCTTCCCGCTTGATCTTTTCCCAGTTTGTGAGCACCTCTTCGGGGGTATCGCAGACATCCGTCCCGAAGATATGGGCGTGACGGTGGATCATCTTCCGGCAGATTCCCGTGGTTACGCCGTCCATGGTAAATTCCGAAAATTCGCCGCCGATCTGCGCGTGGAGCACGGCCTGCAGCAGCACGTCCCCCAGCTCTTCCTCCAGCATATAGGGATCGGCCGCGTCAATGGCATCCACCACCTCATAGGCCTCCTCGATCATGGTCTTGCGCAGGCTTTCATGGGTCTGGGCTTTGTCCCATGGGCAGCCGTTCTCGCTCCGAAGAGCCGCAATGATATCCACCAAGTCATAGAAGCTATAAGACTGTTTTTTCAAAAGAACCGGCTTGTCCGCCACGACAGACGCGCGGTAGTCCCAGCCCTCCTGCCGCCGGAACAGCGCCGCCAGGGGCATCGCTTCCACCTCCGCCCCCCGGACGAGATAGATCTCCTGCTCCTCCGGGAGCCATTCCATGAGCTTGAGCGCCGCATCCGCCGCCTTATAGGGCGTGTCCACCTCGGTGATAACCACGGGGCTTTCCGCCTGATAGCGGGCCTCGCGGAATTCCGTTCCCGTATAGAACCGGGCCGGGCCGCCGGTGAGCCGCCCGGCACAGCGGCTGAGTGCCTCTTCCCCAAAGGAAAGGCCGGGAATCACCCGGATCTGCGGCCCAAACTGGGCCAGAACCGCCTGGGCCAGCGTGCTCTCATAGACGCCGCCCATGACTAAAAGAGCCGCGTCCTCCTGCCCTGCCAGAAATTCGCATACCCGTTCATGAAAATCCGCGAAATCCTCGGCCTCCTCATAAAAACCGTCCAGCGTCTGAAAGCGGACGCCCTTTTCCGTCAGGGCCTCTGCCAGAGGAATCTCCACTGTCTGCAAAATCACGTTCCCGGCTTCCAAAACCGCCTGATAAGCTGCCAGTGTGAGGGAATCCAGCTCCCCCGTTCCGATGCCGATGATCTGCCGCATAGCTACCTCCATATCCCGGTCTTTTGCATCACGCCCGCGATTCTTCCGCCGCCCGGGAAATACCGCATATCCTCCCGGCGGATACATCCGGTTATCAACAGCAGTATAGCATAAATCACCGCCGAAGCCAACACGGAGAGTATGAGCGCCTTGCCCTGCCCCAGCGGAGTGAGCACACGGTATAGAACCAGCAGCCCCGCGCCCATGCCCGCCGTGGCCAGCAGCGGACGGAGCAGAAGCTCCCGGGTATTCCAGCGCACTCCGCCATAGCCCATGGCGGCCGATGTGTTGAGCAGGGCGGCCAGGGCAAAGCAGACCATGGAGCCGATGGCGGCGCCTTCGATATTGACGCTGGGGATGCGGATCAGGGCCACCCCCAGAAACACCTTGACAACCGAACCAAAAGCCATGTTCAGGACGGGAATTACCGTCTTTCCCATCCCCTGCAGCACGCCGGTCTGGATCTGGATGACCGAGAGGAAAAAAATGCCCGGACACATGAGCCGGAGGAGTCCCGCGGCGCGGGTCAGATCGTCGGGTGAAAGGCTATGATAGAGCGTGCCCAGAATGGGTTCCGCCAAAAGAAAGAAACCGACGGCACAGGGCAGGCCGATCAGGATCGAGAGCCGCAGGCCAAAGGATGTCTGATATCCCACCAACTCGCGGCGCTTCTGCGCCCGGGCGGCGGAGATCGCCGGAACCAGGCTGATGGCCACAGCCCCGGAAAAAACGGCCGGCATGTTCACCAGGGGATGGACAAAACCGTTCAGCAGCCCAAATAGGGAGGAGGCCGCCGCCTGCGTATATCCCGATCCGGTAAGCACTCGCATAACCACCATGGAGTCGATGGCGCTGACGATGGGCATGACGCAGGAACCCACCGTCACCGGCAGGGCAATCCGGGCCACCTGCTCCAGGGTTTCCCGGAATTTTCCCCGTTCCCGTCCAAGTGGTTTATAGTGCTGCTTATGGCGGTGCCCATGGAAAAAGCAGAACATCATCACAAAGGAGACGCCCTCCCCGATGGTCACGCCGAGAATTGCCCCGGCAGCCCCATATTCCGGGCCATAGGAGACCCACTGCCCCGCAAAATAGAGGCCGGCCAGCAGTTTGCAGATCTGTTCCACCACCTGGGAGACGGCAGTGGGCGTCATCATCTGCATTCCCTGGAAATATCCCCGATAGGCCGAAACCACCGCCACAAAGATCAGGGAAGGGGCGATGATTTTAAAGGAAATGGCGGCGCTGGGCATGCCGAAGGCCACTGCCAGCAGGTCTCCCGCGGCAAACAGCGCCAGGCTGGTCACAAGCCCCAAAATCACCAGGGAAACCATGGAGACGTGGTATACCCGCCGCGCCCCTTCGATATCCCCCCGCGCCCGCTTCTCGCTCACCAGCTTGGAGATGGCAATGGGCAGTCCGGAGGTAGAGAGCACCAGCAGCAGGGAATAGACGGGGTATACCATCTGATAATTCCCCATGCCCTCCTGGCCGATCATGTTGCTTAAGGGAATGCGGTATACCGCGCCCACCACCTTGCAGATGATGCCGGATACGGCGAGAATCGCCGCGCCTTTCACGAAACTTTTGGATTTTGCTGTCATTGGCTCTCCCCCTGGGGCGGTTTTCTAGGGGACCTTTCCCCCTCTTCCATCCATATGCGCGGTTTCTCCCCGCCATTCCCCAAAATCCGGCAGAACAGGGCCGGCAAAATCCCATCCGAACCATCTTTTTGTTTTTTATATCCCGTCGGCGGTGAAAAGAAAAAGCACGCTTTTTTTATAAAGAAACGCCGCCCTCTGTTTGCTGAACCAACGCGTCTGTTTTTGAAAACAAGGATTGGAAAAAGTGGAAATCCGCAAAAAAATCCCCGTATATTTTCCTCTGATTTACGGATACTAGCCGTATCAAAAAAATGAGAAGTATTGTGAATACTGGTAATTGGAGGAACATCGTTTATGAAAGCAACAGGTATTGTAAGACGCATTGACGATTTGGGGCGCGTGGTGGTGCCCAAGGAAATCCGCCGCACGCTCCGCATCCGGGAGGGGGACCCTCTGGAAATTTTTACGGATAAAGACGGCAGCGTCGTCCTCAGGAAATATTCCCCCATCGGCGAGCTTTCCGAATATGCGGAGGATTTTTCCGGCGCTATGGAAAACGCCATCGGCCGGACCGTCGTCATCTGCGATAAGGACAGCGTCGTCTCTGCCAGCGGCGAGCTGAAAAAGGAATACACGGCCCGCCCCATCAGCCGGCAGCTGGAGAGCGCCATTGAGGGCCGCAGCCTGATCTATAAAAACAGCCGGGAGGGCGCATCCTGCATTCCCATCTATGAGGGCGAGGACGTCTCTCAGATGGAATCCCAGGTGATCCGTCCCATTCTCTGCGAAGGGCAGGTCATTGGCGCGGTTATGGTGGTGAGCAAAAATCCCGAGCAGGTGCTGGGCGATGTGGAAAAGAAAAGCGCGGAAATCGCCGCTATTTTTCTGGGTGCCCAGATGGAGCAGTAGCCTGCGGGGAAAACAAAAAAACAGCGGCAGGAGCAGTTTTCCTTCCGCTGTTTTTTTGTTGTTCTCCTGTCCGCGCCGCCAGCATGCGCATTGGCTCTGAAAAGCGGCTGGATTCCCCATTCCTGTGCCGTTTTTTCCATCCTGCCAATGCCTTCCAGCAATGCGCCGGAAAAGACGGGTGCAGACGGGCCGGCCCTCTTTGTTTATTCCGGCCTTCCCGTACGCTTTCTTCCCGCAAGGGCTTTTCTATCCGCCGCTTACACCCCGGCCATGTGATTCAGGGGGCCGGAGCCTTTTCCCAGATCCAGCCCCGCCTTCAGCGCCTTTGTGAGATACGCTTTGGCCCGCTTGACCGCCTCCCCCAGCGGATAGCCCGCCGCCAGGGCGCAGGCGATGGCCGAAGAGAGGGTGCATCCGGTTCCATGGGTGTTGGGGTTCTCAATCCGCGGCGCAATAAACCAGCAGGGCTCTCCCCCGTCCCATAAAAGGTCGCAGGCTTCTCCCTCCAGGTGCCCGCCCTTGATGAGCACGGCGCCGCCCGTCTTTTCTCCAATGCTTTCTGCCGCCCGGCGCATATCCCGGCGGTTTTCGATCTTTTTCCCGCAGAGCGCCTCCGCTTCGGGAATATTGGGGGTGATGACCCGTCCCATGGGCAGAAGTTCCTCCACCAGCGCCTCCTGGGCCGCGGGAGAGAGCAGGGCGCTTCCGCTGGTGGACACCATAACCGGGTCCACCACGATGTTTTCCGCCGCATATTCCCGCAGCTTTCGGGCAATGACCCGGATGATATCGGCATTCGAAACCATGCCGATCTTCACGGCATCCGGCCGGATATCCGAAAAGACGCAGTCCATCTGCTGCCCCACAAACTCCGGCGCCGCCTCAAAAATCCCATATACGCCGGTGGTATTCTGGGCAGTGAGCGCCGTGATGACGCTCATGGCATACATTCCATGCACCGTAATGGTCTTGATATCCGCCTGAATGCCCGCGCCGCCCGAACAATCCGACCCGGCAATGGTCAACACCTTTTTCATTGAAAAAATACCTCGCTTGCCTCCTGATAATTCCGGAAAAAAACATCTGCCGTTTCCCGGATGGCCTCCCGGTCCTTTTTCTGGGAATCGTCGGCAATGGCCGCGATATGCAGCCCGGCCTTCCGGGCGCTTTTCATGGCATAAAGGGCGTCCTCAAAAACCCAGGTTTCGGCTTTTTTGGTTCCTAGCGCCTTGCGGGCCGTCTTGAAAATCTTGGGGCTGTCCTTGCCCACGCCCACGTCCGAGCAGGTGAAAATCTGCGAAAAGAAGGAGAGCAGGCCGTTGCGCTTGAGCGCCGCCTGCGCCAGCCAGTTTTCCGTGGCCGTCGCCACGCACATCCGGACGCCCTCCGCCGCCAGCCTCTGCAAAAATTCAAAAGCCCCGGGCTTGGCCTCCACTTCCTCCAAATAGAAGTGCTGGATCATGCGGTTGACGCCGTCCAGGATTTCTCCCACCGATTCGGTGACACCGTAATTCTCCTGAAAATAGACCGCCGCCTGCCGGAGGCTCATGGTCTTGAGCCTTTCATCCAGCCCCGGCTCGGGCTGGACGCCCCTTCCCCGGAGATAATCGCTGCCCAGGGTTTTCCAGATTCCCATGGAATCGAGAAGCGTTCCATCCATGTCAAAAATAATGCCGTTTACCCGCATGCCTTCACCATTTGCTCCGAAAGGGCGCGCAGCTCCCGGCAGGTGTTTTCGATATCGCCGCTGGCAAATATGGCGGAGACCAGCGCCACGCCGTCCACGCCCGTGCCCGAAAGCTGCATGATGTTTTCCTTAGAAATTCCGCCGATGGCCACCACTGGAATCGAAACCGCCCGGCAGATCTCCCCGAGCGTCTCATGGGAAACCGCGTCCGCATCCAGTTTGGTGGATGTGGCAAACACCGCTCCCACGCCCAGGTAGTCTGCGCCGTTTCTTTCGGCCTCCAGCGCCTGCTCGACCGTCTGGGCCGAAACGCCCAGGATCATGTTGTCCCCGATTGTTTTGCGGACGTCCCCGGCCTGCATATCGTGCTGCCCCACATGGATGCCGTCCGCTCCGCAGGCAAGGGCAATCTTCACATTATCGTTGACGATAAAGGGCACATGATAGGCCCGGCAGAGGGCGCAAAGCTCCTCCGCCTCTTCCAGAAAGGAAAGCTCGTCCAGCTCCTTTTCCCGCAGCTGGATGCAGGTCGCTCCTCCCTTCAGGGCCTCTTCCACCTGTTCCTTCAGCGTCTGATGGGAGAGCCACGCCCGGTCGGTGACGGCATAAAGCCGCATGGCCAAACTATCGCATTTCATATTTTGCCCCGCTTTCCAGGATTTCACCCGTCATATGGAAAATTTCATCGATAATTTTATTCCGGTAGGTGGAATTGCCGTCCTCCGGAGCCAGCCGCTCATGGGCGCGCTCCCCCGCCAGCCCCATGGCGCAGACGGCGGCAGCCGCCGCTTCCAGGCTGTTTTCCGGGTTGGCTACCAAAAAGGCCGTCATCATACCCGAGAGCATGCAGCCCGTCCCCGTGATTTTTCCCATCATGGCATGGCCATTGCGGATGACATATGCCTTTTCTCCATCCGCCACAATATCAATGGCGCCGGTAATGGCGACGACAGCCTGGGTCTTGGCGGCAAATTTTTTGGCAAATTCCACTGCTCCGGAAAGCGTTTCCTCGGTGACCGCATCGGCCACGTCCGCATCCACGCCCTTTGTCGTTCCCTCGCCGAGAGCCAGCGTCTTGATCTCCGAGATGTTCCCCCGGATGACCGTAAACTGCACCTTCTCCATCAGGTCATAGGCCGTGTTCGTGCGCAGGGAGGAAGCTCCCGCGCCCACAGGATCCAAAAGCACCGGATGCCCAAGCTCGTTGGCCTTCTGCCCCGCCAGGAACATGGCCGGAATCGTGCGGGCGTTGAGCGTTCCGATATTGATGTTCAGCCCGCCGCAGATAGAGGTAATCTCCTCCACATCACCCGGATCGTCCGACATAATGGGAGATCCGCCGCAGGCCAGCAGGATGTTGGCTACATCGTTGACCGTCACATAGTTAGTGATGTTGTGCACCAGAGGCGCCGTTTTTCGAACATTGTTCAGCATTTCTTTCATCATGTGTTTTTCCTCGCTTTTTATTCATCAAATATAGAGACAATTTCCCCATCCAAAATCCGGTTCATATTGCGCACGGCGCAGAAATTGCCGCACATGGAGCAGGTATCCTCCTTCTCCGGCCGGGAGGACTCTCGGTATTCCCGTGCCTTCTCCGGGTCTATGGCCAGGTCGAACATGGCCTCCCAATCCAGCTTCTTGCGAGCCGCGCTCATCTCGTTGTCCCAGTCCATGGCGTGAGGCAGGCCCTTGGCGATGTCCGCCGCGTGGGCCGCGATGCGGGCGGCGATGATCCCTTCCTTCACGTCCTTCACATCCGGCAGGCGCAGATGCTCGGCCGGCGTGACATAGCAGAGGAAGGCCGCGCCGGAAGCCGCCGCAATGGCGCCGCCGATGGCCCCGGTAATATGGTCATAGCCCGGCGCCACATCCGTCACCAGCGGCCCCAAAACATAGAAGGGCGCGCCGTGGCAAAGAGTTTTTTGAATCTCCATGTTGGCGGCGATCTGGTTCATGGGCATATGCCCCGGCCCTTCGATCATGATCTGCACATCCTTTTCCCAGGCCCGCTTGGTCAGCTCGCCCAGGGTAATCAGCTCCTCGATCTGGGAAGCGTCCGTTGCGTCCTGGAGGCAGCCCGGGCGGCAGGCGTCTCCCAGGCTCAGGGTCACGTCGTATTCCCGGCAGATATCCAGGATCTCATCATAGTGTTCATAGAAGGGATTTTCCTGCCCGGTCATCTCCATCCAGGCGAAAATGATGGACCCGCCCCGGGAGACGATGTTCATAAGCCGTTTGTTGCGCTTGAATTTTCCCGCCGTTTCCTTGTTGATGCCGCAGTGAATGGTCATGAAGTCCACGCCGTCCTCCGCGTGCATGCGGACAATATCAATCCATTCCCGGGAGGTGATGGTGCCCAATGCTTTATGGTAATAGACCACCGCGTCATAGATGGGCACAGTGCCGATCATCGCCGGGCATTTTTCCGTGAGCATCCGGCGGAATTTGCGCGTGTCGCCATAGGAGCTCAGGTCCATGATAGCCTCCGCCCCCATATCCACGGCACTCTGCACCTTGGTCAGCTCCATATTCAGGTCGGTCAGATCCCGGGAGGTTCCCAGGTTCACGTTGATTTTCGTGGTGAGCATGCTTCCCAGCCCGCTGGGGGCAATGCAGGTGTGCTTCTTGTTGCAGGGGATGATGGCCTTCCCCTCCGCCATGAGGGCCATGAGCTGCTCGGGCGCCATATGCTCCTTGCGGGCGACGATCTCCATTTCCTTTGTACAAATGCCTTTGCGGGCCGCGTCCATCTGTGTCGTGTATTCCATATTTCCGCTCCTTTCTTCCAAAAAAACAGGGTATACATATTTGTATACCCTTTCTTCTCTGCGCGTCGGTTTCCTACGTTGGCATTATCCAAATCAGGTATAAGGGTCGGAGCACACGCTCCCTCTCAGCCGGTTTCCAGCTCCCCTGTCGCTTCCTATATAATTTTCTTTATCCTATCACAATCCCGCGTTTTTTGTCAAACCTCCCGGTTCTGGTTTTTTAAAGAAAGCAGACAAAAAACTGACCGGCTTTATACGGCCCCCGCAAATCCCTGCCATGGAGATTGCAGACAGCAAAAAAGAGCGGCGCTGCCGCTCTTTTATACTGTCTTTTTGCCTATAACGTCTTGCGCAGGATCAGGAATTCCTCTTCCTCCATCTGATCTTCATCCGAAACATTGATGACATGGAAGTCCAGTTCCTCCCGGTATACCCGCAGGGCCTTGTAGTTGGAGGGATGCACCGTCACCTCCACCATCCGCAGATTGGATTCCTTCAGATCCATAAAGGCGTTGGCCAAAAGCGCCTCCCCCAGATGCTTGCCGGATTCCGAAGGCTTCACCAGAATGCCATAGAGGAATACGCGGTTGGGATTGTCAAAGTCCCGCATAAAATAGGAGACACCCAGCACCTCATCATATTCCATGGCGGCATATACCCGCCCATAGCGGATAAAGGAATGCACTTCAAAAATGTTCATCCCGCCGCCCCGGCCGGCATGTACCTCCTGTTCCAGCTCTACAATCTGTTCCAAAAGATCATAATCGCTTTCGCTGACATGAAAATATTCAACTGCCATTGGCTCTATTCCTTTCTTGGGCGTTCCAAACCGCCCTCTACCCTATTGTACACCGATTGTTTCCTTATTATAGCAAAACGCGCAAAAGAATGCAATATTTCCCTTTTTCCCTGCCATTTTGGAAAAAATCAGGGAATCGGGAGCGAGCTGCCCCTGCCGGGGAAAAACAAACGGAGGTTTGTCTCTCTATTTATTGGGGCCGCTCTTTTCTGCCCCGGGCTGCGCTCTATATCCGGGAATACCGTCGGGCCATTTCCGCCATGCGCCGGGCCAGGCCGGGATCCGCCGTCAGCTCGCCGGGCAGAAGCCTCCATTCCCAATTGCCGCCGATGGTGGAAGGAGTATTCATCCGCGCCGTCCCGGGAAGGTTGAGATAATCCTGCATCTGCGCCACAAACACATCCGCCACGGACATGGAGGCGCCGCGGATCACGCCCCAGCTCCAGCCCTCCTCTTCTGTGAGGGCAAAGTATTCCTGCACCCGCCGCCGGGTCTCCTCCGGCGCATGTTCCAGCCAGTCCCGAAGGGTGGTATTGTCATGGGTGCCCGTGTATACCACACATTCCCGGGCAAAGGTATGGGGCTGATAGTCCTTGAAGTCCTCGGAATCAAAGCCGAATTCCAGCACCTTCATTCCTGGGAACCCCGAATCCCGCAGCAGCTCATGAACCTCTGGCGTGAGATATCCCAGATCCTCGGCAATAAACTCCAGATCCGGAAACTGCGCCTGCACGGCCCGGAGAAAGTCCATGCCCGGCCCCTTTTCCCATCTGCCGTTCCTGGCCGTCTTTTCCCCAGCCGGAACTGCCCAATAGCTCTCCAGCCCCCGGAAATGGTCGATACGCACCACGTCGAACAGCTTCCCGCAGATTCCGAGCCGCCGCATCCACCAGTCGTATCCCCCCTCCCGCAGAGCCGCCCAGCGATAGAGGGGATTGCCCCAAAGCTGGCCGTCTGCCGAAAAATAGTCCGGCGGCACTCCCGCCACGGCACTGGGCGTCCCGTCCTCTTCCATCTGGAAGTATTCCCGGTGGCTCCAAACGTCCTCCGAATCCATGGCGGCATAGATGGGGATATCTCCGATGAGCCGGATGCCGCATTCCCGGGCCTTTTTCCGCAGAAGGCCAAACTGGCGGTAAAATTCCATCTGAAGAAACACATGATATTCTATTTCGCAGGAGAGCCGCGTCCGGGCGGCCTCCACCGCCGCCCTCTCCCGCCGCCGGAGGGGCTCCGGCCAGAGCGTCCAGGGCCGCCCGCCCTGTTCTTCCTTCAGCGCCATAAACAGAGCATATCCCGGCAGCCAATCCCGGTTTTCCTCCAGAAAAACTTCCATTTCTCTTCGGATTTCCGCATCCCGCCGGGAAAACGCCCGGCGCAGCAGAACCTCCCGGCTTGCCCGAACGGCGTCATAATTCACCCTGCCCGGCGTATCCGCCGCCTGCTTCAACTCCTCTTCCAAAAGCAGGCCGCGCTGCCGCAGCAGCTCCAGATCGATGAGAAGGGGATTGCCCGCGCAGGAGGAGGGGGACTGATACGGCGAATTCCCAAAGGCCACCGGCCCCAAAGGCAGCATCTGCCAATAGGTCTGCCCGGCCTCCCGCAAAAATTCCAGAAAATCATAGGCCTCCTGCCCCATGGTTCCAATGCCATGGGGTGAAGGCAGTGACGTGATATGCAAAAGTACGCCGCTTCCCCGCTTCAATCTCTTTTCCCTCTCTTTTCATCCTTTTCCATGGAAAGCCTCGGTCCGGGCCGTCATGTTTTATTGGAAAACCTCCGCCGCATGGCTTTGACGATATCCAGCAGATAAAGCTGCTCATCCTCGGAAAGTCCTCTGGCCGCCTCATAGAGCTCTGCCAGCAGCCGGGCGCTTTGGGATGCCTGTTCCTTTTCCATCTCTCCCGCGCCCTCCAGCAGCCATTCCCGGCGGATCCCCAGTTCCTCGCAGATGGCGTTCACAACAATCCGCTGCGGCTGCGTTTTGTTTTTTTCCAGGTTATAGATCACGCCCCGGGACACGCCGATGGCCTCGGCCAGGGATTCCTGGGTATATCCGTTTTTTCTGCGCGCATAGCACAGCCGTCCGCCTAATGTTTCCATAGTACCAACACCACCTTAAAGCAAGCATACCATGGCAGAAAATCATTGTCAACGCGCAATTTCATTGATAATGAAAAATATTTACTTTAATTTGCATTTACAATGAATTTCCTTCGTGCTATAATGCTTCCATAGAATGGGAAAGGAGTGGTTTCCATGGGAATTGAGCGGGATTCCCCATCGCCGGGCGCCATTATAGATGAAATCATTGACAACGCATCCTGCCTTTCCGCGGAACAGCTGCGCACCCTGTTGCTGCTGGCCCGGGGCATGGCCTATACCCATAAGCTCCTGACCCGGCCTGACGGCACGCCCCCGCCCTCCTCCTCGGAATAGCACGGTTTTTCCAGCTTCTTCCGTTGTTGAATTTTATGCCCATATCGATTACAATAGGAAAAGAAACAGCAAGGAGGGCTTTATGCAGAAAATCGCCAGCTTTCAGGTCGATCACAACCTCTTGACCCCCGGCATTTATGTCTCCCGGGTGGACTTTTCGGATATCGTGACTTATGACCTGCGCTTCAAGACGCCCAACGCGGGAGACTATCTGGATCCCGCCGCCGCTCACACCATCGAACACCTGTTTGCCACAGCCGTCCGCTGCGGTCCCCTTGGTGCCAGCACCGTCTATTTCGGGCCCATGGGCTGCCTTACCGGCTTTTATCTTATCTTCAAAGGCGTTTCCCATGCAGACGCCATCCGGGAGATCCGCAGGATCGTTCAGTGGATGACGGACTTTTCGGGGACGATTCCGGGAAGCGAAAAAAAGGAATGCGGAAACTATCGGTTTCATAATCTGGAACAGGCCCGCCGGGAGGCCGCGGCCTTTGGCGCGGTCATCCAAAACTGGACGGAATCCGATCTGCTCTATCCCGGCGATTGATCATGCCAGACGCCAATGAAAAACCGAGTATTTTCTTAACGTATGGCCCCTATGGGGCATCATATAACCTTCCCCAAAAGGGAGGGCAACCTATCCTAAAGGAGTAAACAAATGCTGCAGATTAAAAACTTAGTGAAGAGCTTTCCCGGCGGCGTCCGGGCGGTGGACAACGTGAGCCTGCATGTGGCCCCCGGCGATATCTATGGATTTATCGGCCATAACGGCGCCGGAAAAACCACCACCATCAAATGTGTCACCGGACTCTATGATTTTGACGAAGGGGAAATCTATGTGGACGGCAAATCCGTCAAGGAGGATCCCATGGCCTGCAAAATGGTCTCCGCCTATATTCCGGATAACCCGGATCTCTATGACCATCTGACCTGTATGCAGTATTTGAATTTTATCGCGGATATCTACCGGATTCCCAAAGAGCCCCGGGCGGAAAAAATCAAATACTATGCCGATATCCTCGAGCTTTCCTCGCGCCTTGGCGAGCCCATCGGGGCTTTCTCCCATGGCATGAAGCAGAAGGTCGCCATCATCGCGGCTCTGCTCCATGAGCCCAAGCTGCTGGTGCTGGATGAACCCTTTGTGGGCCTGGACCCCAAGGCGGCGCATATCGTCAAGCAGCTGCTGGCGGATATGTGCCAAAAGGGCGGCGCGGTCTTTTTCTCCAGCCATGTGCTGGAAGTTGTGGAAAAGCTCTGCAACAAAATCGCCATCATCAAAAAGGGCAAAATCATCGTCTCCGGCCTGACGGAGGATATCCTCAAGGATGAATCCCTGGAAGACCTGTTTTTGGAGTTGACGGACAATGAATAATTTTTTTAAGCTCGTAAAAGTAAATCTGCTGGAGATTTTCTATAACAGCCGCAAGAAGAAAAAAGCCGGCGGCGGCGCGGGCCAGGCGGGAACCATCCTTCTGTTCCTCGTGTTGTTTGCCTTTGTGGCCTTCGCCGTGTTTACCATGGCCATGGGGATGGGAGAAGCAATGGCGGCAGTGGGCCTGCTTCCCATGCTCCTGCTCATTGCCCTTTCCTTCAGCACAATCTTTGTGCTGGTGCTGTGTATCTACCGCATGCCCGGTTTCCTGTTTTCCTTCAAGGATTTTGACCTTCTCATGTCCATGCCCATCAAGCCGTCGGTCATCCTGGGAAGCAAGCTGTTCACCAGCTATCTGGAAAATCTTGGCGCAGCGGCGCTGGTTTCCCTGCCCTTTATGATCGTTTATGGCATCATGACGGGCGCGGGCATTGCCTATTATCTTCTGATGATCCTCATCTGCCTGTTTATTCCGCTTCTCCCCATGACCGTCGGCGGGCTTTTGGCCTTTGGCCTTGCCAAACTGGCGACAAAGCTCAAGATGAAAAACCTGGTGATGATCGTGGGCATGGTTCTGGTGATGGGGCTGGCCTTTGCCTGGTCCTTCGGCGCGCAAACCCTCACGGAGACGGAGGGCATCATGGCCTCCCTTGGGATGTTCAATCAGATCGGCAGTGTTCTCTTCACCTCCCGTTTCTTCGTGGAGGCGCTTTCCGGCCCCAATCTGCTCTCTCTTTTGATCTTCATCGGCATCAGCCTGGGGCTTTTCGCCCTGTTCATTTTGCTCTTCGGCCGGGCCTTCCGCCATATCAATACGGCGATGCGCCAGATCACCGGCCGCCGCCGCAAGGGCAAAACGGCAAAAATCGAAGTGCGCTCGCCTCTGGGGGCGTTGCTTCATAAGGAGATTAGGACGTATTTCGGCTCTTTTATCTATATTTTCAACACATGCGTCGGTGTAGTGTTGGCGACGCTTCTGGCCATTGTCGCCGTAATACTGGGGCCCACCGCCCTTTCCTTCCTTGCCGATCTTCAGATGGTCGGGCCGGATTTTGCGCCTTTTATTCTCATGATGATCTTCTCCTTCTTCATCGCCTGCGGCAACATCTGCGCCCCCTCCATTTCCATTGAAGGCAGCCGGTTCTATATCCTGCGCGCCCTGCCCATCGATCCCAAGGATGTGTTCCGCGCCAAGCTGCTTCTGCATGTGATTATCACACTGCCGCTGATGGTGCTGGATGCGGCGGTACTATGCGCGGTTTTGCAGTTCTCCCTGGCAAACACGCTGCTGTTTATCGTCTATGTGGCGGTATTCGTCGTGTTTATCGGAACGCTGGGGCTTTCCATGAACCTAAAGTTCCCCCGGCTGGATTATAAGGATGACATGACAGCCGTCAAGCAGAGCGCCAGCGTGTTCTCCTGCATCATGATCGGCATGGTTCTGGCCTTCCTGCCGCTGCTTCCCCTGTTCCTCAACTGGCCCATGACTCTTTTCTCGGCCGGAATGATCGTTCTGTATGCAGGCGCGGCGTTGCTGCTCTGGCAGTTTATCACCCATGGCGGCGTGCGGATTTTCCGCTCTCTCCAAGCCTGATCTGTTTTCTTAAAAAAGCAGGAAAAAATCCCGCGTTTGCTGCGCTTTATTTCGCCTTTTTGGCGGAACCCGATTCCCAAAAGGAAAAGGATTCACAGCGGGCGGGCAGAGGGGTTGGAATCTGCGTTTTTGAATTATTCCGTCCCCTCCTGCAAAGAATAAAGACAAATACGGGATCGCTGCCGGGATTTCATAATCTGCCGCATCGCCGTAAATCAACAGGGGTAACGCATTATAAAGAACAGCCCTGCCGATATCTCGGGTTCGTTCGTTTCTTTGGGGCGGTTTTCCGGAATATCGTCTTTGCCAACCCGGCATCCGCCGGCTTTTCAGGCAGTGCAGGGGTTCTTGTCCGGCGCTGGTTTTCCTGTGGATAAGTGCGCTTGCCCGGAGATTGCGCAGAAACAAAAAACCCCCATGTCCATATTCTATTGAAAAGGAGACGCCTATGAACCTGCAGGTACAGGAATTTTCCTATGTATCCCATGATGGAAAAACGTCCATTGCCGCCCGAAAATACCTTCCGGAAGGAAACCCCCGGGCTATTTTGCAGATCTGCCATGGAATGTGCGAATACTTTGGCCGGTATGATTCCTTTGCCCGGTTTATGGCCGGCCACGGCTATATCGTCTGCGGCAACGACCATCTCGGGCATGGCGGCAGCGCCCCTTCTCCCGAACACTATGGTTTTTTTGCGGAAACGGACGGCCATCTGCATTTAGTGGAAGATGTCCATACCCTGACCCGGCGGATGCAGGCGGAGCATCCCGGCCTGCCCGTCATTCTTCTTGGGCACAGCATGGGTTCCGCCATCGCCCGCCTGACGGCGGCACGCTATGCCGCCAGCTATGCCGGCGCGGTCTTTTCAGGAACTCCCGTGCAGAAGCTCCCCCGGCTTTCCCGCATTCTCATTGCCCAGCAGGTGAAAAAATATGGCCCCCGGGGGCATAGCCAGCTTCTGGTAAACCTATCCATGGGCAGTTTCAACAAACGGTTTGCGGCAGAAGGCTCCAAAAACGCCTGGCTTTCCCGGGACAGGGCAGTTGTCACTGCCTACGACGAGGATCCCCGCTGCACCTTTACCTTCTCTACCTCCGCTTATCGCGACCTGCTTCACATGGTTTCCCGGGCCGCCTCTCCGGCCTGGCCCAAGGCTCTGCCCCGGGAATTTCCCGTGCTCGTTGCCTCGGGTGCCATGGATCCCTGCGGAAATTTCGGCAAGGGCGTCAAAAAGGTGTTTTCTTATATGCAGGACTGCGGCATGACCCATATTTCCTTAAAGCTCTATCCCGGCGCACGCCATGAAATTCTCAATGAGACAAACCGGGATGAGGTATATGCGGATATGCTGGCTTGGTGTGAGAATCTATTGGCATAACACCATAAAAATAAGGAAAGCAGGCTTTTGCCTGCTTTTTTGTTTGCTTCCTTCCAGCCTGCCATATTCCCGGTGACGGCCTCCGCAGCGACTGCGGCTCCGGATCGTCTTTCGCCGCCATTTTCCATCCTACAGAAATATCCCTATCTTTTTGATTTACATTCCCACGCTTATCTTTTGGGTTTGTATTATGAAACCTTCACTTCGTTTCGGTTATAAAAAATATCCGTTCCCTCTTTATTCGCGCGTTCGCGCTCACTTCTCTTTGGTCTATTTTTTGAAACCTCCGCTTCGCTTCGGTTATAAAAAAACTTCCATTTGTTCCCTGGTGCCTCTCGGCACCAACTTTTCTTTTTGGTCGTTTTTATGAAACCTTCACTTCGTTCCGGTTATAAAAAATACCCATTCCCCTTTCATTCGCGCTTTTGCATTCTTTTCCTTAGTTTTTATAAGCCTGCGAAATCCATGCTCCGGCATTTTTATATATCGGTATCTCTCCGCTGCATTTCCCGGGCATTTGCGGCTGCCCGAATCTCTTTTCGATGCTGGAGATGGATGCCGATATGCCCGATTCCCAGCAGTGTCACCGCCAGAAGCATCGGGAGGCTTCTTCCATAGAGAGCCAGCAGCAAGAACGCCGCGACTGGCAGCACAGCCCCTGCAACAGGGATGCCCCATAGGCTTCTGTAAAAATCCCCCATTGTTTTGCCGCTTTTAAAATATCGAATCCAATATATCTCATATAAGACCATCAACAGGAATGCAAAAAGCAGCAGGGCAAACCGGCCGCCCTCTTTGATATTCAAATCACTGCACAGCAGGGCCAGACAGGTCACGGAGATCTGGCCGATCCTTTCCATCCACTGCAATACTTTATTTTCCCTTTTTGCATAGGCAGCATAATCCGCCGGCTTATTTCTGCTCCATATCAGATTGGGCGCCATAAGCATCAGCAAAAACAGAAAGCCGACATAAGAAAAACCAAAATGCATATTGCCCTCCTGCTACACGATATAGAAATTCGCCTCCCAGCCGGGAATATAGGGATGCTTGCGCAGATAGATGCGGGCCTCCGGCCATATCTCCCAAAGCATGCGGGGCAATGTATAGATATCTTCCGTGCGGTGATAGGCCGCCATCAGCATCTTGGGATGCCATCGGCGGATGGTTGCCTCCATGCCCAAAATTGCCGGTCTCTCCGCGCCTTCCACATCCATCTTCACAAAGCTCACACCGCGTCCGTTCAGAATATGATCCAGGCTGTCTGCCGGAACCTCCCGCTTTCCTCCCCCCGCAATGGCGGCGCAGCGCCCGGACTTGGCGGAAAATTTCAGAACCGCCGGGCCGCTGTATGCCGCCAGCCGGTGCAGTTCCGCGTTTTCCAGATGGTTTTCCTCTGCATATTTCTCCAGCTTTTCAAAATTCTTTTCTGCCGGTTCCAGGGCAATGATGCCCCGGTATCCTCCCGTGCACTCCAAAAATTCCCGGATCGTGTCCCCCGTATAGGCGCCCAGGTCGGCATACGTCTCTTCCCGGGTGAGCCGCAGGATCTCCCGATATGCCCGGGCCCGGGGGGATGCAATCGCCTCCAGTTCCTCCATCCGGCCATGAAGCCGAAAATTCAGGAGGCCGGCCATCACGCGCCGGGATTCCCCGTCCGCCAGGCGGGCATAGACCTCCGCCAGTTCGCCTGCATGGGTTTCTGCATAGGCGGCATCAAATATTCCGCCGCCAAACACGGGAAGATCGGGAGCATATACCTCCTGCTCCCGGGCAATCCGATGGATTCCTTCCATCACATCCGCCAGATCCGTGGCAAACGCCAGCAAAATCAAAACATCTCCATATCGCTCACAAATTTCGTGATAGGTTTTCACCCGGAAGCCGCGGTATACATGCCCCCGGACAAATCCATCGCTGGCCATCACATCCGCCACGGCGACGCCCTGTTCTTCCAACAGCGCAAAGAGCTTATCTGCCCCATTGCCCATGCCATAGACCACCACTGGTTTTTTTGTATGCCGGACCCGGTCCATCCAACTTTCTTCCGCGTTCAGCCAAGACAATCCTTCCATATTCCTCCTCGGCGGAGGGCCATTTTCGCAAGACCATTCTCCGCGCTCTGCCGTTCCTTCTCCCGCCCAAAGGCACCAGCAAAAATTTCTTTCCGGCTCCTCGGCGAAGGGCCGTTTTCGCAAGACTATTCCCTGCGCTCCGCCGTTCCTTCTCCCGCCCAAAGGCGCGTCCCATTCCTTGGTAGAGAATCCTGCTCCCAAACCCTTTGCTGCCCTGCCAATTTATTTCGCGCGACAATGCAGCAATTACCGTTGCTTTCGTTTTCTCTGTTCTTGATTCAAGCGCACCCGCGTTCCTCGCTGCAACGCCTCGGTTTTGGCGTTCTTCCCGCGTCCTTTCGGGCGCTATATAAAGAAAAACCCGGGAAGCCCCGGGTTTCTTCTCAGAAATCCTCAGAAAATGCGGTCCTCATATTTCTCGATGTCGGCCGCCTCCGTCCATTCCTCTACCTTCTCATCATAGAGCTTGCCCACTTCTTCATCCCGCAGAAGGGGTTCGAGAAAACTCTTGGCCTCTTCATAGGGAACGGTTTTGGATTCCACATCGCTGGCATACTGAATGATATAGTATCCAAAGTCCGAAGCCGTCATAGGGGAAACATCCCCCACCTCTTTAAGGGCCATGCCGGCCTCCACGAAAATCGTGTCAAAATCCTCCATACCCTGATAAATGCGGTATCCCCGGGACTTGGTCGGCTCGGTCTTCATGCCCGGATCCTCGCCATATTCTGCCAGCACTGCATCAAAATCCGCGCCGGCAGCCGTCGCCTTCTGATAGACCTTCTCCGCCTTTGTCTTGATTTTTGCCAGTTCCTGATCCCGCAGGGCATCGGCTTCCTCATCCTTTTTCTCCAGCCGCAGGTCGGTGATCTGCTCCCGGATATCCTCGGGAATCGCAACCAGCAGGTTTTTTACATAGCGCAGGCCGGAAGGAATATACAGGGAATATCCCAGGCTTTCATAGGTATCCAGGTTCTTGGGCGATTCGTCCAGCGTTTTCTTCTGCGACGCCAGGTTTTCCTCATAATAGGCCTTCAGCGCCTCGTCCGTAACGGTATAGTCCTCGCCCAGCTTCTCCCGGACATTCTTCTTCACATAATCCCGGGCCAGGCGGTCGCGGTAGGAACCGTCGGTGATGCCATAGGTATCCTCCTGCAGCTTGGCTCTCCGCTCGATCTCGGCCTGTTTTTCCTCTTCGGTTCCGGTGAATTCCTCCTCCACCTCTTCTTCCACAGAGGAACGGATGCCGGTCTTTCGGGTTTCCACGGATTTATCCAGCTCTTGCTTCTGCTCATCCGAAAGCTCGGCCACTCCCAGCTCCACGGCCTTCTGATAGATCACTTCATAGCTCACCAGCTCTTCAAAGACCTGTTTCTTCAGCTCCTCCACTGCCTCTTTATTGGCGGCGGAATTCTCGTTGGCGTCCGTGATGCCATAAAGAGTGCGATAGGACTGATAGTCCTTTAAGAAGGTTTCCTTCTTGATTTCGGTTCCGTTGACAACGGCAATGACCTGTTCCTTGTCCAATTCCTCATTGGTAAAGACCATATGGCAGCCTGTAATCGAAAACAGCATAACCGCCGCCAGCACCGTCGCAAAAATCTTTTTTCCCATATCCTTTTTCTGGTCTCCTTCGTATCCTTCGCGCCTTCCCCGGGAAACGTCTCCGCAGCAGCGCGTACATTCGTAACTTTTATTATACTGGATTTGCCCCGGATATGCAACGCCTGATTTGCTCCATCAGCCCCAGCAGTCCGCTGTATATTTTCCCTTTCCCGGGCTTAAACAGGATTCGGGGCGGGCTTCCGGCGCGGAACTGGGCGGTTTTCTGATAATTCTGCAAAATTTCCAGGAGCTTTCCGGGATCAATGGGCGCATCCTCGGGGAAGCGAAGCTCGATCACATTTCCCTTGCGGATCACGCTGGCAATATGCGCCCGGGCGGCATAGGCCCGCACCACCGCCGCCCCCAGCAGGTTTTCCACCTCGTTCGGCGCCGTGCCGAAGCGGTCATAGAACTCGTCCCGGACGGCCCGGGCGTCGTCCATGGTCTGGATCGCCTCGATGCGGCGGTACATATCCAGCTTCTGCTCTTCCTCGGGAATATAGTTTCCGGGAATATAGGCGTTAACCCCCAGCTCCACATTGGACTCGGTCTGGGCGGCGGGCGCATCGCCCATGGCGGCGCGCACCTGCTCTTTGACCAGTTTGCAGTAGAGAGTATAGCCGATCTGCGCCATATGCCCGCTCTGCTCGGCCCCCAGGATGTTGCCCGCGCCGCGGATCTCCAGATCCCGCATGGCGATCTTGAACCCGCTTCCAAACTGGGTGAATTCCCGGATGGCTTCCAGCCGCTTGGCCGCCGCTTCGTTTAAATTCCGTTCCGCCATATGCGTGAAATAGGCATAGGCCCGGATGGAGGAGCGCCCCACCCGGCCTTTTAACTGATATAGCTGAGAAAGGCCGAATTTATCCGCCTCATAGACGATGATCGTGTTGACCGATGGAATATCGATGCCGGATTCAATAATCGTCGTGCAGAGAAGCACATCGTATTGATGCTCATAGAAATCCTCCACATTTTTCTCAAACACGGTTTCGCTCATCTGTCCATGGGCGGTGACAACCCGGGCTTCGGGCACAAAGGCTTTGAGCTGCCGGGCGATCTCCTCCATGCCTGTGATCCGCCGGGTGACGAAATAGACCTGGCCGCCGCGCTGCAATTCCTTTAAAATCGCTTCGCGTACCAGCCCCCAGCTGAACGGGGCCACATAGGCCTGGACCTCCTTGCGCTCTCCGGGCGGGGTGGCGATGGTGCTCATCTCCCGGATGCCCGTCATGGCCATTTCCAGCGTCCGGGGGATGGGCGTGGCCGTCAATGTCAGCACATCCACTTCCTTTTTCATATCCTTGATGCGCTCCTTATGGGAAACGCCGAACCGCTGCTCCTCATCCACCACCAGCAGCCCCAGGTCCTTATAGTGGATCTGCTTGGAGAGCAGCTTATGGGTGCCGATGATGATATCAATGCGGCCCTCGTTGACGGCCCGGATGGTGTCCGCCGGATTTTTAGAATAGCGGGAAAGCAGGCCGATGCGCACGGGGAAGCCGGCAAACCGCTCCTTAAAGGTCTCATAGTGCTGCCGGGCGAGAAGCGTCGTCGGCACCAGCACCGCCACCTGCTTGGAATCCATCACGGCCTTGAAGCAGGCCCGCATGGCCACCTCGGTCTTGCCATAACCCACATCCCCCAGAAGCAGGCGATCCATGATCTTTCCGCTCTCCATATCCCGCTTGATCTGGGCGATACTCTCGGTCTGCCCGGGGGTTTCCTCATAGGCAAAGCTGTCCTCAAACTGGCGCTGCCAGACGGTATCCTTGGAGAAGCGATATCCCTTGCGGGTTCCCCGCTCCCGATACAGCGCCACCAAATCCTCTGCCAGCTCCTTGATGGAGGAGGTCGCCTTGGCCTTGGTATTCTCCCATTCCTTGCCCCCCAGCTTGTTCAGCCGGACGCTTTCCGCCTCGCCGGGGCCGATGTATTTCTGCACCCGGTCGATCTGGGCGGTCTGGATATACAGCTTGTCGCCGCCGCGGTATTCCAGCTCGATATAATCCGCCCGGGCGCCGCCCACCTCCATATTTCTAAGCCCCAGGAATTTTCCCTTTCCATGGATCTCATGCACCACGATATCGCCGGGCTTCAAGTCTCCCAGAAGATCCTCCGGGGCGCGGTTTTCCTTCTTTTTCTGCCGTTTTTCCCGGCCCTTCACCGGCGCGCCGAAAATCTCTTCTTCGGAAAGATAAAGGGTCTTGGTTTCGGCAATCTCAAATCCCTCGGTCAGCCGGGCAGGAACGACCGCTGCGCCCGGAGCCTCCAGCGCCTTTCCCGAAAGGGCCGGAGCCAGCACGCCATATTCCTTCAGCCCCTCGGAGAGGGCTTTGGTCTTTCCGCCGGAGAAAAGATAGCAGCGATAACCTTCTTTGATGCGCAAAAGCAGGGAATCCGCCAGCATTTCCATGTTGCCCATAAAACCCACGGCGCTCTTCATGGCAAAATCCACCGTGTGCTTTTTCAGCCGCTTTTCTTCGCTCAGGCCGGGCACATCCAGCGCCCGCCCCGCAAAGGCGTCCAGAAATTCCTCCGGCGAGAGGCGGCAGGCAATCTCGCACCCAAAGGCATCCTCCTGCTCCATCACCTCGGAGAACAGGCTGACCCGCGCCTCTTCCCGTTTCTCCTGATCCGCCGCCAGGCGGTGGTATTCCTGGAATACCACAAGGCTTTCCCCGGCATAGTCCAGAATATTCCATGTCTTTTGGAACACGCCGGTATATGCTTCGATATTGGGGAAGCTTCCGTTTTCCCGGAGGTCATAGGCCATCCGTGCCCCGGCCTCCTCCCGCTTTTCGCCGGATGTCCGTTTGAGATAGCCGCAAAGCTCCTGCTTTTCCTCCTCGGAAAGGCATATCTCTCCTGCAGGCGGAATCGTGATATCCGAAAGCGAATCCCCAAAGGAGCGCTGGGAATCCTCATCAAAAAACCGAATGGTTTCAATCTCATCGTCAAAAAAAGTGATGCGATAGGGATGCGGGGCATCCGGCGGATACACCTCCAAAATCTCGCCCCGGCCGGAACAGAAGCCCGGCGTTTCCACCAGCGCCGTCCGCTCATATCCAAGGCCGATGAGCTTTTCCATGAGCTTTTGCGGGGGAATGACCATCTCGGGCCGCAGCGTCAGAAATTTATCATAAAACGGTTCCGGCGCCCGCATTTTATAGAGAAGGGCGTCCATGGAGAGGAACACCAGCCGCCCCTTTTCCCGAAGCTGCGCCAGCGCCGCCACACGCTCCGCCGCCGCCTCGCCGCTCTTGGCCTCCACCAGCCGAAGCTCCACATGCGTAGAGGGCAGATAGACCTTGTTGCCATAATAACAGCGGTCAAATTGCTGCTTTGCATCATAATCCGTAGCCGAAACCACAAATACCGTCCGCCCCATGCGCGTGAGAGCATAGAAAAGATGCGTGCGCGCCCCGGGCGCAACCCGCAAAAGCGAGCAGGGCATCTGCCCTCCCCGCACAATTTCCTCCAGACGGGCCATGCCGCCGGCTGTCTCTAAACTATCCAAAATACATTTCACGGCTGTTTTGTATTTCCCTCCCGCTTTGTCCTGGCGGCATTTTTCCGGGTGACCGCCTAAATCTCCAAATTGTGCCCGCCGCCTTTTTGCGAAAGGGCATGACGATGCGCCGCCCCGGGGCTTTCTCCCCCGCGGCGGTCGCCGGGCCGCCGGAGCGGCCCCTTTTTCTTTCCTTCTATTCTATGCGAGGCGTGGGGAAAATACAAGCATTCCCGCAAATTTCGCGGCAAAAAGGCAGGGCCTTTGAGGGACTTTTGTAAAAGCCTCTGCTTTTCGGCAGATACTTCCGCTTCTGCGAAGGGCGAAAGAGCAAGACCTTGGGAGACTTTTGTAAAAGTCCCCCAAACCCCTCAAAACCTTTCGGCAGATGCTCCCGCATCTGCGGGGAATGAAATAAATAAAGAAAAAAACTTCTTTCTTTTTCGCAAAAACCTGCCGCGGCGAGCCGCTTTGACACGCCTGTACCGTTTCGCACCTTTTAACTGCCCCGGTCACAAAATTTCTTTGCTTCTTTCTTTTTAAAGAAAGAAGGGGAATATCTGCCCTGAAAATCGAATGTCCTACAAGGCGGCGCCGTTATATTTTTGCTGCGCCGCCTCCACGCCATGCTTCAAAATCTCAAGAGCCGCCTCGGCCGCCCGCTCGCTGTTGGCCAAAAAGGCCTTCTTTTGCTCTGCCCTGAGCTTTTGCAGCACAAAGGCCGCCAGATCCATGGGCGGCTTCGGCTTGCCGATACCGATGCGCAGGCGGGGAAATTTCTCCGATCCCACCCGGGCCACAATCGAGCGCATGCCGTTGTGGCTCCCGGCGCTGCCGCCCGCCTTGATGCGCAGGCGGCCCAGATCCAGGTCGATATCGTCATAGATCACGAGGAGTTCCTGGGGAGACAGCTTATAAAACCGCATGGCTTCGGCAACCGCCTCTCCTGAAAGGTTCATATAGGTGTGGGGCTTTAAAAGCAGGACGCTCTTGCCCCCAATCTTTCCCTCGGCCACCACCCCCTGAAACCGCTTTTTATTGAAGCGCAGCCCGGCCTTCTCCGCCAGGGCATCAATGGCGGCAAACCCGGCATTATGCCGGGTATTGCGGTATTTCAGCCCTGGATTTCCAAGGCCCACAATCAGGTTCATTTGTTCTCTCCATCCTTTTTGCCCACGGGATAGCGGCCTTTGCCCCAGCCGGCCTTGATGGTTTCCCGCGCCCGGGCGATACAGAGAGCGTCTGCCGGGATATCTTTGGTTACGGTGGCTCCGGCGGCGATATAGGCGCCGTCTCCCACGTTCACCGGAGAGATCAGGTTGGTGTTGCAGCCGATGAAGGCCCGGTCGCCCACTTTGGTGCGGAATTTTTCCTTGCCGTTATAGTTCACAAACACCACGCCGCAGCCGATATTCACATCTTCGCCCACATCCGCATCGCCTACATAGGTGAGATGTGAAACTTTGGAGCGGTTGGCAATGGTGGCGTTTTTGGTCTCCACAAAATCGCCGATGCGGCAATGCTCCCCGATGGATGTGCCCGGTCGGATATACGCATAGGGGCCCACCTGGGCGCCCGCGCCCACCCGGCTCTCCAGCACCACGCTGTTCTGCACGGCTGCGCCGTCCTCCACCACGCTGTCCTTGATCCGCGAACCCTGATAGAGCGTGCAGCCCGCGCCGATTTTCGTGTTTCCCTCCAGGATCACGCCGGGATAGATCACGCTGTCCTGTCCCACGGTAACATCCGCATCGATATATGTATTGGCCGGGTCGATGAGCGTCGCGCCGCCCAGCATAATCCGTTCGTTGATGCGGGAGCGGAGAATAGCCGCAACCCGCGCCAGATGCGCCCGGTGGTTGACGCCTTCGCCCTCTTCCAGATCGGCCAGGACAATCCCGCCCGTCTTTTTCCCCTTTTTATAGAGGATATCGATGCAGTCCGTGAGATAATATTCGCCCTGGGCATTGTTGGGGGTCAGCTCGCCGAGCGCCTCCAGAAGAGCCTGGGTGCGGAAGCAATAGAAGGATACGTTGACCTCTTTGATTTTCTTCTGCTCCGGGCTGGCATCCTTTTCCTCCACGATGCCGCAGACATTGCCCGCCGCATCCCGGACAATCCGGCCATAGCCTGTCGCGTTCTCCAAAATACCCGTGAGCAGGAGGACGTCAAACCCGCCCTTTTCCGCCTCATCCGCCAGCATGCGGATGGATTCGCCCCGCACCAGCGGCATATCCCCCGCGAGAATCACGGTATAATCGCTCCCCCGCAGCAAATCCTCCGCCATCATGACGGCATGGCCGGAGCCCTTGCGTTCCGCCTGAAGCGCATATTCGCAGCGGTCCCCCAGGGACTTGGGAACTGCGTCGCCGCCCGCGCCATAGATCACAATGGGTTTGCCCGGGAAGGCTTCCTCCGCCGCGCTGACCACCCATTCCACCAGCATCCGCCCCGCCGCCTTATGCAGAACCTTGGGCGTCTGCGATTTCATCCGCGTGCCATTGCCTGCCGCCAATATCACTGTTCGATTCATTTCTCATACCCCTTACTTACATATTTCATTTTCTGGTATATTTCTCTCAAGGCCATGCGGCCTTTCTCTGCCAATCCATGGGTGCCGGAGTACGGCTTCCCCGCCCGCCTTATGACGTTAACAGGCATGCCCAGCCCCCTGCTTTGCGCCCGTTTTCTTTCCCCGGGCAGGAGCATAAAAAACCGGCATCATTCTATCATAAAAGCCCAAACACAGGTCACTTTTTGAAGAACCAGGCATGCAATAGGGATTGCAGGCCATTCTCCGCCATTTTTCCAGTCCGCTCCTCTATGGGGAGCAGCCGTGGATTCCGTCTTCTTAGGGCTCCGTAATTCCGTTAAAAATGTATCCCTTCAAAATCGCGGCCTAAGGCTTTGCCCTCTTTTTTTAAGCAAATACATTTTTTCTGCAAACCTTCGCCCCATTTGGAGTGTGTTCATCCAAAAATACAGCCCGGTAAACTCTGTATTATACATTTTCTTTTCCTGCCTTCTTTTCAAAGAAGGCGGGCATTCCCTCAATTCAGCTTTTTCCCCCTTTTTAGAGGATTCACTTGCAACATCACCCGGCAAACCCTTTGTTACAAATTTTCTTTGCCTGCTTTCTTTTTAAAGAAATCGGGCATTCCCTCAATTCAGCATTTCCCCTTTTTAGAGGGTATTCACTTACAACATGACCCGGCAAACCCCTTGTCATAAATTTTCTTTGCCTGCTTTCTTTTTAAAGAAAGTAGGAGAGGCGCCCGTCTTTTTGCTTTTGCAGCAGCGGATTTCCTTCCACATCCCCTGGGGAAAGGAAGGCCGCCTCATATAAGCCTTGAAGTTCCGCGAGCGATGCCCCCTCCGGAAACACATTATAGGCGATGTCGCCATAGCGCAGCTCCTGCCGCAGATGCAGGAGAGAGCGCAGCGCCACTTCCGCATGGTCGAATGCCATGCCGCCGCTCTCCAGGATCTCCATGCGCCGCCGCACAGTCCTTTCATAGCAGGACTCCTGCGCCACCCGCAGTTCCAGCCTTTCCGGCCCTTCCAGGCAGATCTCATATTCTTCCCGCACGCTTCTCTCCCCGCGCGCGGCCTTTTTTGCAAAGCCGTTCAGCGCAAACCATCCGGCTTCCGCCGCATCGTCCCCCGCCCTGGGCGACACAGCCGCCAGATTCACCAGAGAAAGGTACTGCGGCGTGATAACCCGGTCCCGGGGGTCCCGGTCAGGCGCACCCATGACATAATACAGATCGGCATATACATCCGAAATGCCGGTTTCCTCCTGCAGTTCCCGGGCCGCCGCCGCATGGATATGCTCCTCCATGTTGAGGAATCCCCCGGGGAAAGCCCAGTAGCCCCGGTAGGGAAATCCGCCCCGCCGGATGAGCAGGGCCTTCAGCTTCTTTTCCTTCGGGTCATAGCCATAGAGGGCGGTATCCACCGCCACCGACGGCTTCTTATATTTATTGGGGTTATAGCGGGCGAGAAATTCCCGCTCCTCCGGGGATGACGGCGTATACATATCCTTGCCTCCTTTTGCTGTTCAGGGCAAAACCGCCCTTTTGCGAGCCTGCTCCCAGGACTTTTGACATCCTGCGCAAATCCCTTTTACTGATGCCCTGCGCCTGCGAAAGCAGATTCTTTCCCTTCCTGTATCGCTTCTCTCCGGTTAGGCTTTTTTGCCAATTTTCTGCTGAGAATACGATACGGCATTTTTCCCGGTCTTTGCTTGTCCGGCGTCTTTTCTCCCGCCCATTCCATCCAAAGGATATTCCTTTGGCGAAAATTCCAGAGCCGCCTGCGCAGATTTTCCAAAAAGATGATGCGCAGCCAGATTCGGCATCCGTTCCGCTTCGGTTTCTTTGGCCTGCCCCTTTTATCCGGGCAATCCCGCCAAAGATGTTTTTCAAGTGAGCCGCCCTCCCGGGAAATTGTGCCTATCCCGCGTCCAGGCGGTTTCCTCGTCCATATATCTTCCCCTGCCGGCAGGTTCCTGTCATAAAACACTTTCGGCTGCTTTTTTTGACGTTTCTTCCGGAAATATATTTCCAGAAAAGGCCCTGTTCCATGGGAGTTTTGCCGGCGTTTTTAAGAAATTGGGCTAGAAGAGAACCTCCCGGATGATGCCGCCGCCCAGGCACTCGTCGCCGTCGTAAAGGACGGCAAACTGCCCCGGCGTGACCGCCCGCTGGCGTTCGGCAAATTCCATCAAAAGCCCGTCTGCCTCCCGCCGCACCAGCACTTTTTGATCCGGCTGGCGGTAGCGGAATTTTGCCATCAGCTCCCGTTCCCCGGAAAATTCCTCCGCGATGAAATTGAAGCCCTCGGTGCGCAGCGCCCGGGAATAGAGGGCCGGGCTGTCGGCGCCCTGCTCCACATAGAGAATATTCTTCTCCAGATCCTTGGCCACCACGAACCAGCGTTCCCCCGTTCCCCGGCCGCCGATGTTCAGCCCGCGGCGCTGGCCCAGAGTGTAATACATCAGCCCATCGTGCGGCCCGATGTATTCCCCCTGGAGCGTGCGCATCTCGCCCTTCTGGGCGGGCAGGAATTTTTGCAGGAACTCCTTGAATTTGCGTTCTCCGATAAAGCAGATGCCCGTGGAATCCTTTTTTTCGGCCACGGAAAGACCCGCCCGGCGCGCCATCTCCCGAACCTGGCTCTTCTGCATGCCGCCGATGGGAAACATGGCATGGGAGAGCTGCTCCCGGGAGAGCATGCAGAGAAAATAGGACTGATCCTTTCCCGGATCCGCTCCTTTGAAAAGCCGCCCCTCCCGGGACTGGACATAATGCCCGGTGGCCATCTTTTCCGCGCCGGTTTCCAGGCAAAAATCCAAAAACGCCGCAAACTTGATCTCGCTGTTGCAGAGCACATCCGGATTGGGCGTCCGCCCTGCCTTGTATTCCCGGAGGAAATAGGAAAACACCCTCTGCCAATATTCTTCCGTAAAATTGACAGTATAATACGGAATGCCGATCTGGTCGCACACAGCGCGCACATCGTCATAATCCTCTGCCGCCGTGCATTCCCCGCCATCCCGGGTTTCGTCCCAATTTTTCATGAAAATGCCGATGACGTCATAGCCCTGCTCCTTTAAAAGAAGCGCGCTCACCGCCGAATCCACGCCGCCCGACATCCCCACGGCAATCCGTGCTTTCTGCATAAAGAACCCCCTTATCATCCATTATAAATTATACCCGGCCCCGGCGCAAAGTCAATATGAGCCGCCCGCCGCAGGCTTGCCGCGCTCAAAAAAAACAAGTATAATGTGCCTAACAGAAGGGATCAAAGGAGGAAGCGTCATGGGTTCCGGACACAAACGGCTTTTATTCATACTCATCGGCATTCTGGTCATCGCTGTCGCCGCGGCAGTCATCGTGCGCATGCTGCCGGCACCCGGCCCTGTGCCCGGCCCGTCCGGTTCCAGGATTCCCACAGACAGCGGCGGCCTGGAACTGCGCGTCTTTGATACGGGGGATTCCGACGCCATCCTTCTCATCACCCCCGAGGGAGATACCATGCTGGTGGACACCGGACTGGACGAAACCTATGGGCATCTCTATAATTCCCTGAAAAATCTGGGAATTTCCCGCATCGATATCCTGGTTCTCACCCACCCCCATAAGGACCATATCGGCGGCGCGCCCCAGCTCCTTTCGGATTTCTCGGTTGGACAGGTCTATATGCCCGCCACGGATTATACCTCCGGCCGGATGGACGCCCTGGCCGAGGCCCTTCAAAAAGCCGGGCTTGCGGCCACGCCCATTGCAAAGGGCAGCCAGTTCTCTCTGGGCTCTCTTGCGGTAGATGTGCTGTCTCCCGGCAAAACCTATGAAAATATGAACGACAACAGCGCCGTACTGCAATTTACCTATGGCGAGAAAACTTTCCTTCTCATGGGGGACGCCGAAAAGGACGCAGAAGCCGATTTGATTGCCGCCTATGGCGGCCAGCTTCGCGCAGATTTTCTAAAGGCCGGGCACCACGGCGCCAAGGATGCCTCCAGCGAAGAGTTCCTGGCCGTTGTGCAGCCATCCTATGCCGTCTTGACCGGGGACCACGCCGTCGATCCGGATCACATCCATGAAAAGGTCATCGAGCGGCTGGAGGCGGCCGGAGCCGCCGTTTACCGAACCGACCGGGACGGCGATATCACGGTTATCTGTGATGGAAACAGCATTTCCATCCAAACAGCCAACGGATAAATTATAAAAAAGCCTTTCGCAAAATAACGCGGAAGGCTTTTTTATTGGAAATTTTTTATTCCATGGGGACATAGACGAGCGTCCCTTCTTGGGTTACGCGGTATAGGCGTCCCGCCGCCATCTCTGCCGGGTCCTCAAACAGGGAGGCATAGTGATCCATAAAATAGTCGTCTATCGCATATAAAGCGAAATATTCGTATTCTTTTTCCTTCAGCTCCTGCTGCAGCGCCTGCGCATCCATCCCCAGGTTCTCGTCCAGGCTCCACAGCCGCAGATTTGCGACATATTGCGGCCGCATGCGGTAACGCATTGTATAATAATCGTCGCCGTTGGTTCCCTGGGAAACGAAGAACACCCGATTTCCCTCGCCGGGGATAGTTTCCAGCGCCTTTTGTGCATATTCGATAAACGGCGCCTGCTTTTCTTTTGCTGCCCGTACATTCTCCCGGGAGAGATACTCCCCGAAGCTCTTCAGCGGCGCAAAAAATATGAGCAGGGCCAGAATCACACCAAGGGCCCGGTTTCCCACTTCTCCCTGCCGGATCAGCTGCACCAGCCGGGCGAACTGCAAAAACAGCAGGGCCAGAAACGCGATCCGGATATACCTGTCAAAGCTGGCCAGCCGAACTGCCTCCGCCGTTGGGAATTTAAACATATACATGATACACAGCCCCGCCGTATATATCAGATAGGTGGCGATGCTGCAAATATCCAAGCACCGGCGCTGCAGGCGTCCCTGCGGATTGCGCTTATCCTCCTGATGCGATAAGAATAGAAAGCCCACAAGGAGCAGGGCCGAAAGCGCAAAGAAACTGATGCCTTCGGATCCATTTCCCATCTGAAATTTTGGGGCAAACAGCGCCATAATATAATTGATAATCGTTTGCCTGCGGTAGGCGTCCGCCGGATCGCTTCCAAACAAAACCGAGAATATTCCGGCAATGCTCACCTCGCCGTCGAACTGCTCTGCCGCATTTTTTATGTGCAGGAATATCGTCCAGCTGATCTTTGCCAGCAGGATCGCCCCGATAACCGCCAGGGAATATACGATATATTTTTTTATGGGTGCAGATGACGCGCCGTTCTCCCGCCGGCTTTTCCAATAGTCCAGCCACATTCCCAAAATATAGGCAGCCGCGGCCATTATGGCGAACATCATGCCCGCCTGTTTTGTCAGAATAAGCATGGCCAGAGCAGCGCACAGGGTAATCAGCTGCAGCAGATCCCGTTTTTTTCGGATTACAAACGGATAGGCGAAGCAGAATCCCGCCAGCAGGCCCAAATAGGCGTCAACATAGATGGAGCTGTAAAACGTGGAAAATCCCAGAAGAGGCAGCAAAATTGCCGCGGCTATGCTCGCAAAAACCCCAAAAGCCGGCTTCCAGCGCAGCCCTCGAAAGCAGGCCGCCAATAATGCTCCGCAGGCCGTCTGATAGGAAAAATACAAAAGCCACTCGCTGAATCCCCCGCTTCCCAGAAGGTTCCGGAATAGCTGCATAAAATATTGGAAGGTTGCCATCGCCGGCGGATAGGAGGAAAACATGGCGTGAGCCGCGGGGTTGGCGCTGAAATCTCCCATCGTATACATCACCTTTACGGTGTCGGCCCAATGCGAGAATTCATCCGAGGTATTGGGGACCATCCCCCGGCTGCAGACATAGGCCATCAGGAAAAAGATGACAAAGAATATAAATCCCGGAGTAAAAAGATTTTTCAGAAAAGACGCAAGGTTCTTCTTTCGCAGCAGCAGATATCCCGCCAGAAGATAGGCCCCCGCCGCCAGCGCCAAAACGACATACAGCCCGCTTTGCAGCGCCCCGAAAATTCCCAGGAGGTAAAACACCGTCATGATTGCAAAAATCGTGAGAGGAAGAACCTCCTCATAGCGCCGGCCGCCATATGCCGCGGCAAGAACGCTTCCCGAAGAAAGAACGAAAAATAAAAGGATGAAGAATACCATGAAACCCTCCATTGTAATTTCATTAAAACGACGTTTTATTTTATATTAACGACATTAAACGACTTAATTTTATCGCATATTCCCCGGCTTGTAAAGCATTCTTCTCATTTCCATCAAATTTAAGGATAACGGAACTATACAAACCGGCCGACGTTCTCCCGCCGGCCGGTTTGACTGTCATTTATCTGAATGCCGCGGCCTCCCTGTCCACACCCCCGCTTCCATCTGCTCCGGCAGGATTTTTTGCCACAAAAAAGCGCAGGAGCTTTACGCTCCTGCGCTGCAGTTTTCCTGAAAAAATGCCTGCCGGGATCAGTCCTCATTCTCCCGGGCGCTGTCCACAACCTTGGGCGGGACATGCTTGAACAGGGGGCTTACGGATACCCGCTCGTGGATCCGGAACACGCCCTCGGCAAAGAGAGGCGCCACGGAAACCGTAATCATCTTCTTGCTGGCAAGGATAAAGGGGTTTTCCACGGTATCCGTGCTGATGAGCATTTCAATGGGGCTTTCATCAATCTTTTTCACGCCCTTCTCCCGCAGCATGTTATGGGCCAGGCAGGCGATGATCCGTTTGGCTCCCTTGCGCTTCAAAACATTGGCGATGTCCACCAGTGTACCGCCGGAAATGGTGAAGTCGTCGACGATCATGCAGTTTTTCCCCTCCACATCGCCGATCAGCTCGAGAATCTGTGCATTTTCGTCGTGGCCGGTCCGGGTCTTGTCCCCAATGGCAACATTGGTTCCCAGATAATCGGCATATTTGCGGGCGGTTTTGGCAAAGCCGGCGTCCGGCGAAACCACCACAAAGCTGTCGTCATAGATATCCAGCCCTTTGACATATTCGCAGAGGATGGGCAGGGAATAGAGATGGTCGGTGGGGATCTTGAAGAATCCCTGCACCTGCGGGCTGTGAAGATCCATGGTCACGACCCGGTCTGCGCCCGTCACTTCGATGCAGTCCGCACATACCCGCGCCCGGATGGAAACCCGGGGTTCGTCCTTTTTGTCGCCCTTGGCATAGCCAAAATAGGGGATAATCGCTGTGATCGTGCTGGCGCTGGCCCGTTTGAACGCGTCCATCCAAAAGAGAATTTCCACCAGCTCGTTATTGGGATCCAGGCCGATGGGTTGAACCAGATATACGTCCTTATCCCGCACGGTTTCCTGAATCCGGATAAAGATGTTCCCGTCGGAGAAGTGGATGACCTCCGATTTTCCAATTTCCGCCCCCAGGTATTTGCACATTTTTTTCGCAAACGCAACACCTGTGCTTCCAGCAAAGATTTTGATATCGCCCTGTTCGGAATGCATTCCCTATTTACCTCTGTTATTCATTTTATTGTATTGAAGAAAGATTGAAAAATGCTCTTTCTAGGTTTATTTTAGCACACAAAACAAAAACCCGCAACAACAGAAACGCCGGGTTTCAAAGAAAACTTTCCCCTCGGCGGGCGGCCATATTCGCAAGCCTGTTTCTTCTTTGCCACAGTTCTTTTTCCCGTCTGGCAGAAAACCGCATAGCGTCATGGCGTCCCTCGGCGGGTGGCCATATTCGCAACCCTGTTTCTTCTTTCCCGCGGTTCTTCTTCCCGCCTGACAAAAAACCACACAACGTCATGGCGTCCCTCGGCGGGGGCCGCATTCGCAAGCCTTTTTCCTTCTGTCCCACAGTTCTTTTTCCCGTCTGGCAGAAAACCGCACAACGTCATGTATTGTCTTGGCGGGAGTATATGTGCCCATCATTCCAGCCCTCCCGCGATCACCCTTCTGTCCGTTCAACAGCCGTCTGAATAACACCAGGTGTTCCCTCCGCGGAAACTATCCCCCTATTAGTCTTGCATGCGGCGGCTGCCATGCAGCTCCGGAAGCCCTTTGCAGCTGTTTTCCCATATTCTCCCGCCAATTCTTCCGGCTGCGCATCCTCGCCGTCTTTCCGCTGTTCCGGCTTTAACGCCCTTTTATCAAACCCTGGTTTCTGCAAAATAGCCTTTGGAAAAGCAAGGGAGGGCGCATAGAACCCCTCCCGCTTCAAGCATCCTTTTTCCTCCTGGGCATTATTCCTTCTTTGAAGAAACGCGCGCAAAGAGCCTTTCTACGCTTTCTTCCAGCGCGGCCCCGCCCCTTTGTTCCCGAAAAAGCTGGGTGGATTTGCGGATTTTCCCATGATAGTCGCTGCCCTGGGTGATAAACAGGTCATATTTCTTCGCCAAACCGAAAAAGAACTCCACTTCCTCATCGCTGTGGGCGGGATAGTATACCTCCAGGCCTTCCAAGCCCTCCCCCTTCAGCCGTGTGAGCAGCTCGTCATAATCCGGATAATAGGCCAGCTTGGGATGGGCCAGCACACAGTGCCCGCCTGCCTGGCGCGCCAGCCGGATGGCCTCGCTGCTCTTGATTTTGAGCCGGGGAAGGAAGCCGGGTTTCCCCGGTTCGAGATACCTTTTAAATGCGTCCTCCACATTCTCGCCAAAGCCCTTTTCCAAAAGCGCCCGGGCGATATGCGGCCGCCCCAGCACGCCGCCCCCGGCAATCTCCTCCACCCGCTCCAGAGTGATGGGATAGCCCTGGTCCTGTAGCTTTTTCACCATCCGGGAAGCGCGGGTGATCCGCTGATTTGCCAGTACGTCAAGAGCATCCCTGAGCTCCTGGTTCCAGATATCCATGCCATAGGCGAGAATATGCATCTCGCCTTCGTATTCCACATTATATTCCAGCCCGCTGATGGCCGGAAGGCCAATGCGTCCGGCTTCCTCCAGAAATTCCGCCACACCGTCGATGGTGTCGTGGTCCGTCAGCGCAGCCCGGGTAATCCCCGCCGCCTTGCATTCCCGGGCCAGCTCACGGGGCGTGGAGCTGCCATCCGAGGCAGTGGAATGCATATGCAAATCGATTTTTTCCATATCTCGTCCTCGCAATCTCATTTTTCAGATATAGTATAGCGCAAAGCCGCAAAAAAAGCACGGCGTGTTTCTGCCGTTTCCCTTGACAATCAGAGTATTTCATTATATTCTGAAGGTAATTTCAAGAACATCACACACTTTTGTTTCTGCCGCAGCCAGACATATTTTTTAAGAGACGGTTCTCGCCCTTCCGTTTTCCGGGAATGCCATCAGCAGGAGGTTCCCATGAAGAAGCTCGCCCCCACCAGCTATGTTCTTGCTTTCTTCTGCCTTTTCCTTCTTTTCCCCTCTCCCGTCCGGGCTATGGAGGGATACTCTCCGCTTCCTCCCTCTTTCGCCGGGATCGCCTCCCTTATTTTATGGATTCTCCTTACTTCCGCCATAAAATTCGGGATCTCCTTTCTTTTTCTTCCATTGGATAAAAAAGCGCGGCTGGTTTTTGCCGCCGCGACTCTTGGTATACAGACCTTTCAATTTGTGCTTCTCTATTTCGCATCCGGCCGGTTTGCAGACCCTATTTTTTTCTTCCTCTTCCTTTTATTCGGATCTCTGCTCCAAATCATCCCCGAAGGCGCCCTGCTCTGCGTCGCCTGCTCCCCGGCCCAGCGCCCGCCCTCCCCGCGGAAAACCTTTCTCCATGCCATTTTCTCCAATATCGCCGTCATTCTCGTGATGCACCTGCTGCTCTGCGTGACGCAGCCGCCCGGAAGCCCTATCTTTTTTTGATTCCCCCTCTGCCTGTCTTTCCGTGCGGCACTCCAAACCGAAATCGCTGAATCCGCCGCACATCGGAGGTTCCCTTTCATGAAAAAACGCATCTCCTTCTGCGCCGCCCTTCTTCTCTCTTTTGCCTCTTCCCCGGTTAGTGCCGGCAGCAATGCCGCCTCAGGCGCCAACGCCCTGCCCGTGCTTCTGGTTTTGATTTTAGCGACCACTCTCCTAAAGCCCTGGATCTCCTTCCCTTTTTCCCTAAGGATGCGCGGGTGCGGAGGTATCTTTGCATTTCTATCCCGATCCTGCAGGCGGCTGTGAATATCGCTGTTTATATCCTGTCCCGTTGCTATCTGGATCCCCTCAACGTTTTTATGTATTCCGTTTTGTTCTATTTTCTCCTTGTTCCCTGGGAGGGATTCCTGCACTACTTCTGCTGCGAACACTGCATTCCCAATTCCCCTGCCCTGCGGCAGGCCTTTCTCTGCGCATTTTCCTCGAATCTGGTCATTTTTGCCGCATTTCTTTTGCTGGGCCGGTTCCTGTTTCCCTGAAGATATCCCGAAAAGGAGGCATACCTTATGAAACAGAAGTTCCGCATTTTCCTCTGCATCTGCCTGTCGCTCGTTCTTGTTCCCCTTTCCGTCAGTGCCAACGCGCCGCCGCCTGCCCCCGGCGTTTATATCCGGTTTGAAGGGCTGGAGGATGCTTCTTATTTCGCCGCCTATCTCTCATCCGACCCGGAAGATGCCGAAAATGCACTGCAGTACAGTGATGACGCCGATGATTCCCGTTCTTTGCCCGATGTGGAATACGACATTTTTCGCAAATTTAATGCCTATTCCGATCCGGATGGATTTGTCTTCACAAATAAAATAGCGCAGTGTGGCAGCAAGCAGTTTTTTTATTTTGAATATCCGCCGGAAACCTTCAAAATCCTTCTCTATATGCCCGAAATTGACGGCTATATTTGCAGCGAGCCTATTTCTTATGATGCCAGCCAGGATTATCTTGTTATGGCCGTCACGGGCTGGGAAGGTGCTTTCACCGCCCCAGAAAATCTGTCCGTTCAGGTATATCCTTCCCAGCCCCCGCCCAATTATGGACGGATATTCAAAAATATCTTTGCCCGCATAGCTCTTACCTTAGTTCTTGAGACAGGGATTGCCCTGCTCTATAAATTCCGGGAAAAGAAACAGATTCTCGTCATAGTCCTGGTGAATATCGGCACACAGCTTCTTCTGAATTTGGCAATTTGGCTGTTCTCTTCTTCGGTAATGTACTTGGGTTCGTTATTTTTCCTGGAATTCTGCGTTTTTATTGCTGAAACAGCCCTATATATCGCTTTCCTGCCTAAGGTAAGCAAAAACGATATCTCTCCCTGGAAAATCCTCGGATATACGGCGTGTGCCAATTTTATTTCCCTTATTGTCGGCGGCATTTTGTGCATCCCCTTTTTTGACCTGTTCTTTCCTCTGTTTTGAAGCCATGGTTCCATATCTTTGCTGCCATAATCGGGGATAAAATATGATGATTCGTTTTTATATGCGCAAGTGCCCCGCTCCCGCAAGCCCCTTAGAATATCGAGGGACTTCGCGCCATTCTCCCCATTGTGTGCGTTGTTCTTCCCGGCCCAAGTGAAAACCACGCCTACTTTCTCTCCCCGCATCCGGTTTATCAAAAAGTATCATAAGCAAATACGGCAGGCCAGGCCTGCCGTATTTGCATTCTCGAAATCATCCCTTTATAAGTTCTTTTCCTTCACACTTTTGCCCCGTATTCGCCGGGCAATGATGAGGATTCCCAGCGTGATCCCGCCCGCCAGCAAAAATCCCGACATATCCAGAAGAATATCCTGCACCATCGCTCCACGGCCCGCGAATATCTGAATGGACTCGTCAATGGTCGCGGCCATGAGCCCCAGTGCCGTACAGTTAAACACCCCTTGCCCCGAAACCGGCCGCGCTAAAAAGGTAAACAGCACAGCCTCGATTCCCAGCACGCTATATTCCAAAAAATGCGCAATTTTTCGGATCTTAACAAGAATAAACTGTGCCGCCGGCGTCTCGTTTCCAAAAATAGTTTCCAATAACTGCCGCACCCAATCGCTTACGGCGCCGGAATCCTCTCGGGAGAGCAGGGAGTTTCCCCAAACCAAGCACAAAGTAAAAAGAAACAAGAACAGCCAGATTCGCCGCAACTTCTTTTTATTGTCCCAATCCTGCCGTTTTCTCCTCGACACTGTCTCTTTCATATAAATATTCCTTTGATTTTTTCTGATCCCTTTTCTGCAAATCAACCATTGGATATCGCTCTCCATTTATTCGTATTTTAGAATATCTGCAATATAGCGGCATGTCAAGCCGTCTCCGCAGAACTCCTTATGGCTGTCTATTCTATTTTTTTGTTTTCAGCGTCTCCTAAATTTGGGAGCATATAGCACCGGCTTTTTTACATAAACACCGCTCCCACATCTCCGCCGCCATAATTGTCGTTTAAAACGACAATTATTTGTTTTTTCTGATATTGTTGGTTTTATTCAGATTTTTTGTCGGCTTTCATTGACTATTATTTTCAATTTTAATATAATTTATATATTTAATAGTTATAAATCATCTCGAATTATTGTCGCTTTAAACGACACATAATTCTATTTTGGAGGTATCCCTTATGCGTACTCTTTCCCTCACTCTGCTTTCTGAAACTGTGGTTTCAAGAAGAAAAATATTGAAAATGACACAGGCGCAGCTTGCACAAAAAACCGGCATGAGCCGTTCGGTTCTTTCTAATTTGGAAAATAGGATCTATAAGCCTTCTATCGATCAATTAGAATCCCTGGCCGCCGTTCTAAATTTTGATCTTACCGAAATGTTCGTTGAACAGTCTGGTCCGGTTACCCCTATTAACCGCTCTTATAATATAGCAATCGCCGGAACCGGATATGTCGGCCTTTCCCTGGCCATTCTTTTGGCGCAGCATAATCAGGTGACAGCGGTTGATATACTCCCCGAAAAAGTACAAAAGCTGAATAATTTCATTTCTCCCATTCAGGACGATTATATCGAAAGATACCTTGCAGAAGCCAAAGCGGGAACACGAAAGCTGAATCTCCGCGCGACCACAGACGGCGCCGCCGCCTATGCTTCGGCAGATTATGTGATTATTGCAGCTCCGACTAATTATGATCCAAAGATCAATTATTTTGATTGTTCTGCCGTAGAGTCTGTAATACGTTTAGTCTTAGACAGCACGGCAAACCGGGATGTGAAACCGATCATCGTAATTAAATCAACCGTTCCCGTCGGATACACAAAGCATATCCGCCAACAATTCCATGTGGATAATATCCTCTTTAGCCCGGAATTTTTGCGAGAGTCCCAGGCATTATATGATAATCTCTATCCCAGCCGGATCATTGTGGGGTGTGATAATCAAACGGAAGATGCGGCGCACATTTTTGCCGCCCTGCTCCAGCAAGGCGCCCTTAAAAATCCTGTTGCAACCCTCCTTATGGGCTATACCGAAGCCGAGGCCACCAAACTGTTCGTGAATACCTATCTCGCCCTCCGAGTATCATATTTCAACGAACTGGATACTTATGCTGAAGTTAAGGGATTAGAAACCGCATCAATTATTAAGGGAGTCTGTCTCGATCCTCGTGTCGGAGATTACTACAATAATCCCTCTTTCGGTTACGGCGGCTATTGCCTGCCCAAAGATACCAAGCAGCTCCTGGCTAACTATCAGGATGTGCCGGAAAATCTGATTCAAGCCATTGTTGAAAGCAATCGGACAAGAAAAGACTTTATCGCTGATCGCGTCCTTCAGATGGCAGGATATTATAGTTATACCGACAATGGTTTTGACAACGCGCGCGAAAAATCAGTAACGGTCGGCGTATATCGTCTTGCTATGAAAAGCAACAGCGACAACTTCCGGCAAAGCAGCATTCAGGGCGTAATGAAACGTATTAAGGCAAAAGGAGCCATTGTAGTAATCTATGAACCAACGCTTGAAGATGGTTCCACATTTTATGGCAGCCTTGTAGTGAATAACCTAAAAAAATTCAAAAAGATATGCAACTGCATTATTGTTAACCGGTATGATTCTGCCCTTGATGATGTTCGGGAGAAAGTTTACACAAGAGATTTGTTCCGGAGAGATTAACTTTTAACTATTCTGGTTGCGGCACCAAAAGAACCGGGAGTATTACCGGTTCTTTTGGTATCGTGCAGCATTTTCAAAAATTAGTAGGACTTTTTTATTCCTTTATGAGCCGGCCTTCTGTCCCTATATCTCCTATTTTCTTAGCAGGTATACCCGCAATGGATATGTTTTCGCTTAGAAAACTCTTGTTAACTACGGCATTCGCTCCAATAGCAATATTATCAGCAATTTTTATATTTCCAAATAGCTTAGCCCCTGGTCCTATATATACATTATTTCCAATTTCAGGCGCCGCATGAGAAATTCTAAAATCTGCTCCAATATTTACACCCGCGTGAATTCTGCAATTCATTCCAATATGTGCATATTCACTAACAATTATCGTGCCGATATGCGCCAAACACAATCCCTTTTCTATGCAATTCACCGGAACTGAAAAGCCCAGCATCGCCCCAAGCCTTGATCTTCTATATCGCAGCATCCCTTCCCGAAGTGTTGAAAAAAATCCTCTTTTACAATTTTTATAATACTCACACTTTCTAAGAAGAATTTCATATTTCCAAATATAATCATTTATGGCCGGCTTTTTTCTTGTGCGGCTTAGCGCTTTTTTATCTGCTTCTAAATAAATCTTTAAATCTTCTTTTGATGATATCATTTATATTGCACTCCCTTTTATGGAACGAACACCGAATGCATCTTTCTCTATATTTCTAAACAAATGCTGCAAGGATCCTGTTTACGTTCGCTCATTCATGGCGCCCCGAATTTTTACTACCCTGGCAGGATTTCCGGCAACGACAGCGTAATCCGGAACATCTTTGGTAACTACAGCCCCTGCGCCGACCACCACACCTTTACCTATCGTTACTCCGGGCAAAATAATGGCCCTATATCCAATCCAGGAATCGTCGCCAATATTCACAGTTCTCGCTTCCGTATCCCCTTGATACTTAATAGGAATATCTATTCTTTCCGTGCAATGATTCACTGTAAAAATGCTTACTTCAGGCGCCATAATGACATTGTTTCCAATAATACAGGGGCCTGATATCTTTGCTTTTATTCCAATTCCGGAATTATCTCCCAGCTGAATTTTACTGGAAAAAGATGCAAGATTGCAAATGTTAACATTTTTTCCACATTTATCTAATATCAATTTGCCACAAAACCCTCGAAACTTTTTCGACAGAAAAGCCACAGGTTTAATAAAAAATGTATGCCCTGGTAGCCATCTTCCAATGCCGTAATACAAACATCTTCCAATTATTTTTTTAATTTTAACGCAAGTTTTACTCATTTTGACATCTCGTTTTTGTTATGTTTTCGTAGTCCTGTAAATTTTTTAATCTTTGCCGCCGTATTTTTTATTATTGGCATAATAATAGCCCTTGATTGAGGAATAATTAATTCTACAGCTACATAAACGCAGATGCAGATAAGAATCATTGCCAACGTCCATCCGATGGAATCCGAAATGTTCTTTAAAGCTATTGTTATTATTGCCATTGCCGCTGAACCCAGCACAGACGGAACCATCCCTGCCAACATTCTTGTTGGGGATAACCCTATATACTTCTTTCCTAAAAGTATATTTATTAAACCGAAACATCCGCGGGCAACACTTGTAGCAATAATCAAATAAATAAACCCTTTTTGCACGGTAAATAAAAGCAGAAGAACCGATATTATCAGATACAGAATTTGAGAAATCACGGATAGTTTCGGCTTTTCTTTTGCCGTAAATGTCAAACTGATATATTGGCCGGTTAATATTGAAAAAGCCATGGCAAGTGAATATAGGCCCACAAACATGCTGGCTTCCATCCATTGTGACCCAAACAATATATTCGTCACAAATTCTTTATAAAGAAACACCCCGGTTCCTAACGGTATCAATAAAAGTCCAACGCTTTTTTGAAAGGAATAAAGAATATCCCCAAATTCGTGATTGTTATTCTTTACGACGGACAGAGACGACAGCAGCACGGACGAAGTGGAGGCTGCAATGATATTCATAATGCTGGTAACCATAGAAATGGAGTTTTTATAAATCCCCAAATAATATGCGCTCAAAAACCGGCCAACAATAAATGTCCCAATATAAGATGTCATCCACAAAAGAATCGTCTCCACCAATGTCCACATACTAAAAGAAAACATTTTTTTCAATAAGGAGAACTTATAAAATAAAAATGGCTTCCAATCCGATTTAACGGTTAGTATGATCGCATTTGACAGGTTTGTGGCAACCGTTCCAATTACAATAGACCAGTAACTAAATCCCAGCAAGGCCAATGGAATAGTAACAACCACGGGCATAAACGCACCGATAATTCTTGCGAAAAATAATGTTTTAAAATCGAACTTCTTTTTATATATTGCCATCTGAATGCTCGAAAAAGATGTCAATACTAAAGAAATGCTCGCAAACGAAATCACGCTGCCCAGTCCGGGATTTCCTACAAGCGTCGCTATACTATCCGAAAAAATACATATGATGAGCCACAGAAAAACAGAAATAGATACGTTGGTCCAAAAGGCTACATTCGCGCTTTCTTTTAATTCCCTGTCGGAATTGAATTTCTTTTGGATCAAATATTTCTGAAAACCCGCATCCGTAAATACATCTGCCAGGCTTGTAACCATGGTAACCGTTGCAACAACGCCAAATTCGGCAGGACTCAATAATCTGGCGAGAACCATGCTGGAAATGGGAGAAATCAATTTCGCCGCAATTTCGGTTATACTGGCCCATTTTACAGATGAAAAAATTTTATTGTTTAATTCTTTTCTTTCCATCGTTCTTCCTAATAAGTAATATTATTGACCCGGGATTCAGGCTTTCCACGGTTCATATCTATTAAACTCAAGTATATCCGCAATACGCTTACATGCATGTCCGTCTCCATATGGGTTGCAGGCTTTTGCCATAGCATCGTATGCTTTCTGATTTTCAAGCAATTCTTTAAAATTATTATAGATAACCTCTTCATTCGTGCCCACCAGTCGGAGAGTTCCAGCTTTTACCCCTTCGGGACGCTCGGTCGTGTCCCTCATAACAAGCACAGGTTTCCCATAGGATGGTACTTCTTCCTGGATTCCGCCAGAATCTGTCAAGCAAAGATAACATCTTGCCTCAAAATTATGACAATCAAACACTTCAAGCGGTTCAATGATATGAATTCTATCGCATCCGCCAAGTTCTTCATCTGCCGCTTTTCTCACAGCCGGATTCATATGAATTGGATATATGGCCTTGCATTCCGGATGTTCATCAAGAACCCGCCGGATGGCTCTAAACATGTTGTGCATTGCCTCCCCAAGATTCTCTCTTCGGTGAGCCGTAATAAAAATTAACTTATCATCTCCAACCCATTCCAGTTCCGGATGTGTATAATCTTTTTTAACGGTGTGTTGCATGGCATCAATAACGGTATTCCCCGTTATGAAAATCTTCCCTGGATCCTTGCCTTCCTTTATTAAATTGTCCGCAGCCATCTGGGTTGGAGCAAAATGATACTGGGAAACGATTCCAACAGCCTGGCGATTGAACTCTTCTGGGAACGGTGAATAAATGTTATATGTGCGCAGCCCCGCCTCCACATGCCCAACAGGAATCTGAAGATAAAAACACGCCAGAGCTGTTACAAACGTTGTTGATGTATCCCCATGGACCAGAACTACATCCGGATGCACTTCTTCCAAAACGTATTTAATCTTTTCAAGAATCCCAGTAGTAATATCAAATAAAGTCTGCCTTTGCTTCATAATGGAAAGATCATACTCGGGAACCACATGGAAAGTGCTCAAAACCTGATCAAGCATTTGCCGGTGCTGCCCAGTCACACAGACTATAGCTTCAATAGATTTGCGGGTTTTCAGCTCATTAACCAATGGGCACATTTTAATTGCTTCCGGTCTTGTCCCAAAAGCCAACATGATCTTTTTTTTCATTTTATACCTCTTAGTAGGAATTATTCTTTTATTCTGCTCCCTGGAATTAATATTCTTTTTATCCTGACTGCCAATCTAAGGCATCTTGCCTTGATCTTTCTTTGCATATTCGACTGAATTACAAATGACAGGCGATATGCCTTAAAAAGGCCGTCCTTCCTAAATACTTTTTGATATTTTTCCCACCCAGCAGGTGCTGGAATCGGTTTATGAATCGCACCATTTTCTAATGCATTCTTTTCTTCAATTGGGGTCAAAGAAAATGTATTATCTAAACTATTGATTAACTCTTTTCCTTTAAGTGTATGGACAATAGCAGAGGAAACCCCATGCGGATTATACCCTTTCATACCTTTTTCAACATAATGATAGTCGCCAATCATTAAGTCTCCCCGCAGTGCACTTCCTTTGATCGGGCAAACTCTGCAAGACGGTCTCTTAAGATATCTAAAAGCAGCGCCATAACTGCTCAAATGAAACTGCTCCATAAACTCTTTCCCATTTTTCATTTTTACCTTGATATAAAAAGGGGTCCATTTCCCATTCTTTTTATACCGCACCGAAAAATAATCTATAACAGAATCAAATTTTTCTTCCATTTTTGTGCAGTATTGCTTCTGTACGCTTGGCGATGTTGGCCCATGGCATATTAACTCCATTGTATATAGATTATCATTGTTGTTAAACGCTTTTTTAACTGCGGCAACATCACAGGGAAGGCCAATGAACAAGCACTTTTTATTATTCCTAAGATCATCGTGCAAGCATCTGTAAATATGGCCTTTTTTCGATTGTGCATATTTTGAAGTTTTAAGTTTGTTTATATCTTCGCAGGAATCAATTCTCGCATATTCTACAGTATGCCAATCATCACTATAGGCCACCCCATATACGATCCCTTTATTTTCAAGAAATTTTGTAGAAATCGCCGTGGCCAGCCCTCCGGAAGCGCAGGAAATCGTCTCCTTATCCGCTTTATAACTGCCCGCATAAAACCCTATGTTCTTAGATACATCATGAGCTACATCTTTTAATGGACAGATCTTAAGACATTTTTTGCAATTTAAACAGGACAATGTATCCGTGATCTCCGGATAAAAAAAACCATCTATATCTTCCTTCATATGAATTACGCCCGCCGGACACATATCGGCACACATCCCGCACCCACAGCATAATTCTTTTTTTGCGTATAAATCTTCCGTCTTCATTATTTGCAATCCTTCAGCGCAGTTTTTAGATATTCTAAAGAATCCGCTCTCTTTATCTCCAAAATTTTGTTAACCCGATTATAATCTATCGGATTATTATCTAAATTATCTATACTGTCGTCATCCAAAATCAATCGGCTTTGCAAATTCCAGGTATCCAAAATATTGTCTATTCTGGAATTTCTGGAATTTTTACTTCCAACTTTAGTCCTGTAAAACACATAGAACTGTTTATTATTAATTACCGAGAATGCTAATCCGTGAAATGAATCCGTCATTACGCACGCAGCCCCTCGTATTAAATTCAAAAATTTTTCAGGGCCATACCCTGTAATAACTAAATCTGCATAGCTCGTATCAATCGCCGATACACTTTCCGTGCTTAAAATTGCGATAAGCTTTAATCCATGTTTATCAGCGTAATCCCTTGCTAATTGTTTGTGTTTTTCTGTTCCTCCTAAAAAATAACACAAAACATATTTTCCATCAATTATCCGCTCTTCCGGAATCAAACGGTTCCATTCCTCTTTTGTAAGCAAATAGGTGGGATCAAGAACTACCTGAACAGAAGAATCGCAAAGTTCCTCTATAATTTTTTTCCCCTGCTCCTCTCTTACGCTTATATGATTGATTCGTTTCAAGAAATTTGCTGCGCTGGATTTACAATAAAACGGATACTCCGCAACGCCCAAACTGGTTGCATAAGAAATCTTATTTATATAATCAGGCACAAATCTCAATGTGGCAAAATTTCCAAATACAGCATCCGGGGCCCACAGTTGATCGCTTCCAACCAAAACCCCGTTTAGCCCTTTTGCATAATTTTCCAAATCAATGATTCCGGATATTTTTTTTTGATTCTGCAGCTTTTCTTTTATAAATACATTGGAAACGGCCTTCCTTTCCGAAAGATTTTTTTTATGAATCTCATCATATTGCAGCTGATTGGCATTTCTTGTTTTCAATTTTCTCTTTCTTCCAAATTCTTCAATTAAATGCCAAAGTAAATACGGCGTTTTTCTAATATGTTTAAAGTCTGTTCGCATATAATCTATTATTTCCGTATCATATCCCAGCATATGAATAACTTCTTGTGTCGCAAACGCCTGCAATAACATTCCATAATTAACACCTTTATAAGCCAGCACAAGTCCTATCCTCATTGCTATTTCTCCTCATTTTATACACCGCAGCAAATAATATTCTATTTCTGTTTTTCCTTTATTACCTCAGCATTCAATAAGCCTTTGGCAATAATTCCCTGATATGCTGCAAACACAGCCAAAAAGACATAAAATACAGCATCATAAATAAATACAACCGTAATTCCCGTCACCAAAACGCAAATAACGCTCCAGCATAAGGTCCTTGTTTCCATTTTTCTTTCAATATTTTGATCGGAAATGGATCTTTTCCAAAAGAACAGGGCCTTTTTAATTAACGGCAACACCATCATTAACATGCCAACTATTCCCGTGCATGCCAGCAATTCATAATATAAGGAGTGGCTATATACATTTATCTCTCCCTGGACTGAGGCCAAGCCATTGCCCCAGATGGGACTTTTTAGGAACTGTTCCCATGCAACTGATTGATACGCCGCCCGCTGCATATCACCGCCCGTCGGCCCGCCGAACAATCTATCGACAACAACTAAGGAGGACAAGGAATCCGCCTGTAAATATAGGATAATTAATAATGCTATAAATACTATGATTATAAATATCTTGTATCCGGCGTTTCTCTTATATTTAATAAATAATAAAGAGTGAAAAAACGTCAAAAGGAGAAATAATATCACTATTACTCCTCTTCTTGATGCGGCCAGCACTTGCGCTACACATTCCGTTGCTAATATCACGATCAATAAGATCATGGCAATTTTATTCTTGGTACTGCTCATCAGAAATAATGTAGACATCACCCCGAGCAAAATAAAAGAAGAATATACATTCGAATTTAAATCACTAATTACCAGGGCGCCCGTATAACTTGCCGTCCCTTTAACCAATAAGGAGATAGACAGTGCAAATATCGTGCCGCACAAAATTGCCATTATCTTTTTAAATCTATTATAATCATAATCTATGCAGCTAAATATACATATCATGGGAATTAATAATTCCATTACATTGATAAATGCGGATACCGTTATGTTTTGATAGGCGGCAAAAGGAATTCCAAATAGGGCCGCAAATAAAATGAAGATGAAAACAAAAAATAACGGCTTATAGTATTGTAATTTTTTGATAGAGAGCGCTTCTAATACGAGCAGAGAGATTCCCAGGCCGATAAGCATTCCGTCTATCTCATAAAAAGCATATTGAAACCATAGTGTATAGACAAAGAACAATCCGACAACTATAAATTTCAAATTATTTACGATTGAACAAAAACGAGCTCGCAAATTAAATACCCCCAGGAATATCCCCGCATAACTAAGAAGAAAATGCCGCTTCTAAAAATTAACTTGGTTCCGCTTAACGGCCACCGCGACCGGCCATCGATATAAAATCCAATATTTTTTTTGCCCGCCGATGAATTGACAATTCCTGTGAATCCTGGAACCCTTTATTCCCCAGTTCCCTTCTTACAGAAATATTATCTTTCAGCAAAATAAGCGCCTGCCGAATTTCGTCAACAGAATTGGGATCTATTCTAATTGAATTATTATCATTTAAAACATCATCATTAAATGACAAGTTTGACGACACAACCGGAACCCCACACGACAATGCTTCTGCCACTGCATTGCATGAACCTTCGCTGAGCGTAGGCAGGCAAAAAACATCCACCGCATTCAGCAGCACAGGCACTTGCTCGTGCTCTAAAGGTCCACAAAAAAGTACCCGCTCTCCCGAAGGAGGAACATCTCCATTCCCCGGCACACCTGCAAAAACCACATAGGCATCATCTATTGTGTTTATAGCCTCTAACAGGCGTTTATCCCCTTTGCGTTGAATAAATCCTCCGACAAATCCTACGATAAATTTATCCAGCGGCAGATTTAACTTTTCCCTGCATTCTTTCCTATCCAGTTTTCTAAACAGCTGGTGGTCCACTGCATTTGGGGCAATAATGACTGGAATATCCTGAAAAATTCCAAGTTCATCTAACTTTTTCGCATTCTTTGTTGAAACAGAAATAACGCCCGCAAGGCCTTCAATGTCTTTTGAAGTCAGATCCCCATACGTCTTTTGCACTTGCGATTCATAGTCGCATTCACCAAAAGCCACAAAGGAAGGAATTTTCAGCAGTCTGCCGATTTTTATTGCAGCTAATCCCCCATACAAGAAAAAATGCCCATAGACAGCATCAAAAATTTCCCCTGCTTTTCTTATTTTTTTTGCAGCTTTTATGGCCCCATTTTCAAACCATTTTTCTGTAAGTTTTTCAGTGTTATAGGAACCAATCTGTTTGGAAGACGCAGAAAATACTCTTGGATATATAACGCGCACTTTATTCCCGGCAGGCGTAGTATGCACAGTTTCTCTTGGTATCGTTTTGATTTTCTTTCTGTATCTCATATATGAAACAGGAGAAATGACAGTGCAGTTTATCCCCGTATCAGCGATGGCAAATATTAAATTTTGAAAGAAAACATTTTTATATTTTTCTACCGGATTAGGATACCAGCCCGTAAAAAGTATTTTTTTATTTTCCATTTATATTCCCTACTCTTTTCTCAACATAGCTTCATACTCATCAAGCAAGATCTTTTCCATTAAGCCCCAATTATATTTCTCATCATATAAGTTTCTGGCCCTTTTCCCCATTTCCTCACACATTGCAGGGTTCGATTTGAAAGCTCTTACTGCATCATAGAACTCATTTACATCATAGTTTATCACAATTCCGATATTATATTTTTCGACAACTTTATCAATCCCCGTGCCTCTGCATACGATAACCGGTTTTCCCAAAGCTAACGATTCATAGAATTTATTTGGCGCACAAAGCCGGTGATTTCGGATCGTGGGCTCATAAATTGCAGATAAACAGATAGACTTTGACTCGTTTATGAGGCAATCCTTATACATAATCTGTCCTAAATATTTAAAATTTTCATACTTTTTATCCAGCTCCTTGGCCTGATCTTTATATAATCCATAACCTGCAAAGCCAAATTTCAGATCACTGTTATCTTTATACTTTTTAAAAATCTCTTCAATTAAACGTTGAATACAAAACGTTCCGCAATAAAAATAATCATATTCTATATCGTTATGAAGCCATTCTACTTCCGGGGTGTTATGCACCACAATGATTTTTTTGGGGGATGATTTTGCAATCTGCTCTCTTCGTTCATCTGTGCAGATTACAGTTACATCCGCCGTGTCAATAATTCCTATTTCCAGCTTTTCAATAAAGGACCGTAAACAGCTTGGAATCGATCCATGGCCATCAACATAATAATCAAAAATATCATATACGATTTTGATATTATACTTTTTGCACTTTTTGTAACACAATAGAATCGTATCAAGGTTGCAGGCATGAACAATATCCACCTTGTCCTTATTTTTGTGTAAAATATTGGCGACGAATCTTAACCATTTATACAGTTTTCCTATATTTTTAAAGCCAACATGATCCTGCACCTGATAGTTGAACATGCAAATCTTAATTTGCTTCAAATACTTTGAAAAAACCTCTTTACACTTTTCTTCTGAATGGCCTTCTCTGTCCCACCCTACAATTAATACTTGATACCCGGCCCTAAGTATAGAGGTGATTTCTTTTGTCGCCCTGGAATCGCTGTATATTCCATTGGCTCTCACATACATAACCGTTTTCATTTTATCACCTCTAATACTTTATTGGGATTCATCCAAAAGCCATTCAATAAAGTCCCGAACAGCTCCCTCTCCACCGTTGTGGTCAGCAATATAATCAGATACTTCAATGACCTGCCTCGCAGCATTTTTAGGGCAGCCAACCAGTCCTCCCGCCTCCTTTATTAACAGCATACAAGATAAATCATTGATGTCGTCTCCAATATATGCGACTTTTGAGAGATCCGGGGCGACCGACTGCATTTTTTCTATTTTATCTATCACCCCTTGATATATATCCTTTATCCCAAGTTCGCTGCCGCGTTGCAAAACAATATCCGAACTTCTTCCTGTAATAATCACCGGAATAATCCCCGCCGGAATAGCGATATCATGGATCCCGTACCCATCCTTTATATTAAAAGCTTTATACGCTTCCCCATGACCGCTCATATATATTTTTCCATCTGTCAATGTCCCATCGACATCCATTATTAAATACTTTACTTTTTTCATTTTATTCATATTGAGACGGTGTAACAAATTCAACAGTTACGCCTTCATCCCGTATTCTGTTGATAAAGTTTTTGTAATATCTATTTCTTCTCTCAACCTGTTCCGCATTCACCGGATGTCTGAGATTGGGATCGTAATAATTCTCATTGATATTTACAGAAAAACCGTCAAACCCAGCTAATTTCACCTTTTTCACGCCACATGCCCTCAATAGATTAAAAGCAATTACTGAAGAAGAATCATGCGTTCTTTCATCTACATCAATCCAGTTTCCGTAATTCAAAATTTTTACGTTTCCTCTCCCGCCTTTTGATATATTGGAGCAGACAATAATGTTTAATCCGGCGGCAATAGCGCTGTCATAAATATCTTTGCGAGTCGTCAAAAGATAATCATTGCAATCCAATACCGTATTTAATCCCAGCGTTACAACATCCTCTTGTTCTGCAATGGATCTTATCTTTTCCATGGCAGCCCCAATGCTCTTCCCCGGCGCGATAAGCAAAAGAGTCTTCCCGCGAAATGCCGCCTCCAAATCTGCAACCGCTGCCGCGTCATCTACGGATTTGCTGTCGTTATACCGCCGATATATTTCTTCCGCATAATTTTTATCAAAAGATATTTTTTTCTCAGGCACGATCAGCCCCAGCAGCTCTCCCACCTGATCGATGGGAAGCATATGCTTATTATAAAAATGGCTGGCATAGCTGGGGGAGCATCGATGAACTGCAGAAAGATAGTATTCCGGAGCATATCCCCAATAAAATTCCGAGTGCAGTTGGTTTATCACAGTATCAATCACCTCAAGCAACGGGGCTATGCGGTAATTCTTCCCATAATACAGATTCAGATGTTCAAGAAGAAGTTCCGTATTAAGATTCCCGGCGCCCTTTCCCATCCCCATAATAGAGCAGTCAAGCATGATATCTCTGTTTGTAGGGAACTGAAGCATGGCAATTGCATTAGAATATGACATCTGCAAATTGTTATGCGAATGGAACCCTAATATCATAGAAGAAATCAAATTATGATCAACCAGGTTTAAAACCCGGCTCATATCATTTGGACGCATTTCTCCAAAGCTATCAACAATATAAAATCCTGATGCATCCGGGAGTTTTGTATTAACCAGTCCAATAAACTCTAATAATTCCGCATCGCTATAACGCAAAGTTATCATTGGCTGGATATAAAGTTTATAGCCTTTATCCAGAATCTTGCGTCCGATAGAAATAACAGCCTGTCTATCTTTTTTATGAAACGCCAGACGAATTCCATCAATCCCCTCTTCTGTCCTTGGATGCAGATTATCCACGTTAAATTTGCCATAATCCATCATAGCAACATATAAAACCCCTGGTTTCTTATGTTTTAGTATGCAATGAGGGATTACTTTTTCATTTATATACTGGGTTCTGCCGGATTCGGATCCTTTATTTTCATCGATATAACCCATTTCAATAACATCTACACCCGACGCCTCTTGTGCCGCTAAGATTTTCTCCATATAGGTCTGTCCAAAGTTAAAATCATTAACACAGCCCCCATCCCGAAGCGTCACATCCAATACTTTCAGTGTATTCATGCTGGTTTTCCTTCCCCTTTCTATCGAATATAAATAAATCAAGCAATATGTAAAATGCTTTAACCCAAAGCCATACTCAATTTTTATAATTCAACATTTATCAAAGCTTCGGCTAAAGCAAAATCTTCCGGATGATCTATATCAACAGATTCTTTAATAGACACCTCTTTAATAAATGGCTTTTTGCCAATTCGTCTCCGATACTTTTCATAGACTTCTTTTGTGAAAACATAGACACCGGACGTTTCCTGATATATCGGCTTCAGATCCTGTGTCCTCGGCAAATCAGATGCATCAAAATTCAAAGGTCTGCCATCTTGCCATAAATAATCCTGGAGCTTTACCGCACAAAAAGCGGAGTCATACTCTCCAGATTTTACCGCCCCAATACACTCTTTCATTGTTTCTACTGTAATAAACGGGGCGGTTGCATGTGCATATACATATATGTCGGCCTCTATTACAGCCCTGAAGTTATCAAAAATCTGTGTGAAATTGGATGTCGGCAAATCTAAAAATTTCGGTCTTTGAATAAATACAACGCCTTCCGGCAAAAACGGAATAACCGCTTCATCGCTGCAATAAACATTGATACTGTCACAAAACCCCGTCTCTTTTAGACGGTCCAGTTCATATTGGAGGAGGGGCTTTCCCCCAAGCATCCGGGTATTTTTCCCTGGGCATCTTTCATTTATTAATTTAATTGGCATTATGGCAACTATACTCATTATATTTTTATCCCCTTCATATAATCATATATTAACTCGGCGGCACATTTCATGGAACCTTTGGGATTATTCCAATACACTTTAGAAATAGCTTCCAGCTTATCGTTTGTATGTGAAGAGATATCTACCAGCTTTAGCGCGTTCTCTAACTCCTTTTTATTCGTGCATACAGCTGTTGCATACCGTTCATAAAAGCTGAATTCCTCATTCGGAAATTTCCAAATAATAAGATTGTCCGATTCATATAAAGCTCTTCCCAACAAGGCAGATCTATGGCCCACATACACATTCACTGAAGGCAATCTTCCATTGCGTATATACTCAATATTATGATCATTTAATATCTTATATAAACTTTGGTCACTGCGCGGATGTAACTTGACATACAGCTTTGTTGTCTTATCAACTAAATCCGCAAACGATGCAAGGAATTTCTCGAGATCCTTTTTTTTGGCGCTTCCATCTTCCACTAAAGCATTGGCTATATAGCAAATGGCTTCTTCTTTTTTGCCGCCCGGGATAAATCCATCCAGATCATGGTCTCCGATTAATCTTATCTGATCCTTTGTATACCCATGATGCGACATATAGTATTCATCCCAATATTCGCCCATTGTCAATATATATTCAGCTATAAGGCGCATAGAAAACTGCGCTTCCACAATCATGGTAATATTCTTTTTCTTTTTTAATACTTCTGCGATAACTTTGACAAATGATTTCCCATCATAACGGCACATATGTCGGACAATATTTAAATATTCAAATACCTTGGAAAGCTGCCCGATAACTGATATCGCATTTGCTGCCGAAACGTCGTTGATATTCATTCCGTCAAACATAACGCCTTCTTGCAGCATAATCGTTTTTATTCCCAGTTTTTTCGCATGAAGAATAAACTCCAGATCCGGTATCCGGCATTGAGTAAATACAATAATTTTTACTTCTTGAGAAATCAAGAAATCATCAATATTTTTTATTTGCTTTCGGTGATAAAAATAATCAATGAAACTCTCCTTTTTCTCTTCCTCCGTCGGCAATTCTATACAGACAGCCCCCATAAACACAGAGCTGTCCTTTTTCTTTATTTCTTTCGCAATCTTAAAAGCGAACTTTTTCAGGTCAACTAACGGACGCTCGAAAAATAAAATATCTATCCCTTTTTTTTGCATTGGACGCTTCTCTTTCAACTTCTTTACTTATACTTTTTTCCCAAAACTGCCAATACTGTCCGGGCCATAGTTGTCAGATCCCCAATAAAAGAAAATTTTCTAATGCTTTCGAGATTATATTTCATTTTCTCTGGAAGCACATTCTCTATATAAACTTTGTCCACATTATCTGCCGCATCGAGCAGCTCCGCCTCATCTTTATACCGTATACTAGCTTCACTAGTAATTCCAGCAGGCAACAATAAGGTGGCACACATCTCTTGGCTGTATTTCTTTACAAATTTTATGGCTTCCGGCCTGGTCCCGACAAAAGACATGTCTCCCCGCAATACATCTATCAATTGTGGAAGTTCATCCAGCCTGTACTTTCGGAGGAATTTTCCCACTCGTGTGATCCGCCGATCATTTTCCACGGTAACATGTGACCCAATCTTATCTGCATTTGACACCATCGTCCGAAATTTATGTATTTGAAATACCTTTCCATATTGTGTTACTCGTTCTTGGCGGTAAAAAACACCTCCCGGCGAATCCAAAACAATGGCAACGGCAACAACCAACATAATAGGGCTCAAACAAACTAACATAACCAACGCAAGCAGAATATCAAAGCATCTTTTCAGTCTCAGGCTAAACTGTCGCTTGGAAAGAACGTCGTAATAAGCTCGAACTTCGGGAATCTGAAATTCCTTTGGCAATTCTTCCCACTTTCTCCATCTCATGTTTTTACCACCATATTATTTCCGGTATCTATTCAGAGATATTTTTTAACAACATCCTCAAAATTTGCTGTTACATATTCCACATCTTCGTCTGATAGCTTTGTATGCAAAGGCAAAGTAATTTCTTCTTCAAAATAATGGTATGCATTGGGGAAATCCTTAATATCCCATCCATATTTCTTATAGGCGGTCATCATCGGCAGAGGTTTATAATGTACATTGCAGGCAATCCCTCGTTTCGCCATTTGAGTAATAATTTCATTGCGCTGTTCACAGCTAATGCCCGGGACCCTTGCCAAATACAAATGTCCTGAAGATTGAAAATCCTCTCCATAATGAACCAGATGCTTCACGCCCAATTTATCGCACACCGCATCATATTTTCCAATTATTTCTTTCCGCCTGGTCAGCAATTGGGGATAGCGTTCCAGCTGCCGCAGCCCTATCGCTCCCATAATATCCGTCATATTGCATTTATACCATGGGCCAACGATATCATATTCCCAGGAACCAAGCTGGGTTTTTGCCAGCGCATCCTTTGACTGTCCATGTAAACTGTATAGCTGAAATTGATGATAAACAGCTTGGTCATCCAATCCCGGAATGTTTCTCCATGTGGCCGCACCGCCCTCTGCTGTTGTTAGGTTTTTTACTGCATGAAACGAAAACGCTGAAAAGTCAGCAATCTCTCCAGCCATTTTTCCATGCCGGGATGCACCCATTGCATGAGCGCAGTCTGCGACGATAGCTACGCGCCCTATCGCATTCTGAATATTATTGGATGCAGTAAAAAGATTCTTTTTATCCTCTGCTGCTTCAAAAATCCGATCATAATCGCAGACAATCCCCCCTAAATCGACAGGGATAATCGCTTTTGTTTTTTCCGTAATGGCCGCTTCCATGGCATCATAATCCATCTCACAGGAATCCAGCTGTGAATCAATAAACTTAACAACAGCCCCAACGTGAATTGCCGCAGACGCGGAAGACGTATAGGTATATGCCGGAACTAAAACCTCGTCCCCTTCTCCAATTCCCAACAGGCGAAGAATCAATTCCTCCGAAGCCGTGGCAGAATTAAGACACACCACCTTGTTGGTATGAAAGTATTCTGCCAATCGATTTTCAAACTCTTTGACCCGAGGCCCCGTAGTGATCCATCCGGAACGAAGCGTCTCGCATACTTCCTGGATTTCAAGTTCTGAAATATCTGGCGGGCTGAATGAAATGCTCCTGTTTTTCATATTCGTATCCCCTCCATAATCTATAGCCATGTATCATACTCAGTTTTTAACGCCTATCAAATATTTGGCAATTTGCCAGAATTTTTTCAGGCCATTCTTTGCGCCTGCCCCCGTTTCCTATCTCTATTACAGTTTCTCAACCTTTCCCCCTGGGAAGGGCACAGGACTCATATTTTATAGAATTCCTTATACCATTCTGCAAAACGCCGCAGGCCTTCTCTTAGTTTCGTCCCGGGTTTAAACCCAAAATCCCTTTCGAGGGCGCTGGTATCTGCATAAGTAACAGGGACATCTCCGGGCTGCATGGGAACCAATTCTTTATGGGCTTCAAAGTCATAATCTTTAGGCAACACCTCGGCACGGATCAACTCTTGCTGGAGAATATTCACAAAATCCAACAGGTTTTCCGGGCTGCTGTTTCCAATGTTATATACTGCATATGGCGGTATCGGCAATCCATCTTTTCCGGTTTTTTTCTCCGGCGGAGCCTGCATTACCAGTTTTACCCCATGAACGATATCATCAATATAGGTAAAATCCCGCTTACAGTTTCCGTAATTAAAAATCTGAATTTTCTCACCTTTTAATAATTTGTTGGTAAACCCGAAATAAGCCATATCCGGCCGTCCGGCAGGGCCATAGACAGTAAAAAAGCGAAGTCCTGTCGATGGGATATTATAGACTTTGCTATATGCGTGGGCAAGCAGTTCGTTGCATTTCTTCGTGGCAGCATAAAGGCTCACCGGATGATCCACCATATCTTCCGTTGAAAAAGGAAGTTTTGTATTTCCGCCATAAACCGAAGACGAGGAGGCATAGACTAAATGTTCCACACCTTCCGCTCCACCATTATAGGAATTCCTGCAGGCTTCCAGAATATTATAAAATCCATCCAGATTTGATCGGATATAAGTATCTGGATTTGTAATACTATAGCGCACGCCCGCCTGCGCCGCCAAATTGACTACAATATCCGGTTTATAAAGTTGAAACAAAACGTCGACCACAGATTTATCAGAAATATCTGCCTTAATAAAAATCCAGGAGGATTCCTCATGCTCTGACGCCTTTTTTTCAATTCTTTTTAATCGATATTCTTTAATGGAAACATCATAATAATCATTCAAATTATCAATGCCAATAATTGCAACAGACGGGATGGTTTCCAGTAATTCCATCGCCAAATTGGAACCAATGAATCCGGCTGCTCCAGTTATCAAAATCTTTTTATTTTCCAGACTGATATATTGCATATTTTTGTCACCTTTTTGATCTAAATTATATGTCTTTCTTAAAATCTACGCTTGCCCCGCAATTGCAGATATTTTTATCCTTATATTAGTTGTTTCTTCCGGCATTATTATATTGTGCCGGGCAGTTATATCCTTCTAAAAATACTTATCCCAACATCCCGGAGTACATTTATTTATATAATTTATCCAGCTTTGGCTGCAGCTATTTTCCCCCACTGCGCCAGATCAATTATTTCCCTGATGAGGCATAAGGATTGCTTTCGCTCAAGTATATTTTCGCTTTATAACTATTTCATCCCATTGGCACACGGATCATTACATACCTCATTGGGAAATTGAAAAACCGCCTCTTTACATCGAATAGATGCTGCTATATAGAAAATTTTTCATTTTCCCCCGCCGTTCATTAGCCGCCCAGCATAGCCCAACATAATCCGGCCCCAACTATGCTCACTGCTTGTGCAGTTCTTCCCGCGGTTAAATCCACTTGGCCTTTTTAAGGCTGCGGCTACACAGGCGGACATAAGATTCACACTGCTTTACTCCATTGCATATTGCTTCAAAAAAACAAATGCCGTTGATTCAGGTTCTCTTTTTCTGTATGAGAACACATAAATATTGCTGCTTTCTTCATTTTATTTTTTTGCCACATTTGCAGCCGGCAATTGGTCCAGCCTGCCGCATTTATGCCTCTTGTTTCTGGGAGGTATCGCTCTCCCCCGTCCATTGATAGGAGGGAACAATTTCTTTCATCACTTTCTGCACATCTGCCTCTTCCGCCGCCTCATTATAAGAAACTTTTCCAAGACGCGCAAGTTTCTGTTCAAAATCCGCCCGATCGATATGCAAAAGCGGTGCAACGAAAATCTTCTCATGGGATGTCTTTATCAATTTTCCCCGTTCTTCTTCCGTCATGAGTTCTTCATACATTTTTTCTCCAGGCCGCAGCCCGGTAAATTGGATGGGCATATCTTCTCCCGGCGTATAGCCATAGAAACGGATAATTTTCTTCGCCAGATCCAAAATCCGGATGGGTTCTCCCATATCCAGAACATAGGTACAGCCGCTCTGCGCCAGGCCGCCCGCCTGCAGCACCAGCTGGGCTGCTTCGGGAATCGTCATGAAATACCGCACGATATCCGGATGCGTCACCGTCACCGGCCCGCCGCTTTTGATCTGGGCCTGGAACAGGGGAACAACACTGCCATGCGAACCCAGCACATTGCCGAAGCGGACGGCCATGCATTTCATTTTCCCCGCCTGTGCCGCCAGCTGCACCATCATCTCGTTGATGCGTTTGGTTGCACCCATGACATTCGTAGGGTTCACGGCCTTGTCCGTAGAGAGCATAACAAACCGCTCCACGCCGAACTCCTGGGCCGTCTCAATGAGATTCTGTGTTCCAAAGACGTTGTTGTTTACCGCCTCCTTGGGAGAAAACTCCATGAGGGGAACATGCTTGTGGGCCGCGGCATGAAACACGACCTGCGGCCGGTAATGGGCAAACACCTCCCGCAGCCGCCGGGAATCACAGATCGAGCCAATCTCGGCCTGGAAATGGCATTCCCCGTTATACATCCGCTTGAGCTCACATTCCAGGTCATACACGGTATTTTCATAGATATCGAACACCACCAGCAGTTTCGGGGCAAATTTCACGATCTGCCGGCAAAGCTCGGAACCGATGGAACCGCCGCCGCCCGATACCAGGATCACCTTATCCGTCAGATAGCTGCTGATCTCCTCGGTTTTCAGATGCGTTTCCTCCCGGGAAAGCAGATCGGATATTTCCAGCTCCCGCAGCTGAAATTTTTCTGCCATTTTGCCGATCCCCTGAATCTGAGAAAGAACGCGGACCCGGCAGCGGGTCCTGCCGCAAAGCTCGGCCACCCGATCCATATTTACGTTATAGAGGGCGGATATGGCAATGATGATCTCATCAATGCCGTATTTCACAGCCAGCGTGGGAATATTCTCACAGTTTCCCCGGATGGGAATGTTCTGGATCTTCAAGCCCTGTTTGGCCGGGTCGTCGTCCACGGCCAGAATCGGCTCTCCGATAGCGCTCTTGTTCCGGTTACAGGTTTTTATTACATAGGCACCGGCACTGCCCGCGCCCACGATCATCAGGCGCTTATATTTCACGGGAGTTCCTTTTTTGTCCCCTTTGCGCATGCGGGGACGGTACGCACGAACCAGCATGCGGGCGCCGCCGGTAAGAGCAATCACAAGCACACAGGCAATGCAAAGCACCGCCCAGGACAGCCCCAGGCCAAGGATGCGGCTTATGACAAGCCCCAAAAATCCGGCCAGAATGCTCAGCCCCGTGAGCATCGCCAATTCCCGTCCGCCGGCATATTTCCAGAGAATGGAATAGATCCCGCCCAGAATAAACACCGGAATATAGGTGCAGATGCCAAGAACACAATATCTCAGAAAATATCCCGTATTCCACTGTATAGCCCCATTGCCTTCAAAACGCAGCAATATTCCCAGCGTCAAGGCAATGATTACCCATACTATGTCAAATAGTACCGCGAATACGCGGGAACGACTTCCCTTGTGCATGCTTGCTTATATCCTCTCAACTTTACTTCCAAAAATGCCGCTTCTATATGCAGCAATGTCCTACTTTTCATAAAGGAATTCCAATACCAATTCCTTATTCTTGTCCAGATCTGCTTTGATTACGCTGGCGCCGTTTACCCGGGCGTAATTCCATGTCTTGTCAAAGGGAATATGCCCGCCCTGCAACGTGAAATTGCCGGAGAATACAGCCGCTTTTCCCAGATCCAGCATCATCCCCAGGGACATATTGGTTTTTACATGCTCTGTCATTCCGTTGATCAGCGACAAAAGCGAAGCAACATCCTTTTCCTGCTTTGCCCGATTGAAAAATGAAAGCAGCACATCCCTCTGCCGGCGCGTCCGGCCCCAGTCGCCGTCCCCCATCTTGCGGTTGCGGCTGTGCGTGAGAACCTGCGCTCCATTGAGTGTATAGGTCCCGTCCTCTTCGGGAAGATCCGATGTTTTCGTAGTCTTGTTAATATACGCAGCCTCTTCCTTTGTTAGCGTAAGCTCCAAGCCGCCCAACATATCCACCATTTCCTGCATATTTTGAAAATCAGTGGAAATATAATATTGGATATCCAAACCAAAATTCTGGTTAATGGTGTTGATGGCCATGCCCACGCCGCCAAAGCGGTATGCCGTGTTGACGCGGTTCCAGGTTCCGTGCCCTGCAATGGGAACATAAGTATCCCGCAGGACGGAAACCAGTTTAGCAGTTCCCGTCTTTTTGTTATAGGAGAGAACCATCATCGTATCCGAGCGGCCGCCCGATTCCCCTTCGCGGGTATCTTCTCCGAGTACCAGGATATTGACGACATTTTCATCAATTGTATCCACTTTATAAATGGATTCTTCATATACGCCGCCATCCAGCGGATCGTCATAATCCACATCTAGGTCGTCCGGCGACTCCACCGGCTCCAGCGAAGGCTCGGGCTCGGGCGTTTTGATATCCGCCGGCGGCTCCGTCACCTGCACGGAATTATCCGTCATGCCATTCAGCCGAATGAGATAATATCCCCCTACCGCCAAAACTGCCACCAAAATTCCCAGCAGCACCCATAATGTAATTCTGAGAGCCAGCGGCTTCTTTTTCTTATCGCCTTTGCGGTGTTTTGCCATTCTCTTACCCCCTCGGCAGTCGTTTTGCGATGCGCCCAAACTGTTTATAGTCCGCTGCCGAATGCGCATCCGATCCAAAAATTCCGGAAAATCCCTGCCGCATCAGCTTTTCTGCGCAGCGGCGGCTCGGGCGCAGCGGCCCGCCCAGCAGCTCCAAAGCGTCGATCTGCAGCGTGCACCCCATTGCCTGCCAGTCCAGAGCGATCTCCAAGTTTTTTTGCACATATTGATATCGCTCGGGATGGGCAACGATAATTTCCAGCCCCTCTCTTTGCAGCTCATAGAGCTTGCGGTGCTCATCCATGGGCCTGGTGTGCATGCCAAATTCCATCAGGAGCTTCCGCGTGCCCTCAAAACAATATTTTCCCGCTTCCTCGGGCGAAAGGCCGGAAAGAATCCTCCAATGCACCTCAGCCCCCAAGCTCAGTTCTATACCCAGATCCGCAGCCTCCTGCCGCACCAGAGCATACCGCTCCTTTATAAGATCCCAGGGGGCGTCCGCCTCCCGGATATGCGGAGTGGCAACAATCGCCGTAACGCCGGCCTCCTTTGCCGCCTTGAGCATGGCAACGGATTCCTCACGCGTCTGCGCGCCGTCATCTACCCCAAACAGAACATGGCTGTGCGGATCTTTCATCTGCCTTATGACCTCCTGCTAAAAGCTCGTTTTTTCGCGATCTTCTTGCGTTTCTTGCCATCCCGGTAGTAGTAACCGTATTCGTCACTATAGGACCGGACGCCGTTGAGCGCCACGCCCAAAATGTTGGCCTTCGCTTTTTTGAGCTGCGCCACCACTTCCTGTTCCTTCTTTGCATCCACCATACCCGCGCGGATCACCAGCAGCGTTCCGTCCATCATTTCGGAAAGGATGGCGGCGTCGATGAATACGCCCACCGGCGGCGTATCGAAAATAACGATATCAAATTCCTGTTTCAGCTTTTCCACCAGCATTCGAAACTTTTTCGAGCTTAAAATCTCCACCGGGCGTTTCATGTCCCGGCCGGAATCCAGAAAATAAAAATTCTTCTGGCGCGTCGGCTCCACCGCGTTCATCACGGGAATGCTGTCATCATAGAGGAGCTCCAGCCAATTAGTCGCCGGGCGCAGGCTGCGCCGGTTGGCCACCATTGGCCGGCGGCAGTCTGCCTCCACCAGCAATGTTTTTTTTCCTTCCTCCGCCATGGCGGCGGCCAGAGAGATGGCAACGGTGGTCTTTCCCTCTTCCGGCATGGCGCTGGTAATGGCGAGTGTCCGGATCTCCTTATCTACGCTGGAAAATCTTATGTTTGTCCGCAGGGTTTTAAATGCCTCGCTGACTTCGGGAACAATCGTTCCCGCTGCGTTCATATTTACCGCCATTTTTTGTCCTCCCCGTTATCTTCTCGCGGAATCTGCCCCAAAACTGGCAGATCCAGTAACTTCTCCACATCGTCCGCATTCCGGATGCGGGTGTTGGTCATCTCCAGAATCAGGATGAACAGCGCCGACACCACCAGGCCAATCAGTCCGGCGGCCAGTACATTGCGCATCAGGCTCGGCCCGGAGGCTTCCGTCGGCGTGACTGCCGGGTCAATTACCGAAATATTTTCCGTGTTCGTCACTTCCAAAATACATTCCGAAAGCGTTTGTGCCAGCGCATTGGCGACAACCGCCACTTTTTGCTGGTCTTTCCCTTCCACATTCACATAAAGCATGCGCGTGTTGGCTTCCGAAGAAATGCTTACGGTGAAATCGTCCAAATCCTCCAGGCCGGCAATCTGCGCCGCCTGTTTGGTTACCCGGTCGGTCTGGGCAAACGCGCGGTAGTCGTTGACCAAAAGTGTGCTGGTGTTGACATCCGAGGATGTGATGGTATCCGACGCCTGATTCATGACATAAAGGCTGGTCTTGGCCGTATAAACCGGCGGCAGAACGTTGCTGCTGATAAACGCCGTGACCGCAACGGCAATAAAGGGGATCAGAACAAAAACAACGATATGATCCAGTATTGCCTTAAAAAAATCTTTTACTGTAAAGTCTCTCATGTATTTTACCTGTTACTTCTCATTTTATTTTCTTTTGCAGGAATTTCCCGAGAACGATCACCGCTCCTGCAACGACCGCCGCGGCCAGCGTAATCAAAATCCATCCTGCGCCGCCGTTTCCGCCGCTGCCCTGCTCCGTTTCCGAGGCAGGCTGCGATTCAGCAGGACTCTGCGGCGGAGCTGCCGGGGAAGTCTGCGCGGAGGCCTCCTGGGAAACCGCCTGCAAAACAACGCTCCCGATCTCCGTCTCCCCATAGGTAAGGCGGGCCGTCATGGTAGCCGTGCCGTTTTCCTCCTTCACGGACTCTGCATCCGCTGTCAGCCGGAGCTGGGCCGTATCCAGTTCAAAACCGGGATAGGCTGCGGCCGTAATACTCTTGACAATGGGCGTCCAGCCGCTGACCTCTTTTCCGCTTACCGTCGCGGTCACTCCTGCCGCCAATTCTTCCACCTGTCCCGAGACATCCAGCATCTGGATGCCCATATACTGGCTACAAAAATCCTCCAGCAGCGAATACGAGGCGGAAACCGAAGTAGAACCTGCCCAGAATAAAATGGTCAGGTCGTTTTGGTCGTTTTTCGCCCGGGCGGCGATATATGTCGTTTCACTTCCGCTTCCGCGGGAGGCCGCCTGGATCAGGGAATTATAGTCATCCTCCTGCGGATCCATAATGGTCAGAAAATTCCGGATCGAGGAGGGCAGGTTTCTGTTATCCGACTCCATGGTATAGCTGCTAAGGGAGAGAATCTCGCTCAGATCCTCATTGGCATAGAGCGCCCGCGCCAGCAGAAGCTGATCATTCGCCGTTGTCACCTGCCCGCTGTCCAGCGCGCCGGTGGCATTTTTAAAGGTCGTATCCTTCATTCCCAGTTCGGCTGCCTTCTCATTCATCAGAGCGACAAAATCATCCGCTCCCGCCTTTTGCGCCGCCTTATTGGCCAGCGCCACAGCGGCATCCTGGGCGCAGTCCACCATCATGGCCGCCAGGAGGTCCCTGACCGTCAGAGTTTGTCCCGCCCGAAGGCCGATTTTGCGGTTTCCCTGAAAGGGCTCGAGATCTGCCGCCTCCAGAGTCACCTCCTCGGATAATTCCAGGTGATCGACGGCGGTAAGAGCCACCATCCAGCGGACCGTGCCGCCGATGAGAGTCGTCTTTTCGCCCGCGTTCTTTTCCGTCAAAACCGCACCGGTTTTGTTATCTGAAATCAATAAAATTTCGCAATCTTCCTGAAGATTTTTGCTGTCCGGGGCCGTTCCCAGAATATGAAGCGTCGCCGCCGATGCGCTCAGCGTCGTCCCTAAAAGCGCCGCTGCCGCAATGAGCGCCGTCCATATTTTTCCCCATCCGCGTGCTCCTCTCTTCAAACAGTGTTCATCCTTTCCTATATTGTTGCCCATTTTCTGCAAACTATGAGCCCTAAAAATCCGTTTGTTTCCGCATGGTATAATACCACTGCGCCATTTTTCTTTTTGCAGCGACCGCTGATTTTATCCTCTCCCTTTTTGGCCACAGAACAAAATTACCCAGCCGCTCAATTTTCTTTCCGAAAGTATATTGCTATCTGCATAAGCAAATACCTAGTCCTTAGTATACCTCCATATTTTATAATTCGTCAAGCCTAAAAGGTATATTCTGTCGGCTTTTCTGGAAGTATATTGCTATTTGGAGAACTGCATAAATGAATGAATATACAGCCATTATCCAGGGCATGTGACCATAATTTTGACACCTATTGAAAGTGGCTTGCCAGCCGCTCCAGCTGGTATCGTTTTTGTTCCATCGTGGAATGGACATATTGGTTCAGCGTGATCTGCACTCCCGCATGGCCGAGGATCTCGCTCAGCGTTTTGATATCCACCCCCGCTTCAATGCAGCGGGTGGCAAAAGTGTGGCGAAGCGTGTGAAAGGAGCGAGGGGGGATCTTCAAGGCGCGCAGGCTGGCTTTATAGCGGTTGAGATATGTCCGGGGCTCCAGAAAAGCGTGATTGCCGGTCAATAAAAAAGAATGGGGGAGCGCCTGGGCCTGCAAGCGGGAAAACAGGGGAACCAGCCTCCGGGGAAGCGGAATGTTTCGAAACGATGATGGAGTTTTTGGGTCGCATAGGATAACTTTTGTTTTTGAAGGGCTGTCTGCCGCCGTATTCCGAATGCGAAGAAGCGTATGGCGGACATGCAGAACCGCATTTTTTAAATCGACATCATCCCAGGTAAGGGCACAGACTTCTCCGATGCGCAAGCCGGTCATCAGGGCCAGGATCATCCCGCAGCAGCAGGGCGAATTAGCGGCGCTTTCCTCCCAAAAGGCGAGCAGACGCTGCTGTTCCTCCGGGGAAAACACCTGGATGGCGGCGGCCGGAGATTGGCGGATGGGGCGGAAGATAATTTTCCCCTCAGGAAGCCATCCCCGTTCTATGGCATAGCGCACGGCACATTTAATAATGGAAAGCGTATCCCGGACGGTTTTGGGGGAAAGCCCGCTGCCGTCCGCCCGCCCATGCGCGGCCAGGGTGTGCGTAAAAAGATCAATGCGCTCCGAGTTGAGCTTTTTTAGAGGGACCGTTCCCAATTCCGGCCCAATATACCGTTCCCACAGGGATAGATATTGGGCATAGGTGGAAGGCTTTATAGCGGGGCGGATTTCCTGGAGCCAGGAAGTAAAGCCCTCCTGGAAGGTCCGGGACTCTTTGGATTTTGCCACCCAGCCGTTTTGTTCAAGAGATAACTGGGCCTGTCGTTTTGCCTCGCGGGCCTGGGCATAGGTGGGGGCATAGACATAGCCATACTGCGCTTTTCCGCTCAAAGAATATCCTTTGATAAAACGCCCTTCCCAGCGGCCGTCTTTCCGTTTGCGAATATTTTCTCCTCTTCTTGGCATGCGAACTCCTCCTTGCAAACATATATTGTGTTTTGACCCCTGCATTTGACCACGAATAGCCCCCGCATGCAAACCGCTCCGTATATTGCCGATATCATCGGGAGCAGAATTGACAAATATAGCGGGCAAGGCTTATAATTAGCATAGCTTTTGCATAGGGCAACGCATAAATAAAAGAGGTTTCAGCAGGCAAATATCCTACCTATAGCAATATACTTTCGGATTTTTTGCATTTTATACATGCAACAAAAAAAGAGCGCAGAGAAAATTCTCTGCGCTCCTGCTTTTTTTCTGTCAGGCTTTCGGGTCCTCGCCCTTCATGCAAAGGTGGGCTGCCGCCGTCTTGAAGGCCAGAGGCAGCGCCAGAATGTTGGGGTTGGGGCCAACGAATTTCCGCTTGGCATCCTCCAGCGCCTCTTCAAAGGTGGCGCGGGTCTTGAGACCCATGCCCCGGGCATAGCCCGGATCCTGTGCGCCCACGATATAGATGGCGGAGGTGTTCATCTCCGCAATATGGCCGCAGGACATCATGGAAAATCCATGGAAGGGATGGAAGGCGTTGCAGAAGCGGTATTTGCGGATATACTCCTCGTTGGTGGCAAAATACTCGCCGTAGCGGTTCATATCCGGCAGCGTGTTGCTATAGTCGTGCTGGAACATATCATACAGCTCCCTGAGATACGGCCATAGTTCATCGTGGAAATAGCCGTTGCAGATGGAAGAGCAGATGATTACGCAATTTTCGCTCATTACCCGCTTATGCCGGATAACCTGGGCGGAGAGGGCCTGCATCATCATGATGGGGTTGGTGCCCATGCCGTCGCCGTAGTGGAAATTCTGCGGCATGCCGAACACCATCACATCGTATTTCTTCTCGGCAAAGGGGACATAGGTGCGCTTGTCCGCCGTCTTCCAGGAAACCGGCTGCATTTCCTTGGCCCAGCCGCTGTTGATCTCGATCTGGCGGGACTTGCTGTCCAAAACCGCGTCGCAGCAGAAGAATTTCTTGCCCATCATTTTTTCCATATGCTGGCCGATCTCGTCGAACTTGGTGCGCATGAGGGAATGGCCGGAAACCGGCGTGAAGTCGGCGCGGTGCATAACCTGGGGAACATGATGGGAGGCGATGGAGCGCCAATGGGTGATGCCTGTGGCGCAGTGCTTATAGCCGCCCGAATAGCCGCCATAGGGATTGCCCTGGGTATGCCCGATCAGGATAGCGACATCGCTGTCATAAACATATTTGTTCATGAGAACCGGATCGCCGCGTTTGGTCGTCCCCAAATCGACAAGATGGTCATAGTCCTCGCTGTCGTGGTTGATGATCTGGTGGGTATACCAAAATTCGTTAAACAGCTCATCGCCCAGGACGGCGCGGATATCCTGTTCCTTATTCTTGGGATGCAGCCCGTTGGAGCAGATAAGAAGGATATCCTCTTTTTTCACACCCGCAGCATACAGCTCATCCAAAATCAGCCGAATGGAGATTTTGCGGTGCGACGTGGGCTGTTCGCCGCCCTTGACCCGGTCTGGGAAAATAATGGTCACCTTGGCCCCTTTGAAGGCCAATTTGGAGAGAGGCTCCATCCCGATGGGATTGCGGATGGATTCCAGCGTCTTTTCCTTTAGCTGATCTTCCGGAATATAGGGCGGATCCGGCACGGTCACGCCCGGGATAAACACATCCGTATTATCCGGCAGCTCGGCGGCCATAGTTCCATGGCCATATTCAAATTCCAATTTCATAGGACATCCTCCTTTTATCTTCCTTCTTCTTTGAAGCAAAACAGGCAAAAAAACTTCATGGCTGTTTTATTTATCCCCTCCGCAGATGCTGACGCGTCTGCCAAAGTTTTAAGGGGTTTGGGGGACTTTTGGGGGAAGTCCCCCAAGGTCTGGTTATCCCTCAAACGCTTCGATGGTGACGCGCTCCATAAGCTCCTCCACCTGGTCTTTTTCCACAAAGCCCACCTGGCTGTGCATGGCGTTGGAGATGCCGCAGGCCATGGCCAGCCGAGCGCATTCCAGCACCGAAAGCCCCCGGGCGCGGCCAATGCAGAAGCCCGCCACCGTGCTGTCGCCGCTGCCGATGGTATTGACGGCATTGACCTTGGGAATGCGCGCCTTGAAGATGCCCTCCCCGGTGAACAGCAGGCTTCCCTGGCCGCCCTGGGAGATCATGAAGGTTTCCACACCCAGTTCCGCCACTTTTTTCGCCAGCGCGGGCATATCCTTGTCCGTAAGCTCGCCCTGGATTCCAAAGGCCCGTTTGAGTTCCGTCAGGTTCGGCTTGGCATAGAAATATTTTGCCGGGAACGAGCTGGCAAAGTATTTGCTGTCCACATCCAGGGCGCAGAGCGCACCTTTTCTTTCCGCCAGCCGGGCCAGCTCGCCAAAGACGCTCAATTCCATCCCCGGCATGCGGATGCCCGAACAAATGACAATATCTCCCGGGCGCAGATCCTCCTCTAAACGGTCAAAAAACGCCTGTTCCTCTTCTTTGGTGATTTCTTCCCCGGGCTCGACGATCTCTGTTTCCCGCCCGTTTCTTGCATCGATAATGTCAATGGCGGTGCGCGTCTCTCCCCGCGTTTCAAAATAGACGCCTTCGACACCATAGCTCTCCATATCCTGGACGATCATCTGCCCCGTCGCGCCGCCCACAAAGGCATAGAGCACGCAGGGCTCGCCCATCTGGGCCATTACCCGGGCGCTGTTGACCCCTTTGCCGCCGGCGGAGCAGACGGATGGAATTTCCATGAATTTTTTCCCCACCTGATAATCGTCGATATAATAGGTCCGGTCGATGATGGGGTTCAGGCATAACGCACGAATCATTTCCCTTCTCCTTTTTTAATAGCGGCCGGCGCTGTTTACCACGTTGCGCATTTTGTGCTGCACTTCCTTCTGGAAAGCATCCCGGGCCAGCGTGAGATATTTGCGCGGGTCATAGACCGCCGGGCTCTCCCGGAAGAATTTGCGGATGGCCGTGGTGTAGCAGAGGAAGTTATCCACATCCGAATTTACCTTGCATACGCCGTATTTCGACGCTTCGGCGATGGACGCTTCGCTGCAGTTGCGCATATATTCCACCTGCCCGCCCTCGGCGTTGCAGGCGGCAATCAGTTCGGGCGGCAGAGACGCGCCCCCATGGAGCACCAGGGGATAGTCCCCCACAACCCGGGTGATCTCCTTGACCCGCTCCATATCCATGGGCAGATAGTCGTCGCCCTTCACGCCGCCGTGCGTCGTCCCCACGGCGATCGCCAGGCTGTCACACCCGCTGCGCTCGATAAACTCGCACACCTTGGAAGGGTCGGTATACACGGCGTTTTCCGCGAATACTTCGTCCTCAAAGCCGGGCAGGCTTCCCAGCTCGGCCTCCACAATGACGCCATGGGCATGCGCATAATCCGCCACCTGCCGGGTCAGGGCGATATTCGTTTCAAAATCATGGTGCGAACCGTCAAACATCACCGACTGCATTCCCGCATCCACAGCGCTGTTGCAGTCCTCCACGGTCTGGCAGTGGTCGTGATGCAGCACCAGCGGCGCGGAGCTGTCCTCCAGATAGAGCTTGGCAGCCTGAATGAATTTGGGGAAATCCTTCACATATTTCCGGGCCCCCATGGATACCATGACAAAGGCCGGGGAACGCTCGGCCTCTGCCGCACCGATGACGGCTTGGAGCATCTCCATATCGGCCACATTGCAGGCAATAAGGGCATAGTGATTTTTGAGAGCGTCAGCATAAAGTTCTTTCGGGTCGCGTAACGGCATAATCTTTTCTCCTTTTTCCTTTTCAGGGAATGCAGTTTTGATGAATTTACATCCAGTATAGCATATTTTGATGGAAAACGGCTTTCCTTCCGCCATTTTTCTCTGCTACTATTATATCGCGCTTTTTTCCATAAGAAAAATAGTGTTTTTCTATCTCCTTTATAGCCATTTTCTTATATAGTTTGACGCCGCTCTCTCTGCATGCCGGCCGGGTCCAATCTCCTGCATTTCCTTTCCCTTTCGTGAGAATTTGTGTTGCCTGGTTCCCCAAAAACATGTATAATATTTTTTATACCATCTTTATACAATCCGGAGGCAACTCGAATGATTAAAATCAGCGCGGACAGCACCTGTGACCTCTCTCCCGCTCTTTTGCAGGAATACGGTATCTCTCTCGTTCCCCTGGGGATCGTCGTGGAGGAGCAGACATATCTCGACGGCGTGAACATTACGCCCGCCGATCTCTTCCGCTATGTGGAAGAGGAAAAAAAGGCCTGCCGGACCAGCGCCGTCAACGCCTTTACCTATGAGGAAACCTTCCGCGGATATCTCGCCTCCTATGACGCCGTCATCCATATCTGCATCAGCGCGGAATTTTCTTCCTGCTATCAAAATGCCTGCCAGGCGGCTTCCCGGCTGGAAAATGTCTATGTCATCGATTCCCGCAACCTTTCCACAGGCAGCGGCCATCTGGTTTTGGACGCAGCGCAGATGGCGCAGAAGGGCATGGCGGCCGAAGCCATCTATCAGGCTCTTTTGGAGACAGTTCCCAAGGTGGACGCCAGCTTCGTCATCGACCAGCTGGGCTATCTGCGCCGGGGCGGGCGCTGTTCTGCCATTACGGCGGGGGGCGCCAAGCTGCTGCGGATCAAGCCCTGCATCGAGGTCGTTGGGGGCAAGATGGATGTCGGCAAAAAATACCGCGGTTCCTTTGACCGCTGTCTCAAGCACTATGTAAAGGACCGTCTGGCCGAGCGGGAAGATATCGACTACAGCCGCATTTTTATCACCCATACCACCTGCCAGAGAGAAACCGTCGATATGGTGCGCAGTCTCGTGGAAAAATACGCCCAGTTTGAAGAAATTCTGGAGACTGACGCCGGGTGTACGGTATCCAATCACTGCGGGCCCAACACGCTGGGGATTCTTTTCAAACGCAAATAAACCGCGCGGGTTGCGGTTTCTTTCGGGGGAAATGCGGCGTTTTGTCGCGTTTCCCCCGCTTTCTTTAAAAAGAAAGCGGGCAAAGAAACTTCACGACTGGGGTCTGCTTTCTCCCACTGGGTTCCGCCTCTGCCGCGGACTGGCGGCGTTTTTCTTACTTGCAAAGACCTCCCTTTCTTTAAAAAGAAAGGAAACAAAGAAACTTCACGACTGGGGTTTGCTTTCTCCCGCTGGGTTCCACCTCTGCCGCGGACTGGCGGCGTTTTTCTTACTTGCAAAGACCTCCCTTTCTTTAAAAAGAAAGGGAACAAAGAAATTTTACGACTGGGGTCTGCTTTCTCCCGCTGGTTCCCACCTCTGCCGCGGACAGTTTTTTCGTTCTCCAAACAAAAAGGAAGGAGAAAAATATTTCGGCTGCCCGGCAGTATTTCCCCTTGCCAAAACATCTGCGCCTTTTTCCGTCCTTCCGAAATCTTTTTGTCCGCTTTTTTAAAAACAGAAGAGACGGCAGGATTGTGCCGCGCATATTCCAGCAAAATTTTCAGGAACAGACCATCCCGGCGACAGCCTGTCTCCCTTCCCCATCCCGCCGGCGAATCCATCAAATCGTCCATAGCTTCTGACAAAAATCAGCATATCGATACGCAAGAAATGCCGGCGGCGTCTGCCGCTTGCTCCCCTGTTCCGGTCTTTATCCCAGGGGTTCCCCGGTCTTTTGCGCGGGAGCATAGATCCGCATATCCGTTCCCGAATCCTGTACGCATAGGGAAGCGGGCATCCGGCAAAGCAGACAGGTCACATATATGTCCCCTGCCGCCCCGGAGATATTTCCAATCTGCACGCCATATATGACCCAGAACCAGGAAGCGTCCAAAAGGCAGTTCAGCCCCAGCAGAACCAGCCCCCAAAATACCACCGGGGCCAGTGCGATGACGATATAAGCCGCCTTTCCAAAATACGCGCTGCTTCCGGCAAATGCATATATCCCTGTAAACCCATAGTTCACCTTTGCCCTGCTGAAGATCCGCATAAACACCCCATGCGTCAGCTCATGCAGGATAATATAGGCGATGTAGCCCGCCGCCAAAACCAGCAGCTTCCATTTGGCCTCCACCAGCGCAGAAATACCCGGCCCCCATAGAGCCCCTGCCGCCGCCATGGCGATCAGAAGCAGCAGGGAAAACACCTGCACAAAAATCATCGTTTTTTTATCCTTTTGCAGGTCAACGGTGCGAACCATTTCATATCCATCCGGAAGTGTTAAGGAGCTTTTCATGCGCCCTCCTATTTTATGGGATTTTGGGGAAAAGAGCGAAGTTGATTAAAAAAAGCATAACAAAAAGCCGCCCGGAACACAAGGTTTCGGACGGCTTTTTTCATTTCTTTTTTATCTTCCGGCTCTTGTCAGGATTTATCCTTCATCTCGCCCTGCCCGGTCGGTTCGGCCTGGCCGCCCGCCGGCTGCTGGGGGATATGGTGGGGCTGCGTCGTCTCCACCTCCTGCTCCTGGGGCTGCCGGGGCGGTTCATTCCCTTCCCCGCCTTCCAGGCTTTCGCTGGGCTCCCCGCTGCCCGCCATGGGCTCCTGGGGGGAATCCTGCGGGGGAAGCTCACTCTGCTGGGGCTTCTCGGGAAGCTCCCCGCCGGCAAACAGAATCTCAAACTCTTCGCCGGTGATCTTTTCCCGCTCCATCAGGACTTTTGAGATATGATGCAGCTGATCCATATGCTCCCGGAGGATCTCCTGGGATTTTTCATAGCATTCGCTGATGATCCGCCGGATCTCGCCGTCAATCTCGCTGGCGACCTCCTCGCTGTAATCCCGGGAATGGCCCAGTTCCTTGCCCAGGAACACCTCCTGGTCTCCGCCATGGAAGATGGGGCCAATCTGGTCGCTCATGCCGTATTTCACAACCATGCCCCGGGCCATTTTGGTCGCCCGCTCGATATCGTTGGAAGCGCCGGTGGTTATATCTCCCAGCACCAGCTTTTCCGCCGAGCGTCCGCCCAGCATCATGGCGATCTCATCCAGCATCTTGGAGCGGAAATAGTGGTTCTCGTCCTTTTCCGGCAGCGTCATGGTGTAGCCTGCCGCCATGCCCCGGGGGATGATGGAAACTTCATGGACATCGTCGCAGTGGGGCAGCACCTTGGCGCAGATGGCGTGGCCCACTTCATGATAGGCCGTAATCTCCTTATCCCGTTCGCTCATGACGCGGCTCTTCTTCTCCGGCCCCATCATGACCTTGGTGACGGCTTCTTCGATCTCGCTCATGCCGATCTGCTTTTTGCCGCGGCGGGCCGTCAGAATGGCCGCCTCATTCATAATATTTTCCAAGTCGGCTCCAATAAAGCCCACCGTCATCTTCGCCAACACGGAAAGATCCACATCCGGCCCCAGCGGCTTGCCCTTGGAATGGACGCGCAGGATAGCCTCCCGGCCCTTGACATCCGGATAGCTCACATAGACCTGCCGGTCAAACCGGCCGGCCCGGAGCAGCGCCGGGTCCAGAATATCCACACGGTTGGTGGCCGCCATGACGATGATGCCCTCGTTGACCATAAAGCCGTCCATCTCCACCAGGAGCTGGTTTAAGGTCTGTTCGCGCTCATCGTGGCCGCCGCCCAGGCCCGCGCCGCGCTGCCGGCCCACAGCATCGATTTCATCGATGAATATGATGCTCGGGGCGTTTTTCTTGGCGCTTTCAAACAGGTCGCGGACGCGCGCCGCGCCCACACCCACAAACATTTCCACAAAGTCCGAACCCGAGATGCTGAAAAACGGCACCTTGGCTTCGCCGGCCACGGCCTTTGCCAGCAGCGTCTTGCCGCCGCCGGGAGGGCCGACCAGCAGCACGCCCTTGGGGATCCGAGCGCCGAACTGGGTAAACCGCCGGGGATTGCGCAGGAAATCCACGATTTCGGAAAGCTCTTCCTTTTCCTCATCCGCTCCGGCCACATCGGCAAAGGTCTTGCCGGTCTGCTCGCCCATGGTCATCTTGGCCCGGCTCTTGGCAAAGCTCATGGTTTTGCCGCCACCCTGAGACTGGCGCATCATGAAATACCAGAGCACCGCCAAGAGGGCAATGGGGATGAGATAGGGCAGCAGCTGCACGAAGAAGGAAGGCTCCGGCGTCGGCTCATAGGTAACCGCAATGCCAAACTCGGTGGCATCCTGGGCGCCCAAAATCGACTTCAAATCGTTGTCAAACTGCAAAAGGGAAGGGATATAGGTCCGGTAGTCGTGGCTTTCCGGGAATTCCGCGGCGTTCTGAACGGAAGATCCCTCCTTCAGCATGCCATAGGCATTATAGCCGACAACCGTGATTTTGGAGAATTTCCCCTCCTTCACCTGAGTCATAAAATCTGTATAGCCAAGTTCCCTCTTATCCGTGTTGCCCAGCGCCCCAAAGGACGACGTCAGAAGCACGATGGCGAGAATGATCGCCACATAGACAAGAGGGCCCCGCAATGCTTTCTTCAATCAGCTTTTCCTCCTTCTTTTCCTATACATAAACGTACACCGGATGTGCACCTTTTATTCATAAATTTCCGGCTTGAGCGTTCCGATAAACCGGAGATTGCGGTATTTCCCATTGTAATCCAGGCCATAGCCCACAAGAAACTCATCCGGCACGGAGAATCCGACGTAGTCCGCCTGCATCTCCACCGCCCGGCGGGAGGGCTTATCCAGCAGGCAGCAGCACTTTACGCTGGCCGCGCCCCGCTCCTTCAGGAGCTTGGAAAGCCGCTTTAACGTGCGCCCTGAATCAATGATGTCCTCCACAATCAGAACATGTTTGTCCGTAATATCCGCCTCCAGGTCATAGAGGATGCGCACAGTGCCCGAGGATTCGGTTCCCGCGCCATAGCTGGAAACCCGGATAAAGTTCATCTCCAGCGGAATCTGCATATCCATCAGAAGATCGATATAAAACACGGCCGCACCGTTTAAAACGCAGACCATCAAAAGATCCTTGCCCGCATAGTCCGCCGCGATCTGCTCCGCCAGCTCGCGGACCCGTTTGCCAATCGCCGCCTCGTCAAGAAGCGTCTTTTCAATATCCATCAGCATGCCTTGCTTTTCCATCCTCTTCATTTCCCCCGTGATTAAAAATATAGCAGAGCCGCTCGGCCGCCGGGGCATTTTCCCCCACCCGCAGCTTTTCGCTCAGCCCATAGCCGATGACCCAGAGCACCTCCCCATCCCGCGCCAGCAGCGGGATGCCGTCCCGCATTTCGGCGGGAATCTTCCGGTCGATCATCCAGTCCTTGAGCTTTTTGGAGCCATGAACGCCAAAGGGCGAGAAGCGGTCTCCCTCCCGGCGGGTGCGGATCTCCGCCCCCTCCAGGGCCTCGCCGTTGACAAACTGCACCAGGCTGCTCTTTTCGGGAAACTGCCGGGGAGGTTCCACCGGCTCCCGGAACAGCATCTCGCCCGGCCAAAGCTCTGTCGGCCCCGTCTCCCGGAGGGAAAAAGAGCCATTCCTTTCTATTGTATACATTTTATCGCTAATAATCAATGCGTTATAGCTCACTCTGGCAAAAAACTTGCCCTGAAGGGCGAAATATTTGCCGGTCTTTCCCGTGCGGGCCAGTTCGATCATCCGGTCCACGGCGTTTTTGTCCACATCGATCAGGCTATAGCGATGGGAAAGCCCCTTGCGGATCACGCGGCGCTTGATGGCCAGAGAAAGCGCATTGAACACGGCCAGATCGATGAGCAGGCTTGCTCCCCTCTCCTGCACGCAGCGGGTATATTCCAGGTCGGTATAGGTGTCCAGAGCCGCATCCTCCTCCAAAAGCAGCTCGGAAGCACGCATGATCGCCTGGCTCACCGCCGGGTTCAGCTTTGCCATCCGGGGCAGGATCTCGCTGCGGACATAGTTGCGGGAATATTCCGCCGACGCGTTGGAGGAATCCTCCACAAATGCGACGCTGTTCCGGCGCGCATATTCCAGTATCTCCTCCCGGGTGACCTCCATCATGGGCCGAATAATGCCCGGGCTGCGCCGGATTTTCATGGACGTGAGGCCGGAAATGCCGCTCCCGCGGATCAGATTCAGAAGAAAGGTCTCCGCCCCGTCGTCCTTATGATGGGCCACGGCGATTTTATCCAGCTTTTGCTCCTGCTTCTGCTCATGGAAAAAGGCATACCGCTGCCGGCGGGCCACAGCCTCCGGGCTTTCTCCCGTCTCCCGGACCTCTTTTGGAACGTTGCCCCGCCCCACGGCCAGAGGCAGCTGCCTAAGAGCGCATTGCTCCTTGACAAACTCCATATCCCGCAGGGACTCCGCCCCCCGGATGCCATGCTCAAAATGCAGAACCATCAGGGAGAATCCCAGCCGGGGCGCCAGATTCTCCAGAACATGCAGGAGAACCATGGAATCGGCACCGCCGCTCACGGCCACGCCGATGCGTTCCCCAGGCAGGATCAGGCGGTATTGTTGTATCGTTTCTTCAATTTTATCCCGTATCATTGCGCTTTCCTTCACTTTACCCACCATATTGTACCGGGTCTTTTTATTTTTTACAAGGCCAAACATATGAAGGTTTTATTAATATTTGTCCTCGGCGGACGGCCTTTTTCGCCAGCCAAAATCTTTTCGGCGTTTTATTCGCCCCCGCCCGGCATTTTTTGCCTGCCATTTCTATCTTCCCTCGGCGGACGGCCTTTTTCGCCAGTGTAAACTCCTTTCGGCGTTTTATTCGTCCCCGCCCGGCAATCTTTCGCCTGCCATTTCTATTTCCCCTCGGCGGACGGCCTTTTTCGCCAGCCAAAATCTTTTCGGCGTTTTATTCGCCCCCGCCCGGCATTTTCCCGCGGGCAGGGACCATCTGCAAATACGGGGAGGGCCGCCCGGCCGGATAAAAGCCTGTCCGGCTGGTTCCGTCCGGATCGGGCTTTCGCAATCTCAAATGGGCCCGCGCCCTTCATCTTGTATCCCATGTGGGAATCCATTCGGGAATTGCGTGATGATCCCCGCCGCAGGAACATGCCATCTGTTCCGCCGGGCCGGATTCCCACTGCCGCCGTATTTTCCCATCCAGCAGCGGATTGCCGTCCCTGCCAGCGGATACCGGCAGATATACGCCGCATTCGTGCTTCCTCCCGGCATACCTGCCGGGCGATGCATCCCCTCCCCGGCTCCGCGGGAAAGCGCTGCGTCGGCGAGGTGCGGATTTTGGAGAAATGTGGTATACTAATAGCACGAAAAAACTTGGCTGCCCAGGGCTTTTTCTTTATGCCTTCTTTGCGGGAGCCATTAAAACTGCGAGGTATACCGTTTTGAAAACAAGCCGAATATTCCGAATTTTTATGATGGCGCTGGACACTTTCGTGCTGGCGTTTCTGCGGCTTTTCCGCAAGTTCACCCATCTGTTCGCCTATGAGCCTTCGGAAGAGACTCTGGGCTGGGATCTCCCCCATGCCACCGAGCTGACAAAGCCCGAGCGGCTGGGCATCCGCGCCGAACTGGAGGTAAACGGAGAGCGGGTGGAAAGCTATTCCCGCTCCGAGTCCATCTATTTTGACCCGGAACAGCCCTATACAGATATGGAGGGGATTGTCACCTTTCGGGGAGACAACTTCCGAAGCGGCGGCGCCTATGGAACCGCCACTCTGCGGGCGCGGAAATTCGGCCGTTCCTGGGATTTTGATACTGGACGGCTGGAAAAGGGCTATGGCCATGGTTTCTGGACGGGCAGCGGCTGGACAGGCCAGCCCCTGATCGTCCGCTGGAGCGATGAGATGAAACGTGCCATGAATCTGACCCCGGCGAAAAAGGGCAAAAAGGGATTGGTGGAAGCCGTCTATTCCACCATGGATGGCAACGTCTATTTCCTGGATATCGAGGACGGTTCCCTCACCCGCGCACCCATCAGCGTCGGTCTGCCCTTCAAGGGGGCGGGGGCGCTGCATCCCTCTCTGCCGTTGCTGCATCTCGGCCCCGGGGATTCCGGCCCTTCGGAGGATCTCTATGCCCGGGCCTACCTCTATAGCCTGACGGACGGGGAAAAGCTCCTGGAATATGGCGGGCGCGACCCCTTCGCCCTGCGCAAATTCCATGGGTTTGACAGCTCTCCCCTCTTCCATGAGGCCACGGACACCCTCATTGAGCCGGGGGAAAACGGCATTCTCTATACCATGAAGCTGAACACGGCCTTTGATCCCGTACTGGGCAAGCTCACCATCCAGCCCAGCGAGCGGGTCAAGCTGCGCTATTCCACCAGCCGTTCCAGCGAGGAGAGCTATTGGCTGGGGATGGAGGACAGCGCCGTCGCCTGGAAAAACTACTTATATATTGCGGATAACGGCGGCAATCTCCTCTGCATCAATATAAATACCATGGAGGTGGTCTGGGCGCAGGACGTGGCCGACGACACCAACGGTTCGCCCGTCCTCTCCATTGAAGGCGGCGTCCCCTATCTCTATATTGCCACCTCGCTGCACTGGACAGCCAGCCCGCGCCTCAAGCTGGCAGACGTTCCCATTTTCAAAATCAACGCCGTCACCGGCGAATATGTATGGCGGCGGACCTATTTCTGCAACACCATTGCCGGGATCTCCGGCGGCATCCAGGCCACCTGCGCCGTGGGGCGTCCCGGCAGCAATATTGAAGATCTGGTCATCTTCCCCGTGGCGCGCACACCGCAGGTCCGTGCCGGCATCCTTGTCGCCCTCGACAAGCAGACCGGGCGGGAGGTCTGGCGCACAAAGCTCAAGCGCTATGCCTGGAGCTCGCCCGTCGCGGTTTACGACGAAAACGGCAATGCCGTTATCGTCCAGGGCGACAGCGTGGGCAACCTCTATCTCATCGACGGCGCCACCGGCGAAATCCTCGACCGTATGGCGCTGGGGAGCAACATTGAGGCCACCCCGGCGGTATTTGAAAATACCATTGTTGTGGGCACCCGGGGGCAGAAAATTTTCGGCATCCGGCTGCGGTAACGCCGCCCGGCCGCATACGTTTTTCCGGAACAGGGCAGACTGACAAAAACCCCTTGTTTCCCGCGGCGGCACAAATACGCCCGCTGCCCGGGGAAAAAAGACCGCCAGCCTCGCCCGGATGGCTATATTTCCGGCCGCCAGGGCAGTAAATACCGGATCTCCGGCCCTGCCCCGGCTCCATCGGCAGATGGGTATGCAGAATTTCCCGCGTCTGCCGATATCGTTCCCGCGTCTGCCGATATCGTTCCCGCGGAGTATTTCTCCCACCGCTCTCTGCCGCCGGTTCCCCCTGGGGCGTTGATCCGCAGACTGACCAGACAGGAGGGCCGGGACATATGGATTCCGGCCGATGCCGGCATTTCCGCGCCCCTGCTCCGGGAAAACGGCATCGGCTGTTATCGTATCTCCGTCATCTCCAGGCTGGCGGGCGGCGGACTGCTGCTGTTCCCGAAAACCGGCTGTGTTCTTCCGCTTTGCTGCGCGAAAGTCCGCGAGGAAAGCGGCATTGCAGAACGGATATATCGTCCCCGCCGCAGCACCGGCGCACAGGAGGCCTGTCATGAAAAAAACCTATGTTACATCCCTGCCCGACCGGGCGGGCGCCTTTCTCCGGGCCAGCGAGATCATCTCCTCCCTGGGGCTCAACATTACCCGGGTCAGCTATAATAAGTCCATCGACGCCCACATGCTCTTCATCGAAGCCGAGGGCGAAGAGGCGGTTCTCCATGAGGCAACCCGCCGGCTTCTCGCGCATGGCTATCTTCTGACAGACAAGCCCGCGGGAAGCGTAATCCTGATGGAATTCCTGCTCCGGGACGCCCCAGGGAGCGTGCTTCCCGTCCTGCGCCTCATCCATCAGTTTTCTTTCAACATCTCCTATATCCGCTATCAGGCTGAAAAAGGCGGGCCGCAGCGGTTCCGCATGGGCCTTCTGGTGGAAAACAGCCAAGCCATTTCCGCCTTCATCCGCCAGGCCTCCGACCTCTGCGAAATTTCCATTCTGCAATACGACGAAACTGAAAAAAACCTGGACAATACAGTTTTCTATATTTCCTTCGCCAACCGCATCGCAGAGCGCGTCGGCCTCTCCAAGCGGGATAAAGCCAAGCTGCTGGTGCAGTCCAACCGGGTGATGGAACTCCTGGATCAGTCGCATAACCCACCCTATAAAACCTTTGAGACGATTGGGCGGTTCGCCGAGCTGCTCCGGGAATATAAAGGGGCGGCCTACCATCCCCGCATCTCCCGCTATTCTCTGAAAGAAGGCGTCTCCCTCACGCTTTTGGAGCCGCCCTGCGGCAGCAACACCTGCGTGCTGGAAAAGGACGGACAGCTTTTGGCAATCGACAGCGGCTTTTCCTGCTATCGCGAAGAAAACCTGCAATGTCTCAAGGAGCTGTTCCCCGGGTTTATGGAGCGGAAACGGGCGCTGTTCCTCACCCATGCCGACGTGGATCACTGCGGCCTGGCGGATGATTTTCCCGCCGTCTATCTTTCGGCATCTTCCCGGGAAAATTTTGTCCGGGAGGCCGCCGGCCGGCGCAATCTGCGGGAGGAAAATCCTCTCCACGCCCCCTATATCCGCATCAGCAAAATTCTCTCCCGGTATACGCCCCCATCCCTGGATTCCATGCGGCCCATCGGCGGCCCCCGCACCCCCGCAACAGAGCATCTGGATGCCATCGGCGCCTTTTCCTTCGCCGGGATGCATTTTGACGTTTATGAGGGCCGCGGCGGGCACTGCCTAGGGGAAACGGTCCTGGTGGAAAAACAGCTCCGGCTGGTGTTCACGGGGGATATCTATGTGAATATCAAGGGGTTTTCCCCCGAACAGCTGGATTTCAACCGCCTGGCGCCCTATCTCATGACCAGCGTGGATACCGATCCCGCCATGGCAAAGGCCGAGCGGGAGGAGATATTCTCCCTTCTGTCCCCCGGCTCCTGGCTCCTCATCGGCGGCCACGGCGCGGCAAAGCCCCTGGAAATTGAATAGAAACCCGGCAGCGGCACAGGCAAGTACGGACAGACGCCAAAAGACTGCTAACGCAAATTCTTGCATTGTTATTCTGCCATATTTCAAGCAAAAAACCGCTGGAATCAGCGGTTTTTTGCGCAGTATTGTTCTTTTTTTCTGTTTCCGGCAGGATGGTTTTGCATTTTCCCGCCCTGGCCGCCAGAGCAAAGCGGACATTGGAAAGCTATGCCGCCGCCCCTCTTCTATAGGCGTAATTTCTGCATAATAAAAGGCGGGTTTCACCGCCGGCTTATCCTATGGAAAACGTATGTGTAGGGAGATATTTGCGGCAGCAGGAATTGCGCAGTACCAGACTTAGCTTTTCTTTGCCAGTTTTCTTTTTAAGAAAACACCCGCGAATATGGGGAATGACACTTTTTCGGCAGCTGCTGCAATTATAAGTTTTTTTGTATCCCAGTCATAAAATTTCTTTACCTACTTTCTTTAAAAAGAAAGTAGGTCAGCGGCGCAGGCGAAGATCCTCCCCCGCGAACCGGATCAACTCCCTCTTCTGGCAGTCAAACAGGCGGGAGAAAACGCGCTCGCCATAGCGAGCCTTCAGCATGGTTTCATCCAGATTGGTGGCCAGCGCCGTAAGCCGTCCGGCGGCCTGCCGCCGCTCCAGCAGTTCAAAGAAATATTCCCGGGTCACGTTTTGCGTAACCGGCTCGGTTCCCAGGTCGTCGATCAGCAAAACCGCCGCGTCATAAATGAGATCGACGCGGGAAAATTCCCCCAGCCGGTGCCGGTGAAACAGCCCAAACAGGCTCCCCGAGCGGATATAGAGAATATCCCACTCCTTTTTTTGCAGCTCTTTGGCCAGATAGGCCAGCATGAAGCTCTTCCCCAGCCCCGCTTTCCCCAGCAGCACCATAGTGCTATGAGGATTTTCCGGATATTTCGCCGCATACCCCTCCATAAACCGGCGAATCTTGCGGATCTGCTCCCGGGCGCCGGATGTCTCGGAAAAAATGCTCTCGTCAAAAGCCTCCGCGCCGCCTTCCAGCCGGGCAATCTCCTCTCCGCCCAGCACCCGGACATAGACCTGCTCCTTCAGGCAGGGACAAAGGCGCTTTTCCCGCCCCTCCCCCAAAAGGCCGGTATCCCGGCAGTCCGGGCAGCGGAATTGGGGTTCCAGGGCGGAAAGGGAAATGCCGGCATCCCCGGCTTCCCGGCGGATCTGCTCATTCAGCCGCTTCACCTGTGCTTCCGTCCGCGCCTGAATGGCCGCCTTGTCCGACGGGTGCTGCAAAACTTCCCTTAGCTGGCTTAACAGCACATCCTGCCGGGCTTCCAGCAGCTCCCGCAGACGCGGCGAGCGGGAAAACGCCTCCTCCCGGGCCGCCTGGGCCGTCCGTTCCGCATGTCCGCGCCGGGCGTCGTATTCGCCAAAAATATCATACAGGGTTTCCGCCATCCTGCTCCTCCATTTCCTCCAGGGAATCCTTAATTTTTCCCCGCAGCTCCTCCAGCGTATAGTTGCGCTCCATCATGGGATTGCCTTTTTTGCCGTCCCTTCCGGCAAAGGCGCGGAACGCCTCGTCTTCCCGCCGGGCATCCGCCAGGCTCTTTACCCCCGCCGCCTGCCAGCGGGAGAGCATCTTCTCCATCGCCTTCAGGGGGGCCGCCAAACCGCAGGCGCACTGGGCGGCATAGCCGATGACTTCGTCGTTCATGCCGTATTTTCCGGTGAAGCGGTCATAGACGGCCTCATCCCCCCGGGTCACCTGTTTTTTCAGGCCAGCCTGTTCCAGCATTGCCTGAATCCTGCCCCGCTTTTCCTCCCGGGCGGCCAGGTATTCCTGAATGCCCTCTTCTGAAAAGAGCCTTTTGCTGGCCCATCCGATCAGCAGTTTATCCACATATTCCAGGTTCGCCGCGCCCTGCCGGGCCGCATAGGCACAGGCAAAGCAAAGCGCCCCCTGAGAAAATCCCATATTTTTCCATTTCATGTATTTTTCCCGGGCCTCCGCCGTGATGGTCAGCCGCGGCGCGCCCAGGGCCATCAGCAGCTCTTTGATGGCCTCGCCGGTTTCCTCGGTTCGGGCAAAATGTTCGTTGATATCCTTGGCGGTGAGCTTGCCCTGCCGATGCAGGTTTTTCAGGATACCGTCCAGGTATTTCATGTTGGGATACTGCACTTTTGTCATGGCCGCCGTTGCCGCCATGATGCCGCCAAAAGAGAAGCCCCATTCCCGGACCCATTTATCATAGAGCTTTTCCTCTTCGTCCGTGGGGAGACGGCGAATTTTCAGGGCTTTCAAGATCTGCCGGGCGGCATCCGCGTTGCTTCCGCCCTCCTCCATGCGCTCCTGCGCCCGCTCGATGGTATCCACGCCTTCCCGCGCCCATTCTCGGGCCTTATCCCGAATGGCCGCGATGGAAACCCGGTTTTTCGCCCGGGAAAGCGTAATCATATATTCCGCCAGCATGAGAACCACGGGCTTAGGCAGGCCATAGACATCGATGCACTCATAAAAAACCTGATATTCCTGATAAGACAGCTCCCGGTCGGTAAAAAGCGCCTGAAGCATGGCGTTAAAGGCCGCGTCCTCATAAAGCGCCGGATTCGTTTCCCGGCACTCCGCCGCAGGAAGGGCATAGGAAAACGCCGCCCCTTCCGAAGCCCAAAGGCCGGCCTCCAAAAGGGCGTCCACCGCCTCCTGCACCTGGTTTTTGGATAGGTGCAGCTCCGCCGCCATTTCGTCTATTTCTGCCTTTTGACGCACCAGGCCATAAAGATACACCTTGGCGCAGGCCGGGGGCGCAGCCAGCAGCTTTTCCGCCGCGTCCCGCGGAATGGCGACCATGCGAAGCGCCGCCGCATCAAATGTAATCAATCTTCTTCCTCCAACCGGAGCGCGTCCGCCGCTCCTTTTTGCGGAAAAACCACAAGGCCGCAGGGCCTTCAAAAAACCCTCACTCCAAAAACTTTTCGGCGGATGCTTCGCATCCGCGGGGAGCGGACACAATCGCCCGCTTACCTAACGAAAAAACTGGCGCGCAGCGGCTCTCTCCATTCCCTTTATAGGGAATAGAGGCCGGAGCGCCCCCCCAAAAGCGCCTGCCTCCTGTTTTCTCTATGCGGGAAAACAGCAGGGAGAAAAAAGAGGTTCTATTTTGCAATAAAACCTCGGCGGAATCCGTATGCCTACCGGGAGATAAACTCCAGTATTCCCTCGTTGACGGCATCCGGCTTTTCCTCCTGGGGAAAATAGCCGCAGTTGCGGATGGTAAGGGAATAGGCATCTTTCATATGGGCCGTCAGATATTGGCTGTCCTCCACATTGTGAATCGGATCGTCCACGCTCTCGACCACCAGCATGGGCTTGGCAATCGCGCCAATCTTTCCCGCCAGCTCGCTTTCGTCATAATTCATAATCGCCAGCCGCGCCGCGCTCACCACCTCCCGGCTTTGGAAGGGGCGGGTATATTCCTCTACAGCCAGCTTATCCACAATGGTTTTGTCAAAATATGCTTCTTCCATGCTCTTGGCCACAAAGGCTTCCTTTGCAAATTTCGCCATGCTGCGGCCGCCGAAAGGCCCGGTCACACTCTTTGCCCCGGGGAAATTTGTGTTGCGGAAAGCCCCGGGATGGATGAATACCATCTCCTCCACCATATTCCCGTTAAAGCTGGCAAAGTCCAGGGCATAGGCCGCCGCCTGCCCGAAGGCGATGATCGAACACTTTTCCACGCCGATGGTCTTTAAAAATGTTTCCAGCGAGAGGGAATATTCCTCCACCGAATAGGAGATATCCGGGCAGTCCGAATAGCCATGCCCGAGCAGGTCGGGCATCACCACATGAAAATGCTCCGACAGCACATCCTGATTGTTTTTGAACGTATAATACGACTGCGCCGCGCCATGGAGCAGCAGTACCGTCTTGCCGCTTCCCCTTTCAAAATAGTGCATGCGCGCTTCCACGCTCAGCACATCTTCCTTGCCGCCGCCCAGCTCTACATATGTATCAAACGCGATATTAGCATAGCTCCCCACCGTCTTTTTATTGGTGAAAACCGTGCTTTTTACTCTCGTAATCACTGCTTTTTCCTTCTTCCTTATGACATTCCAAAGGGGCCCTGCCCCTGCCGGTAATCTGCGGGCAGAAAAACCGCCCTTCGGCCTTTTCGCCGCAGACCAATTTCATCTTACCCTATTTCGTCTTTTTTCGCAACCCCCACTCCGGCGGCTCAGCGCCGCGGCCGTGTTCGCAAGCCAGTTTCCCTGCACGGCACGGATTTTCTCCCGCCCGGCTCTTTCACTTTTGCCCTTTTTCCGGAAATTGCGGCTTACCGCCGAGACCGTGTTCGCAAGCCAGTTTCCCTGCGCGGCACGGATTTTCTCCCGCCCGGCTCTTTCACTTTTGCCCTTTCTTTCCGGAAGTTGCGGCTTACCGCCGAGACCGTGTTCGCAAGCCAGTTTCCCTGCGCGGCACGGATTTTCTCCCGCCCGGCTCTTTCGCTTTTGCCCTTTCTTTCCAGAAGTTGCGGCTCGGCTCCGCAGTCATGACCGCAAACCGGATTCTCAGAACAGCGTGAGTTCTCTACCACCCGCCTTTTCCAATTTTATCCCTTGCAGGGAGTTTTTGCAAAATTTCTTTCCATGCCGCAAACCATCTTTTTGACTCTGGCCTATGCGTCTGTTATTTGTGGTATACGTTCAGAACTTCGGTGTTCACACAATTCCACAGCACAAGAAGCGCATTCGTTTATCTGCCGCGGGAGACAGGCTGCCGAAACTATATCTCTGCCTGAAAAATGGACCTTTTTCTGCAGGTTCTGTTGGCCTCGGGCGATGAAGCCCGTCTTCTTTCGCAACTGCTGATTATTTTCTTCTTCAAACCCGGAGATCGGCGCCTTTGCTATTTATCCTTTGCGATTTTCCGTCAAGAAGTTTTCTCTATTGCGCGGGGCCCTCCCCGCTTTTCCCACAAGACTCTGCCGTAGCGCTATGTCTGTTTCCCGCTTATGGCTCGCCGCCGAGGAAATTTCCCCATTGCGGCAGTGCGCCTTCCCGCTTTTCCCGCAAAACTCTGCCGTAGCGCTATGTCTGTTTCTCGCTCATGGCCCCCCGCCGAGGGGAGGCGGCGTGAAGAAGGCGTTCCCGCGTATTCTGGGAAGGCTTGTTGGCGCAGAGAACCAGCAGCTGCCGCAATATCCTTCCAACCTCGGGGCCAGGGGGAATCCCCAGCTCCTCCATCAGGTCTCGGCCGCTCACCGCCAGATCCCGGAGCGACATGGGCACGCCCTCCGCCTGCATTTGGGCCGCAACCCGCCGAAACCGTTCCGCCGTCGCCACCGGCCCGGTTTCCCATCCAGAGCCCCAGACGTCCGCTTCCCTCAGGGCCGCCAGCTGCAAAAACCGCCGGTAGCCCACCTCCTGGCATTTGCGCCGCAGGCGGCTTTCCCGCGCCTCTCCCGCCAGGTCATACATATGCAGCTCCACCAGCACCGCCACATCTTCGGTGATCTCCCGGGAAAATCCCCATTCCGGCAGCCTCTCCCGGGCAATGCGCGCGCCGATGCGGTCATGCCCCAGCATCCGCCCATTGCGGTCCACTGCTTCGGGCTTTCCCACATCGTGAAACAGCGCCGCCAGCCGGAGAACCAGCTCCGGAGGCGCGCAGGCCACCGTATGAAGAATGTGCTGCAGCACAGTATACTTATGATATTTCTTTTTCTGGGGCAGGCCCTCCGCAGCGCGCAGCTCGGGAAGCAGCTCCTCTAAAACCCCCGTGCCATGGAGCAGCTCCAGCGCCCGCAGCACGGGATGCACCCGGCTCACCTTATCATATTTCACATCGCAGAGCAGGATCTTTTCCATCTCGCCGGCAATGCGCTCCCGGGAAACGTCCCGGATCAAGCCCTTCTGTCGCCGGGCCTCCCGAACCAGCGCGGCGTCCACCCGGAATCCCAGCTGCCCATAAAACCGGGCCAGCCGCAGCAGCCGCAGGCCGTCGTCCCGCAAAATCTCCGCCGGGTCGGGCGTGGTCGTCCGGAGAACCCGGGCCTGCAAATCCGCCAGGCCCCGGCCCGTGGGGTCCAGAATCTCGCCGGAAAGCACGTCCATATACAGCGCATTGACGGAAAAATCCCGCCGCCGGGCATCCTCCTCCATGGAAACGCCGATTTCCACCCGCTCGGGCGCATGCCCGCCGCCCGGGCCATAGCTCTCCCGCCGGAAGGTGGTATGCTCCATGCGCACACCGTCCAGCGTGATCTCCAGCGTCCCCAGGCGCCGGTTGATCTCCTTTGCCGTGCCCGGAAGGGGCAGGGCCAGCACCTCCCCGGGCAGCGCCGCCGAAGCAATATCGAGATCTGTGGCCGGAAGGCCGAGAAGGGCGTTTCGGACTCCGCCCCCCACAAGATACAGCCGCGCCCCGGCCCGCTCAAATATTTTCGCCGCCTCCCGAAGAGGCGGGCAAACCTCTATTTTGATAACAATTCCCCCACAAACACATATTCCGCCGGGCCGGTCATATAGACGGTCTGCGCCGCCCGCTCAATATGCATGCAGCCGGCCTCCAGCTGGATATCCACCGCCGGGCCGGTCAGCCCCAGCTCGTTTAATACCACCGCCGTGGCGCACGCTCCCGTGCCGCAGGCCATCGTCGGCCCCGCGCCCCGCTCCCACGTCCGCACCCGCACGGTGTTCGGGCCAGTCAGCTCCACAAAATTCACATTGATCTTCCGGGGAAACTGGGGATGGGCTTCCAGAGCCGGGCCCAGATGCGCAAAGTCGATATCGTCCACAGAATCACAGGGCACCACCATATGGGGCACGCCCATGAGGACGCAGTGGGCGGTGACCGTTTGACCGGCGGCCTCCAGCCGGACGTTGAGCGGGCTTCCTTCTCCCGCCATGGGGATCGCTCCCCGATCAAAGGACGGAGCGCCCATATCCACCCGCACGCCCGTCACCCGACCGTCTCTCATCTCCAGCCGGGGGCGCATGATCCCCGCCAGCGTTGCAAAGGCATATTCTTCCCGGTCGGGAGCAAAGCGGTCGTGAAAATACCGGGCAAAACAGCGGATGCCGTTGCCGCACATTTCGGCCTCGCTACCGTCGGCATTGATAATCCGCATGCGGGCGTCTGCCTGCTCGGCATCCTCCAGAAGCAGCAAGCCATCCGCCCCCACGCCCAGGCGGCGGTGGCAGAGCTTGCGAGCCAGAGAAGCCGCATCCCCCGCGGCGCCCTCCCGGTTATCGATCACGATAAAATCGTTGCCCAATCCGTGCATTTTTGTAATTTCCATGTTTCCGGCTCCTTTCCGCTTTCGCCAAAACCCGGTGGCGCCGGCCGTTTCCAGCCGACTCCCCTTTTTCATAGGGGGCCGGCCAAAAGCATGCCCCCTCAAAAACCCGCGCCCGGGGCGAGGGTCCTTTTTTACTTATATTATAATATATAGTATAGCATACCCCTCTATCCCTCTTCAATCCGGCGGGAGGACTGTTTCCAAATTGTATACTTTTTCTTTTTATTCGCCATACTGGATGGTATGTGGTAGAATATAGGGGAAGATCCTCGCCTTGCAGGATTTTGGAAATTTTTACAGAATATTATACGGAAGGATCTTTTTGATTTTTTGACTTTTTAAAGGCAGGTATTGGTATTCTATGGCCTATAGCGAAAGACAATCCTATCGGGTGCGCAGGCACCGGCGCCGGTTCGGGCTTCGCCGCTGGCTGTTTCTGGGCGGCGGCGTTCTGGCTTTGGCTGCCCTGGTGTTCCTGTTTCTCCTGTTATTCACCAATGTGTTTCAGGCGCCGCCCCAGTTTCTTGCCCTCCCGGTTTCTCCGGGGACCAAGGTGCTGGAGCAGGATGGCTGCCTCTATTATCTGACCGGGACCACCCTCAACTGCACGGATAAAAAGGGCGAGACTCTCTGGACCACCAAATTTTCCGCCGGGCAGCAGGATCTGGCCGTGAGCAGCAAGCTCATCTGCCTCTATAACGAATCCTCCGCCACGGTGATCGACACCCAGAAGAATCCGCTGTTTACCGTGCCGCAGTCGGACTTTCAGATCATGGACGTAGTCTGCGGCAACAGCAGCCTGGCCATGCTCTGCAAAATTGATGAAAACGGAACCGCCCATGAATATATCCGCATCTTTGACACCTCGGGCGCGGAGATCAACCGGGTGGACCTGAAAACATCCGAAGCCCTGAAATTCGGCTTTTCGGGAGACGGAGACAACCTTTGGTATCTCACGCTGGACACGACCGGCGTCTATCCCATTTCCCAGATCACCACGCTGGTTCCCACGCAGAATTCCCTGACCGGGCTATACAGCATCTATGACGAGCTGGTGAGCGACGTCCGCTTCCTGGGAACAGAAATGTATGTGGCCGGGACCACCTATCTGGCCAGCTATGACACGATCCAGCAGACCAAAACCGAGGATACGCTGATCTATGGAACCAAATGCGTCGCCGTCTGCGAGAGCGGGGATGACATTCTCTTCGCCTTTGCTCCCCGAAGCACCTCCGACGGCAGCGAATATACCGTCCGTCTGCTCTCCAAGAGCGGAGTGGACACGCTTTTGCAGCTGCCGGACGGCATTCTTCATTTTGCGCTTTCCAGGAACTATGTATACTGCTATTCGGCGGACACGGTCTATGTCTATAAAACCAGCGGCGAATTTGTAAAAACCATTCCCCTGGACTTCACGCTGACGGGCGTCACGCCCCTCACGGATTCCACCGTCCTCCTGCGGACGGAGACCGCCCTTTATGTGATGAATCTTGACTAACGGAGGCTTTCTCATTCATGAATATTCTGGATATCGTTGTCCTTGTGCTTCTGCTGCTTTATGTTCTCAACAGCGTATACCGGGGGTTCATCCCCTCGCTTCTGAATCTGGGGGGATTTTTTGTCTCCTGGATCGTCTCCTTTCTCGCCTATCCGCTGCTTTCCCGGGCGCTGGTGGGATCGGATTTCTTCTCCTCCCTCAAGTTCTATATCGAGGGAGCCGAGCGCATCGGGAATTATGAGCTTGTCCGTGTCCCCGTGGCCAGCATCTCGGAAAGCCAGCTCACGAGCATTATGGCGAACGCCAAAATGCCCACACCTTATGACACGGCCATCGTCAACAACGTGAAAAACCGGGCCTTTGAAAGCCAGGGGCTCACCACGCTGGGCGAATACTTTGACACGACGATTTATAATGTGATGATCAACATCATCGCCATTCTCATCCTGTTTCTGGCGCTCCGCCTGCTGCTCACGCTCATCACCAACGCCGTAAGCTATTCTTCGGATCTCCCGCAGCTCCGTCATTTTGATTATACGCTGGGCGGCGCCGTAGGGCTGGTCCGCGGGTTTTTCTCCATGCACCTCATGTTCACCATTGTGCCCGTGGCGCTGATCCTGCTGCCCATCGCTCCCATTTCCGATCTTTTGAACTCTTCCTTCACCAGCTCGATCTTCTATTCAGGAAGTCTGGTGCTTCGATTGATCTCTGGGACAATTTAGGTGCATTCTTCGCTTTCAAAGGGGTGTGGGCTAAAAAAAGCCCATATCCCTTCTTTTTTTACATTTTTCACTGACAGGCCGAAAAAAATATGGTATTGTATATGACAAAGATATGGAAATTATATCACCCCAGCTGTTGTTTTTATCCTGCCCTCCTTTCATGGGAAAAATGTTTTAAAAAAGAGGTGTTTTGTTATGAAACTGCACGCGGAACTCCCGGACGCCATATTGCAGGAATTTCTCCCCCGCTGCCGAAGCTGCTATGGGCTATGCTGCGTGGCGCTGGCCCGCAGCATTCCCGACGGTTTCCCGGAAACACGCCTGCCCGGCGAGCCCTGCTCCTTTTTGCAGCCGGATTTCCGCTGCACCATTCACGCCGAACTTTCTGCGCGCGGTCTCTTTGGATGCGAAACCTATCACTGCCTGGGGGCGGGGCAGATGGTGAGCGGTCTTTTCCCCTCGGGTTCCTGGCGGCTGGCAGATTCCCCGGATGAAGCCCGGGAAATCTATCGGGCTTTTCTTCTGGGGGAAGGACTGAAACTTACCTTATGGTATCTGGCGGAAGCAGGCACACTTCTCCCGGTTCAGGAACTTTGGGCCCGCATCAACCGGCTTTTATCCAAGGGCCTCGCGCTCTGCGGTTTTTCCCGGGAGGATTTTTTCCTCTATGATCTGGAGGAATATCTCCTCCGGGCCCATTCCCTTCTGCGCCAGACCTGGTCCATGCTGCGCAGGCAGCTTTCCTGGAAGCCCCGGCGCAGGCCTCCAAACTGCGTTGGCAGGTGCTTTCAGGGCTGGGATACCCGGGGCATGAACTTTTCCACATCCTCCCTCGCCCAAGCAGATTTTCAGGGATGCGACCTTTGGGGCGCCAATTTTCTGGGCGCGGATATCCAGGGGGCGGATTTTCGCGGCGCGGATCTCTCCGAGGCACTTTTTCTGACCCCCGGACAAATCGGCCGGACGATAACAGACGAGACTACCCGGCTGCCGCAGGCCCTTCTGTTTTGTTTGAATGGAAGATAGGCAGGGTCTTTTATAATTTCACTTTCTCTTAGATGCTTTCTTTAGAGAAAAGCAAAGAAATTTTCTGGCAGTTTGCAGATGTCCTTTCATTCATATCGGCATAAAAGCAATCCCATCTATTGGCATATCGTTTCGGGCTTTTTCCCTTTGGAAAGCGTGGTGTAAAAAGCATTTTGCGCCCGTATATAAACCTTTGCCTTCCCCATCTTCCCCGCAAAGAATCCCGCCGCCCTGCCTTTTTTACCGCTTTTTATCATCATAGGCGAGCAGCCCGTTTCATGTCACATGTTTTTCTTCCGCCTCTTTTCGGCCCTATTTTTCTGAACCTCCGGTGCTTTTCCGGCCCACATAAAAAGGGAGCCCGGAAAAACCGGCCCCCTTTTGCCATTGTTTCACATGAAACTATTTCTTTGCCTGCATCAGAAAATCATACAGGCCATCCAGCTGCTCTGCGGAAAAATACTCGATAATCAGCTTTCCGCGCTCCCGGCTGCCCGAAAGGCGGATCTTTGTCTCCATAGCCTCGGAAAGCTCCTTTTCCGCCCGGGCAAATTCCGGGTTTTTCCGGGGCTTTGCCGGGGCGGGCTTTTCCGGGGCCAGCAGCTTTTTCACATATTCTTCGGTTTCCCGGACGGACATATCCTGTTCCGCCACCTCCCGCGCCGCCGCTTCCAGCAGCTTCTTATCCTTCAGCGGAATCAGCGTGCGGGCATGGCCGGCGCTGAGCGTCCCTGCCTCCACCATCTCCGCCACGCTTTTGGGCAAAACGAGCAGGCGCAGTGTATTGGCGACGGCGCTCCGGGAGCGGCCCAGGGCCTCCGCCACCTTTTCCTGGGTGAAGCCGTATTCCTTCATCAGCATGGAAATGGCCATTGCCTCCTCCATGGGGTTCAAGTTCTCCCGCTGGATGTTCTCGATAATCGAAATTTGCAGGACCTCCCCCGCCTCCATATCCTTCACTATGGCGGGCACGGTTTTGAGTCCCGCGATGCGCGCCGCGCGATACCGCCGCTCTCCGGCGATGATCTGATAACGGCTGCCCTTTTTATTGAGAATCAGCGGCTGAATGACGCCATGGCGCTTGATGGACGCCGCCAATTCATTTAATTTTTCCTCGTCAAAATTTTTGCGGGGCTGCGATTTGCAAACATCAATCCTGGAAACCTCGATTTCCAGAGATTCCTTTGGGTTTTCAATGATCGTGGCTTCTGCGTCGCCCAGAAGCGCCCCCAGGCCCCTGCCCAATCCTTTTGCCTTCAACTTCCTAGTCCTCCTCTATCCCCATGATCTCCCGGGCCAGCTCGGTATAGGCCTCAGAGCCGATGCATTTTGCGTCATAACGCGTGATGGGCAGCCCATGGCTGGGCGCTTCCCCCAGCCGCACATTGCGGGGGATAATCACCCGGTGTACCTTGCCCCGGAAAAACTTCTTCACTTCCTCCACCACCTGGATGGAGAGATTCGTTCGGGCGTCGAACATGGTCAACACCACGCCCTCCACTTCCAGCGCCCCATTGAGATGCTGCTTCACCAGCTTCACCGTGTTAATCAGCTGGGAAAGGCCCTCCAGGGCATAGAACTCGCATTGAATGGGAACCAGCACCTGATCTGCCGCGGAAAGGGCGTTGAGCGTCAAAAGCCCCAGAGATGGCGGCGAATCGATCAAAATAAAGTCGTATTCCTCCCGCACGCTCTCCAACGCCCGGCGCAGCAGCGTCTCCCGGGCCATCATGGCCACCATCTCCACTTCTGCACCCGCCAGATCGATGTTGGAGGGCAAAAGGGACAGGTTTTCAATGCCGGTCCGGCAAATCACCTCTCTCGCATCCTTCCCATTGATGAGCACATCATAGATGGATGCCTTCAGCCCTTTTTTGTCGATGCCCAGGCCGCTCGTGGCGTTCCCCTGGGGATCGATATCCACCAGCAGCACCCGGTTTTTCAAATCCGCCAGGCATGCGCTGACGTTGACGGCCGTGGTCGTCTTTCCAACGCCGCCCTTCTGGTTCGCAATGACAAGTGTCCGTCCCAAAATGCTTACCTCCATAATACTATTCTATGATAGCAATTTTTCGCGCAAAACACAACTTGTTTTTCCAGGCTTTGGCACAATGGAAAGAGCCCACGGGACGCGGGTTTCACGCCGGGTGGGCTCCCAAGGGGTATTGGGGACGAAAAAGTCGTCGTAAGCTTATTTCATAATCTTGATGCGCACTTCATAGCAGTCGCCCTGATCGGCGTAGTCAAACGTGGTCTGCACACCAAGGGAATTGATTTTTTCCAGGCTTTTTTTGATGGTGTTGAGATAAATCTGATAGTTGCATTTCATATGGATGACGTTGCTCCCCGCCTCGGGCGGCAGCTCGCCATAGAGCTTTTTTAGTTCGCTTTCCACAATATCCTCCGTCGCCTTCACCGAAAGATTCTCCTCCCGGATGCGTTCCACCAGCTGCATCTGGGCCTCTTCGTTATGCAGCCGCAGAAGGGCGCGGGCATGGCGCTCGGTCAGGCCATAGAGCATGATCTTTTCCTTTACCGTCCGGGGCAGGCGCAGAATGCGCAGCTTGTTGGCGATGGTAGACTGGTTTTTCGAGAGCCGCCGGGCCAGGTCCTCCTGGGTAAAGTGATGCTCCCGGATGAGATTCTGATAGCCCTCTGCTTCCTCAAAAAAATGGAGATTCTCCCGCTGCAGGTTCTCGATCATGGCGATCATCGCCACATCTGTATCATATGCCTCATTGCGCACAATGGCTTTGATATGAGTGAGTCCCGCCAGCTTGGATGCCCGGAGCCGCCGTTCCCCGGCGATCACCTCATATCGCTCCGGCCCGATCTGCCGGACGTTGATGGGCTGCAATAGCCCAATCTGCCGGATAGAGCTGGAAAGCTCCCGAATGGCTTCGTCGGAAAAATATTTCCGCGGCTGATAGGGATTGGGGCGGATTTGGGAAATGGGGATCATCTGCAGGGTATCCTGCGCCGCCGGCTGGTTTTCATCTCGCAAGGCTGCCGCCTTTGTAAATTTCAACATAAATGCATCGTCTCCTTTTCGGTTTGCTTTTCTATTTCGTGATGAAAAAACAAAATCCTCTGCGGTTTACAAAACTAGTCCCGGTTCGACAAAAGAACCCACAAAATGTATGCATATTTATAAAGGATTCCATATATTGTGGTTTTTTCCCATGTGTGCTATACTTTCTCCCGGAGGGATCTGGAAATGAAAAAGGATATGGCTCTGCGCTCCCTCTCCCGGGAGCAGCTGGAGGAACTGTTGGAAATTTACGCGAAAAACTGGCTGGCCATGGATGGGGTCTGGTTCCAGTCCGTTGAAGCCGCCCATGGCATGGAGGAAGCTATGAAGCACGACGCCGCGGCATGGGAACGGTTTACTGTCATTGAAGCGCGCCGGCTCAAGGCCTTTTTGCAGCTTCCCGAGCATCCGGGGCTGGAGGGTCTGCGCCGCGCTTTAGAGCTGCGGTTTTATGGCCGCCTGAACCAGGATTCGGTCTATATGGAAGGAAATGCGTTGTTTTATCGGGTCGGCTCCTGCCGTGTCCAGAGTGCCCGAACCCGCAAGGGCATGCCGCTGCATCCCTGCAAAAGCGTCGGTATCCTGGAGTATTCCGGCTTTGCCCGCACCATTGACAGCCGCATTTGCTGCGAATGCGTGAGCTGCTATCCCGAAGTTACCGACGATACCTGCGCCTGTCTTTGGAAATTTACCCTGAAATAGGGCTGGCTCAGCGCAGGAAACCGCGCTCCGGCTGTTTTGCGGTCTCTATTTTCATAGACAAGCCCCGGCAAATCCCTTATTGCCGCGCAGCCAGGCATAAATTTCTGATTGGCAGCCCCCCTTGTTCTCTTATAAACCCGGGCATGCGCCCGCCGGAGGAATTGCTTTTTATCTAATTCCATGGCAAATCCCATTGCTTTTAATTCGGGATAATCAATTTTCTGTAAGTGCGGCGGCGGAAGCGGCCAGAGGGCGGAAAGCGTTATAAAATTTTCTTGCGTTATGTTTTAAAAATACAGAAAATTTTTTCTTGACATGGTTCCCCATGCCTGCTATACTACATAACAATAAAAGAAAGCGCAAACCGACGAATCAGAGGAGTATCCAGGATACCCGCTTCAAGAGAGCCGCGGATGGTGGAAATGCGGCAGCAAGGGGTTTTGGTGAATGGACTGATGAGGGCAGGACGAACAGCAGAATTGCCCAGTAATGCCTGACGGGAGCTTCACCTGTTACAAAGGAAGCTCGGTTCAGAAGGGACCGTGACGACAAGAGGACGCATTGGCGTCAACTTGGGTGGTACCGCAGAAGCAAAGCTTTTGTCCCAAAGGAAGGGGCAAAGGCTTTTTTGTTTCCCCTCGAAAGATTTGCAGACAACACAAAACGAAAGGAGTGCAGTAAAATGACAAAGATTCCCCATCGACTCTATTTATCCGAAGACGAGATTCCCCGCCAGTGGTATAACCTGCGGGCCGATATGAAAGAACAGCCCGATCCCATGATCAACCCGGCCACGATGCAGCCAGCCACAGTGGAAGACCTCTATCCCGTCTTCTGCACCGAGCTGGCGCAGCAGGAAATGGATTCCACCACCCGGTATTTCGATATTCCGGAGGAAATCCTGGAGGTCTATAAGATGTATCGCCCTTCGCCCCTCATCCGGGCCTATAACCTGGAAAAGGCACTGGATACACCGGCAAAAATCTATTATAAATTTGAGGGAAACAACACCTCCGGCAGCCACAAGCTGAACTCCGCCGTCGCTCAGGCCTATTATGCAAAAAAGCAGGGGCTCAAAGGGCTTACCACCGAAACCGGCGCGGGCCAGTGGGGCACGGCACTCAGCGAGGCCTGCTCGTATTTCGGCCTTCCCCTCACGGTCTATATGGTGAAGGTGTCCTATGAGCAAAAGCCTTTCCGCAAGGCCGTCATGCAGGTCTTTGACGGTGAGGTAATCCCATCCCCCAGCAACACCACCAACGCCGGGCGCGAAATCCTGGAGGAACATCCCGGAACCACCGGCAGCCTGGGCTGCGCTATTTCCGAGGCTGTGGAAAAAGCCGTAACCACAGAAGGGTATCGATATGTTCTGGGAAGCGTTTTGAACCAGGTGTTGCTGCACCAGTCGGTCATCGGCCTGGAAAGCAAGCTGGCTATGGAGAAGCTGGACGAATATCCGGATATTATCGTGGGCTGCGCCGGCGGCGGCTCCAACCTGGGGGGCCTCATCGCACCCTTCATGCAGGATAAGCTTACGGGCAAGGCCAATCCCCGGATCATCGCCGTGGAACCGGCCTCCTGCCCTTCGCTCACCCGGGGCAGATACGCCTATGACTTCTGTGATACCGGGCGCATCACCCCCATGGCGCGGATGTATACACTGGGCTGCGGCTTCATTCCTTCCGCCAACCATGCGGGCGGCCTGCGGTACCACGGCATGTCCCCCATCCTTTCCAAGCTGTATCACGATGGCTACATGGAAGCGGTCAGCGTGGAGCAAAGCAAGGTGTTTGAGGCGGCCGTTCTGTTTGCCAAGAAGGAAACCATCCTGCCCGCCCCCGAGTCCGCCCATGCTATCCGCGCGGCAATCGACGAGGCCCTAAAATGCAAGGAATCCGGCGAGCAGAAGACCATCCTCTTCGGCCTCACAGGAACCGGATATTTTGATATGACGGCGTATTCCTCCTATCTCTCGGGCGCTATGACCGATGTGATCCCCTCGGATGAACAGCTGGAAAAGGGCTTCGCCTCCCTGCCCAAGGTTCCGGGATTCAGGAATAAACAACCTTTTCGCAAAAAGACCAAGATTATTGTTTCACATGAAACAATGCGGCAAACAAAAAGACCGGAATTATCCCGGTCTTTTTTTACTCCTTCGGCCCGGCGCGTGCGGCATAGACTTCCTTCCATCTGCACCGGACAAAATGTTTCATGTGAAACATTTTCTGTTCCGCACGTCCAAAATAATATATAACAGCTGAAAATCCCGGATGGAATCACAGCCGGAGTTGGCGCTCCCAGGAAACCCGCCTATGCCAAGCGCCGCCCCATGAGCACGCCCATAACCGAAGCCATCATCAGGCCGCGGGTCCATCCGCTGGAATCACCCAGGCAATACAGGCCGGCAATATTGGTTGTAAACTCCCTGTCCATGGCAATCCGGTTGGAATAAAATTTGATCTCCGGCGCGTAAAGCAGCGTTTCCTGGCTGGCAAACCCCGGAACCACCTGATCCGCCGCCTGAATAAAGTTCAGAATATTCACCATCGTCCGATATGGCAGGGCGCTGGAAATATCCCCCGCCACTGCATCCGGCAGGGTGGGCTGCACATTGCTCCGGGATAACTCCTCCGGCCAGGTGCGTTTTCCATCCAGGATATCGCCATACCGCTGCACCAGTATATGGCCGCCGCCCAGCATGTTCGCCAGTTCCCCCACCCGCCGGGCATAGTCGATGGGCTGGTCAAACGGAGCCGCAAAGTGATGCGAACATAGAATCGCCAGGTTTGTGTTGGCGCTCTTTTTATTCTTATAGGAATGGCCGTTGACGATAGCCAGCCCGTTATCATAATTCTCCTGGCTCACAAATCCTCCGGGATTTTGGCAAAACGTCCGCACTTTATTGCGGAACGGCTCGGGATAGCCGATGAGCTTGGATTCATAGAGAACATTGTTCACATCCTCCATCACCTCGTTGCGCACCTCAACCCGCACGCCAATATCCACCGTCCCGGGCATATGGGCGATCCCATGCTTTTGGCACATCTGCTCCAGCCAAGCCGCGCCCCGCCGGCCGCCCGCCGCCACAATGCTCTCTGCAGAAACCCGGCTTTTTTCTCCCGTCCGGGCATCTTCCAGCAAAGCGCCTTTGCAGACGCCGTTTTCAATGATAAGATCCGTGCAGTTCTGCCCAAAAAGAATCTCCACGCCGTTTTCCAGAAGATATGCCTGAATTTTTCCATAAATCTTCTGGGCCATTTCCGTTCCCAAGTGCCGGATGGGGCAGTCCACCAGCTTCAGCCCCGCCCGGATGGCGTTTTTGCGGATCTGCTTCACTGCCTCGGAATTGTCAATCCCCTCGATGCGCTGGTCTGCGCCAAATTCTAGATAAATGCCGTCCGTATAGGCGATGGTTTCCTGGGCTGCCTCGGCTCCAATCAGTTCCGGCAGATCGCCGCCCACTTCATGGCTCAGAGAAAGCTTTCCATCCGAAAACGCGCCGGCCCCGGAAAACCCCGTGGTAATATGGCAATAGGGCCTGCAGTTCACGCACTCCTTCGTCGTCTCCTTGGGGCAGCGCCGCTTCTCAATCGCCGCGCCCTTTTCCGCCATGACAATCTTCTTATGGCTCCCCCTCCGGAGCATCTCCATTGCTGTAAAAATCCCCGCCGGCCCCGCGCCGATAATCAAAACATCCGCCTGCATTTTTCCTTCCTTTCTCTGCCGCATGGTATAAAAAAACCACCGTACAGCAAAACCCCGCTTAAAGTCAACTATTATACGGTAGTTGGTAGAAACACCCATCCCATTATGGGTTTATATAAGCAACCAATCCAAATCTCTTCTCTTTTAGCCAGATTATAGTATACCGGGATTCCGAAAGATTGTCAAGACGTGCACAGGGGTTTACAAATTATGGATAACCCTGTATCATGGAATCGTCCCCTACTTTCTTTAAAAAGAAAGTAGGCAAAAAAATTTTATGATGGGTTTTTGCGGAATATCCTTTGTCCTCTGATATCGACAAAACTATTAGTCCCCATTATTTTCGGAGGCTCGCTTTCTTTAAAAAGCAAACAGGCAAAGATATTTTATGACGGATCTCTGCGGAATATGCTTTCTCTCCCGATCCCGGCAAAACTACTGGCGGCCATTATTTCCCAGATATTCGTTATCTATAAAAAGGCAACCGCACTTTGACGCTCTCAGGCCAGCGGTTTTCTGTTTTTTACATGGAAAGCACCCCTATTTTCCATAATTTTGAAAGCCCGTTTCCAAGGCCCCACATACGGCGGTTCTCTCTGCATCGGTTTCATCTGCGGTTTCTATCATCTTGGAAAACGCCACTTATCTAAAAAGAATCGTTGCCGCGCAAGGTATTGATATTTTGGCTCTGCCTTGTGTTTATTTGACAGACTGCCCGCGGTGACGTATCCACCGCAAAAGTTTTGGTTCTATAAAGGCAGTCCATGGCTGGCTTCAAAGAAAGATAAGTAAAATTTTACTGGAGGTAACACAAATGGTTCAATTTATTGAATATCCCCCCTGCTCCACCTGCCAAAAGGCAAAAAAGTGGCTCACCGAACATGAAATTTCCTTTACATCCCGGCATATCAAGGAACAGAATCCCTCTGCGCAGGAACTGGCTGCCTGGCAGAAAAAAAGCGGCCTGCCGCTGAAGCGTTTTTTTAACACCAGCGGCATTCTCTATCGCCAGCTGAATCTCAAGGATAAGCTCGCCTCTATGTCCGAGGAGGAGCAGCTCGCCCTCCTGGCCACCGACGGCATGCTGGTAAAGCGGCCGTTGGTCATCGGGGATACTTTCGTTCTCGTGGGATTTCGGGAAAAGGAATGGCTTTCTCTGCTTTCTTCAAAATAAAGCGGCAAGATCCATATTGGGCTTTTTCGTGGTTTTACCGATCCGTGTGGGCCCAAAACAGCAGCAAATATTTTGGTTTTCAAAACAAATCCTGAAAAAAGGAAAGGCGTTGCCTTTCCTTTTTTCATCCAAAACATATTTTGCTTTTTCCTATAAGGATATAGGATATATATAATTTTATCCCCATCCTTTTCCCGCCGCGTATATCGGCCGCATCCGGCCACAGCTTCCGGGTTTTCAAAGCCATAGCGCCGTTTTACTATACCCAAAAAAATATTTTTTCCAGAGTTATCCCCAAGTTATCCACATTCTTTCCCCAGCCTCCTGCGCTGCCCTTTTTTCGGCTCACTTTTTTCGCAGACCAATCGGGGCTGCTTTGATTTTCGCAAAAGCCCGGGGGTATTTTGCCGGAGCCTCTTTTATCTTTTCATAGGCGACAATCCAATGCGACTGCCCGGCAACCGCGGCATCGTAAATCCCCAGAAGCCGCATGCCAAGGGCTTTTGCAGCCTCTTTGGCCTCCTCGGTTTCTGCCTGCGTCTCAGCGCCTTTGTAAGCGAGGAATTTTCCGCCCAGCCGGCAAAACCCCGTGCACAGCTCCAATAAAACGCTTAGAGAGGCGACTGCACGCGACGCCACAATATCAAATTTTCCGTGAAAATCTTGGGTTCGGGAAAGCTCCTCCGCCCGTCCCTGCAAGGCCCGAACGTTAGTTATCCCCAATCTATCCACACACATCGTGATGAAATCCACTTTCTTCCGCTGGGCATCCAAAAGCGTCCATTCCAGCTCCGGCCGGAGAATGGCCAGCGGAATGCCCGGAAATCCTGCTCCCGAACCCACATCCAAAACAGCGCCTCTCTCCGGCAGCAGCCCCAGCCGGGCCGGAGCCAGACTGTCGAGAAAATGCTTATGCGCCATTTCCGCCGGTTCCGTGATCCGCGTCAGGTTCATCGTCTTGTTGGTTTCCAAAATGATTTTGGCATATTCTTCCATTTTTTGGACGGCTTCTGCCTCCACGTCCTCGGCCAGCAAAATCTCCCGCAGCTTATCCATGGCGTTTCTCCTTTTCAAAATAGACGAGCAAAACCGAAATATCCGATGGGGATACGCCGGAGATTCGGGCCGCCTGCCCAATATTCTCGGGTTTGCGCTCGTTAAGCTTCGCCCGGGCCTCCAGACGGATGCCGGAGATCTGGGAATAATCCAGATCCGCCGGCAGCTTCTTGTTTTCCAGACTGCGGAAATGCTCCACCTGCCGCTCCTGCTTTTCGATATACCCGGCGTATTTCACATCCGTTTCAATGCGCCGGCGGATATCGTCATCCAGATCGGGAAGCTCGGTTACCGCCGCCAGGTCATCATAGCGTATGGCAGGCCGCTTGAGCAAATCAGCCAGCCGGGCCGGGCCGCCAATCGCAGGCTCTCCCTTTTCAAGAAACAGCGGACGGACGGCCTCCGGGGATACCGAAGTGCTGTTCAGCCGGGCAATCTCCCTTTCCACCGCCTCTTTTTTGAACATATAACGGTCATAGCGTTCATCCGAAACCAGCCCCAGCCGGCGCCCGATCCCGGTCAGCCGCGCATCCGCATTATCCTGGCGCAGCAGCAGCCGATATTCCGCCCGGGATGTCATCATGCGATAAGGCTCCCGCGTCCCCTTGGTCACCAGATCGTCCACCAGCACGCCGGCGTATGCCTGATCCCGGCCCAGCACCAGCGGTTCTTCCTCCCGGAGATACTGCACGGCATTGATTCCCGCCAAAATCCCCTGGGCCGCCGCCTCCTCATATCCCGAAGAGCCGTTGATCTGTCCGGCGCAGAACAGGCCGGGGATACTCTTCAGCTCCAGGTTCAGCTTGAGCTGGGTAGGGTCGATGCAGTCATATTCAATGGCATAGGCTGTTCGGGTAAACTCCACATGCTCCAAGCCCGGAATTGTCCGGTAGAGCGCAATCTGCACTTCTTCGGGCAGGCTGGAGGACATCCCCTGAACATACATCTCATTGGTGTTCAGGCCTTCCGGCTCCAGAAACAGCTGATGCCGTTCCTTATCCGGAAATTTCACCACCTTATCCTCAATAGAAGGGCAGTAGCGCGGCCCGGTTCCCTGAATCTGCCCGCTGAACAGAGGGCTGCGGTGCAGATTCTCCCGGATGATGGCGTGGGTTTTCTCATTGGTATAGGTGAGGTAACAGGGAACCTGCTCCCGCTCGATCTTTCCGCTCAGGAAGGAAAAGGGGATGATTTCGGGATCCCCATATTGGGGCGTCATTTTGGAAAAATCGATGGAACGGCGATCCACCCGGGCCGGCGTCCCTGTCTTGAACCGCTGCAATGTGAGGCCCAGTTCATCCCGCAGCATAGGGCTCAGGCTGTTGGCCCCCTGCAGTCCCGAAGGGCCGGATTCCTGGAAAAATTCTCCGATAATGACGCGGCTTTTCAGATAAACGCCGGTCGCCAACACCAGCGCCCGGCAGGAAAGCTCCGCGCCGCAGGCTGTGCGGACACCGCAGACCCGCCCCTGCTCCGTAAGCACCGCCGTGATCTCCCCCTGGCGCACCAGCAGGTTTTCGGTGTTTTCCAGCGTCCATTTCATATGCGCCTGATATGCCTTCTTATCCGCCTGCGCCCGCAGGGAATGCACCGCCGGGCCTTTTCCGGTGTTGAGCATTTTAATTTGTATAAACGTATCGTCGATGGTGCGCCCCATCTGTCCGCCCAAGGCGTCCACCTCCCGGACCAGATGTCCTTTGGCCGTTCCGCCGATGGCTGGATTGCATGCCATCAGGGCAATGCCGTCCAGATTGAGGGTCATGAGCAGCGTCTTTCTGCCCATCCGCGCGCAGGCCAATGCCGCTTCGCATCCCGCATGTCCCGCACCTGCCACGATCACGTCATATGTTCCGCCATGATAATACTGCAATGTTTCTCCCTTCCCCCTACTTTCTTTAAAAAGAAAGTAGGCAAAGAAATTTTATGACTGGGTTATCTTTCTTTTCCTGTTTTCGTGCTTCACGTCGGTTCCTTCATTCCTGCACTTTTCGCAAGTCTCACGCTTTCTTTAAAAGAAAGCAGACAAAGAAATTTTATGACTGGGTTATCTTTCTTTTCCTGTTTCCGTGCTTCAAGCAGGCCAATTCTTTTCCGCACTTTTTTCAAGCCCCATGCTTTCTCTAAAAACAAAGCCGGCAATAAAATTTTTACCTCTGGTTTCTACTGCTTCGCCATCCCTCTCCGCTATGACATGTCTAAATTCTTCTGCCGGGAAATTCTCTTTTCTCCATTTTCCGGCAAGGCAGATTCCCCTTCGGAAGTTTCGCGGCGAATACATCAGGCTTTCCTGAAATATCTCTTTTCCGCCTCTTCACAGATGCGCCGGCATCCGTCTGAAAGATTTTGGGGTGTAGGGTCTTTTTTCACTCCATACTTTCCTCGCTCATTTTCCCAAACAGAATTTCGTGAATATCCGGTCGATGATTTCTTCGCCCAGCGTTTCTCCCGTGATTTCGCCCAGCTTATCCCAGCAGGCTTTCAGGTCGATGGAAGCGCAGTCCAAATCCATCCCCGCCTCCAGAGCACGAATCGCATCCCCAAGAGCATCTGATGCTGCCGCAAGCGCCGCCTGATGCCGCTTCTCCGTGATTACCACGCCTTCCAGCATCTCTTCATCCCGAATTGCCGCCCGGTATACTTCCTCCAAAAGCGCATCGATCCCTTCCCCCGTGGCCGCGGATATCTCCATCGGCGCTTTTCCAAACGCCTCAACTACATCCGCCGCCGTCGTTTTCCGATTCAGGTCAGTTTTATTCAAAACCAGAAGCACAGGCTTTTCCTGCCGGCTGATTTCCCGGAAAATATCGCTGTCCTCCGGGGTGAGAGTCTCCGCTCCATCCAGCAGGAACAGGATCAGCGAGCAATCCGCAAGCGCCGCCCGGGACCGCTCCACTCCGATTTTTTCCACGGCATCCTGAGTTTCCCGGATCCCTGCCGTATCCAGAAAAACCACGGGAACCGAATGGATTGTCCGATATTCCTTCACAACATCCCGGGTCGTCCCGGGAATGTCCGTAACAATCGCCTTTTCCTCCCCGAAAATCGCATTCAGCAGCGAGCTTTTCCCCACGTTGGGCCGGCCCGCAATGGCCACCTGGATTCCCTCCCGGAGCATCCGTCCCTCCCGGTAACTGGAAAGCAGCTTGTGAAGCTCCTTTTCTATTTTTTTCAGCCCCGGCATCTGTGCCTGCAAAATCGCCTCCTCCAAATCCTCTTCCGGATATTCAATGCCCGCTTCCAGAGCGGCGATGCAATCGGTAAGCCGATCCTGAAGCTCCCGGATCTTTTTCATCAGATCCCCCCGGAGCTGCCTGGCGGAAACCGCAGCCCCCTTTTTTGAGAGAGAACCGATCAGCTCGCCCACAGCCTCCGCCTGGGAAAGATCCATTTTTCCATGCAGAAAGGCCCGCTTGGTAAATTCCCCGGGCTGCGCCGGAACCGCTCCCTTTTCCATGAGCAGATCCAAAATCATCTGGGCCGCCATCATGCCGCCGTGGCAGTGGATTTCCACCACATCTTCCCCCGTATAGGAAGCCGGCGCGGCAAAATACACCAGAAGAACCTGGTCAATGGGCGTCTTTCCATCCCGGATATATCCCAAAACCATCTGCCGGGGCAAAATCTCTCCCCGACCGTCAAATATTTGCTTTGCAATAGGCAGGCTATCCTCACCGCTCATGCGGAGAATGGCAATGCCGCCGTTGCCCGCGGGCGTTGCCAGCGCGCAAATCGTCTGTTCTTTCATAGTTTTCCTTCAAAAAAGGAGCTGCAACATGGGGCAACCCCCAGTTCACAGCTCCATGCCTTTTCCTCGCTTTTATCTCTTTTTCTTAACAATTACCCGGCGATAGGGTTCCTCACCCTCGGAAACCGTCTCCACCTTGGGATTGCCCTGCAGCGCCGAATGGAGAATGCGCCGTTCATAGGGATTCATGGGTTCCATAACCACCTTCCGCCCAGTCTTGGCCACTTTTGCCGCAATGCGGTTGGCCAGGCGAATGAGCGTCTCTTCCCGCTTTTTCCGATAGTTCTCAGTATCCAGGGATACCCGGGTGTATTCCTCGCGGTCGCGGTTGACCACAAGGCTGGTCAGATACTGCAGCGCATCCAACGTCTCGCCCCGGCGGCCGATGAGGATTCCGGTAGAATCCCCTTCAATATTGATTTTGATGGCCTCTTCGCCTTCCGTGGCATTGGCTGTTGCGCCCACATGCATCTTTTCAAACAGCGTGTTCAGGAAATTTTCCGCGTCCTTTGCCGGAGAATCCTTTTCTGTCAGCCGCACCTGCGCGCTTTTGCCCAGGCCGAAAATGCCTTTGCTTCCCTCATGCAGAATTTCCACATTTACCTGATCGATGGAAAGCCCTAACTGATCCAATCCGTTGAAAATCGCCTCATCGACGGTTTTCCCCTTCACTTCGATGCTTCTTGCTTCGTGTATACTCATGATAACCGGTCCTTTCCGTTATTCGGTCTGCTTTCGTTCCACAATCCGCGATCTCTCCTCTGCCTTGCGCTCCCTGGCCTTATAAAACGCATCCAGGATCCAGTTTAAGATGATGGCATAGACGTTGGAAACAACCCAGTAAATGGAGAATGCCGTATTGCTGGTCGCGCAGATCCAAACCGAGAAGAGGGGGAAGATATAGAGCATCATCTTTCCCTGCTGCTGCATGGTCGGGTTTTGCTTCATGGACTGCCATTGCTGGAAGAACAGCGTAACACCCGCCAAAACCGGAAGGCCAAACCACCCGTTGTTGAGGCCCGTCAGGCCATTGGCCGCGATCAGGTTGGTCGTCAGGGTATTATAGGCTTCTGTCGCCACCTGCAGTGTTCCGCCCGAATAGGTGATCAGTCCATGATTTTGCAGCATAATCATCGTCTGGGGTGTGATGCTTCCGGCATTGGTCTGCAGGAAGGTCAAAAATTCTGCCGCCGAGGGCATGCAGCCCGCCAGCCCGGAATCCGGCTGCCAGAGGTTATGCACCCAAAGCCATTGGGGAAGCTGCACATTTTCCACGCCGTCGTGCGCCGCCCGCAGCACCAGCGAAACTGTCTGCTCGCTGACGATGTTGCGCAGAGCGCCGAAGAATGCAAAAAGCAGAAACAGCTGAAGAATCATGGGAAGGCAGCCCGCCATGGGTTTGACGTTGCGTTCCCGGTAAAGCTCCTGCATCTTGCGGTTCATCTGGTCGGGATTGTTGGCATAGCGTTTTTTCAGGCTTTCCATCTCCGGGCCCAGATTGGCCATCATCCGCGTATTCTTGCGCTGCTTGATATCCAGCGGCAAAACGACGATTCGGATGGCCAGCGTGATCAGCAGGATGACGATGGAATAGTCATGGATAAATTCAAACATCCACTTTATAACCACAAAAATTCCGTCGGCTATAAAGTTGTCACTCAGAAACCCCAAATTACTTTCCTCCTAATTTACGGCACCGGATCATATCCGCCCTTGTGAAACGGATTGCACCGCAAAATTCTCTTGAATGCCATCCATCCGCCTTTTGCCGCGCCGTATTTGGAAATGGCCTCCATGGCATATTCCGAACAGGTGGGCGTATACCGGCAGGCATCCGGCAGATATGGCGAGATTGCTTTTTTATAGAACTGAATCAATGCAATACAAATTTTCTTCATCATGGCTGGCTCTCCACACGATCCGCCCGCGCTTTTTTTCCGCCGGCCTTTTCCTTTGGGAGAAACCCCGCTTTTTTCAGCAGATACCGCATATCTCTGGAAATTTCCTGAAAACTGGCCGCCCCAATGGGAGCCCGGGCAATGAAAATCAGCTGAACGCTTCCCTCAATTTCCGGCAACAGCGCGCGGAAGCTCTCTTTCAGCCTCCGGCGGACGCGGTTTCGCTGCACACTGCACCCGATTTTTTTACTGACGGAAAACCCGGCACGCACGCCGCCGAATTTCCGGCGGACATAGACAAGGGCGATAAGCCGCGTGGCGCAGGACTTTCCACGGGAATAAACAAACGAAAATTCCCTGTTTTTTTTCAGTGTGACAAGTTGCACAGACGATGCTTCCTTTGCTTCCTGGGGACCTCTCTTTTTCATAAAAAAGCCCCCTCTCCCTTCCTTTTGGAAAAACTTCCTTTCCCATCAAAATTCCGATTTTGCTAAGAACTTCATAATGCAGAGAAAAGGCGTCTTTTCCATGGCGGGAAAGGCCCTGTGAAGAAAGGGCTGCAAGGAAAAGCCCTACAGCCCCTTATTTTGCTGTTTTGCTTTTTACGCGGTCAGCTTCTTTCTGCCCTTCGCCCGGCGGCGTTTCAAGACGTTGCGTCCGTTCTTGGTGGACATGCGCTTGCGGAATCCATGCACTTTGTTTCTCTGCCGCTTCTTTGGTTGATATGTTCTTTTCATTACTGCACCTCATTTAACTAATTATTCAAAAGCAAAAGCTCTTTTTGCCGATAAAAAGACGTTTATATTATATTGAAATTTCCCTGGCGTGTCAACAGCAAAAACGGGAGAGCCGCCGGAAAAAACCCATATTCTTCCCCTTTCATCCCCAATTCTTGTGATGCCTCCTCCCCTTCTCCACAGGATATGGGACAACCGGTACACAATTTTTTTATATTCTTTATCCCAAAAAAAGAAATCCATTGCTTTGGTTTATACAAACAGAAAATTTCTCATTTTGATGAAATAATTATAACTATCATTTCTATCTTAAACAGTGATTCAAAATTGAAATTGATTTTTTTATCCCGGCGGAAATGACGAAATAGTTTCTGTCCCGCACCTGCTATGTTTCCTGTTCCCCAGAAAAAGCATCACTTTTTTGTGAAAAAGACAAATTTATTTTTCTTTTCTGTTTGAAAGATATAGTATCATTTTCTGACAAAACAGCCGCGGTATTTTTTCATATTCTTTATAAAAAAACTCTTTTGTAAATTCTCAAATTATCCGGTTCTTTTGTATCTCGTCCCCTTTCTTCCAATATATTTATAATATATAATTAGGAAAGGAATATTTTTATATTATTTCACATAGTTATCCACATATAGGGGAAAAGTTATCCACATTTGTGGATAAAATCGTTTAGAAATGTGGACAAGTCGCTTCAGCCGCAGTAAAATAGAGAAGATGACAGAGGAAATATATCCACATTTCCTCAACTTTCGCTGATTTTTTCCACCAAAATTTTGGAAACGGCAAAAACCCAAAATTATTGCAACAGATTTTCCTGTTTTATGATATAATGAATGCGCGGCCCTCGCCGGGCAGGCGTAACCGTCCATAATAATCTGCGGAAACTGCCACTGGGCTGCCGCTTCTGCCTTTTCAGTGCAAAGTTGATTTTTTCCTTTGCCCTCGCCGGGCAGGCGTAACCGTCCACAATAATCTGTGGAAATTGCCGCCAGGCTGCCGCTTCTGCCTTTTCAGTGCAAAGTTGATTTTTTTCTTTGCCCTCGCCGGGCAGACACAACTGCCGGGGATAATCTATGGAAGCGTCAGCCTGGGTTTACTGCTTTTCCTTTCCATTGCAAGAGAATTATTTTTTCTTGCCGGATAAGCGCCGTCTGTCAGGAGATTTTCTTTGAGGCAGAACGGACGGAAAAACCGTATATTTTTGATGATCCGACGGACAGGCATTATTATACGGCATAAAAATCATTGAACTTTTTAACTGTTTCCTCTGCCCGGAAAGGCAGAGCACGATAAAAACCAAACGGAAATAAGAGGATTTGCGAGTTTTTTTGTCTCTTTTCGGAAATCCTCATATCTTTTGGGGAGGCATTATGAATTCTTTTACCATCCTTTGGGAATCCGTTTTGAAAAAGCTGGAGGCTTTTTATTCCCAAAATAACAACAGTTTCGGCTTTACCACCTATGTCCGGGTATTGTCTCCGGAATATGAGGAAAACGGAATTTTCTTTTTTAAGGTGCCCAACGAATACTATAAGGAGCAGATTCAGGAGCGGTTTCTCTGGAAGATTGCGGAAACGCTGAAAGAATCCGTCTTTGCGGAAACCGGGAAAAACCGTCCCATCGATGTGCGCGTGCTGACGCCAAAGGAGCTGGACGAACAGCTGATGCTTTCCAAAAGCACCTATACGCCTCTGGGCAGCAACACGATGATTTCGCTGAATCCCAACTATACCTTTGATACTTTCGTGGTGGGCAGTTCCAACAACCTGGCCCATGCGGCCTCTCTGGCCGTGGCCAACGCGCCGGGCTTTGCCTATAACCCGCTATTTATTTATGGCGGCGTCGGTCTTGGGAAAACCCACCTGATGCATGCCATCGGCAACCGCATTCTGGAGGGAAATCCCGGCGCAAAGATCATCTATATCACTTCGGAATCCTTCACCAATGAATTTATCGAATCCATCCAGCGCAACAGCCAGGAGGCCTTCCGCGCCAAGTTCCGCACGGCAGATGTGCTCATGATCGACGATATCCAGTTTATCGCCAAAGCCCAGCGCACCCAGGAGGAGTTATTCCATACCTTCAACACCCTCTATGAGAGCGACAAGCAGATCATCTTTTCTTCGGATAAGCCTCCTTCGGAGATTCCCAAGCTGGAGGAACGCCTGCTTTCCCGCTTTAATTCCGGCCTGCTGACGGATATCCGGCTGCCCGACTATGAAACCCGGGTGGCGATTTTGAAAAACAAAGTTCCCATGATTAAGGAAAAGATCCGCTGCAGCCTGGATATTGAAGAGGAAGTCCTTCACTATATCGCCTCAAAGGAAGACAGCAACATCCGGGATCTGGAAGGCGCCTTGAAAAAGGTAATCGCCAGCGCCCAGCTGGAAAATTCCCTTTCCTCCATCAATATGGAAATCGCCCGGCGGGCTCTCAAAGACTTTTTTGTGGAACCGGTGGTCAAAACCATCACGCCCAAACTGGTGATTCGCTGCGTCTGCGAATATTATGATATCTCCGAAGACGATATCTACAGCAAAAAGAAAAACCGGGAAATCGCCTTTCCCCGGCAGGTGGTCATGTATCTCTTAAAGCACCTGACGGACTTCACCAATAAAAAAATCTGCGAATGTGTCGGCCTGAAGGATCATTCTACGGCGATCTATGCCTATGACAAGGTCGCTTCCCTCATCAAAACAGATGCGGAAGTGCAAAGCGCCGTGAACGATATCATCAGCAAAATTAAGGAATAAATACAAAAGTTATCCACATCATGTGGATACTTTGGTGGATAGCCTATGGGAATCCCGGAGGACAACCCGGGGAAACCGCGTGGATCTTTCCGGCGGCGGGAGATTTTTTCCCGGCGGAAAGCCGTCATTTCTCCACAGTTTCCCTGTCTCTCTCCCCGCTTTCTCCCAAATCTATCCACAGGGGAAAATGCCGATTTTTGCCTTTGTGAAGGGCATATGGAAAGTATCCACGGTATCCACACCCCCTACTACTACGACAAATCTATATATTTTATATAATTGTGGAGGTACACATGAAGTTTGTATGCAATAAACAGGAACTTTTAAAGGGCATCAACACGGTCATCAAAGCCACCTATACCAAATTCCAGAAATCCATCCTGGAGTGCATCCATATTGTGGCCGGCAGCACTTTGACCCTGGACGCCTTCGATACAGTCACCGCCATTCGCACAAATATTTACGGCGACATTGAAGAACCCGGCCAGACCTGCATTCCCGCCCGGATTTTGCAGGAGATCGTCAGCAAATTCCCGGACAGCGAGGTGACCTTTGAAAGCCAGGAGCCTTCGGGCGTCCGCCTTTCCTGCCGTTCCAGCGCTGTGGTGCTTCAGGAGATGGATGCCAGCGAATTTCCCGCTTTCCCGGAAATGGAAGGGGATTCCTTTACGCTGAAACAGGGAGATTTCAAGCGGATGATCGATAAGACAGCCTTTTCCGCCTATATGGGCGAGGATAAGCCGGTTTTCACGGGCATCCTCTTTGAATCCGGGGAAGACACTTTGAGCACGGTTGCCATCGACGGCATCCGTCTGGCCAAGAACACCATTCATATGGAGGTTCCCGGCGCTATTCGGGCCATCGTTCCCGCAAAATCCCTGAAAGAAGTGGCGCGGCTCATGGGCGACGAGGAAGAAAGCGTGCAGGTCTCCTTTGGAGAAACCGCCTGCTATATCCGCATGGAAAACACGGATATCTATACCCGTCTGCTGGACGGCGAATTTATGAAATACGAGAGCATCATTCACAAGACCTATAAAACCCGGGTTAAGGTGGAGACGAAGCTCATCGAAAAGAGCCTGGAGATGGTTTCGGTTCTGGCCAAGGAGGATTCTTCCAACCTGGTGCGCCTGGAAATCGGGCAGAACAGCATTGAGCTTTGCTCCAATTCCGAATACGGCGCCGCGAAGGATGTAATTCCGGTGCTGGTAGAGGGGGAGGTTTTGAAAATCGCCTTCAACGCCAAATACCTGCTGGATGTGTTTAAGGTAGTGGAGGAAGAGAGCGTTTTCCTGGAATTTAACGACAGCCTGAAGCCCTGCGTCATCCGCCCGGCGGAAGGGGACGCTTATCTTTATATTGTGGTTCCGGTGAACGTGCGCAGCTAAACCGGCGGGCAGAGGAAAAGGCGGAACGGCATGATTATTGAAAAGCTGGTTTTGAAGGATTTTCGGAATTTTTCCAGCCTGGTGTTTGATGATTTGAGCCCGGCCGTCAATCTGCTGGTGGGGGAAAATGCCCAGGGGAAAACCAACCTCATTGAAGCGGTGAATTATCTGTCCTGCCTGAAATCCTTCCGGGGAGCGGGAGAAGCCCAGCTCATCCGGGAGGGAAAAAAAAGCGCCTATCTGGCGGTTTCCTATCGCATGGCCTCCCATGGGGGGAAGGTGGAAGCCGCCCTTTTTTCCGGGGAAAAGCGCAGTGTGAAGGTGGGCGGCGTTCCCATCCGCCGGGTGGGAGAACTGATGGGTGTCATCAACACGGTGGTTTTCGCTCCGGAGGATTTGAAAACCGTGAAGGAATCGCCCAGCCTGCGGCGGCGGCTTTTGGATATGGAAATTTCCAAAATCCGGCCGCTTTATTATGCCGATTTGCAGCGGTATGCCATTTGCATCAAGCAAAAAAACAGGCTTTTGAAGGAACAGAGGGTGGATGACGCCCTGCTGGATACATTTAATGAGACGGCGGCGGAGGCTGGAGCAAAGATCATCCGGCGGCGGGCTAAATTTGTGGAAATGCTGGCAAAGGAGGCCGCGGCCATCCATGCCCAGCTGACAGACGGCGGGGAACGGCTGGAAATTTCCTATAAAGCCTGCGTGGAAGGAGAAAATTTGCAGGAGGCTCTTATTCATAAGCTGGCGGAGAACCGGGAAAGGGAAAAGGAGCTGCGGGTTTCTCTCATAGGCCCGCATCGGGAGGATTTGTCGATTCAGGTGAACGGACGGGACAGCAAGCTTTATTCCTCGCAGGGGCAGCAGAGAACCGCCATGCTCTCCATCAAATTGGCCTGCGCCCAGATCGCCTGGCATTCCACGGGCGAGCGGCCGGTGATCCTCCTGGACGATGTGTTTTCAGAGCTGGATATTTCCCGGCGGGAACGGCTGTTGTCTATCATTAAGAAAAATCAGGTTTTTATCACTTCAACGGATATTTCGGGCATTAAAGACGTGAGAGGGGCAAAAATTTTCAAGGTGTCCGGCGGACAAATATTTTTATAGGAATTTGGCAAAAAAGCTTTTAACTTTCGGAAAAATATTATATAATATATAAGAAGAAAGTTGAGCTTTTTTTAGAAAGAGGGAAACAAATGATCTTGCATTTGGGCGGGGGAGAATGCGTCCCCTCCAGCAGTGTTTTGATGATCCTTGCATATAAAGAAGCGTCGGCGAATCCAACCACCGGCGCTTTTTTAAAGAAATTTGAAAAGGGAGCCCGCAAACGGGTGATTTTGGATAAGGAAATTAAATCCATCATCCTGACTGAGAAAAACGGGCTTCGGGAGATCTTCTATTCCCCCATTTCCAGCACGACGCTGGCAAAGCGCGCGGGGCGGATGGAACTGGAATAGAAAAGGAGGGAAGGCGGAACATATGGCACAAAGCAGCAATTCCTATGACGCGAATCAAATCCAGGTTCTGGAGGGCCTGGACCCGGTGCGCAAGCGTCCGGGCATGTATATCGGCTCCACGGATGCCCGGGGGCTGCACCATCTGGTATATGAGGTGGTGGATAACTGCATCGACGAGGCGATGGCAGGATACTGTGACAAGGTGGAAGTCGTGATTCAGGCGGACGGCGGCATCCGGGTGAAGGACAACGGCCGGGGCATCCCCACGGGAATTCAGGAAAAAACCGGGAAATCCGCCCTGGAGGTGGCGCTCACCATGCTTCATGCCGGCGGCAAGTTCGGCGGAAACGGATATAAGGTGTCCGGCGGGCTGCACGGCGTGGGCGTCAGCGTGGTCAACGCTCTTTCGACACATCTGACGGCTACGGTTGCCCGGGATGGACAGCGGGTGCGCCAGAGCTATGAGCGGGGCATTCCGACGACCGGCGTAGAGTTTGTGGAAAAGACAGACGAAACCGGAACCGAGATCCAGTTCTATCCGGACCCGGAAATTTTTGAAACGGTAAAATTTGATTATGATACCCTGCGGGTGCGTTTCCGGGAAATGGCCTTTTTGAATAAGGGCATTCATATCACCCTTGCCGACGAGCGGGGCGAAAAGGCCGTGAAGCATGAATACTGCTATGAGGGCGGCATTAAATCCTTTGTGGAATATTTGAACCGCAACAAGACCCCCCTCATTGAACAGACCATCTATATGGCCGCCGAAAAGGATTTCTATAAGGTCGAAGTGGCCATGCAGTATAACGAGAGCTATAACGAGAATATCCATTCCTTTGCCAACAACATCGGAACTCACGAGGGCGGCACGCATGAAACCGGCTTCCGCGCGGCGCTCACCAAGGTGGTGAACGACTATGCCCGGCGGATGAACATGCTGAAGGAAAAGGAAGAAAAGCTGGCGGGCGAGGATATCCGGGAAGGCCTGGTGGCCATCATCAGCGTCAAGCTCCCCAATCCCCAGTTCGAGGGACAGACAAAGACAAAGCTCGGGAACAGCAATATGCGCATGCTGGTGGAAAACTGCGTGACCAAGGGGCTTTCGGAATATCTGGAGGAAAATCCCCGGGAGGCCAAGCGCATTGTGGATAAATGCCTGATGGCCCGCAACGCCCGGGAGGCCGCCCGGAAGGCCCGGGATGTTTCCCGCAAAAAGGCTGGCCTGTTTTCCATGCCCCAAAAGCTGGCGGACTGCACCAGCAAGGACGTTTCCGAGCGGGAAATTTTCATTGTGGAGGGCGACAGCGCCGGCGGCAGCGCAAAAAAGGGCCGGGACCGCAGAACCCAGGCGATTCTTCCCCTGCGGGGCAAGATATTGAATGTGGAAAAAACCCGCTATGACCGGGCGCTGAGCAATGCGGAGATCCGCGCCATGATTACGGCCTTCGGCACGGGCATCGGCGAGGAATTTGATATCACCAAGCTCCGCTATGACAAAATTATCATCATGACGGATGCGGATGTGGACGGAAGCCATATCCGAACCCTGCTTCTCACGTTTATTTACCGCTATCTGCGGCCGATTCTGGAGGAGGGGCATGTCTATATCGCCCAGCCGCCGCTCTTTAAAATAACAAAGAATAAGAACGTGAAATATGTATATACCGACGAGCAGCTCCAGGAATATCTGGCAGAGATCGGGGATGGCTATGAGATCCAGCGGTATAAGGGCTTGGGCGAAATGAACGCCGACCAGCTGAAGGATACCACCATGGACGCCGAAAAGCGCACGCTCCTTCAGGTGGATTTGCAGAACGCCATCGAGGCGGATGAGCTGTTTACCATCCTCATGGGTGAAAATGTGGAGCCGCGGCGGGAGTTTATTGAGCAGAACTCCAAGCTGGTGGCAGATTTGGATATTTAAGGAACGGACAGGAAGCGAGGGAACCCTTTGGAAGAAAAGAATACGCAGAGAATCATTCCCGTAGACCTGGGCGGGGAGATGAAAAAATCCTTTATCTCCTATGCCATGGCGGTTATCATCAACCGGGCGCTGCCCGATGTGCGGGACGGCCTGAAGCCGGTGCATCGGCGGATCATCTATTCCATGATCGAGCTGGGCATTACGCCGGACAAGGCCCATAAGAAATGCGCCCGCATCGTGGGCGACGTTCTTGGTAAATACCATCCCCATGGAGACACGGCCATTTATGACAGCCTGGTGCGCATGGCTCAGGATTTTTCCATGCGCTATATGCTGGTGGACGGCCACGGAAACTTTGGTTCGGTGGACGGCGACTCGGCGGCGGCGATGCGGTATACCGAAGCGCGGCTGAGCAAAATTGCCATGGAGCTGGTGCGGGATATTGACAAGGATACCATCGACTATTATCCCAACTTCGACGATACGCTTCAGCAGCCCGTGACCCTGCCTTCCCGGTTCCCCCAGCTTTTGGTGAACGGGACCGGCGGCATTGCCGTGGGCATGGCGACCAACATTCCTCCCCATAACCTGGGGGAAGTGGTGGATTGCTGCGTGGCCCTCATCGAAAATCCGGAGTTGACCATTGAGGAAATGATGGACTATATTCCCGCGCCGGATTTCCCCACGGGCGGGGAGATCGTGGGCGTTTCGGGCATCCGGCAGGCCTATCGCACGGGGCGCGGCAAGCTGCGCATCCGGGCCCGGGCGGAGATCGAAACCGAAAAGGAACACGAGCGGATTGTCGTCACGGAAATCCCCTATCAGGTCAACAAGGAGCAGATGGTGGGAAATATCCGGGATTTGATGCACGAGAAGAAAATCGAGGGCATTTCCGAGGTCAACGATGAATCCGACCATGCGGGCATGCGGGTGGTCATCGACCTGAAAAAAGGAGCCAGCGCCCATGTGGTGCTGAATCAGCTCTATAAGCATACCCAGATGCAGACCACCTTCGGCGTTATTATGATCGCCCTGGTGGATAACGAGCCGCGGGTTCTGAATCTCAAGCAGATTCTCGTGGAATATTTGAAATACCAGCGGGAGATCATCGTCCGCCGGACGCGCTTTGACCTGGAAAAGGCGGAGAAGCGGGCGCATATTGTGGAAGGCCTTTTGAAAGCGCTGGATTCCATCGACGAGATCGTGGCCCTGATCCGGGGCAGCCAGGATGCGGCTTCCGCCCGGGCGGGGCTGATCCAGGAATTTGGGTTCACGGAAGTGCAGGCTCAGGCCATTCTGGATATGCGGCTGCAGCGCCTGACCGGCCTGGAGCGGGATAAGCTCACCGAGGAATTTAAAGCCCTGACGGAAAAAATCGCTTATTTAAAGAGCGTGCTCGGCGACCCCAAGCTGGTGGACGATATCATCCGGGAGGATCTTTTGGAGATCAAACGGAAATATGGCGATCCCCGCCGAACCACCATCACCTTTGACGAGGATGAGATCGATATGGACGAGCTCATCCAGGAGGAGGAGATGGTGGTCACGCTGACGCACCACGGCTATATCAAGCGCACCAGCAGCGATAACTACCGGGCCCAGAAGCGGGGAGGCAAGGGCGTCACCGGCCTGGCCACCAAGGAGGAGGATTTTGTGCAGGATGTGTTCGTCACGTCCACGCATAACTATCTGCTGTTCTTCACCACCAAGGGCAAGGTCTATATGAAGAAGTGCTATCAGCTCCCCGAAGCCGGGCGGGCTGCCAAGGGAACGGCGATTGTGAACCTCCTGCAGCTGGAAGGGGACGAGAAAGTTTCCGCTGTATTCCCGATTTCGGAATTTGAGGAGGAGGCCAATCTGCTCATGGTGACGCGGCAGGGCGTGGTGAAGAAAAGCTCGCTTTCCCTGTTCACCAACATCCGCCAGAACGGCCTGATCGCCATTGCTATCCGGGAGGGCGACGAACTCATAAGCGTCATCCGCACGCATGGGGACGACAGCATCATCATCGGCACCCGGGACGGCATGGCCATCAGCTTCCATGAAAAGGACGTCCGCCCCATGGGCCGTGTGGCCGTGGGTGTGCGGGGCATTAAGCTCCGGGAGGGCGACAGCGTTGTGGACGCCTGCAAGCTTAACAAGGATGAATATGTGCTGGTTATTTCTGAAAACGGCTATGGCAAGCGCACTCCCGAGAGCGAATACCGGGAACAGACCCGGGGCGGCATCGGCGCCCGGACGCTGCGCATCACCGAAAAGACGGGGGCCATGTGCGGCATGAAGGTGGTGAACGACCACGAGGATATCATCCTGGTGAACAGCGCCAATGTGCTGATCCGCATGAATACGGCTGAGATTTCCACTTTTGGCCGCTCGGCCCAGGGCGTCCGCCTCATGCGCATTGACGATGACACCAAGGTGGTCTGCGTCGCCAAACTGCCCCAGGATATTTCCGGGGAAGAGGAAGGCGCGGAAGAATAAGAGAATCTTTCTTTCAACAAATTGAGAAAAACGCCGCTTCCGGCTTTTGGGAGGCGGCGTTTTTTATTGAAGTCCAAAAAAAGTGCAGGGAAAGGAAAGAACGGAAACGAAAAAACCGCAGAGCTGGGAAAGCAGCAAAAAAAACCGGAAAAATGTCGCTTTTTGTGTTTGCTTTTCGGCTGTTTTCTGGTATGCTGATGGTATCCAATATATGAAAGTAAATAGGGGCTCGCCGGACTTTTGGGAGGAAAGGGAAATGAAGCAGCCGCGGCCGGACTGTCAGAGGAAAGCGAAGCGAAACACAGGGACAAACTGGCTCATCGCCGGCATTATTGCCATCGGTATTTTTGGATGTTCCCTGGGGTTCTTTTTTCCTTTCTGGGTAAATTTGGCATGGGAAATGCGGGGCGGACAGGAGAGGATGCAGAGCCGCGCCCAGTCCCTGCTGGACGCCTTTTCAGAAAAGTCGTATCATATGGACGATGAATCCCTGGAACAGCTCAGCGAAGCCAATGAAATTGCCCGCAGACTCGTAAAAAGAGGGGAAACAGGCGACCGGGAGATGGCGGAGAAAGTCTGGGAAACGACGTATGAAGCGGCGGAGGAGCTGGTGCAACAGGGCTGCCGGGATGCGAAAAACAGCTCATATTATTATGAACAGGCGCTGGAATTTTTCCGTCTGATAAAGGGGCTTGGCTACCGGGACACGGGGAAGTATATAAATATTTTGGAAATGGTGACGTCCAATGCGTCCCGGGAGGAGAAACGGGCGTTTTTGGAGCTGTATTCGGATTTTCCGCCCAGCCGGGATATTTTATATTCGGATGCGATGTGGTATTGAGGGAAAAACGGGAAAGGGGAAGGCAACATGAAAAGGGAAAAGGGAGAAAAGAAAAAACAGATTTCCGTGAAAAAGGCCGTGTGGCTGGGAATTGTACTTCCCTGTGTTCTGCTGCTGGGCCTGGGAACCTTCGGGCTGTGGACAGCGGTGGAAGGGCGCTATACGTTTATGCAGGAGGCGGCGGAAGCCGGGGATTTTCAGGCGGCAGAGCGTGCGGCTTCGGTTATGCCGGATTTTTACCGGGATACTGCGACTCTCCGGAAATATATTCAAGCGGGGCGTTTCTTTGAAAACGGCGACTATGAGAGAGCAGACGCGGGCTTTTCCGAGCTGGGCGACGACTATTTGGATGCAAAAGAGAGGCGTATAGAAAGCAAATTTGCCTGGGGCGATCAACAGCTTAAAGAAAAGGAATTTGAGAAAGCGGAGGAAATCTTTCGGGAACTGATAATAGAGGGCGCAGCGGGAGCAGAAGAAAAAATCGGGGAGGTATACTATAGCCAGGCAAAATATCTTTTGGAGATCTATGATATGAGCAGCGGGGATTGCGATCCCGAAATGGTTTCCTATTTGGAAGATGCCTATGACTGCGCCATGAAAGCGGAAATCAACGGCCATCCGGAGGGCGCAGCTCTGGAGAGTGCGCTGGAAGAGCGTTTTTATGCCGAAGGGATAAAATATTTTGAAGAGGCTCTTCAATGGGATGGGGAGGATATGGCGCTATGGGAAGCCGCCTGTTCCTGTTTTGTCCATGTTCCGGAGGAAAGGGAAAACGCAGGCGATTACTTTATGCTGACCTGCATCATCGTGGAGAATTCCGATGATGAAAAAATTGTGGAAGAGCTGATGGAGCGGATGGATTTTGAACCAGTGCGGCGAACCATGGCCTGCTGGCGGTTTCTCCCCATATATATGGAGGGAGATTGGGAGAGCGGCCGCCATGTCTTTACCTATGACTGGGAGGATGGCATTGCTACTTCTTTAGAGATTGGAAATGCACAGACTTATTACATTCAAAACGGCGTGTGCTATGGACAGGCGGGAAGCAGTGAGTTCCGGCTATATGAATTCCGGCCGGTATCCGCCGATACCATGGAGATCTATAGCTTTTTGGAAGAAAAGAGCTATACACTGAAACGATAACCATTCGGAAAAATCCCCATCTTGTAAAAATATTGGGTTTACCTGTTGCAAATCTTAGGAAAATGGGGTATAATAATTCACGCTGACAACTGTTCACAGAAATATGCCGGCGATAAAAAGGAAAAAGAAAACTTCAGCTGGAGAAGTACCCAAGTATGGCTGAAGGGGCTCCCCTGCTAAGGGAGTAGAGCGTGCGAAGCGCTGCGAGGGTTCGAATCCCTCCTTCTCCGCCACGCCGCCGCAAGCGATATGTAGCTTGCGGCGGCTTTTTTACTAAAATCACCGGCGCACTCATTTCGCAGCATCTCCTTTCCCAAAAAAGGGCACACTGCTCGCTTGTAGACGCGTTTGTGACGCTTCGGCTTTCTGCCAACCTTTTTCAGGAACAAATTCTCCCTCCGAAAACGCAGAAATATCTTTTTTATGTGCTTTTCATATATTAACTTCTCTTTCCATAAAAAAGGCACACCTGCATCGCCGCTAGTATAAACGCGCCCGCAACGGCTCCGCTGCGCTGCCGCTTTTTTGCGTGCGGGGAAATTCAAATTTGGCAGGGTATTCCAAAGGAAAAAGACCGGAAACACCATGGTTTCGGGCTTTTTTATATGTTTATTTTTTCAAATGCGGATGCCGTTTGATTTGCCGCGGTATTCCTATCTCCGCTCATGAGATGCTCATGGACGCCCCGCTTCATTTTTCAAGTGGAATTTTGCTCTGCCGCCATTTTTGCCGCAGATTTATCGGGTGAAAATCACATTCCGGCAGTTTCTGCCATGCCAAAGCACGCGAATATCATATTTTTACGGGGAACATTTGCCGGCCTGCCGAGAAAACATCTGCGCTTTTTCGGGCAAAAGCAAAATCCGGCGGCAGCCGAACTGGCATATTGCCATATATAAAAATCTTTTTCTATCTGCTTTATCCGGCATTGCTGCATGCACTAAACTAGAGACCGCTCTCACCAGTCACGGACGCCAAGAATATGGATGAAACGCACCTGGTCGTATACATAACTGGAAAGTGGGCGCATATAGGCGTCAAAGGTATGGGCCGCAACGAAGATTTCTCCATCCTCCACGGCGACCACCACGGGACTGTGATAAAATTGCCCGTTGGCATGCCCCAGCTGCACGAGATCCCCCACCTCCATGGCTGCGGCGTCTGCGTCTGCGCCATAGGGGCCGACGCCCTTGTTGCCGGTAAGAAAGTTATAGAGATAGGGCACCCCTGTCCAGGAGGCGGTGCGGTTGGAGGAGGAATAGTAATACCAGCCATAAATCTTTTTGGGATTCATGATCCGGCTCCCGGCATAGAGGCATTGCGATGCAAAATTGGTGCAGTCGCCGCCCAGGTTGTCAAAATTCAGATAGGCCGGGTTACGCTTCATAGCCCATTCCCTGGCATAAGCTCCAGCAGCATCCCGGTCATAGCCGCGTTCCCGCATACAAATCCTCCTTAAAAATGGCTTTTTATCAGCATATGCGGAAAAGGGAAAAGCGGTTCACGATTGGCGGGGGACGGGAGGAATGCGGACAGAGCTGCAGGCTGCAGAGCTGGACGCGGCCCAGGAAATTCAAACGACCATTACCCATGGGAAATATCCGGAAAGTCTGTATGAAATTCTGCGGAGCGGCGATGTTGGGATGCGGTTTTCCGGCAGAAGGACAGGGCAGGTTTGATGAACCATCCCCTCTCACGGGAATATAGACCGGCGGCTTGAATTTGCGCCTGTTTTATGCTATACTGAGCCCGTTGGAGGGGTGTCCGAGTGGTTTAAGGAGCTGGTCTTGAAAACCAGTGATACCGCAAGGTACCGTGGGTTCGAATCCCACCTCCTCCGCCACGTCGCGGCAAACAATGCTGCATACAAACGCCCTCGGCATATTGCCGAGGGCGTTTACGTTCGCTTGGTGGCTGTCCCTTCTCCGCAAAAAGTCACGGCTGCGCTCCCAAAGAAAAAATTCGCTCGTCCCTCATTCAGTTTAATGCTTCGTCTGCCGACTGCTTTCTTGCGGATGGATCGCCTCTGCCGCGTCCAGGGAAAATTCAAATTTAATAAGTTACCCCACGTCGGAACGAGTTGCGCTCGCTCCAATTATTTATTCTATAAAAAATCAGTTACCCGCTCCATGGTTCTTAATCGCTGCCGCAGGCATTTTGCGGGATCGAATATTACCAAAAGTGTTATTGGGTTAAAAATTATGGAAACATCGGCGTTTTTTGTTTATATGGTAAATAAGCAGGAAAGGCTATGCCGCGGTGATTTCCATAGGAGGCGGGAGCATGGAAGGGGGAATATTGAAAAAATAAAGGAAAAAATCTTACAAAAATAGTTGTAACAATTTTGCAAACAGACTATAAATTTCCAAATATATCCTATATACTATAAAATATCCAAGAATTAACAAATCAATATAGGAATATGTTCTGTCTCATGACTCAAAACTTCCAGGAGGAACGGCCATGCTGCAACATCGCTCATTCAAGGCTCTTTGTTTTTTGATCGTGTTCTTTTTTGTATTTGCGTTTTTTGGAGGAGAATATGGACGGGCGAAATATATAAGCGGCGTGCATATTGCCTATGCGGCGGGGACAGAGGAGGAAGACGTCTCCGAAAATAAGGATGAAGAGGAAGCCGTGCCCTCTGCATCTCCCAGCCCCAGTCCGGCGCAGAGCGACGGAGAAACGCAGACGCCGCCCGCTTCTGCGGCGCCGGAAGAAACGGCGGAACCGCCGGCGGAAGAAAAGCCCGCGGCACCGGAGAATACCGAAGAGACAGAGGACCCGCTGGAAGCGGAAGAGGCGGCCCGGCGGGTGGAGGAAAGCCTTTCGGGCTTCCGGGAATTGGAGGCAGGCGCTCCTTTGCCCCAAATGCCGCTGGAGAATTTTGGGGATGTAATGGATGCCCAGCCGGAGCCGGAGAAGGAAGATCCGCAGGCATATACCGAAATTACGGACAACCCGGATGGGAGCCACACGGCAGAGATTTACTTTGCGCCCATCAAATATAAGGATGATGCGGGCAATTGGCAGGAGATCAACCCGGCCCTGGAAAAACAGGTGCGGCAGGGAAAGACGATATTTGAAACCGTCTCTTCTCCGGTGGAAATCGCATTTGCGGCAAACGCGGCGGACAAGCTGGCAACCATTTCCAAGGATGGATATCACATCTCCTTCCTGCCGTCGGCGGGATCGGCGGATATGGTAAAACGGGCGGCAGCGGCCAACGCCCTGGCGGAACAGGCGCCGGAACAGATCGTGAAGAAGGATGCGGCTGTCAAGCTGGAACCTGTGGAAAATCCGGCAGAGAAGGTGACGGCGGCGCAGGCCGAGGCGGGCATGGAATACCAGGCAGTCACCTTTGAAAAGATCCTCAACAACAAGCAGGATATCGTCCTGGAGGCCACGGCAAACGGGGTAAAAGAGGACATCGTCCTGGCGGCGCTGCCAGAAGAACGGAATTTTACCTTCACTTTTCACTTCACCAATCTCTATCCCGTGCTGCTGGAGGATGGAAACGTATGGCTTCTGGATCGGGAGACGGATGAGATTATCGCGGCGATTCCCGCGCCCAATATGATCGACTCTTCTCCGGAGGAGCGGGAGAGCTATGACATCGCAGTATCGATGGAAAAGGTGAGCGAAACCGAATACCGCTATACCCTGACGCCCAGCCGGGAATGGCTGGAGGATGAAAGCCGGGTATATCCCGTGCGCATCGACCCTACGGTGACGTATACCTATTTAACGATGTTCGATACTTTCGTTACGAGTGCGTACTATAATAACAATTATGGCAATGATGCGAATGTGAAAATCGGAAATTCCGGCGACCTGGGAATTTCCCGCGGATATTACCGTCTGACCAGCTTCCCTTCGGCAATCGGGACGAATAAGAGCATCACGAGCGCAACTCTTACCCTGTATCAAAATTATTCTGGTGCATCTACTGTGGATATCGGGGTATATCCGCTGACATCCACTTCCTATGACAACGCCACGATTACATGGAATAAGCAGCCAAACTTCGGGGCTCTTTCGTCTAAAACTTCAGTGAGCGCCGTAAAGAGTTATAACTGGGACGTGACGGCAATGGTGAAGGGATGGTATACGAACAACACATTGCCCGGCTTCTGCCTGAAAAACGTGGACGAAGGACCCAACAAATACAAGCGGTTTTCCTCGGCGCAGCATGGAACGGCCAGCCAGCGGCCCAAGCTGACGGTGAACTATGTGGACCCGCCGGTGGTGGAATATGTCACGATTTCCAACGACCCCAACACCTGGACATCCGATTATATTATCACCAGCATGAAGGTGACGCAGCCGGCGGGCGCGTTGCTGTCGGAAATTCAGTGGGCCACCAGCACAGACGCCAACCAGCCCGCAGACAGCGCCTTTACAGCGCTTTGGAATGGAGTTCCAACACCCACGCAATCTACTACAAAGACAAATACTGAACTGGGGCTGCCCGATGGGCAGCGGTATCTATGGGTGCGGGGCAAAAATACCGTGGGCGGCATTGGCGCGGCTGTGCGCTCCAATGTGATGTATAAACGGGATCTCTCTGCCCCGACAGTTCCCAATACTCTCACGGCAACGCCCTCCTTCACGCCTTCGGCCACTGGCAAGGGGAGTATCACCATAAACTGGAGCGCCGCCACCGATGCGGGCAGCGGCATCGACCGATATATAGTGGGTTTGCGGAAAGATCCGGCGCAGACCTGGATTTATGCCCAGCCTGGGACGGCGCTTTCCTATACCTTTACAGATCTTGCGGACTCCTCTTCTTATCAATTTGCAGTAATGGCCTATGATAAGCTGAACCATGCTTCCGCATGGAAATATTCCAGTCTGGTCACGGTTGGCGATTATACTGCGCCGACGTCTCCCACCAGCGTGAGCGTCTCCCCGGAGAGCTGGACCAACAACACCTCCCCGACGGTTTCCTGGGAGGGAATTACGGACGCAAATCTGGCAAAGGCAAAATACTGCATCGACTGGACATCTTCGGCAACACCCTGGTTTGACATTCCCACATCCAGCGGCGTTGCCTCAGGCAGCCATACCATCGACTGCTCGGGTCTGGCGGACGGCGTGCACAAAATCGGCATCCGGGGAGTGGATGCCATGGGATATCAGAGCGCCGGTGTGGACGGAATGTATTACAAGGATACGACGCCGCCGGTTGCCAGCATCGCCATCCCGGATACGACGCCCGTGGCCGGAAAGCTCCGGGTCAACGCCACGATTACAAACGAAGAAAATCGGGCATTATTTGACCGCTGGGAGCTGAGATATGGCCTGGGAACGGCTCCGGCCGCCGCCAATCTCGTCACAGCCAATACGGGACGGAATACCTTAAACAATTCATATCTATGCAGCTTCGATACGTCAGCTCTGGAGGACAACCAGGTGTATTCCCTCTATCTCTATTGCTGGGACCAGGCGGGGAATCTGGGCATATCCAACCGCATCGAACTTTTAAAATCGCCGGGAAGCGAAAATCTTCCTGCACAGCTCACTATTACTTCGCCTCCGGCAGACGCCGTCATTTCTGAAGCCGGGGAAGAGATCCAGTTTAATTATGCCGATGCGGATGCGCAGAACACCGCAGTGTCCAATGCACGGCTCATTGTGAACGGCATCCAGACGGCGCTGGCCGAGAATAACGCCAAAACCATTGCCTTTGACGCGGCAAAATGGGATGAGGAGAAAAACGACTGGGCCTATCCCGAGGGACAAAACGTGTTCCTCTATGTGCAGGGCAAAAATCCGCAGGGAGAGGATGTATACAGCCATGCCTCGTATCGCTCCCTGACCTTCCATGAAGAATTTGCGGCTATGGACGGCCTGGCGGAAGCCAGCGCAGTTGCCGTGAGCGAGGGGCGGGCAGTTCTTCAAAAGAGCGGCAGTGCCTATGCGGCTTCGGGCAGCTTTATCCTGGAAGGGGAGGCGGTCGCCGGGCAAGTGAATTCACTGGCCCTGATTGTAGACGAGAACAATCCCGCCGGGACGAGCATTTCCTATGAGGCGTCTACGGACGGCGGGACCACATGGACGAGCGTGATCCCCGTCTCCCGAGACGGCGGAAAGACCCTGGAGATGGCCAACCGGCGCTATTTCCTCACGGGCAATGCCGGCAGCAGCATTCAGCTGCGGGTGACGCTTCAGACGACGGATTCCTCCAAGACGCCGGCCCTGGAAAGCATAAGCGGCGAGACGCGCTTTACCCTCTATTCCACGGCTGTCCTGGTAGACAACGATTTTTCCGCAGGCGCCCGGGGTTTCACGGGGCTGTATCAGACGGAACATGACGCGGCGGGCGGCCGCATTGTTCTGGAAAGCGGAAAAACTGAGGGAACCGTATATTCCACGCCGCGGCAGATTTCAGGAGAAGTGACGGAAGTGGCGCTTAAGGTGGAAGAAGAACTTCCGGCAGGGACCTCCATCCAATATGCGGTTTCGGCGGACGGCGGCGCGAACTATACGAACATCACGCCCGGCGATCCCAACACGGCGGCCGCCTGGAAGGCGCTGACGGCGCCGGGCAGCGAAGTGATCGTGAAGGCGGTTTTGAACGCGCCGGACGGCGCAGCCCTGCCTGCGCTCAAGAGCTGGCAGCTCTCCGTTAAAACCCTGTCCTCCGGCCAGCCCTATGTGGTCAAGCTGGTGGATGAACCCGAAAACCTGTCCACGCTTCCCGGCGCGAACTACCAGACGCTGCTGCGCTGGCAGGCATCGGAAACCCAGGGAGTGACGTATAATATCTACCGCAGCGAAACGCCATACTTCATTGCATCCGAAGATACGCTTATTGCCTCGGGCATCGAGGAGACGAGCTGGAGCGACTATAACTTAAATTATGGAAAGACTTTCCATTACCAGGTGACGGCCTGCAAGACGCTTGGCGGCCATGTTCGGGAAAGCCTGCCATCGGGCCAGGCGTGGGCCACGGTTGTGGACGAGGATGAACTGCAAAAGCGCCTGGGTCTGCAGGACTATTGGAGCTATGTGGGCTTCAAAACCGGCGGCGGAGACGGCTATGTGAACGTAAGCAACGGCAACCTGGCATATATCTCCACGGATATGATGGTTTCCGACCCCTTCTTCGCCATGGTGATGCGGCGGACATATAACAGCCTGGCCACCACCAAGACGCCTCTGGGATATGGCTGGGACTTCTCCTTCAACACCTGCCTTCTCAGGGAATTTGACGCCAGCGGCGGAAACGAAGTGGGCATGGTTCTGAAGGACGGCGACGGCTCCTTCCATCGGTTCCCGCGAAACGCCGACGGAACCTATGCGTCCGCCAAGGGAACCTTTATGAAGCTCGCCTATGACGAGGCGGCGGGAGAATACACCATCACCCGCAAGGACAACATCGTCTATCACTTTGACGCCCAGAGCATGAAGCTTTTGTCCTTCACCAACCCCAACGGCAACGCACTGGCGTTTGCCTATGACAGCCGGGGCAATTTGCAAAGCATTGAAAATACCGTGGGCGAAAAGATCGAGATCACCTATCACGTTTCGGGCGCAAACCCCGGGGACGCGGATTACACTTACGTCAACGAGCATGTGGATATGGTGGAAACCGTATCCTGGACCCAGGCAGGCGCTTCTTCGCCGGAGAGCATCGTTTACCACTATGTCTACGGCGACGACGACAAGCTGGACCAGGCCTATACGCTGATTGAGGGAAACAATACCTATGGCGAGAGCTTCTCTTATGGGGCGGATGGAAAGCTCGCGGCGATCACCAATCCGGAGGGAAATGATTATACCCTTTCCTTTGGAAGCGGCGGGAAGCTGACGGGGATTGAGGACCCCATCGGCGAGACCTTTGCCTTCACCTATGGCAGCGGCACGACGACCGTAGCCGATAAATACGGGGTTACCAACAGCTATACCTTCGACAGCGAAGGCCGGGTGACGAAGAAGACGGATGCCCTGGGGCATGCGGTAAACTACACCTTCAACAGCAATTTCCAGGTCACGGGGATGAACTATCAGGGCACCGTGGAGGGGAGCAGCGCCGCCATATCCTATACCTACGGCTATGACGCGGATGGGAACCTTCTGAGCGTTTCCGGGCCGAACGGCAGCCAGACTCTTTATGAGGCGTATAATGAATGGAACAAGCCGGCGCGGATGAAGGTGAAGCAAAACGGCTCCACCTGGCTCACTACCAGCTATACTTATGACGGCGCGGGCAATCTTCTGACAGAAACCGATCCGTCGGGCAAGGTGATTACCAACGTATATGCGGCCCGCAACGGGGAAAACGGCTATCTCATCTCCAATACCGACCGGCTGGGCAAAAAGACGGTCTACACATATAATGATAAGGGGCAGGTCACCGAGATTAACGAGCAAAAGGCAGACGGCACACAGCTCCGCCGGGCGGCTAAATACACCTATGACGCCCTGGGGCGGACGAAAACCAGCGTCGACGGCCTGAACCAGACGACGACATATGATTACAACAAGCTGGGCTTCCCCATCAAAACGACCTATGCCGACGGTACGTCCGTGCAAAGCACCTATTCGCTGATCGCCAATCTGGAAACGCAGACGGATGCCCGGGGGAATACGACGACGCATACCTACGATATCGTGGGGCGGCCGATCAAAACCACCTATGCCGACGGCACGGAGACGACGGTTTTCTATGGGCGGTGGGACAGCGACGGCAACGGCACAAACGAGGCCAACAAGGTCACAACCGAGGACGGCCTGGGCAGGCAGACCATCCAGTATTACGATAAGCAGGGCCGGCTCGTAAAGGAGACAGGCGGCGGCGTCACGGTGCAGTATGAATACGACCAGATCGGCAACATGACCAAGGTGACAGACGGTGCGGGCCGGGTCACGACGGCGCAGTATAACGCACTTTCCCAGCAGACGAAGGTGACCCGGGACCCGGGCGGGAAGAACATAGTGCAGAGCTTCACATATGACCTGTTGGGGAACCAGCTGAGCGCAACGGACGGGAACGGGGCCGTGACGAGCTATACCTACGACACGCTGAACCGGCTAAAGAGCGTAACCCAGGGCGGGAACACGACGACTTATGCCTATGACATCGTGAGCGGGGATACCATCAAAAACACCGTGACGGACGCCCGGGGCAACGTGAGCGAAACCGTGTTTGACCTGGCAGGGCGCAAGACGGCAGACCGCGCGGGCGTATCCGGCGCAGGCGCGGCAATGACCACCAGCTATCAGTATAACGCCAACAACCAGGTGACGCTGGTAACGCGAAACGACGGCAGCAAGGAAAAGGTTACTTACGACAGCGTGGGGCAGACGACGCGGATCGATTACTATGCCGCGGGGGCGGATACCTCGGCCGCATCGGGATATTATCTGACCTATGCCTATGACGACAATGGCAATGTGACGCGGGAGACGGTGACGAAGGATGGAGCGACGGAGATCACGGCCTATGCCTACGATGCGCTGAACCGGGTATCCCAGCAGACCCAGGGGGCGGAAAAGGTGGGAGCGCTTCCCATCGACTACGCCTACAACGCAGCAGGGCAGCTGTCCGGGGTGAGCTATCCCAGGGAAAACAGCCAGACGGGCGTGGCGGCGACGGGAACCGGGAAGCAGACGCTGAGCTTCACCTATGACAGCTATGGGAGACAGAGCGAGGTGCGGCTGAACGGGCAGCTTGTGGAGAGCTATTCGTATACGGCGGGGGGCGACCTGGAGGCAACGCAGGTATACGGGAAGTTCGACGCGGGGAATACGGCGGACTATCTGCGGACGGCGTATACCTACAACAGCCTGGGGCTGGTGACAAAGACGGAAACTCAGGGCTATGGGAGCGTCACGGGGAAAAAGGAACAGATCGACCTGACGTATGACAACGTGGGGAACATCCTGACGGAGCAGACGTATACCAACTACGGAACGGCCAAAACGGTCAACAAAGCGTATGAATACGACACGGTGGGGCGGCTGACAAAATCCACCATCGACGGAAAGGCGACGAGCTACACCTACGACGCAGTGGGGAACCGGCTGACGCAGACGAGCGAAGGGAAAACGCTCTCCTACAGCTACAATAACTTAAACCAGCTCACGAGCATCAAGGAAGGGAACACGACGGTCGCCAGCTATACCTACGACGCCAATGGGAACCAGAAAAAGGAAACGCGGCAGCATGTGAGCGTGACGGTGGGCGGGAACACGCAGGTATACAACAAGGAGACGGACTATACCTACGACCTGCGGGGGCTGCTCACGGGAGTGAGCGTAAAGACGCCCAGCGCCAACGAGATCACGGGAGAAGTGACATATGACACGCAGACGACCACAAACACCTACAACGCGGCAGGAAAACGGCTGAAGCGCGTCGAAGAAGACAAGACCACGAGATTTTACTACATGGGCGAAGCGCTGCTGTTCACAACCAACCAGGATCTGGTGATGACCAGCGAAAACGTACTGAACACGGGGGGGCAGATCATCGCCAGCAAGCGGTTTGCAGTGCCGGGGGTAGAGGTGACGGACCCGTTTGCGGGGCAGTACTACTTCTATCGATACGACGTGCGCGGGAGCGTGACGGACATCCTGGACAAAAACGCGGGGTTAGTGAAGGGCTACGACTACGACGAGTTCGGGAACACGGAGGAGAAGGGGAACGAGAGCTTCTTAAACGACGTGACGTTCACGGGGAGCGTGAGCGACGCAAGCAGTGGACTGCAGTACATGAACGCGCGGTTCTATCAGCCCAGCACGGGGCGGTTCCTCTCGCAAGACAGCTACAGTGGGAACCCGTATGACCCGTGGACGCAGCACCTGTACAGCTATTGCGGGAACAACCCCGTTAATATGGTGGACCCGACGGGGTTCGCGGCCTCCCGATTCGCTGGGTTTGGGAACGATCCCACGACAACATCTGGACTACGGACGGGAAAAATAGATGGCCGTGGAAATGAAGCATTTATATCACATAGTTATACTTCAAAGCAAGAAAAAGTAAGTACAGGTAAAAGCGGACAAGAGATAGGTACTTATGCAACGGGAGCAACAGGGTCGTATAATGGAGGCTCTCTCATGAAACACAACGCAGTTGTGGCCGCTTTAGCAGCAAAAACGGGTGGTTATCCCGAAGTGTATGTTTTAGGTGGTGCCGCAAGTGGAAGAGTCGACACATATGGACGTATTGATGTGGCTACTAAGGTGGATGCAAATTATTGCGTAGCTGATGGGGCGATCATCTATGAGGTTAAACCTGCGTCGAGCTACGGGTTTCGTACTGGACGAAAACAACTTGTTCGATACCAGAAGGCTGCAGCTAAAAATGGTATTATGGTTGAAATTGCTGATACAGATCCAGCTTTAGGTATAGTGGCTGCTCCCGATGGTTCGCTATTATATACAACTTTTAGTGGAGGGGTAATATATTATTGCGATATTTCATATGATCCACAACCAATTCTTGCTTCTGAACCAAAAGCTGTAACAGAAGAAGATTATGCACCGGTTCCAGTAAAAGATGTGGTTGCCGGAGTTGTTACGGCCACTGCTTTAATCGTCATTGCCTATTTTACTGGTGGTTTAGGGGCAATGGCAGTTGCATGATTTTTTTATGAGGAGAGAAAGTATGACAGAAAAGGAAAGAAAAGATAGAGAGATGGTAGTGCAATTTTCTATTATTACAAAAACGGATTGGTATGAAAATGCAGAAAAAGCAATCGAAATAATGGAAAAAAGTCAACGGACATTTCCCCTAACACAAAATCATGAGTTTGTGTACCAAATAGGAGTTAGTTATAAGAACGGAAAAGAAAAAATTCTTACGATTACACCAAAGAAATGGGAGAATGTCAAAGAAGAAATACGGCAAGGGAACATACAATCTATTTCATTGTTTATTTGGCCAAAAAATGGTTTTACTCTTCATCCTCCCATGTGTATACAGTTTATAAAACCATCGCAATTTTTTGAGGGTATATCTAAGGAGATGAATGATATACAACATTTTGTGATCCCGTGGAAAAAAGATGATGCCTGTACAAATAGAATGGTAGCATTATTTAAAGAATTGTTTGTCTCTTTTGATGGAATATATGGATATTTAGATTATATATATGGAGTATCCATAGCTGCAATCATAAATCCTACAGAATATGAGGTTGTAAACAAAATAAACTATGCTAATCAGAATTCTCAGAAATACGACCATCTGGCCCGAGGGTACTATTGGGGCAACATTCTGACGGAAAAACATATCGAGGCGCTGGGTGGGGAGGAGGCCTTTGCTGCCAATGTTCCACATCATATTCTGGAAAAACTTCCCATGAAAGATGGGCGGCTGGCGTATTATATCCAGCTGACGCCGAATGTATTTTTCTTTGAACCGGAGAAATATCTGGCTTTGAAAGACTATTTGAAACCCATTTTACCGCCGGAAAATATAGGGTATACCTTATTTGTTGATCCAGATGGGGAACGTCGGAAACGCAATCGGCTGGTATACCATCCCGGGGAATTGGAAGCAGCGCAACCGGAAGCGGACAAACTCTTTGCTGCGGAGGAAGAACGCCGCCGCAAATGGAAGGAGGCCGGAGGAATGGCACAATTTGCAAAGCCGCCGTATGTCCGCTTCAAGCGTCAACGGGAGGCAGATCCGTCCTATTTGGAAATTACGGTAAAATTTGAAACGTTGAGCGAGGAGCAGGGCGAACAGCTGAAAAAACTGATAGATGACTGGTATGCGATTGGCTCCTTCAATGGATTTGACGGGCCCTTTCATATGCAGTTCTCACTATGGCAGGATGGAACCAGCATAGGGACAGCCATAGATGCTGCTTCGGTGAATGGACTTAACCAAGCATTAAAGGTTTTGGAACGGGTAATTAACGATTTCGCTAACAGTGAGGGTCTGCGGATTAAAAAGGCAGAGGTAGGCTCTTTTGAGGACAAAGAAACATGAATAACGAGAAAACAGTCAGGCACGCATTTGCGTGCCTACTCATTTTCTGGACAACCAATAAAATATAATGAAAATCAAACGCGCGGTTCTATCAGCCCAACACGGGGCGGTTCCTCTCGCAGGACAGCTACAGCGGGAACCCGTATGACCCGTGGACGCAGCACCTGTACAGCTATTGCGGGAACAACCCCGTTAATATGGTGGACCCGACGGGGCATAGTGCGGGGGCGATAGGTGCTTTAAAGGGGATATGGGGAGCAGCCCTGGCGGAGCCTACTCCATATGGAGAAATTATTGCGGCTATAGCGACTATCTTTCTTGGTGGTGTCATAATTGGTGAGGCTATTTCTAATTCTAATAGTGTGAGGGATGACTCTGAAACTAAAGAAAAAATAAAGGATGTTCCTAAGCCGCAGCCAAGTCCAATACCTAAAAAGAATAATAAAAAGAACAAAAATGATAACGATAGGACTCCACCACCGCCTCGGCCGGAAAATAGGGAAAAAGAGAAACCCAAAATTGAGTTTCCGGGATATGATGCATCAAAGCCTCCAGGAAAAGATTTTGAGTGGAGGGGTTCCGGAGAGCCAGGAAGCCCAAGAGGCTCTTGGTATAATCCTAAAACAGGAGAATCATTACATCCGGATTTAAATCATCCTCATGGTATTGAGTTGCATTGGGATTATAAAAGCCCCGAAGGAATAAATTATCGCATATTTGCCGATGGAAGTGTAGTACCTAAATAAGGAGGTAAATGGAGAATGAAGATAGATTGGAGAAGAATGGGGCAAGAAAAGTTTTTGCTAAATAAAAAACTAAAATATAAAAAATATGATGGTGATATTTCTAAAGGTGCCCACGAACATTGTTCTTTTTGCTATGAACTAATATCATCAAAAGGCCCAATAACAGAAGCATATTGTACTTTAGATGAGGAAAATTGGATATGCAAAAAATGCTATGATGATTTTAAAGATGAATTCCATTGGATAATTATAAAGGAAGAGTAACAAAGAGTCAGGCACGCATTTGCGTGCCTACTCATTTTTGGGACAAACAATAAAAAATAATGAAAATCAAACGCACGGTTCTATCAGCCCAGCACGGGGCGGTTCCTGAGCCAGGACAGCTACAGTGGGAACCCGTATGACCCGTGGACGCAGCACCTGTACAGCTATTGCGGGAACAACCCCGTCAATATGGTGGACCCGACGGGGCATGGCGCTATAGAGGTGATAAATGGGGCCTTATTTGGTATTACTATAGGAATATTTGCTGTAGCTACAGGTATTGCTATATCCGCAAACGGAGGGAGTTTTGCGGAGGGTGTTCAAAAAGGTTGGGAAACAGGCACCCGAAACTTAAAAAAAGGGATAGAAAATGTCGCAAAATTGATAACAACGGGTGTTATTTCCGGAGCTATTACTAGAGCGTTGGATAAAGTAAAGGAAGGCGAGAGACATCCTGAGAAAGATAAGGAAAGACACCATATTGTACCTAAAGCACAGAAAGGTTTTGAGCCAGCGCGTGACATTTTGGAGGAAGCGGGGATAGGATTGGACAGTAAAATAAATATAGAGCCTATAAATTATGATTTACATAGGCACCTACATACAACAAAAGACGGTATGTTAGAAAGCTATAAAACAATGATAAACACTAAAATGGCATTGGCTAAGAAAAAAGCTGATGTTGCGTTTGAAGAGGCTAAGGCACATATGGAAAGCGCAGGATATACTAAAGATCAAATGGATGCAACTTATAAAGCATTTTTGGCTTCGAGTGTGACGTTAACTCTGGGTTCAATTAAAGCGGAACTTAAAAGAGCAAGTGACATTGCCGATAAGTTAACATATTAAGGGGGGATAAAAGTGAAACTCACTAATTTTATAAAAAAAGAGTGTTATCAGATGATAACTTCAATGAAGAACACTTATCTAGCGATTGGATTAGACGGAGGAATAGCGATATATAAATTTTTAACAGCAGAAGAAATTGTCAATATAAAGTTACCCTACGGGCCACAAAATATATGTTTTTCTTCAAATGAAGAATACGTTGCTTTTGTATGGAATGGTGGGAAAATTTGTGTTTGTGATTGCGCAACGGGAAAAGAAGTTTCGAGAGGAAATGTAACAAAAGAAAAATCTAAATATTTATTCTTCTCTGAGGATGGGAAATATATTTATAACATGGACAGTGGGGGGGTCTTTTCAAGATTTGATTGGAATGTTTGTAAAAATTATATATTATTAGATTTAAAAAAAATTGCACCATGGAATAAGCAACATTTGGCAGAACAAGATTTTGAACGTTTTTGGAGTGTATTACCAGAAACAGTAAAGAAAGGTGATAAAAATCCACTTGGTTTAGATAAGAATATAGCAAGGAAAAACTATTTAAAACCTGAATGCAGGATTAGATTTGCATATAAAACGCATAACCAGGAATATGTTTTTGATGCTGTAAAAAAAATATTGAGATGGAAATACCCTTTTAATTTAAATGATTATATAATTCAAGACCCTAACTGGCCAACAGTGGGGGATATAATGGTATTGTTTTGTGAAAGCAAAGGATATTATGCAATTTTAATTGATTATATTACTTCAAAGATTGAAATTTATGATCAAGGTGAAAATCTTTTGTATACTCTGCCAGAACTTTCTGGAACACCAATAAAGAAGACTAATCTTCATTATGGAATGCTTGTCCAATATGATAAATATGCGATAGCATGGGCACCAAATGGTGAATATTTAGCTGTAACAATTGTGGAAAGCGATTTGAAAATGGATAAGGAAAAACGAACCTTAAAAATTTATCAAAGCAAAGATTGGACGATTGTAAAAGAATATATTTTGCCAGGAATCCATTTTGTCGGATTTAGTGGAGACAGTAAGTATTTATTGTTGGGGACCTCATTAGGAGGATATTGCATCGAAATTGCAGATTTTCTATCTTTATTTTGCTAATCAAGAATTGAAATAGAGAACAGCCTGGGGCTGGTGACAAAGACGGAAACCCAGGGCTATGGAGGCGTGAGCGGGAAAAAGGAACAGATCGACCTGACGTATGACAACGTGGGGAACATCCTGACGGAGCAGACGTATACCAACTACGGAACGGCCAAAACGGTCAACAAAGCGTATGAATACGACACGGTGGGGCGGCTGACAAAATCCACCATCGACGGAAAGGCGACGAGCTACACCTACGACGCAGTGGGGAACCGGCTGACGCAGACGAGCGAAGGGAAAACGCTCTCCTACAGCTACAATAACTTAAACCAGCTCACGAGCATCAAGGAAGGGAACACGACGGTCGCCAGCTATACCTACGACGCCAATGGGAACCAGAAAAAGGAAACGCGGCAGCATGTGAGCGTGACGGTGGGCGGGAACACGCAGGTATACAACAAGGAGACGGACTATACCTACGACCTGCGGGGGCTGCTCACGGGAGTGAGCGTAAAGACGCCCAGCGCCAACGAGATCACGGGAGAAGTGACATATGACACGCAGACGACCACAAACACCTACAACGCGGCAGGAAAACGGCTGAAGCGCGTCGAAGAAGACAAGACCACGAGATTTTACTACATGGGCGAAGCGCTGCTGTTCACAACCAACCAGGATCTGGTGATGACCAGCGAAAACGTACTGAACACGGGGGGGCAGATCATCGCCAGCAAGCGGTTTGCAGTGCCGGGGGTAGAGGTGACGGACCCGTTTGCGGGGCAGTACTACTTCTATCGATACGACGTGCGCGGGAGCGTGACGGACATCCTGGACAAAAACGCGGGGTTAGTGAAGGGCTACGACTACGACGAGTTCGGGAACACGGAGGAGAAGGGGAACGAGAACTTCTTAAACGACGTGACGTTCACGGGGAGCGTGAGCGACGCAAGCAGTGGACTGCAGTACATGAACGCGCGGTTCTATCAGCCCAGCACGGGGCGGTTCCTCTCGCAAGACAGCTACAGTGGGAACCCGTATGACCCGTGGACGCAGCACCTGTACAGCTATTGCGGGAACAACCCCGTTAATATGGTGGACCCGACGGGGCATAGTATGAAAGAACTGGAATTAAAATTACGCCTGCTAAAGTCCCAGAGAAATAATGCATATAGTCAAATAGATAGACTACGCCCACTAGTTACAACGAGTTATAACGAGAAAAACTATACTATGTATAACCTTTATGCAGATTCGTTATATTACTATAAAAAATTGGTAAAGTCTACAGAAGTTGCGATCTCTTTATTCGAGATGACTTATTACAATCAATACAAAGCACTTCAAAATGATGTTACAAATGGTGGGACAAATTTACATCAGCGTAAAAATGCATATAAAAACTTGCGTTTTAATAATTCCACTGTAGGGGCCGATGGATGTGGATTTATTGCAGCAGTTAAAGTGGACAGCCTTTTGGGTGGAGAGGCAGATGTTCATGATGCTTTAGCATATTTCAATGAACCGGGAAGAAACTTTCCACTCACAAATGCAGCGAGTGAAGGTGCAGTAAGGGGATATTTGACGGAAAAAGGATATAAACAGCATTCGGCAGCAGGTGCGGAATCCTTGCCAAACACTATTCATATTATTTCCTATAGATGGTCGTTTACTGAAGAAGAACGAGGCGAGGCTAGTTGGGGAAGACATTTCGCCTGCTATGTTGTCAATCCAAACGGATCAATAACGGTATATAATGGAAGTGCGTTAGAAAAAGAGTTTAATGATTATGATTCTTTTTATGAAGACTCCGGGATTGATAGAGTTTATTACAACAATTATTATACCCGTTAAACGTAGGGGAGGAAAAGACAGTGAAGAAGAAACTATATATAACCATTATTCTGTGTATAGTTGCGGTGTTGGGTATAGGAGTGGGACTGAGTTTTATATTGCCATTTCAGTCTTCTAAAATTGCCCGGGGTCCTCTGCGTATTCGTTTTAAGGCTGATACTTTTTCAAACATGGGATACGCGTCTGCTGTTGGAGACGACCGAATATACTATATCTCCAATGAAGACGGAACAACAGGTATATATAGTATGGAAATGGACGGCCAAGATATTCAGTTGGAGGTAGCGAATCCTAGTGTAAGCCGTTTACAATGGAGGGAGGGACAGTTATATTTTACGGGCCTTGATCGAATAGAAGATAATCGATCGACAGTACCCTGGACGGATCATATCTATGCGGCACTATTTATTGATGATGAGCATGCGCAGCCCACAAAATTGCCTTGTACAAAAGATAAATATTCCACTAATGTCCGTGGGTTCCATATTATTTCCGATAAGTATACGGCAGTGGAATATGGACCGCAGGGAGACTATATTTGCCTATATCAGCCGTATCGATGGAATAAAGTTCTTTATACAACTCCTGAACTTGAAAAGGTGGGTTCCGTAGTCTTTAATGCTTTGGTGACGGAACAGGAACCTATTGAAAACAATAGATCTCCCCGAAAGGAAATTTCTATCTACTCGCTGGGGGATACCTATATTACTATTACTTTGGTAAATGAATGGAGTGATATCGGGGATGAATTGTCGGCTGAGCCCCAGATTATTGATCCAAAAACTGGAGAAGTAGTATTGTCGCAAGATATAATGTATAAACCGTTTAATGACTTTCAAGTTCTTTACTTGGACGACAATTATCTTTATAGCTTCTATAAAGATCCATATTTTTCCCAAACCGGGCAAATGGTGATTGTGAACCGGGAAAACTGGGAAGTAGAGAAAATGTTTCCCCTAGGCGATATAGCCGAAACTCACCGGGTTTCCTATGCCATGAAGCGGGACGGGAAGATATATATGCTGGCAGAGCAGTGGTCGTCGGATGATGCACCGATTTTACCCCTGAAAAATCAGAAGCTGCTGGTGATGGATCCCGAAACCTTCGAGTGGGAAGTCGTCCGGGATATGAAGGAGGGCGAGCGCATTGTTGGGCTGGATGAACGGGGGATTGTGTATCTGGCCGATGGTGGGATATGGAAAGCCGAATGGGAAGGAGAAGCCCTTGGCGGGGAAACGCGGCTCTGCGATGCCCCCAAAGATATCGATAAAGAGAAATATACCATCGATTATGCGGGGGACTGGATGTTTGTGTATAAAGTCTATGGAGGGTTCACGACGGGGAATATTGATGATGATCCCGGGCAGCAGTTGGTGTATAAGATCAACCTGAAGACGGGCGAGGTCGTTGAAAATACCGTTCCGTTGGATTTCTCCCAGGTGGACCCCTATCGCCGGGATTCGAAAACAAAATAATGGTGTGAATGGAGCAAACACCCCTAAGAGGGGTGTTTTTTTGAAAAAGAATGGAAGGAAAAGAGAGGAAGCGTGCCGAAATTTAATACATCAGTTTTACAATAAGATAAAACGACTCGCACGATCATACAGATAATCTCTTATGGCATCTATATAGCAAACATACAAATGGCGGGCATAAGCAGAAGTATGGGGAATCTTTGCCATGAATATGAAAATGATGACAAAAATAATTGAAATACTGGGAACTGTAGTGATCATAGTGGGATGGATCTTAATAGCGAAGCTTCTGCGAAAGGCTCCCCAAAAACGGAAATATTTATGGATTATTGTTTGTGTTGTTCTGGTTGCCGGAATTGTATATTTTGCATATAACAGCATTTTACAGATAGGCAACTTATATGCTCAGGATCAACGATATGCAACAGTAGAAGAAATGGCTTTAGAGAGTTTCCCTGAATGTGAAATTCAAGATATTTTGCATATAGATGATAATCATGCGGTTGTCTATATTCATGATGGGAAGAACGGAGTATGGCGCAGGGGATATGTAATAAAAGATAAAAAAGGGTGGAAAAAATCCAGCTTTAACTGGAGAATGGTAATATCTGCTTTTGGAGGCTTTGACCGGGATATAGCTATATATTATGCGGATGATGGGTCGGACTTAGAATGTGTAACATATGAAAAAAACAGCGATGCGATTAACGAACCAGAAATCATTCATGATTCTAAAGGAACAGTTTTCCATCGAGAGGAGTTGCCTGGCGGAAAGATTGTGGAATATGCCTTTGTAGATATAGATCAAAATGGGTATACGTTAATGGCAGGAGAGGAAAAGATCGTTTTAAATGAACAAATGCTGCAAAGCGATGGGGAAATTATCATTTATCCTCTATTAAAAAGAAAACAATGAAAATTGGAAAAGATGTACGAAAATTTAGTGTGGAACATTGCAACATATCCCGGGAAGATTATGAAAAGTTTCTCTTTCCCCAGAAAATGCAGAAGGTGATTCGCATACAAAAGGTGAATGGGGAGGAAGCATTGGATTATACGGATAAATATTTCGCAGATCAATACAAAGGATATACGGCAGTCGCAACGGCAAAGCCGGAAGATCGGATCTATATTGAATTTGTTTCGGGAGAATATCCGAATATAAAGTGCTTGCTGCGTATCGAGGATATTGAAACATATTATTGTACAATTTATGATGCGAATGATCATAAAAATAAAGATGATATGCAAATGGAAACAACATTAGATGGGTTTCGTCTTAGAATATTGAAAGATATAGAAAATAATTATCCATTCTATTTTGTAAATGCGAATACCGATTTTCTTGGAATATTTGCGAACAAAGTAGTAATTGAAAGCCTGGATTATGTAGAATGAAAAAGATAAGGACAGATAGGCACGCTTATGAAACGAAAAAAGTTTTTTCTGATAATTCTTTTTCTAATGTTCATAATGGGATTAGCAGGAACAATCATATTAGGAGAAACTTTTGGGGGGTATCACGGCAAAGTAGAAGGGACTAACTTTGTGTTAGAAGAATGGGTAGGCGCTGGCTCAAAACGTTATGATGCCGATGATGAGGGAAACCTGTATTTCCTAGTTCAAGGGGGAATGTTTGAGAAACAATCGTATGCAGTCGTAATATATGGGCCAACAGGACAATATAAATATACCCTTTATCCTGAGGTTTCCGTGGGGACAGCAATAAGAATTAGATCGGGTGATAATCATATTCTTGTATATGACAGTAAAGCAGAGGAACTAATAGAGTTTGATGATAAAGGGTTCTTAGTTACTAAGAAAGCAATAACAGAAAACGATATTAAAAATTATGATCTTACAAATTTTGGGAGTGACTATACTGAAACTATTCGAAACCGAGGGGAATTTGTATATAAAAATGATTTTGGAACCATTCGAAGAAGTATAAATGGAAAAGAAATAGTAGTTTTTACAGTTCCAACTTGGCAAGTTTTGTATAAGATTTTTGATATAATAAAATACATTTCACTAGCAGGGTTATTTGTATTTGGATTTGTCATACCGGTAATTAGAAAAACCAATGGATATAAATAATAATTAGACAGGCACGCATTTGCGTGCCTACCAATTTTTTGGATAAGCAAGAAAGTATGATAAATCTGTGGACGCAGCACCTGTACAGCTATTGCGGGAATAATCCCTATAAAAAAGATAAGAGGAGGTTGTTTATCAGGATCTATATAATAATCATATATTGAAATAGAATCGTGATAAGCAAATAAAACAAGAGAAGGGGAAGAGATGCATCTACTTCCTTTTTCTCTTTGAGAAAATAAGGAAAAAGACAATCTGGCTGGGACTGAAAAGAAAAAACGGGAAAAACAGGAGAAATTTCTCTGTACAACGCCGAAAATTATGATAAGATAGACGTGGGCGGCTTATCCGCCCAGACAATCAGAGCTTTTTGTGGCCCTGGGGCGCATGCCAAGTCCTCAGGGATGAACAAGAGAACCGGGTGAAAATCCCGGACGGAATCCGCCGCTGTAAGCGCAGAGTCCATGGTCCGTCGATGAAAATCGGTCACTGGGAAACTGGGAAGGCAGGGCCTTGGGCGCAGAAACCGATTTGTTTTATATGCGTAAGTCAGAAGAACTACAAAGAGCGCAAACACGAACCTTGCCCGGAGCTTTCGGCAGGCGCGGACGGCACAGGAAAACGGCTGTGGCATGTATTTGCCATAGCTTTTTTTATTGGAATCCGGCTTTTTTGGCGGCGGTTTCACCGGCTGCGGGGAGAAGGACGAAAAGGAGAGAACGAAGGATGAAAACGAAAACACCTTCTAAAAAAAGGGCGCTGTATAATGGCCTGATGGCGGCTGCTATTGTGGTGATTCTGTCGGCCGCGGTTCTGGCCGTGGGAAGCATACAGGGATGGTTTGCCGGGCCGCCGTCTGCGGGCGGTCCCGGGGCGGCTCAAACCGCAGAGGCCGCGCTTACTGCCCAAAACAAGGTGGGCGGCGCCAATATCGAGCGGGCCGGAATCGCCTATTCCCTTTCGGAAGGGACACAGCTTCGGGATGGGGATACCGTGGAGACGCTGAACGGATCATCCATCGAACTGAAATCCGGAGAGGATTGGATTTTCGTCAGCGAAAATTCCGAGCTTACCCTGCATATGGAGGGAGATGGCATGGCGCTGTCCCTCTCCCGGGGCGAGATTTTTGCTGTGGTCGGAGATTCCCTGGAAATCCGGGCGATGGATGCCAGGGGACGGCTGGAGGCCGGGGCGGCATCGGTGAGCGCGCCCTCCGGCAGCGCGAATTTCTGCTGTTTTGCCGGAGAGATCGCCTTAGCGGACAGTAGGATTGCGGCGGGAGAAATGGCAAGTGTCCTGGCGGACGGCGTGCATTCCGGGCAGCTTTCCCTGAATACCCTGAACGATTTTCAAATGGAGAGCGTGCGCCGGGCGGGAGAGAAAACCCAGCTTTGCTTTACGGCAGCGCAGATAGACGAGATGCAGGCTGAGCGGGAGGAGGAACTCCGCGCGGCCGAGGAGGCGCAGCGCCAGGAGGAGGAAAAGGCTGCCCAGATCGAAAAAGAGCAGCAGGAAAATAAGGAAAACCCGGGAAACGCCGGCGGAGGAAACAGTACGGCGGGGGATTCGCCCGCGGCCGCAAAGCCTGCTTCCTCCGGCGGGAGCGGCGCGGCGGGAACCGGCGGCGCCGGACAGACGGCGGAGAAAAAGCAGAAATGCACCATCGAGATCCGCTGCGACGCTATTTTGGAGAATATGGGGGATCTGGAAGAGGGCAAGAACAAATATGTTCCATCCAACGGGAAGATTCTGGCCCGCTCCACCCTGGAATTTGAAGAGGGCGAGACAGCCTTTGATGTTCTCAAGCGGGCCTGCTCCCGGGCGGGGATCCAGCTGGAATATTCCTGGACGCCGGTCTACAACAGCTACTATGTCGAGGGGATCAACCATCTCTATGAATTTGACTGCGGGAACCAGTCGGGATGGATGTATCAGGTGAACGGCTGGTATCCCAACTATGGATGCTCGGCCTACACTCTGAAGGACGGCGACGCCATCGTCTGGCGCTATACCTGCAAGGGATATGGGGCGGATCTGGGCGCTCCCATGGCATAAACAGAGAAACAGCAAAAGAAAAATATATAAGGAGGAAGAAAGCAGAACATGAAACAGGGGATGAGAAAGCATCGGTTTTGGACAAAGCTGGCGGCATTTATCCTGGCGGCGGCCATGGTTTTGGGCGCGCTGCCCATGGGCGCGCTGGCGGAAGCGGCGCCGGAACCGGCAGAGACCGTCCAAATAGAGGAGACGGCAGCGCCGGAGGCCGAGCCGTCTGCCGCGCCGGAGCAAAGCCCGGAGGCGGAACCGGCAGAGGAAGGCGAAGCAAGCGGTCCCGTGCAGACGCCGCCGGCAGAGGAGCCTGCGGAAGCGACGCCGGCGGAGGCTCCCGCAGCCTCTCCCAGCCCCAGCCCGTCGGCAGCCGCTGCGCCCCAAACGGCCCGAAAGGCGGCGGCACGGACGGGCAGCGGCCAGGGAAGCGTGCGGGTGATCGTCCGCAACGACACCCTGAAAAGCGGAGCATGGACGGGTACGATTCTGGATACGACAGTGCCCGTAACCGACGACCTGACCATGATGACCGCCGTGCTGCGCGCCCTTGCGGCGGATGGATTCTCCTGGGCGGGCTATGGCACAAGCCCGGGAAACGACATGTCCATCACCTATATTGAGAGCATTGCACGGGACGGGAAGCTCCTGGGCCCATCGGATGACGTGCCCTATGGCGGATGGATGTGCTCGCTGAACGACTGGTTTACCTCCGAGGGTGCGGACCAGTATACCATCGCCAACGGAAGGCTGGCGGCGGGGGATGTGATCCGCATGGAATACAGCTGCAACATGGGCGCGGATATCGGCAGCGTCTGGGGAGACAGCGATACTTCCCTGGCGTCGCTCAAAATCGCGGGAGTGGAGCTTTCCCCGGCCTTTTCCGGCGCGGAAACAGCCTATACGCTGGTTTTGGAGCCGGGAGAGACGGCAGTGACCATCACCTATCGGGCGACTAACCGGAATTTCCAGGCCCGGGCCTATAAAAACAGTTATGCGCCAACGGCGGAAAGCTGGATCAAGAGCGGCCAGACGGTTTCCCTATCTTCGGGAGATGTGCTCTATGTGGGCGTAGGCAACAGCGCATGGCCCTCTATGAACACCGGGGCGAGCGAAACGCGCTATACTCTTGCGGTCAAGAGCAGCGCCGAGAGCCTGAACGAGCGGATTTTGGCGCTTCCCGCGCCGGAAGCGGCGACGCTGAAGGACAAGGATGAGATCCAGACCTGCCAGGCGCTTTATGAGAGCCTGTCTGCGCAAGAGCAGGCCCAGATTGTCCAATATGACAAGGTGGAGGCGCTCCTGGAGCGGCTGGCCGAGCTCGAGCGGATCGAGGCCGTGCGGGCGCAGATTGAGGCGCTTCCCGCGCCGGAGGATCTCACGGCGGCGGACGAAGCCCAGGTGACGGCGGCAAAGCAGGCATTTGACGCCCTGGGAACCCTGCAGGGAGAAATATCCGGGGCGCTTCAGGAAAAGCTGGAAGAAGCTGTCCAGCGGATGGCCGGACTTATAGGGCCGGAGTTTACAGAGATCTATCAGGCCACGGGGGCCTATCTCTATCGCACGGTGACAAATCCGGTGATTGCATCGGCAGGCGGCGAGTGGGCGGTGATCGGCCTGGCCCGGAGCGGCTATCCCGTGAGCGAGGAGTATTTCGCCCGCTATATCGCCAACGTCTGCCAGGAGGTGGCGGAGAAGGAGGGCGTTCTGGATTCCCGCAAATACACGGAATATTCCCGGGTGGTGCTGGGCCTGACCGCCGTGGGCTATGACGTGACGGATGTGGCGGGCTATAACCTGCTGGAGCCTCTTGCGGACTATGACCAGGTGATCTGGCAGGGCATCAACGGGCCGGTATATGCGCTTCTCGCCCTGGATTCCCGGGAATATGAAATTCCCGCCGCCCCGGAGGGCAAGACGCAGACGACGCGGGAAAAGCTCATCGATTATATTTTGGAGAAAGAAATTGCCTCCGGCGGCTGGGCGCTCTTTGGCTCCAGCGCCGACCCGGATATCACGGCCATGGCCATTCAGGCGCTGGCGGCGTATTATGGGACGGACAGCCGGGTGACGGCGGCTGTGGACCGGGCCGTTGCCCGCCTTTCCGCCATGCAGAAGGAGGACGGCGGCTTTGCCAGCTGGGGATCGGTCAACAGCGAATCCTGCGCTCAGGTCGTGGTGGCGCTGACGGCCCTGGGGATTGACCCGGCGGCAGACGCGCGGTTCATCAAAAACGGAAACAGCGTGATGGATGCCCTGCTGAGCTTTGCCGTGGCGGGCGGCGGCTTCCGGCATGTGGAGGGCGGCGGCGTCAACGGCATGGCGACCGAGCAGGGATATTGCGCCCTCGCGGCCTATGACCGGCTGCGCAGCGGCAGGACATTCCTCTATGACATGACGGATGTAATTCCCTTAAACGCCTATGAAAGCGTGGAACAGCTCATCGCGGGAATCGGCGAAGTGGGCGTTGGAAGCGGGAGCGGAATCGCTGCGGCGCGGGCCGCCTTTGACGCGCTGCCGGCAGCTCAGCAGGCCAAGGTGAAAAACGCAGATGTCCTGGCGGCGGCGGAAGCGCGGCTGGCCGGGCTTTTGCAGGAAATAAGCGAGACGATCCAAAAAATTGGAGCTATCGGCCAGGTCACGCTGGAGAGCGGATCTGCGATCCGGGCGGCGCGGGCGGCCTATGACGCCCTTACGGCGGAGCAGCAGGCGCTGGTGGAAAACTATGGAACGCTGACGGCGGCGGAAGCGGCGTTTGCCGCCTTGAATGAGAAAAACGAGACATCCGGGCTGGGAGACGCGGAAACCGATGAAACGGAAACAAATGTGAGCGCCGGCGGAGAGACCAAAACGCTGGGTGACGGAGAGACGGAAATTACCATCGGCGACGTGACCTATCGGGTGAGCGAGGATACGGCGGCGGCCATGCGGCGCATTGACGGCTTGCGGGCAGACGGCAGTGACGCGCTGGAGGACGTGCTGGCGGCCTATCGCCTCTATGCGGCTCTGAGCGATGCAGAGAAGGCGCAGGTGGTCAATTATTCCCGGCTGGACGGCATTTTGGAGGGGATCGGCGCAGAGAATCACAAAGACGGGAAAACCGGCCTTTCAGCTGAGGGCCTGCCCTGGTATATTCAGATGACGGTGCGCCGCGCGGCGGCAGGAGAGGACGCATATGACGCGCTTTTGGAGAGCATGGGCAGCAACACGCTGCTTATGGCGCTGGAGGTGGCGTTTACGGATATCCGGACCGGGGAACCGGCGGAGCTGACCGGGACGGCGACGCTGCGGCTTCCCGCCCCGGATGCGGAGGGATATGCGGGCCTATGGATTGCGCGGATGCTGGCGGATGGACGGATGGAGTCCATGGAATGCCGCGAGGAGAACGGGGAGCTTGTCTTTGCCGTTTCGGCGGCGGCGGTCTACGGCATCGTAGGCGGCGCGGCGGAAGCGGAGGCAGTGCTGGAGGAAAACGGCGCAGTTCCGGCGGATGGAGCGATGCAGGCGACAGGCGCGCCGGCGCCGGCAGCCTCCCTTCTCTGGCTCTGGATCCTGCTCGGCTGTCTGGGCGTGGGCGTGCTGGTGCTGGTGATCCTGGCGAAAAACGGCAAGTTGAAAAAGCGGGACTGATATGAGAGAATAAGAAAAGCGAGAAGGGCCGGAGAGGGCAGATCTCCGGCCCTTTGCAAATCAGGAGGGCAGTTTTCATGGCGCGGGGCTTGGCCGGGGTGCATCCGGCGGTTGGTTTTTTGTTTTTTTTCGGGGCGGCGGCGCTCACCATGTTTTTTGCGCACCCTGCCTATCTCCTCGCTTCGCTGGCGCTGGCCTGCTGCTATTATTTCCTCCTGAAAGGAAGAGCCGGCCTGCGGTTTTTTTTCGGCATGCTGGCCTTCTGCCTTTTGGTTGGCCTTATAAATCCCCTGTTTAGTCCCCGGGGAGAGCGGGTGCTGTTCACCTGGCTGGGCGGGCGGCCCTATACCGGGGAGGCGCTTTTCTACGGCATGACCCTTGGGGGGATGTTTCTGGCGGTGAGCCTCTGGTTTGCCTGCTATAATCAGGTGATGTCCGGGGATAAATTTACCTATCTGTTTGGGAGCCGCGCTCCCGCCCTCTCTCTCGTGCTCTGCATGGCGCTGCGGCTTGTTCCCCATTTCAGGGGAAAGGCCCGGCGGATCCGGGAGGGAAGGCGGTGCATCGGGAAGGACCCGGCGGGCCGCCGGAGGGGAGAGCGAATGCAGGCCGCCATGGAGATCCTCTCGGCGCTTATGTCTTGTGCCCTGGAGGACGCGGCGCTCACGGCGGACTCCATGAACAGCCGGGGATATGGAAGCGGCCCGCGGACACGGTTTCCCCGGTATGCGGCAAAGGCCCGGGACGGCTTTCTTGGCGGGTGGCTGCTCGTCTGCCTGGCGGGCGCGGCAGTCTGCGGCGCGATAGGCGGCGCGGGAACCTTTGGGGCAGAGCTGCCGCCGTTTGGTGCGGCGGCGGCTCTGGGGCTGGTTTTCGAGGGAGGCTTTTTGGCAGTCCCCGTGATTTTGCATGGCAAGGAGGCCTGGACATGGCGCATTTTACAATCGAGAATCTGACATTTGCATATCCGGAGGCCGGGAAAAATGCCTTGCAGGACGTGAGCCTTCAAATCCAGGAGGGAGAATATCTGGTGCTCATCGGGAAAAGCGGGAGCGGGAAATCCACGCTTCTGCGCCACCTGAAAACCGCACTCACGCCCCACGGAGTGCGCAGCGGACGGGTGCTTTTTTCCGGAAAACCGCTGGAGGAAGCCGGGCTTCGGGAGCAGAGCGCCAAGATCGGCTATGTGATGCAGGACCCGGATAGCCAGATCGTCACGGACAAGGTCTGGCATGAGCTGGCCTTTGGCCTGGAGAGCCTGGGCTGCGACCAGCGGACCATGCGCCTGCGTGTGGCGGAGATGGCCAGCTATTTTGGCATTCAGGACTGGTTTCACCGGGATGTTGCCGAGTTGTCCGGCGGGCAGAAGCAGCTTCTCAACCTGGCTTCCATCATGGCCATGCAGCCGGAGGTTTTGATTCTAGACGAGCCCACCAGCCAGCTGGACCCCATTGCGGCGGCAGATTTTTTGAACACCGTGCGCAAGATCAACCTCGAGCTGGGGACGACGGTCATCCTCTCCGAGCACCGGCTGGAGGAGGTATTTCCGGCGGCCGACCGGGTGGCGGTTCTGGAAGAAGGCCGGCTCATGGCCCTGGATACCCCCCGGGGCATTGGGCGCAGGCTCCGCGCAGAGGGGAGCGATATGGTGGCGGCCCTGCCCGCTCCCATGCGGATTTTTTACGGCGCGGAGGGCGGCGGAGAATGCCCCCTCACTGTGCGGGAGGGGCGGAGCTGGCTTTCCCGGGAGATGGAGGGCCGCCCGGTTTGCCGGGAAACGCCGCCCGCGCCGTTGGAGGAGATCCCGGCAGCGGATGCCGCAGTGGTGTTAAAAGAGGTGTGGTTCCGCTATGAAAAGGACGCGCCGGACGTGCTTCGCGGGGTGAACCTGCAGGTGCCCCGGGGCAGCCTGTTTGCCGTGGTGGGCGGAAACGGCGCGGGGAAGTCCACGATGCTCAAAGCCATCTGCCATATCTGCCGTCCCTATCGGGGCAAGGTGCTTTTGGAGGGGCGGAAGGTGGAAAAATACCGCCCGGACGAGCTGTTTCAGGGCATGCTGGCCATGCTGCCCCAGGACCCCAAAACGCTGTTTGTCAAAAAGACCGTCCGGGAGGAGCTTTTGGAGATGCTTCCCGGCCGCGGCGGGGAAGAGCGGGAGGAACGGGTTTTGAAGATCGCCGCCGAGCTGCAGGTGGCGGATCTTCTCGCTCAGCATCCCTATGACCTGTCGGGCGGGGAGCAGCAGCGGGCGGCGCTGGCGAAGGTGCTGCTGCTGGAGCCAAAGATTCTTTTGCTGGACGAGCCCACCAAGGGCATCGACAGCTTTTATAAAAAAACGCTGGCGGAGATCCTGGCCGGGCTGAAACGAAAGGGCGTCACCATCCTGCTGGTGTCCCATGATATCGAGTTCTGCGCCCAATATGCCGATGCCGTCGCTATGTTTTTTGACGGCGGGGTGGTCACTGCCAACACGCCGGGCCGCTTTTTTGCGGAAAACAGCTTTTATACCACGGCAGCCAACCGGATGAGCCGCCATCTCTTCCCCTATGCTGTGACGGCGGACGACGTGATCCGCCGGGTCTGCGAAAGCCGGGGAGAGGGAAAGGAAAGGATCAGGAGGGGAGAACGGCAATGAACATTGGCGGGGAAAAACACGGAAAGAAAGCCCGGCGGCGGGTTCTATCCTATCTGATTTTGCTGGTGCTGGCTCCGGCGACCGTCTGGCTCGCCTGGAGGTTTGGCGACCGCAAATTCTATATCACCAGCGTCCTTCTCATCGTCTATGCCATGCTCCCTTTCTTTTTTGTGTTTGAGCACAAGCGGCCCCAGGCCCGGGAGCTGGTGGTGCTGGCGGTGCTTTGCGCAATCGCTGTGGCGTCGCGGGGCGCCTTTGTTTGGGCGGCGAATTTCAAGCCCATGGCCGCCATTATTATGATTGCCGGAATGGCCTTTGGCGCGGAAGCTGGCTTTTTGGTGGGCGCAGTGAGCGCCTTTGTCTCCAATTTCTTTTTCGGCCAGGGGATCTGGACACCCTGGCAGATGTTTGCTTTCGCCATGGCCGGGTTTTTGGCGGGGGCGCTGTTCCGCCGCAGCGCATGGCAGGAGAACCGAGTGCTGCTGGCGGTGTTTGGGGGCGCGGCCATCCTGCTGGTGGTGGGGCCGCTTTTGGATACCTGCACGCTGTTTACCATGACAACCGAGATCACCCCGGCTTCGGCGGCGGCCATCTATCTCTCCGGCCTGCCGGTGAACGCCGTGCATGCCCTGGCCACCGTGCTCACGCTGCTGCTGGCTGCCCATCCCATGCTGGAGAAGCTCCGCCGGATCCAGACAAAATATGGCCTGCTGGAGGAGCGCCATGAGGTTTGATTCCTATCATCCCGCCATCAACCTTTTCTTTTTTGCTGCGGTCATCGCCGGGACGGTCCTGTTTAACCATCCAGTGTTTTTGGGGCTGAGCTTTCTTTGCTCCTTTGCCTATGCGGCCAAGCTCCGGGGGAGGCGGGCGGCCGGGTTTGGCCTGGCGCTGGCACCCTGCATTCTGCTCTTTGCGCTGTTCTATGCGGGATATACCCACTTTGGCGTGACCGTGCTGGCAAAGAATTTCATCGGGAATAATCTGACGCTGGAATCCTTTGTTTATGGGATGGTTCTGGGAACTATGGCGGCCAGCGTGCTCTTATGGCTAAGCTGCATGAACGCGATTTTCACCGGCGACAAGGTGGTCTATCTCTTTGGCCGGGTTTCGCCGCGTCTTTCGCTTTTTCTCTCCCTTTGCCTGCGGATGGTTCCCCGGCTGGGAGAACGGGCACGGGAAACCGGCGCCGCCCAGCGGGGTATTGGGCGGGGGCTGAACCAGGGCGGACTTTTCCGGCGGATCGGCAATTTTTTCCGTATGGCTTCCATCCTCGTCACCTGGACAATAGAAAACCGCATGGAGGCCGCCGCGTCCATGCGCTGCCGGGGCGTTACACTGCGGGGGCGCAGCGCCCTGTCCATCTATCGCTTTGACTACCGCGACCGGAGCCTGGTGATCGCTTTTTCCGGCCTGGCGGCCGTGCTGCTCACCGGCTTTTTTTTCGACCAGATGAGGATTCTCTATAATCCGGAAATAATTTTCAATCGGATCACGCCCGCGTCTTATATCTTTTATCTGGCCTATGGGATCTTCTGCCTGCTCCCCCTGGCATTGCAGATGTGCGGGGAGTGGCGCTGGAAGCGCCGCGCCCGCCAGACGGCAGACGAAATGGGGGCATGAATCCCCGGCAAGTTTTTGGAGAAACAAAGGCTTTTGGGAAGCCTTTATTTTTTTGCGGAGTTTGCGTTTGCAGGCGGGAATTCTCCTTATGGGATTGCCTGAAACAGAGGACGGCGGCTATGGGAAAATGCCGCAAATGAAAGAAAACGATTCCTGCCGCCTACCTTTAGAAAAACAGGCGAGGCGAGGGCCGCAACAGATGCTTTTTTGAAATTTTATATGGTTTTATATAGAGGCCGGAAACCGTTTCGCCGTGTTAGATCGTTCAGGAAAAGGGAGATGGCGGGGAATATAAAAAGCAGCGTTTGCACGGCGCGACATCGAAACATCTTTGTCTGATTTTTTATGGGGACGAAAATTTCATTAAAAATATGAGGAACAGAATGAAAGCAGAAGAGAAATGGCCCGTAAGTGACGCAGTCAAGAAATTTCTTTGGCTGTTTTTTTATGAAAGAAGGGGTTTATTAAAAAAACGAGGGGAAGAATGAAAGAGGGAAGAAGAAGAAAAGCGGCCCTTATGTGAACCAGTTATAGAGTTTTTTTGGCTGTTTTTTAGAAAGAAGGAATTTCCTAAAAGACAAGGAGCAGAATAAAAGCAGGGAGCGAAAGGATAAACAGCCCTTATGTGAACCAGTCATAAAGTTTCTTTGCCTACTTTCTTTTTAAAGAAAGTAGGTGAGCTGTCTTGCCGTAGGAATCGTATATATAATATAATAGCACTGTAAAAGTGAAATAACATAAAGGAGAGAAAGAAATCGAAATGAAAAAGGTATTGGCATTTCTGTTGGCGATCCTGTTGTTTTTGGTTTCTGCCTGTGGCACGAAGCCCCAGGAGACAGCCACTCCGGAGCAGACATCATCCGCAGAAACATCCAAGGACTGGATTGTGGCAGATATTGCAGGAAACGTGACGGCCCAGACCTCAGTCAAGGAAACGGATGATTTTCATGTAGCAGTCAACAAGGACTGGCTGACGAGCGTGGATATGTCGGGAGGAACGATGCAGGTTTCGTCTTTTACGGAACGTGCGGAAGAGGTAAAGGAAGAAATCCTCGCCCTTCTGAGAGATTCCTCGCAGACCAGTATGGAAGCGAAGCTGACGCAGCAGTTCTATAACACATATCTGGATATGAAAACACGCAATGCGCAGGGAATGGAGCCGGTGAAGCCTCTGATTGAGGATATTGAGAATATCAAGACCTTGGAGGATCTGACGGATTATCTGGTGAACAACAAGGATAAGATGGCCAGCGCCCCCATGAGCATCACGGTGATGGCAGATCTGAAGGATAGCAGGCACAACGCCGTCTATATTGACGCGCCGGATTTTGCCTTGGGGGATGCGGACGAATATGCTCAGCTGACAGCTGTTGGGGAACGGAAAAAGGCGGCGGAAAGCACGCTGTTCCAAAAGCTGCTGCAAAGAGTGGGCTACACGCAGGAAGAAGCGCAGAAGATCGATGAACTGGCCTTTTCGCTGGAAACCAGTCTGGCGTCGGTCTGCGACGGGCAGACCGAGCAAAACGAGCCGGGATATAACGAGAAGATCTATCACCCGGTTACGCTCAAGGAGATGGAGGATATGTCCCCCGCATTCCCCATAGCCGGGCTGCTTAAAGATTTTACCGAAGCAGGAGTGGATCGATTTATCCTCTGCCAGCCAGACTGGCTCAGCAAAGTCAACGAGTTGTATACAGAGGAGAATCTGGAGGCGCTGAAGGCATATATGCTGAAAGGAACGCTAGAGCCTTTGGGGGCATTTTTGGATCAGGAGTGCCTGAACCTGTATAATGAATACACCAGCGCCATTGCCGGCACGGAAGTCGCGGAAACGGTGGAGGACATGGCCTACACTTATACCAACTCCCTGCTGGATATGGCCGTGGGAAAAATGTATGCCGAGGCCTATGTTTCTCCCGAGACAAAGAAGAATGTGGAGAATATGATTGCGGACGTGGTTGCGGTATACCGCAAACGCCTGGAGAATACCGAATGGCTGAGTGAAGCCACGCGGCAGAAGGCTATTGAAAAGCTGGATAACCTGACGGTCCGGGTGGGGTATCCGGAGGATTGGTCGCTCTATGATTATTCGGATATTTCCTTCGTGCCCAAAGAAGAGGGAGGAAGTCTGCTCACATATCTTGTGAGTATCCGGGATCATTCTGCCAAACGCAAGGTGGCTCAGGCCGCCAGCGAGGTGGACAGCAACCTCTGGTCGGTCTCGCCCCAGACAGTGAATGCGTTTTATCGGGCCACGGATAATTCCATCAATGTGCCGGCGGCTATTCTGGGCGGCGTATTCTATGACCCAGAGGCATCCGAGGCGGAACAAATGGGCAGCTTGGGCATGATTATCGGCCATGAAATCACCCATGGCTTTGATTCCAACGGGAGCCAATACGATAAAGACGGGAATCTATCCAACTGGTGGACAGAAGAAGACCGCGCCGCCTTTAATGAACGCACCCAAAAGGTCGCGGATTACTTCAGCCAGTTTGAAGTGGTAAACGGGGCGAAAGTAAACGGACAGATGACCATTGGAGAGACAGTGGCCGATCTGGGCGGAGTCTCCTGCATGATGGAAATTGCCAGGGGAATAGAGAATTTTGACTATGCAGCTTTCTTTAAGAGCTATGCACACCTATGGAGAACGCAGACGCTGGCGCAGATCGAGGAGATGATTTTGCAGAGCGATGTGCATCCTCCGGGCTATCTGCGGACGAATGCCATTGTGCAGCAGTTCCAGGAGTTCTATGATACCTTTGGCGTAAAGGAGGGCGACGGGATGTATCTCGCACCCGAGGAACGGCTTTCGGTCTGGTAAAAAGAAAAAGGAAATGCCCGGTGCAAAGACATGCGCCGGGCATTTTTTTATATAAAGCGTTAGCTTCCGAAGGAATCGTCCGATTATTAAGGATAAAAAATTTTTATTGGCGTGGCTGCGGAGGCGGATTTTTCTCAGGGGATAGAGAAGCGGGAGTGAGAAAAAACTTTTTTTTGCATTGCTGCCGTTGAAGGCGGTGAATTCTGGTTGGAAATGGGGGATAATCCTGGAGTAGGATTAAAACAGAGCTGTTTTTATTTGCACAGGGCACATCATGCGGCAGGAGCTGTATAGGCGCGCCCGGGGAATATGCTCCGCTGGAAGCGGTCTTGAGTTCCCGGGAGATCAAGCAAAAATGAGAGACAAAGGCAAGACTGGGGGACGTGCGGCAGACAATGCCTTTTTCCTGCAAGATTTTTTATTCCTCATTTTGTTAGTGCAGAAGGATACGCGGCTTCCCGCCTGCGGGGGGGGGATCCCGAAGCCGGGAGAAACGCCTACAAAAAACAGCCGGAAATACCGGCTGCGGCGGGGAGGGGGAGACGGTCAGGATTTCTCGGGATGGAGGGTCTGGCGGATTTTGGTCAGGTTTTTAAGGGTGCGTTTTTTCGTTTTGGCGGCTACGCAGACATAGAGGGCGTCCAAAAGGGCAATCATTGCCAACGGCGAGGAGGCATCCTCCACAAACTCAAGGTCGTTGGTGGCGATAAGCAGTGTGCGGTCCGCGGCGGCGGCCACGGGGGAACCATCCGCCCGGGTGATGGCGATGGTATAGGCGCCGGATTCCCGGGCCGAAGCCAGAGCAGCAACAACCTCCCGGGAGCGGCCGGAATTGCTGACGCCGATAGCGATGTCGCCTTCCTCCAGGAGAGCGGCGGAGGAAATCTGCATATGCGGATCGTCAAATACCATGGCCCGGATGCCGATGCGTTGCAGACGATTGACCACCAGGCGCGCCACGATGGCCGATGCGCTCTGGCCATAGAAATCCACCCGGCGGGCCTTGATGATCCTCTGGGCCGTATCCTCCACCAGGCCGGGGTCCAGGATATGCAGCGTGTTGTTCAGCGAATCGATATTGGAATGGAACACCTTTTTGCAGAGCAGGTCCGTGGGATCATTCAGGAGGATCTGCCCATAAATGACGTTTTCCTCCGGCTCTTCCTGCGCGCCGCGGGCCATACAGATCTTAAATTCCTGAAAGCTCCTGAGGCCGATGGCCTTGACGAAGTTGGTCACCGTTGCTTCGCTCACCTGGCAATGGGCGGCAATCTGGCGGATGTTAAGATAAATGGCTTCGTCGTAATGGGCCAGGATAAAATCGGCGATGGTTTTTGAGGCCCGGGAGAGGGCGCCATATTTGTTTTTGATGGTGAGAAGGAGCTGGCGGCGGTCTGCCGGGCCCTCCTGGATGGGCGCTTTGGATGGCGGCATGGGATATTTCCCCCTTATAATTCTTTAGGATTACTATAGCACAAATCCGCCGGACATACAATAAAATAATTTTGAAAATATAAAAATACATCTAAAATTATTTCAAAAAAGTATTGACTTTCCCCCGCCGCATGCTATACTAAAACTGAGCTGGAAGAAGGCTCAATGAAATTAGAAACTTTTTGATGAGGTGGAAAACATGAACAAAATTTTGGGTTACTGCCTGGATACGGCGAATATCGATTGGATCAAAGAGGGCATGGAAATGTATCCCCTGCGTGCCTTCAGCATGAACCCCGGCATCGCCCGGCGCGACCTGATGGGCAAGGATCAGTCCTTCTTCGATGCCCTGAAGGAGATCCGCGAGACCATCGGCGAAAACACGGAGTTTCACGTTCAGACCATTGGACCTACCGCGGAAGAGATCATCAAGGACGCGGAGGCGATTCGCGCGCATGTCAAGGGCGATAACCTTTATGTGAAGATCGACGCCTATCCGGAGGGCTATAAGGCCATGAAGAAGCTCCATGCCATGGGCTATAAGATCACGGCGACAGCCATCGTCACTGTGAACCAGGCGCTTCTGTCCATCGAAGCGGGCGCGGACTGCGTTGCCGTATATGTGGGCCGGGCCGACAATATCTCGGGCAACGGCATCAAGGTCGTGGAAGAGATCGGCAAGGTTATGAAAATGAAGGGCATCAATAACGTCATTCTGGCGGCGGCTTCGATGCGCACGGCGCATCAGGTGGAGCAGGCAGCCTTGGCCGGCGCAGATAATGTGGCCGTGAGCCTGGATCTCCTGAAGGCCTGCGCCAGCCATCCTCTCACCAACAGCAGCGTAGACGCGTTTGTGAAGGATTGGGAAACTCTCTATGGCGAGGGCAAGCGGATATATAATCTGGAATAAAATCCGTTTTCCGCAGATTTGCGGGAGTATGAGGGGCAGCGGCGAATATTTGATTCGCCGCTGTTTTTTCGTATGCAGAGCGCAAAAGGAGAAGGCATAGAGCCGGTAAGACACCAGGCATACGGACAGTCCATAAATTCTCCTGTCATGGGGGCGCCGGCCTGCATAGAAAAAGCAGGATGTTTGGGAAACAACGTATGGATAGGGTAACACACGATCTCAGCGACGCAAATTTTAGTTTATTGTCCTGCGGAGAGAACGTGTGAGTGCCGGGAGATATTTTCGAGGGTGGGAAATGAGCGGCTACGGAATAAAAAGGAAGAATCATACAAACCCGGTCTCAAAATTTCATTGCCCGCTGTCTTATGGAAAGAAGGTGTGACCACAGAGGTGAACAATGGCGGAAGAAGCCCATGCGGCGGCGAAAAACAAGAGGAATTATACAATCCCAGTCACAAAATTTCATTGCCCGCTGTCTTATGGAAAGAAGGTGTGAGCACGGAGGTGAACAATGGCGGAAGAAGCCCATGCGGCGGCGGAATAAAGAAGAGGGAAACATACAAACCCAGTCGCAAAATTTCATTGCCTGCTGTCTTATGGAAAGAAGGTGTGAGCACAGAGGTGAACCATGGCGGAAGAAGCCCATGCGGCGGCGAAAAAAAGAGGAATCATACAAACCCAGTCGCAAAATTTCTTTGCCTACTTTCTTTTTAAAGAAAGTAGGGGGCGTCGGAGAGTCCGGAGCATTGCCTTATCCTGGGGAGCAACCCGGAACGACTCGCAGATCTTCTGAATGGTTTTGTTGTGAGTGAAGGGGTCGAGCTGCCCTTCCTGAAGGAGCGGAAGCGTCTCGGCGGGAAATTTGACATAACAGATGGAAAGCGCCCAGGCCACCGCCATTTTGGCATAATACCCCGGATGTGTGACGGCTGCCAAAAGGGAAAGGGTGGTTGAAATGTGGGCGGCGTCAATATAGAACTCCAGCAGCATCACCGCGGCGAACCGGACGGAAAATTCCTCCGGCGCGGAAAGATAGGGGCGCAGAAAAGCCAGCATGGCCTCGGGGTCCTCCTGAGTGACCTTCAGAGCGCCGCAAAAGCAGTCGCAGACTGCCCAGTTGGTGATTTTGGGCACAAAGGCCGCGATATGGGGGAGCTTGTCCGCAAGACTGCCCTTGGCATAGCCCAGCACCATGGCCTTCAGCAGGAGTTCCTCATAGTAGTCCTCCGGCCCCTCCTGAAAATAGAGCAGGCCGCTCTCCCGGGCGAGCTTTCGAGCCAGGGGGCGAAGCGCCGGCATGCGGACTCCGATGATGTTGTCCACACCCGGACAAAGCTTGCTCTGAAAGGCCTGATAGGCCGGGTCCTGCAGGGAAAAGAGCGTTTCCCGGACACTGGCGGTGGATGATGCCATATCTCCCTCATTTCTCCCCGGAACGGGGCCTGAATTTTTCTGCTTTTATTCTATCATAGAGGGAGCCGGGGGGAAAGCCCGGGGCCCCTATTCTTTCAGGCAGATGCGCTCCATGGCCTGGGCAGCCTGCGCAAGGGAATGAAGGCATCGGCGCAGATGTCCGGCGGCCTCCAGGGAGAGGAGCAGCTCGGGAGTGCGTCGGCAGAGGCCGGGCAGGGAGAGAATGGACTGCTCGGCATTTTTGGTTGTTTGAAGAAGGAGGGTTTGCAGACGGAGAATATGTTCTTCCGCCTGTTTTTTATTGCCGCAGAGCCCTGCGGCGGCGGTTTCCAGCCGGACGGCCAGGCCGGAAGCACCGGCAAGCGGAATGTTTCCTTCAGGTGGGCAAAGGGTCTGCCAGCGCGCCCAAAGCAGAGCGGCAGAAGCGGCGCTTTCCAGCGACGCCGCCAGTGATGCGGCGTCCTCCGGGTCCAGGGGACTCAAAAATTCCTTTTGCAGGTTTTCCAAAAGATGTTCCTGTGTGCTCCGGAATCGGGCCAGGGACTGCCCGGCCCCCGGGGCATCCCCCTGGGCGGCGAGGACAAGGGCCTTTCCCGCTTCCCCTGCCAGGCGGGAAAGAAGCTGGATATCCAGATGCGTCTGCTTTGCCATGGCGATCCCTCCCTAAAACATGAGAAGCAGCTTTGCCATAAGATAACCGATGAGAGCGCAGCCGGGAAAGGTCAGAAGCCAGGCAAGGGCCATTTCCCCCACGACTCCCCAATGGACAGAGGACAGCTTCCGGGCCGCGCCGACTCCCATCATGGCGGTGGTTTTAGTGTGGGTGGTGCTCACGGGAAATCCGGCAAGGGTGGAGACAAGAAGGCTGACCGCCCCGGCCAGATCGGCGGAGAATCCCTGATAGGGCGAGAGGCGAACCATATCCATGCCCATGGTTTTGACGATGCGCAGGCCGCCCATGGAGGTTCCCAGCGCCATGAACGCCGAACAGAGAAGCATAAGCCAGAGGGGAATGGTGAAGGCGGAGGAAGCCTGCCCCGCCGAAAGCGAAACCCCCAGGAGGAATACGCCGATGAATTTCTGCCCATCCTGGGCGCCATGCATAAAGGCCATGGCCGCTCCCGCAAAGATCTGGGCCCGGCGGAAAAAAGCGGCGGAGTCCCGGCGGTCCCGGCGGCGAAACAGCCAGGCCGTGAGGCGGGCGGAACAATATCCCAGAAGAAAGCCCAGAGCCACGGAAAAAAAGAGGCCCAGGAGGACCTTTGCCCATTCCCCGCCGTGGATTCCCGAGAAACCGCCATGAAGGGCGACGGCTGCTCCCGAGATGCCGGCCACCAAGGCATGGCTCTCGCTGGTGGGGATTCCGAAAAGCCAGGCGGCGGTGGCCCAGACGATGATGGCGACCATGGCTGCCAGGAGGGCCACCAGAGCGGAGCGCGAATCGCCGCCGAAGTCTGCAATATGATAGATGGTCATGGCGACAGAGGCGTGGAAAGTACTCATGACCACAACCCCCAGAAGATTGCAGACGGCGGCCATGGCGATGGCTGGACGGGGACGCATGGCCCGGGTGGAAATACAGGTGGCGATAGCGCCCGGGGCATCTGTCCAGCCGTTGACGAGAACGACGCCCAGGATGAGAAGCGCAGCCCCCAAAAGGACAGGCTGTTCCTGCAAACGCCCGAAAAATTCCGCAAGCGAAATGGTCATGCCGTCCCCCTTTCCTTGATTTTTTATTTTTATGACAAAATTCTGCGAATTAGCACTTTCCCTGGCGAAGCAGGAAAGCCGGTTTTGGGAAAAAGGCGGGGAGACAGGATCTGGCGGGGGCCGGGAAATCTGCTTGCCGGCCGAAGTGCGGGGCAGATGACGGCGGAATCAAAGCGGGCCAGAAACCATATGGCATCAGGACGGTATAGCATTTTGAGCTTTGGCACAGCCTATGGGTATTAGAGGGTCACATTATGGAATTTATCGGAAGAGGCGCAGGAACGCGAACGCGCGAATAAAGAGGGAAAGGATATTTTTTATAACCGGAACAAAGTGAAGGTTTCAAAAAATAGACCAAAGAGAAGGTGAGCGCAAAAGCGCGAATAAAGAGAAATCGGGTATTTTTTATAACTGGAGCGAAACAAAAGTTTCCATATGCAAACCCGAAGGAAGGACTTTTTCCCGGCGAAATCTGCGGGATTCCGTTGCGGCCTGGGAGAAATTGCGCTACAATAAATAAGAACAGAAGGAACGCTTGCAGGGAGAAGGACTATGAAGGAATTAGAAGAACGGATTATTGCCCAGGCCCGGGTATATCCGGATCATATTATCCGCATGGACAGCTTTTTGGATCATCAGCTGGATATTGGCCTGCTGGACCGCATCGGCGCGGAGTTCTTCCGGATTTTTTCCGGACGCGGGATCAACAAAATCGTGACTGTGGAGGCATCCGGCATTGCGTATGCCTGCATGACGGCGCGGTATTTCGATGTTCCCGTGGTCTTTGCCAAAAAGGCGAAAGGGGATTCCATCGAGGGCGGCCTTTATCAGGCCGAAACGTATTCGTACTCCTATAACGGAGGGCCAACGCTGCTCATTGCCAAGGAGCGGCTGACGGCGCGGGATACGGTGCTGGTTATCGACGATCTTCTGGCCAAGGGGGATACGCTTCACTCCCTTTTGGAGATCCTCTCCTATGCCGGCGCAAAGGTGGCCGGCGTGGGCGTCGTCGTGGAAAAGGGATTCCAGGAGGGCGGACGATTGCTCCGCCAAGAGGGCGTGGACCTGCATTCCCTGGCGATTATTGACCAGGCGGAGGAGCGCAATATCCGTTTCCGGCATACGTCTGAGGGGCAATAGGATTAAAACAGAATGCAAAAAGCAGGTTTTCTGCCTGCTTTTTTTGTTTGGAGAATAAAAGGGAGAACACAACAGCCCGTTTCCGGCACATGCGGCGGGGAAGCGGGCTGTTTTCCATTTTAAAAAAGTAATAGCGGCAGCCTGCGAAGGATTTCCTGGCTTGCGGGAACCGTCTGCCCGGAAAAACACAAATCAGGCGCGCCGGGTGCGGCGCAGAGCGGCCTTGAGAACCGGAACCAGCGGCAGGGCGATGACGGCGGCAACCCCCATCTGCACAAGTCCACCCGGGAAGGAAGCGAAGGGCGCGAGCCAGTTGCCATAGATAATCAGCTCGGTCACATAATATCCCGCCAGCTTGATAGCCGTGGCGGCGATAACAGCCAGCGTGTTCAGCCAAAAGCTCTCTCCGTTCCGCTTCCCGGCAATGACGCCCATGACATAGCCCATGATGCCCACGGTGATAAACGTCCCCGGAGCCCAGGCCGCCCATCCGGCCATGAGGTCGAAAAGCCCCATGCCGAAGGCGCCGGCGATTGCCCCGGTCCGCTTGCCCAAAAGAATGGAGGCGAGAATCAGAGGAACATTGCCCAGATGAATCAGCCCGCCGTTGGAGGCGATGGGCAGACGCAGGTTGACAAACATGGTGGCAGCCAGAGTGAGGGCGATCATCATGGCGTCGACGGCGACTTCTCGGACGCCGATGGATGGTTTTGAAACGGCGGCAGCTTTCATAGAAAAATTCCTTTCGCTTGGTTTGGGATTACCGGATTCCCAGGCGTTCCATCAAATAGGGCAGGGCGCGCTCGAAGCAGACGCCATAACGAGCTTCCTGGGAAGCCTCCGCGGTGAGAACAATGCAGCGCTGGGTGTAGTCGACGGCGATTCCCATGGCCTCCTCCAGCGGCTTATCGTTTAACAGAGCGGCCAGCAGCGCGCTTCCAAACACATCGCCTGTGCCGTGGAAATAGCCGTCGACCGTATCCTGGAAGGCATAGCGGATCTCCCCGCTGGCCGTATCCAGGCTGGCGGCGCCCAGCCGCTTCTCATCAAAATATACGCCTGTCAAAACCACCTGCCTGGCCCCGATTTCTCCCAGGCGGCGGAGCAGGCCCTCGATATATTCCCGGGTATAGGGGCCCTCCTGATACGGTTCCTCCAGCATAAGGGCGGCCTCTGTGATGTTGGGAACGATGATATCCGCCTCTGCGCAGAGGGTTTTCATCTCCAGGGGAAATTCCGGCGCAAAGCCGCCATAGAGCACACCATTATCCGCCATAGCCGGGTCCACCAGAGCCAGGGTATCCTTCTTTTTGAAACGGCGGAACAGCTCGCGGACCAGGCGAACCTGTTCAAAGGAACCCAGATAGCCGGTATAGATGGCGTCGAAATGCAGGCCCAGGCTCTCCCAATGATCGGCAATGGGGAGGATATCCTCGGTCAGATCCCGATAGGTATAGCCGGTGAATCCTCCGGTATGGGTGGACAGCACGGCGGTGGGCAGGATGGATGTATCCACGCCCGCGGCGGAAATGATGGGCAGGGCCACAGTCAGGGAACAGCGCCCCACGCAGGAAATATCATGCACGGCTAACGCGCGTTTTTGTTTGTTCATTTGCCTTTCCTCCTTGACGGTCGGTTTCTTTTGTCTTATAATATCCCAAAACTGAACTCAATAAAAACGCCAGTTTTTGAAAATTTTATCATATCAGTTTGGAGGAAATATGATTACACTGGAGCATAAAACGCCGGGACATCCCCTGTATTGGCAGATTTATGAACAGATCAAACGGGACATCCATGGAGGCGTGCTGGCGGCGGAGGAAAAGCTGCCCTCCAAGCGCAAGCTGGCGGCCTCCCTCGGGGTGAGCGTGACGACGGTGGATGCGGCTTATGCCCAGCTGGTAAGCGAGGGATTTTTGTCTGCCCGGCCGCAGCGGGGCTTTTTTGTCTGCCCGCTGGAGGAGCTGAAAAAAAGCCAGCCCCGCCCCGCGGAAACCGAGAAGGCGCCGGGAGAGAAGAAGGCGGAGGTGGATTTTTCTTCCGGGGCTGTGGACCCGGAGCATTTCCCGTATAACACATGGCGGAGGCTTCTGAAAAATACTTTTAATGAATATGACGAGGGCCTTCTCAGGCGCACACCGCCCCAGGGGGACTGGGAGCTGCGCCGGGCCATTGCTGCCTATCTCTATGACGCCCGGGGCGTGCACTGCACGGCGGACAGCATCATCATCGGCGCAGGCGCCGAGCATCTGCTGCAGGTTCTGAGCTATATTTTGGAAAATTCCTGCACCATCGCCATGGAAAACCCGGTATATAACAGGGCCTATCAGATTTTTCAGCGCATGGGGCATGGGGTGCTGCCGGTGGATATCGACGGCGCGGGCATGCCCGTGGAGCCGCTTGCGGATAAGCAGAACATCGCCGTCTATGTGACTCCGTCCCATCAGTTTCCCCTGGGCGTGAGCATGCCGATCTCCCGGCGCATCAAGCTGCTGCGCTGGGCGGAGGCGGGGAAAAATCGCTATATCATCGAGGACGATTACGACAGCGAATTTCGCTATCTCACCCGGCCGCTTCCCTCCCTGCAAAGCATCGACGACGGCGGGAAGGTCATCTATCTGGGGACGTTTACCAAATCCATTGCGCCCTCCTTGCGCATTGGCTTTCTCGTCCTGCCTCCGGCGCTGCTGTCAGCTTATAAGGAAGAATACGCCGGATTTGGCTCTTTGGTATCCCGGCTGGAGCAGCGGGTGCTCTGCGAATTTATCCGGGGCGGGCATTTTGAGCGTCATCTCAACAAGATGCGGACGGTCTACCGCGGCAAGCGGGCGCTTCTGGAAAGAGCGCTGCGGGAGGCCTTTGGCCCTTCTCTTGGAATGCAGGGGGAAAACGCCGGACACCATCTGCTGGTGTCGCCAGGCAATGGAATGAGCGAGAGTGAACTATGCGCGGCGGCCATGAAGCAGGGTGTGCGGGTCTATCCGATTTCGCCGTATTTTATCCGGGAGATCCCGGCGGAGCACCGGGGCCAGGTGCTGCTGGGATATGGCGGCCTTTCCGGGGAAGAGATCGAAAAGGGCGTGGCGCTTCTCAAAAAGGCGTGGGGGATGCAGCGGTAGACGGAGAAAATTCTTTTTATATGGAGCAGCTATTTTGATGAGGGAAACACGCAAATGGATTTGTTCTGCGTGCGGCTCTTTTCTTTCTAAATTCGAGCGGACCGTATCTTTGGGCGTTGAAGCATGGGACGAAACGACATTTTTTAAATGGCAGAGACCAATACCTGGATAGACGTTAGGGAATATATCTGGTATAAAATGTGCCGGGATAATTCCCATTTTATTTTTGCGCAAAATTGTTCTTTTCGGCCTGACCGGCGGTTCCGAACAATCAAAAACGGCATAACTAAGTTATGCCGTTTCATGGGAAAAATCTTTATTCCTCCTCCCCGCAGAAGAATTGCAGAAAGCTCCGGGCCGCCGCCGAGAGCGGCGCATGCTTGCGGTGAATCACCGAAACCCGGCTATACAGCTCTTTTTCCGCAAGGCTGCGGGTTAAAAGCTCTGCCCCGGGAATCATCCGGGCGGAGCTTTTGGGAACAATCGCAATGCCCAGGCCTGCCCGGGCCCAGAGCAGGCTGGTGCGGGCGTCGTCGTTTTTGCAGAACACATCCGGTTCTATACCCTCATCCCGAAAGGCCGCCATCACAAGGGATTCATAGCGGCGGTAAAAAATAATGGGTTTGTCCTTCAGATCCCGCAGATGCAGCGGGCCATCCGGCAGGTCCGAGAAAAAGGAACGGCAGGCCACCGCCGCCATAGGCTCCTCTTCGAGATCGTGGCAGACGATCTCATCGGCCAGGAAGGGCGTGCGCACCACGGCCATTTCGATGACGTTGGCGTGCAGCATATCCAGAAGCTGAAAGGTGTTTCCCTCGTGAATTTCAAAACGGATATTGGGGGCGGCTTGGTGGAACAGCCGCATGCGCTCTCCCAAAAGGATGGTGCCGGAGGAGGAAATGGTTCCCAGGCGCAGGGTGCCCTGGATGCCGTTGCCGAAATCCTGTATCTCCCTTTCCGCGTTTTCCACAAGCTGCAGAATATAGCGGGCGTGTTTATAGAGCAGCCGGCCGGCGTCTGTCAGCGTGGATTTGCGCGCGCCCCGCTCCAAGAGGACGACGCCCAGTTCCTCTTCCAGGAGCTTGAGCTGCAGGGAGAGGGGCGGCTGGGAGATATGCAGCTTTTTAGCCGCCGCGCTGATGTTGCCTTCTTCGGCAATGGCGAGAAAATAGGTGAGTTGCTTGATATCCATAAAGCTGCGCCGCCTCCTTATTGTCGGGTTCACTGGTTTTTATCGATTGTAGCCCATTTTTCGGGAAAAAGAAAGGGGAGAGCGTTGGATGGCCCAAAAATGAGCGCCTGCTTTTGCGCCCGGGGGAGACGCTTGATGGCGGCTTCCCGGCGGAGGGCGGCGGAACGGCTGGGCTGGGGCTCAAAATAGACGAGCTGCACGGGCTGGTGCGAGGCCGTATACTTGCAGCCGTGGCCGGACATATGCGCCGATAGCCGCCGCTCCAGGTCGTTTGTCCATCCGGTATAGAGCGTTCCTCCGCCGCAGAGCAGCATATAGACCCCCATCTGTCGTTCCATATCCTTCTCCTCTCTTTTTCTATTTTACCAGAAAAAGAGGAGGGTGGGCTAGACCAAAGGATAGAAAATGGGTATAATGGAAAATATAAACTGCGGCAAAGGGGGAGAACAGCATGATCGATGAAAAAGCACTTTTTAAATTGAGCTATGGGCTCTATATTGCCGGCGTGGAATGGGGCGGAAAGAAGAACGCCTGCATCATCAACACGGCGGCCCAGGCGACGGCAGAACCCAACCAGATGCTGGTTACAATGCTGAAAAGCAATTATACAACCGAACTGATCCAGAAGAAGGGGAGCTTCACGGTGAGCGTCCTTTCCTTGGCGACTCCGCTTTCCCGGGTGGCGGATTTTGGATTCCGCAGCGGAAGGGAATGCGAGAAATTTGAAGGAATCGCCCATGGCGTTGACGGACAGGGAAATCCCTATCTAGCCGAGGATATGGCGGCGCGCATGAGCGTTTCCATCTCCCAGACAGTAGATCTGGGGACGCATCTGCTCTTCATCGGGCCGGTGACCGAGGCGGAGGAGCTTTCGGCGCAGCGCCCCATGACCTATGCGGATTACCGCGTGCTTAAGGCGGGCGGCAAAGTGGGTGCTCCGGAAGAGAAAGCGGAGAAAAAAGAGGCGAAATATGTATGTTCGGTCTGCCATTATGTCTATGACGGGGAGATTCCTTTTGAGGAATTGCCGGATGACTATGTCTGCCCCATCTGCAAACGGCCCAAGTCCGTATTTGTAAAGGAATAAGTAGCGCAAAAAAGCGTCTGTGCACTGCGCAGGCGCTTTTTTATTTTCCCTCTGCATAGCCCCGAGGGGATAGACGAAACAGAAAAGTAAAAACACCGGAAATAAGGAGGCAGCGCCGAAGCGCAAGAAAACCGGGCAAAGGACGAGGATGCAAAAAGGAAAAATACAAGCGATAGGGACAGAGCCAATACAAGGGCTGCTGTGGCATTTCGCTGCATCCCCCGGGAAATGCCGCTGCGGCTTTTGCGGGGCTCTGGCTGTCCGGAAAAAACGGAAGTCCGGCATCAGCGGGAGAACAGATCCTGCCCTTCCAAAGAAAAGATATACTGGGAAAGAGCACTGCTCTTCAGCGTATAGGTATAAGTGCGGAAAACACCATGTCCCCTGCGCCGGACTTTGATGGAATGATGCACAAAGACGGTGTCCTCCCCGGCATAGCCCCAGAGGACGACGGAGGCGCCGTCCTGCTTCATGAGGGTAACCGTGCGGGCCGCTTCGCCCGGCGGCTGCGAACCGGCGCTTTTTTCAGCATTTTCCATGAGGGGAATCAACACGTCCAGCTGGGCATCCGTCAAAAGCGAGGGAACCCCTGTTGAGATATCCAGCATTCCCGAAACGACCTCTTCCCGGGAGATTGAGGGAAGGGCACCGGGAAAGAGATGCGGCCAGAGGATGGCAAGGGCGATGGCCGCGGCGGCCAAAAGCCAGGTGAACGGGCTTTTCAGGGCTTTGTATCTCCGCGATGTTTTGAACGATGGTTCCATGGAAAAGGCTCCTTTTGCAAAGCTAGCCGGCCTCCAGGCCGCAAAGCTCCCGGACGACGGCTCCGGCGAGCATAAGGCCGGCAACGGATGGGACAAAGGCGACGCTGCCGGGAACCCGTCCCCCGTCTTCGGATATCCGGGGCGGCTCGGTGGAATAAACCACCTTCATGTGCGTAATCCCCCGGCGGCGCAGCTCCCGACGCATGACCCGGGCCAGGGGGCAGACCGAAGTCTCATAAAGATCCGCCACCCGGAAGGCGGCCGGATCCAGCTTGTTGCCTGCGCCCATGGAGCTGATGATGGGGACTCCCGCCGCCTGCGCGCGGACAGCCAGCTCAATTTTGGCGCTGACGGTGTCCACGGCGTCGATGATATAGCTATACTGGGAAAAATCCCAGTCTTGGGATTGGGGGAGAAAGAACTCCCGGCGGGGATAGACCTGCACATCCGCCCGGATCTCCCGGGCGCGCTCGGCCATGACCTCCACCTTGGGGCGGCCGACTGTCTTTTGGGTGGCAATGAGCTGCCGGTTGCAGTTGGAAAGGCTGACGGTGTCCTTATCCACCAGCGTGACAGCACCAATGCCGCTGCGAATCAGGGCCTCTGCGGCAAAGGAGCCGACGCCGCCGATGCCGAACACGGCCACATGGGCCTGGGCGAGTTTTTGCATTCCTTCCCGGCCCAGAAGCATCTCCGTGCGGCAGAGCAGGGTTTCTTTCTGTTCATTTGGCATAGCGTCCCTCCAAAAATTCCTGGCGCAGCCGCCAGATTTCCTTTTCAATGGTTTCGATAACCATGCCATAGGCCTCTTCTTCCTGCCCGTCCGGCTGGGGAAGGGGAAGGCGGATGACAGGGCAGGGCAGAGACAGGCCAATGGCCTCTTTGCCCAGCAGAACCGCCAGATCCGCCGGGGGAAGGGGTTCCAGCCCCCGGGGCGTCCAGCCGCTGACATCCAATTGGTATACCCGGGAGAGGAGGGCGGCCGCCATGGGATCGGCTTCTTTGGCAGGCGACAGCCCTGCGGAAAGGCTCAAAAAGGCATCGGCGGCAAACCGCTGGCCCAGGGCATGGGCGATGAGGGAGAGGCAGGCGTTATCCCGGCAGATAAACAAAACACGTTTCATAAAGACCCCCGTGACTGGAAAGGATTTCTTTCCTATAGTATACTTAGAATCTTTCCTTCTGTCACCCCCCTCGCCGGGGAGGCATAACCGCCGATAGAATGTCTGCGCGGCGCAACGGATGTCTCCGCTTCGGGGAAAAGATAGGATGTGTTGGGGCGGGTACCTCGCCGGGGAGGCATAACCGCCGGGAGAATTTCCATGCGGCGCAATGAATGTTTTCGCTTCGGGGGAATATGGGAAGTGTATGGAGAGATAACTCGCCGTGGAGGCATAGCCGCTGAAAGAATGTCCGCGCGGCGCAACGGATGTCTCCGCTTCAGGGAAAACATGGGAAGCGTGGAGATGGTTACCCGCCGGAGAGACGCACGCACCAGGAGGGAAAGGATCACACGGCGCTGGCAATGTCCCCTTGATACCTCTGGAAAGCATAATGCGGATTCCCAGCCGGGAGTTTTATTTTATAGTACAACCGGGTATGGCAGTGAAAATGCTGGCGGCAGAAGAAGGAGTTTCTCCCGGGAGGCGTTTCGGCAAGAGAGGTGGATTCTTGGGGGGATTTTTCCGCTGAAAAGGGCTCTGCCGAGTGAAGGGATTTTCCAACCGCAGGGCCGGCGGGCTGTTCTGTCCTTTTTTCAGGAGAAACTGGCGGAAAGAAAGCGCCGGTGAGGCGGCCCTATACTCTTCTATCCGCCGGAAATCTGCAAAATACAAAAAGACGATGGCTGTTCTGGCCTCTATTCCGGCAGCCGTTACGGCTCCCCGTCCAGGCCGGCATAGAGATGAATGCGGTCCAGCTCCTGGATGAGTGTGAGCCGCCGGGCCAAAAGCTGATGGAAGGTGGCGGTTTTTTCTTTGCCGGCGGCGCGCATCTCTGCCAGGTTTTTTTCCACACTCTCCCGCTGGGCGGCGAGGGCCTCCTGCATATCCTCAAAGGCGGCCAGGCGCTCAAGCGCCTGCGCAATGGTATAGGGCGGGTGCAGTACGACGCCCGCCGGTGTTTTTTGGGTCATCCGTTTCATAAAAGAAGCCTCCTTTTTGTTTATATCAGTATAGCGGCCCGGAAGCCCTCTTGTCCAGAGCGGCGGTTTTGTTGTAGAATACAAAAAGGACGCCGCATGCGGCAAAAAGCGGGAAGGAGACGTTATGCTCACAAGGCAGCAGGAGATTGAACGCAGCATCATCAAAAAATTCCGGCGCAGCATCTGGAGCCGGTTCACCCGGGGCGTGAAGGAATATGCCATGATCCGGGAGGGAGATAAAATCGCCGTATGCCTGTCGGGCGGGAAGGATTCCATGCTTCTGGCAAAATGTATGCAGGAGCTGCAAAAACACAGCGACGTGCCCTTCGGCCTTGCTTTTCTCGTGATGGACCCGGGCTATGCGCCGAAAAACCGGGCGCTGATCGAAAAAAATGCGGCGGAGCTGGGCGTTCCCGTGCATATCTTTTCGTCGGATATCTTTGAAGCCGTCACGCATATTGAGGATTCCCCCTGCTATCTTTGCGCACGTATGCGGCGGGGATATCTCTATCGAAATGCACAGGCTCTGGGCTGCAACAAAATCGCCCTGGGGCATCACTTTGACGATGTGATTGAAACCATTTTGATGAGCATGCTCTATGCGGGGGAGATCCGCACCATGATGCCTAAGCTCCACAGCACAAACTTTCCCGGTATGGAGCTCATCCGGCCGCTCTATCTGGTCAAAGAGGCGGATATTCTGGCATGGAAGCGGTATAACGGCCTGGAATTTCTCCAATGCGCCTGTCGGTTCACCGAGCATACGGCGACGGATATCGGGGCCTCCAAGCGGCTGGAGATGAAGGCGCTGATCCGGAAATTCCGCGAAACCAATCCGCAGATTGAGTCGAATATTTTCCGAAGCGTGGAAAACGTCAATCTGGAGAAGGTCATCAGCTATTGTCTGGGAGGCGAGACACATTCCTTTATGGATGGTTACGACAGGGAATGATGGAGCGCCCTGCGCCGATGCGCTGTTCCAGGCGGCCGGCTCTTTAAAAACTATATAAAATACATATAGAATTGCCATAAAATTAGTATGGCGGATAAAAAGCTGTAAAAACCCCGGTATTCCGGGGCTTTTTCTGTTTTCCGGCGGGAGGGAAAGGGGCCGGCCGCTTTTTGCGGTTGACACACAGTTTCCCCCTTTCTATAATAGAAAATATGCCGAAAAAGGCGGATTTTTGGTTAAAAGCCTCACAAAAGATCGCAAGAAATCCATATAAAAAAAGTATAGGGGGACAAAAACGTGAAATATGACTCGGCGCAGTACCGCTATCCTTCCAAGCGGATCGTGGTATATGGCAAAAAGGGCATGGTCTGCACGTCTCAGCCTTTGGCGGCGCAGGCAGGGCTGGAGATTTTGAAAAAGGGCGGCAATGCCGTGGATGCGGCGATTACGGCGGCGGCATGCCTGCCGGTGGTGGAGCCTACCTGCAACGGTCTGGGGGGCGATGCCTTTGCCATCCTCTGGACAAAGGACAATCAAATTTTCGGTTTGAATGCCAGCGGCCCGGCACCCATGGGAATAAGCGCCAAGGCCGTCCGGGAGCGGGGCTTTTCAGAGATGCCCCGGTTTGGCTGGATTCCCGTCAATGTTCCCGGGCTGGTGGCGGGCTGGGCGGCGCTGTCGGAGCGGTTTGGGCGGCTGCCTTTCCGGGAGCTGGTGGAACCGGCGGCTTTATATGCAGAGGAGGGATATCCCATTCCGCCCACTGTGGCGCAGATGTGGGCGGGAGACTACGCCCTGCATAAAAAGGAGCTGACGGCGCCGGAGTTTCAGCACTGGTTTTCCACCTTTGCTCCCCAAGGGCGCGCACCCCGCACGGGAGAGCTTTTTGCCTGCCCGGAAATGGCGGCGACACTGCGGGAAATTGGGGAGACACACGGCGAGACGGTATACCGTGGTGCGCTGGCCGAGAAGATTGACGCCTTTTCCCGGGCTACTGGGGGATATCTGCGCAGAGAGGACCTGGCGGCATACCGGCCCCAGTGGGTGGAGCCGGTCTCTGTCAACTACCGGGGCTATGATGTCTGGGAAATTCCGCCCAACGGGTCGGGCATCGTGGCGCAGATGGCCCTGAATATTTTAAAAGGGTTCAGCTTTGCCGACCGGGAGGACGTGGAGACATATCATAAGCAGATTGAGGCCATGAAGCTCGCCTTTGCCGATGGAATGCGCTATATTGCCGATCCGGCCCACATGAAGGCATCGGTGAAAACACTGCTCTCGGATGAGTTTGCGGCTCTGCGCCGCGGAGAAGTCGGGGAAAGGGCGCGCCGGCCCGAGCCCGCGGACCCCAACTGCTGCGGCACGGTCTATCTCTGCGCGGCGGACGAGGAGGGCAATATGATCTCCTATATCCAGAGCAACTATATGGGCTTTGGCAGCGGCCTGGTGGTTCCGGGCACGGGATTTGCCCTGCATAACCGGGGCAAGAACTTCTCTCTGGATGAGGCGATGGAAAACTGCCTGGGGCCGGGCAAGCGCCCCTATCACACGATTCTGCCCGCCTTCCTCTCCAAAGACGGAAGGCCGGTGGGGCCGTTTGGGGTCATGGGCGCGTTTATGCAGCCCCAGGGGCATGTGCAGGTGGTCATGAACACGGTTGATTTTGCCATGAACCCTCAGGATGCGCTGAACGCGCCCCGCTGGCAGTGGACGGGCGGCATGACCATCGAGGTGGAACCCGAGTTCCCCCGGGATAAGGCGGAGGCGCTCCGGGAACTGGGCCACGATATTGTCTATGCCCGGGATTCCATGACCTTTGGCCGGGGGCAGATCATCTGGCGGGAAGAAAACGGCGTATATGCCGGGGCGACGGAGCCACGCACGGACGGCACGGTTGCCGTCTGGTAGGGCGCTGCCCACACGACCGGGACCACAAAGGCAGCTTAGCCGGCGGCGGGCCAGCTGTTCTCCCGATCTCCTACAATGCCGGAGATGCAGGGAAATATGACGGATACAGTGATAGGATGGTTTTGCCCGGGAGTGTGTGGCTGCTTTCAGCTGACTGGCCGGAAACCAGCAACGCCCCGTCGGCGAGAAACGGTGCCGCGGACATAGCGGCCGGGGGAAAGAGCGGAAAGCGGCGGAATGATTTTCGGCCTTGAGGGAAACCAGCCACGCCCCGCCGGCGAGGAATGGTGCTGCGGGCATAGTGGTCGGAGGAAAGAGTGGAAAGCGGCGGAATGATTTCCGGCCTTGAAGGAAACCAGCCACGCCCCGCCGGTGAGAAACGGTGCTGCGGGCATAGCGGCCGGAGAAAAGCGCGGAAAACGGCGGAATGATTTTCGGCCTTGAGAAAAACCAGTCATGCCTCGCCGGCGAGGCGGGTTAAAAAATACTAAAATAATAAAAAGAAAGGAAAGCCATGAAAATACTTTGGGAATTATTTTTGATCTTTGCGCGCATCGGCGGCCTGACCTTTGGCGGCGGCTATGCCATGCTGCCCATGCTGCAAAAGGAAATCGTGGAGAATAAAAGCTGGGCCACGGAAGAGGAGCTGATGGATTATTTCGCCATCGGCCAATGCACGCCGGGGATTATCGCCGTCAATACGGCCACCTTTGTCGGCTATAAGGTGAAGGGAATCCTGGGCGGGATTGTGGCCACGCTGGGCGTCATTGCCCCTTCGATTGTCATTATCACGATCATTGCGGCTTTTATCACCAACTTCATGGACATTGCGGCAGTAACCTATGCCTTTGCGGGCATCCGGGTCTGTGTCTGCGTTCTGATTTTCAATTCGGTGCTCAAGCTCTGGAAAAACGCCGTGAAGGATATCCCGGCGCTCGTCATCTTTTTGGCGATTTTCTTCCTCTCCCTGCTGACGGATGTATCCACCATCCTCTTTGTGGTGTGCTCGGGCGCTATCGGCTTTGCCGTGAAGGCCATTTCCCGCCGGATGCAGGCGAAGAAAGAGGGAGGTGAGGCAAAATGATTCTGCTGCTGTTGATGTGGGAGTTTTTCAAGACCGGCCTGTTTGCCATCGGAGGCGGCCTGGCGACGCTGCCCTTTCTCTATGAAATGTCGGTGAAAACCGGATGGTTTACTGCGACAGATATCGCCAACATGATCGCCATTTCCGAATCCACCCCCGGGCCGCTGGGGATCAACATGGCGACCTATGTGGGATATAACACGGCGGGGGTGGCCGGAGCTATTCTCGCCCCCATCGGCGAGGTTCTGCCCTCCATTATCATCATTCTCATCATCGCCAAGGTGCTGGAGAAATTCAAGGAAAACCAGATTGTTCAGGATGTGTTCTATGGCCTGCGTCCAGCTTCCGTGGGCCTGATCGCCGCGGCAGGCGTGGAGGTTGTGAAGGTGGCGCTTCTGAATACCGCCAACTGGACGGGGTTCACCTTGGCAAGCATCATGGCCACGGTCAACTGGCCCTGCCTGGGGCTGGCAGCGTTGCTGCTGGTGCTGACCCGGTTGCCCAAAATTAAGAAGGCCCATCCCCTGTATTTTATTTTGGGATCTGCCTGCGTGGGCATTGCCTTTGGCTATCTGGGATGGAGCTGACAAGACAAAAGCGCCGGATATCGCCGAGGCTCAAAAGGAGGACGCGGCATAAGCGTCCTCCTTTTTGCAATGAGGCGGGAACCTGTAAAAAGACGAAACAGGCGGAAGAAAATACTCCGCCTGTTTCCATTCACTCATTCTATTTTGCAGGAGGGGGCGCTTTTGCAAAAAACGCCGCCTCAATAATCCTCTTCTTCGTCCTCGCCCTCATGGATATCGTTCTTGGGCTTCTTCAGACCTTCGATGACAATGCCGTTTTTCTCTGCATAATCCCAAAGAGCGGCATGAATGGCCTCCTCAGCCAGAAGAGAGCAGTGCACCTTCACCGGCGGCAGCCCATCCAGGGCCTCCATCACGGCTTTATTGGTGATTTTCAGGGCCTCCTGAATGGATTTGCCCTTGACCATCTCAGTAGCCATGGAGCTGGTGGCAACGGCGGCGCCGCAGCCAAAGGTTTTGAACTTCACATCCCGGATGATGCCGTTGTCATCAATATCCAGGAAGATCCGCATAATATCACCGCATTTGGCGTTGCCCACAGTGCCGACGCCGCTGGCGTTTTCAATCTCTCCCATATTCCGCGGATGCTGGAAATGGTCCATTACTTTTTCGCTGTACATAGGTAACCCCCCTTATTTGTTCTTTTTCACAAAATCCGCATACAGCGGAGACATTTCCCGGAGCTGGGCCACGATTTCCTTGATGGAATCCACGACGTAGTCCATCTCTTCCATAGTGTTGCTTTCATTCAGCGTCAGCCGCAGAGAGCCATGGGCAATCTCATGGGGCAGGCCGATGGCCAGCAGAACATGGGACGGATCGAGCGATCCCGATGTGCAGGCCGAGCCGCTGGATCCGCAGATCCCCTTCATATCCAGCATCATCAGGAGAGATTCCCCCTCGATGAACCGGAAGCAGAAGTTGGCGTTGGCCGGAAGCCGGTCGGAGGGATGCCCGTTCAGGCGGCTGTGGGGAACCTCGCTCAAAACGCGCTGGATGAGATGATCCCGCAGCCTGCGCTCATAGGATGTCCGCTCCTCCATAGTGGAAACGGCGATTTCTACGGCTTTGCCGAAGCCGACGATGCCGGTCACATTTTCCGTTCCCGCCCGGCGCTTGCGTTCCTGAGCGCCGCCATGGATAAAGGACTTGATCTTGATTCCCCTGCGGATATAGAGGAAACCGATCCCCTTGGGACCGTTGAGCTTGTGGCCGCTGGCGCTCAGCATATCGATGCCCAGGGCGTCCACGTCGATGGGAACCTGGCCAAAGGCCTGTACCGCATCCGTGTGGAAGGGAATGCCGTGCGCTTTGGCAATTTTTCCGATTTCTTCCACCGGCTCTATGGTTCCGATCTCGTTATTGGCAAACATGATGGAGATGAGAATGGTATCCGGGCGGATCGCCTGTTTCAACTCCTCCAGGTCTACAACGCCGTTTTCGTCCACGTCCAGATACGTCACTTCAAAGCCCCGGGATTCCAGGTATTGGCAGGTATGCAGAACGGCATGATGCTCGATCTTGGTGGTGATGATGTGCCTGCCCTTTTTCTCATAGGCTTCTGCCGAGGCGACCAGCGCCCAGTTATCCGCCTCGCTGCCGCCGGCTGTGAAATAGATCTCCTCCGGCTTGGCATGGAGGGCTTCTGCGATGGCGGCCCGGGCGGCGTCCACCGCCTCTTTGCTCTCCTGGGCCAGGCTATAGACGCTGGAAGGGTTGCCGTATTTTTCCGAAAAATAGGGGAGCATTGCCTCGACTACTTCCGGCCGTGCCGCGGTGGTTGCCGCGTTGTCCAAATAAATCAACTGTTTCATAAAACCGCTCCTATTCTTTTGGGGTAAACCATTATAAATCACATGTGCCCTGGCGGCAGCCGGCCTTTTGCCGGCTCTCCTCCAGCAGAGTGGAGAGCAGAATGCCGTCTACCGTCTCATTGATGCTGTCGGAAATCTTCTGCCAGACATAGCGGGTGACGCAGGCGTCCTGGCCGACGCATCCGCCCTCCTTATGCTTGAGGGCCATGCAGTCCACCGGGTCCAGATCTCCCTCCAGCGCCCGCAGAATATCTCCCACGGAAATTTCCTCCGGCGGCCGCCCCAGACGGTATCCGCCCTGAGCGCCCCGGATGCTTTTGACGATGCCTGCCTTGCGGAGCTTGCCCATGAGCTGCTCCAGATAGCTTTCCGAGAGGGACTGGCGGGCAGCGATGCTGCTGATGGAGACGGCCTCGTTTTCGCTGGTCAGCGCCAGATCAATCACAGCCCGCAGGCCATAGCGTCCTTTTGTGGATAATTTCATCGGCTGCCTCCTTTCCCATGAGAATTCCGACTATTTTAATTCCCATTACTTTACTCTGATATAATCATACCGCGTTTTTTTCAAATGTCAATACTAATTTGCACTATTTTAGTGGGAATTATGTGGCCGTGTCCGGAATCTGTTGGAAAGTGCGGGAACATATGGCGCAAAATGCGGCTTATATGCTATAATAAAAGCACAAATGCAACATATATTTGGCATGCAAATGCGCGTCAAAGGAGGAACAGGATGAATAAGACCATCGATACATGGATCAAGGAGCATGCGGAGGTGTCTGCCAAGCTGGCGGAGGACATTTTCAACCATCCCGAGCTGGCAGAAGAAGAGGTGAACTCGGCAGGATACCTGCGCAAATATATGGAGGATCTGGGATTCTCCATTGAGGAAAATGCCGGAGGCATGCCCACCGCGTTCACGGCGGCCTGGGGCAGCGGAAAGCCGGTCATCGGGTTTTTGGCGGAATACGACGCCCTGCCCGGACTGGGGCAGGATCCCGTGCCCTATCGCTCTGAGCGCAAGGGCCCGGGCCATGGCTGCGGCCATAACCTTTTGGGCGCGGGCTGCGCTGCTGCCGCGGGGGCGCTGAAGGCCGCCATGGAAAAAGAAAACCTTCCGGGAACCATCATTTTCTTCGGATGCCCGGCGGAGGAAACGCTGGTGGGTAAGGTGCGAATGGGAAAGGCCGGCTGCTTTGACGATGTGGATATCGCCATCGCCTGGCATCCCGTGGGCGTGAACAAGGTCAGCGAGGAACGCCAGCAGGCCATGGATTCCAAAATCTATCGCTTCTATGGAAAAACCGCCCATGCCGCCGCCAGCCCGGAAATGGGCCGGAGCGCCCTGGACGCCGCCGAGCTGATGAACGTGGGCGTCAACTATCTCCGGGAACACGTTCCGGATCATGTCCGGATGCACTACAGCTATGACAGCGCCGGGGAAAAGCCGAACATTGTTCCGGATTTTGCCCAGCTTTCCTATTTCATCCGCGCCCGGGACCGGGCCACTGTGGATGACGTTTCCGCCCGCGTGGATAAGATTGCCGAGGGCGCGGCTCTCATGACGGGAACCCGCATGGAAATGGAGCTGCTCACCGGCTGCGACGACACGCTGGTAAACGAGACGCTCTGCCGGTTTATGATGGAGGCGTTCCAGGATGTGCCTGCGCCGGTATATACCGAAGAGGAAAAAGCGTTTGCCGCCGAGCTGCGCAAAAATGTGGAGGGAGACGCCCATGCAGGGGAGCCGCCGCTCCGGGAATGGATTGAACCCTTAAACGGCCATCCCGACCCGGCCTTCGGCTCCACGGATGTGGCAAACGTGAGCCGGATCGTGCCCACGGTGACGCTGAACGCCGTGGCGACATTCAACGGTTCTCCCGGGCACCACTGGGCGGTGACGGCGGTTTCCGGCATGTCCATCGGCTTCAAGGGGATGCTCTATGGCGCCCAAGCCATGGCGGAAGGGGCCTATCGTCTGCTCCTGCATCCCGAAGTAGTGGAAGCGGCGAAGAAGGATTTTGCTGAAAATTCCGGGAAATAAACACTCGAAAAGGCGTTTTGCAGGGATAAAAGAGCCGGCGGATTTTCCGCCGGCTCTTTGCCGTCTGCGAAAAGGAATCCCCCGCACTGGGGATGGGAGCTGCCGGGCAGGAAGATATGGCATCCGCGGAAAAAATTGCGGAAAACCCCGTTCCCCAGCCTGTCTCTGCAACAAAAATCCGCGTGAAAATTGTTATTTAAAAAACAAAAGAAAAAAGGGGCTGTTGGCAAAAGAGCCTCTGCGCTGCGGGGCCGGAGGCGGCGGAGCGAACTGCGGCTCAGTCTTCCGCGTCCCATTCGTCTTCGGATCTGCGGCCGAGCAGGGGAAGCGTCGCGTCGGCTTTTGGAACATCAAAATCCGTGATTTGGCAGATGATTTTGGACTGCGTGGAAAAACAAACCTCCACCCAGAAGAGATCCCCCACCCGGTCATACACGCGGGCGGCTGACATGGTTCCATTGGCCTTGGTATGCACGCTGTTGGCGACATATCCGACGGTATGGCCGTTGGGAGCAAAAACCCGAATGGCCTCCGTATCATAGGCATTGCCCGGTTCCTTGGCGCATAAAAACCTTGCGCCAATGGAAAAGGGGATTTTGTCATAATAATTTCTGAAACCTGTTATCGTAACAAAAACGCCTTCCAGCAAAAGAATTCCTCCCCTTTCCAATGATATATTTCCTATATAAAAAGTATAGCATAGGGCGGGGAGCAAAAACAGGATTATTTTCCGAAAAAACAAAACGGCATAGGATCTATGCCGTTTTGCTGCGCTTATCCACGGGTTTTCCACCTTTTATCCACAAAATGTGTGGATAAAAGAGAGAGATTCGGAAAACCAGCTGTTTTTTTCACGCTCTGTCATGATTCGAGAATCTGTCCGTCCGTGCTGATGGTTACCACCTGCCAGGGGATGAATTTGCCGCTGTTTTTCAGCGCCTGTTTGGCGGCGTTTTCCAGGCCGCCGCAGCAGGGAACCTCCATGCGGACGATGGTCAGGCTTTTGATATCGTTGCCGGAGAGAATTTCCGTCAGCTTTTCGGCATAATCTCCCTCGTCCAGTTTGGGGCATCCGATGAGAGTGATGCGGTTCCGGATAAACCGGGCGTGAAAATTGCCATAGGCATAGGCCGTGCAGTCGGCGGCAATAAGCAGGTTGGCCTGGTCAAAATATGGCGCATGCACGGGAACCAGCTTGATCTGCACCGGCCATTGGGAAAGCTGGCTGGGCGTCTCCTGGGACGGAATGCCGGCCGGCGCGGGCTGGTGATGCAGAAGATGGGCGCGGCTGCCCGGGCAGCCGCCGGGATGGGGAGCACCGGCTTTTTTTGCCTTTGCCGCCTCCACGGCTGCCGCATCATAGGCAGGGGCTTCGCGTTCTTCAAAGGAGATAGCTCCTGTGGGGCAGGCGGGCAGGCAGTCTCCCAGACCGTCGCAGTAGTCTTCCCGCAGCAGCCTGGCCTTGCCGTTTACCATGCCGATAGCGCCCTCATGGCAGGCCGCCGCACACAGGCCGCAGCCATTGCACTTTTCTTCGTCTATTTTGATGATTTTGCGTTTCATAATAAAAACCTCCTTTTTTGCATGCCGCTCTTGTCTTTCTGGGCATAGTATACTATACTGAACCGGGAAAGAATGTTGTAATTCCAACAAAAAGGAAAAATTTATGGAGCTTTTGCAGACAGATGAGAAAAAATTGATTTTGAAATCGCCGCTTTTCCGGGGAATATCCGAGGCGGAGCTTTCGGGCGTCCTGAAAGGGCTTTCGGCGCAGCGAAGGACGTTCCGGCGGGAGGCTCCGGTGTTTCTCTGGGGGGAGACTACGGGAATGATGGGAATTGTGCTGAAGGGAAGCGTACGCATCCTCCAAGAGGATTTTTGGGGCAACAGCACGATTCTTGCCCAGATCCGGCCGGGGGATCTGTTTGGAGAGGCCTTTGCTTTGGCGGAAGCGCCGCTGACCGTGACGGCCCGGGCTGCGGAAGCTGCCGAGGTTCTGCTAATTGAGGGGAGACGCCTGCTGGGAGATACGCCGGGGGGAAGCCCGCCCCATTCTGTGCTGGTCCGGAATATGCTGCGGGTTCTGGCACGGAAAAATGTATTTTTGACGGAGCGCATCGGGCATATTGCCCAGCGTTCCACCCGGGAGAAAGTACTCTCCTATCTTTCGGAACAGGCGGTAAAAACAGGAAGGAAAAGATTTCGGATTCCATTGAACCGGCAGGAAATGGCAGATTATCTGGCTGTGGACCGCAGCGCTCTTTCCGCGGTTTTGAGCGGACTGCAAAGCGAAGGAGTCCTGCGGTTCCGGAAAAATGACTTTACTCTTTTTTCAGAGAAGTCCCTAAAAGTCAAAGAAAAAATTGGCAAAAAATAGTAAATCAACGCAAATATGGTTTACATGTCCCGGGGGTTATGTTATACTATATAACAGATAGTGATTGTTTGCCGCGGATTTGCGGTCTCATAAACACATGGAGCAAGTCCCATTCCATATATTTATGATAGATTTTAGGGAGAGGAACGCCGGAAAACCGGGGTTCCTCTTTCGTTTTGTTGGAAAAGCAGGAAAGCATCGGCAAAGGAGGAGAGCCGGGAAATGTGCAGCTCTGCCGAGCTGCGCTGCAAAGGGGATCTCCGGAACGGAGAGGGAAGGCCAAAAAAAAGACAAGGAAACGGGAGGCTTCCTTGTCCGGAATAAAATTCTTTAACGAAGGGATGCGTCTTAGGGCAGCAGGAGATAGCATCCCATCCCCAAAAGCCCGGAACCCAGCATGACATAGATGGGATTGGGCTTCCATATGCGCATGACGATAAAGCTCAATACAAACAGGCAGCAGCCGATATAGTCAATGGACGTTCCGGCGCCGGCTGGGAAGAGAACCAGCACCAGAATCCCCAGCCCCGCCGACGTAATGAGGGAGACGACCGCCGGGCGGAGCCCGCCCAGGACTCCCTGCATCAGGGGATGGTCCTTGAGCTTTTTATAGAAATAGGCCAGCGTCAAAACGATGATGCAGGATGGCAGAATACAGCCCAGCGTGGCGACAATGGCGCCCGGAAGCCCGGCAATTTTGGTTCCGACAAAGGTGGCGCTGTTGATGCCGATGGGCCCGGGGGTGATTTCCGCGATGGCGACGATGTCGGCGAACTCCGTCATCGAGAGCCATCCATGCAGTTCGACAATCTGCGCCTGAATGAGAGGGAGAGAGGCGTTCCCGCCGCCAATGCTGAATAATCCGATTTGAAAGAAACTCCAGAATAATTCGAGAAACGTCATGCTTTTTTCACCATTCCTTTCTGGCCGAACCATGCGATGATCAGGCTCAAAAGAGCGGTTCCCAAAATAATAAATGCGGCGTTTATTTTCACAAAATATGTGAGCACGAAGGCCACGACCATAATGGCGATGGGCAGCCATTGCTTTTGCTTCAGGATGTTCCAGCCCAGGCTCACAACCACATCAAAGATGACGGCGGCAACGCCGGCCCGCATGCCCTGCAGGAGCGCTGCTACATAAATGCTGTCCCGGATCGCTGCATAGACAATGGAGACCAGGGAGATAATAATGAGCGGCGGGAGCACAGTACCCAAAATGGTCATGAGAGCGCCCTTGAAGCCGGCCATCCGGTTTCCGATGAGGATGGATGCGTTGACGGCGATAGGCCCGGGAGAGGATTGGGCAATAGCCGTCATATCCATCATCTCCTGTTCATCAATCCAGCCCAGATCGGCGACAAATTTTTTCCGCAGCAGCGGGATAATAACAAAACCGCCGCCGAAGGTGAAGGCGCTGATCATGAAGGTGGAAGAAAACAATGTCCAGTATAAATTTTTTTTCTTTTCATTCTTTTTCTTTTCTTTTTTCATGGTACCCTCCTGTTTTTTCCTCATTTATAGTATAATCCTTGTGCGTCGATAAGGGAAATAGTATAATTATATAAAAAACATTAGAAAAAATTATGAAGGGGTTTCCCCAAGGTGCAGCCCGGAAGGAAAGGAAGGGAAATGCGATGACACTGCGCCATTTGAAAATATTTGTTGCGGTCTGCGAGGAGGAGAGCATTACCGCCGCCGCCCGCAAGCTCTATATTGCCCAGCCCTCCGTCAGCTTCGCCATCGGCGAGCTGGAGGAGCACTATGGCGTCAAGCTGTTTGACAGGATCTCCCGGCGGCTCTATATCACCGAGCCGGGCAAGCAGCTTCTCTCCCGGGCCCGGGAAATTCTCGCCATCTTTTCCGAGATGGAGCAGGGGATCCGGGACTGGGATTCCATCGGGACGCTGCGTATCGGAACCAGCATCACGGCCGGCACCTGCTTCCTGCCGGAAGTGGCAAAGAAATTCTATGCCCTCCGGCCTCAGATCCAGCTGCAGGTGAGTATTGAGAATTCGCGGACGCTGGAGGAAAGGGTTTTGAGCAACCAGGTGGACTTTGCCATCATTGAGGGGCTTTGCCACTCGGATAAGCTGGTAGCCGAACCGCTGATGAAAGACCGGCTGGTATTTGTCTGCGGCAAGGACCATCCGCTTTATGAGACGGCCTCCATCTCTCCGGACCGTCTGCGGGAATTCCGCTTTCTTCTCCGGGATAAGGGCAGCGGGACGCGGGAGCTGGTGGACAGCATTTTGACGGCCCATGGCCTGAGCATCCTCCCGGCATGGGAAAGCATCAGCACCGGGGCGCTGGTGAGCGCAGTGGTGGAGGGGATCGGCGTATCCATTCTCCCAGAACGCCTGGTGCGCCGGGCGCTCAAGCAGGGAACGATTCACGCCGTTGAGATTGAGGGGATCTCTTTCCCACGGAATTTCTTCCTGATCTATCACGAAGGGAAATACCTTTCGGCCTCGGCCCGGGAATTCATGGAGCTGTGCCGCCAGGCAGAGCAAGAGGAAAAGGACCTACCTTTGATCCCGCCGCAGAAGGGGGAATGGGAGGAGAGCGAACGGGAGAGGCTTCTCTCTTTGAAGAAGAAATAAAGTACCCTGTTTGTTTTCAAAAAAACGTTTGCGGTTTTGTTATTCTGCATTTACAAATGCCGAATTGAAATTTTGGAACAACAAAACCTCACGGAGCGTTGCTCTATTATGTGTGATATAAGCGGGCAAAGTGAGGGCCTTGATATTTTTGTTTATATGGCCGAATTAAGGGCCGGGGCTTGGAGACAGGCGCATCTCCCTGCAAGGCAGAATCCGTGATAACCCGCTTCTGTCTGCGGTCTGTCATCCCCAAAGCGAATAGCTGCATGGTGCGGCAAAAACAGCTATGTTGCTCTGTATTGTGAATCCCCAAGAAAGCCGGCGGGAGCCGGAGTCCAATGCGCATGCCTGTCTGTTTAGAGCGGAAATAGGCGCGGAGGAGCGGCAGGATCTTATAGGGAAGGAAAAAACAGCGAAAGCCCTCTCTGGGATTCGGAAAAAGCATAAAAAAACAGCGGCTTCCCGCTGTTTTTTTGCGTCTCTTATCAGCCGTGGCAATGGCCGCCGCAATGGTGGTCTTGCCCATGCTCATGTCCATGCCCGCCGCAGGTATGCCCTTCGCCGTGGTCATGATGGTGGCATTGGAAGGTGTCGTCATGGACGAGAGAGCCTTCCAAGAAGGCTTTAGCCGCCGCGTCCACATCTCCCGAAGCTCCGGCGACCAGCTGAATCCCGCAGCTTTTCAGGGCCTCCTTCGCGCCTGCGCCGATTCCGCCGCAGATGAGGACATCTACGCTGTTTTCCGCCAGCAGTGTGGCCAGAGCCGAATGGCCGGCTTCCCCTGCATCCAACAGGGCCTTTTCCGTGATGGCGCCGTCCTGCGCGGTATAGAGGGTAAAGGCTTTTGTCTTTCCAAAATGCTGGAATACCGTTCCGTTTTCTGTAGTGACTGCAATCTTCATAAATAATCTTCCTTTCTCTGGCGGTTCCGCAAGGGAATCGTGATATTTTATTTGATGTTCCCGGCAGGAATGGCAGCGTTTCCAGCCGCATTCCCCGGGAGTGACTTCATAATGGCCGCCGCCGACGGAGAGTCCATGGCCGCGCACCAAGGCAGAGGCGGTTTTCTGCCGGGCAGAGTAGAGGATACGCTGGAGCGTACCCCGGGAGACATTCATCTGCGCCGCAGCCTCATCCTGAGAAAAACCCTCCATATCACAGAGGCGCAGGGACTCCACTTCCTCCATGGAAATGGGAATCCGGCGCTGGCTTCCCTCGGCGAAAAACTCGCGGCAGGCAGGCTCCATGCAGATGCGCCGGCATTTTGGGTTTCTGGGCATAAGCAGCTCCTTTGTCAAAAGAATTTGTGCATATGCACGATTTAATCTATCCATATTATAGTGTGCATATGCACAAATGTCAAGCACATTTGCGAAAAAATGAGGATTTCATATTCCTGCGTGGTGAAATGAGAAATCGCTCCATCTTCCATTTCCACATACGGAGGTTTTTCTACGCGGGGTTTAAAAGGCGGAAAATTCGCCCATATTCAAAAAAGAAGCAGTCGGCGTGGCGGTTTTTGGAGAGTTTTGCAGTTTATTGCCGGGTATGCTATAATACTGGTGTCCTCGCCGGACGGGCATGACTCCCTTGTATGGCGAAGGCCTGCATGCTGCTGAGACACGCGAAAACGACTGCAAAGCAAAAAGGTGATATTCTCGCCGAATGGGCATGACCAAAGCCGGAAAGGCGAATCCCCGCAGGCAGGCAGGACACAGAAAAACAGCAGTATTGCGACAGAGAGAGCCGCAACAGACGGACATAGGCAGCGCTCGGGCGGAGAAAATCCATCCGCTGCTGGAATATGGGAAAATAGGTGGCCTGGCCCGCAGAGCAGACGAACAAAAAAGGGCCTGCGGCATGCGCTCTGCGGATCCTCAAGGGCATTCCGCCCAGGTGCAGAGGAAAAAAAGTCGTCAGGGAAGATGCAAAAGGGCGTACTGGCTCAAATCCGGGCGCCGTAGAATACAGAATCTCACAGGATAAAAATAGGAAGGGCGTCCGATGAAATGTTTGGTTATAATTCCCGCCTATAATGAGGCGGAAAATATTGCCGCGACGGTGGACGAGCTGCTCGCCAAAACACGCTCGTTTCCCATGGAGCTGGATTACCTGGTCGTCAACGACGGGTCTTCGGATAACACGGAGGCGGTTCTTCGGGAACACGGATTTCACTTTATCACGCTGCCCGTGAATCTGGGAATAGGAGGCGCGGTGCAGAGCGGCTATCTCTATGCGCAAAAAAACAATTTTGATATTGCCGTGCAGATGGATGGGGATGGGCAGCATATGCCCGAATATCTTCTGGATTTGATTCAGCCGATCCTGGAGGGCAAGGCGGCCTGCACCATCGGTTCGCGGTTTTTGGGGCTGGAGAGCTTCCGGACCTCCTTCATGCGCCGGCTGGGCATCCGGTTTTTGAATTTCGTCATCCGTTGCTGCACGGGCAAAAAATTTACCGACGCCACATCGGGCTTCCGGGCGGCCAACCGGCAGGGGATCGATCTGTTCGTCCGGCATTATGCCAAGGACTTTCCCGAGCCGGAGAGCATCGTCCGCGTCTGCCGAAACGGCCTCTCCATTCAGGAAGTGCCCGTCAAAATGCGGGAACGTGCGGCGGGAAACAGCTCCATCCGCTTCTTCCAGTCGGTCTATTATATGATTAAAGTCACGCTGGCGGTCTGCCTGGCCCGGTGCGAGAGCAAGACCCTGATGGATAAGGGGGAATAAAAAATGGCGCTTGTTTTGCAGATTTTTGCCATTGTCATCAGCGTCCTGTTTAACATTATCATTTTTCAAATGCTGAGAAAGGGCCGGCTGGAGCTGCAATATACGCTGCTCTGGATTTTCGCCGGGCTGGCGATTCTCATTATGTCTATCTGGCCCCAGGTTCTCATCGGCCTGGCGTCGCTTCTGGGGATTCAGGTTCCCATGAACGCCGCCTTCTTCCTGGGGATTATATTCATCCTCTGCATGCTCATCGGCATGACCATCATCGTTTCAGGGCTGAAAAACAAAATTTACCGTTTGACCCAGGTGATTGCGCTGCTGGAAAAGCGCATCGAGGGGCTGGAAAACAAGGAGAAAACGCATGAAGAAGAATAGGATGGTTCTCGTCACCGGAGGGACGGGCTATATCGGCTCGCACACCTGCGTTGTGCTTTTGCAGGCGGGATATCAGGTGGTGATCCTGGATAACCTGTCCAACTCCAAACGCGAGGTTGCCGGCGCGGTCGGCGATGTCGCCGGTGCGGCCCCGGTATTCTATGAGGGGGATCTGCGGGACGGCGCGGTTCTGGAACGGGTATTTTCCGAAAACGACATTTTTGCCGTGATCCATTTTGCGGGAATGAAGGCAGTGGGGGAGAGCGTTCGCCAGCCTCTGGCCTATTATGAAAACAACGTCACCGGCACTATCCGGCTTTTGGAGGCGATAACCCGGCATGAAGTGAAGAATATCGTGTTCAGCTCTTCGGCTACGGTTTACGGCGACCGCAATCCCATTCCCTATGTGGAAGGGATGCCGGTTTCGGCCACCAGCCCCTATGGCTATACAAAGGTGATGATCGAACAGATTCTGACGGATCTGCACACGGCATGCCCGGATCTGGGCGTGAGCATTCTGCGGTATTTCAATCCCATCGGCGCACACGAGAGCGGGCGGATCGGCGAGAATCCCAACGGAATTCCCAATAACCTGATGCCGTATATCACCCAGGTGGGCATTGGCAGGCTGCCTTTTCTTGGTGTGTTTGGAGATGATTACAACACGCCGGACGGCACGGGCGTGCGGGACTATATCCATGTGATGGATCTGGCGGAGGGGCACGAAAAGGCGCTTGGCTATCTGGAAGCGCATCCCGGCAGCCTGGAAATTTTCAATTTGGGGACGGGAAAGGGAACCAGTGTTTTGGAGCTGGTGCATGCCTTTTCCGAGGCGACCGGGGTGGAAATTCCCTATCGGATTCAGCCCCGCCGGCCGGGAGATATTGACGCCTTTTATGCGGATGCATCCCGGGCAAAGGCTATGCTGGGCTGGCAGGCCACGCGGGGATTGGAGGAGATGTGCAAAAGCTCCTGGAATTTCACCTGTCAGGCCATGAAATAAGAAAGAATGTGAGAAAGGGGTTCCTCAGAGAGGAGTCCCTTCTTTCTTTGAAAAGAAAGAAGCAAAGAAACTTTCGCGACGGGGGAATACAAAGCCGGGCAGTACGGAGAGGAAAGGAAACAATGGAGCACACCGGGGGCGGTTGAAAAGAAAAAAGCAAAGAAACTTTCGCGACGGGGGAATACAAAGCCGGGCAGTACGGAGAGGAAAGGAAACAATGGAGCACACCGGGGGCGGTTGAAAAGAAAAAAGCCAAGAAACTTTCGTGACGGGGGAATGCAAGGCCGGCCCCGGAGGAGAAGAAGTGAAGTATGCTGAGGAGGGACAAAAGCCGCGGCATATGCCAATAAGATGGAAAAATATAAAAGATACAGCGAAGCCGGAACGGCCAGGATGGAAATCGGGGAAGGAGGAGGGAGTGTCGTTTTGGGATCGGGATGAAACAGCAACGCGGGCATTATATAGCTTGGGGGAGATGGCATTTCTGGTTCTCCGCATGAAACTGCCCCTTACGATGGCCTGCCCGGTATTTTCCCATGCTTTTTGGGAGAGACACGGTTTTCATGGAGCCCTGGAAATAGGAGAAGCCCCCGCCGGGGCAAAGAAAAAAGCGGCGAAAACGCCGCTCTGCCTTCATAAAGACAAGATGGTTCATGGAGAAACAACGATCCGGCTGGCGGCAAGCTGGGGATAATAGCTGGCGGCAAGCTGCCCCTGGGCATCGGTAGAAAGCACCTGCTTGCTGCCTTGGAAAACCCCCTCGATTTCCACACGCTGCCCCCGCAGGGGAAGAGATTCTCCCGTAGCATAGGAATAGGTCACATAAAAGACGGAGTTTTGGCTCCCATCTTCCAAAACCATCAGTTCCAGAGAGTGGGTTTTGCTGTCCAGATAGATTTCCCGCACGGTTCCTGCAAATTGATAGGACGTATTTTTATAGTAGCTGCCATAGCGCAGGAACAGGGAATAGTCCATGGCTGGGGCGGCGGGATCGAAGGGGGCCAGTCCCTCAACCTCGGCGCTCACCACCCGAAGAGAGGGGTAGGAAAACTCCATGGCCTGGGGTGAAGCGGAGGGAGAAGCGGCATTGGGGACGGAATTTTCCGGGTCGGCCTCCAGGGCCGTGTTCGTAAAGTCATAATTATAAAGCCCGGTGGAGATCCCGCAGATGTTCACTTTGTCCCCCACCAGGAGAAGCGGGGAATCCGGAGTCAGAAAGCGCGTGTCGCCGTCCGGCTTTATGGACGTTACGGCATAGTCATTTCCGGCGGAATCCCGGATGAGAAAGAGGGAGCTGTTCTCCCGCTCCAGTTTTTTCACGATTGTTCCCTGAAGCTGGATGGCTTTTCCGGCATAGTCGTCCGCCTCATAGAAGAGGCTGTAGTAGTCCGCCGTCTTTGCCGATTCCTTGATGGGGGCGATGGATTCCCCGTTGATATAATAATCGCTGGCGAGCAGCGCACCGGATGCGCTGTAGCGCCGAACCAGGCCATAGAGCACGCCATGGGCATAGTGGGCGAGCTCATATTCTGAATCAGTGGTGATAGTGGTCATCAGGCCGTCATATTCCCCCGAGAGGAACTCCCCCGAGACGACGCTTCCATCGGCATAGGTGAGGGTTCCCTCGCCTTCAAAGGTGCCGTCGCTCCAGCTCCCGGTATATTCGGAAAAAACGCCGTTTTTCCGGGATTCCTCACTGTCCGGAACGGCAGAAGAAACGATAAAGCGGCCTTCGCCCTGGGGTTCGCCCTTATCCATCTGCCCGCTGTATAATCCTGTATAGGAGATGTTCTGCCGTTTGAAAGAATAGGGCTGATTTTCTACCTGCCCGCTGGGATCGCTCTGCAGAATGGAACAGGAGGAAAAGAGGAGCAGTGCCACAAGAATGTATATAATACATGAACGTTTTTTCATATCGGCGTTCCCTTCACAAAAAGTTGTCCTTATTGTAGCGAATTATGGGGATAAAGTCAAATGCAGGCCGGGCTGCGCCGGGCCTGGCTTTGCTTGCCAATGCGGGGCGGATGTGCTACAATGCAACATAGATATTTGTGCGGTTTTTTGGAAAAACCGCCCGGAGGAGGGAGAATTATGGAGCAGAAGCTCTGCCATACCTTTGCCATTCTGGCCTATAAAGAGAGCCCATATCTGGAGGAATGTATTCAGTCGGTTTTGGGCCAGAGTGTAAAGAGCGCGGTTTATATCTCTACCTCCACCCCGTCGTCCTATATCTCCGGCCTGGCGGAGAAATACGGCCTGCCTCTATATATCAATGAAAAAGAGCCGGGGATCGCTTCGGACTGGCAGTTTGCCGCCGATCAGTGTGAAACGCCCTATTTGACGCTGGCCCACCAGGACGACGTCTATTATAAAACGTATACGGAAAAGCTGCTTCCCTATATGAAGAATTCGATTATTGGATTCTGCGATTATGAAGAGCTGGTGAACGGAAAGCCACGGCGAAAGACGAAGATGCTCAGGATCAAACGGCTTCTGCTATGGCCTTTTTATATCAAGAAAAGCATCAAAAGCAAATTTTTTAAAAAGGCCGTGCTGCGGCTGGGCTCGCCCATCTGCTGCCCGGCGGTGACATATAACCGGGAGCTCTGCGGAGGGCCGGTGTTTAATCCGGAATACAAAAACGATCTGGACTGGGACGCCTGGCTCACCTTTGCCGGAAAGCCGGGCCGGTTTACCTATGAAAAGCAGGTCTGCATGGCCCACCGCATCCATGAGGATTCCGAAACCACCAAGCAGATTGAGAGCAGCGGCCGGGCGGCGGAGGATCTCAAAATGTTTTCCCGGATGTGGCCGGGCTGGATTGCCCGCCGGCTGGCAAAGATGTATGCGGGAAGCTACGCCTCCAATGATATTGCGGAAGAGAAAAAGCCCTGACCCTCGCGGGGCAGGCAGGACGGGAGGCGTGGAGATACTGGGTATCGGCGCCTGTACAATGGAATTCTGTTTCTTTGAAGAAATGCGGAAAAGCGGATGTTTTTGCCGGACGGGCACAGCCGAATGGATGGAGCCGGTGGACGAAACGTTGCTACTATGGTATGTTGTTATCCGGGAAGGGCGCGAAAAGAAAGTTGTCTTTGCCGCCCGGGTTCTTGCCGGGCAGGCGTGAACGAATTGTTCTCTGGACAGGAATGGAAATGAGCTGGGCGTGAACGCGAATCCCACCGTTGCAGAATAAACCGGGCGAATGAGGCCCCCCGCCGAGGGCTGGCCAATGGGATATGACAAAAAAAGCGGGCGGGAATGAGAATCCCGCCGTTGCAGAATAAACCGGGCGAATGAGGCCCCCCGCCGAGGGCTGGCCAGTGGGATATGACAAAAAAGCGGGCGGGAATGAGAATCCCGCCGTGGTAGAATAAACCGAGCGAATATGGCTCCCCGCCGAGGGGCCAGGAATAAAAGCAAACGGGCGGGAACAAAAAAACGCCGCGGACAAATAAGTTGAGCGAAAAGGGCCGCGCCGCTGAGGCGCCAGGGAGGCATGTATGGCAGTAAAAAAGGGAATTATATTGGCAGGAGGCTCCGGAACGAGACTGTATCCGATGACTATGGTGACCAGCAAGCAGCTTCTGCCGGTCTATGATAAGCCCATGATTTTCTATCCTCTTTCCACGCTGATGCTGGCGGGAATCCGGGATATTCTTATCATCTCTACCCCCAGCGACCTGCCCAACTTTGAGCGATTGCTGGGCGACGGCAGCCAATATGGCATCCGCCTTTCCTATAAAGTGCAGCCTTCGCCGGACGGCCTGGCTCAGGCGTTCCTGATTGGGGAAGAGTTCATCGCCGGCGACGCCTGCGCCATGATCCTTGGGGATAACATCTTCTATGGCGCGGGAATGCGCTCGATTCTCCGTTCGGCGGCAGAGGCCCCCGGGGCCACGATTTTCGGCTATCATGTGGAGGATCCCGAGCGGTTCGGGATCGTTGAATTTGACAAAGAGGGCAAGGTGCTTTCCGTGGAGGAAAAGCCGGCCCATCCCAAGAGCAACTACTGCATTACCGGCCTGTATTTCTATGACGAGCGGGTGGTGGAATTCGCCAAGCAGGTGCGCCCCAGCGCCCGGGGGGAGCTGGAGATCACCGACTTAAACCGGCTCTATCTGGAGGCCGGAGACCTGAACGTCAAGCTGCTGGGCCGGGGCTTTGCCTGGCTGGATACCGGCACCATGGACAGCCTCCTGGAGGCGGGAGACTTTGTGGGCATTGTGGAAAAGCGGCAGGGCATCAAAATTTCCGTGCCCGAAGAGATCGGCTATATCAACGGCTGGATCAGCGGAGAAGAGCTGGCCCGGGCGGCGGAGAAATATGGAAAGTCCCCCTATGGCGCGTATCTGAAAAAGATCGCGGAGGGAAAAATACAGTATTAGAGGTAAGCGGAATATGAAAATTTTAGTGACCGGCGGAGCCGGCTTTATCGGCTCCAACTTTGTCTACTATATGCTGGAAGCGCATCCGGACTATGACATTCTCTGCGTGGATCTTCTGACCTATGCGGGGAATATGGAGACGCTGGCGGAGGCCATGAAGAACCCGCGCTTTTCCTTTGTCCGGGCGGATATCGCGGACGCGGCGGCCATGGACGGGCTGTTTCAAAGGGAACAGCCGGATATGGTGGTCAATTTCGCGGCGGAAAGCCATGTGGACCGCTCCATCGTGGACCCGGGCATTTTCCTAAAGACCAACATTCTGGGCACCCAGGTTTTGATGGACGCCTGCCGAAAATATGGCGTGAAGCGGTTTCACCAGGTTTCTACCGACGAGGTCTACGGCGACCTGCCCCTGGACCGGCCGGATCTGTTTTTCCATGAGGACAGCCCCATTCACGCCTCCAGCCCCTATTCGGCTTCCAAGGCGTCGGCCGACCTGCTGGCCCAGGCATACAGCCGGACGTATCACCAGCCCATCACCATCTCCCGGTGCTCGAATAACTATGGCCCCTATCACTTCCCCGAGAAGCTGATTCCCCTCATCATCACCCGGGCTCTCCATGACGAGAGCCTGCCCGTCTATGGCAAGGGAGAAAACGTCCGGGACTGGCTGCATGTCTATGACCACTGCGCCGCCATCGACCTCATTCTGCATAAGGGCAAGGCGGGGGAGATCTATAACATCGGCGGCCATAACGAGAGGACGAATCTGGACGTCGTCAAGACGGTTTTGCAGATTTTGGGCAAGCCGGAGAGCCTGATTACCTTTGTTACCGACCGCCCGGGCCACGACCGGCGCTATGCCATCGATCCGGCCAAGCTCACGGGCGAGCTGGGATGGAAGCCCAAATATAATTTCGACACGGGCATCCGGCAGACGGTGGAATGGTATCTTTCCCATGAGGACTGGTGGCAGCGGATCATCAGCGGGGAATACCAGGATTACTATGAAAAGATGTATGGAGACCGATAGATGAGAGTATTAGTGACAGGCGGCAACGGCCAGCTGGGCCACGACGTGGCAAACCGGCTCGCTGCGCGCGGCATGGAATATAAGAGCGTGGATATCGCAGACTTTGACCTGACGGACGAGGGCCAGGTGATGGAGGCGGTGCGGGAATACCAGCCGGACGCCATCATCCACTGCGCTGCGTTTACGGCGGTGGACAGGGCCGAGGAGGAGCAGGCGCTCTGCCGGGCAGTCAACGCCGGAGGCACGGCGCATATCCGAAAGGCCGCCGAGGCCGTGGGCGCCAAGCTCATGTATATCAGCACGGACTATGTCTTCCCCGGGACGGGCACGCAGTTTTATAAGCCGGACGACCCGGCTTCTCCCTGCAATTTCTATGGACAGAGCAAGTGGGAAGGGGAGCAGGCGCTTTCCGGCTATCCCAAGCTGTTCATTGTGCGCATCTCCTGGGTGTTTGGAAAAAACGGCGGCAACTTCGTGAAAACCATGCTGCGGCTGGCGGAAACCCGGGAGGAGGTTTCGGTGGTGGACGATCAGATCGGCTCGCCCACCTATACCTTTGACCTGGCGCGGCTGCTCTGCGATATGATTGTGACGGAGAAATATGGCGTTTACCACGCCACCAACGAGGGAATCTGCTCCTGGGCGGATTTTGCCGAGGCCATCTTTGCGGGCGCGGGATGCAAAACCCGGGTGAAGCGCATCGCATCGGCGGAATATCCCGCCAAGGCTGCGCGGCCCATGAACTCCCGCCTGGATAAGGAAAAGCTCACGGAAAATGGTTTTGAGCGCCTGCCGGACTGGCAGGACGCCCTCAAACGGTATTTGAAGGAGATTTTGTGATGCAGCCGGCCATCAGCGTCATCGTCCCGGCATATCATGCGGCGGCGACCCTGCCGCGCTGTCTGGACAGCCTTCTGGGGCAGACGCTTCGGGAAATGGAAATTCTTGTGATTGACGACGGCTCGCCGGACGCCAGCGCGGCCATCGCGGAGGAATACGCAAAGAAAGACCCGCGGGTGCGGGTGGTTCACCAGCAGAATGCCGGACAGGGCGCGGCCCGCAACCACGGCATCCGGGAGGCCCGGGGCGAATACATCGGCTTTATGGACAGCGACGACTATGCCGCGCCGGAGATGTATGAAACACTCTATCGTGCCGTTCAGGAAACCGGGGCGAAAATCGCCATCTGCCAGGAGATCAACGTGGAGATCGGCTCGGACGGCGCCGCCCGGGAGCTGGGAGGGACGCAGTTTCCCGGCCCGGATGTTGCGGTCTATGGCGCGGCGCAGATCCGGGACTGGTTTTTGAACTATACCTATGTGTTTTTCAACAACGTCTGGAACAAGCTCATCCACAGGAGCATACTCGCGGGAGAGGGGATTTTCCCCGAGGAACACCGCTATGCCGAGGATATGGTGGCCAGTGCGCGGATGTTTGCGCGGACGGAGGAAGTGGCTCTGGTGAGCCGGGGACTCTACTATTATGTCCGGGATACCGGGTCGTTTACCTATGACTATTCCGTTCGGGCAGCCCGGGATATTTACCTGGACTTACAGGATATTCTGGATTTGCAGAAGCAGTCCGGCCGGCCGATGGCCGAATGCCGAAATTTCTGCCTGGGGAGCATGTTTTCCTCCCTCAAGCAGGTCTATTGGGCCAAGGACAAGGCCGCCCGCAAGGGAGAAGAAGCCCGGGAGCTGATCCGGCAATGGAAGCAGGCCAAACGGGAGGGACAATGGAAGCCGGATTTTTCCGGAAAGAGCGTCCCGCTGATGCATAAGATCAAGATCTGGACGGCGTATCTGGGCTGGACGCGGTTTGTCTGCTTTCTGATTGGGCACATGCGCTGGATTCCCGCCCTGCGCTATGTATGAGGAGGCGCTATGACAAAGCCGGTAAACGTATTGCTCTCCGCCTATAACGGAGAAGCCTATATCAAAGAGCAGATCGAAAGCATCCTTGCCCAGACCGTGCCGGTTCATCTCTATGTCCGCGACGATGGCTCGACAGACGGAACCCTCTCGATGCTCGCGCCCTATGAAGCGGCGGGCCGACTGACGCTGCTGCGGGGAGAGAACGCCGGATTCGGCCAGAGCTTTATGATGCTGCTTGCGGCAGCGGAGGATGGGGACTATTGGGCCTTTTCCGACCAGGACGACGTCTGGGAGCCGCATAAGCTGGAATGGGCTCTCCAATGGATGGAGGAACAGGACGGTTCGTCGCCGCTCCTGTTTCACAGCGCCTATGCTCTCTATAACGCGGATATGAGCGAAAAGACCGGCGAGATCGGCCCGCCGCCCTATCCCATCACCTTTCAGAAAACGCTGACGGACTGCGTGTTCCAGGGCTTTTCCATCGTGTTAAACCGGCCGCTCCGGGAGCTGATGCTGAAAGCTGAAATTTCGCATATCACCTCCCACGACTGGTGGGCCTGCCTGCTGGCGGTCAAATTCGGCAAAACCTTTTATGACCCGCGCATTGCCAGCGCTCACCGCCGCCTGGATACCAGCATTTCTGGCATGAGCCTCAAAAATCGCTGGAAATGGTTTAAGAACACCTTCCGCGGGAACAGCGATATCCGCACCACCTGCCAGGAGTTCGACCGGCTGTTCGGGCGGGAGCTGAACGACCGGGACTGCAAAATGGCCCGCTGGTTTACCCACGAGCGGTATCATTTCCCGGACGCCATGAAAAAGGCGTTTTATGGGAAACGCTGGCGGCGCACGCTTTCCAGCGAGCTGGCCGTGCGCCTTTTGATGTTTTTGGGGAAGATTTAATGAAACGGATTTTATTTATTACCTATTGGCCGTTTGAAAACGAGGCCAGCAACGGAATCTGCAAGAAGATCCGCGCCCAGGCGGAGGCGCTTTCCTCCTTTGGGATGCAGGTGGATTTGACATATATGAAAAACGGAAATATGATGGTGCTGGCGGATGGGAAGGAACTCCAGGCAGGCAAGGCCCGCCCTGTCATCGGCAAAATGCTGGCCAGCCGCCAGATTAAACGGTATTTGAAGAAGAGCGGAACGCACTATGACGGCGTCTATATCCGCTATGCCCTTTCGGACCCCTGGTTTCTGGGGCTGCTGCGGTATCTGAAAAAGCAGAGGGCTCGGGTGTTGCTGGAAATTCCCACCTATCCGTATGACGGCGAGTTTACTCCGGATCTGCGGGGACGGCTGGCGGCCTTTCTGGACCGCCGCTGCCGGAAGAAGCTGAAAGGCCTGGCGGACCGCGTTGTTACCTTCACGGAGGACGAGGAGATTTTCGGCATTCCCACCATTCGGACGGTCAACGGCGTGGATTTTTCCAAAGTGCCGCTGCAGTATCGCCAGGAACCTGATGGCGCTCTGCATTTGATCGCCGTGGCGGGCCTGGCGCCCTGGCATGGCTATGACCGCCTGCTCACGGGCATGGGAGAATACTACAAAAATGGGGGGACGCGGGAGGCCGTGTTTCATCTGGTGGGGGACGGCAGCGAGCTGCCCCTCTATAAAAAGCTGGTGGAAGAATATGGCTTGGAACGCCGGGTCCGGTTTTACGGCTTTTTGAGCGGGGAACCGCTTTCCCAAGTATATAACCGGGCGGATATTGCGGTATCGTCGCTGGGCATGCACCGGATCGGACTTTTCAAGGGGAGCGTCCTCAAGAGCCGGGAATATGCGGCGCGGGGCATCCCCATGATTACCTCCTGTAAGCTGGATATTTTCCCGGAAGATTGGAAATATCAGCTGGTGGTGCCGGGAGACGACAGCCCCGTCGCCATGGAGCGGGTATTCGCCTTTGGCGACGCGCTGCAGGAAGAGCGGGATGCCGGTGTGGCGGTGGAAAAAGAGATCCGGGAAAGGGCCCGGGACAAAATAGAGATGAAAAACACCTTCCGGGAGATCGCGGAGGAATTTCAATAGAGGACCGGATGGAGCAAAACTGAAAAAAGGAAAGGGAGCGAAAAGGATGCAAAAAGAGCTGCTGCTGAAGAAAATCGAAAATAGAGAGATCCGCGTAGGCGTGGTGGGCCTGGGATATGTGGGCCTGCCGCTGGCCGTAGAGAAGGCCAAGGCGGGATTTGAAACAATGGGCTTTGACGTGCAGGAAAAAAAGGTCGCCATGGTCAATGCGGGAGAAAACTATATCGGCGACGTGGTGGACAGCGATCTGAAGAAGCTGGTGGGGGAAGGAAAGCTCCGGGCGACCAGCGACTTTTCCTTTATCGGGGATGTGGATTTTATCGCCATCTGCGTGCCCACGCCGCTCGATGCGCACCAGCAGCCGGATATCCGCTATGTCCGGGATTCGGCGGAGGCAATTTCCAAGCATCTGAAAAAGGATACCATGGTGGTGCTGGAATCCACCACCTATCCGGGCACAACCGAGGAGCTGATCCGGCCGATTCTGGAAAAGGGTTCCGGCCTCACCTGCGGAGAGGATTTCTATCTTGGGTTCTCGCCCGAGCGGGTGGACCCGGGCAACCTCATCTATAAGACCAAGAACACCCCCAAGGTGGTGGGGGCCATCGGCAGAGACGCCACCGAGGTGATTGCGGCGATGTACCGCGCTGTGCTGGCCGGGGATGTGAAAGAGGTTTCCAGCCCGGCGGTGGCAGAAATGGAAAAGATTCTCGAAAACACCTATCGGAATGTAAACATTGGCCTGGTGAACGAGCTGGCCATGCTCTGCGACAAAATGGGCATCGACATCTGGGAAGTTATCGATGCGGCAAAGACAAAGCCCTATGGATTCCAGGCGTTCTATCCCGGCCCGGGGCTGGGGGGGCATTGCATTCCGCTGGACCCGTATTATCTCTCCTGGAAGGCCCGGGAATACGGGTTCCATACGTCCATGATCGAAAGCTCCATGATGATCAACGACCGCATGCCTGAATACTGCGTAGACCGGGGCGCGAAGATCCTGAACCGATTCAAAAAGGCTATGAACGGCGCCAGGGTGCTGGTGCTGGGCGTCGCCTATAAGCAGGATATCGACGATTACCGGGAAAGCCCGGCTATCGATGTAATCAAGGTGCTCAAGCGGGAAGGCGCGGAAGTGGTCTATTACGACCCGTGGGTCAAGAGTTTTTCCTCCAAGGGAATCTCCATGGAGAGCGAGCCGGCTCTCACAAAGGAGCTGTTGGAGAGCGCGGATCTCGTCATGGTGACGGCGGCCCACACCAACGTGGATTATCAGCTGGTGGCGGATACGGCAAAGGCCGTTTTTGATACGAAAAACGCCATGAAGGATATTGAAAACAGAGAGAATATAGAGCTGCTGTAAAAGGAACATTGCGCATGAAAAAAATTGTAACGGTTGTTGGCGCGCGGCCCCAGTTTATCAAGGCCGCAGCGGTGTCGCGGGTGCTGCGGAAGAGCTTCCGGGAAGTGCTGGTACACACGGGACAGCATTATGACTATAATATGTCGGATCTGTTTTTTCAGGAAATGGATATTCCGAAGCCGGATTACAATCTGCATGTGGGCTCCGGGAGCCATGCTGTGCAGACGGCGGATATGATGGTGGGGATTGAAAAGGTGCTTTTAGACGAAGCGCCGGATTATCTCATGATCTATGGCGACACGAATTCGACGCTGGCCGGGGCGCTGGCGGCGGTCAAGCTGCATATTCCCATCATCCATGTGGAGGCGGGGCTGCGCTCCTTTAATATGCAGATGCCCGAAGAGATCAACCGGATTCTGTCAGACAGGATATCGGCGCTGCTGTTCTGCCCCACGGATGCGGCTGTGGAAAACCTGAACAAAGAAGGCATTACCCAGGGCGTACACCAGGTGGGCGATGTAATGTGCGACGCGGTGTTGTATTATGCAAAAAAGCTGGAACAAAAGCCCAAAGAGGCATATCTGGAAAAATTAAAGGGGCTTTACCGCCCGGCCGGAACGCCGGACAGCTGGTATCTGGCCACGATTCACCGGGCGGAGAATACGGACGACCCGGAAAAAATCCGCGGGATTTTGAACGGCCTGGAGGCGCTGGATGCGGCGGTGGTCTTTCCCGTCCATCCGCGGATCCGCGGCCTTGTGGACCAGGCCGTCCGGGAGGGAGATTACCGGAACATTCTGTTTGTGGAGCCGGTGGGATATCAGGATATGCTGTATTTTGCAAAACATGCAAAAAAGATCATTACGGATTCCGGCGGCCTGCAAAAGGAGGCCTATATTCTGGATACTCCCTGTGTCACTGTGCGAAACGAAACTGAGTGGGTGGAAACGCTGCGGGGAAACCACAATATACTGGCCAGCCCGGAGGCGGAGGATATTCTGCAGAAAGTAATGCAGACAAAAATTGAGAGCGGAAGCAAAAAAGCCTATTATGGCAATGGCGATGCCGCTGAAAAAATCACGAAATGGATAGAGCAGGAGAGCAGAAAATGAAATATGCACTCATCGGCTGTGGGCGGATCGCCACCAACCACATCAAAGCCGTTTTGAACAATGGACTCGAGCTGGCGGCGGTTTGTGACATTATCCCGGAGCAGATGGAATCTCTCCTGGCCAAGCACGGCCTGGAGGCGCGCGGGGATATCAGGCGATATACGGACTATAAAAAGATGCTGGAGGAAAATGCGCTGGATCTTGTGGCCATCGCCACCCAGAGCGGCCCCCATGCCCCGATTGCCCTTGATTGCATCGACCGGGGGATCAACGTTATTATTGAGAAGCCCATGGCCATGAACATGGCGGATGCGGAGGAGATCATTGCCCGTTCCCGGGAAAAGGGAGTAAAGGTTTCGGCCTGCCACCAGAACCGTTTCAACGTAGCCGTGCAGGAGATGCGCCGGGCGCTGGAAAACGGCCGTTTCGGGAAAATTTCCCATGGCTCCATCCATGTGCGCTGGAACCGCAACCGGAATTATTACGATCAGGCGCCCTGGCGGGGAACCTGGGCGGAGGATGGCGGCGCGCTCATGAACCAATGCATCCATGGCATCGACCTTCTGCGCTGGATGCTGGGGGATGAGATAGAAGAGGTCTATGGCGCGACGCGCCAGCAGTTCCATGACTATCTCGAGGCGGAGGATATCGGGATGGCTGTGGTGAAAAGCAAAAACGGCGCCATCGCCACCATTGAGGGAACGACCAACGTATACCCCAAAAATCTGGAGGAAACCCTCTATCTCTTTGGAGAGAAGGGCACCTGCAAGCTGGGCGGAACTTCAACCAACAACATTGACGTTTGGGAGTTTGCCGATGAAACCGGCGCAGACGAGAAAAATAAGGGCCTCAAGGAGGCCACCAGCAACGTCTATGGCAACGGGCATACCAGCCTCTATGCCGATATGATCGACGCGATCCAAAACGACCGGGCGCCTTATGTAGACGCCGTGGCCGGACGCAACGCGCTGGAGATGGTGCTGGCTATCTATAAGAGCCAGAAGGAGGGCAGGCCGGTCAAGCTGCCCCTCCGGGATTTTGGCACCGAGGATATGCGGGGCGAATTTGGAAAATGAAAGACGATTTTTTTGTTCACGAAAGCTCCTATATAGATGAGGGCGCGCAGATCGGCGCAGGAACGAAAATATGGCATTTCTGCCATGTGCAGGCCGGCGCGTGCATGGGAGAAAACTGTTCCCTCGGGCAGAATGTCAACATAGGAGCCAACGTCCGGATGGGAAAAGGCGTGAAAGTGCAAAACAACGTTTCCGTCTATGAGGGAGTGGAGATAGAAGACTATGTGTTCTGCGGGCCTTCCTGTGTGTTCACCAACGATCTCACCCCCCGGAGCAAATATCCCAAAGGACGGGCGGGATATAAAAAGACGCTGGTGCGGGAAGGCGCCAGTATCGGAGCCAACGCAACCATCGTCTGCGGACATACCATCGGGCGCTGGGCCATGATTGCGTCCGGGGCTGTGGTGACAAAAGACGTCCCGGATCACGCCCTGATGGCGGGAGTCCCTGCGCGGCAGCGGGGCTGGGTATGCGAATGCGGGGCGGTTTTGGAAGATGACCTTTGCTGCCGCGCCTGCGGGCGGAAATACCGGCAGGCGGACAGGGGATTAGAGGAGATTTAGACGAGGAGGAATGGCTATGCAGTTTAGCGATTTACATGCACAATACCGGGCGCTGCAACAGGAAATTGATGAAAATATCCGCCGGGTTCTGGAGCACGGCAAATATATTATGGGCCCGGAGGTGGGCGAGCTGGAGGAAAAGCTGGCGGCCTATGTGGGCCGCAAACACTGCATCACCTGCGCCAACGGAACGGATGCCCTTTCCCTGGTGCTGATGGCCTGGGGCATAGGGCCGGGGGATGCGGTGTTCGTGCCTTCCTTCACGTTTATGTCCACAGCGGAGGTTGTGAGCCTGGCGGGAGCGGAGCCGGTGTTTGTGGATGTGGAGGAGGATACCTTCAACATGGACCCGGAGAGCCTCTTGGAAGCCATTGCCCGGGTGGACCGGGAGGGACGGCTCAGGAAAAGGGCCGTGATCCCCGTGGACCTGTTCGGTCTGCCGGCGGATTACCGCCGCATTCTGCCCATCGCAGAGGCCCATGGCCTGAAAGTGCTGGAGGATGGGGCCCAGGGCTTCGGCGGCACGCTCGATGGAAAAACGGCCTGCGCCTTTGGCGACGCCTCCACCACGTCCTTTTTCCCGGCAAAGCCGCTGGGATGCTATGGGGACGGCGGCGCAGTGTTCACGGATGACGATACCCTGGCCGGGCTTTTGCAGTCCATCCGCATCCATGGCAAGGGAAGCGAGAAATACGATAACGTCCGGGTGGGATTGAATTCCCGGCTGGATACGCTCCAGGCGGCGATCCTTCAGCCTAAGCTGGCGGCGTTTTCCGCATATGAGCTGGCGGCGCGTCAGAAATGGGCGGAGGCCTATTCCGAGCGCTTGAGCGGCGCGGTAAAGACGCCCGCCGTGCCCGAGGGATTCTCCTCCAGCTGGGCGCAGTATACGCTGCTTTTGGAAAGCCATGCGAAGCGGGAAAGCCTGAAGGCCGCGCTGGCGGCGGCCGGAGTTCCCAGCATGGTCTATTATCCCCGCCCGCTCCACCGGCAGACGGTCTATCTGCCGCTGGGATATGAGGCGGGCAGCCTGCCGGTTTCCGAAAGGCTGGCGGAACGCGTGCTGAGCCTTCCCATGCATCCCTATCTCACGGAAGAGACTGTGGAAGCCGTCTGCGCGGCTGTGTTGAAAAATCTGTAACCAAGGGGGATTCCATTGGCAAATTTTGTGTATCTGACGGCGGTTTTTATCATACTCCTCGCCCTGGGCATGTTCTGGCATAAGCTGCTGCGGCTCACGCCGGAGGAAGGCGTGGCTCTTGGGATCATGAGCGTTATGCTGGTGATCTTCTTTGTGGGCCTGCTGGGCAGCACGCGCCCGGCAGTCTATCTTCTCTATGCCATGGCGGCGGCGGGGCTTCTGCTCTATGCGCTGGATTTTCCCAAGAGCCGGGAAATCGCAAAGCCGAGGCGCTCGTTTTTCACGCCCGGCATTCTGCTTTTTGCCGCGGCCTTTGTATACGCCATGGTGGCCTTCCGCAATGGAAAGATACTGCATATCGATGAGATCAAGCAGTGGGTGCCCAGCGTGCAGTATATGTTTGCCCACAATACGCTTCCCTATGGCCCGGACCTGATCGGCCAGGCCTCCACCTTTGCCATCACCGCGCCCTTCCATTATTTCTTCGTGCAGCTGACGGGATTTGTGGAGGGGAACCTCTTTGTTTCGAATTTCCTGTTGACGGCGGGAGCCGTTATCCTTCCCCTTTCGGGAAATACATGGAAGGACTGGAAGCGCAGCCTCTGCTATGGCGGCATTGTGTTTTTATCCTTCTCCTTCCTCTATACTGAGCCGTATTGGAGCATGATGGTGGATCAGGCTGTGGCGCTTTGGGCGGGAGCTCTCATCGCCTGGGGGCTTTTTCACCGGATCGAGGGAGGGCGCTGGGCGCTTCTCGCGGCCTGCCTGCTGACCATCGGCATGATGAAGTCCCTGGTGGGGGCGTTGTTCGCTCTGATTGCGCTTTTGGGATTGGCGATCCAGTGGCTGTTCTCGGGCGAAGAAGGCTGGAAAGCCCAGCTGAAAAGCCTGGGACAGAAAATAAAAAAGCCGAAAAACTGGCTGGTGATTTTGCTGATAGCGGCGCCGTTCCTGCTGAGCTTTATCTGGGGACGTTATATCAGCAGCGGGGCGGCCGCAGGCGGCGGCGCTGCTGTGGCCCGGGCGGCATCTTCCATGCGCGCAACCCTCAAGTCCATGCTGCGCTATCTCTTTGAACCCGTTCAGGGCATGCACTATACGGGATTTCACCTCAACGTGAGCTATGTGACCTTTATGGCGGCGGGGGGGATCCTGTTCTGGGCGGTCTGGCGCTCGTTGAAAAAAGGCGCGCTCCGGCGGGAATACGGCGCATTGGCTGTTGTCTATGAACTTGGATATATTGCCTATTTCGGCATTATCTTTTATGCCTACAGCACGATTTTCGCGGCCTATGAGGGAGAAACCGCGGCCAGCGTCGTGCGGTATTTCAGCATGTATATGATGCTGGGGTGGCTGCCCATGCTGATTCCGCTGTTCCATGGCGGGGCGGAGCGGCAGGTTCGTGAGTCCAGCAGGGCAGGCAACCGGATCATTGCTGTGGTGCTCTGCTTAAGCCTGGTGCTGGGCCTGCAGGGAGATTTTTCCACGAGAGCCATTGTGGGCTATCAGAAATCCGACGAGATCTATAAGCTGCGGGAGGATCTGGAGATCAAGGAACCAAAAGTTCGGGAGCTGGTGGGTGACGAAGGCAATATCTATATGATTCATCAGCAGAGCTATTTCCGAACCACCGGCTATGCCCGCTATCTTTTTGGGAAACGGCTGCTTGCGGCGGCTCCCATGGCATTCTCGCCCGACGAGATCAATCGGATCCGCGAACCGCTCTCGGTGAATCAGGATCATAATATCAACTATTCGGTATATGAAGTGCCAAAGGCGCTGGAGCAGCTGGAGGCAGAGTATCTCTGGGTATATTCCACGGATGAATTCGTCACCCGGAGCTTCCGGCAGATGTTTGGCGTCACCATCGAGGATGGGGAGATATACCGCATTCATCAGGAAAACGGGAACATTACCCTGGAGCTTCTGGGTTCCACAAATGAGACATCTTCTGACGAAGAGGAAGGGGAAGAATTGGTATGAAAATTCTCTATATAAACGCGATGGGACCATATGAAGCGTGGCCGCAGGCGGGAGTGTTTGTCTCGGAGCGGGTGGCCGCGCTCCGGAAAAACGGCGTGGATGTGACTGCGTGTTCCTATTATCAGATCAATTCTCCGGCGGTGCAGCGGGTTGTGACCCGCAACGGCGGACCGGATCTGGGTACCCCCATCGCCCAGCAGGCGGGAGTGACCTATGGTATCCGGAAAATTCCCAACGGTTTCTTTTCCGCAGCAATGCAGCGTTTCCGCCCGAATTTCTGGGAAAAACGCATTGCCCGGCAGGTGCGCAGGGATATGGAGGAGTCCAAGGCCGACCTCATCCATCTGCATTGGATCTGGCCCATGGGGCTGGGCGTGATGCGCTATTGCCGGGAAACCGGCGTGCCCTATGTGCTGACCTGCCATGGCGGCGATATCTATTCGGATATGAAAGATATGAGAAAGCGTCCCTATATCCTGAAGATGCTGGAGGGTGCGGCGGCGGTGGAGTTTGTCAGCAAAGCGCTTCTGGAATCTGCCAAAGAGCTGGGGTATTCGGGGAAAAATGCGGCTGTCGTATATAACGGTATCCGGACCTCGGTTTTTTATCCGGCCCGTCAGGAGCACCCGGGAAAAACAGTTGTGGGTTTTGCCGGGGTGATGATCTTGCGCAAGGGGATCGACTATCTTCCCGAAATTTTCCGGAGGATTCAGGAGTTGATTCCCGGGGAAATCCATTTCTATATGATTGGCTCCGGCGTGCTGCGGGAAGAGATCGAAAAGAAGATGGCGGGACTGCCGGTAGACTTTTTGGGAACCATTCCCTCCGAAAAGCTGGCGGAACGCTTCAACGAAATGGATATTCTCCTTTTGCCCAGCCGGCAGGAGGGATATGGATGCGTCATTAAAGAGGCTCAGGCCTGCGGCGCGGTGCCCATTGGCCGGGATGTAGACGGGATCCGGGAGGCGGTAGACGGGTTCGGCAGCCTGATCGCCTACACGGGCGACGATGACGCCTTTATTTCGGCGTTTGCTGAAGAAACAGCCGCTTATGTTTCCGGGGAAAAGCCCATCGACCGGGCAGCGATGGAGGCCCAGGCGGCGCGGTGTTCCTGGGAGGAACGGCAGAAGGACAGCATTGCCATCTATCAAAGGATTCTTGGAAAAGCAGATTGATAAAAAAGGTAATAGAAAAATAGAACGGAAAGAAAAGCGAACCTGTCCTGGACAGGCTCGCTTTGTTTTGCATGGAAACAGGATTTCTCTCATTTTCCCCGGCGGAAAAGCTTCTGCCGAAGAGGCCGGAAAAGCCCGCCGATCATCTTTGCGGATTCCCGCTCTGTGAGAGATGTAACGCCAAAGAAGATTCCGGCGATCACCACCAAATAGACCACGGCCCAGAGGATGATCTGGCCATAAGTATTGAGAGTAAGCGTGATATACGAGGAACCCCAAAGGATCAGCAGCAGCAGGATCAGGTTTGTAATCCATCGCCGGTAGGTCTTGAGAGGGCTGCGCTTTAAGATGACCCGGTTGGAATAGAGGATCATATCGTTGGCACGATAGAGCAGGGCGGCGATGGTTCCAAACAGAACGCCGTATATGCCAAAGAAATAGACACACACCAGGGATACCGAAACGTTGATGGCGGTTTCCAGAATCGAGCGCCATTGCGTCTGTTTGAAATGTCCGGCAATGTTGATGGTGTTGTTGGAAGGCCCGCGCCCGGCGGATAACAGGTTCATGGCGATAAACAGCATGGGCAGGTACTGGTCGATATAGTTAATGTCGGTGATGCCCGCTGTATAGAGCTTCATAAAGGGCAGAATAAAAATATAGGTCACGGTAAACAACGTAAACACCAGGGAAAGATAATAGGATTCATAACAGTCAAACAGCTTTGTATATCCTTCCCGATCCACGTTGAACCGCTGGCCCAGGGTAAAGACGACGCCGCTGGAGGCAGTGGAGAGCATGGTATTGATCATATTAAAGAACAGGGTATACATGGAATACACGCTGGCCACCTTGAGGCCACAAACCACCGTCAAAATAAGGACGTCGGTATTGTTAAAAATCAGGTTGGAAAACTGGTGGATCAGGGCATTGTTCTTTTGGGAAATGGCGCCGTAATTGGGCTGGACCTTGAGGTTCAGCCATTTATAGCGGCGATGGATATACAACCCGATAAACAGCATTTGCAGCAGGTTAAACACCATATAGCTGGCCTGCACGATGACGATATCCGCGCCCAGAAGCAGAAGAATGATTTTGGCGACGTTGGTCAGAATCGTCACCATGGTGGTCAGGTTGGTGATGATATAGTTCTTGCCCTCCGCTTCCAGCAGATAGCGGAATTTGCCCTGGAAGAAATAGTTGGCGACGCCCACCATGCCCTGAAGCAGAATGACGAGGATGATGGTCATGGGCGGAATATCCGTGGATACGACCAGAGGATATACGACCGCCAGGCCGAGGACGGCAAAGAAATACACAATGCCCGTCTTTTTATAATACCGGCTGGTGGCGGCTAAAATCTCGTTGATGGAGGCCTTGTCATCCCGGGCGACAGGGCCATAGAGCGCCTGAAGGGTAGCCGCGCCCACGCCCGCCTCCAAAAGAGAGAAATAGACGAAAATCTGGGTGATGGAGTTGACCAGGCCGTTGACTTCGCTGCCGAAGCTCACCAAAACCAGCCGCGGGACAAGAATCCCAAGGGCGATGGTGATGATCTGGTTTAAAAAGCCCGCCAGAACGTTATAAATCCCCCGTTTCATTCCATAATTGCCGCTCATGCGCCTGCGCCTCCTGTTCTGCCCCGCAGCCGGTTCATGATGCGCGCTCCCAAAAGAAGAAGACGCGGGCTTTTCAGGGAAACCAGCCATTGGACGGGCTTGGGCTGGGAGGAATAGAGGCGGCGCTTTTTCCAAAGAGAGCGGAACCGGGGATCCCGGAAGACCTCCCGCAAAAAGGAAACCTGCTCCTCCCGGGAAAGAGAATTCCCATAGAGAGCGCAGGAGAGGATGTGCATTTCATACATAAAGAAATAGCGCGGGGCCAGGAGTTCATCCACTGGAAGCGAAGGATACGCCTCTTTGAAAACGGCCTCGATCCGTTGGCTGGATTCGATGCCGTCGCGGAATTTTTTTATGGAAAAAGAGGTGGAAAGCGTCGTCCCAATGCCGTATTTTTTATATTCGTAATCCAGATCGCCGCTGCCGTGGATGCTTTTGGCGTGCGGGAGAAATTCCACAACAAACACGGTATCCTCCGCAAAGGCGATGGATTCCTGAAAACGGATGCGGTTTTCTTCCAAAACTGAGCGGCGGAAGAGCTTGGCATAGACATTATTTAAAAACAGGCCGGATAAAAGCCGCGCCGAAGTCTCGGCCCCTGCGGGCAAATCCCCTTCCGGCGGGCAGAGGGCAGTGAGCTGCCTGCCCGAAGGGACGTCCCAGGTGGCAATACCGCTCAGAGTAAAATCAAATTCCGGATGATAGAGATGGGCGAGATAGCCGGGCCGAACGGTATCGTCTCCATCCACAAAACAGATATATTCTCCCCTGGCCTGGGAGAGCCCCTGGTTGCGGGCGGCGGAAACGCCGCCGTTCTCTATATGCAGGGGGATAAACCGCGCATCTGCGGCGCAAAACTCGTCCAAAACTTCCGCCGTGCCGTCGGTGGAGCCGTCGTCCACCACGATGCACTCGAAATCCCGGAAGGTCTGGGCGGCGATGGAAGCCAGGCAGGCGGGAAGAAGGTCTTTTCCGTTATAAATAGGAACGATCAGGCTGATGGCCGGCTGCTTCATGAAGATAAGCTCCCTCCTAAAAATCGATGTCCTGTTCCCCATAGGGCCTGGCGGCCGCATCTTTGGCGGAGAGCACCGGGTTTTCCACTCCCCATTCCACGCCGATCTGCGGATCGTTGTAGGCAATGGCGCCGTCGGCTTCGGGAGCATAATAATTGTCGGCCTTATACTGCAGCTCGCAGTTATCTGTCAGAGTGACAAATCCATGGGCAAAGCCCCGGGGGATGAAGAGCTGGCGCTTGTTTTCCTCGCTCAGTTCCACGGAGATCCACTGCAGAAAAGTGGGGGAGCTTTTGCGCAGGTCAACGGCAACATCCATCACACGCCCCCGGGTGCAGCGCACCAGCTTGGCCTGGGCATAGGGAGGGTGCTGGAAGTGCAGTCCGCGGATGATGCCCTTTTTGGCGGAAAAGGACTGGTTGTCCTGGACAAAGGTGCAGCCGATGCCGGCTGCCTCATATTTTTTAAAGGAATAGGATTCAAAGAAATAACCCCGGTGGTCGCCGAACACATCCGGCTCCACGAGAATAAGCCCCTCGATGGGGAAAGTGGAAGTTTTCATAGCAATCTCCTTTAAAGCGATGGTTTAAAACTGCCCGACGAGGGTGAGGCGAACCCCATCTCCCTCGGGGGTAACGCGGTATAGACCGCCGTCCACTATGCTATCACACACAACCGCCTTTGGCAAATTTTCGTTCAGATAGGCGTCGGTGGAATAGATCCAGACATAGCCGTAGCCGCCTTGCAGCAGATAGGCGGGAAGGTCATAAATCGTGGGGGAGGAATACTGCTGGTTGCCCATCTGGCAGCCCTTTTCATTGAACTGCCAGGGCGTGCTGCCCCGCTGGTTCACCTGATGCTGGAAATAATAGAGGGCGATGCTTAAGGGCTTGTTGGTATCTCCCTGGCGGATCATATAGACCTTCTCTCCCTGAACGATGTCAAGGATCTCCGGGCTGGCTTCGGCGATGCGCTCGATATGGTTATAATCCAGAATCTGGTCGTTGTTTAAATGGCTGGCGCAGTAGATAAAGCTTCCGTTCAGGTTGCAGAGCAGAAACACCAGCATGGCCAGAGCCGTGCGCTTGATCCATTTTCCTTTTTTCACATCCTCCTGGGTCTCGGCCGGGAGAATCTCCTCCCGGGGCCGGACATAGGGCATGAGGAAAATCGGCAGGGTAAAGGCGGCATAGATGGAATAATAGCGGAACATGGAGGCCGCCCGGACACTCTCGTCATAGGGGAAGGTGGTGACATAGGAATAGACGATGCAGAGGAAATAGACGCCGAAGCCGATCATCACCCAGGTGAGAACCCAGCGATAGAGACGGCGGAATTTTTCCTCCCGCATATTCTTATGCAGGAACCAGCCCACCAGGGAAACCAGAGCGAGAAACAGGGAAATGGACATGGGAATGGTCGCTTCCCGGCTCAGTTTGGAGATGGCGAAGGAGCGCAGGCAGGCCAGGATTGTCCGGGGAATCCGGTCGGGCTCGGCAACCGGCTGAATGGGCGTGATGGCGCCGGCCGTGTAGGGATTTTCCGCAACCAGCCGGATGAGCAGTGTCCAGATATACATCCCAAGAAGGCTGATGAGGAAGAAAAGGATAAAGGCAGTAATATGCCCGGCCTTGGCATGGCGTTTCAGAGAAGCCCGGGTGAAATGCTCCTTCCAGGGCCGGTTTTCCTGAATGAGCAGGATGATGGCCATGAAGAAGAGGCAGGCAAAACTGAACAGCGCTCCCACCTGCCATTTGATGAGGGGCAGGAGGAAGAGAACGATGCCCGGGAGCAAAAGCGCGTGCCGCCGGTCCCTGCGGAGGCACCACCAGGCGCATAAACCGCCGGCCCAGGCGCCCAGGGGCATATCCGTATACAGGTTGGTATAGGGATAGTAATAGAGAACAAAATAGGAGAAATAGACGATGACGGCATAGAGCAGGGCCCGCTTCCAGTCCTTCCAGGTGAGGCGGAAGGTGGGAAGCATCATGCCGCCCCAGACCAACAGGAAGCTGGAGGCGTGCATATTGCCGATATTGAGGCCGCTGAAAAGCTGGAAAAACAGATGAAACAAGCCGGTGCCGGCAGGATTATGAGGCCCGCCCAGAAAATCATTGTAAATCGGGAGCTTTCCGGTTTCCAGCATATAGCGCACGGCCAGCCCCCATTGGTGAAATTCATCCCAATGGCGCAGGAAATTGCCCGCGAAGGCGATTACTGCATAGAGAAATCCGGCAAGAATGAGGACATAGCCCGGAGAGAAAAAATCCCGCCGGCGGAAGCTGCGCCGGGAGAGAAGCGGTTGCTTTTTGCCCAACAGGAAGGAGAGCAGGCCATATCCGCCAAGAACCAGAAGCACAATGAAGCCGATGGGAAAGGCCTGGGCCGCTCCCGCTGCCAGCAGCACCAGGATCACCGTCCCCATGGCCAGCAAAAGCCCCTCTACGCTGGAATACCGCCCGTGGGTATAAAAGACCATGGCGATGCCCGTGAGCACGGCGAAAGCCAGGAGCATCCAAAGAAAATTCAGCATACGTTCCTCCCCTGCGCAGCAGCGCGGTACATTTAAAACATAGTATAGCACATTTTTTTCCATAAAAAAACCGGGAAGGAAAAAGACGAAAGAGGAGAGGGACGGAAATGATGGGAAAAAAGAATCCTGGAAATGAAGCCGTGAAGTTTCCTGGCCTTTTTTGACAGGGGGGGACGGCGAAGGGATGTGAAGGGAATAGGGAAGCGCGGGAAGCCAGATCATGAAATTTTTTTGCCTTTTAGGTGGAGGAGAAATGGCGAAGGGGAATGAAGAGAATAAAAGAGTGCGGGAACCCAGGTCATAAGATTTCTTTGCCTTTTTGGTAGAGGAGAAATGGCGAAAGGGAATGAAGAGAATAAAAGAATGCGGAAACCCAGGTCATAAGATTTCTTTGCCTTTTTGGTAGAGGAGAAATGGCGAAAGGGAATGAAGAGAATAAAAGAATGCGGAAAACCAAGTCATAAAATTTCTTTGCCTACTTTCTTTTTAAAGAAAGTAGGTGATTAGAAGGCGCGGAAGATTGGTATACTACAAATAGAAGAGAAAAAGGAGGATTTTTCTATGACGGATATGCATAAATGCGCGGTGGTGGGCTGCGGCTTTGTGGGAGCCAGCTGTGCGTTTTCTCTCGTGGAGAGCGGATTGTTCAGCGAAATGGTGCTCATCGATGTAAATAAGGAGAAGGCAGAGGGCGAAGCCATGGATCTGAGCCATGGCGTTCCCTTTACCCGGCCGATTGAGGTATATGCCGGGGACTATCCGGATCTGGAGGGCGCAGGGATCATCATTATCGCGGCGGGAGCGAACCAAAAACCGGGCGAAACCCGCATTGATCTGGTGCATAAAAATATCAAAATTTTTCAGCAGATTGTGCCCCAGATCACAAAATATAACAGCGAGGGCATTCTCCTGGTGGTTACCAACCCGGTGGATATCCTCACCTATGCCACGCTGCAAATCTCCGGACTGCCCCGTGCGCGGGTGATCGGAAGCGGCACGGTTCTGGATACGGCGCGGCTCAAATACCTGCTGGGCCGCCGGCTGGGTGTGGATCCCCGGGGTGTGCATGCCTTCATCATCGGAGAGCATGGCGACAGCGAGCTGGCCGTCTGGTCGAGCGCCAATATTTCCGGCGTGGACCTGAGCGAGTTCTGCTCGGCGGGCGGCATGAAGCTCACGGCGGAAGAGCTGGATACCCTATACCGGGAGGTGCGGGACAGCGCCTATGAGATCATCGATAAAAAGGGGGCCACATACTATGGCATCGCCATGAGCGTGCGGCGGATCTGCGAGAGCATCGTCCGGGACGAACGCAGCATTTTGCCGGTGAGTTCGCTGATCACCGGGCACTATGGCCTGACGGATATCTGCATGGGCGTTCCTTCCATTTTGGGGCGGGAAGGCGTGGAACGGGTGCTGGATATCCCGCTGAACGCGGAAGAGAATGCGCGGCTTTTGAAGTCTGCCGCTTCTCTTAGAGAAGTGCTGAAAAGCATCTGATCCGCTTGCGCGGAGAAGGGGCAGGTGCTTTGCTTTGAGGGGTGCCAAGAACCGGGGATGTGTTTTCGTAAAAAATGTGTTTTCCATATTCCGGCGCAAAAGGAAGAAATGCGGCGGAGGGAAAAGAAAAACCCCATGCGGGCCGGCTGGTCTTTGGCATGGGGTTTTCTTTGTCTTTTTTTGAGAGGGAGAAAGCGGCAAACGCTGCTTTTCTGCTCCGGCAATCTTTCTGAAAGACAGAAATTTTTTATTGACTTTCATCCGAAATCGGATTATAATACAAATTATCCGGTTTCGGATGAAATGGAGGGGCGAATGGCAAAGAACACGACCGATCCGCTTGCGGTGTTTAACCAGCTTTATAAAAAAATGGATGAGATATATCACCTCTATGCGAAACGGATGGGAATATCCGACACGGCGCTATGGTTGCTTTATTCTCTTTATGAGGAGGGCACGGCCTATACGCAAAGGGAGCTCTGTTCAATTTGGCAGCTCCCGCCGCAGACTGTAAATTCAGCATTGAAAGCGCTGGAACGGCAGGAAATCATCGCGCTGGTTCCCATTCCCGGAAACCAGAAAAATAAACGGATTGCTCTGACAAAAAAGGGAGAGGAGATGACGCGCGAGATCATTCATCCCCTGATTCTTGCCGAGCAGAGGACGTTTGCGGGGCTTACGGAAGCGGAAAGGGAGGCGCTGCTTTCGCTGACGCAAAAGCATGTGGATCTTTTGCAGGAGGAGATCGGCAAAATATAGGCGCCGCGGCAAACTTTTGCAAGTGTAATAGACAAAGGAAGGAGCCGCCCCTTTTCGGACGGCAAAAACGACGGGCACGCCCGGTTATTGCAAAAGATAATCGGGCATTTTTATGGCTAAATTGCAAAACACTCGAAAGGAAGAAGGAAATGATATGAAATCTACAGCATTATTTTCAAAAACACCGCCGCTGAAGCTGTTCTTTCTTGCCTCCATTCCTGGAGCAGTGAGCATGCTGGCTTCTGCGTTATATCAGACGATTGACGGCATTTTCGTCGGCCAGTTTTTAGGGGCGACAGCCTTTGCGGCCCTGAACCTCGCCATGCCGTTTGTGATTATCAATTTTTCGCTGGCAGATCTGATCGGCGTCGGCTCGGCGGTTCCCATATCCATCTGCCTGGGGAAAAAGCAGGAAGGGGAAGCCAACAACATCTTCACCTGCGCCTGCCTCATGATCGTGGGCACCAGCGTGGCAGTCGGCGGCATCCTGTTCGCGGCGGCTCCGCTTCTCATGCTGCTCATGGGGGCCCAAGGGGAATTTGCCAGGCTGGCGGTCCAATATTTGCAGGTGTATGCCCTTTGTTCTCCGGTGACGACGATTATATTTGCCGTGGACAACTATCTGCGGATCTGCGGCCATATCCGGGGCAGCATGCTCTTGAATATCCTGATGTCCGCCCTGAGCGCCGGCCTGGAATTTCTGTTCCTGGGGGTTTTCGGCTGGGGGATCTGGGGTGCGGCCCTGGCAACCTGCTCGGGCATGATGGTCTGCGCCGTCATCGCCTTTATTCCGTTTTTCCGCAAAAAGGCGCTGCTCCGGTTCTGCCGGCCGCGCTTTTCCGGACGGATGATCCGGCAGATTGTCGCCTGCGGAAGCCCGAACTTTTTAAACAACATTGCCGGCAGGGTCACGTCCATCATTATGAACGCCATTCTGGTGCGTCTGGGGGGAGAGACGGCGGTTTCGGTATATGGCGTTCTGATGTTTGCAGAAGGGTTCATCCAGCCGCTGCTTTACGGCATGTGCGATTCGCTCCAGCCCGCCGTGGGATATAACTGGGGCGCGCAGAAATTTTCCCGGGTGCGGGCCATTGAAAAATGCTGTTTTGCGGCAAGCGGCATTGTTTCCCTTCTGGCGGCGGCCGTCATTGCCCTGTTTCCGGGGCAGATTACGGCGCTGTTTATGCCGCAGGCCGGGCCGGAGGTCCTCGCCCTTTCCATCGCGGCGCTCCAGCTTTTCAGCCTTACCTATATTACCCGGTGGTTTTCCTTTGCCACGCAAAGCTACATGCTGGCCATCGAAAAGCCCCTTCCTGCGTCCCTCATTTCCGTGTCTACTGCGCTGGTATTCCCGGTGCTGCTGATCGGGGCCTTCTGGCCTTTGGGCTTGACGGGCATATGGCTGAATTTTGCGGGAACGTCGGTCCTTGCTGCCGTCCTTTCGCTGGTGATTTTGAAAAAGATGCGCCCTGAACTGAAAAGGCCGGATGCGGGCATAGAGGCCGCCTGAAAAGAGGAAACAAAACCAAAGATGATATAAAAAACCCCCGGGACAGCTTTGCTGCACCAGGGGTTTTTGCGACAAAACGAATATTTGGGAGATCTGTTTTTGCGCGTCAGGCCAGCCCCAGCAGCCGCGCGCCATTGGCCACGAGAAAGCAGAGAAGCAGGCCAGTGAGAGTGGGGATCAGGAAAGCGGCTCCCGTCCATTTCCAGCTTTGCGTCTCTTTTTTGATGGTCATGAGGGTTGTGGAGCAGGGCCAGTGCAGGAGCATAAACAGCATGGTGCAGACGGCGGTGAGCCAGGTCCAGCCGTTCTGGACGAGAAGGGTCTTGAGCTCCATGAGGTTCCCCATCTCCAGGAGACTGCCCGTGGAAAGATACGCCATCAAAATGATGGGAACAACGATCTCATTGGCGGGCAGCCCCAGGATAAAGGCCATGAGGATGACGCCGTCCATGCCGAACAGGCGGGCAAAGGGATCCAAAAAGGAGGTGCAATGGGCCAGGATCGTGACACCGCCGATCTGCACATTGGCAAACAGCCAGATAAGCAGCCCCGCCGGCGCGGCGACGGCCGCCGCCCGCCCCAGGACGAACAGCGTCCGGTCGAGGACGGAGCGGACGATGACTTTTCCCACCTGCGGCCGGCGATAGGGCGGCAGCTCCAGCGTAAAGGAAGAGGGAACGCCCTTTAAAATGGTTTTGGAGAGCAGCCGGGAGATGAGAAAGGTCATGAGCACGCCAAACACGATGACCGCCGTCAAAAGCAGGGCCGAGAGCACGGATTCTCCAAGGAAAAAGGAGCCGCCCACAAAGAACATGGAGATGATGGCGATGAGCGTGGGGAACCGGCCGTTGCAGGGGACGAAGTTGTTGGTGATGATGGCGATGAGGCGTTCTCTGGGGCTGTCAATGATGCGGCAGCCCACGACGCCTGCGGCGTTGCAGCCAAAGCCCATGCACATGGTCAGCGCCTGTTTGCCGCAGGCGCAGCATTTTTTGAAGGTATGATCCAGATTAAAGGCCACCCGGGGCAAATATCCAAGATCCTCCAGAAGCGTAAACAGCGGGAAGAAAATGGCCATGGGCGGCAGCATTACGGCGATGACCCAGGTAAGCGTCCGGTAAACGCCCAGCACCAGGACGCCATGGAGCCAGACGGGAGCATTGATGGCGGCAAACCAGGCGGTCAGCTGCTCCTGAATCCAGAGAAATCCCTCGGAAAGAAGCTGAGAGGGCAGGTTGGCGCCAGCGATGGTTATGTAGAATACGACGGCCAGCAGCGCCAGCATGATGGGAATGCCTGTCAGGCGGCTGGTCAAAATGCGGTCAATCTTCAGTTGGCGCTCGTTATATTTCGCGTCTTCATAGACGACGGCTCCGCGGCAGACATCTTCGGCGACCTGATAGACGCTGGTGACGATGGCATCCCGGAGAGCTTCTCCTTCCATGCCGTCTTCGGATAAAATTTCCCGGGCTTTTTGTATGGCTTCGGCGACGGCCGGGTTTTCCTGGGGGGCGAAGCCTAAAAAGCCCGCCATGGTATGAAGCAGGACGGGATCACCCTCCAGGAGCTTGAGCGCCGTCCAGCGAGGAGCCAGCCGGCCCTCCAGCAGAGGAGCCAGGGGTTGCTGCACCAGGGCCAGGGCGGCCTCCAGGGACTGTGGGTATTTCACCGACCGGGGAGCAGGGGCATCGCCCTGGGTTACTGCCTCCACCCGGTCCATCAAACGATCCAGCCCTTTATGGCTGCGGGCGCTGGCGGGAACCACGCTCACCCCCAGCCGTTTTTCCAGTTCCCGTATGTTGAGGCGGATATGCTTCTTTTTCGCTTCATCCATGAGATTTAAACAGACAACTACCCGGGGCGTGATCTCCATGGTCTGGAGAACGAGGTTCAGGTTGCGTTCCAGGCAGGTGGCGTCGCAGACGACCACCGCCGCATCCGCTCCGCCAAAGCAGAGGAAGTCCCGGGCGACTTCCTCTTCGGCAGACAGAGCCATCAGGGAATAGGAGCCGGGGATATCCACCAGGACATAGCTCCGCCCCTTGTGAATGCAGGTTCCCTGGGCGTTGCAGACGGTTTTCCCCGGCCAGTTGCCCGTATGCTGGTTCAGGCCGGTGAGCTCGTTGAACACTGTGCTTTTGCCGACGTTGGGATTGCCCGCCAGGGCGATCACCCGGTCCTCCGGGGATTTCTTCTGAATGACGAGCTGGCTGTCCTGGGCATTTTTCCCTGTGGAACCGACGGTCAGGCCCATGCGTGCACCTCCTTTTGCGAGACGGGAAGCACTGCCTGCGCCTGAACCCGGGCGGAATCCTCGCTGCGGAGCGCAATCACCGTGCCCCGGATCAGAAAGGCTTTGGGATCGCCGGAGGGCGCCGCATAGAGGCAGGTCGCCCGGGTTCCCCGGGTCAGGCCGATATCGAGAAGCCGCCGGCGGACGGCTCCATCCGCATGCAGCGATTCCACCCGCGCCGTCTGGCCGACACCTATATCAAATAAACGTGTTGTATACATATCTCATTTTCTCCCTTCATAAAAATATACATGCAGCATAAAAATGCTGGGGTTTTTCCCTCGTCTAATACTATGCGCCGGGGGAAAAATGTGTGAAGGAGGGAAAAACTTGAGCGAATACCGGACGATTTCCGGCTATACCCGGCAGGAGGCCAATCCTTTGACCCATACCATGGAGGATTATCTGGAGATGATCTGCCGGCTTTCCCGGGAGACTGGCTTTGTCCGCGTTCACCAGCTGGCGGAAACCCTGCATGTAAAACCCTCCTCTGTCACAAAAATGGCCAAACAGCTCCAGCAGCAGGGGCTGATCGAATACCAGCCCTATGGCTATATCCGCCTCACAGGGGAGGGCGCGGCAGAGGGAGAATACCTGCTATACCGCCATAATGTGCTTCTTCGATTCCTGCGCTTGGTAAACGGCGGAGATAATCTGGAAGAGGCCGAACAGATGGAACATTTCTTTTCCAAAAAAACTGTGCGGAATTTGGAACGGATTCTGGATGAATATGAGCGCCGGGGAATGCACCTGAAGAGTTAAAGATATATGTATATGATATGGAAAAAGGGGACAAGGGTTTCCGGAGGAAGGAGAGGGAGAACCTCTAAAGAAGCTGCAAATTTTCCGAAGGAATTGGGCGCATGAGGGATCATATTAAACGCCCGCAGCATCTTTCCGGTTTCTTTTAAAAGCATCCAGAGTTTATAGGGAGGCGAACCAGGCACATAAAATCTGTTAAAAAAGGGCGGCCAGTCCTGGAAAGACTGTTGAAACACATTCAAAAGAAAGAAAAAATATAGACTTTCCAACGCTTTCTTTGTGCAAAGATATTTGGGGGAGAGCTTATTTTCCTGCCCTGCGGCCCATATGAGGAAAAATAGTCCGGGAAAGTCCCGGCTATAGAATAATTTTCGTGCCTGGTTTCTTTTTAAAGAAAGCAGGTTGTATTTTGGAGGGAAGGTTGGTATAGTGGGGATATCCAAGGATGAAAAAGCCGGAGAGACTCCGGGAAATTAGGAGAGGAAAAGAAAATGGTAAAACAAGCGATTAAGGAGACGTATTTTGCCCTCAACGGGTTGATCGGCGTGGCGGGATTTGAACAGGACGTTGTCCGCTTCTGCCGTGACTGGCTTGCACCGCTGGCGGACGAGCTGACCGTGACAACGACGGGCAATCTCATTGCCACATTCCACGGCCGGCGGCCGGGATACCGGATGATGCTGGCGGCGCATGTGGATGAAGTGGGGTATATTGTCAAGCATATCCGGCCGGACGGATTTTTGCTGTTTGAGCGGCTGGGCAATCCGGTGGCAAAAACCATGCCTTCCCGCCGCCTGCTTTTGCAGGGTAAACACGGTGTTGTTCCCGGTGTCATCGGGCTGACGCCCGGGCATGTGGAGACGGCGGAGGAAGCGGGGCGGGTCAACGCTTCGAAAGACAGCTATATCGACGTGGGCGCGGCAGACGCGGCGGATGCGGCGGCTATGGGCATCGAGGTGGGAACTGTGGCCGTTCCGGACAGCCCGGCTATTGAAATGTATCACAAGGACCTTATCATGGGGCGCGCGGCGGACGACCGGATCAACTGCGCCGTGCTGCTGGAGCTGGCGAAGGAACTCAAAGAGATGGATTTCGCAGGCACGGTAGACCTGGTGCTGTCCGTACAGGAGGAAATCGGCGTGATTGGCGCCAAACAGGTGACGGCGGCGCTGCGGCCGGATTACTGCGTGGTGTTGGATACCTTCCCGGCTGGAGGCACGCCGGATGTGCCGGTAACCCGGCTGCCCGTGCGGATGGGCGGCGGCCCGGTTATCAGCCTGGTGGATACGCTGGTCGGCCCGATGACCTGCGGCTATGTCACCAATAAAAAGCTGGTGGAGCTGGCGCGGGATGTGAGCCAAAAGGAGGGGATTTCCCTTCAGTTTATCACCATGTGTGAGGATCACTATGGTACGGACGCCATCGGCATCACCAACGAGGGAAGCCATTGTCCCTGCGTATCCCTGGGCATGCCCCGGCGGTATTCCCATGCGCCCAACGAGATGTTCAGCGTGGCGGATGCGGCAGATATATACCGGCTGGTCAAGGGCATGGTGGAAAAAAACGGAGAGCTGAACCTTTCGTTTTTAGGCTGAGGATACAGGCAAGAAGAACGGCGGATCTGCCGTTCTTTTTTTGCGCCCGCCTATAATAGCTAAAGCGGGGGAGAAAACCGGCATAGGCATATGGGGTGACGGCAGAATAAAAAATAATCATGGCCGTCCGCAGCCGTTCCGAGCCAGAGAAAATAAAAAGAGCTGCACCGGATAGGGGACACCTTGCATCCATAGTTATTTCCAAACGAAAGATACGCCTGCCTGCCGGATATTCTGCGGGCAGGGCCGGGAGAATCCTCCGGGCCAAAGGGCAAACGGCTGGGAAGGTCATGCGCAATGGCCGGGCAAGGCAGGCGGGAGATAAAAAAGGAGGACGTGAAAGAACAGATAAGCGGGTTCCGGGGAAGCGGATGTGTAAAAAGGGTTCTCCCGTGGTATTATAACGTAGGCCGGCTTTGCCGCGCTGCATGACGGGGCAGGCCGTTTAGCGAAAAGCAGGACAAAAGAGGAGGATTGTTTTATGCTGACCATCGGATGCCATCTTTCGGCGGCCAAAGGATTTGCCCAGATGGGAAGGGACGCCGTGTCCATCGGCGCCAACACCTTTCAATATTTCACCCGCAATCCCCGGGGAAGCAAGGCCCGCGCCATCGACGAGGCGGATGTTGCGGCGCTTTTAAAGATCATGGAGGAGAACCATTTCGGCAAGTTGGTGGCCCATGCGCCCTATACGCTGAACGCCTGCTCAGCCGATCCCCACCTGCGGGAATTTGCCCGGGAGACGCTCCGGGACGACCTGCACCGGATGGAATACCTCCCGGGAAATTACTACAATTTTCATCCCGGAAGCCATGTGGGCCAGGGCGCGGAAACGGGAATCCAGGAGATTGCCGAGGCTCTCAACGAGATTCTATGGCCGGAGCAGCAGACAACCGTGCTGCTGGAGACAATGGCGGGCAAGGGAAGCGAGGTGGGCCGGAGCTTTTCCGAGCTGCGGGAGATTCTCGACCGGGTAGAGCTGCAGGATAAGATGGGGGTATGCCTGGATACCTGCCACGTTTCAGACGGCGGCTATGACATCATCCATAATCTGGATGGGGTTTTGGAGGAATTTGACCGGATCATCGGCATGGATCGGCTCAAGGCGCTGCATATTAACGACAGCATGAATCCCCCGGGAAGCCACAAGGACCGCCATGCCCGCATCGGGGAAGGAGAAATCGGGCTGGAGGCGATTGCCCGCGTTGTCTGCCATCCCCAGCTCAAGGGACTGCCCATGGAGCTGGAAACTCCCAACGATCTGGCGGGATATGCCCGGGAGATCGCCCTGCTGCGCGCCCAAGAAAACGGCTGACGCAGAAAAACCGGAGAAAAGGGAAAAATAAAGCGGCGGATGGAAATATCCGCCGCTTTCCTCATATATTTGGCGGCAAAAAAAGAGCTGCGCATTGCACAGCTCTTTTTGCTTGCAGGAATCAGGCCATTTCCTTGAAGGCTTTGCCCATGCTGTCGGCAGCCAGGATGGCGGCATATACCTTGTCCGGATCCACCGGGAAGGGCATATTGTGGAGCGTGTCGCCCTCGGCGCAGGCCAGCTTGGCGACCTCCATGATCTGCTCCTTGTTGACCTCCTTGATGCCCAGATCGGCCAGCGTCGTGGGCAGGCCGACGGATTCGCAGAAGTTGAGGACTTCGGCAAGCTCATCCATGCAGGCGTTTTGCAGGATCAGCTGCACCAGCGTGCCGAAAGCGACCTTTTCGCCGTGATACATGGCGTGGGTTTCGGGAATGGCGGTGAAGCCGTTGTGGATGGCGTGAGCGCCGGCCAGGCCCGCGCTTTCAAAGCCAATGCCGGAGAGGAGGGTGTTAGCCTCGATGATGTTTTCCACAGCCTTTGTGCAGACGTTGTTTTCCATGGCGATTTTGGCTTTCAAGCCATCGGAGATCAGCGTTTCATAGCAGAGCTTGGCCAGAGCCAGCGCCGCCATGGTGCACTTGCCGCCCGCGCAGTTGTCCGCGCCGGCATCCGCCGCCGCTTTTCCTTCAAAATAGGTGGCAAGAGCATCGCCCATGCCGGATACCAGCAGGCGAACCGGAGCCTTTGCCACGATGGCGGTATCTACCAGCACGATGTTGGGGTTCTGGGGAAGGAAAAGATATTCCTCAAAAACGCCGTCATCGGTGTAGATAACCGAAAGGGCGCTGCAGGGAGCGTCGGTGGATGCGATGGTGGGGACGATGGCCACCGGCAGCTTTTCATAGTAGGCGACCGCCTTGGCTGTATCCAGGGTTTTGCCGCCGCCGATGCCGACGATGCAGTCGCAGCCCTCTTTCTTCACAAGCTCCCGCAGACGGGCGATCTCATTTTTCGAGCATTCCCGGTTGAAGGCTTCAAAATGCAGCTTGGCATCCGAGCCCTCAAAGCTCTTTTTAATGGTATCTTCTACCCGCTTTAAACCCGAAGAGCTGCCCAGCAGGAAAAAGTTGTTTCCCAGGCCGCCGATATGCTTTGCGATGTTGCCAAGTTCGCCGCTGCCCTGCACATAGCGGCTGGGGCTGATGATAATGTTTGCCATTTGTGTTGTTCCTCCTATATGATATATGCTATATTTTTCTCGTACTGACATTATTATAATAACCGTATATTTTAAAGTCAATCCCCAAATGGAAAACTTTCCAAATCTTCACAAATTGTTTATATATAAGTAGAAAATCCCGAAAATACGGGAATTTTGGCTTTTTTTAAAAAAATAAAAAATAGGGGTTGCAATCTGTGAACAACATGTTATAATGTAAGTACAAAAGGACAATGAATGGCAAGGCCATTCTCAATATTTAAAAAATGACTGGGAGGATGAAACCATGAAAAAAATGACCGTTGCTGAACTGGCAAACATGATCGACCACACTCTTTTGAAGCCCTATGCGGAAGCGCAGGACTTCGTAAAGCTCTGCGCGGAGGCTAAGGAATATGGCTTTAAGATGGTTGCCATCAACTCCGGAGAAACCGCACGCTGCAAGCGGCTTTTGCAGGGAACGCCTGTACACGTCGGCGCGGCCATCGGGTTCCCTCTGGGACAGACGACCATTGAAACCAAGGCTTTTGAAACCCTGGATTCCATCCTGAAGGGCGCGGACGAAATCGACTATGTGATCAATATCGTGGAGCTGAAAAACGCCAACTTTGATTTCATCAAGGAGGAGATGGAACGCATCGTCACCATCTGCCGCCGCTATGGCGTCATCTCCAAGGTAATCTTTGAAAACTACTACCTCACCAAGGATGAGATCAAGGTAGTTGCCGAGATCGCCAAGGAAGTCAAACCTGACTTCATCAAGACGTCCACTGGCTTTGCTCCCGGCGGCGCTACGCTGGAGGACGTCAAGCTCATGAAATCCATCGTGGGCGACGAGGTTAAGGTAAAGGCTGCGGGCGGCATCCGGGATCTGGAAACCTGCCTGGCTATGATTGACGCTGGTGCGGAGCGCATCGGTACCTCCAGCAGCATCAAGATCATCAACGCATATAAGAAGATGCTGGCGGAAGAGAAATAAGCGGAAACACAGAGAAAATGGGCGCCGGGCACAACAAGCCCCGGCGCTTTTTTCTTCACCGGCAGAGGAGGCGAGAAAATGGACGCGATATATTACCAGTGTAAGCTGGACCGAAAGATCCCGGTTCCGCTCTATTATCAGCTCAAACAATTCATGGTGGATCAGATCGAGGCGGGTGTTTTAAAAGAGGGGGACCCGGTTCCCTCGGAAGAGGAGCTTTGCAGCATTTTGAATGTCAGTCGGGCCACCATCCGCCAGGCATTCAGCGAGCTGGTAAACGAAGGCAAGCTCAGAAGGCAGAAGGCCAAGGGAACGTTTATCGCCAAGCCAAAAATTCAGGGGAGCTTTTTCCAGACGATCTCCAGCTTCAATGACGAGATGCGCGCCAAAGGGCTGGTTCCCTCCACCAAGGTGCTGGACTTCCGGGTAGCCCGGGAGGAGGAAGCGGCAAAAAAGCTGGGCCTGGATGCTCAGGCGCCGATAATTCATCTCAAACGCCTGCGCTATGCGGATGCGGAGCCTATGGTATTTGTAGAAACTTATCTGTCCTATCAGAAATACAGTCTTTTGCTTCAGGAGAATCTGGAGGAGAATTCCCTCTATGCCGTCCTGGACAAATGCTATCAGGAAGCAGTGCATAAGGTATCGCGCATTTTGCATGTGGAGCTGGCAGACCGCCCGCTGGCCCGCCTGCTGCATATCGACAGCGGCTCTCCTATTTACACAGTCGCCACATCCTCTTTCACCAAAGCAGGGCAGCCGGTGGCCTATTCCATTTCCAAATATCGGGGGGACCGCAACGAATTTCGGGTGGATCTGTATCGGGAATAACCTACTTTCTTTTTAAAGAAAGTAGGCAAAGAAAATTTATGACAGGGCGATCTCTCCGCTATAATTTTAAAATAGAAGCGATAGAATGGATAAAAAAGATTGCTTTGGGATGCCTCCGGTTCTTTAAAAAAAGAGTAGGCAAAAAATCTGCGACAGGGCTTTCTCTCCGCTATAATTTTAAAATAGAAGCGATAGAATGGATAAAAAAGATTGCCTTGGGGTGCCTCTGGCTTTTTAAAAAAGTAGGCAAAAAAGCACTGTGATCCGCTGGTCCCCAGAGGAAGGGAATGAACTTTCATGCCCATGGGGAAAACAAAAAAACGGCAGAACGCGAACCCTTGGTTTTCACTTTTCTTCGGGCCTTTCAGCCTCAACCGGAGTGAAGCTGAAGTTCATCACGTCGAATAGGCCCATGTCCGTAAGCTTCAGCTCCGGAATGACCGGCAGCGACATGAAACACAGCGTCATGATCGGCTCAACCTCGCCCGCAATACCCAGTTCCTGGAACGCCGCCTTGTGAATTGCCGTCAGGCGCTCATCAACCCACTGGCCGCTCTGATCGCTCATCAGCCCCGCCACCGGCATCGGCATCCTCTCAATCACCCTGCCGTCGCGCACTAGGACGATGCCGCCCTCTTGTTCGACGAGGGCTTCGACGGCGCAGGCCATCTCCTCGTCGCTGACGCCGACGACAATGATGTTATGTGAGTCGTGCGCCACGGAGAGGGCCACGGCGCCGCGCCGAATTCCATAGCCGCCCAGCAGCGCCACGGCGACATTACCGGTGTATTTGTGCCGCTCCACGATTGCTACCTTCACAATATCGACCGATGGGTCGCGGCGGAAGTTGCCGTTTTCGTCGCGGCTGACGCGGGCAATGCGGTTTTTGGATACTACGCCGCCGGGAATGATTTGAATCACATGGGCATAGTCACTCTTAAGCGGCAGACGCAGGCGTTCTACGGAGAAATCCTTCAAGTGGAGGCTGCCCTTGACGGCGGAAATGTCATGGCGATGGACCTCCGGGAGGTAATCGCCGTCAACGGCGCAGAGCTTTCCGGCCAGCCAGACCTTGCGCACGCGGAAGTCCTTCAGGTCATCGAGCAGCACGATATCCGCCCGAAGACCCGGAGCGATCGCGCCGCGGTCGCTGAGATGCCAGCATTCGGCGGCGTTGAGCGTCGCCATGCGGATGGCGCTGATCGGGTCAAGTCCTTCTTCGACGCAGATGCGCAGATGATTGTCAATGTGGCCCTCCTTGAAAATGGTTTTCGGCTGCCGATCGTCTGAACAAAGAAGGCAGCGGCGGCTGTTTTCCGGCGTGACGCCCTTCAGCAGCGAGCGCAAATTATGGCAGGCAGAGCCCTGCCGCAGCAGGACGTACATACCGCAGGAAATCCGCGCCTGCATTTCCTCGACCGTAGCGCACTCGTGGTCGCCGCGGATGCCGGGAGCGCTGTAGGCGTTCAGGTCGTTGCCCATGACCGTGGGCGCGTGGCCGTCGATGAGCTTGCCGTGATTGATCGCGACGAGCAGTTTGTCAAGCACTGCGTCGTCTGCGTCGATCACGCCGGCGTAGTTCATAAATTCGCCGAGGCCGAGAATGTTCTCGCGCGTGATGGGCTCGCGCATCTGCTCCGCGTCGATTACTGCGCCCGCGTTTTCAAACGGAGTAGCAGGAACACAGGAGGGAAGCATGAACTTGATGTCCAGCGCTGCGTCCTGTGCCGCTTCCATCATGTAGTCCAGTCCGCAGATGCCGCAGACATTGACGATTTCATGCGGGTCGGCAATGATTGTCGCCGCTCCATGCGGGATCAGCAGACGGCTGATCTCCTCCGGCGTCACATAAGAAGATTCAATGTGAATATGGCTGTCGATAAAGCCCGGCGCGGCATAGCGGCCCTCCGCATCTATGACCTCTATGCCATCATAGGTGCCGACACCGGCAATTTTTTCATCGCAAAGGGCAATATCGCCCTGCCGAATCGTGCCGGAATAGACATCCACAACGCGGCAGTTCTTAATCACAACATCGGCGGGGATGCGTCCGGCGGCAATATCGATCCGTTTTTTCAGTTCCTGTTTTGTCATGCTTTGCAGCACTCCTTTCATCTTTCCTATAATATAGCACAACGAATCTGCCGCGTGTACAAAAACTTTTAGCATTTTGGAACTTTTGGCAGAAGAAACAAAAAGACGGCGAGGATTTTGACGGTGCAAGCCGGTGCTTTTGTGCGATTGGCGGTTTTTCAAGAATAACCCAGAGAAAAGCAATGTAAATAGGCAAAATAATACCGCCGGCGTATAATGGCCGGCGGAGAAGGCCAACCATTTTTTTGGATCGCTTATTGCTCGCTGTCGGAACTACCGTCACCATCCGTAAGGCAGGCTTCCCTAAGTCCGCCGCAGGTAGTGGTAACGAGTGGACAACGGCGGTGTGTCTGCCGGAACGGATTGAAATCCGCGCTTCGCAGATTTCTTTACACAAGAGAGCCTTTTAGTACATTCTGCTGGATGAGAGCTTATCGCAATTCTTCGAGCCGCAGCACAGGAATACTAAAAAAGACGGCAGAAATGCCGTCTTTTTGTATCGGGATATTTTTGCTTAGAACAGCGGAACAACGCCGCCCGCATATTTTTCTTCCATGAACTTTTTGACTTCGTCGCTTTTGAGGGCTTTGGCGAGCGCCTGGATGGCCTCGTCGTTTTCGTGCCCTTCCTTGACGCAGAGCACGTTGACATATGTCTCTCTGGCGGCGGAATCGTCCTCCTCATGGGCGATGGAATCCTCAGCAATGCTCAGGCCAGCCTGGAGGGAATAGTTGCCGTTGATGACCGCCATGTCCACATCCTGGAGAGAGCGGGGCAGCTGGGCAGCTTCCAGCTCCACGATATCGAGATTTTTAGGATTCTCCACAATATCCAGCTTGGTGGCGTTGATGCCCGCGCCGTCTTTTAATTTAATCAGTCCCTGCGCTTCCAGAAGCATGAGCGCCCGGGCCTCGTTGGTGGTGTCGTTGGGAACCGCGATTTTAGCGCCGTCTTTCAGCTCTGCAATGGAAGCCGTCTTTCCGGGATAGAGGCCAAAAGGTTCATAGTGAACCTCTGCCGCAATGGCGAGGTGTGTGCCGCGCTCAGCATTGAAGTTCTCGAGATATTGTTTGTGCTGGAAATAGTTGGCGTCCAGGTCGCCGTCCTCCACGGCAGTGTTGGGAATCACATAATCCGGGAATTCCTGGATCTGAAGGTCATATCCCTCTTTTGCGAGAATTTCTTTGGCAACCGCCAAAATTTCCGCGTGGGGCGTCGGCGAAGCGCCAACCTTGATGACTTTTGTATCTCCCGAAGCGCCGTTTTCTGCCGGGGCAGATGTTTCCGTGTTCTGGGGCGCGCCGCAGCCGGCAAACAGGCCGACGGCCAAAAGCAGCGCCAGCACCAGGGCTATTGTCTTTTTCATTGAAATGTCCTCCTCATGATTAAAAAATTATATTTCCAGCGGGACAATCATTTCCGCCGGTCGCTTTTGGTTGCAATCCACATGCCGACTTCCTGGAAAATCTGGACGATGATGACCAGAATGGCCACGGTGATGAGCATGATGGTGTTGTCATAGCGGTAGTAGCCAAAGCGGATGGCGATATCCCCCAATCCGCCGCCGCCCACAAAGCCCGCCATGGAGGAATATCCCAGAATGGTGGTGATGGCGATGGCGCTGCCCACTAAAATCGAGGGACGGGCCTCGGGCAGCATGACATGGGTGATGATCCGCATGGGAGAAGCTCCCATGGACTGGGCCGCCTCAATGACGCCGGGGTCGATCTCCTTGATGGAGGATTCCACCAGGCGGGCAATGAAGGGAGCGGCCGCCACCACCAGGGGAACGATGGTCGCCGTGGCACCGATGCTGGTTCCGACAATGGCACGGGTAAAGGGCAGAATCGCCACCAGAAAGATCAGAAACGGGATGGAACGGGCGATATTGATGATGACGTTTAAAACCGTATAGACAAAGCGGTTGGGCTTGATGCCGTCCTTGGCTGTGACCACCTGGATCACGCCCAGAGGCAGGCCGATGATATAGGCCAGAAGCGTGGCCACTGCGGTCATATAAAGTGTGTCGACGATGCCCTGCAAAAGCATCTGAATGGTTGCCGGATCCATTATAGCTGCACCTCCTCTGCCGTGAGACCCTGTTCCTGAAGATACGCGATCATTTTATTGGCCGTGAGGGTATCCTCCGGCAGCTGCACGACGATCTGGCCGAAGGCCTTGCCGTCAATATCCTTGGTGTCGGCAAACATGATGTTGACAGGCGCATGGCAGGCCAGGATCATGTTGGCGACCACCGGCTCAAAGGAGGAATTTCCCTCAAACACGATGCGACAGCAGCGGCTGCCGATATATTTGGCTTGGTTTTCCCCGTCCGGGAACACCAGCTTGCGTGCCGCAGCCGTCTGGGGCCGGGTGAAGATGGAATCCACGCGGCCGGTTTCCGCGATGCGGCTGTCGTCGATAATGGCGACGCTGGTGCAGATCTCCTCAATGACCCGCATTTCATGGGTGATAACCACGATGGTAATGCCCATGCGCGCGTTGATATCCTTCAAAAGCGCCAGAATCGAGCGGGTAGTTTTGGGATCCAGGGCGCTGGTGGCCTCGTCGCAGAGAAGCACCTTGGGATTGTTGGCCAGGGCCCGGGCGATGGCGACGCGCTGCTTCTGCCCGCCGGAAAGCTCCGAGGGATAGGCCTTGTCCTTTTCCTTTAAGCCCACCAGCTCCAAAAGCTCATAGGCCCGCTTGCGAGCCTCCTCCTTGGGAACCCCAGCGATCTCCAGCGGGAAGCAGATGTTCCCAATGGTGGTGCGCTGCATGAGCAGGTTGAACTGCTGAAAGATCATGCCGATGGACTGTCGGGTTTTCTCCAGTTCCCTGCGGCTGAGCTTGGACATATCCAGCCCGTTAAAGAACACTTTGCCCTTGGTGGGCCGCTCGAGATAGTTGATGCAGCGCACCAGCGTGGACTTCCCGGCGCCGCTCATGCCGATGATGCCGAAAATCTCTCCCTCCCGGATGGTGAGGTTGATATCCCGGAGGGCTGTGACGGTATTTTTCTTTGTGATAAAGCTCTTTTCCAGATTTTCAATCCGGATGATGGCGTTTGGTTCGCTCATATTGCCTCCTGTATCTCCGGGGAGAATTCCCTTTCAATTATATCAATTATATCGGCCCGGAGAACGCATGTCAAAGGAAAATCGCCGGAAACCGCCGGAAAACCGGGGTTTTTTCGAAAAACAGCCGGTTTTTTTGAAAGAGGGCGGTTCCGGGAGCCGTGCGCATGGGCCGCAGAGCAGCTCGGATAAAACCTTCTATTATATAAATATACTGTTTCGCGCAGATTTTCCAATAAAAAAACCGGGGCTTCTCCAAAGCTCCCGGGCAGACGGCGCATGCGCATTGTTCAGGCGCATATTGCAGGCGCGGCCGAAAACAGGCAAAGGCGCCTGGCCATGGAATATGCCCGGGAGAAACACATTCGGCAGCAACGCATCATAGGATTCCAAAGGGCAATGTTTCTCGCGGTCATTTTCTTCGCCTCCTCACATTCCAGTCTTTTAACCTTATGGGAATGTCATATGTCTATAAACCCATCTTGTCAATGGGTTTATGGGCTTTTTTGCGGAAAATTTTTCCGCGTCTGCGGTGTAATAGATTTATAAACAGGAGAAACGCGCGTAATTTCAACGAAGGGAAGATGCACCCTGCGAGGAACAGGCCTATGCCTCCTCGGGGAATCCTTCCGCCTCCAGGGCGGCAATGCGGGCCTCGTCTACCCGCATGGCCAGCAGGGTTTTCTGCAAAAGGTCGTCTAGGTTCCATCCCAGCATCTCCGCGCCCCGGGCAATGACCTCCCGGGAGCAGCCGGCGGCAAAGGAGGGGCTCTTATATTTCTTTTTCAGGGACTTCAGCTCCATATCCATAACGCTCCGGGAAGGGCGCATCAGAGCCGCCGCCTGGGTGAGGCCGGTGAGCTCGTCGGTGGCATACAGCACTTTTTCCATTTCGTGTTCCGGGCGAATGTCCACGGTGATGCCATAGCCATGGCTGGCTGTGGCGTGGATCAGCTCGGGGGAAAGGCCGCGCTGCGCCATGATCTCCTGGGATTTTTTGCAGTGTTCCTCCGGGAAACGCTCAAAATCCAGATCGTGGAGCAGGCCAACAATCCCCCAGAACTCCTCCTCATCTCCATAGCCCAGCTCCCGGGCAAAGACGCGCATGACGCCTTCCACTGTGAGCGCATGCTTTAAATGAAAGGCGTCCTCGTTATATTCCCGGAGAAGCGCCCAAGCCTGGGCGCGGGTGCAGTTGGTTTTCATGTCATCAGCTTCCTTCCTTAATAATATAACGGCAATAATATAACGGCCGCTGCGGCAGCCGCGGATGTATCCTATTTATTCCCCCAAAGGATATAGCCGGAACGCGGGATACGCATGGGAAAAACGGTACCCCAGCTTTTCCGCCAGGGCCTTGGAGGCCGGATTTGCCGCATCCCAGCTGGGATACAGGCCCCGGGAAAGGCATTCGAGAATCAGCCGGGAGGCACAGACGACGGCATAGCCCCGGCGCCAGAAGCCAGGCCTGGTGTCAATCTCGATCTCGATGCCCTGGGTATAGATGGTATAGGAGGAGGCGCCGGATACAAGAATGCCGTCCAGCCGCAGGCCAAAGCCCAGCCCCCGCCGGGCGTATTCCTCTGCGCTCCCGAATTGGGAGACGAGATCCGTGGACCAATCTTCGCTCCGCGCCTCTGCATAGCAGGCGGACAGGGGAACCAGCTCCCCGCCCGGCGGCAGTGCCCGGGCCCAAAGGGAGAGAAGCTCCGGGCGAAACCCGCCGGAATCCTTATGAAAGGCATAACGGGTGACGGGCTGCGCCCGTTTCCCATAATGAAGCTGCATGCGCCGCCGCCAGCCCTCTTCCGGCGGGACAGGGAATACGGTGCGGCGGGAGGGGGCGGCGTCCAGCAGCTCCTCTGCACCGGGAGCCTCCGGATCTCCGGCAAAAAAGCGGAAATCCCCAATAGCGATACAGCCGCAGGCCGATTCCGGCCCAGCCAAATAGCCCCGGCCCATATGCCCCTCCAGATAGGAGAGAATCATGGTGTTCTCCGTGGGGAGAAACAGAGGCTCGAGCTGTCTGCGCTCGGCGTGGGTCAGGGGAATCATAGGCAGGGCCTCCTTTGCATGCCAGGTTAGTGCAAGTATACCGCAATGCCTCCTAAAAAGAAAGAGATAGACGGCAAAAAACTCCCGAAAATGAAGGAATATTTTTGGGAACATGCAATTTTATTTGCGCCAAAAAGCAAAAGGAATTGGAAAATTGTAAAGGAACTGTAAAAAAATATGCAAGTTTTTTTTGCAAAAATTGTTGCGCCTTGCGGGGGAAGTGGTATATACTAAGAAAAAAGTGAGCAACGCCTTTCCCAAAGGCCGCTGCATGGGGAAAAACCGGCGCGGGCGGGAAAAGCGATTGTATAAAATTTTAATCAGGAGGACGGAAAATGAAAAAACGTGTTTTGGCAATTGCATTGGCGTGCATGATGCTGCTTCCGATGCTGGCTGCCTGCGGCGGGCAGGGCGGAAGTACGGGGGATGCAGACACCATTAAAATCGGCGGGCTGGCCCCTCTGACCGGCGAAGTTTCCCAATATGGCGTTGCCGTCAACAATGGCGCAAAAATGAAGGTAGAAGAGCTGAATGCGGCGGGCGGCATCAACGGCAAGCAGATCGATTATGTCGTATACGATGAAAAAGGCGATGCCACCGAGGCAGTAAACGCCTATAACCGGCTCCTTCAGGACGATAAAATCGTAGCTTTGGTGGGAGACGTTACCACACAGCCCACCCAGGCGGTTGCCCAGCAGGCCGCAAAGGACGGCATCCCGATGATCACAGCGTCGGCTTCGGCCCTGGCGGTCACGACGCCTGGAAAGAACATTTTCCGCGCCTGCTTCACAGACCCGGCCCAGGGCGAGATTCTCGCTTCTTATGCATATGAAGAAATGGGCGCAAAGACCGCCGCGGTGATCTATGACAACGGCAGCGACTATTCCGTCGGCCTGATGGAAACCTTCGAGAGCAAGGCCAAAGAGCTGGGCCTGGAAATCGTCGCCAAAGAGGCTTATAACACGGGCGACAAGGATTTCAAAGCGCAGCTGACCAACATCAAGGCGGCGAACCCGGATATCGTATTCATCCCGGATTACTATGAAACCGTGGCCCTGATCGCCGTGCAGGCAAAAGACGTTGGCCTTACCTGCCCCAAGATTGGCGCAGACGGCTGGGAAGGCGTTCTTGGAAAGCTGGATGCCAGCAACGTGGATGCGCTGGAGGGATGCTATTATTCCAGCCAGTTCACCAAGGAATCCACGGATGAGGCTATGCAGAACTTCTATAAGAACTATACGGAAAAATACGGCGAAGAACCCACGATGTTCGCGGCGCTGGGATATGACGCCATGGGCATGATGGCCCAGGCCATCGGCGAAGCGGGAACCACGGATTCTGCCGAGATTGTTGACGCCATGACCAATATCCAATACCAGGGCGTTACGGGCAGCATCACCTTTGATGAAAACCGCAACCCCACAAAGACCGTATTCATGATTTCGATTGAGGGCGGCGAATATAAATTTGCGGGCACCTATGACGCAAAGTAAAAAAACGTTGTCATACGAAACAGCAATATTGGCCGGGGGAGAATTCTCCCCCGGTTCAAAATATATGGCGGAACGCTCCCGGGAAACTTTTTGAAGCGGGGCGGAAGCCGCAAAGCAAGTCCGTTTCTGCACCAATGGTGTGGGAAAACAGGAAAAAAGCCATCTTTTTTTAACCGGAGCAGGCCCGGGAGGGCCAGGCAGGTGCCCGGGTTATAAAAAGATGAAAAAAACTCACGAATCTATGTAGATCGGATGGTACGAAGATGAATGTTTTATCCCAAATCATAAACGGCCTGCATATCGGCAGTATCTATGCGCTGGTGGCGCTCGGATACAGCATGGTATATGGAATTATCAAGCTGATCAACTTCGCCCATGGCGAGATCATTATGGTGGGCGCCTATGCCGTCTATGTCATGCTGGTGCTGGTGGGGACGCCGCTGTGGATTGCAGTTCTGGTGTCGCTCCTGTTCTGCGCCTGCATGGGCATGCTCATCGAGCGGGTGGCATACCGCCGGCTGCGCAATAAAAATGCCCCTCGCATTTCTCTTTTGATTACGGCCATCGGCGTCAGTATCTTTTTGCAGAACCTGGCCCAGACGATTTTCTCCTCCTCGGGGAAATCCTTCCCCAACGTTATGCCCCAGGGGAGCATCCGGCTGGGGGATGCCGAGATCAGCGCCCTCACCCTTATCACACTGGCGACAGCGGCGGTTTTGATGATCGGCCTGCAGCTTCTGGTCAGCAAAACAAAAATGGGCAAAGCCATGCGCGCGGTTTCTGAAGACGCCGGCGCGGCAAAGCTCATGGGCATCAACACCAACGTCACCATAACGTGGACTTTTGCCATCGGCTCGGCTCTGGCCTCCATCGCCGCGCTGCTCTATTCCAGCGCCTATCCCCTGGTGACCCCGTATATGGGTTCTACTCTGGGCCTCAAGGCTTTCATCGCCGCAGTCCTGGGCGGCATCGGCAGCGTTCCCGGCGCCATGCTGGGCGGCTTCCTTTTGGGCATTGCGGAGACGCTGGCCAAGGGATATATATCCTCGGTGGTGGCGGATGCCATCGTATTCGGCATTCTGATTCTGGTGCTGCTGATCCGCCCGGCGGGTCTTCTGGGCCGGAACGTAAAAGAGAAGGTATAGGAGGGGAATGGCATGATGAAGAAAAAAGGAAAATCCTATCTTATCAATTTTGCGTTGGTGGCCGTCCTGTTTGTGGTGCTGCAGGTGCTGATCTCTTCGGGGGTCATCAACCGGTATTATAACGGTATTCTGATGCTGGTGGGCATCAATGTGATCCTTGCGGTGAGCCTGAATCTGGCGACGGGGTTTCTCGGCCAGCTGGTTCTGGGCCATGCAGGCTTTATGGCTGTGGGCGCCTATACTGCGGCGCTGTTTACCCTCAATTCCAGCCTGCCCGAAGGTTTGGCCCTGGTCGTCGGCATGGTGCTGGGGGGCCTGGTGGCGGCAGTGTTCAGCGCGGTTATCGGCATTCCGGCCCTGCGGCTGCGGGGCGACTATATCGCCATTCTGACTCTGGGCTTTGGAGAGATTATCCGCGTGCTTTTGAACTCCCTGGAGTTTACCGGCGGGGCCAAGGGACTGAACGGCATTCCGGCCTATACGACCTTCCCCTCGGTGTTCATCGTGGCGGCGCTTACGGTCTATATAATCTATGCCTTCATCAATTCCCGGCACGGGCGGGCAGTTATCGCCATCCGGGAGGATGAGATTGCGGCGGAATCCGCCGGCATTCACACGACCTACTATAAAATGCTCGCGTTCATCCTCTCCGCCTTTTTTGCGGGAGTGGCGGGCGCGCTTTATGCCAACTATATCGGCGTGCTGGCGCCGGCAAAGTTTGATTTCAACTATTCCGTGGAGATCCTCCTCATGGTGGTTATGGGCGGCATGGGATCGATTACCGGCTCCATCGTGGCGGCGGTGGTTCTGACCTTCCTGCCTGAGCTGCTGCGGGGCTTCTCGGATTACCGCATGCTGATCTATTCGGCCATCCTCATCGCCATCATGCTCTTTAAGCCCACGGGGCTTCTGGGGCAGCAGGAATTTTCCCTGGCCGGGCTGGCAAAGCGGGGCAAACGCTGGTTTGCTAAACGGAAAAAGGGAAAGGAAGGAGCGTAAACCATGGCCAAATTGTTGGAAACAGAAAACCTGGGAATTGCATTCGGCGGGCTGCGCGCCCTTTCGGATGTGACGCTGGAGATCGGCAGGGGAGAGATCGTCGGCCTGATCGGGCCGAATGGCGCCGGAAAGACGACGGTATTCAACCTGCTGACGGATGTATATATGCCCACCGAGGGAACCATTACCCTGGAGGGCAAGAGCATCGTCGGGAAAAAGACATATCAGATCACCCGCGCGGGCATCGCCCGGACCTTCCAAAATATCCGGCTGTTCAAGGATATTTCGGTGATCGATAACGTGAAAATCGCCATGGAGGGGGATATGCACTATTCCGCTCTGGCCGGGATTTTGCGGCTGCCCTCCTATTGGCGGGAGGAAAAGGCGGCAGACCTGCGGGCGCGGGAGCTTCTGCGGGTGGTGGATCTGGAGGATTTTGCGGACGCCAAGGCCAAAAATCTGCCCTATGGCCAGCAGCGCAAGCTGGAGATCGCCCGGGCGCTGGCAACGCAGCCCAAGGTTCTGTTGCTGGATGAGCCGGCCGCGGGCATGAATCCGACGGAGACCCAGGAGCTGGCGGAAATGATCGAAAAGATCCGCAAAAAGTTTGACGTTGCCATTTTGCTCATTGAACACGACATGAGCTTTGTCATGGAGATCTGCGAAAAGCTCTATGTGCTGGACTACGGAATGGTGATTGCGCAGGGCAAGCCGGAGGACGTCCGCAAAGACCCAAAGGTAATCGCGGCCTATCTGGGAGGTAACGAAGATGAGTGAGATGCTGCGGGTCAAGGACCTGCATGTATATTATGATGCGATCCATGCCATCAAGGGCGTGAGCTTTGATGTGCAGGAGGGCGAGATCGTGACGCTCATCGGCGCCAACGGCGCCGGTAAGACCACGATTTTGCAGGCGATTTCCGGGCTTTTGAAGCCCAAAGAGGGCGAGATTGATTTTCTCGGGGAAAATCTGCTGGCCCTTCCCGCCCATACGATCGTGCGGCGCGGGGTGGCCCAGGTTCCCGAGGGACGGCGGATCTTCTCCCAGCTCACCGTGCAGGAAAATCTGGAGATGGGCGCGTTTTCCCGCAAGGATACCCGGAACTTCTCCAAGGACTATGAGATGATCTTTGAACACCTGCCCCGGCTCAAGGAGCGGCGCAAGCAGATGGCGGGAACGCTCTCCGGCGGCGAGCAGCAGATGCTGGCCATCGGCCGGGCGCTCATGTCCAAGCCCAAAATGCTCCTGCTGGACGAACCCTCCATGGGGCTGTCCCCGATTTTGGTGCAGGAAATTTTCCATATCATCGAAAACGTCAACAAGACGGGGATGACGGTTCTGCTGGTGGAGCAGAATGCCAAAATGGCCCTAAAGATCGCCAGCCGGGCCTATGTTTTGGAGACGGGAAAAATTGCCATGTCCGGCGATGCCGGGGAGCTGGCCAAGGACCCCAAGGTGCAGGAGGCATATCTGGGGGGCTGATCTGATAAAAGGAATGCCCGCCGTCGGCGGGCTTTTTTATACGGGGGAAACCGGACGGAGGAAAGGCCTGTGGTGCATGAAGCGATGGCCTGCCTGCTGAATCTTTTGGAGCAGCGGGCGGCGCTGGAAAAAAAGAAGAGGGGATGGGAGATCCTGCTGGATGGCCGGGAGCGGCTGGGGTGCTTGTTTGCGCAAACAGAGGCCCTGGTGTTTTGCCATGGTATCTGCCGGCCTTTTCCCTATCGGGCATATAAAAGGCCGGAGAAGCTGGCCCATGCCCTTTATGGGCAGCTTTTGCTGTTCCTGGACCGCACGGTCCGGTTTTCCTATCTCTATCAGGAAGGGGAGCGCAAAAAAGTGGCGCTGTTTGCCATGGATACCGGGGAAAAGCTGGCGGAGGTGCAGTTAGGGCGGCTGAACCGCGGCCCCCGGGTAGTGCATGAAGAGATTGTGCGTTTTGCCCGGCGTTATTGACGCTGATCTTGCAAAAGCCGCAAGAAAGGGCAGCTCCGGAGAAAGCCCCCTTCTATTTTCCCAAAGAAGGGAAAATCTGTTTTAAAATGTAATTCTCTCATAGTATACTATACTATACAAAAAAGGCAGCCGGGGCCACCTGCACGGCATAAGGAAAAAAACAGGAGAAAGGAAAAAGCCGATGAAAATATACAAGGATGTTACGCAGCTCATTGGGAGAACCCCTCTTTTGGAACTCTCGAATTACGAGAAGGCCCATCACCTGCCGGCCAGGATCGTGGCCAAGCTGGAGGGCTTCAACCCGGCGGGAAGCGCCAAGGACCGCATCGCCAAGGCCATGATCGAGGATGCCGAGGCCCGCGGCCTGCTGCGCAAGGACAGCGTCATTATTGAGCCCACCAGCGGCAACACGGGCATTGGGCTGGCCAGCGTGGCGGCGGCGCGGGGATACCGGCTGATTCTGACCATGCCGGAAACCATGAGCGCGGAGCGGCGCACGATGCTCAAAGCCTATGGAGCGGAAATTGTTCTCACCGAAGGCGCCAAGGGGATGAGCGGAGCGATTGCCCGGGCGGAGGAGCTGGCAAAAGAGATTCCCCATGCCTTCATTCCGGGGCAGTTTGAAAATCCGGCAAATCCAGCGGCCCACAAGGCGGCGACGGGGCCGGAAATCTGGGAGGATACGGAAGGAAAAATTGATATCTTTGTGGCTGGGGTTGGAACCGGCGGCACGGTCAGCGGCGTGGGAGAATATCTGAAGAGTCGGAACCCGGATGTCCGGATTGTAGCGGTGGAGCCGGAAAGTTCGCCGGTTCTTTCGGGAGGAGAGCCGGGGCCCCATGGTATTCAGGGCATCGGCGCGGGATTTATCCCAAAGACCTACCATGGCGAGTTTGTGGATGAAATCCTTCAGGTGAAGGATGAGGACGCTCTGGCGGCCGGCCGGGAGGTATCGAGAAGCGAAGGCGTGCTCATCGGCATTTCCGGCGGTGCGGCGGTTTGGGCGGCGGCCCAGGTGGCTGTGCGCCCGGAAAATCGGGGGAAGCTCATCGTTGTTTTCCTGACGGACGGCGGGGACCGCTATCTTTCCACCAAGCTGTTTCTGGATTAGAGAAATGGAGCGCCGCGCCCCTTTCCGGCGGGCATAGAATGCGGCCCTTTGGAATAGATATGGAAAAAACGCGGCGCCGTCCGCGAAAGGAGAAAAGGGATTCAGATGAAGGTGGAAAAAGCACAGCCCCAGGATGCCGCGGAGCTCTCCCGGTTGCTCTCGCTGCTTTTGGAGGAGGAAACGCCAGAGGAAACTGTAAAAGACCTGATCGAAAAGCTCTCGATCCGGGAGGAATATGCCCTTTTGGCCGCCAAAGAAGATGGAAAGGTACTGGGAACGGCCATGGGTGTTCTCTGCCAGGATGTCTGCGCGGGCGCACGGAAGTTTCTGGTGATTGAAAATGTCGTGGTAGACGAGCGCAGCCGGGGAAAGGGCGCGGGACGGGCGCTGATGGAAACGCTGGAGGCCTGGGGCAAGGCGGGCGGAGCCTACTATGCCATTCTGGTTTCCGGCCGGAAACGCCGGACAGGGCATGCGTTTTACCGTGCCCTGGGATTCCAGGAGGAGAAGGGATTCCGAAAGTATTTTTAGGCCTGGGGCAATACAAAAGAAAAGGAAAAATAGTTGAAGGATTTTTTACGGCGGAGCATTGGAATATTTCTGGGGGACTATGGCAGCCGGACCTTGCTGGTTTCGGCGGGATCGTCCATCCTTAATGCGCTCATCGGGGCGGCGAAACTGGTTTTGGGAATTGTATTTTTTTCGCCGTGGCTGATTGTGACGGGAATATACTATCTTGTGCTTTGCGCCGCCCGCGGACGGATTCTGAAAATATACAGCGGGATTCGCCGCATGAATGAGGAAGCAGACAGAGAAGCCCGGCAAACCGCCCTGTTCCGGCACAGCGGCTTTTTTATCTGCATGATTGGCCTGTCCTATCTGGGGGTGTGCCTTTGCATGTATTTTTGGGGCGAGGTCGTCACCTACCCGCCGTATCTCATCTATGGAGTAGCGGCTGTTGCCTTCTATAAGATCGGCATGGCAATCCGCGGCATGATCGTCACCCGGAAAATGCACAATCCAGTTCTTTCGACTCTGAAGATTATCAGCTTTATCGACGCCTGTGTTTCCATTATGATGGTGCAGTGCGCTCTTTTGGCGATGAAAGGATCTCCGGAAGCCTCCAGCAGCAGCGCGCTGCTGGGAATGGCGTGCAGCGTCCTCTTTTTAGGGATCGGCTTATATATGGTGTGCAGCCGGAAGGATAGAAAAGCGCCGCCTGCCGCAAATACCCCCTACTTTCTTTAAAAAGAGAGCAGGACGAATGATAGGATGGAATTTTTCTCTGCCCTGGATCTGTGCACTGACAGAAATTTCCCTGCGGGGTTTTGGTTTCGTTTTTTAAGTATGCGGGGAAAAATGCTGCGGCTGGGGTTAGGAAGCCGGGGATGATCCCGATTCCTATTGCCGCTGTCTCTGGATTTTTGAAGCTGCGGTCCTTCTGTGAGGCGGCAGGAGCTGCGGTTTTTTGTGACGGCATACTATAGGCGCCATTTGGGCGGCTGAAAAAGAAATCATTCCAAAGGATTCGGCGGGATGGCCCTGGTTCTCGGATACGATTTGGAAAGTGAAAAGCGGGGAATTTCCCTTCTTCCCGAAGGGGCAAAAATTCCTGCTGCCGGTTTTCTTCCAATAAAAAGAGCGCGGATGCTTTTTAAAAAGCTGCCGCGCTCTTTGGTTGTCTTTTCCTCTCTAGGACTGCCGCTTTAGGTTGGCCCGGAGCCGCATATTGTGATCCAGAATCCGCTTGCGGATGCGGATGGATTTGGGCGTGACCTCCACCAGCTCGTCATCCCGGATGAACTCCAGCGTTTCCTCCAGGCTCATGACCTTGGGGGGCGTCAGCCGCAGCGCGTCGTCGGAACCCGAGGCGCGGACGTTGGAAACATGCTTTTTCTTGCATACGTTCACGACGATATCGTCGCTCTTGGGGGAACAGCCCACCACCATGCCGCCATATACCTCCGTGCCCGCCCCGATGAAGAGCATGCCGCGCTCCTGGGCATTATAGAGGCCATAGGTGACGGCCTCGCCGGTTTCAAAAGCGATGAGAGAACCCAGATTCCGCCGGGGGATCTCCCCCTTGACCGGCTCATAGCCATAGAAAATGGTGTTCATGATGCCCTCGCCCTTGGTGTCTGTCAAAAACTCGCTGCGATAGCCGAACAGGCCCCGGGAGACGATATGGAATTCCAGGCGCATGCGGCTGCCGTTGGGGTTCATCTGGATGAGCTCAGCCTTGCGGGCCCCCAGCTTCTCGATGACGCTGCCCACCGCATCTTCCGGCACATCCACCACCAATTCTTCCACCGGCTCGCATAGCTTGCCGTCGATGGTCTTATAGAGCACCTTGGGAGCGCTGACCTGCAGCTCAAAACCCTCCCGGCGCATGTTTTCAATGAGAATAGAGAGATGCATTTCGCCCCGCCCCATGACGCGGAAGGAATCAGCGCTGTCCGTCTCTTCCACGCGCAGGGAAACATCCTTTTGCAGCTCACGCATCAGGCGCCCGCGCAGATGACGGGAGGTAACGTATTTCCCTTCCCGCCCGGCAAAGGGGCTGTCGTTAACCGAGAAGGTCATTTCCACCGTGGGTTCGGAAATTTTCACAAAGGGAATGGGTTCAATGGCCGCCGGATCGCAGATCGTGTTGCCGATGTTTACATCCTCGATGCCTGAGAAGGAGACGATATCTCCGGCTGTGGCATGGTCTACGGCCGTCCGCTTGAGCCCGTCAAACTGATAGATGGCCGTGACCTTGGCCTTGGCAGAAAGCTCGGGCGTGTGATAGTCGCAGAGGGCGACCTCCTGGTTCTGCCGCAGGCATCCCCGCTCGATGCGGCCCACGGCGATACGGCCCACATAGTCATTATAGTCGATGGAGGAAACCAACACCTGAAGCGGCCCCTCCGGATCGCCGGACGGCGGGTCAATATGGGAAATGATGGTTTCAAACAGGGGAGTCAGGTCGGTTCCTGCCTCACTGGAAGAGAGGCTGGCCGTTCCTTCCCGGGCCGAACAGAACACCACCGGGCTGTCCAGCTGTTCGTTGGTGGCGTCCAGCTCCAAAAGAAGCTCCAAAACTTCGTCCACCACGTCGTCCGGGCGCGCATCCGGGCGGTCTACCTTGTTGACGACGATGATAACCTTGTGGTTGAGTTCCAGTGCCTTTTGCAGGACAAACCGCGTCTGGGGCATGGGCCCTTCAAAGGCGTCCACCAGCAGCAGAACACCGTTGACCATTTTCAGGGAACGTTCCACCTCACCGCCAAAATCGGCGTGCCCGGGGGTGTCCACAATGTTGATCTTAACGCCATTGAATTCTGTAGAAGTATTCTTGGCCAAAATGGTGATGCCGCGCTCCCGCTCGATATCCCCGGAATCCATGACCCGTTCGTTTACAACCTGGTTGTCCCGGAAGATGCCGCCCTGTTTGAGCATCTGGTCTACCAGCGTCGTCTTGCCATGGTCAACATGGGCGATAATGGCGATGTTGCGCAAATCATTTCTAACTGTTTCCAAACTTTCTCCTTCTTTCAAATAAAAACTTTTGTATTCTCATCCGCCCGGGGCGGAATATGTCCAAAAACACTCATTTATTCTACACCGCCAAACCGGGATTGACAAGGGTTTGCCGGGAAAAAAGGGGAAAACCTGCGGCAGAAAAAGAAACGGCGTTGGGGAACGGGCAGGCGGGAGCCAGGGGACACCCGCCTGCCCTGAAACAAGATTGTTACAAACCTGCGGCCCGCGTTATGATAGAATAAAGACAATTCCGGAGGCCTGCACGGCGGCAGGGGTTTCCATCCGCCGCAAAATGCGGCATGTTGCCGGAATCCAAAAACACAGAAAACAGCCAAAAAGGAGCATATATCCATATGAAAATGGTTTTGGGTACTCTTTGGTCCTATATTCTTCAGGCTCTTCCCTATATCATTGTTTTCTTCCCTCTGTATATCGCCGCGCGGGCGGTGTGGCTGAAAGTATGCCGAAGGCGTGTGCGGTTCCGGCGGGAGATCGGCCTTTCGGCCTTGTGTCTGTATACGATTTTTGTGCTGACAGTAACCGTGCTGCCGGAAGTCAGCATGCAGCGCGGACTGAATCTCTATTATCCGGGAGGGAGCTTTGGGGCGCATAATGCAACCTCCTGGAACCTTGTTCCCGGCAATTTTTTAAACTATGTGGGAAATTCTCTCCAATACTACGGCGGGGCGGCGCTGTATGTATCCCTTCTTGGCAATGTGTGCCTGTTTGTTCCCCTGGGCCTTCTGGCAGTGCTTTGCTATGGAGGCGCCTGGTGGAAATATCTGGCGGCCGGGGCTGCTTTTTCAATATGTATTGAGATGTTTCAGCTGCTTTTGCCCCGGGCGACGGATATCGACGACGTTCTATGCAACACGGCGGGGATGCTGCTGGGATATTTGCTGGGCAGGCTGTGCCTGCGCCTTTCGGGCAGAAAAAAACTGCCCCACAAAAGCCGGCGGAGCAGGAAAACAGCAAAAGGGTTTATTTAAAATAATTCGGGCATTGCGCCTGTTTGCGGATGGGGAGCAGGGCGGCTGCAAACCGGGAAAGCCTATGTTTCCTCTTTCTGGACGTTTTCCAAAGCAACCCAGGCATAAACAAACCAGGCCAGATAGAGCCCGCCGAACAGAACATAATAGATGATATCCGTGGCCGGCGCTTCCACGCTGGATTCGCTCACATAATAGGGATAAAAAAGGGCGGAAAGATCCTCGTCGGTGACCGCTCCTTCATCCAGCCAGGCATCCAGCTGGGTCTTCAGGGTTTCCCGAAGGGAAGGGGTGATTTGCTCCAGCGTTCCCGTGACCTCCATCGTGACTCGCTGGGACTGTGTATTCCCGGGATTCTGCGACTGTTCCAAAAGGGCGGAAAGATCTTCATTCTGCTGGCTTTCCCGCAGGGCAATGACCGCTATGCGCCCTTCCTCCCCGTCCTGGGGAAGGAAAAAATAATAATAAAGATCGGGCTCCTGGGCGGCGAAAGGCCCCTGGAGCGCATCCAGCGTCAGCTGCACACGGCCTTCGGCTCCGGTTTCCAGCTGGGCAGCAGAAAGGGCAGCCGGCGAGAAACCATTTTTGCGCAGCAAATACTGATTGCCCACATAAGCCAGGATAGCAAGAACGGTGATGCAGGCAAAGGCGATGAGAATGTTTTTTCGGACGTCGGCGCCTTTCTGCGCTTGTTTCATAGCCAGACCTTTCCCCTGTCTTTTTGGAAAGAGCGATGATCTTCTGCCCTAACGTTAAACAGGCATTATTATAAAATGTATTGTAGCAATTTTTTGCCTTTTGCACAAGTTTTATGCTATACTATGTGTAAAATACACCGAGATTCCCGCCGCGGCGTCCCAGGGCCGTCCGGCGGAAAACGCGGCAGCCCGCCTTTTCCCCAGCCCCATGCCAAAGGGGCGGTTTCCGGGGAAACATCCTTTTTTCTATCGTAAAACTAAAAATAAGCGGAGGACTTTCATGAAACGAAAAACTGGCACGATACTCGCGGCCCTTTTGGTGATTGCCGGCGGCATCCTTTTGATTCTTCATGCCACCAATGTCATCCGGATCTCCCTCTTTCCCGGCTGGTGGACGCTGTTCATCATTATCCCGACGCTCATTTCCATGCTGAATACCCGGATCAACGCCGGGCATTTGATCTGTCTCAGTGTGGGGATTATTCTCCTGCTCCGGGCGAATGGGATTCTGACGGGGATCAACCTCTGGCTGCTGCTTCTGGGTCTGGTGGTGGTATGCGTGGGTATTTCGCTTCTCTGGCGGCGTCCGGCTCCCGGCCGGGAGGCCAGCGGCAAGGCGGAGGAGACGTATACCGCAGTATTCGGCGGGGTCGACGGCCTGAATAATTCCAAGGATTTTCACAGTGCCGCAGTCTATGCAGTATTTGGCGGCGTGGATCTGGATCTGAGGGAAATCGGCTTGCTGGGGGATGCTTATGTGGATGCGACGGCGGTATTTGGCGGCATCGAGATCTATGTCCCCGGCAATGTGCATGTGGAAATTTCCGGAACGCCGGTGTTTGGCGGCGCAGATGACAAGACCCGGCATGCCGTTTTGAACGGCCCCACGCTCTATATCCGCTATACGGCGGTTTTTGGGGGAGTGACGGTCAGCGAGGAGAAAAAATAACCGGGGGAGGCTCTCGGAGTTTTTATGAAATATGCAGAAGGCTTCCTCTGAAATTTCCGGGAAGCGGCGCACCTTTGAACCTGTGCAAGAGAACAAGCAAAGGACTTTTTCATAAGGAGGGGATATTATGAAAAAAATCATGGCGTTTTTGTTGGCAGGAATTCTTATCTTATCGCTGGCCGCGTGCAGCGGCGCCCCGATGAATGAAGCGGCGCCGTCCCAGGGCGCATCCCAAGACACAGAGGCGGAAGCGCCGGCGGAGGCTCCGCTTGAGGCGGGAGAGGTAGCCATCCAGGCACCGCAGAATGGGCAGAAGCTGGTCTATCGCGCCGAATATACCCTGGAAAGCCGGGATTTCGATGCCGACCGGCAGGCCATCCTGGCGGCAGTGAAGGAACAGGGCGGCTATGTCTCCATGGAACAGAACACCGGACGCAAGCCCACGCAGTACGGAGAGAATGGGAGAAACACCCAGATCGAGGCCCGCATTCCCTCGGAAAACTATGAGGCATTTTGTGCAAAACTGGAGACCGTTGGGGAGGTTCTGCATAAAAATTCCTCTGTGGAGGATGTTTCCGAGCAATATTACGACACGGAATCCCGCATTTCGTTTCTGGAGCTGCGCTACGCGAAGCTGGAGGAACATCTGAAACAGGCGGAAAAAATGGAGGATATCATCACTCTCGAAAAGGAGATGGCCCAGATTCTCACGGATCTGGATATATTAAAAGGCGAAAAGCGGCATATGGACAGCCAGGTGCAGTATTCCACCATATCCATCTATCTGGATGAAAATGCGTCGGCCGGACTGCCGGCTGGGAATGGCGATGTGGGAAACCGGGCGTCCGACGCTTTTTCGGGGACCATGAAAGGCATTGGCGCGTTCTTTGAGGATGCCGCGGTGGCTCTGGCCGGGGCGGCGCCGGTGCTGCTTCTTTTGGCAGGGATCGCGGGGGTCACGCTGGCCATTGTTCTCCCTCTGCAGCGGCGGAAGAAGAAAAAGCAGAAGAATGAGACGGATTCCTGAAAAAAGGCCGGAAATTTCCGGCCTTTTTTTCTTTTTGCGTTAAAACGGCGGGGGAATATGAAATTTTGCCCAGGCATCGCCGAACCTTATGTTTTTATGGTATAATACATAAATAGTCCTTGCCGGGCAGGAGCAGCAACGCGAAGTGCCGGGGAATATACCGGCTGTTCTTTTGTGCGCCGCCTGCGGGGGCCGGAGTATTTATATTTTTTATTTTGATTCGAGGTATTATATGGTAGAAATTAAAGAAGCAAACACGAAACGGCTGCGAAAAAAATTTATACAGTTTCAAAATGAGCTGTATAAAGACTGCCCGCAGTACATTCCCACCATGCTCTCCGACGAGATGGCGAACCTGAACCCGGAAAAGAACCCGGCGTTTGACTATTGCGATATGAAGCTGTTTCTGGCAATGCGGGACGGGAAGATCGTCGGTCGGGTTGCCGGCATCATCAGCCACAAGGCCAACGAGATTTGGAAGCAGAAGCGCATCCGCATTTCCCGATTTGACTTTATCGACGATGCGGAAGTGGTGGACGCCCTGGTTGGGGCCGTGGAGCAATGGGGACGGGAAAACGGCCTGAACGAAGTGGTCGGCCCCCTGGGTTTTTGCGACCTGGATAAAGAGGGAATGCTGGTGGATGGATTCGAGAAGAAAGGCCTGTTTATTACCTACTATAACCATCCCTACTATGTGGAGCATATGAACCGCCTGGGCTTTGAGAAGGATGTGGACTGGACGGAACACAAGGTATATGTGGAGTCGGTGGATGAGGAAAAGCTGGCCCGGATCTGCAGGCGTGTGATTGAGAAAAACAAATTCCGGGTCGTGCATGTAAAGAGCAAAAAACAGGTGAAGCCCTATATCGGCCGTATTTTTGAGCTGCTGAACAGCGAATATAAAAACCTTTATGGCGTTGTTCCCCTGACCGAGCGGCAGAAGGAATACTATGTCAGCCAGTTTTTGCTGCTGCTGAACCTGGATTATGTGGGGCTGATCGAAAATGAAGAGGGCGAATTGGTGGCCATGGGTGTGCTGGCGCCGGGAATGGCAGATGTGATGAAAAAGACGGGCGGCAGGCTGTTCCCCTTCGGCTGGATTCCGGTTCTGCGCAATATTCAAAAGCCCCGGTTTTTGGATATGTATTTCATCGCCGTGGATTCGAGATACCGCAACACCGGCCTTTCCGCCGTGCTGCTCCATGAGATCACCAAACGCGCCGCGGACAACGGCATTCTCTATGCCGAAACCGGCCCGCAGCTGGAGCAGAACTACAACATTCAAAAGCTCTTTGCGGCCTATAAGGTGGAGAGCAATTTTAAACGCCGTCGGTGCTTTAAAAAGGCGATTGGCGAATAAAAGATGGAATAAGAACCCGGGCAGACCAAAGCTGTCCGGGTTTTTTATGGGAAAATTTTCTGACGCAGGCAAGCCCGCAATATTTTGAAAAAGAAAATTTTTGTCCTGTAAGGGGGAGCGTTCGTCTGTTTGCAGTGGGCGGTTTATGGGATGAGCGCGGGAGATGAACGGCCAGACAGGGCTTGCATTGATGATAGAAATAACGATTAGAGGAACTGCCGGCTAAAAGCACCGGGGAAAGAACCGGGCAGAGGAGCTGCCTTGCGGGCCAAAATCGGCGGAGCAGAGGAAACCAGTCATACAATTTCTTTGCCTGTTTTCTTTTTAAGAAGCAGGAGAAAAAAGAGTTATCCACAATTCTGCGGAGAATTTTGTGGATAACTCTTTTTTTGTGTGGATAACTTGTGGTATTTCCGGGGAATCCCCGGGGATTGTTACAGCAAGGATGCGACGGCCTCTCCCATCTGTACGGTGGAAAGAATTTTTTCCTCCGGAGTAGAAGCGTCGGCAATATCCGCCGTGCGCCAGCCATCTGCCAAAGCGGCGGCGATGGCGCGGTCGACAGCGTCCGCAGCCGCCGGCTGATCCAGAGAATAGCGCAGCATCATGGCGGCGGAGGCGATGGTTGCCAAAGGATTGGCCAGGCCCTTTCCGGCAATATCCGGCGCAGAACCATGCACCGGCTCATACATCCCCAGCCGCGTCGCTCCGAGGGAGGCGGAGGGAAGCATGCCGATGGAGCCGGTGAGCATACTGGCCTCATCCGAAAGAATGTCGCCAAACATGTTGGTGGTGACGATTACATCAAACTGGGCCGGGTTATGAACCAGCTGCATAGCGGCGTTATCGATGAACATGTCGTCGGCGGTCACGTCCGGATATTCCCGGGCAATTTCGTGGAACACGGTCCGCCAGAGGCGCGAACTTTCCAGCACATTGGCTTTATCCACGCTGGTGACATGGCCCCTGCGCTTGCGGGCGGATTCAAAGGCGACCCGGCAGATGCGCTGGATTTCCGGAACGCTGTAGCATTCGGTGTCAAAGGCAGCAGGAGCGCCGTTTACCTTGGTGCGGCCCCGTTTGCCAAAATAAATGCCGCCCGTCAGCTCCCGGACGATAAGGATATCCATGCCCTCCCCAACGATTTCGGGTTTCAGAGGGCAGGCATGGGCCAGAGCCGGCTGGAGATAGGCCGGGCGCAGATTGGTAAACAGGTCGAGGCCGCTGCGCAGCCCGAGAAGAGCGCGTTCCGGGCGCTTCTCGCCGGGAAGGGTATCCCACTGCGGGCCGCCGACTGCGCCCAGCAGCACACTGTCGCTTGCCAGGCAGGCCTCCAGAGTCTCTTCGGGCAGCGCCTGGCCTGTGGCTTCAATCGCGCAGCCCCCGGCAAGAACCTCATGAAACTGGCAGAGAAAGCCGAATTTTTCTCCCGCGAGATGCAAGATCTTCATGGCCTCGGTCACAATCTCGGGGCCGATGCCGTCGCCCTTGATGACGGCAATATGATAGGTTGTTCTTCCGATTTTTCTCATACACGTCCCTCCTTGATGGCGTTCACCAGCCCGCCGGCGGTGATGATCTCCTGGATAAACGGCGGGAAGGGCTGAGCCTGAAAGGTTTTGCCCGTGGTGATATCCCGGATGGAGCCGGTGTCAAAATCCACCTCCACCTGGTCGCCGCCGCGGATCTCCTCCGCGGCTTCCGGGCATTCCAGAATGGGCAGGCCGATGTTGATCGCGTTGCGATAGAAAATCCGGGCGAAGCTCTTGGCGATGACGCAGGAGATGCCCGCCGCCTTGATGGCGATGGGAGCATGCTCCCGGGAGGAGCCGCAGCCGAAATTCAGCTGCCCCACCATGATATCGCCCTTCTGCACCTTGTGAATGAATTCTTTGTCGATATCCTCCATGCAGTGCGCAGCCAGTTCATCGGGATCGCCCGAGAGGAGATACCGCGCCGGGATGATTACGTCTGTGTCGATGTTGTCGCCATAGGCGAATACATTGCCTTTTGCCTTCATTTGCGTTTCCTCCTTTACAGATCTTCCGGGCTGGCGATATAACCCTTGACGGCGCTGGCAGCGGCAACGGCCGGGCTTGCCAGATATACCTTGGAATCCACATGCCCCATGCGCCCCACGAAGTTGCGGTTCGTCGTGGAAATGGCGGCCTCTCCCGAGGCCAGAATGCCCATATGCCCGCCCAGGCAGGGGCCGCAGGTGGGGGTGGAAACGGCGCAGCCGGCTTTCACGAGAGCCTGGACATAGCCCTTTTCAATGGCCTCCAGATAGATTTTCTGGGTGGCGGGGATGACAATGGCCCGAACGCCTTTCGCCACCTTCCGCCCGCGGAGGATCTCCGCCGCCGCTTTGATATCCTCCAGCCGTCCGTTGGTGCAGGAGCCGATGATGCATTGCTGAATGGCAATTTTTTCTGAAATCTCCCGCACCACATGGGCATTGCCCGGCAGGTGAGGGAAGGCTACCGTGAAATCCAGTTTGTCTAAATCGATATGCACGGTGCGGGTATATTCCGCATCCGGATCGGGCGCAAAGAACGTTCCGCTCTCCCGGGCATGCGCCGCAAGATAGGCCTTTGTCTTTTCATCCGCCGGGAAGATGCCGTTTTTGGCCCCCGCCTCGATGGCCATGTTGCAGATCGCAAAGCGGTCGTCCATGGAAAGAGAGGCGACGCCGTCCCCCACAAATTCCAGAGACTGATAGAGAGCGCCGTCCACGCCGATTTCGCCGATCAGATGGAGAATCAGATCTTTGCCCGAGACATGGGGGCGAAGCGCGCCCGTCAGCTCCACCTTGATGGCGGAAGGCACCTTAAGCCATGTGCGCCCCAGGGCCATGGCGCAGCCCATATCCGTGGAGCCGACGCCGGTGGAAAAGGCGTTGAGCGCGCCATAGGTGCAGGTGTGGGAATCCGCGCCGATGACGATATCCCCGGCCTTCACCAGCCCCTTTTCCGGGAGCAGAGCATGCTCAATGCCCATCTGGCCCACATCGAAGAAATTCACAATTCCCATTTCCCGGGCAAACTCCCGGCTCACCTTGCACTGCTCGGCGGCCTTGATATCCTTGTTGGGGGTAAAATGATCGAGAACGATGGCGATTTTCTCCCGGTCAAAGACATGTTCCCGGCCGCAGCGGCGGAATTCCCGGATGGCGACCGGGGTGGTGATATCGTTGCCCAGCACCATATCCGTGGGGACGGTGATGAGCTGGCCGGCCGTCACCTGGGGCAAACCCGCGTGGGCGGCCAGTATTTTCTGCGTCATTGTCATAGCCAAATGCGTTTCCTCCTTATCTTTATGCCTGCCGGTCTTCGTCCATGGCCAGCTTATATTCGATGGAATCCCGGAGGGCCAGGAAGCTGGCCTCGATGATATCCGTGGATACGCCGACCGTCGTCCAGGTATGCTCCCCATCGGTGGATTCGATGAGCACCCGGACGGTGGCGGCGGTAGTAGCGTCGCTTTCCAGTACCCGAACCTTGTAATCCGTCAGCCGGACCTGGGCCAGAGACGGATAGAAATGGGTGAGCGCCCCCCGCAGCGCCAGGTCCAGGGCGTTGATGGGGCCGTTGCCTTCGGCGGCCGAGATCTGCGATTCCTCGCCCACCCGGATTTTCACCATGGCGGAGGAAGGATGCAGGCGGCCGAAAAGCGGCTGTTCCCCGATGGTCTTGAAATGGTCCAGGGTAAAATATTTCCTTTGCAGCCCCAGAGCGCGCCGGATCACCAGGTCAAAGCTCTCCTCCGCCGCTTCAAACTGATATCCCCGGTATTCCAGGGCTTTCAGCTGTTCCAGAATCTCCTGGGTTTTGGGAGAAGTTTTGGTGAGGCTGGGGTCGTATTTCTGAATGCGGGCCAGCAGCCCGGATTTCCCGGAAATCTCGCTCATGAGGAATTTGCGCCGGTTGCCCACGCTTTCCGGAGAGACATGCTCAAAGGATGAGGGGATTTTGGTCACTCCGTCGATATGCATGCCGCCTTTATGGGCAAAGGCGCTCCCGCCCACATAGGGCCGGTTGCCAGGCAGAGAGAAGTTGGCGATATCGGCCACCTTCCGGGCCGTGGCGGTCAGGCTGGGCATGCAGTCCCTGGGAATGCAGGAATACCCCTGTTTGAGCTGCAAATTGGGGATGAGGGTGGAGAGATCGGCATTCCCGCAGCGCTCCCCGAAACCCAGCAGCGTCCCCTGCACATGGCTGGCCCCCGCCCGGACGGCCTCCATGCTTCCGGCCACCGCCAGGCCGCAGTCGTTATGGCAGTGGATGCCGATACAGACACCGGGAAAGGCCGCCGCTGCCGCCCTGGTCATCCCGGCAATGTCCGCCGGATACGCTGCGCCGTTGGTGTCGCAGAGGCAGAGGATCTCCGCCCCGCCCTGAAGCGCGGCGCGCAGGGTTTCCAGGGCATACTGGGGATCCAGGGCATAGCCGTCGAAAAAGTGCTCGGCGTCATAGATCACCCGCCGCCCCTGCTCCTTCAAGAAGGCGACGCTTTCCCGGATCATGGCCAGGTTTTCTTCCAATGTCGTCTCCAAAACCCGGCGGACATGCAGGGGAGATGTCTTTCCAAAGAGGGAAACCACCTGGGTTCCCGCCCGGAGCAGGCCTTTTAAGCCGGCATCCAGATCTGCCCGGCTGTTTTTTCGGCGCGTGCTCCCAAAGGCCACCAGCTGAGCATGGGAAAGGGAGATCCCCTGCAGGCTTTGGAACAGGTCGGCGTCCTTGGGATTGGAGGCGGGGTTGCCCGCCTCAATATACGCAATTCCCAGCTTGTCTAATGCCAGGATGACTTTTCTTTTATCGCTCTCGGAAAACGAGACGCCTTCGCCCTGCAGGCCGTCCCGCAGGGTGGAATCCAGAATGGTGAGCTTCATGCCTGTTTCTCCAGACTGATGAATTTATTGATGGCATGGAGATAGGCCAGGATGGAGGATTCCAGAATATCCGTCGAGAGGCCGCGGCCGGTGAGCGTCTTGCCGTTGCAGGTGACCTTGACAGACACCTGGCCAAGGGCGTCCTCGCCCTCGGTTACCGAGCGGATAGAATAATCCTCCAGCTTGAGGTTCAGGGGCGACATCTTCTCAATGGCCTTATAGCAGGCAAAGATCGGGCCGTCCCCAATGGCGACATCCTCGACCTCCCGCCCGTCGATCTGCAGGCGGACAATGGCTGTAGCCCGGATGGTGTTGCCGCTGTTGATGACGAACCGATCCAGCTTATAGTGCTCGGGAGTATGGGAGGTGCTCTCCACCAACGCCTCCAGGTCATAATCTGAGACGTCCTTTTTGCGGTCGCAGAGGACTTTGAATTTTTCAAAAAGCTTGGCAATGGCCTCCTCGGGCAGCTGATAGCCCAGGGAAACCAGGCGGTCCTCAAAGGCATGGCGGCCGGAATGCTTGCCCAGCACGATATTGTTTTTCACGATGCCGATGGACTCAGGCGTCATGATCTCATAGGTCTCCCGTTTGGCGAGAACGCCATGCTGGTGAATGCCGGATTCATGCAGGAAGGCGTTCGCCCCGACAATGGCCTTGTTGTTGGGGATATCCTGCCCGATGATCCGGGCCAGCCGGGTGCAGGAGCGGTAGATCTGGGTTGTGTCGATGCGGGTGGTGCAGTCGAAGAAATCCCGGCGGGTTTTGAGGGCCATGACGATCTCCTCCAGCGCCGCGTTGCCCGCCCGCTCCCCGATGCCGTTTAAGGTGCATTCCACCTGGGTCGCCCCGGCCTTGATGCTGGCCAGAGAGGTGGCTACGCCCAGCCCCAGGTCGTTGTGGTTATGGACGGAGATGGTGGCTTTGTCGATGTTGGGCACATTATTTTTGATATAGGAAATGAGGTCAAACATCTCCTCCGGCGTGGCATAGCCGACGGTATCCGGGATATTCACGGTGGAAGCGCCGGCACGGATGGCTCGCTCCAGGGCGCGGCAGAGGAAATCCCGGTCGCTGCGGCTGGCGTCCTCCGCCGAGAATTCCACATCCGGGCAGAGATTGCGGGCATAGGTGACCAGCTCGTCGATCTGGGAGAGGACGTCCTCGGGCTTCATCTTGAGCTTATAGCGCATATGCAGGTCAGAAGTTGCGATAAACGTATGAATGCGGGGGCTTACCGCGTTTTTCAGGGCTTCTGCCGAAGCGTCGATATCCTTTTTTACAAGACGGCTCAGGGATGCCACTGTGCAGTCCTTGATGGTTTGGGCAATAGCGGCCACGGACTCAAAATCCCCGGGGCTGGCAATGGCGAAGCCGGCCTCGATGATATCCACACGGAGGCGCTCCAGCTGGCGGGCCATCTTGAGCTTTTCATTCAGGTTCATGCTGCATCCGGGGGACTGTTCCCCGTCCCGCAGCGTCGTGTCAAAAATCTTGATCTGCTGACTCATAGGAAAAAATACACTTCCTTTCTGAATTCTCTTGAAAGAATAAATAATGAATATAGGAAAGAAACCCTCCGCCGCATCCGGCATGCGGTTTCTTTTTTACAAGGCGATACAATTATTTTTCCAGCGACAGATGCTTTTCGCCCCGCTGGAGGCCGGCGGCGCCCGTGCGGGCCACCTCTAAGATGCCATATTCGGCAAGCAGGTCCAAAAACGCGTTGTTTTTGGCGGGGGTGCTGGTCATTTCAATGGTGGCCGTAGTGGGAGAAAGGTCGGCGATGGTGGCATGGAACACATTGCAGATTTCGATGATCCCGGCCCGGCTGCCCGCCGACGCCCAGACCTTCACCAGCATCAGCTCCCGGAACACCGCAGAACTGGGCTCTACCTCCACGATTTTTTCCACTTCCTCCAGCTTGGCCAGCTGTTTTTTGATCTGCTCCAGGATATATTCATTGCCATAGAGCACGATGGTCATGCGGGAATAGCGCGGATCGAGGGTTTCGCCCACCGTCAGGGAGGTGATGTTATAGCCCCGGCGGCCGAACAGGCCGGATACCCGGCAAAGCACGCCGGCATTGTTCTGCACCAATACAGATAAAATATATTCTCTTTCCATTGTCGTTTCCTCTCCTGTCTATTTGGCGAACACGGCCTCTTCCGGATCAATGACGCATTCCACGACGCAGGGCCCCTGGCGGGATGCGGAAAGGGCGCTTTGCAGCACGCCTGCGATATCCTCCCGGGCCGCAATGCGATAGGCCTTGGCCCCGAAGGCCCGGGAAAGGGCCAGAAAATCCGTGGGGCGGTTCAGATCCACGGCGCTCAGCCGCCCGCCGCAGGCGGTTTTCTGCATCTGCCGCACCATGCCCAGAGTTTTGTTGTTGAACACGATCTCCAGGATGGGAAGGTGATAGGCCATGGCGGTGGAAAGCTCGGCCAGGTTCATATAGAAGCTGCCGTCCCCGGCAATGTTGATGATCCGTTCCCCCGTGCCGAAGGCTGCCCCGATGGCCGCTCCTAGGCCAAAGCCCATAGCTCCCAGTCCCCCGGGGGTCAGAAATTTGCGCGGCCCGCCAATGGGCAGGAAGGACGCCGCCCAGATCTGGTGTTCCCCCACCTCAGTGGTATAGATCTGGCCCGGCCCGGCCATTTTGCCCAGCCGGGAGAGAATCTGGGCCGGATGAAGTCCGGGAGAGGCGGGCATGGGAAGAAGGGGCGGCTCAATATGGGAGCATAACACATTTTCCTTTTTTTCCGAAACGCTTTGCAGCAGGCGTGACAGCAGTTCCTGCGCGTCCCCGATGAGGGAGATATCCGCCGGGAGATTCTTGTTGATTTCCGCCGCGTCGATATCGATATGCAAAAGACGGGCATCCGGGCCGATGCAATCCCGGCTGGGGATGGAGCGGTCGGAAAGCCGCGTGCCCACGGCAATGACGAGGTCGCTTTCTGCGAGACATTCTGCCGCCGCCGGCGTTCCAAACATGCCGAGCATGCCGGCATAGAGGGGATGGGTGGCGGGAAAGGCGCCGATGCCCATGAGAGTCAGCGCCACGGGAGCATGGAGTTTCTCGGCCAGGGCCAGGAGCTCGGCTTCAGCTCCGGCGCTGATGATGCCGCCGCCGGCGATGAACATGGGCCGCGCCGCCTCGTCGATCAGGGAGGAGGCGGCCAGCAGATCCACGCCGTCGGCATGCAGAACCGGCGCCGGACGGGCCGGGGGCCGCGGGGAAAATTCGCATTCCGCCTCGGCTACGTCCGACAGGATATCCACCAGCACCGGGCCGGGCCGCCCGGATGAGGCGATGCGGAAGGCGCTGCGCAGGGTATCCGCCAGGGCATGAACATCCTTTACCATATAATTGTGCTTGGTTACCGGCATGGAGACGCCATAGATATCCACCTCCTGAAAGCTGTCCTTGCCGATGGACGGCCGGTTGACGTTGCATGTGATGGCGACCACCGGCGTGGAATCCATATGCGAGGCGGAAAGACCGGTCAAAAGGTTGGTGGCTCCGGGGCCGGAGGTGGAGAGGGCAACGCCCGTCCTTCCGGTGGCCCGGGCATAGCCGTCCGCCGCATGGGCGGCATGCTGTTCATGGGTCATGAGCACATGATGGATGGAATCCCGGTATTCATAGAGGGCGTCATAAATTTTCAGGGCGGCGTTGCCCGGATAGCCGAACACCCGATCCACGCCCTGTTCCAAAAGGCATTCCATGACGATCTGCGCGCCTGTATACAGCATATGCACCCTCCTGCGATTCCCGTTGAATTTACAAAACGGCGGCGGATACGGCATGTTCCCCGCCGAACTTGCGTATATTTTAGCACAAAAGGGCGGTTTTTTACAGATTTTTGACCGGAAAACACGAAAGTTTCACAATTTGTTTTCGGGTCTATTTAATAAAGGAAGGGAATATCCTTCAAGATTATGGAAATACTAGGCGGAGAAACTTTTTTGAGGAGGGTTCAAAGCATGATTATCAGAGAGGTTACGGGCCGGGAAGTGCTGGATTCCCGGGGCTTCCCTACGGTATATGCCCGGGTCGTGAGCGAGGACGGCGCCGTGGGCGAGGCCAGCGTCCCCTCGGGCGCATCGGTCGGGAAATTTGAGGCGGTGGAGCTTCGGGACGGAGATCCGCGGCGGTTTGGCGGAAAGGGCGTGCTGAACGCCGTCCAGAATGTGAACACGGTCATCGCCTCCAAAATGGTCGGGAAGAACTTCACGGCCCAGGCCCAGGTGGACGATTTTCTCTGCCGCCTGGATAACACCAAAAACAAATCCTGGCTGGGGGCCAACGCCATTCTGGCGGTTTCCATGGCGGCCGCCCGGGTGGGGGCCAAAAGCTGCCGCATGGAGCTATATGAATATCTGCGGGACGAGCGGGGGAAATATATCCTCCCCACGCCCATGATGAACATTTTAAACGGCGGCGTTCATGCGGGAAATACCGTGGACATTCAGGAATTCATGGTCATGCCTGTGGGGGCGGGAAACTTCCGGGAGGCCATGCGCATGGGAAGCGAGGTCTATATGGCCCTGAAGGCCAACCTGAAAAAGGACGGCCTGGGGACGGCTGTTGGGGATGAGGGCGGCTTTGCCCCGGACCTGAAGGCGGATGAACAGGCCATCGAATATCTTTTGAAGGCGGCGGCAGACGCCGGTCTGTCCCGGGATATCGCCATTGCCCTCGACGCGGCTTCCAGCGAATGGGCCATTGGGGATGGAAAATACCGCCAGCCCAAGAGCGGGCGGGAGATGAACCGGGCGCAGCTGGCGGAATATTTCGCCGGGCTGGCAAAGGCATATCCCATCATCTCCATGGAGGACCCGCTGGCAGAGGAGGATTTCGCCGGATTTGCCATCCTGGGCGAGATGACGGATATCCAGGTCGTGGGCGACGATCTGTTTGTCACCAATGTCGAGCGTATTTCCAAGGGAATCGAAGAGAATATCGCCAACGCAATCCTGATTAAGCCCAACCAGATCGGGACAATTACAGAAGCCAAAAATGCCATTGAGCTGGGGCGGCGCCATGGCTATGCCTCCATTGTGTCCCACCGTTCCGGAGATACCGAAGACGCGTTTATCGCGGATCTGGCTGTGGCCACGGGCGCCGGGCAGATCAAGACCGGCGCGCCCTGCCGAGGGGAGCGCACGGCAAAATACAACCGGCTGCTGCAGATCGAAGACGAGCTGGGAAGCCAGTCCGTCTATCTGGGGGGCAAGGCTGTGAAAAACTATGGCTAAGGCGTTTTTCGCCTGCCGCCGGCTGTATAAGCTGGCCAAGGTCGTCTATTATTTGAACCGGCGGTGAGGGCAGCCTCGCCGCCCTTTTGCTTGACAAACGGAAAATCTTCTTCTATTATAAAGGGCAGTCCGGCGTGGAATCTTGACACAAAGGGCGCATATGATAAAATAGAGGGGAAAAGCTGCGGCTTACCAAAAAAAGGAGGAGCAAAAAACATGGAATTTGAAAAGATCAGGGATATCATCGCTGAAAAGATGGATATGGATCCTGCCGACATCACCATGGAATCTTCGTTTGAGGATATGGAGATTGATTCTCTTGATATGGTGGAAATCGTTATGGATATCGAAGAAGCCTTCGACATCTCCATTGAAACGGGCGATGGCCTGAAGACGGTTGCCGATCTGGTTGACTATATCAAAAACAACAAGTAAGGGAGCCGGCGGAAGCTCAATCTGTCATAAATTTTCTGCATTTGCACTTATCGCTTATCATGGATTTATAAAAGCTGACAGATTGGGCCCGCATGGGGCCTGCGCAGCATGGGCGGCGCAGGTCTTTTTTTGTGCCCGCGGATTCCCGGGGCGGCGGATAAAGAAAAAGTAAAGAAAAAGGGATTTTTTCCTTTGCAAACTTTGGCGAAAACGGTATAATGATGCTGTATTATGGAGGAAAACACATGAGCCTTAGCATTTCGCCTCTGTTCAGCAGCTCCAGCGGCAACTGCACCTATGTGGGCACAGAGAGAACCGGCCTGATCGTGGATGCGGGGCTGGCGGGGAACAAAGTGGAAGGGGCTTTACAAAATATCGGCAAGCGCCCGGGCGAGCTTTCCGGCATTCTCATCACCCATGAGCATACCGACCATATCCGCGGCGTGGGCGTGCTGAGCCGGAAATATGATCTGCCCGTCTATGCCAATGCCAAAACCTGGGAGGCCATGCAGGCCAAGGTGGGGGAAATTTCCCTGAAAAACACCCGGGTCATCGACCGGACCGAGTTTTACATTGGCGATATCTGCGTGGCACCGGTTCCCATCCACCACGATGCTGCCGATCCCACCGGCTTTGCCTTTTTCGGCGCGGGGCGTAAGGTGGGTGTGATGACAGACACCGGGCATATCACCCGGGATATGCTGGATGCCATGGAGGGGGCGGCGATTGTGCTTTTGGAATCCAATCACGATATCGAGCTTCTGAAAAACGGAAGATATCCATATTATTTAAAGAAACGCATCCTTTCAGGAAAAGGGCACCTTTCCAACGAAGCCGCGGGAGCGGCGGCGGGAGAGCTGGCAAAGCGAGGCGTGCGGGGGATTCTCCTGGGGCATTTGAGCCGGGAGAACAACCGCAAGCTGCTGGCCTATGAGACTGTGTTTGCGGCGCTCAAAAGCGAAGGGATTGAGCCGGGGCGGGATCTGGCCCTGGGGACGACGCGCAAAAGCCATGTCACTGGCTTTTATACATTGAAATGAGGCGGCGGGGTTGCAAAAGATCCGAATTGTCAGCGTAGGGAAAATGAAGGAGAAATACTGGCTCGCAGCCCAGGCGGAATATCAGAAGCGCCTGGGGCGGTATGCTTCCCTGGAAATCGTGGAGCTGAAGGACGAACCGACCCCCGAAAATCCCACGCCCCGGGAGCGGGAGGCCGTTCTCAAAAAGGAAGCCGGGCGGGTGGCCAAGGCCATGGAGGGCTTTGATGCGGCGGCTGTGATGGCCATTGAGGGCAGGGAGTTTACTTCGGAGGGCTTTGCCCAGGCGCTCAAGCCGTATGTGGACGGCGGAAAATCCATTTGCTTTGTAATCGGAGGGTCCCTGGGCCTGGCCCAGGAGATCAAGGAACGAGGAGAGCTGTTCTCCCTTTCCCGGATGACCTTTCCGCACCGGCTGGCGCGGGTGGTGCTGCTGGAGCAGATTTACCGGGCTTTCAAGATACTGAACAACGAAAACTACCACAAATAGGTCCTCGGCGGACGGCCATAAACGCACCCAATATGGAGGAAGCCGACAGGGATGCGCCCGGCATATAGGGCAGAAGAAACCGCGGAAACAGGAGTCCTCGGCGGACGGCCGCATACGCACGCAACGCGGAGGAAGCCGACAGGGATGCGCCCGGCATATAGGGCAGAAGAAACCGCGGAAACAGGAGTCCTCGGCGGACGGCCGCATACGCACGCAACGCGGAGGAAGCCGGCAGGGATGCGCCCGGCATATAGGGCAGAAGAAACCGCGGAAACAGGAGTCCTCGGCGGACGGCCGCATACGCATCCGACCCGGGGGAAACCGGCGGCAAAGCCCCCGGCATATAGGGCAGAAGAAACCGCGGAAACAGGAGTCCTCGGCGGATGGCCGCATACGCATCCGACCCGGGGGAAACCGGCGGCAAAGCCCCCGGCATATAGGGCAGAAGAAACCGCGGAAACGGGAGTCCTCGGCGGACGGCCGCATACGCATCCGACCCGGGGGAAACCGGCGGCAAAGCGCCCGGCATACGGAACAGAGCAGCCATATGGGAAGAACGGCCTTGCGGCGGGAGCCCCTTATATGCAATGCGCAGGCGGAAAGCGTGCGCCGCGGGGAATGAAACGGATAAAAGCCGTTCGTTAGATATCGGTTCATCGCGCAGGAGATGCGCTTCTTATAGAGGAAATTAGGAAAAAGGAAAGCGAAAAGATGGGAAAAACGAAAAACAGAGGCTATGTGTTCTTTGGATGCCTGCTGCTCTTTGCCCTGGGTTTTATTTCTTCGGGCAACCAGTTAATCCTGATGGAGGTGACTGAGGACTTTCAGATGGATGGGAATACGGGCGTCGGCATATTGGCGGCAATGTCGTATGCGGGGATGATCCTGTCAACGATTCTATTCGGCGGACTCACGGATCGATTTGATAAAAAAAAGGTGCTGTGTGCCTTTGGGCTCGTGGTGGTCGGAGGAACCGCTGTGGGATGTTTGTCCCAGAGCGCTTTTATGGTGGCCCTCAGCATTTTTATTTACGGCATCGGCTTTGCTATTGTCAACGGAACGGTGGGGGCGGCTCTCATGGAGACTGACCCCAGCCGCAGCAATACCTTTACCAACCTGAGCCAGATGTTTTTCAGCCTTGGGTCGGTCGTTTCTCCGCTTCTGATCGCATGGCTCATGGAACGGGGCATGAACTGGCGGGGGCATTTTGGCATCGGCGCCGGCCTGTTCCTGGCGGCGGTGATCTGCTTTTTCTTCACCAGGCGCCCGGCTGTCCCCGAAGGGATGAAAAGCGCCGGGGATAAGGGGAGCTTCCGGGCCATTGCCTGCGCGGCGCTCTTTCTGCTGGCTCTCTCTATCGGCATGTATGTGGCGATGGAATCCGGGCAGGTATTTTTCACCAAGCCCTATTTCATTCAGGAACTCAAGGACCCGCAGAACGCGGCCCTCTCCATTTCGCTTATCTGGATTATGATGATCCCCTCCCGCGTGATCGCCAGCCGCATTCATAAGAAAAAGACGCTTCTGGTCTGCGGGTGCTTTGCTCTGGCCTGCATAAGCTGTCTTTTGACGGCTCTGGTGCGTGTTCCGGGGCTTTCGCTTGTCTGGAGCGCCCTCTTCGGCTTTGCGGCAGGGCCGATCTTCCCGACCATCATGAGCGCGGCGATGGATGCGTTTCCGCATCATACCGGGCGCGCCTCCAGCGTTCTTGTCACGGCGGCGGGCATCTTCGGCGTGCTTTCCAACATCGGCATGGGCGCGGTTTCGGACGCCATCGGCCTGGGCAATGGGTTTTTCATGGTGGCGGGCTTCGCGGCTCTGGGCATTTTGCTGTTCTATCTGGCGCGGAAGAAATCCAGCCCGGGCAGGAAATAAGGGGAGGAAAAAAAGATGATGCAGAGCTTGAGCAAGGCGAACAAGCGGTTCGCGGTTTTCGGATGTATGATTATGTTTACCCTGGGCTTTGAGATCGCCGGCTTTCAGGCGGTTCTTCTGGATATCGCCCAGGAATTCTCCATGAATAATACGCAGATGGGCATGCTGGCCGCTGTGCAGTCGGTGGCATCGGTGATTTCCACGCTGTCCTTCGGCGGCCTGGCGGATAAAATGCGCAAGAAAAAGGCGGTCGCCCTGTTTGGATGCGTGCTGATGACGGGAATTATCCTGGCGGCCTTTTCGGGAAGCGCCCTCATGATTGGCTCCAGCATTTTCGTCCTGGGGCTGGGCTTTTCCATGGTGGAGGGGACGACGCCGGCAACGCTTTGTGAGCTGAATCCCCATAAAAGCGCCATGTATACCAACCTGGCCCACACCTGCTATAGCCTGGGGGCGGTCACCTCGCCGCTGATCGTGCAGGCGCTCATGAGCGCGGGCATGAACTGGCGGGGGCACTTCTGGATTGCCTTGGCGCTGGTGGCGCTGGTCATGTCCCTGTTCTATTTTACAAAAAATACCGTGCATCCCGATGCTCTGGCCCTGAAGGAAAAGGCGGGGGAAAAGGGCAAAGGGGACTTCAAGGCGGTGGCCTGCGGGGCGCTGTTTCTGATCGTCGGGTCCATGGCCATCTATGTGGCGATGGAATCCGGGCAGATTTATTTTACCAAGCCCTATTTCATCGAAGAGCTGCATGACAGCAGGAACGCGGCCCTCTCCATTTCGCTCATCTGGGCATGCATGATTCCCTCCCGGCTGCTGGCCAGCCGAATCCACCGGAGAAAAGGCCTGTTTATCAGCCTTTGCTTTGCCGTGGCGGCGGCCGCCTGCTTCCTGAAGGCCACGCTGCGAACGTCGGGCATGGCGCTCCTCTGGAGCGGATTGTTCGGCCTGGCGGCCGGCCCGATTTTCCCCACGGCCCAGAGCGTCTGCATGGATACCTTCCCGGGGCACACCGGGCGGGTTTCCAATCTGACGCTGACGGCGGGCAGCGCGGGCGGCATGCTGGCCAATATTAGCATGGGCGCGGCGGGAGACGCCTTTGGCCTGGGCAACGCCTATTATATCGTCGCCCTGCTGGCTCTTTCGGGCATTCTGGTCTTTGGGCTGGGCTTCAAAAAGGCAGAGATTCGGCGGCGGAAGTATTACGATTCACTGTAAAACGATAGAATAAAAAATGGGGAAAAGCGGCGCTTCTTTGGAGGAGGCCGGAATTTTCCCCTTCTTTTTTGAAAGGAGATAGGGAGGGGCAGGATGAAGAACGGACAGAACACCCGATTTGCGTTTTTGGGATATATGCTGTTGTTTACGTTGGGATTTGAGGTGGGCGGATACCAGGCAGTTTTGCTGGAGATTTCTCAGGAGTTTGCCATGACGGGGACGCAGATGGGGATTTTGGCGTCCGTGCAGTCGGCGGCGACCATTCTCTCCACACTGCTGTTCGGCGGCCTGACCGACCGGATGAGCAAGAAAAAAGCGGTGTCCCTGTTTGGCTGCCTGCTGATTGCCGGCTGTATCCTGGCGGCGCTTTCGGGAAGCGCCCTGATGATTGGAGCGAGCATTTTCGTTCTGGGGCTGGGGTTTTCCATGGTGGAGGGGACGACGCCCGCCGCCCTGTCGGAAACCGACCCGGAAAAGAGCACGCTTTTCAGCAATATGGGGCAGACATTTTTCAGCATGGGAGCGGTTTTGTCGCCCCTTATTTTACAGGCGCTCATGGGCGCGGGGATGAATTGGCGGGGGCATTTTTGGATATCCACGGCCCTGGCGGCCCTGGTGGTTTCCCTGTTCTATATGACCCGGCAGACACTGCATCCTGGAGTGACGGAGGCCAAAGAGAGGGAGTGCGGCGGCATCCGGTCTGTGCTATGCGGGGCGTTCTTTTTGGTGGCCGGGGCGATGCTGCTCTATGTGGCCGTCGAATCCGGGCAGCTCTATTTCACTAAGCCCTATTTCATCGAGGAACTGCATGACAGCGGGAACGCGGCTCTTTCCATTTCCCTCATCTGGGCGGCGATGATCCCATCCCGGCTGCTGGCCAGCCGCGTGCAGAAAAGGAAGGGAATATTCGTCTGCATCTGTTTCGCCGTTGCGGCGCTGGCCTGTTTTTTGACGGCGGCTGTGCGCGTACCCGGACTGGCCCTTGTTTGGAGCGCTTTGTTTGGACTGGCGGCAGGGCCGATTTTCCCGACGGCGGTAAGCGTCTGTATCGACACCTTCCCGGGGCACACTGGGCGGGTTTCCAATCTGATGCTCACGGCGGCAGGGATCGGCGGTGTGGGAGCCAATGTGGCCATGGGCGCATTGGGAGACGCTTTCGGCCTGGGCAACGCCTATTATATGGTGGCGCTGCTGTCGGCGGCTGGGGTTGTGGTTTTCGCATGGGGATATAAAAAGGCGAAGGCCCGGCAGAAAAAATATAGAGAAAGCATGTGATTCTCCCCCGCCGCCCCTTGCCGAATCCGCAAAAAAACGGTAATATGATAGAAAACCGCCTTGGCGGCGAAGAATAACAGCCGCGGGGAAAAGGAAATATAGAAACAGAAACAAACCAGGCGCACCTTGCCGGTGAGGCATGATGAGCGGGCGGGGAGAAACAGACGGAACACGCGAAAGAAGCGGGCGAAAAAGGAAGTGCCGCCGCGGAAACCTGCCGATTTGCAGGCTATTTCCGGGCGGGAACTGGATTTTGAAAAGCGAGTAATAAACCGAGCGAAAAAGGTGCCCCGCCGCACCTCGCCGGTGAGGCACGATGAGCGGGCGGGGAGAAACAGACAGAACGCGCGAAAGAAGCGGGCGAATAAGGAAGTGCCGCCGCGGAAGCCTGTCGATTTGCAGGCTATTTCCGGGCGGGAGTCAAATTTAGGCAAACAGAAATCAATTGAGCGAAAAAGGCGCCCCGCCGAGGGGCAGGAAGGATGCTGGATATGGAAAAAAACACCATGGAAACCAAAGAAGGAGCGGTGCGCTCCCGGAACTTTATTGAGGAGATCATCGACGCAGATCTGGCGGCCGGACGGCATGACCATGTTCTGACCCGGTTCCCCCCGGAACCCAACGGCTATCTGCATATCGGACATGCCAAGGCGATCTGCCTGAACTTTGGTTTGGCCCAGCAATACGGCGGCGCGTGCAATCTGCGCTATGACGACACAAACCCCGCCAAGGAGGATGAGGAATATGTCCGCTCCATTGAAGAGGATATCCATTGGCTGGGCTTTGCCTGGAAAAATAAGCTCTATGCATCCGATTATTTTGAATATATGTACGAATGCGCCGTCCGGCTCATCAAAAAAGGGCTGGCCTTTGTCTGCGACCTGAGCGCCGAGCAGATCCGCGAGACCCGGGGGACGCTCACCGAGCCAGGGAAGGAAAGCCCCTTCCGCAGCCGTTCGGTGGAGGAAAACCTGCAACTGTTTGAGGAGATGCGGGCCGGCAGATTCGCCGACGGCGAAAAGGTGCTGCGGGCCAAAATCGATATGGCTTCGCCCAACGTCAACATGCGCGACCCGGTGATCTATCGCATCAGCCATGCCGAACACCACCGCACAGGCAGCAAATGGGTCATCTATCCCATGTATGACTTCGCCCATCCCCTGGAGGACGCCTATGAGGGCATCACCCATTCCATCTGCACGCTGGAATTTGAGGCGCACCGGCCTCTCTATGACTGGGTGATCGAGAACTGCGAATGCGAAAATGTGCCGCATCAGTATGAATTTGCCCGGCTCAACCTGACCCGGACGATTATGAGCAAGCGGTATTTGAAAAGACTGGTGGACGAAGGGGTTGTGTCCGGCTGGGACGATCCCCGCATGCCCACGATTTCCGGCCTGCGCCGCCGGGGCTATACGCCCGCATCCATCCGGGATTTCTGCGAGCGGATCGGCGTGGCGAAAGCCAACAGCGAGGTGGACGCGCGCCTTTTGGAACACTGCGTCCGGGAGGACCTGAACGCCCATGCTCCGCGGCTGATGGGTGTGCTGCGCCCCCTGAAGCTGGTGATCGAAAATTATCCCGAGGGCCGGAGGGAAATGCTCGCGGCGGAAGACCTTCCCGGCGGCGAAACCACCCATGAGGTGCCCTTCTCCCGGGAGCTTTATATCGAACAGGACGATTTCATGGAGGAGGCTCCCAGCAAAAAATATTTCCGCCTGGCCGTGGGCAAAGAAGTACGCCTGAAAAATGCCTATATCATCAAGTGTGAGCGGGTGGAAAAGGACGAGGCGGGCCATGTGGTGAAGGTGATCTGCACCTATGACCCCCTTTCCAAGAGCGGCGACGTCAATGCCGGCCGCAAGGTGAAGGGGACGCTGCACTGGGTGGAATGCCAAACCGCCGTGCCGGCGGAGATCCGGCTTTATGACTATCTGCTGCGGGAGGACGACGCAGAAGGGGACTTCATGGAGCGGCTCAACCCGAATTCCCTGGAGGTTTTGCAGGGCTTTGTGGAGCCGGAGGTTTTGAAAGCCCGGCCGGGGCAGCAGTTCCAGTTCCTGCGCCAGGGGTATTTCTGCGCGGACGCCAAGGATTTCTCGCCGGAACATGTGGTGATGAATCAGATTGTCGGCCTGAAAGACAGCTTTTCCAAAACTTTGAAATAGACGATAGGAGAACGAGGAAAATGGAAGTACGGACGAGATTTGCGCCCAGCCCCACGGGCTATCTGCATATCGGCGGGCTTCGGACGGCGCTTTATGCCTGGCTGTTCGCCCGCAAGAACGGCGGAAAATTTATCCTGCGCATTGAGGATACCGACCGCAACCGGCTGGTGGACGAGGCCTGCGAGATCATTTACCGGACATTGAAGGACACGGGGCTTACCTATGACGAGGGCCCGGATGTGGGCGGGGACTTTGGCCCCTATATCCAGAGCCAGCGCCAGGAGATCTATCGGAAATATGCCGAGGAGCTGGTGGAAAAAGGCGCGGCCTATTACTGCTTCTGCACCAAAGAGCGGCTGGACGGCCTGCGGGAAGAGGCGCAGAAAAAAGGCGAGGTCGCCAAATATGACAAGCACTGCCTGCACCTTTCCAAGGAGGAAGTGCAGCGCCGCCTTGCCGCCGGGGAGGAATACGTTATTCGCCAGAATATCGGAACCGAGGGAGAAACCGAATATGAGGACCTGGTCTATGGAAAAATTACCGTGCCCATGAGCGATCTGGAGGACAATATTCTTCTAAAATCCGACGGCTGGCCCACATATAACCTGGCCAACGTCATCGACGACCACCTGATGGGCATTACCCATGTGATCCGGGGGATCGAGTATCTTTCCTCCACGCCGAAATACAACCTGCTCTATGACGCCCTGGGATGGGAGCGGCCGACGTATATCCATCTGCCCCCCGTGATGAAGGACAAGCAGCATAAGCTCTCCAAGCGCAATGGCGACGCTTCGTATGAGGATTTTATCGCCAAGGGCTATTTAAAGGAAGCGATTTTGAACTATATTGCCCTTCTGGGATGGAACCCCGGCGGCGAGCGGGAGATCTATTCTCTGGAAGAGCTGGCGGAGGTGTTCACGCTGGAGGGGATCAGCAAGTCTTCTTCGATTTTCGATGTGGAAAAACTGACTTGGATGAACGGCGAATATATCCGCGCCCTCTCTCCCGAGGAATTTGAAAAGCGGGCCCGGCCCTATCTGGACGAGGCGCTGGGCGGCAGCTTCGATTACAAGGCGGTCTGCGCCCTCATTCAGCCCCGGCTGGAGGTGCTGACGCAGATTCCCGAAAAGGTGGGCTTCCTGAAGGAAATGCCGGATTACGACCTTTCCCTCTATACCCACAAGAAGATGAAGACCACGCCGGAAAATTCCCTGCCGGTTTTGAAAAAGGCGAGGGAGGTGCTGGCCGCCCAGGAGGACTTTTCCAACGACGCGCTCTATGAGACGCTGCAGGGCATTGCCGGGGAACTGGAGGTCAAAAACGGCCGGGTGCTCTGGCCGGTGCGGGTGGCGATATCGGGCGTGGCAGTAACGCCCGGCGGCGCAACCGAGCTGGCGGCGCTTCTGGGGAAACAGGAGACGCTTGCCCGGATGGATAAGAGCATCGCCAAGCTGGAAGAAGCAGTGAATGCCCAATAAACGGGGAAATCACGGTATATTTTAAAAAGAAACTTGCAACAAAATTACAATTTGTATACAAAGCCATGCTACACTGGGAGAAAAGGATTTGCCTTTTCTCCCAGTTTTATTTATTTCAGCATTGGAATAGTCCTGGTTTTGCCCAGATGGGGTTCTGCACCGCGGCGGGAAACCACACCGGAGGAAGTTTGAGGGGAATTTGCTCGGGCTTCCAAGCGGCGGAGAGGGAAATATACGGCGAAAAGACAGCACGGCATCTTTGTGGGCAGAATGGCAGGAAGTATCCGGCGGGGAATCTGCCGGAAGGGATGTAAGTAAACATGTGCCGGCCAAATACGGCAAAGAGAGAAAGGAGAGAACTATGAAGAGACGCTTTTTCACGATGATGCTGGCCGCCGCCCTGCTTTTTTTGTATGCCTGTCAGCCGACGCCGGACACTGGCTATGTGCAGCAAAAACAGGGGGATTTGACGGAAAAGATTGAGGAGACGGCCAAAGCCGGGCAGGCGCCCACAGGCGTGGGGAGTCATTATACTCTGGAAAAAACCTATGCGGAATCCGGAAAAACACTGGTGGTGGATGCGGATATCACTGGCGGAGATGAAAGCCAAATGGCGGTGCTGACCGTAGCGCCTCGGTATTTTGAAAGCGGGGACTCTTTGCGGCAGATGACGGAAGGCCTGTTTCCGGGGTATACAAAATATAAGTATGGAATTTTCACAAAGATTGATTTGGAAGAACAAATCCGAGAAATGGAATTTCAGATATTCCGGGCAGAAAACGGACTGAATCCAGCGACCGGAGAGCCGGAAGATGGGGAAGCAGGGGATTATCACGGACCAATTCCCAGCCGCTTTGGGGATGGGGAATATCTAACGATGCTCCCTAAAGAGCTTCTTCGGATTTGGGCAGAGGAGGACGGGAAAAAGATGCTGCAAGAACTGCAGCAGGCGTATTTAAACGCACCGACAGATGAGGAACTTGGCGCGCCGGATTATATGTTTGCAGCGGGAGATGATGGAAAGGAGTGGGTATCCATTCTCTGCAAAAAAGACAGGGCCCGGTATTATGTGGGGTTTTGTAATCCGGAGGAAGGGGAGATGGATGCCATGCTCTGGGTAGACCGCCAGGATGGATATACAGAGATCGGAAATATGCTGGAAGAGAGTCTGCCTAAGAAATGGACGCCGGGGTCACAAGTGCAGGAAACCCCGGAACTTCAAAAAGTGAAAGAGATGCTGAAAATCGCTGGCATTGACTATATGGAACTATATGAAGCTAGACAAAGTGATAAAGGGGGCGAATACGTCTTCACCCGCTCCTATAACGGAGCTGTGGAGGACTATGCCGCCCAGTATCTGAATTTGAAACCTACGGACGGCGATGGTGTGGTGGTGCAGCGGCTCTGGGAGCCCGAGAGCTTTACAGTGGAGATGTATGAAGGGGAGATCTATACCATCCGGTGGTATAATCCGTCTAAAATTATAAAGGTAGATAATGAAAACACAAAGATCCTGTCCTGGCAGGAGATCCAGACGGTTTTTGAGCGCCAGATGGGCTATATGCTGACCCCGGGGGAGGAACAGCAGGGCTGGTGGGACCCGGATGAGGTGCGTGTGGAACGGATTTCCCTGGAGTTAGGAAAAGTGCTCATGAAGGATTCGGGGGAATATAAGCTGATCCCAGTCTGGAATTTTTTCGGCCGGGACGACAGCATCGGAAAAATCGAGGATGCGGAAGAAAAGTGCTATCTCTCGGTTAACGCTCTGGATGGGACAGTCATCGACCGAAATCTGATGTATTAACATTGGCGGGAAGGAAAAGAATAAGAGGAGGGCACCCTGCTCTCCCTTTTTCTTTGTGAAGGATGGAATTTTTGAAATTGCACAAGAAAAGCATGAAAGGCAGGGCCGGCATAAAGAAGAGACGCCCCGGAGGGTTTTCAAAATCCCCTGCTGGCGGCGATGATCTTAATAATATGGTTTTTTCGAGCAATTATGAATAAATGAAAAATAAATTGTAGATTTTTTCACAAATTTTTGATTCTAGGAAGGAAAAAAGGATTATATATAGAATAATAAAAATATGGGCAACGTTCTGGACGTTAGAGAATGCTGCCCGGAAAGCCCGCTTCTTTTTCTGCCTGAAAGGGGAAAAACAAGCGCAAAATTATAGCAACTATTATATTTTTAGGAGGTACATAATGGAGACTTATGGTCTGGAAAAACTGGGGATTCTGAACCCCACGGCGGTTTACCGCAATCTTTCTCCCGCGGCCCTTGTAGAGGCGGCTCTGCGCAGAGGCGAAGGCCAGCTGAGCGATAAAGGCGCCCTCACGGTGACCACCGGGAAATACACGGGTCGTTCGCCTAAGGACAAATTCATTGTGGACACGCCTGCCGTGCACGACACCATCGCCTGGGGCAGCGTCAACGTTCCTATCACCAAGGAAAAATTCGACGCCATCAAAAACAAAATGGCGGCTTATCTGCAGAACCGTGAGATCTTTATTTTCGACGGCTTTGCCGGCGCCGACCCGGCCTGCACCAAGAAATTCCGTATTGTCAATGAGCTGGCCAGCGAAAACCTGTTCATTCACCAGCTGCTGATCCGTCCCACTGCGGAAGAGCTTGCTGACTATGGCGAAGCTGATTTCACCATCATTGCGGCTCCCGGCTTCAAGTGCATCCCGGAAGTGGACGGAGTGAACAGCGAAGCGGCCATCATGATCGACTATGAAGCGAAGATGGTTATTATCGCGGGTTCCCAGTATGCAGGCGAGATCAAGAAGAGCGTATTCTCCGTTATGAACTATCTGATGCCCAAGGAAGGCGTTCTGCCCATGCACTGCTCTGCCAACATGGATCCCGAAACCGGCGACACCGCCGTGTTCTTCGGCCTCTCCGGCACGGGCAAGACCACCCTTTCCGCCGACCCGAACCGCAAGCTCATCGGCGACGACGAGCACGGCTGGTCGGATCGCGGCATCTTCAACTTTGAAGGCGGCTGCTATGCCAAGACCATCAACCTGGATCCCGAGGGCGAGCCGGAAATTTACGGCGCGATCCGCTTCGGCAGCCTGATGGAGAACGTAGTTCTCGATCCCGAAACCCGCGTTCCGGATTTCAATGACGGCAGCCTGACGGAAAATACCCGCGTGGGATATCCGGTGGACTTCATCTCCAACGCAGCCATTCCCGGCATCGGCAAGATCCCGAAGGTAGTTATCTTCCTGACGGCGGATGCTTTCGGCGTTCTGCCTCCCATCAGCCGGCTGGATGAAAACGCGGCGATGTATCACTTTGTAACCGGCTTCACCTCCAAGCTGGCTGGAACCGAGCGCGGCATCACTGAGCCGCAGCCCACGTTCTCGACGCTGTTCGGCGCTCCCTTCATGCCCATGGATCCCTCGGTCTATGCGGAAATGCTGGGTGAACGCATTGAGAAATACAACACCAAGGTATATCTGGTGAACACCGGCTGGTCCGGCGGCCCCTATGGAGTGGGCAGCCGCATGAAGCTGAAATATACCCGCGCCATGATCACCGCCGCTCTCAACGGCACGTTCGACAATGCAGAATATAAGCACGATGAGATCTTCAATGTCGACGTTCCCCAGAGCTGCCCGGATGTTCCTGCGGAAATCATGAACCCCCGCGACACATGGGCGGATAAGGCTGCTTATGACGAAGCCGCCAAGAAGCTGGCCCGGATGTTCCAGGAGAACTTTGCTAAGAAGTATCCCAATATGCCCAAGCACATTGTGGATGCCGGCCCGAGAGGCTAAAAACCGATATAACACAGAAAAAAGGCTGCCGAGAGGCAGCCTTTTTTATTAGATCACAAAAGAAAATTATAAAGGAATGAAAAGACGCGGGCATCATGCGCGGTGAAGCTCAGAAACCTGCGTCAACGGTCATTGCGGATAGCCACGGTTATTTGACTATAGTCATAGCGGACCGGGTCTAAAATCCTGGTCATGAGAATGCGGAGCAGCATTTCCGTGTCATAATGAGATTCCACAAACAGATTTCGGTCCAGCTGGATCGGACTGGTCATCGATGCACCGTCCTGTGAAAGAAGAACCCGGGTTTTGCCCAAAATCTTTCCCCGAAGGTTCATCAGCTCCACATGCTTTTCCACATCCTTGTTGCAGTCCTCCAAAATGGCCTTATATACCATCTTCCATGTGCCGGCATTGATGCGTCTGCCGTCTGCGAAACATACTCCCGTGGGCTTTGTCCCCTTAAAAATAGCGGGATTAGAGGATAATTTAAAAATACTTTCATAGGGAATCTCCTCCTGGGGGCCGGGAGAGGGCACTTCCGCCAATTCCGGTTCTTGCTCCTCCAGCCGACAAAGGAAACGATCAAAGGCCGCGTCTATATTCTGAATAATCTCTGCGCGGAGTGCCTGCAGTTCGGACCGTATGTTCATACATATCCCTCCTTAAAATATATGTCGCACGTGCGACAGTGGTTTATGGACTCATTATAGAATGCGGGGGATCTTCTGTCAATACTTTCCATATAAATTTTTTATTTTTTGCCGGATTTGAACGGGGCGTGTTTTTCTATGGAAAAATCCGGGTATCTAAAAGAAAAGCAGTTGCGCAAAGACAAGCGCCGTGCTATACTAAATTTTACGGTGACTCCAAAGAGTGTTCTGCGGGGAAACCGGGAAAAGAGCAAAAAAGTCGTACTGAATTGACGATGATCCGTTCGGAGTCAGAAGGCGCACCCATAAATTCCTTTTGAATTTTTGACAGGCTTCTTCTGCCCGTGCGGCAGGGGGAGCCTTTTTTCATTCGGAATTCCTTACAAAGAAAGCGGCAGAGAAGTTTCGCGATTTGGCAGATGGAGATAAACAGAAATCAGATGGGATTGCAGCGGCAGGCTGTGCTGGATTGCGCAGATGTGAAGTATATGCCTGAAAAATCCTGAGGGTTTGGGAAGTTTATTAAAATCTTCAATGGATGGATAAAGGTTGAGCCGTTTTGGGATGTTCCAAAGCTGTTGCTGGTCAAAGGGACAATACAAATGGAAAAGACAAAGAATATAGATAGAATCGAGACAATTGCGGCGGGCAGGCTGCCGGAAAAAAGCGAGCTGGCGGAATTGCTTGCGACGTATACCGAAGAGGAACGGACATATGCGGCGTGCAAGGCCAGGAAAGTGGCCCGGAGCATCTTTGGCAGGCAGGTTTTCCTGCGGGGACTGATTGAAATCTCCAATTATTGCAAGAACGATTGCTATTACTGCGGCATTCGGCGAAGCAACAAAAATGCCTCCCGATACCGCCTGACGAAGGATGAGATCCTGGCCTGCTGCCGGATGGGATATGCAGACGGCTTCCGCACCTTTGTTTTGCAGGGCGGGGAGGACCCGTATTTCACCGACGAGAGGGTGAGCGCGCTTGTGAGCAGAATCCGGGAAAGCTTCCCGGACTGCGCCATTACGCTTTCCCTGGGGGAAAGGGAGCGGGAATCCTATCAAAGGTTTTTTGACGCCGGGGCAGACCGCTATCTGCTCCGCCATGAGACGGCATGTCCCGCCCACTATGGAAAGCTGCATCCCCCCGAGCTTTCCCTGGCACACCGGATGCAATGCCTAAAGGATTTGAAGGAAATCGGCTATCAGACCGGGGCGGGCTGCATGGTGGGGGCGCCGTTTCAGACGCCGGAAAACCTGGCGGAGGATTTTTATTATCTCTATGAGCTCCGGCCCGAGATGATCGGCATTGGGCCGTTTATCCCCCACAAGGATACGCCCTTTCGCGATCAGCCGCCGGGGACGCTCCGGGACACGCTGTTTTTGCTGAGCCTGTTCCGGCTTCTCTTTCCCCGGGTGCTCCTGCCGGCGACGACGGCGCTGGGAACCATTCAGCCGGATGGCCGGGAGCAGGGGATTCTGGCAGGAGCGAATGTGGTGATGCCCAATATATCCCCGGAGGAGGCGCGGCGGCGGTATCTGCTCTATGACGGCAAGGCCGGTTCCGTGGGTGACGGCGCCGTCATGCGGGAAAAGCTGCGAAGCGCCATTCGCGCGGTTGGCTATGACCCGGTGGTGAGCCGGGGGGATTATCCAAAAGAGGGAGGAAACGATCATGATTAAAATTGCTATATATGGAAAGGGCGGTATCGGGAAATCCACCACCGCATCCAACCTTTCGGCCGCCTTTGCCGCCATGGGAAAGCGGGTTATGCAGATCGGCTGCGATCCCAAGGCGGATTCAACGACCCTTCTTCATGGGGGGACACCCCGGAAAACCGTTCTGGATCTGATCCGGGAGAAGGGGAAAACCATCGCGCTGGACGAGATGATTACCCGGGGCTACGGCGGCGTTTACTGCGTGGAGGCCGGCGGCCCGACGCCGGGCATGGGCTGCGCCGGGCGGGGGATTATCGCTGCGCTGGAAACCCTGGAGGAAAAAGAGGCGTTTTCGATTTTGCGGCCGGATATCGTACTTTATGACGTTTTGGGCGACGTGGTCTGCGGCGGCTTTGCCATGCCCATCCGGGAGGGATATGCGAGAAAGGTTTTTGTGGTCACCTCCGGGGAGAATATGGCCATCCATGCGGCGGCCAACATCGCCATGGCCGTGGAAAACTTCAAAAGCCGGGGCTATGCCAGCCTGGGCGGGATTATTTTAAACCGCCGGGGCGTGCCCCGGGAACAGGAAAAGGTGGAGGAACTGGCGGCAGATACCGGCTCCCGGATTGTGGGAGCCCTTCATTGGAGCGAAACCGTCCAGCGGGCGGAAGAGCTTAAAAAGACGGTGATAGAGGCGTTTCCGGAGAGTGAAATGGCCGGGGAATACCGGACTTTGGCGGAGCAGGTGCTGGCCGCCTATGGGGAGGATGACGCATGATTGATTTGAGAAAGCCTATGGAGGATCTCTCGCTCCCCATCCGGGAAGCAGCCTTTCCCGCGCCTTTCCCGGGCGGCCTGGAATATGCGGCGCCGGCCCGCGGCCCCTGGAATATCGTGCATATCGGCATGCTTATTCCCGAGAGCCATCAGATTTTTGTCTGCGCCCAGGGATGCCTGCGGGGCGTGGTGCTGACGGCGGCAGAGATGGGGGCGGAGGATCGGTTTTCCACCATCGACGTCCGGGAGAACAACGTTTTGGACGGCGACATGGAGGATCTCATTATCGACGGCGTGACGGATATCCTCGCCAAGCTGCCCTATCGCCCCCGGGCGCTTCTTATCTTCACCAGCTGCATCCATCACTTTATCGGCTGCGATCTTCCCTTTGTCTATGAAAAGCTGCGGGAACGCTTTCCGGATATCGATTTTACCGACTGCTATATGAATCCCATCATGCGCAAGACCAAGGTGACGCCGGACGCCAAAATGCGCCAGCAGCTCTATAGTCTGCTGCACCCCCGGGAGATGCGGGCGGACTGCGTGACCATCATCGGCAACAACGAGGCCACCCAAAAAGACAGCGAATTGATGACCATGCTGGCAGCGGGCGGCTATACCGTGCGGGAGATCACGGGCTGCCATACCTATGACGAATACCAGGCGCTGGCGGAAAGCCAGACCTGCCTGAGCTATAATCCGGCGGCGGTGCTGGCCGGGCAGACGCTGGAGGAGCGGCTTTCGCAGAAGCATCTGCATCTGCCCCTTTCCTATGAGCCGGAGGAGATCCGGGAAAACCTGCAAAGGCTGGCGGCGGAGCTGTCCCTTCCTCTGCCGGATTTTGCGGCGCTGGAGCGAGAGGCGGAAGCGGCCCTGGCCCGGGCCGGAGAGGCGGCGGGGGATATGCCGGTTGCCATCGACTATACGGCCACGTCCCGGCCGCTGGGCCTGGCGAAGCTGCTGATTCAGCATGGCTTCCGGGTGGAGCGGGTTTATGTGGACGCCATGACCCCGGGCGACCGGCCGGCCTTTGACTGGCTTAAGGAGAACGCAGGCGGCCTGCGGCTGTATCCCACGGTGCATGCCGGGATGGGAATGCTGCCCCATGCGGCGGAGGAGGAATTCCTGGCCATCGGGCAGAAGGCGGCCTATTTCACGGGCACCCGCCATTTTGTCAATCTGTTGGAGGGCGGCGGCCATTATGGCTTTGCCGGAATCCGGGCGCTGGCGGAGGAGATCGCCGCGGCGGCCCGGGAGGAAAAGGATACAGAAGGGATTATTTCCGTGAAAGGATGGGGGTGCTGCGGATGAAACAGACGGCAAGTGTTCTCATGACCTATGCGGCGGATGTGTCCGGCGTATGCTCGGCCCTCTATGAATTGGGGGGCATGACCATCATGCACGACGCCTCCGGCTGCAACTCGACGTATAATACCCACGACGAACCCCGGTGGTATCATACCCCCAGCATGGTCTATATTTCGGCTCTTTCCGAGCTGGAAGCCGTGCTGGGCGATGATGGAAAGCTGATCCGGGATATCGAAGACGCGGCGCGGGAGCTGCATCCCCGGTTTATCGCCATCGCCGGAACCCCCATCCCCATGATGATGGGAACGGATTTTTCCGGGATTGCCCGGCTGATCGAGCGGGAGACAGGAATTCCCACCTTTGGCTTCGCCACCAACGGTATGCACGATTACGGCGTGGGAGCGGGCATGGCCCTGGAGGCCGTTGCCGGCCGGTTCTGCGACCCGTCCGTGCAGCCGGAAAGCGGGCTGTCCGTCAATCTTTTGGGTGTGACGCCCCTCGATTTCTCGGTCACGGGGAATGTGGAGGCGCTCAGGAACGTGTTTGAAAGTGCGGGAATCCCCGTGAAAAGCTGCTGGGCAATGGGAAGCAGCTTTGATGAGCTTATGTGCGCCGGAAAAGCGCGGGTAAACGTGGCGGTTTCTGCCTGCGGGCTGCCGCTGGCGAAACGCCTCAAGAAGATATACGGCACGCCCTATGTGGCGGGCCTGCCCATCGGAAAAAGCGGCGCGGCAGCCCTGATTGCGGCGATAGAAAAGGCGGATGCCTCCGGGGAGGATCAATTTCCCATGAGGGCCGTATCCGGGGCAAAGGATGGAAAGATCGTAATTGCCGGCGAGGCCGTCCAGGCCGGTTCCCTGCGCTATGCTTTGGATCGGGAACTGGGGCTTTCGGATATCCGGGTGGTATGTCCCATGGAGGCGGAGGAGGAGCTGTTTCTGCCGGGCGACCAGCGGATGGGGGAAGAGGACGACGTGTTTGCCGTGTTCCGGGAAGCGGAAACCGTCGTCGGCGATCCCCTGTTTGGCCGGGCCATCCGCGGCGGGGCGGCACGCCTCATCCGCCTCCCCCACGAGGGCTTTTCCGGCCGCATCTATCGAAAGGAAATCCCCGTTCTCATGGGAGACCAAGGGACGAAATGGATACAAAAGGAGTTTAACAGATGAACAAGAAAGAACGAAAGACGATTGCCCTTCTGCTGTGTGCGGTATTGCTGCTGCCCATGCTGTTTGCCTGCGCGGGCCAGCCGGCTGCCAGCACGACGCCTTCGGCGGGTGAGAGCGCCCCGGCGTCTTCCCCGGAACAAACCGAAGGCGGCACCATTACCGTGACCGACCATGCCGGACGGCAGGTGGAGCTGCCCGCGGAAATCAACCGCGTCGTCGTGGCGGATATCTATCCCATGGCGTCGGTTCTGACCGTATTCCTGGGTTCGGCGGAAAAGCTGGTGGGCATTCACCCGGTCTGCATGAGCGCGGCGAAATCCGGCCTGCTGGGAGAGCTGTTCCCGGAGATTTTAAATGCGGATACCAGCTTTATGACGGGAAGCGACCTGAACATTGAAGAGCTTTTGAAGCTGGAACCGGATGTAGTGTTTGTGAGCGCAGGTAACAGCGAGCTGATGGATACCCTCACAAACGCGGGCATTGCCGCCGTGGGCATTTCCCCCAGCAAATGGGATTATGACATTCTGGAAACCTATGACCAGTGGATCGCGCTTTTGAGCCAGATGTTCCCGGGGAGCGACAAGAGCGAGGAAATCTCCGATTATTCCAAAGAGGTCTATGATCAGATTCAAGAGGTGGTGAGCGGGATTCAGGACGCGGATAAAAAGAAAATCCTCTTCCTCTTCCAATATGACGACCAGCAGATGGTTACCTCCGGCAAGCACTTCTTCGGCCAGTTCTGGAGCGAAGCGGTGGGCGGAAAGAACGCCGCGGAGGAGATCGAGGTGGATAATTCCAACGCTGTCATCACCATGGAGCAGGTCTATCAGTGGGACCCGGATGTGATCTTTATTACCAATTTCACCGCCGCTCAGCCCGACGACCTCTATAACAATGCCATCGGCGGCGACGATTGGAGTTCGGTGACGGCCGTGAAGGAGAAGCAGGTCTATAAGCTGCCTCTTGGGACCTATCGCAGTTATACCCCCAGCGCAGACACGCCGGTGACGCTGCTCTGGATGGCCCAGAAGGTATACCCCGACCTGTTCAGCGATGTGGATATCACAAAAGAGGTCAAGGAGTATTATCAGGAGCTTTATGGCGTGAGCCTGACCGATGAGCAGGTAGATCGCATGTATAACCCGTCGGACGCCGCGGCGGACGGATTCTCTAAGGTAAACTAAAGGAAGGCTGAGGATGGATAGCAAGCGCCGGAGAAAGACAATTTGGTGGACAGCGGGGACGCTGGCGGCGGTGGTGGTTCTGGCCCTTGCGGCCATGACCCTGGGACGGTATGAAATTACTCTGCCCCAGTTTTTTGCCGCCCTGTTTCCGGGAGCCTTTCCGGATATCGAGGTGAGCGACACCATGCGGAACGTCATCTTCAACGTCCGGCTGCCCCGCATTCTTCTGGCGCTGCTCTCGGGAGCGGGGCTGGCGGTGTCCGGCGGCGCATTCCAGGCCATCTTTTCCAATCCCCTGGCGACGCCGGATACCCTGGGCGTGGCCACGGGCTCGTCCTTTGGGGCGATTCTCGGGATCCTGTTCGGCCTGTCCTCCATGCTGGTGCAGCTCTCGGCCCTGGCCTTCGGCATGCTGGCGGTGGGGCTGGTGTATCTCATCGGCCGCACCAACAAACGCAGCAGCATCATTATGATCGTCCTGGCAGGCATGGTGGTAGGCGCGCTGTTCTCGGCCCTGGTGAGCCTGGTGAAATATGCCGCCGATCCCCAGGACGTTCTGCCCGCCATCACCTTCTGGCTCATGGGAAGCCTTTCCGGGGCGACTCGGGATAGTCTGCTCATGGGGGCGCCGCTGATCCTTCTGGGAACAGCGCTGATCTTCGTCTATCGCTGGAAGCTCAACGCCATGACGCTTCCGGAGGAGGAGGCCACGGCTCTGGGCATTCCGGTGCGGCGGATCCGCGTGCTGGTGACGCTGGGGGCCGGCATGGTGACGGCAGCGGTGGTTTCCATGTGCGGCCTGATCGGCTGGGTGGGACTGCTGGTGCCCCATGTGGCGCGGATGCTCTTCGGCAATGATAATTCCCGGGTCATTCCCGCCAGCATCGGCTTTGGCAGCATCTTTATGCTGGTGATCGACACGGTGGCCCGGTGCGCCACGGCCTCGGAAATCCCGGTTTCCATCCTGACGGCGATTATCGGCGCGCCGGTGTTCATCCTGCTGCTCCGAAAGACGGGAGGGATCAAGGCATGAAATTTGAGGTGAAAGACGGCTGTTTTGGCTATGCAGCCGGAGAGCAGGTTTTGGATTCCATCTGCTTTTCCGTGAAGGAGCCGGAGATAGTATCCATTCTGGGAGCCAACGGCGCTGGAAAGACGACGCTTTTGAAATGCATGCTGGGGCTCCTGCCCTGGCGGAGCGGCGCCTCCTATCTGGACGGAACGGATATCCGTGCTCTGCGCAGCCGGGAATTCTGGAAAAAGGTGGGCTATGTCCCCCAGGCCAAGCTCTCCTCCTTTGTCTATACCATCGAGGAAATGGTGGTGCTGGGGCGCAGCTCCCGGCTGCGGGAATGGGAGCGGCCAGGCAAAAAAGACTGGGAAAAGGTGGCGGAAGCTCTGGAAACCGTGGGCATCGCCCATCTGGCCAAAAAGCTCTGCAACGAGGTGAGCGGCGGGGAATACCAGATGGCTATGATCGCCCGGGCGCTGGTTTCCGATCCCGGACTGCTGGTGCTGGATGAACCCGAATCCAACCTGGATTTCAAAAACCAGCGGCTGGTGCTGGATACGGTGGCCCGGCTCTGCCGGGAAAAGGGGATTGCGGCGATTCTGAATACCCATTATCCCGATCACGCCCTGGATATTTCTCAAAAAGCCCTGCTGCTGCTCCCTGAGGGGAACGCCCTATTCGGGCAGACCCGGGAGATCCTTCAGGAGGAGAATCTCCAGCGGGCCTTCGGGATTCCCGTGCGCATCCGGCAGGTGGAGCTTCCAGAAGGGGAGGTCACCTGCGTGTTCCCGGTGGCGCAGAAGCCGGGGGAACCACAGACCTGAAAAGCCTGACCGGGCAAAAAGAAACATGAAACGCCAAAGCGGAGGGATAGCCTTTGTGCGCGGATAAAAGGAGGAAGAAAAAATGAGTTTAAACAACACACCATCGGCCGACCGCGTGCATATCGGCGTGTTTGGCCGGCGCAACGCCGGAAAATCCAGCGTCATCAACGCCCTGACTGGGCAAAACCTCTCCATCGTTTCGGATGTTAAGGGGACGACCACCGATCCGGTGAAAAAGGCCATGGAGCTTTTGCCCCTGGGGCCAGTGGTGGTTATCGACACCCCGGGCATCGACGACGAGGGGGAGCTGGGCGCCCTTCGCGTAAAGCGCAGCTATCAGATGCTGAACCAGGCGGATATTGCGGTTCTGGTGATCGACGGAACCGAGGGATTTGCAAAAGAGGATGCCGCCATGCTGGAGCGCATCCAAAAAAAGGGAATCCCCTATGTAATCGTGTGTAATAAAATCGACGAAGCACCGGCCGGGAGCCTGGGGCTTATCGGAGAATCGGCGGATATCCTCCCGGTTTCGGCCAAGACCGGCGCGGGCATCCATGCGCTGAAAGAGCGGCTGGCCAAAAGCCTCTCGTCGGCAAAGCCCCGGTATCCCATTGTGGCCGATCTGCTGGCTCCGGGGGATCTGGTGGTGCTGGTGATTCCCATCGATGAATCCGCGCCCAAGGGGCGGCTCATCCTGCCCCAGCAGCAGACCATCCGGGAGGTTCTGGACTGCCATGCCAGCGCAGTATGCGTCCAGGATACGGATTTGAAGGCTGCTCTTGCCGGGCTGGGGTCAAAGCCGCGGCTGGTCATCACGGACAGCCAGGCCTTTGCCCGGGTCAGCGCGGATACGCCGCAGGACATTCTGCTCACGTCTTTTTCTATCCTCTTTGCGCGGCATAAGGGAAACCTGGCGGAGCTGATCCGGGGGGTAAAGGCCATCGACAGCCTCCAGGACGGCGATTCCGTGCTGATTTCCGAGGGCTGCACTCACCATCGCCAATGCAACGACATCGGCACGGTAAAGCTGCCCCGGTGGATTGGAAAATACACGGGAAAGGCCGTGAACTTCTCCTATTCCAGCGGCACAGAGTTTCCCGAGGACCTTTCGGGATATAAAATGGTCATCCACTGCGGCGGCTGCATGCTCAACGAGCGGGAGATGAAATACCGCATCCAGTGCGCCGCGGATCAGGGGGTGCCCATTGCCAACTATGGGCTTTCCATCGCCTATATGCAGGGGATCTTGCAGCGCAGTTTGCAGGTGTTTCCGGATATTGCGGCGCAGCTGTCCAAATAAACGGGAGGAAACTATGGAAGCAGAGACGCGGATTGCCCTGGTGGGCATTATTGTGGAAAACGGGGAGATGGCGGAAAAGATCAACGCGGTTCTCCATGAATACAGCCGGTATATCATTGGCCGGATGGGCCTGCCCTATCGGGAGAGAGGCGTTTCCATCATCAGCATCGTGCTCGACGCCCCAAGCCCGGTAATCAGCGCCCTTTCCGGGAAGCTTGGCATGCTGAAGGGCGTGAGCAGCAAAACCATCTATTCCAAAATATGATGGAATAGTCTGGTTTCATCGCGTGGGGCAGCGGGCTGAAAATCGCCGGTGTGAACCAAAGCCAACGGACATAAAGGACGGCCCCCAAAACTACTGCGACGGCGGCGAAGGGAAAGAAAAGATTCCTGTTTTCCGAGAATCTGCCGGGAGAGTCCCAAAGGGTCTTAGAGCAGGGATGGCGAAGAAGATACAACCATAAAAATGCCCCGGTTTTCTGCGCAAAAGGAGAAAGCCGGGGTATTTTTTTGCTTCCCGCGGAGGGCGGCGCGGCTCTTTTGTAAATGCAGCGCCGGGGACAGGAGGCAACCCTCGGGGCGTTGTATTGCATGGGCAATTCTGGTATACTCTAAAAAAAGGGCGGCAGAGCCGCACGAAAAGGGAGGAAGAAAGATGGGACTCATCCGGGGAGTGGCGCACGTTTCGTTTAAAACGGCGGATATGGACAGGGCCGTGGCCTTTTACTGCGGCGTTTTGGGAATGAAGGACTACAAGGACATCGACCGGCCGGACGGCTCCAAATGGCTGAAATTCATTGAAATCGCGCCGGGGCAATATCTGGAGATGCTTTATCGGGACGATGGCGACTATCTGGAGGGAATGTATTCCCACCTCTGCCTGGAAGTCGAGGATCTGGATGCCCTGGTGGCCCGGCTGAAGGAACACAAGATCAGCCTGGAAAAAGAGCCGCAGGTGGGCGTGACGGGGAATTATTCCTGCTGGGCCAAGGATCCGGACGGCAACCGGATCGAATTTGCCCAGATTCCGGCGGATTCTCCCTTCAGGGGATGAGGCTTTGTTGCATTTTTTCGCAGGGGTGGTATAATCAGGAATGATTTTGTGAAATTACGGAGGAGAAAGTTTGAAGGAGATCATAAAAGAGCACGCCGGATTTCTGAAACAGATCTGGAAGCTCTCCAAGAGCGAGCTCATCATCACTTATAAAGGCGCGGCGCTGGGGCCGGCCTGGGCCATTCTGAATCCAGCCATCACGATATTTGTCTATTGGTTTGCCTTTGCGCTGGGCCTTCGGACCAACAGCGATGTCCGCGGGGCGACTTTTTTTCAGTTCCTGATGGTGGGGATGATCCCCTGGTTTTTCATCAAGGCATCCATCATGAACGGGGCAGACTGCTATCTCAAAAAGAGTGCGTTTATCACAAAAATGCCGTTTCCGGTTTCCACAATCCCCACGTTTGTGCTGCTGGCAGATCTCTATGTCAACTTGGCGTTGACGCTCATCATGTATATCCTGCTTCTCATCATGGGGGTTCCGCCGTCCATCTATAATATTCAGATTTTATACTATGTCCCGCTCATGTATTTCTGTCAGCTGTTTTTTACCTGGATCACCGCCATGCTTTCTGCCGTGAGCAAGGATTTCTATAGTGCCGTAAAGGCCTTTATCACAGCATTTTTTTGGATGTCGGGCATTGTGTTCGATCCGTATTCCATGGCGGATCCGATCCTGCGCAATATCGTGCTTGCCAGTCCCATCAGCTATATCTGCAATGGGTTTCGCAACACTTTTCTATATCAGACATGGTTCTTCGAGACTCCATATGAGACGCTTATATTCTTTGCCTGGCTGATCGTGCTGGCGTTTCTGGGATCGCGGTTCTATAAAAAGCTGCGCCGGACGCTGCCGGATATTTTGGCATAGGGGGGAGGAACTATGGAAGAACAGGTTGCAATCTGCTTTACCCATGTAAAGAAAACGTATAAGCTCTATAAAAGCGCAAAAAAACGGTTTTTGGGGCTGATTTTCGGGGAAAGAATCCCCTATAAAAAGTATAAAGCACTGGACGACGTGTCCTTCACTATCAACAAGGGGGAGGCTGTGGGCCTGGTGGGCCGCAACGGTGCGGGAAAATCCACGCTTTTGAAGCTGATTACCGGGGTTACCTTTGCCGAGGAAGGCGAGATCACCGTTAACGGACAAGTGGCGGCGCTTCTGGAGCTGGAGAGCGGCTTTGATCCCCAGATGAGCGGCCGGGAGAATATCTATCTAAAGGGGTATATCCTTGGGCTGACTCCGGAGGCCATCGAGGCTGTGGAGGACGACGTTGTGGAGTTTGCGGATATTGGGGATTTCATCGACCAGCCCGTGGGCAAATATTCCAGTGGCATGCGGGCCAGGCTGGGGTTTGCCATCAATGTGGAGATCCGCCCGGAAATTTTGGTGATTGATGAGGCTTTGGCGGTGGGCGACGCAGCTTTCAGCGAAAAATGCCGCAACAAGGTGCGTTCCCTCATCGATTCGGGCGTCACGGTGCTGTTTGTGAGTCATGCGAAGGACCAGATGATGGAGTTCTGCGACCGCGCCCTGTTTATGGACAAAGGAAAAATTCTGGCGGACGGTCCGGCAGAGGAGATTGCCCGGCAATATGATGCCTTTGTGGAGCAGGAAAAGAAGCGGGAGCGGGAAGAACGGGAACGGCGCAAGCGCGAGGGCACGCCCGAGCGGAAGCGCCGAAAGGCTTCTTTCTAAATATCGGTATGCGCATAAAAAAGCGGCAGGGAAAAACATGCCGCTTTTTTGTGCTTTTATTTCTTTTCCCGTTTGGGCCTTTTATGCAGCCGGAGGTCTATCTGCCGCATATCCGCTATGGCAGTAAACAGACGGACGGCGCAGGCTGCCTTTTCCTTGAGCGTCGGACACGCAGCCGCCTGCGCGCAAAGCGCCTCCATTCCCCGCTCCAGGTCCGCAAGCGGGAGAAGAGCGGCGGCCGCGCAGAAAAAGGTCTTTTTTCGTCCATCGTTATAGTTTGCCAGCAGTGTGTGCAGGATTTTCTCCTTTTTGGCAAGCTCGGCCTGGAACGCGGGAACTCCCATGTCTCTGGCCCGCGCAAGGTTTTGGAGCATGTGCCGGTGGGGCAGGAAGGAATCGAAACGCGCGGCCTCCCGGAGCCGTTCGCAGGGAAATTCCGCGCAGGAGAAGCAATATTCCATTTCGCCATGTTCCCGGCTGCACCGGATGACGGCGCAGGGCTGGTGTCCCTCCCCGCCGCCGCAGCCCGGGCAATAGCCGCGAAGGTACATGGGACAGAAAATGCAGCAAAGGCCGCAGAGGGAAAAGGCAGGGTTTTGCCGCCGATAGTCTTTCATTTGCCGCCTGCCTTTCTTTGGAGCCGTGTGCCTGAAGGGCGCATAAACCCATGCGGTTCGCCGGAACCTCGCGGCGTCTTTTGGAACCGGAGGGAAAGCGCGCTATCCCTGGAGCCCGTCTGCCTGCCGCTGCATGTTTTCAACGACGACGTCGTAGATTTCGCCCAGCGATGCGGCATATTCCAATACCTTCCAGGGCGTGTTGGTATGAAAATGAATTTTGATCAGGCTTTCGCTGCCCACGGCCAGAAGGCAGTCGCCCTGGATGTTCTGCGTGATATAGTCGTGGATGGCGTCTTCCGAAAGCCCCTCGCCCTCGATCAGCAGCTGCGTGTCAAATTTGTATTCCAGCATGATATACTCCTTTCATTGGGAAACGGCCCGGCTAAGAGAGGCGCAGGCCGCAGTCTTCATTTTTCGCAATATAGGAAAAGGCGCAGGCCGGCGCGCAGCGCCGGGCGGCCTCCGCTTCCTCTTGGGAAGAAAACAACCCGACGCAGGTGCTTCCGCTGCCCGTGAGGAAGGAAGCCGGGGCGGTATTCTGCAAAAACCGTAGCAGTGCCGCGATTTCCGGGCAGAGGCTGGCGGCGGGATGCTGGAGGGAATTGAAAGTATGGCGGGAAAAAGCGGCAAGATCGCCGGTCTCCAGGGCGCGCATACATTCTTCCATGGCGTATGGTTCGGGCGCCAGACGGGCGTCGTAAGTCTGATAGGCGTCTTTCGTGCTGACGCCGCCCTCGGGTTTGAGGAGGAGATAGACGCCGGGGAGCTGGTTGCGAAGCGAGGTCAGTCTTTCGCCGATGCCCTGGGCCCGGCGGCATCCGCCCGTCAGGGAAAAGGGAACGTCCGCCCCGATGCCCGCCGCCAGAGCGAGAAGCCGCCGCTCGGAAAGGGGATAGCCATAGAGGCAGTTAAGCCCCCGCAGCATGGCCGCGCCGTCGGCGCTTCCGCCGCCCAGGCCGGCCGCCATGGGGATGCGTTTTTGGATATCCGCGTGCACCCCGCCTGCAATGCCTGTTTCCCGGAAAAAGCGCCGGGCGGCCTTGTGGGCGATGTTGGATTCCCCGAGGGGAACTTCGGGGTGACTGCATGTGAGCTGGATATCCCCGGCCCGGGAAAGGCGCAGGGTATCGTGAAGATCGATGGACTGCATAATCATGTCCAGATCATGGTATCCATCAACCCGGCTTCCAGTGATCTGTAAATATAGATTGAGCTTTGCATAGGCACGAATGGTGATCATATACAAAGCCTCCTTTCCTGAAATATACGGCATGGGCGGAATGCAGGCGCACGGCCGCCGAAAGATATTCCGGGCGCACTATGGGCAGACGGGAATGAAAGAGAACTTTTCAGCCAGACTTGCCGCATCCGCCCGGCAAAGGAGGGATTATCCCGAGACCGTGTTTTCCTGCGCGGGAAAGATGCCCTTCTTGCCCATATTGTCATAGCCGTGCCCGCCCGGCAAGGGCTGTCTTTCCCATGCCCTTTTTCTGTGAGCTTACCCTCCGCCTAAACGGCCGCAGCCTATTTAAGCCAGTCACGCCTGCCCGACAAGGGCCGCCAATCCCCCGCGTTTCTAACGAGAAGATTATTAAGCGCCTGCCTCGGCATGAATTGCGCAGCTGTACAAACCCAGTCACGCCCGCCCGGCGAGGGCCATGTCTTTGCCGCGCATCGTGCGGCGATGGCAGCCGTCAATGAATGCTCAGGACGCGGGAACTTGTTTCCGAACCGTCCGTGCATTCATTATACCATAAAACGAACAAAAAGGTTTTCGAATCAGCCATTTTTATGTTACCATAGGAGCAGAAATGAGAGAAAGGCGGAAAACCATGTTCATTGCAGACGGCTGGAAGGACTATCGGGTATTGGATACAGGAGACGGAATGAAGCTGGAAAGCTGGGCGGGGGTCACGCTGGCCCGGCCGGACCCCCAGGTAATCTGGGAAAAGCAGAGGCCCGAGCTTTGGAAAAAGGCGGCGGCCTCCTATGCCCGCAGCCATACCGGCGGCGGCCATTGGGATTTTTTCAGGGAGCTGCCCCAGCGTTGGACGGTTTCCTATGGGGATCTCTCCTTTTATGTCCGCCCCACGGGATTCAAGCATACCGGCCTGTTTCCCGAGCAGTCGGCAAACTGGGACTTTATGGCGGAGAAGATCCGCCGGGCGGGGAGAGAAGGCCGGGTTCTCAATCTGTTTGCCTACACCGGCGGGGCTACGCTGGTCTGCGCGGCGGCTGGGGCGAGCGTAACCCATGTGGACGCGGCCAAGAGCATGGTGGCATGGGCCAAGGAAAACGCCGCCCTCTCCGGCCTTTCCGGCCGGCCGATCCGGTATATCGTGGACGACTGCATGAAATTCGTCCTGCGGGAACAGCGCCGGGGCCGGACGTATGACGGCATACTGATGGACCCGCCCAGCTATGGACGCGGCGCAGGCGGGCAGGTTTGGAAGGTGGAGGAGGATCTCTGCGGCCTGGTTGCAGAGGCGGCCAAGCTGCTCTCGGACCATCCGCTGTTTTTCATCATCAATTCCTATACCACCGGCCTTTCGGCAGTGGTGACGGAAAACCTGCTGAATGCCTGCGTGACCAGCCGTTATGGCGGGCATGTGGAGGCGGACAATCTGGTGCTGCCTGTGGAGGGACAGGCCCTTTGGCTGCCCTGCGGGACGACGGCGAGGTGGCAGCCATGACGCCGCCCATCCTCTATGAGGACAATCATCTGCTGGCGGCCATAAAGCCTCATATGGTGCCCTCCCAGGCAGACGCGTCGGGCGACCCGGATATGCTCACGCTTTTGAAAGCCTATATCAAGGAAAAATACCAAAAGCCGGGGGAGGTCTATCTGGGCCTGGTGCACCGGCTGGACCGGCCGGCCGGCGGCGTTATGGTGTTTGCACGGACCTCCAAGGCCGCGGCCCGGCTGGCGGCGCAGATGCAGGAGGGGCGCTTTCAAAAGACATACCTGGCGGTGGTCACGGGCAACCCGCCCCCGGCGGGCGATTGGGAGGACAATCTTTTGAAGGATGAAAAGAGCAATACCGTGCGTGTAGTGCCGCCGGGAAAAGGCAAAAGGGCGCATTTGGCCTTCCGGGTATTGGGCCGGCGGGAAGGAATGGCTCTTTGCCGGATCCGGCTGTTCACCGGGCGGCCGCACCAGATCCGCGTGCAGTTTGCTTCCCGGGGCTTTGCCCTCTATGGAGACGCCCGCTATGGCAGGGGAGAGGGGGAGCATCTGGCTCTGTTTTCGCAGAAAATCGAGCTGGAACATCCCACAAAAAAAATCCCCCTGGTATTTTCAAAAATACCCGAGGGAGAACCCTTTTCCATATTTGCCCGGGAACTTGCCCGCTTATGACGCGCCCTCGTGATCGGCGATTTTGAAGATGGTTTTCCAGAGGATCTTGATATCCAGCCAGGCCGACATCTTCTCGATATATTCCAAATCCTTTTCCATGCGCTCTTCCAGGTTCAGGTTATTCCGTCCGCTGATCTGGGCCAGGCCGGTCAGCCCGGGCTTGACGGTCAGGCGGATGAGGTGTTCCTTTTTGAGCATTTTCGTCTCTTCGGGAATAAAGGGGCGGGGGCCGATGAAGCTCATGGTGCCCGCCAGCACGCAGAAGAGCTGGGGAAGCTCATCGATGCTGTAACGCCGCAGGAACCGGCCCACCCGGGTCACCCGGGGATCGTCCTCATGCTGGATGAAGGGGCTGTCCTCATTTTTGAAAAAGGAGGGGTCGGCCTGTTTTTCGGCATCCTTATACATGGTCCGGAGCTTATAGATCTTGAAAAGATGGCCCCGCTGGCCCACGCGGATCTGGCTGAAAAAGATGGGGCCGGGGGAATCCAGCTTGATGGCAATGGCCACAAAGGGAAAAAGAAGGGCAAAGAAAATCAGCGCCACAAAAGAGCAGAAAATATCCGCCGAGCGTTTAAAAAATGGATAATAGAGCCGTTTGCGAAACGTGCTCTTTTTTTGATTTTCCAGTTGTTTAAGTTCCCGGCGGGTTGCGTCGTCGAGAATGCAGCCGTATTTTGACATTCTACACCCGATTCTAAATCCTAACGTAGTAGAATATATTATAGGGGCTGTGCGTGCGTTTGTCAAAGAAACTTTGTTTTTTGGATACATTCCCCCAAATTTTTGGAAAATGGAGGTTAAATTTTTGAAAAACCGCGTTTTAACCGCGAAAACCAGGGTATACTATAAATTGGAAGGACGAAAGAGAAACGGGGAAACGGCCGGGAGCGTGCGCAGGAAGTTTTCCTGTTGACAATAGATCGAGGTGTATGATACCATCATACATAAGGCGGAGGAAATCTCTGCCGGCTCGCCCACACACAACTAAAAAATGTAAGGAGGGTACTAGAGTGAAAATCAAAAACATTACGAATCCGCAGAAATTCTTTGAAATGCTGAACAGCTGCAAGGGTACGGTGGAGCTTGTTACATCCGAAGGAGACCGGCTCAATCTGAAGAGCAAACTCTGCCAGTATATCACGCTGACGCAGATGTTTAAGGATGCAACCATCGATGAAGTGGAACTGATTGTGTCCGAACCCGAGGATATGGTGAAGCTGCTGGATTATCTGGTCAGAGCGTAACACCGACTCGAAAGGCAAGCAAGGCCGATGCCGATGGGCAGCGGTCTTTTTGTTTATATGGAATCCGAAAAATGCCAGGGAACCCCGAGGGCTTATGTCTGCCTGCGCATATTAAGGGAAACGCGGGAAGCATGGACGGCAAACCCCGGTTTGGCCCGCGGGGAATGGAGGGATAACAAATGAAAAGAGGCGATAGAATTGCTGGATATACCCGGTATTTTTCAAAATAAAGCGCTGATTCCTGAACAAGCCCTGGAATTTGGGTTTGTGGAGGAGAATGAGACTTATATACGAACGAGCAAAATTCTGAATGGTCAGTTCTATTTGACTATCCGTCTCAGGAACAGCGGGCTCCCGGATGCCCGGGTATTTGACGCAGAGAGCGGGGAGGAATACGTCCTTATTCATCTGGCAGAGGCGGCGGGCGCTTTTGTCGGCATGGTGGCGGAAGCCTGCGAGCGGGAGCTTCAAGAAGTTGCCGCGCACTGCTTTGAAACGCGGGTGTTTCAAAGCCGGCAGGCACAGGAGATCATTGCCTATGCCCAGACGCGTTATGGAGACAGCCCGGAATTTCTCTGGAAGAAATTTCCGAACAATGCGGTTTTCCGCCGGGCGGATACGGGAAAATGGTATGGCGCGATCCTGACGGCTTCCCATGCAAAGCTCGGACTGGCCGGAGACGGAACAGCAGAGATTCTGGATCTGCGCGCGGCGCCGGAAGATGTCGCCCGGCTGACGGCCGGAGGAAAGTATTTGCCTGGCTATCATATGAATAAAAAACACTGGATCACGGTCTGCCTGGACGGCAGGATTTCCCTGGAGGAAATCTGCGCCCGGATGGAGAAAAGCTATATTTTGGCAAAATAACGCAAAGGCCGCGCGTTGACAGCATGAAGGATGGGAATCCCTTTTTGGCGGAAAGCACGCACTGTTCTTTCCGCCGTTTTTTTGGTATCATAAAAATAAGAGAAAGACAAGCGGAGGCAGCGATGGAGATATTCTTCGGCGGCGACCGGGAAACGCTGGAAAAGAAATTTTTTGCCATGGCGGCGCAGTGCCTGGCGGACGAGGCGCGGGAAACCGTGATCCTGGTTCCGGCTCAGGCGTCCTTTCTTGTGGAATCGCAGCTCATGAAGCGGTGCCATGTGGCGGGCTTTTTACAGCTGGAGGTATTGAGTTTTGAAAAGCTCACCGAGAGGCTGCTTTCCCGCTGCGGCGGCCGGGCGATTCCGGCGCTGGATAAGGCGGGCCTGTGCATGCTGGCCAAGGAGGCCCTCAACGCAAAGCGGGAGGAGATGCGCGTTCTCGACGGCAAAAAGGACGGGGAGCTGCATGTAAAGGTGGCCGAGCTGGTGAGCGCCATGAAGATGGAAAACATATCGCCGGAGGACCTTGCCGGGCTGGCCAAGGGGCACCCCAGCGAGGCAAAGCTCCTGGATATTGCCCTTCTCTATCGGGAGATGCAGGACCGCGCCGGAGCGGAGATGATGGATGCGCGGGATTTGGAGGCCTATGCCGCCGCTCTCATCGAAAAAGGGGGATATTTTGCGGGCAAAACTGTGCTGGTGCACGGTTTCGACCTGTTTCCCGAGCGGCGCATGCAGACGCTGGTACATATCGCCCGGGCGGCGGAGGACATGCGGATAACCTTTGAAGCCGAGGAGGAAAACCCGGTTTTTGAGAAACAGAACGCCAACCGGAGGAAGCTGGCCCGCCTGATGGAGGCGGCGGGCATCCGCGTCCGGGAGACGGCGCTGCCCCAGGATGCCGGGCTGCCCGGGGAGATCGTCCATGTGATGGAAAACCTCTATGCCTATCCCTACCGGCAATGGAAGAAAGAGCCGGAAAATATCGAGATTGTGGAGGCCGGGGATAAACAGGGCGAAGTGGAGTATATCGCCGGGCGGATTCTCGAGCTGGCCTGCCGGCAGGGGCTGCGCATGCGGGATATGGAGGTGCTGGCGGGGAATCCCGCCGCCTATTCCGCCCCTGTCCGCGATATTTTCGCAAAGGCGGGAATTCCCTTCTTTATGGAGGAGAAACGCCCGCTTCTGGATAACGCCCTGGCCCGGTTCCTGCTTTCGGCGGTGGATCTTTTCAAGGGTAAACAGTGGCGGATGTTTGATGCGCTCCGGCATCTGAAGGCCGGGTTCCTCCCGCTTTCCCAGGCCGAGACAGACAGGCTCTGCGCCTATATCCGGGAATACGGCATCCGGGGCAGCATGCTGAAAAAGCCGCTTGCCAAAGCCCCGGAAGAAATTGAGGAGCTGCGTTCCCGGGCCTTTTCGCCCCTGCTGGAGACAGAAGAGCAATGGAGGGCGGGCGGCGAGATCGCCGGGCTTCTGCTTCAATATATGGAAAACCTGGGGGTTCGCGAGACGCTGGAAAAGCAGGCCGGGGAAACCGAGGCAGCGGGTTTTGCCCCCGAGGCCCGCTATCTCTCGCGGGTTTATGAAAAAACCTGCGAGCTTTTGGAACAGACGGCTCTGTTCACCCGTTCCATGGATATGGCGGATTTCGGCGATATCCTGGAATCCGGCCTGGTGGGAAGCGAGATTGCGGTAGTGCCGCCCCGGGTTGACGAAGTGGTTGTGGGGGATATTGCCCACAGCATCTTTCCCCGCAAAAAAGTGGTATTCGTGCTGGGGGCCAACGACGGCGCCCTGCCGGCGGCGGGAAGCAGCGGCGGGCTTATCAACGACTATGAGATGGAAAAGCTCAAGGAAAACCAGCCGAATTTTCCGGACAAGCTTTCCTTTGACGACCAGAAATCCCATATCCGCCGGGCGCTCTATAGCGGGGAAAAGCTGGTCATGTGCTATAACAAGGCCGACGGCATGCCCTCGCATCTGGTGCATCGGCTGTTTCGGCTGTTCCCGGAACTGAAGCTGCATTCCGCGGGAGAGGCTTCACCCTACACGGCGGCAGCGGGAATGGAGAGCCTGGCGGAGGAGCTGCGCCGCCGGAGCGAGGGAGAGAAGATGGAAGGGAGCCTGATCCCGGCCTATATCAAAGAGAACCGGGGGATGCTCCTGGATCTTCTGCCCTGGGTTGGCTATGAGAACCGCCCGGCCCAGCTGGGCAAAGGCGTGGCGGCGGGGCTGTATGGCGCCCGCAAGGCCAGCGTATCCTCCATTGAGGATTTTTACCGCTGCCCCTATAAGCACTTTCTGGATTATGGGATCCGCCCCGCCGAGCTTCGGGAATATGAAGAAGATGTGCAGGAGGCGGGGCTGTATGTTCACGACCTGATGGATAAATTTGCCCGGAACCTGGCCAAAAACCATCTGGATTGGGCGGAGGTGGATGATGCGCAGCTGAAGAACATCATCGACGCCACCGCCGAAGAACAGAGGGAGAGCCATAACCGGGGCGTGTTTACAAAGAAACGCTATGCCTTCACGGAAAAGCGCCTGCGGGAGGAGGCCGTCATGGCGGCCAAGGCCGTCCGCAGCCAGCTCCATGGAACCGGCGTGAAAATCATCGCCAGCGAAAAGGGCTTTGGTTTCCGGGACGGCATGCTCCTGAAAACGCCGGGGGGGACCATCTCCCTGCGGGGAAAGATCGACCGGGTAGACGCCGCCAAAATCGACGGCAAGACGTATCTGCGGGTGGTGGACTACAAGACCGGACACAAAAAATTCACGCCGGCCGACGCCTTCTATGGCCTCAATATCCAGCTTTTGGTCTATTTAATGGCGGTGGAGAGCTGGTGCCGCACGCAGGGAAGTGCGGCCATTCCGGCGGGCGGCTTCTATTTTTCCATCGACCTGCCCTATATTGAGCCGGACCAGACCGAGGAGGACCGTTTCTACCTTTTCCGGATGAACGGCTTTCTGCTTTCCGAGGCGGCCGTGGCCGTGGGAATGGACCCGGCCCGGGAGGGCTCGCTGCGCAGCATGAATGCACGGCTGGGCACGGATAAGGAATCGGGAGAACTGATCGTGAAGGAAGGGGAAAACAGCTTTTCCCGGACGCAGCTCCGGGAACTGATGGAATATACCCGGGAGCTGATCGCCCGGGCGGCGGGGGATATCTATGGCGGCAGCCTGGCCATGCGTCCGGTCTGCGGCGGCGGGGACAATGCCTGCGCCTACTGCGCCTATCACTCTATCTGCCGGTTTGACGAGGCCCACGCCGCCAACCGGCGGCGCTGGAAGGAGCCGCTGAAAAAGCAGGAGGTTTTGGAACGGATCGAGAGAGAGGAGGTGCGGGACGATGGCTGAGATGAGGCTCACGGGGCGGCAGCAGGAGGCCGTTTCCACCCGGGGAAAGGACATTCTCGTTTCGGCGGCGGCAGGCTCGGGCAAAACCAGCGTTTTGGCCCGGCGCATCGTCTCGCTTATTGAGGAAGGGGCGGATATCCGGCGGATGCTGGTCTGCACCTTTACCAACCTGGCGGCTGCCGAGATGCGGGAGCGCATCGGCCGGGAGCTTCTGGCCCGGGCGGAAGAGACGAAAAACGCCCGGCTGGCGGCCCAGGCGGAATATGTCCAGCTGGCGGATATCTGCACGATCCATAAATTCGCCATCAAAGTCGTCCGGGAAAATGCGGCGGTTTTGGGCGTCCCGGCAGAGGTCCGGGTGGGAAGCGAGGAGGAATCCTCCATCCTCCGGGACAAGGCCATGGAGGATGCGTTTACAGAGCTTTATGAAGCCGAGGACGCGGATTTTCTGGCGCTTCGGGATAAATATGCGGGGCGGACGGACAAGGCCCTGAAGGCGCAGATTCTGTCCCTCTATGCCTTTTGCAGCAGCCGGCCGGAAGGACTGGAATGGCTGCGGCATGCGGCGGAGGCGGATGGCGTTCCCGCCCTTTTGGAAGTCATCCGGGGGGAGAACTGGCGGCGGCTGAACAAGCTGGAGGACGCCATGGAGGCATGCTGCCGGCTGGGAGAGGAAAACGAACTGCCTGAAAAGCAGCAGGCCAAGAACCAGGCGGATCTGCAGATGGCCCGGGAGCTGAAAGAGGCATTTTTTGCGGAAGGCTTTGCGGAGCGGATCGAGGGATGCAAGATCCCCTCCATCGAGCGGGGCATTTCTCCTGAACCTGTGAAAAAAGCCCTTCAGGAGCTGAAAGCCACGGGGCGGAAGATGCTGGGGGAAACTATCGTCTGGGCCTCGGATAATGTCCGCGGAATCCTGGAAATCGAGGCGGGCTATATGCGGGAGCAGGCCGGACGGTTTTACCGGGCGGCCCGGCTGTTTCAGGATAAATACGCCGCCCGCAAGGCCGCCCGGAAGATCATGGACTATGACGACATGATCCTGGGCGCCTATGCCCTTTTGCAGGACGACGCCCTGGCGGCGGCCTATGCCGCGCGCTATGACTATGTGTTTATCGACGAATATCAGGATACCAACCCCATCCAGGAGGCGCTGCTCTCCCGGGTGAGCCGGGAGGGCAATCGCTTTATGGTGGGAGATATCAAGCAGAGCATCTACCGCTTCCGTCTGGCCGATCCGCTGATCTTCCTGAAAAAGGCCCGGGAATTTGAGGGGGAGCGGTCCGGCCGGAAGGTGATCCGCATGAACGAAAATTTCCGCAGCGCCCCCGGCGTGGTGGCGGCGGTCAACGCCGTAATGGAACGGCTGATGAGCCGGGAGATGGGCGAAATCGATTATGACGAGAAGGAACGCCTGCTGGCCATGCGGCCGGAGGGGGGAGAATGCGAAATCCTTCTCACGGACGCAGACGAGGAGGCGGCAGAGGGAGAGGCGGAAGCGGATGCGGCGACCAAAGAAGCCCATACCCTGGCCCGGCGGGTTTTGGAGCTGATAGGAACGCCCCTTGCCGACGGCCGGCCGGCGGAATACGGGGATATCTGCGTTCTCATGCGCAGCACCAAGGGGATGAGCGGCATCTTTGGGCGGGTATTTGGCGAATATGGCATTCCGGTGGAAACGCCGGAGGGGAAATATGTTCCCATGAGCGAGGTGGACGTATTTGTCAATCTGCTCAAGGTGATCGACAACGCCAACTCGGATATTGCTCTTCTGTCCGTTCTGCGCAGCCATATCGGCGGGTTTGACGAAGCGGAAATGGCCATGATCCGCGCCGCCGGGGAAGAGGGGAGCTTTGCCGCCTGTTTTCTGGCCTATCAGGAACGGCAGGACGCTCTGGCAAAAAAATGCCGGGGCTTTATGGAAAAAATCCAGCGGTTCCGCCTGCTGGCAGCCGGCCTGTCCCTGGGCGATCTTCTGATTACCCTGAAGAACGAAACGGCCTATGCGGCCCATATTGCGGTGCAGCCGGGCGGCGGGGCCAAGGCGGCCAACTTCCGGATATTTTTTGAAAAGCTGCTGGAAATGGCGGCCCAGCAGGAGAGCCTGTTTTCTCTCGTCACCTATTTGGAGGAGCTCAAGCGTCTGCATGGGGCATATTTTGAACCGCAGACCGCCGAAGGACGGCAGAACTGCGTGCGCATTCTGAGCATTCATAAATCCAAGGGGCTGGAATTCCCCATCGTCATTCTGGCGCGGATGTCCGGCAAATTCAACCGCATCGATCTCAACGACACCCTTCTGCTCCATTCCGAGCTGGGTCTGGCCAGCGATATGGTGGATGAGGAGATCCGCGTCAAGCGCCCGGCCCTCACAAAAAAGGTGTTTCGGCTGGCGCTGGAACGGGAGATGAAATCCGAGGAGCTGCGGATTCTCTATGTGGCCATGACCCGCGCCCGGGAGCGGCTCATTCTCTCGGGCATTGTGAAGGAGCCGGATACCGTTTTTGCCCGGCTTTCCGGCGGCGCGAAGTGGTATGACTTCATGGAGATGTCCAGCTTTCTGGATTGGGTGCTGGCGGCGGTTTTGCCCTTCCCCTGCATGGCGGATTGGAGCCGTCGGCCGGGAGCCTCGGGCGAGGCATGCGCCATTGCCCACCGTCTGGTTCCGGCGGATACCCGCACAGAGGCAAAACGGCAGGAGCAAAAGGCGCCGGATGTGCGCTCGATCCTCCTGGAGGCAGGGAAAAAGCCCTATCTGCCCTTTTATTCCTATGACGCCGAGGAGGTGCCGGTAAAAATCGGCGTTTCGTCCATTTTAGAGAAAGATGGCGAAGAGCCGCCGGTTCTGCGTCCGGCCGGGGCAAGGCCCAAATTCAGCGGCGCCCGGCTGGGGACGCTCATCCATTTGTTTATGCAGCATCTCGACTTTTCCGCCCGGACGGCGGCAGAGGCCGAGGCCCAGATGGAGGAGATGTGCCGGCGGCGGCTCATCAGCCCGGAGGAATGCCGCGTGCTCAAGCGGCAGAGCGGCCTGATCGCCAAGTTCCTTATGAGCGATATGGCCTATCGTATCCGCCGCTCGCCCCGGGTGCTAAGGGAAGTGCCCTTCAGCCTGGGGGTTCCGGCCTATGAAACCGGCCTTTTTGAAAGCGGGGAAACGGTGGTCGTCCAGGGCATCATTGACCTTCTGTTCCGGGAAGGCGAGGACTATATCCTCATCGACTACAAATCCAATATGGTAAATGAGGAAAATTTGGGAATACTAGCGGAGAAGTATAAAACGCAGCTGCACCTCTATGAGAAGGCTGTGGAACAGATCACCGGGCGGTCCGTCCGGGAAAAATATCTGTATTTCCTGCGTGGCGAGGCGTTCCTCCGGCTTTTTTGACGAGTAACAGTGTTGTAAAAACCCGGGGAAACGCTTGTATCACCCCGAAAATTGTGGTATGATGCAGGCATGCCGAAAAAACGGTGGTATGGAAACCGGGCAAAGGGTTTAGCAAATGAAACGAAAAGATCAGGACCGTTTGGAAAATAGAAGAATTGAGCGCCCCCAGGTTCGCCGGGTGGCGCCTTCCCGTGCGCCCAGGGAACAGGCGGAGGTGCGCTCCTCCTCCCGGCTGAGAAGCCGGACGGAGGAATTGGAAATGACGCCGCTGAAAAGCCGCCGGGAAGAGACCCAGGCCACTGTACGCCGGGCGGAACCGCCCCGGCGGGAGCAGAGGGAGGATGCCGCCGTCCGTTCAGCGGCGCGGAGGATCCGCTCTGCCCGGGAACAGGAGCTGCAGATTCCTCGGGTTCGGAAGGAGCAGCCGGCCCCCCGGCCGGAGCAGACGGCCGAGACGCAGAGAGAAACCTTCCAGGAACGGGAGCCGCAGCGGGTGGTGCGTTCGCGTTCTCTGCGGGAATCCCGGGAGGAGAGCCGCATTCGCCCCCAGCAGCGAACCAGGGTGCAGCGGTCGATGCCGGAAAAGCGCACGCGGGTGGCGTCGGACTATACGCCCGGCGGGCTGGATGAGCCCTCTGTGCTCATCGACGGCGTGCGGGGCATGAAGCCCCTGCCCACGGCGGAATTCGGGAGCCAGCGGGCGCACAGCCCCATTCCTCCCATGCCGCGCCAGAGCGGCGGGAAGCCGGTGGATAAGGCCAGTTTTGCCGCGGGAAACGAGCTTCATTTCCGCCATGAGCTGAAGTTTTATATCAATTATCGGGACTATATGGTTCTGCGCCAGGCCTTGAAGGCGCTGCTTGCCCCGGATGAAAACGGCGACGAGAACAACTCCTATCATATCCGCAGCCTGTACTTCGATGACCGGGATGAAACCGCCCTCGTGGACAAGCTGGCAGGCGTGGAAGAGCGGAACAAATACCGCATCCGGATCTATAATTTCAGCGACCAGAAGATCCGTCTGGAAAAGAAAATCAAGCGGGGCCAGTATATCGCCAAGCAGAGCCTGCTGCTTTCCCGCAAGGAATATAACGCCATTTTGAATAACCGGCCGGAATTTCTGCTCCGGCGCCGGGAGCCGCTGGCCCGGGAATTTTTCCTGGAAATGCGCCTCAAGCAGCTTCGCCCCCGGGTGGTGGTGGACTATGTCCGGGAAGCGTATATCATGGCCTATGAAGAAGTTCGCATCACCTTTGACAAGGATCTGAAATCCGGAAGGCCCTTTGGCAGCATCTTTGACAAAAACCTGCCGGTGGTGCCCATCGCGGATGCGGAAACCATGATCCTGGAAGTCAAGTTCAACAAATATCTGCCCGACTATGTCCGGGGCGTGCTGGATACCTTGTCGGCGCCGCAGCGCTCCGCCATTTCCAAGTATGTGAACTGCCGTAAATACGAGTAGTTTTTGAGTCTGATAGAATATGTTTGGAGGTATACCCTTATGGGAGCATCAAGTGTAGTAAAAAAGAGTGTGTTGGATGGATTTGTAAACTCCGGCGACATCAGCTGGGATTATGCCCTTTTGACCATTGCGGTCGCCTTTCTTTTGGGATTATTCATTTTCTTCATTTATAAGCGGACATTTTCCGGCGTTGTTTTCACAAAAAGCTTCGGCATTTCGCTGATCCTGCTTTCCATGATTACCGCCGCCGTCATCATGACGATTTCCAGCAACCTGATGCTCTCCCTTGGTATGGTCGGCGCGCTGTCCATCGTCCGGTTCCGTACGGCGGTCAAGGATCCGATGGACACGATCTATATGTTCTGGGCCATTGCCGCAGGCATCATGGTGGGGGCGAACCTCCTGTTGGTGGCGGTGATCTCCTGCGTGGTTATCGGCATCTTCATGGTGGTGCTCTCCATCTTCAAAGTGCGCAAAAATATGCCCTATATCCTGGTCATCCGGTTTGAAGAGGGAGCCAAGGGGGATGTGCAGTCCATGCTGCGCAAGCTGCCCCAGGGCCGCCTGAAATCCAAAACCGTCTCCCGCGGCGTTATTGAGCTGACGCTGGAACTGAATGTGACGGATGCGGAGATTGCCCTCATCGACCGCTTCGCGGATATTCCCGGCGTATACGACGCTTCGCTTATCAGCTACACGGGCGACGTGATCGCGTAAAAAATATGATGCATTCCGCCGCCCTTGCCTGTCCCGCAGGGGCGGCTTTTTTTGGAGGAACAGATGCGGATTACCTATTTGGACAACAGCGGCTTTGCCGTAGAGATGAAAAAATCCCTGCTGCTCTTTGATTACTATAACCACTATGCCGACGGCGGCCGGGAGGGATTTTCCGGCGGTGTTGCAGAGGAAGCCGCCTTCCGGAAGGCGGAGCGGGTGTATATCTTTGTGAGCCACCGGCATTATGACCACTTCAACCGCATAATCTTCAACTTTGCGCAGTGGAATCCTGACACTGCTTATATTCTGGATGCGGGCATTTTTCGCGTGCCCGCCGGACTGAATGCCCACCGCCTGATAAAGGGCGAGGTCTTTGACGACGGCTATCTGCGCGTCCGGGCGCATCCGTCCACGGATATCGGCGTTTCCTTCCAAATAGAGACCGAGGGGAAAACCCTCTTTCATGCCGGCGATTTGAACTGCTGGCACTGGGCGGGGGATGTGCCGGCGGAGGAAGAGGCGGGATACCGCGTCCTGTTTGCCAAAGCGCTGGCGGCCATCCAGCCCTATATGCGGCGGCCGGACGTGGTGTTTTTCCCGGTGGATGCGCGCTTAAAGGGGCCTTATGACGATGGGGCGCTGGAATTTATCGAGGCATTCCGGCCCTGGCTTTTCATTCCCATGCACTTTCAGCAAAATTTTGCCGCGGCAGAAAAATTTGCCGCCAAGGCGGCGGATGGGCAGAAGATATGGGTTCCGGCGCGGCGGGGAGACAGCCTGTCTTTGGAAGAATGAATCTTTTTTGGCCGGCAAGGCCAGTCTCCGCGATTTTGGCTGGGCAAACCACGGCATGGCTGGCGGAGATAAGCCTCCGCTTGAAACGGATCTGGCGAAGGCCGGCGAAAAGCGGAAGAAAAGCGGCGGGATCCCGCCGCTTTTTTATTGTTCCCGGATGCGGAAATAGAGGAGGAATCCCGCGGAAATTTCCAAAAGAAGCAACGCTCCGAGAATGGTCCGGGCTGTTTCCTTTACATGGTTATACTGCGCCTGGTCGGCTGCGGTATATACCCGGAAGGGCCATTCAGCGCCGGGCTCGTGGAGGATGGCGGCGATACTCAGATTTCTGCGGATATAGGTCATGGTGTTTCCCTGGGCGTCGGTAACGGTGTCCCAAAACCAGCGATCCCGGTCGCGGTCCTCATAATACTGCGTGGTTCCGTCCTTCAAAAGAATTTCAACCATCCGGCCATCCGCATAGACGGAAACCGGCGTTTCCGCAAAGGCTTTAAAATCGTCGAAAGAGGCAAAACATGTGCCCTCGCCGCAGATTCTTTCCAGCGTTAGGACATGGGTAGAAAAAAGATGGCCAGTGAGAAGGGTAACTGCAAGAGCGGCGGCGCAGCCGCCGATGCAAAAGAGTTTTTTGCGCGTGTTGGCCTGGACGGAGGCTCGGCAGCTTTCGCTGAGGAGTCCTTTTTTCAGCGCCCACCGGGGAAGCAGCAGGGAAAGAAGCAGGAGAAGGGCAAGGGCCGCTCCCAGCGTGGGGGCGAGAATTTCGCCCCAGGACCAAAGCCGCTGAATGGCGCCGCCTATGGAGCGCAGATACAGTGCAAGGGATGCGGCAGCTATGGCGACATTCAGGATGGATATGCCAAAAAGACGGCGGAGCAGCGTTTTGCCGTGCGCATCTGCCGCCGTTTGGGATGTCCGGCTTTCCCGCAGGATTCCCTGGGTCCAGAAAAAACTGGCGGATTCCAGGGCGGCGCTGAAGATCAGAAAGATTCCGGCGCAAAATGCTCCCGCCGAGGGATTGAGGTATTCGTATCGGAGGATGAACAGCCCGGCCAGCCCCAGCAGGGACAGGGCGGCAGCCAGAATCGTGCAGATTCCCTGCGCCCGCATGCTCCGGCAAATAAGGCCGGCGGAAAACGCTTCGGAGGGTGCGGCCGTCTGCAGCGCGGGTTTCCGCCCGGAAAGCAGTTCATCCAATGAGACATCCAGCTGTTCTGCCAGGGCGGGAAGCAAAGAGAGATCCGGCGCTGTTTCTCCGCGTTCCCACCGGCTCACGGATTTATCCGATATATGCAGGGATTCTGCCAATTCTTTTTGCGTCATGCCGCGGGCTTTGCGGAGAGCGGCGATGCGGCCGCCCAAAAGGTTCATTTCCATTGTGTTTCTCCTCATTTCTTATTTTCCAACCGAATGGATATGGTTTGATTGTAAAGGACGGGGGAGCGAAAGGCCAGCCATCCATGCGGGAAAATCTCTCAGAAACCGAGAATTCTTCGGGAAATATGAACGAATTGTTAGAAATGGCGGGGAGCGGTTGACTTTGCTTGGAACGTGGTATTATCATATAGAAGTTGCGATATATATAAGAGGAAGAGAGACGAAGGGGACATGATGGTGCAGGTGGAGACCCACTGCCACACGGCTGAAACGAGCAGCTGCGGAAGGGTTCCGGCGGCAAAGATCGTTGCGGATTATAAAAAAGCGGGATATCGGATGTTGATCACCACGGATCACTACTATGAGCGGATGTGGGAGCGGCCCGAACTGGCGGGCCGGGACTGGCAGGAAAAAATGGATGCCTATATGCGGGGATACCGTGCGGCCCGGGCCGCAGGCGAGGCCCTTGGCGTCCGCGTCCTGTTTGCCACTGAAATCCAATTCGACGGCTGCGCACCCCATGATTTTCTCATCTATGGCATGAGCGAGGAATATATGCGCGCGCACCCCTATTTGAACCGGATGCGGCCGGAGGAGTTTTACGCCATATGCCGCCGGGAGGGCTTTTATATGATCCACGCCCATCCTTTCCGGAAGGGAAAGGAACAGCCCTATCTGCCGGTCTGCTATGACGCGGTGGAGGTGTTCAACGGGCATCCCCGGCACGACAGCCATAACCAGCGGGCAGTACACTTTGCCTTGGAAAATGGGCTGGCCATGTTTTCGGGAACGGATTACCATTGGGAGGAAGACTGCGGACGGGGAGGCATCCTGCTGCCGGAGGAGACCGACACGATGGAGAAGGTTGTTGCCTATCTGAGAAGCCGGCAGGCGGAACTGATTGTCACCTATGAAGAGGGGAAGGAAGAGGAAAAATGAACTGGATGCAGCGGATGATGATGGGACGTTATGGCGGAGACCAAATGGGGATCGGGATCCTGATTCTCAGCATGGTCATCAATTTTGTGCCCTTCTGGCCGGCGCGGATCGTCTCTATACTGCTGCTGGCCTGGGCTGTGTTCCGGATGTTTTCCCGCAATATTGCCCGGCGGCGCATGGAAAACGAGAAGTTTCTCCGGGTGTGGTATCCTGTGAAAAACTTCTTTGTCCGGCTGTTTAAACGCCGCCCGGACGCCAAAACCCACAAGCATTTCCGCTGCCCCAAATGCCGGCAGGAGCTGCGGGTGCCGCGGGGCAAAGGAAAAATTGTCATAACCTGCCCCAAATGCGGAACAAAGATGACAAAACGGACATAATAGGATAGAATATAGAAAAAGCGAAAAATTGTGCGGGAGCGCATAAAAAATACCAAAGAAGGATAAGGAGAGATAGTATTATGGCAAAGATCACAAAAGATATGACCATTCGCCAGGTTCTGGAAAGAGACACAAACACCGCCCCCATTTTCTTTGAAATGGGAATGCACTGCATCGGCTGCCCTTCGGCCTCGGGGGAAACTCTGGAAGAAGCCTGCATGGTGCACGGACTGGAAGTGGACGTGCTGGTGGGCAAGCTGAACGAATTTTTTGGCGAATAAGCCGATTGTCTTGCGGACATAAAGAGCCGGCGGGAGTTCCCGCCGGTTTTTTTATGGAAAAAAGGACGCCGCGGGAGCCAATACGGCTTGTTGGGAAAAGCGGACAGGGGATGCGCGGCGAGGAATTTGGCGGGCGCAATGCGGTTCCCCGGCGCTTTTGAAACCGGAGGGAACGGGGTTCATGGGAATACAGCGCAGATATTCTCCCGCAATCCGCATAAAAAATCCGCAAAAGGTGTTTGCGGACGGGTCCGCCGGGGTATTATAAACATAATAAATCATCAAACCAGGAGGAACTGTCCAATGAAAAAGTATGTATGCAGCATCTGCGGTTATGTCTATGATCCCGAGGTTGGCGATCCGGATAACGGAATTGCTCCCGGAACGGCTTTTGAAGATATCCCGGAAGACTGGGTATGCCCTCTCTGCGGCGCGGGCAAAGACGTTTTTGAAGAAGAATAAATAGAAAAAAGGCGGGATTGTCATGCTGTCCAAGCGGATACAAAACCGTGTTTTCTGGGTGGGTGCACAAAACCCGGATCTTCGGACATTTGACGTCGTGATGCACACCGACGCGGGAACGTCGTATAACAGCTATCTCATCGTGGGGAGCGAAAAGACGGCGGTCATTGACGGAGTGCGCGAGGCATATGCCACAGAACACATCGCCAAAATCAGCGAACACTGCGATCCTGCAAAACTGGATTACATCGTTTGCAATCACACAGAACCGGACCATTCGGGCTCTCTTGTCCATCTTTTGGAAATGGCGCCCCATGCGACGGTTCTTTGTACGAAAGCGGGTTCTCTCTTTCTGAAAAAGCTGGTGCCGCGGAATTTCAAATGCCGTGTGGTGGAGGACGGGGAGCGTGTCAGCCTAGGAGATGTGACGCTGCGTTTTGTGCAGGCACCTTTTCTGCACTGGCCGGATTCGCTGTTTACCTTTGCCGAGGAGGAGGGAATCCTCTTTTCCGGCGATGTTTTCAGCTTTCATATGGCGGGAGAAGGCCTGTTTGACGACGAGATCGCCTGGACCGGCGAGATGGAGGCGGCGCAGAGATACTATTTTGATACACTTTTGGCGCCCTTTCGCAGCTATGTTTTGGATGCCCTGGAAAAAATCCGTGGATTATCCATCCGGATGATCGCGCCGGCTCATGGGCCTGTGCGCCGGAGAAATCCCCAGGCGCTTTTGGAGGTATACCGGGAATATGCGTCGGATGGCCCGGTATCCGATACCCCAAAAGGGTATGTCGCCTATGTCTCCTGCTATGGTTACACCCGGGAGCTGGCGGAGGAGATATACCGGGCAGGCATCCGGAACGGGATGGATATGGAAATCGATGATATCGCCGAGGTTGGCCCGGAACGGGTTGCCGAGAAAATCCGCCGCATGGACGCGGTGGCTCTCGGTTCTCCCACGGTGAACCGGGATGCCCTCAAGCCGGTTTGGGAGGTATTGGCTTCTCTTTCGGCCTACGATGCCCGGGGAAAACGGGCCGTGGCCTTCGGTTCCTTTGCCTGGAGCGGCGAGGCCGTCCGCTATATGGCGGAGCGGATGGGCCGGATGGGTTTCCGGCTGGTGGATACGCTGGCCGTCAAGCTGCGGCCGGATGCGGAGGAGCGGAGGCAGGCATATGCGCTGGGAGAACGGCTGGCGCAGAGCGTCCGGGAATAAAGAAAAATAGACAGAAAAAGGCCCTGGAGAAAATCCGGGGCTTTTTCCTTTTTTATGGATGAGAGGTTTGGAATTTGTGTGTTATGCGGCAGCCTTTGCTGTCTTGGAATTTTTGCGCTGGAGCGCCTGGTTCTTCAGCATCTCGATATTCTTGCGGACACCGGGAATTAGAGAAATGAGGACGCAGATCACGCATTCCGGGCCGATATAGGTAATGTTATATACGAAGGAATAGATGAACGGGTTCTGTCCCTCGGGGATCCAGTACATGCCCGCCCAGAATGCGAAAAAGAAACGGGCGGCGCAGGCGATGAGGACAGCGGGGACGATATTTTTCCTGTATAATCCCGCCAAGCCCAGCGCCAGGAAAGCTAGGATATAATCCAGGGCAAACTGGATGACGTCCACGAAATAAATACCCTGGAGCATCTGCATGAAACCATACAGCAGACCGACGATCAAGCCCTTGGGCGTGCCGTAGATATAGGCAAAGAGGATGATGGGCAGCATGCTGCCGGGGGTGATGGAGCCGCCCAGGGGCATTTCATAGAGCTTGATGCAGGAGAGGACGAAGGAAAGGCCCATGCAAAGCGCGGCGGTGATGATTTCCTTGGTTTCCCACTGGGTTTTGCTGAGAGAACCCTTTTTCGCATAAACGATAACGCCGGCAATGCCCGCAAGCAGCAGGACAAACGCCAGTGCCGTGGGCCAGGGATTTTCAAACAGCTTGGAGAAATAGCCGGCGAAGGTGGCGGGGCCGTCCTCTCCAGCGGGCGCTGCGAGGAAGATCACCAAGCCAATCCCCACGAGAATGAGGAAGGAAGCCAGGATGAGAAGCCACATACGGACTTCGTTGGACTTTGGTTTTTCGTTTGTCATAATAAAAAACTCCTTTGCAAAATAGCCGCCGGGCATGCAAGGAGAGAAAGGAAACAAAAACCTGCATATAGAAATATGCAGGGAAACTACGCTTCTTGTCACCGCTTTCCCTACGAAAGAATTACCGTTTTCAGGTTCTAAGGGTGTATTCTCAGCCAAATGGCACCCCCAGCGGTTGATATTCAATTTACAGATATACTATAGCGCCTTTGCGAAAGCTTGTCAATGATTCTTTTTATCGCTGCGCTTCTGCGTCCCTGAGGCCGTTCACCTCTCCGCATACCCGAACGAAAGAAGGGAGAGAGGGAGGAGAAGATGAGGAAAGGGAGGAACGAAAGGTGGGTAGGAGAGGGGGATACGTGCGGATTTAGAAAAAAGTAAGAAAAAAGTAAAAAAAGGTGTTGACAAGGGGAGAGGGATTTGGTATGATAAACAGGCGCTCGAGAAACGGGCCTTGAAAAAGGGCGTAACAAAGGCGCAAAAAGAACCTTGAAAAGACAATATAGCGTAAAAGAACAAGCAAACATAGCTTAA
>NZ_JACRSS010000003.1 GCF_014384805.1 Guopingia tenuis
TTAAGCTATGTTTGCTTGTTCTTTTACGCTATATTGTCTTTTCAAGGTTCTTTTTGCGCCTTTGTTACGCCCTTTTTCAAGGCCCGTTTCTCGAGCGCCTGTTTATCATACCAAATCCCCCCTCCCTTGTCAACACCTTTTTTTACTTTTTTCTTACTTTTTTCTAAATCCGCACTTATCTCCCTCTCCCTCCCTCTTTCGTTCCTCCCTCCCCTCATCTTCTCCTCCCTCTCTCCCTTTTTTCGTTCGGGTATGTATGAAAAACGAATAAAAAAGCCCCGTGCCTTTAAAAAGGCACGGGGCTTTCTATATTCCTATTCGCCTGCCATCTCTTCCATTTCTTCGGGCAGCTGCGCGTATTGCTCCAGAATCCGCTCCTGCAGTTCCTCCCTCGCCGCCGTATTGATGGGATGCGCCACGTCCTTATACTCCCCGCTGGGCGTTTTCCTGCTGGGCATGGCGATAAACAAGCCGTTTTGTCCTTCGATGATCTTCATATCATGGACGACGAACATATCGTCAAACGTCACTGATACAATTGCCTTCATCTTACCCGATTCACTGACTCGCCGAATACGAATGTCCGTAATATTCATTGCTTCCTCCACCCTTCTGAAGTACTTTGAATAACTTACATTATGTATTCGCCAAAAATATGAAAAATCCTCTTTTTTTGCCGAACAGGCCGTTTATTCGAGGATATTGGAGGAAGCTTTGATAAAGGACATCTCTTCGTTGATTTCCTCCAGCGTGATGATGCTCTTGTAGTTTTCCACGCGTTTTTTGGAGGGATTCTTTGTAGCAATAGCCACGCCGCAGCCCACGACCGTAATGCTGAATTCCTTCATCATCTCAAATATAGCTCGAAGCGTGCCTCCTCCTGCGATAAAATCATCGATCACCAGCGCCCGCTGTCCTTCTTTTACCGCGCGCTTAGAAAGAGACATGGTCTGCAGCCGTTTGGAGGAGCCTGAAAGATAATTGAGCGTCACCACGCTCCCCTCTGTCATTTTGCTCTCCTTTCTGGCCACTACCAGCGGTTTGTCAAAAAGACGGGCCACCGCCATTGCCAGCGGAATTCCCTTAGCTTCCACCGTAATCACAAAATCCGGATTGGTTTTATAGAAAAATCCCCAGAGGATCTGCGCCATTTTATCCACATACCGCGGTGTCAGAAAAATATCCGCCGTATAGATAAATCCGCCCGGCAGTATCCGGGAGGAATTGGACAGCTTCTCGACAATTTCTCCCACAATTTCATCTTTGCTCTGCTTATCCATCCGCGGAATATATTTAATCCCCCCGCTGGCCCCCATGAGCACCTCGATCTCCCCAAGCTGGAGCCGCTCGAAAGCCTCTTTGATGATTGCCACATCCTCGCTCAGCGTAGACTTTGCCGCACCGAACAATTCCGAAAAATGCGAAAGAGGATATAGGCGGCTGGGATTGTTCGTTAAAATCGCCGTAATTCCACATAATCTTTCTTTCCGTGTCAAAACATCCATGTTTATCTCTCCAATTACCCGAATGATTTCAATAAATATTCTTCAATAATTCGTATTTTACCACTCCTCCGGAGAAAAATCCAGAATTTTTTTCAATTTTATTGCTTATTTACGGCAAAATCGAGTATAATGTTGTCTGGGTATGCATAGGAATGTATGCCCCAAAAAGATGTTTGCGGGATTTTTCCCCGAAAGGACAGGATATAATGATTGATATTTCTGATTATAAAGGCCAGCGGATTCATTTTATCGGGATCGGCGGCTGTTCCATGAGCGGTCTGGCGCAAATTCTCGATAATCTGGGCTATTCTGTTTCGGGTTCCGACCAGCGGCAGTCCGCCTTTACGGATACCCTCCAAAAGCGCGGCATTCCTGTGGAGATCGGCCACGACGCCGCCCATGTGGAAGGGGCCGGGCTTGTAGTCTATACGGCGGCTATCAAACCCTCCAATCCGGAATATTCCTATGCCGTCCAGCACCATATCCCCATGCTGGAACGTTCCGTGCTTCTGGGGCAGGTCAGCCGGGATTATAAGGACGTCGTCTGTGTCTCAGGATGCCACGGAAAAACCACTATCACCTCCATGTTGGCCCTTATCACCCAGGATTCGGGAATCGATCCCACCGTCCATGTAGGCGGCATGGTGGATTTCCTCTCCGGCGGTGTAAAGCTGGGCAAGAGCGAACATTTCATCACCGAGGCCTGCGAATATGTTCGCAGTTTTCTCACCCTGCATCCTACTTATATTATATTAAACAATATTGACGACGATCATTTGGATTATTATAAGGATATTGACGAGATCATCGATACCTTTGTGGATTTTATCCGCCTTCTTCCCAAGGAGGGCATCGTCTTTGCCAACACGGATGACGCCAATACCCGGCGGGCGCTCGCCCGCACAGAGGCGCATATTATCTCTTACAGCCTTTCCGGCAACAGTGATTTTGGCGTAGAAAATGTCGCCTTTGACGATATGGGCTGCCCCTCCTTCGATGTTGTCCATCACGGCGAAAGCCTGGGGCATGTTTCTCTTCATATCCCCGGCATGCACAATGTTCAAAACGCGCTGGCCGCCATTGCACTGGCATATACCGTCTACGGCATCTCGGTGGCAGACGCCGCAAAGGCTCTCGCCCATTATCATCTGGCCGGGCGGCGCTTTGAGCTGGTGGGGGAAAAGGACGGCGTGAAAATTTTTCACGATTATGCCCATCATCCCAGTGAGATCCGGGCCTGTCTGGCGGGGGCAAAGAAATATCCCCACAAGAAGCTCTGGGTTGTGTTCCAGTGCAATTCCTTCACCCGGGCCAAAACCCTGAAGGATAAATACGCTTTGGCGTTTGACGACGCGGATGAAGTCCTTGTGCCCGATCTCTATCCCGGCCGGGACATTGATCTGCATGATATCCATGCGACGGATCTGGTCACCCGTATTGACGCCCATTCCCATAACTGCCGGTATATCCCCACATTCCAGGAAATCAAGGAATACCTTCGCTCCCACTGGCAGAGCGGCGATATCGTCGTGACGTTGGGTTCAGGAGATGTCAACAAACAGCAGATGGTTTTTTTAGAGGACTAAACAGAAAAGACCGGGGTTCTCACCCCGGTTTTTTTATTACTGTCATACACAGACAGCCCGGAACCTATATCGCTTTGCTTTATGGATACGAATAAGGATTTTGTTCCTCCCGGCTTCCGAGGCGATCCATTTACAGCCCTGCCTTCTCCCGGTTCATAGAGGCGCGGCACAGCCCCCCCACATGGCAGTTTTCACAGCATGCACCGTTCTTCCGGCGTTTTCCGCCATGTCCCGGGTCCGATACAAGGCAATATAACAACTGCCTTACTTCTGTTTTAACTCACATTCGTGCTGCCACAGGAATGCCGCGCTTCCATTTCTTTGCTGTTCTTCCTTTTATCAGCTCCCAAAGCCATCGCAGAATGCAGGCCTTTTTGCCTGAGCCGGACCAAACCTCTGTATTTCAACCGTGCGCATTTTTTCATCAGATTTGGGGAAATTCTCTTTCCTTTATAAAAGTGTTCATTTGGGGGTTGACAGAACAAAATATGTATTGTATCCTATTATTATAGAACAATATAGAACAACTTATGCTTTGTACCCGCTATTTTATCAGACATGAGGAGGAACACAACATGACACAAAAAGCATATGAGCTGGCGCGGATGCTGGATTCCGTGCGTATCAATCCCCGGGACACCTTTGAAGATATGAAACAGCTGGTGGCCGACGCCAAGAAATACGATTACTGGTTGGTCTATGGCCTCTCCTGCTATAATGAATATCTGATTCAGGAACTGAAGGGCACCAAAACCCTGGTGGGCGGCGCGGTTGGCTGTGCATCCAGCGCCGGGGAAGAATCCACGGAGGAAAAGGTTTTCGCCGCCAAACATTGGGTGGAAATCGGCTGCCATGAACTGGATATGTTTATGAATGTCCCCATGCTCCGCTCGGGCATGCATGACAAGGTTTTGGAAGAGGTTCAGAAGATCCGCGAAGTGGCGCCGGGCATTTTGAAGGTCATCATTCAATCCCCCATGCTCAATCCCGAAGAGATCAAGATTGCTTCGGAAATCTGCGTTCAGGCCAAAGCGGATTTTGTCAAAACGGCATCCGGTTTCTATGGCCCGACTACTGTGGAACAGGTCAAAATCATCAAGGAGACCGTCGGCGACCGCGCGCAGATCAAGGCGGCGGGCGGCGTGAACGGCATTGAAATGATTGAAGAGCTGAAGGCTCTGGGCGTGACCCGCTTCGGCCTGAGCAACCCCAAATCCGTTGCCATTCTTGACGAACTCAACAAATAAGGCTACACTAAAAACTGCCCTGCCCTCGATTGGGCGGAGCAGTTTTTATTATTTTGCGAAAGGAGACTCTCTATGGATGAAAAAGAAAAGCTCAACACCCTTGCCGTCGTTCCCCTCTATAAACAGCTGAAGCGGCTGCTGGAGGATGCCTTGAACGACGGAACCTGGAAGCCGGGCGAGAGTCTCCCTTCTGAGCCCGAGCTGGCCCGGGAATATGGCGTCAGCCGCATCACTGTCCGAACGGCTTTAAACGAGCTTTCCAAGGAGGGGCGGCTGGTCCGGCTGCAGGGCAAGGGCACCTTTGTTACCCAGAAAAAGGGCAAAAGCTTGTTCACCGTAAGCGCCAACAGCTTTTCTGAGAGCTGCGAGAAGGGCGGCTTTGTTCCGGGGCGGCAGGTCGTCTCCCTTTCCATCGAGCCGGCGGGCGGCGAGGATCAGGAGGTCCTCCGTCTTCCCCCGGAATCTCTGGTGGTCAAGGTAACCCGCCTTCTTCTGGTGGATGGCGTTCCGCTGATCTATGCAGTGGATCATCTTCTCCCGGCCTATTCTTATCTGCGGGCTGAGGATCTGGAGAAGGAATCCCTCAATGCCCTCATGACCCGGGATGGCCCTTCCCGGACGCTCACCTCTCGGGAGCGCACCTTTGAGGCCGTCGCTGCGGACCCGGTTCAGGCCCGGCTACTGGGGATTCCGGCCGGTGAGCCGCTCCTGCTGGTCTATGATGTGGTAGTGGATGAAAACGGCGTTCCCCTGCGGTATACCCGGGAGTTTGTCGCCGGAGACAAGGTCAAATACGCCTATATCCTTCCGCCCGAAAAGGCATAAATGCGGGGGAGGAGGGGAAGTGGATCCGATTTTGCCTCATTCCCTTGCCTGCATGGCGGAGTTCGGGAAATTGAGGATCGGCTCCCGTCTGTTTTGATATTTGTACCTTTAAACATCGAATTTTGGAGCATATATCCCAACCCATGCAATAAAAAAGACGCGGTTTTTCCGCGTCTTTTTTGCTTTCTTTCGCTTATATTATTTGGTCAGGTTGCGGCTTCCCGGCTTGATGGCCGGGATTTTTCCTTCCTTGCAGAGCGGGCAGTTGTCTGCCTCATAGGATGTGACCTCCATGGAAAGTACGGCATGGAAGGGCACGCCGAAATCCACTTTCCCATTCGAGCGATCCACGACGCTCCCCACGCCGACGATTTCCGCCCCCATATCCGAAAGCAGGGCGATGACCTCTTTCACAGAACCGCCCGTCGTCACAACATCCTCGCAGACTAGCACGCGCTCGCCTCTTTCCACCTTGAAACCGCGGCGCAGAGTCATATTCCCGTTTTCCCGCTCGGCAAAGATGTTGCGGACACCCAGCTGACGCCCCATCTCATAGGCCATGATCACGCCTCCCAGGGCCGGGCCGACGACTACGTCGATTTTCTCTCCCTCGAATTTCTCTGCCAGCTCTTTGCAGATAATCTCCGACGTATCCGCATACTGGAAGAGCTTTGCGCACTGGACATACCGGTCGGAATGACGGCCGGAGGTCAGGAGGAAGTGTCCCTCCAAAACGGCTTCTCTCTCTTTCAAAATGGCAAGTACCTGTTCTTTCGTGAGCATATGATTTCCTCCTTGATTCTTTTAATATTCCAAAGCGCCGGTCAGCTCCCGGGCTGTCGCCGCGCTGTTTTCATCCAAAAATTTGTTCAGCTCCCCAAGAATACGGATCATGGCATCCGGCTCGGCCACAGTCGCCGTCCCCACCATAAGGGCGCTGGCTCCCGCTAGCAGAAATTCCGCCGCATCCTCTCCTGTCATAATGCCGCCCATGCCGATGATGGGAATGCTTACGGCCCTATACACCTCATGCACCATGCGAAGAGCAATGGGCTTGATGGCCGGACCGGAAAGCCCTCCGGTCACATTGGCCAGCACGGGCCGCCGGGTTTTGGCGTTGATGGCCATGGCCGTGAAGGTATTCACCAGGCTAACGGCGTCCGCTCCCGCGTCCTCCGCCGTTTTTGCCATCAGGGCGATATTTGTCACATTCGGCGTCAGCTTGACGATAAGCGGCTTTTTCGCCCGGGCCTTCGCCCCTGCAACGATAGCCGCCATACTGTTCGGATCGGTTCCAAAAGTCACGCCTCCCTGCTTGACGTTGGGACAGGATACGTTCAGCTCGAACATATCGATCTCGGTATCGTTCAGCTTTTCAATGACGGTATAGTAATCCTCCTCCGTCCGCCCGGCGACATTAGCGATCTTCACCGTATCAAACCGGCGGATGCGGGGCAGAATCCCCGAAATAAAGGCGTCCACTCCCGGATTTTGCAGGCCCACGCTGTTCAGTATCCCGCTGGGGGTCTCCGCGATGCGGATGGGCGGGTTTCCGGGACGGATTTCCGGCGTCAGCGCCTTCAGGGCAATCCCCCCCAGAGCGGAAACATCCAGAAAAGCCGCATACTCCTCGCCAAAAGCAAAGGTTCCCGAAGCCGCGATCACCGGGTTTTTGAAGTTTACTCCCGCTATGTTCACACGCAAATCTGCCATCAGAGTTTCACCTCCCGGATATCGAATACGGGGCCATCCATGCAGACCCGCTTCATCGCCCCCGCCACCATGCAGGTGCAGGTATAGCAGCCGCCCGTGCCGCAGCCCATATGCTGCTCCATGGAAACCTGGGTTTCCACATCTCTGCCGTCTTCCTCCCAAACCCGCTTGAGAGAGCGGAACATGGGCAGCGGGCCGCAGGAAAGGATCACATCCGGCTTTTCTTTTTCAAGCTCCCGCCGGAGCGCCTCGGTCACAAAATTTTTCTCGCCGATGGAGCCGTCGTCAGAAGTGACGTGGACGGCCTTGCAGAAGCCTTCAAATTCCTTCCGCTCATAGGCGTATTCCCGGCTCTTATAGCCCAGAAAGGCGGTATATTCCCGCCCGGGAACCGTATCCCGCAGCGAGAGCAGCGGCGCGATGCCGATGCCGCCTCCCACCAGCCAGATTTTTTGATGGGATTCCTTCACCCTGAATCCCTGGCCCAAAGGCGCAAGGATATCCAGCTCGTCGCCCGGACGGCACTGGGAAAGCCGCCGCGTGCCCTCCCCCTGTATGAGAAAGGCAAACCGCATGGTTTCGGCTTCCCGGTCGATGGTATTGACGCTGATGGGCCGTCGGAGCAGATGCTCCCCCGCATGGGGCAGGCGGATATGGGCAAACTGCCCGGGGCGGAAATACTTCAGCATATCGCCGTTCACTTTAAGCGTCAGCGCATAGGTATCCTTTGCCAGCGGCTCTAGAGAAGCCACCCGGCAGATATCGTGTTTCTTTATCATAAGTCGCCTAACTCCTGAATATTCAAGGGCTCCAGATCCTTATCCGTCTTTTGCAGCTTCAGGCAATGGGCCAGCGCCCGCGCCGTATCCAGAGAGGTCAGGCAGGGAATCCGCCGCTCCACGGCCATCCGCCGCAGATGGAACCCATCGCTCATGGGCGAGCGCCCCTTGGTGGGTGTGTTGATAATCAGGTTGATCTGATCGCTCTCAATGAGGTCCTGCATATTGGGATGCGGGTCATGGAAACCGCCGACTTTGTTGGCCGCCACAAAGTTGAAGTTCAAAAGCCGCGCCGTCCCCTCGGTGGCATAGATATCAAAGCCCAGATAATCCAGCACGGCGCCGATGGGAATGGCTTCCTGTTTATCGTTGTCTGCGATGGTCATGATGACCTTGCCCCCTTCATAGGGAACGATGACGCCCGCGCCGATCAATCCCTTCAAAACCGCCTCGTTATAGTCCCGGGAGATGCCCAGGACTTCGCCGGTGGATTTCATCTCCGGCCCCAGGCTCACTTCCACCTGCGGCAGCTTCTCGAAGGAGAATACCGGGACTTTCACAGCGAACAGTTTGCGGGGCGGAACCATCCCCGTCCCAAAGGACAGATCTCTGAGCTTTTTTCCCAGGATCACGTCCATGGCCAGCTGAATCACGGGCACGCCCGTCACCTTGCTGATATAGGGCACGGTCCGGCTGGCCCGGGGATTGACCTCGATGACATAGAGCTTGTCACCGGAAATGACATATTGGAAATTCATCAGGCCGACGACATGCATCTCCTTGGCCAGACGCGTCGTCACGTCGATGAGCTCGTCGATCCGGCTCTGGGGCAGCGACACCGTGGGATAGACAGAAATACTGTCTCCCGAATGCACGCCCGCTCGCTCGATATGCTCCATGATGCCGGGGATCAGGATATCGTCGCCGTCGGCGATAGCGTCCACCTCGATCTCCTTGCCCATCATGTATTTATCAATGAGAATCGGGTGCTCCTGCTTCTGCCGCCCGATGATGCGCATATATTCCCGGATATTTTTTTCCGTATAGGCGATTTCCATGCCCTGGCCGCCCAGCACATAGGAAGGGCGCACCAGCACGGGATACCCCAGCGTCTCCGCCGCTTCCACGGCTTCATCCTCGGTAAACACCGTGAGTCCCTTGGGCCGGGAAACCCCCAGTTTTTCCAGAACCTCGTCGAATACCTCCCGGTCCTCGGCCGCGTCGATATCCTCCAGCTGGGTTCCCAGGATTTTATATCCCGCATCCACCACATGCTTGGCCAGCTTGATGGCCGTCTGCCCGCCAAACTGGACCACCACGCCCAGAGGCTTTTCCTGCTCCAGAACGTTCAAAACATCTTCCGGGGTCAGCGGCTCGAAATACAGCCGGTCGGAAGTGTCAAAGTCGGTGGAAACCGTCTCGGGGTTGTTGTTGATGATAACCGTGTCATACCCCGCCTTTTTCAGCTCCCAGACGCTGTGAACCGAGCAATAGTCAAACTCGATGCCCTGGCCGATGCGGATGGGGCCGCTGCCCAGCACGACGACGGTTTTATTCGTTGCCGGCTTGGCCTCGTTTTCCTCGCCATAGGTGGAATAGTAATAGGGACTGATCGCCTCGAATTCCGCCGAGCAGGTATCCACCATTTTATAGGAGGGCAGCACCTGCTTTTCCACGCGCAGCGCCCGCATCTCCTTTTCGGAAATGCCCAGAAACCGGGCCATGGCCTGGTCGCCAAAGCCCATGCGTTTGGCCCTCAAAAGCGTCTTGCGGTCAAGCGTCTCCGGCGACTGCGTCTTTAAGAATTCCTCCATCTCCACGATGCTCTTGATTTTATTCAGGAAGAAATAGTCGATCTTTGTGATGGCATGGATTTCCTCCATGCTCACGCCCGTGCGCAGTGCCTGGGCAATGAGGAACAGCCGCTCGTCGTCCTGCTCGCCGATGCGCGCGAGAAGCTGCTCCCGGGTATATTTTTTGACGAAGGGACTCTCCAGGCTGTCCAGATTCAGCTCCAGGGACCGGACGGCTTTCACCAGCGCCGCCTCAAAGTTCCAGCCGATGGCCATGACCTCGCCCGTCGCCTTCATCCGGGTGCCCAGCGCCTTGTCCGCCGCCGTAAACTTATCAAAGGGCCAGCGGGGGAACTTCATCACCACATAATCGATGGTGGGTTCAAAGCAGGCATAGGTCTTGCCGGTCACGCCGTTCACAATCTCATCCAGGCCATAGCCGATGGAAATCTTCGCCGCAATCTTGGCAATGGGATATCCCGTAGCCTTGGAGGCCAGGGCCGAAGAGCGGCTGACCCGGGGGTTTACCTCGATCAGATAATACTGCATGGACTCGGTATCCAGCGCATACTGCACATTGCAGCCGCCTTCGATTCCCAGCGCATTGATGATGCGGATGGCGGCGCTCCGGAGCATCTGGTATTCCTTGTCCCGAAGCGTCTGCGCCGGGGCAGTTACGATGCTGTCGCCCGTATGAATGCCGACGGGATCGATATTTTCCATGCTGCAAACCGTGATGCAGTTCCCCTTGCCATCCCGGAGCACTTCAAATTCGATTTCCTTATAGCCCGCCACGGATTTTTCGATGAGGCACTGGTGCACGCGGCTGGCCTGCAAGCCCGAATGGGCGATCTCCTTCAATTCTTCGGGATCATGGGCGATGCCGCCGCCGGTTCCGCCGAGCGTATAGGCCGGGCGGACGATGAGCGGATAGCCCGTGTCCTCGCCGAATTGCAGGGCCTCCTCCACGGTGTTGACAATCACGCTTTCAATGACCGGCTCGCCGATGGACTCCATGGTTTCTTTGAATGCTTCCCGGTCCTCCGCCTTTTTGATGGAATCGATATCCGTTCCCAGAAGGCGGACGTTCATTTCCTCCAAAAAGCCCTGGTCGTGAAGCTCCATTGCGAGATTTAAGCCGGTCTGGCCGCCCAGGGTGGCCAGCATGGAATCCGGCCGCTCCTTGCGGATGATGTTTTTGACGACTTCAGGCGTCAGCGGCTCAATATAGAGCTTGTCCGCCATCTCCTTATCCGTCATGATGGTCGCCGGGTTGGAATTGACAAGGACGACCTCGATCCCTTCTTCCCGAAGCGCCCGGCAGGCCTGCGTGCCAGCATAGTCGAACTCGGCCGCCTGCCCGATGATAATGGGACCGCTGCCCACCACCAGTACTTTCTTGATCTCTTTATTTAAAGGCATGTTGTCACCTGCTTTCCTTCATCATAGCCAGAAACTCGTCAAACAGATAGGCCGTGTCCTCCGGCCCCGGGCTGGCCTCGGGATGGAACTGGACGGAAAACATCTTTTTGCCCTCATAGCGCAGGCCCTCAATCGTCTGGTCGTTCATGTTGATATGCGTGATGGTGGCGCATTCCGGCAGGCTTTCGGGCAGGATGGTATATCCATGGTTCTGAGAGGTGATGAACACCCGATCCTTTTCCACATCCTTCACCGGATGGTTGGAGCCGCGGTGCCCATATTTCAGCTTGGCGGTGTCCGCCCCCATGGCCAGGGCCATGAGCTGGTGTCCCAGGCAGATGCCGAAGATGGGCAGTTCGCTTTCGTCGATAATCACCTTGAGATTTTGGATGATTTCCTGATTGTCCTTGGGGTCTCCCGGGCCGTTGGTGAGCATCACGCCGTCAAAACCGCCCTCCAAAATCTTGTGAGGATCGGTATGGGCGGGATATACCGTGAGCTTTGCGCCGTGGGCCGCCAGGCTCCGCAGAATGTTGCGTTTCAGGCCGAAATCCAGAACGGCGATTTTCGTTTCCCCTTCCCCCATCTCATAGGGCTCCCGGCAGGTCACCTTGTCCACCGGGCGGATAACGGCAAAATCCTTCATCTGCGCCAGCTGCGCCTCCGTGGGCCGCTCCATGGTAATGATGCCCCGCATGGTCCCCAGATTGCGGATGCGCCGGGTAAGCGAGCGGGTATCGATGCCGCAGAGGCCAAGAATGTTGTTGTCCTTCATATACTTTCCAAGCGTCTCCTCGCTGCGCCAGTTGTTGGGCAGCTCACAAAGCTCCCGGACGATCAGGGCTGAAACCTTGGGAGCATCCGACTCCGGGTCCTGCATATTGACGCCATAGTTGCCGATGAGGGGATAGGTCATGGTCACCAGCTGACCGGAATAGGATGGATCCGTCAGAACCTCCTGATAGCCGGTCATTCCCGTGTTAAAGACCACTTCGCCGATAGCGTCGTGCTCCGCGCCGAAGCTCTCCCCTTCATATACCGTTCCATCTTCCAAAGTTAAATACGCCATTTGCTTCCTTCCTTTGTCATGGTCACAGGTTTACCCCGTTCGCCTTCAGGGCGGACAGAATATCTTCCTTCATATCCAAAACAGCCGCCCGGGCCGCCTTTTTAAAGTTCATCCCCGCATACTGCGGCTTTTTATAGGCCAGCAGAATGCCCCGGGAGGAATTGATCACTGCTCCCAGCCCGTTGGCGTCAAAATTCACGGCGATATCCGCGGCCGTCGCCCCCTGGGCGCCGTAGCCCGGCACCAGGAAAAAGGTCGTCGGGTGCTTTTCCCGCAGGAACTGGGCTTGTTCGCGATACGTCGCGCCCACCACGGCGCCTACCGCCGAATATCCATATTCACCGATGAGATCCTGCCCCCAGGCGTCTACCTTATCCGCCACCCGCTCATAGAGCCGCTTGCGGTAAACTTTCAAATCCTGGAATTCGCCGCCCGATGGATTGCTGGTCTTGACCAGGGCAAAGATTCCCTTTCCATATTTTTTGCAGTCGTTCAAAAACGGCTGAATCCCATCAATGCCGAAATAGGGGTTCACCGTGATAAAATCCGATTCATAGGGGCAGTGCCTCTCGCCGCCGATCTCCACGCCGCCCAGATAGGCGTTGGAATAGGCGGTGGCTGTCGAGCCGATATCGTTTCGCTTGACATCCGAGATCACCACCAGTCCCACCTTGCGGGCATAGGCAATGGTTTTTTTGAAGGCCCGCATTCCCGCCGAGCCATATTGCTCATAATAGGCCACCTGCACTTTCACCGACGGGACGATATCGTTAATCGAATCGATGATTTCCCGGTTGAAATCGAACAGGGCGTCGCCGATGCTCCGAAGCGGCTTTTTTTCATCCGCCTCGAATTCCTCGGGGAGATAGGTATGCATGGTATCCAGCCCCACGCACACCGGGCACTTTGTCTGCTTGATTCCTTCAATCAGTTTGTCAATCATGTTCCGCTACCTTTCCGCCGTCCAGCAGGATTTTTCCATCCACAATGGTATACACGGCTTTTCCCTGCATCTCCATGCCCAGATAAGGCGAGTTCTTTCCCTTGGAGATCATGCTCTCCTTTGTATAGGTGTATTTTGCGCCGGGATCAAAAATTGTGATATCCGCCGCCGCGCCTTCCTTCAAAACGCCGCCTTCCACACCGAGAATCTCCGCCGGAGTGCAGCTTAAAAGTTCCACCATATGTTCCAGCGAAATAACTCCTTCCCGCACCAGATTGAGGGACAGGGGCAGGGAGGATTCGATGCCGCTGATGCCGTTGGCCGCTATATCGTATTCCACATTTTTTTCATCCTCGTGGTGAGGCGCGTGGTCGGTGGCAATGGCGTCGATGGTGCCGTCCGCCAGGCCCGCCTTGATGGCCGCCACGTCCTCCTTTGTCCGGAGGGGCGGATTCACCTTTGTGTTCGTGTCATAGCCGATCACCCAGGTGTCGTCAGCCGTGAAATAGTGGGGCGCAGTTTCCGCCGTGACCTTCACGCCCTCGGCCTTGGCCCGGCGCACCAGCTCCACAGCCCCCTTGGTGGAGATATGGGCCAGATGCACCCGGGTGTCATAGGTTCTCGCCAAAATGATATCCCGGGACTGCATGACCTCTTCCGCCGCACGGGTAATCCCTTTGAGGCCGATGGCCGTGGCCGTGTCGCCCTCGTTCATCACGCCGCCGTTTAACAGCGTCAGATCTTCACTGTGGCTGATCATGAGAGCATCAAAGCCCTTTCCATATTGCAGGGCCAGGCGCATGATGCCGCTGTCCATCACCGGGCGTCCGTCGTCCGAAAAGGCCACAGCTCCGGCCTCCTTCAGCCGTCCGAATTCTGTGATGTCCTCCCCCTGCTGGCCCTTGGTGATGCAGGCGATAGGGTATACCTTGGCATAGCCCGCCTTTTGGGCCTGCGACAGGATATAGGTCACGACCGTTTCATTATCCGCGACCGGATTTGTGTTGGGCATGCAGGCCACGGCTGTGAAGCCGCCCTTGACGGCCGCCCGCGTCCCCGAAAGAATGGTTTCCTTATATTCATAGCCCGGCTCCCGAAGATGCACATGCATATCGATCAGCCCCGGCGTCACCACCAGCCCTTTTGCATCGATGACCCGGTCATATTCCCCAAAGGGCTCTCCGATCTTTTCAATCTTTCCGTCGCAGATGGAGATATCTCCCTGGCTTTCGCCCCGGGGATTGACCAGCTTTCCGTTTGTTATCCGAATTCTCAAAGTCACGCCCTCCTTGTCAAGAGATATAGAAGCGCCATGCGCACCGCCACGCCGTTTGTCACCTGCTCGGTGATGACCGACTGTTCCCCATCGTCCACGCTGCTGGTCAGCTCCACGCCCCGGTTCACCGGGCCGGGATGCATCACAAGGGCATGGGGCCGGGCCAGGCTCAAAAGCTCTTCATCCACCCCATAGAACTGGTGGTATTCCCGCACGGATGGGAAAAGGCCTCCCTTTTGCCGCTCCCGCTGAATGCGAAGCGCCATCACCACATCCGCATTCCGAACCGCCGCCCGGGCATCCAGCGTCGCCGAAGCGCCCAGCTTCTCAATGCCGCCGGGGAGCAGCGTTCCCGGGCCGCAGACCGTCACATGGGCGCCCATCGTGGTGAGGCCGAAAATATTGCTTCGCGCCACACGGCTATGGTAGATATCGCCCAGGATCGCCACTTCCAGGCCTTTCAAGTCCCCCAGCTTCTCTTTCATGGTGAACATATCCAAAAGGGCCTGAGTGGGGTGTTCATTGATTCCGTCGCCCGCGTTGATGACGCTGGCTTTCACATTTTTCGCCAGAAGGTGCGGCGCACCGCTCATGGGATGGCGTATCACGATGACGTCCGTCCCCATCACATCCAGGGTTTTGCCCGTGTCGATGAGCGTTTCCCCCTTCTGCACGCTGCTGGCCGAAGCCGAGATGTTCGCCACATTGGCCGAAAGATATTTCCCCGCCAGCTCAAAGGACATCCTCGTTCGGGTGCTGTTCTCATAAAACAGCGTTATCACGGTTTTTCCCGAAAGATGGCTGGCCTTTTTGGAAGGCTGCGAGATCAGCTGCTTGAGCATCTTTGCATTTTTTAGAATTTCTTGGATTTCCTCTGCCGGGACGCCTTTCAGGCCCAGCAGATCTTTCCGGCTGCGCGCCATTAGCTTTCCTCCCCTCCGTTGTTCTCCAAAATAACAACCTCCTGGGCGCCGTCAATTTCCTTGAGGCGCACGGCCACAGCCTCGCTTCGGGATGTGGGCAGGTTTTTTCCAACATAATCCGCCCGGATGGGCAGCTCCCGGTGTCCCCGGTCGATGAGCACAGCCAGCTGGATACAATCCGGCCGCCCCAGGTCCATAATCGCCTCAATGGCCGCCCGCACCGTCCGTCCGGTATAGAGTACGTCATCCACAATGACGACGGTTTTCCCATTGACGTCAAAGCCGATCTCCGTGCCGTTGACCACGGGATGCTCGTTTAAAAGCGAGAGGTCGTCCCGGTAAAATGTGATATCCAGCACGCCGACATCCACCCGCGCCCCTTCAAAGGTCAGGATATTGCGGGCAATCTGCCGCGCCATGGGCACGCCCCGGCGCTGAATCCCCACAAGGCAGAGATTCTCCGTCCCCTTGTTCTTTTCGATGATTTGGTGCGATATGCGGACCACCGCCCGCTCCACCGCCTTTTCATCCATGACTTTCGCCTTTGGCTGCATTTTTTCCTCCTCCATCGCATTTTGGGGTTTCTCTAACAAAAAAGCCCCACCAAAACGGCAAGGCTATCTCTACAGATATCAATTTCCCATCGTATCTCATACCTTTCCTGCCTCGCCGGACAAGTTTAAAGGTCACTTGTTGTTTTTTATTGTAGCATACCCTCCGGCAAATGTAAACGCCGCCCGCGGAAAATTTTCATATTTTCTCTGCCTTTTCTTTCCGGCCCGCCCGGGCCGAAGGTTTCTTTTGAAAAACTTCTATTCCAAAAGCTTCCGGGCAGATTCCCGCTTCCTTCTATAGATCCCTGCTCTCATGCAGCGAAGAAAAACTGTTCTTTGGCAACCTCTCTCTTCTCAAAAATAAAGCCGGCCCTTCCGCGACGGAAAGGCCGGCACACGAATTCCAAAAATTCAGGCCGGGCTTTGAAAAATATACGGCTTCCTTCTATAGAAGCATCAGTCGCTTGTCCTTTTTTCTTTTGCAGCATCCTCTCTTTTGCCCACATACTGATAGGCGATTCGCGGGCTTCCGTCCTCCACGCGGATGATCCCGCATTCTGTAAACCCGCTTTTTTCAATCAAATGGCGCATGACCTTGTTCTCCTCATGAGTGTCAATGCGCAGATTTGCTGTCTGTTTTTTGCAAAATTCCATGCACCGGCCAAAAAAGCCCGGAACCCTTCCATCGCTGGCCACCCGGTGAATCGTGCCATAGGGCAGGCTATTCCGCCAGGCCCCGTCGATTCTCTCATAATTGGGCTCGGGCCCCAAAAGAAAGGCAAAAACCCCCGCCGGTTTTCCCTCCGCCTCTTCCACATAGAGGCATCCCCCGCGGATATCCGCCTCAATCCGTTCCCTGGGCGGATAGGCTCTGCCCCATTGGGAAGCGTTGCCGCTTCGCGCCATAAACTGCCGGGCAGCTTCATAAATTTTCAGGATCTCCGGCAGATCCGCCGGTTTCGCCAGCCGAATCATAAAATCATCTCCTAAATCTCCCGCAGCCTGGATAAAATCTCTCGAAAATAGGCGGGCAGCGGCGCTTCAAATGTCATGCGCTCGCCCGTGCGCGGATGTGTCAGGGTGAGGCGATGGGCATGGAGCATCTGCCCCTGGGTGGGATAGGGGAACTTCTGTTTGGTATACACCGCGTCGCCCGCCACCGGATGGCCGATATAAGCCATATGCACACGGATCTGGTGCGTGCGTCCGGTGGTCAGCCGGAGATGCAGCAGCGTATATTTTTCATATCGCGCCGCCACCTGAAACAAGGTCACTGCCTCCCTGCCCCCAGGCACCACTGCCATCCGTTTGCGGTCGGTCTTATGCCGGGCGATGGGCGCATCCACACGCCCTTCCTCCTCCCGGAATCCGCCGAACACCAGGGCCGTATATTCCCGGCGCGCCGTCTTTTCCCGGATCTGTTCCGCCAGGGAAATATGGGCCGCGTCATTTTTGGCAATTACAAGCAGACCGGTGGTGTCCTTGTCCAGCCGATGCACAATGCCCGGCCGCAGAACGCCGTTAATGCCGGATAAGTCCTTCATATGGAACAGCAGGGCGTTGACCAGCGTCCCGGTTTCGTTGCCCGGCGCCGGATGCACCACCATCCCCTTGGGCTTGTTGATGACGGCGATATCCCCATCTTCATAGACGATATCCAGCGGGATATCCTCCGGCTTTGCCTCCAGCTCCCGGGGTTCCTCGGCGAAAAAGGTGATGATGCTGCCTTCCCGGGGCTTTTCCTTGGCCCGGGCTGGGCGGCCGTCCACCAAAACCTGGCCGTTTTCTATGCAGTTTTGAAAAAAAGAGCGGGAATGCTCGGGGAACACCTCGGATAGGTATTTATCCAGGCGCGCCGCCTCCGGTCCCGCTGTTACGCTTTTTTCTTCTCTCATTTTCCTATTGGGGCATGCTGTCCCATTCTGCGTTCAGCTTCTCCAGCTTACGCGCCGTGTCCGCGATCCGCCGCGCCGTCCTCTCCTGCTTGGCTGCCAGCCGCGTCTGCTTGCGCTGCAGGCGGCTCAGGCGCTTCGCTATGCGTATCCTCTGCTTTCCCAGCCGCACCCGCCGCTTCTCCTCCTTGGTCGGCGGCACCGGATATTTGCCCATCTCGTTCTCCATCTGCGCTCAACTCCCCTTTTCCTTTTTTTCTTTCGCCGAAGATAATGGCGATCAGCAGGCATATGGTCCCCACCGTTGCGCATATATCCGCCACGTTAAACACGGCAAAGTGCATGAATTCCAGATTGATGAAATCCACCACATAGCCGAGAAAAACCCGGTCGATCAGGTTCCCCAGCCCTCCGGCGATGATCAGGGCCAGCCCGACCCGGCCAAATTTTGAAAGCTCTTTGCGGAATTTCACCAGCACGAAGCAGAGCACAACCATGGCCAGCGCGGAAACCACCGTCAGCACCAGCGTGCTTTTCCCCAGCACGCCGAAGGCCGCACCCGTGTTTTCCACATAGGTGAACCCAAACACCCCCGGCCACACCGCCATAGAGCTTTGATACATGGCGTCCACGACCCACAGCTTGCTCAGCTGATCCAAAAGGACGCCCAAGAAAACCACAATACATTCCAGCATAGCCCGCTCCCTTTAGCTCATGATGAGATAGGCGTTGATAAAGGCGTCGATCTCTCCATCCATCACCGCCGTGATATTTCCGGTTTCCACACCCGTGCGGTGGTCCTTCACCATGGTATAGGGATGGAACACATAGGAGCGGATCTGGCTGCCCCATTCGATCTTTTTCATCTCGCCCTTCAGGCTCTGGAGCTGCTCCATCTTTTCGCTTTCCCGCTTTTCAATGAGCTTGGCCCGCAGCATGTTCATGCAGGTTTCCCGGTTTTGCACCTGGGACCGCTCGTTCTGGCAGGAAACCACGATGCCCGTCGGGATATGCGTCAGGCGCACCGCCGAAGACGTCTTGTTGACATGCTGCCCGCCGGCCCCCGAAGAACGGAACACGTCCATCTTGATCTCGTCGGCCGGGATCTCGATGTCCCCGTCGTCGTTATCCAGCTGAGGCATGACGTCCACGGACGCAAAGGATGTGTGCCGCCGGGCCGACGAATCAAAGGGAGAGATGCGCACCAATCGGTGCACGCCCTTTTCCGCGCGGAGATATCCATAGGCATTGAGTCCGTCGATGAGCATAGTCACGCTCTTGATGCCCGCTTCCTCGCCGTCGAGATAATCGAGAACCGTGCAGGAAAAGCCATGCTTTTCCGCCCAGTGCATATACATCCGATAGAGCATGGAGTTCCAGTCCTGGGCTTCCGTCCCGCCCGCCCCGGCATGCAGAGAAATGATGGCGCTGTGACTGTCGTATTCCCCCTTCAAAAGGGCCTCCAGGCGGAACTGCTCCGCCATCTGGCAGACTTCTTCCACAGCCTCGCGGATCTCGCCCTCCAGGCTGTCGTCCTCCTCCTCTTCGGCCATCTCCATCAGGGTTTCCGCATCCTCTGCGGCCTGCTTGAGTTTATGATATGCCGAGAGCTTGGCCTCCACCGGCTTGCTCTTTTTCGTTATTTTATTGGCCTCGTCCACGTCGTCCCAGAAGTCCGGCGCTTCCATCTGCTTTTTATATCCCTCCAGCTCCGCTTCCAAAGAAGCGACGTCAAAGGGACTCACCTGCCTCTTTCAGCATTTTTTCGGCGTCTGCCAATTTGCTTTTGTATTCGTCCAAAAGTATCATGCGAAAGTTCACCCCATTCTGTTTGATATTTTTTCCGCCGCAGCGTGCCGCGGCAGTTTTTTTGCTTTTTTTCAGATTGTCCGCTCTTTGCGGCTATGCCCCGCGGATCTCATCGATGAGCCGGAGGGCGGCAATGGCTTCGGGAAGTGTCGTTCCCCGGCAGGCATCCGTCTCGCCTTCCAGATAGTGCCGGATGAAATCCTCCACTTCGTTTTTATACAGATTTTCCTCCGGGTATTCGATGGTTCTTTTCCCATCGCCCGTCGTCACGTCCATCCGCCGGATACACTTCTCCGACATCCCGCCGAAAATCTCTATGCAGCCCTTTGTCCCATAGAGCAGCAGATGGTTTCCCTGGCTGGGCAGGGTATGGGAGGAATGAACGGCGATATCTTTATCGCCATATAAGAGAAGCATGGTTTCGTTGCCAAAGGACTCTTTGAATCCGTCCAGCCGGCTGACTCCAATGGCCCGCTCCGGCTCCCCAAACAGCCCCAATATGAAATCCACCACATGGATCCCATTGTCTGAGAAGGTTCCTCCCCCGCCCAGCTCCTTGTTCAGCTTCCATGCCGAGGAAGGCGCCTCGGGGTTGATGGCAAAGCCCCATTGCCCCCAGCCGCTGGCGACGGTTCCGATCTCGCCCGATGCAATAATTTTCTTTATATCCGAAAATGCCTGTTGATGGCGCAGATGATGGGCCACCATGAAGGGCCGGCCCCCGGCCGCCAAAAGCTCTCCGATTTCCATCCCTTCGGCATGGTTTCTGGCCAGCGGCTTTTCGCAGATAATGGGAGCGTCCGTTTTCGCGCACTTTTCTATCATTTCCTTATGCAGGAAGGGAGGGTTTGCGATATAGATCAGGTCGTATTCCTCTTTTTCCAGCATTTCTCCCGCATCCAGATAATATCGGCCGATACCGTATTCCCCGCAGGTCTTTTTCAGCTTTTCTTCATTTCTCCCCTGGATGGCCGTCACTTCGCAGATTTCCGAATCCCGGAGCGCCGGAATCGTCCGCTTATAGGCGCTGCCCGTCGCTCCAATGATAATCATTTTCTTCTTCATATGAATTCCCTTTCCCCCATTTCCGGGCCGGCCCGGCAGGCCTATTTTTCTGTCTGCCTCTTTCTCAGGCCTGTCTGCCGCAGCAGTTTTTATATTTCTTCCCGCTGCCGCAGGGGCAGGGATCATTGCGGCCCACCTTTTTCTCCTTGCGGACCACAGTCTTGGTCTTGCTGGCGCCGTCCTCGCCGCCCCGGCCCTCTTCCAGCGGCTTCATGGTCTGCTGCCGCTCCATGGGGCTGGTAACTTTGATGCGGAACAGCATCTGAACGGTATCATGCTCGATGGACTGGATCATGGCGTCGAACATATCATAGCTTTCCTGCCGGAATGCCACCACAGGATCCGTCTGGCCATAGGCTCGAAGGCCGATGCCCTGGCGGAGCTGATCCATAGCGTCGATATGGTCCATCCATTTGGAATCCACCATCCGCAGCAGAACCACCCGCTCGGCTTCCCGCATGCTGACGCCGTCCGCCTCGATCTCCTTTTCCTTTTCGTCATAGGCCGCCATGGCCTGGTCAAGGATCATCTGCCGCGCCTTTTTGGCGTCCAGCTTGCCCAGCTCCACTCCTTCAAAGAGGGGAATGCGCCCCTCGGGAATGAGATCGCAGATGGCAGCCTTGAAACCCTCCAGCTCCCATTCCTCAGGATACATATTGGCCGGGCAATGCTGGTCAAGAATTGTCGTGACCGCCGTCTCTATCATACCCCGGATGCTCTCTTTTAAGTCGTCACCCAGAAGAACCCGCCGCCGCTGGCCGTAAATGACCTCCCGCTGCTTGTTCATGACGTCGTCGTATTTCAAAACATGGCTGCGCATTTCAAAATTCCGCTCCTCAATGCGCTTCTGAGCACGCTCGATCTGCTTGGTAAGCATGCCATATTCCAGCGGCAGGTCTTCTCCTCCCGCCAGCTTTTCAATAAAGCCCCGGATGCGCTCGCCGCCAAACAGGCGCATGAGATCGTCCTCTAGGGCGATATAGAACCGGGATACACCCGGGTCGCCCTGCCGTCCGCTCCGGCCGCGGAGCTGGTTGTCGATGCGGCGACTCTCGTGCCGCTCGGTGCCGATGATATAAAGGCCGCCTGTCGCCACCACCTTTTCGTGTTCGGCGTCCGTAACCGCCTTATATTTCTCATAAAGCTCCTGATAGACCCGCCGGGCTTCCAGGATCTCCGCATCGCCGGTTTCCGCATGGCCGTCCGCCTCAAAAATCAGCGCTTCGGCATAGCCCAGCTTGCTCATCTCGTTTTTCGCCAGATAATCCGGATTGCCGCCCAGAAGGATATCCGTTCCGCGCCCGGCCATATTGGTGGCAATGGTGACAGCCCCCAGCTTTCCGGCCTGGGCAATGATCTGGGCTTCCTTCTCGTGGTGCTTGGCGTTCAAGACCTCGTGCTTGATGCCCCGCTTCTTGAGCATGCGGCTCAGGATTTCACTGTTCTCTACGGATACCGTGCCCACCAGCACCGGCTGGCCCTTGGCATGCACTTCGCAGATTTCGTCGATGACGGCGTTGAATTTATCCCGCACGGTGGGATGAATCTTGTCGTTCAAATCCTCGCGGATCATGGGCTTATTGGTGGGCACCTGCACAACCGCCAGGTCATAGATCGTCCGGAACTCATTTTCCTCGGTCTTGGCGGTGCCCGTCATGCCCGCCAGCTTGTGATACATCCGGAAGAAATTCTGGAAGGTGATGGTGGCCAGCGTCTTACTTTCCCGCTCCACCTTCACGCCCTCTTTGGCTTCAATGGCCTGATGGAGGCCGTCGGAATAGCGCCGCCCAATCATCAGCCGGCCGGTGAATTCATCCACGATAATAACCTGCCCATCCTGGACGACATAATCCGTGTCCCGCTTCATCAGGTAGTTGGCCCGGAGCGCTTGGTTGACGTGATGGTTATATTCCGTGTTCTCCACGTCGCTGAAGTTTTCCACATGGAAAAACTCCTCCGCTTTTTTCACACCCTCTTCCGTCAGGTTGATGGTCTTCTGCTTTTCATCCAGCACAAAGTCCTCTTCCTTTTTCAATCGGCGAACAAAGCGGTCGGCAATTTCATAAAGCTCGGTTCCCTTGTCTCCCGCGCCGGAAATGATGAGAGGAGTGCGGGCTTCGTCGATGAGGATCGAGTCGACTTCGTCGACGATGGCATAGTTCAGTTCCCGCTGCACCATGTTTTCCTTATAGACCACCATATTATCCCGCAGGTAGTCAAATCCCAGCTCATTGTTGGTTGCATAGAGAATATCCGCGGCATATGCCGCCTTTTTCTCCTCGGGCGTCATATCCCGGATCACCAGGCCCACGCTGTAGCCCAGGAATTTATAGAGCTTCCCCATCCATTCGCTGTCGCGCTTGGCCAGATAGTCGTTGACAGTCACGATATGCACGCCTTTTCCGGGAATGGCGTTCAGGCAGGCCGCCAGCGTCGCCACCAGCGTCTTGCCCTCGCCGGTTTTCATCTCGGCGATATCCCCATAATGGAGGATGGCGCCGCCCACCAGCTGCACATAATAGTGCTCCAGCCCCAGAACCCGGCGGCTGGCCTCCCGAACCTGGGCAAATACCTCCGGCAGGAGCTCCTCCAGGCTCTCCCCCTTTTGGAAGCGTTCCCGGTATTCCTGGGTTTTTCCCGCCAGTTCGCTGTCGCTCATGGCCTGGAAACCCGGCCGAAGCTTTTCAGCAGCATCCGCCTGCTTTTTGGCCCGTTTTAGAAATTTATCCTCAAATTTGAACAATCCCATGTGTCGTACTCTACCTGTCTGCCCGGCATCGCCGGACACCTCTCCCAATATAGTCGGTTTTATTGTACCATCTTTTGGGTCCGGTTTCAATCGCCCTTCCCAGCAAAAAGCAAATATGCGGTAAAACTTCCCTTTTTCTCCTTTATTTTCAAAAATGCGCCTGCTTTGTCATGAAGCGCGGCAGGCGGACAGGGTATGCCCTGTCCAACTCATAATTTTGCATATTCCTTACAGGCACATGGCATAGGCCTGCCGCCTTGCAAGGACAGTGCTGCAGAAAAATTCTGCGGGCTTTCCGCACCCATCAAGATGCTCCCCCTGAAATGTGCGGAACCTGCCGGATATGCGCGGTCCGCCGGCGCCGCTGCAATATAATTATCTGCTTTTCCCGGAAATGTAGGCCGCTCCGCTTCCTGTCGTTTTTCCTGCCGCAGCTGCCAAATCCGGAATCCACCTGCCTTTTTCCGAGAACAGCCGCGCTCTGCCGTCCGCCGATCAAATTTCCTTCCTCCTCCTTAAGACGGCCGGCAGGACGCAAAAAAATCCGGCGTTTCCGCCGGATTCTGTATTCTTATTCATATTCAGGCTCGATCAGCCCCAAATCCCCGTCTTTTCTGCGGTATAAAACGTTTACCTCCTGGGTATCTGCATCCACATAGACGAAGAAGCTATGCCCCAAAAGCTCCATCTGCATTTCCGCCTCCTCCAGACTCATGGGTTTGACGGCGAACTTTTTGCGGCGAACCAGCCGGGCTTCCGGCTCGGCCTCGTCCTCTTCTTCATAAAAAACGGGCTCAGCATAGTCATAAGCCTTTTCATGCAGGCGTTTTTCCAGTTTGGTGCGGTGCCGCCGGATCTGCCGTTCCAGCTTTTTCAGCGACGCATCGATGGAGTTATACATATCCCCCGAGACTTCCTCCGTCCGGAGGAGAACCCCGTCGAAGGGGACGGTCACCTCACAGATGTGCCGGCTCTTTTCAATGGAAAGAGTGACAAACACCTCGGTATCCTTTTTGAAATACCTTTCCAGCTTGGATGCCTTCTTTGTAACGATGCCCTGCAGGTATTCGGAGACCTCCATACCTTTTCCTGTAACACTCAGACGCATTTTTGTGCCCCCTTTCATATTGCGCGTTTGTTTCGCGCCCCGCGCACGGAAGCCTTGTCCGGCGCAGGCTTTTTCTATGATCATAGTATTCCACATTCCCGGCCCAATATCCTTTTTTCCCTGCGGCATTTCAAAAAATCCGCGGGGGAAATTTACATTCTCCTAACAAATATTTTTCCAGCTGTTGGATTGGCAAAATCGTTTTTTGTTTACATAACATATAAGGATATGGTAAAATAATAACAATTGAGAAACTTGCAAGGAGGCATTTTCCATGATCGACAATAACAGCGTATATACCACCGGCGAAGCCGCTGCCCAACAGGAATCCCTCGGCCGGTATACAGCAAAAACCTATCTCTGGATGTTTGCGGGGCTGGGAGTTACCTTCCTGGTCGCTGTTGCCCTCGCAGCCACCGGCCTCATGGAGCGGCTGGTTCTCACGGCGCCGGGCGTCATGTGGGGTGTCATTATCGCGGAGCTGGTGGTGGTTATCGTCCTTTCCGCGCGGCTCAAAAAGATCTCCGTCGGCGGAGCGACCGCCATGTTCTTTCTCTATGCCGCTCTCACGGGCTTTACTTTCGCCCTGATTTTCCTCACCTATGAAGTCACCTCGGCCATCGCGATTTTCGGCGTCACGGCGTTGGTTTTTGGCATCATGGGCGCCTGGGGTTATCTCACCAAGCAGGATCTTTCGGGCTGGGGCAAGGTGCTTCTTTTCGGCCTGATCGGGCTGCTGCTGGTGACCATCGTGAATCTCTTCATGAACAACAGCACCATGGAAATCATCCTCAGCTATGTGGGCGTCATCCTCTTCCTGGCTTACACCGCCTATGACACCCAGAAAATCAAGGCCTATTATTTCTCCTTCCAGGGAGATACGGCGATGCTCAAGAAGGCTTCGATTATTTCGGCTTTGCAGCTGTATCTGGATTTCATCAACATCTTCCTCTATCTGCTGCGCTTATTCGGCAGCCGGAAAAACTAAACGAAATTTGAAGGAACCGGCAGGCGCCGGTTCCTTTTTTGTCCATAAAATAGTGTTTGTATCTCCCATACGGGCGGCAGGCATCCAGTCCACAGCCCACCGCCAAAAATCCAGGAAATATACTTTCTTTGCAAATCGGCACGGGAATGACGCAACTCTTTAAGACCATGCTTCTCACACTTTTCCCGCTCTGCATTCCCTTGCTGAAAATCGGATTTCCTTCTTTTCTCCGCCATCTCCCGCAAGGGCAAACAGCATCCCCCATCGGGCGGGTTTCCAGCCGAATCGATTAGGGTTCCGCTCATTTCCTGCAGCGTTCCGCCGTCTGTCCCCTTTCGCTCTCTTCTCATTTGCGCTGAAAGCGTTCCCATTTTATCCCTGTCTGCTTTTTAAAATCCCTGTCATTTCCACAAAAAACAGCGGTTTTTCTTCAAAATATCGGGAAAGCTTTATTCTTTTCTTGCCATTCCTGCATCCTCCTGCTATGATGAAGATAAAGAATACGTTAAATTTCCGTTATATTTATCTACTTTTTATTATGAAGAGGTGGGGACAGGTGGAAACCAGGGCACCGCTGTTTTCAAAGGAAAATCTACGCAGGCTGATCGTTCCCCTGATGATCGAACAGCTCTTGACGGTTACGGTGGGCATGGCGGACACAATGATGGTTTCCGCCGCAGGGGAGGCCGCCATTTCCGGCGTCTCCCTGGTGGATAACATCAATCTGCTCATCATCAACATTCTAAGCGCGCTCACCACGGGCGGCGCGGTCGTCGCCTCCCAATATCTGGGCCAGAAGGACCGCAGGGATGCCTGCGAATCCGCCAAACAGCTTTTGCTTACCGCATTGCTCTTTTCCTTCGCCATGGCGGCCGTTGCCCTCATTTTCAACCGAGGACTGCTCTCTTTAACCTTCGGCTCCATTGACGCCGACGTGATGGAAAACGCCGTCACCTATTTCTGGATCTCTGCTCTCTCCTATCCCTTCATCGCCCTCTATAATTCCTGCACAGCCCTCTATCGTTCCATGGGCAATTCCAAGGTTTCCATGTATACCTCCCTGCTCATGAACGTCATCAATATCGGCGGAAACGCCTATACTGTCTTTGTCCTGCATATGGGGGCGGCGGGAGTCGCCGTGGCTTCCCTGGCCTCCCGGATCGTGGCTGCTGTTATTATGCTGGTTTTGGTGCATAATTCCAAGAATGAGATCTATGTTCGCCATCTGCATTCCATTCGGCCTAATTTCCCCGTGATTAAAAAAATTCTCTATATCGGCATTCCCAACGGCTTTGAAAACGGGCTGTTTCAATTGGGCAAAATTCTGGTTTTGAGCCTGGTTTCCTCCTTTGGAACCACGGCCATCGCCGCCAATGCCGTCGCCAACAACCTATCGGCCATCTGCGTTCTTCCCGGCAATGCCATCAGCCTGGCCATGATTACCGTCGTCGGCCAATGCGTGGGGGCTATGGATTATGGCCAGGCGCGCACATATACAAAGCGCCTGGTGCGTATGTCAACCCTCTATATCGCCGTGGTAGGCGCTCTGATCGTTGCGGCCCTGCCGCTGATACTGAATATCTATCAGCTCTCGCCGGGCACGACCCGAACGGCCAGCGAGATCATCATTTTCTATTGCATCTGCGCGGCGGTCATGTGGTCCTTCTCCTTTGTCCTGCCTAATACCCTGCGGGCCTCCAACGATGTGAAATTCACCATGATCGTCTCGGTGGCCTCTATGTGGACCTTCCGCATCGGTTTCAGCTTTGTCCTCGGGAAATTCCTCCATATGGGGCTGTTCGGCGTCTGGGTGGCCATGGTGATCGACTGGGTCTGCCGCATCACCTTTTTCCTCCTGCGCTTTCGGGGAACCAAATGGCAGAAATTTGGCCGGGAGCTCAGTGGGGAAGAGCAGGCCATGCAGTCCGAATCCTCGCCATCATCCTCCTGACAAAAGCAAAAAAGAGAATCCCCGGGGGATTCTCTTTTTATTCATTTTCTGCATCTGCTTTCCATATGGGCGGCCGCAGAGTCCCATTGCTGTATTTTTTGAGAAAACCAGAAAATTCTCTGCTGTCAAAGGTTCCATTTTTTATGATAATTTCCTGCTCCTGTTTTTCCAGCTCGATGCGGAACCCCGTTTCCTGAAATCCGTTTCGGAGATAAAAGCTTTTGCGCCGCAGCCGCTTTTCCAGATCCGGTACGTCTCCAATCACATTTTTCAATGGAAATGACAATTTTTGTGCCGGATGCTGTGCCTGGATTTCTGCCAAGATCCGGCCCCCATATCCACGGCAGCGCAGACTTTCCTCCACCGCGAAAAACATGACAAACACAATATTGCCGGCAACAGCCATATAGACAAAGCCGCAGAGAAGCGCCTCTTCATAAAATGCCAGAAACCTGGTATTCTGCATCTTCGCCATGGCGCGCATCATCCAAAAAGGCGTGCGTTCTTCCCTGGAAACGCACGCATGTAGATCTCCTTCACCTTTTTCCGGTCACTTCCCAATTTCGCAATGTCGACTGCCCGCATCATCTTTTTTCTCCTGCTATGCTCTCAAATATATGGAATTTTTGAGGATCCGCAGCTCCGCGCTGACCTGGTCTTTGCCCCCACACCCGCCGCCTGGAAGGTTCGCTCCTAGGATATTCTCCCCCCACTACTGCTTCTCTCGGGCTGTTTGCCCGGACGGACTGACTTCTAAGCCGCACCATGCTCACCGGAAGTTTCCCCGGCTTACGTGGATCGTTTTGCCTGCGACTGGCATCGATTTTCAACCACAGACCGCAGAACCACAGATCAGGCTTATTATACCCCGACAAGGCAGAGTTTACAAGGATCGGACATGCGTTCTCGAAAACAGAAAAGAGAGCTGAACCCTTTTTCCAGATAAAACAGTACGTAATCGGGACGATAGAAGCGATATTTCTTCTCCTTTCCGAATTTTTTCATTGTTTCAGAAAAATCGGCAAATCATCCATCCCCTCGATTTTTGCCTGTCATCTATGAAAAAGCTGGTTTCCAAAGGAGGCAGGAAAACCTGAAGCGGGATCAAACCTTGCCTTTGTCCGTTCTTTTTTCCAAACACAGTCCTTTGATAGGATTTATGGGGATCGCCCAGTTAAAAGGCCATCGGCATGGCAAATCTTAGATGAAGCGAATAAAACCACATAAATGGTATATCCCCGTTATAAATTTTCTTTGCCTATTTTCTTTTTAAAGAAAGTAAGGCGCCCCCTTGTTTGCCGGGCAGGTTTCGTGTATAATAGAATCTAAATCCGGATAGAGTATTCTGTCCGGCCAAATGTTTGGAAATTTTAAAGTAGGAGGACTACTATGAAACACATTAAAGTGGTTGCAAAAGCATGCCTGAAAAACAGCATGGAAAAAGGCGGCTGCGGCGAATGCCAGGCATCCTGCCAGTCTGCCTGCAAAACTTCCTGCACTGTTGCCAATCAGAAGTGCGAAAAGGACGCGTAAACCTATTTTACGCAGCGCCGGCGGCTCCGCCGCCGGCTACATTTACGACATCAGGGATTGCTTGCGCAATCTTTTTTTCATCATGGAGGAAAAACATTGATTCACGCCGGACATTTTGAGGACACCTATTTTATTTTGGATGTGGAGAGCGGTTCGCTTCATCATGTGGACGAGCTGGTCTATGATATCGCCCATTTGATGGAAACGGGCATGGTGGACGGCGCGGAGATCACATCCGCTCTTTCGGGAAAATATCCCCCAACTGATATCGCCGAGGCGCTGGAAGAAATCGCCGAGCTGCGGGAGGACGGCCTTTTTGACTGTCCCTGCCTTGTGGAACCCTCGGCTCCGGTCTTCAATAAGCCGGTCATTAAATCCCTCTGCCTGCATATTGCCCATGACTGCAACCTGCGCTGCTCTTATTGTTTTGCCTCAGAAGGCACCTATATGGGAGAGCGCTCCCTCATGAGCGAGGAGGTGGGCAAAGCCGCCCTCGATTTTCTCATTGCCCAATCCAAAGGGCGCAAGCACCTGGAAGTGGATTTCTTTGGCGGCGAGCCCCTCATCAATTTCAGCGTTGTCAAGGCCATTACTGCCTATGGCCGGGAGCTGGAAAAGCGGCATAACAAGGTCATTCGTTTCACCATGACCACCAACGCCTATCATGTGACGGATGAAATGGTGGATTTTATCAACCGGGAGATGAAAAACCTGGTTATCAGCATCGACGGACGCCGGGAAATTCACGATGCCGAGCGGAAAAATGCCGCCGGGCAGGGCAGCTATGACAAGGTCATCGCCAACGCCAAACGCCTGATTGCCTCCCGGGGAGACCAGGAATACTATATCCGCGGCACCTATACGGCCCGCAACCTGGATTTTGCCAATGACGTCCTGGCAATCGCGGATCAGGGCTTTCGGGAGATCTCTCTGGAACCGGTGGTAACGGACGGTCCCCTGGCCATTCAGGAAAGCGATCTTCCCGCCATCGACCGGGAATACCGGCGGCTGGGGCGCATGCTGGAAGCCCGCCGCGCGGAGGGGCGTCCCTTCCATTTCTTCCATTTCATGGTGGACTTTTCCTCCGGTCCCTGCCTCAATAAGCGTTTGCGGGGCTGCGGCGCGGGAATGGAATATGCCGCCATCACTCCCAAAGGAGACATTTACCCCTGCCATCAGTTCGTCGGCAAAGAGGGCTTCAAAATGGGCAACGTCCTGGAGGGCACGTTCGATCCTTCGGTGGGCGATCCCTTCCGGGACTGCCATGTGTTCAAAAAGCCGGAATGCCAGGCATGTTATGCCAAATATTTTTGCAGCGGCGGCTGCGCAGCCAATGCCTATAACACCAGCGGCGATATCATGAAGCCCCATGCCGTGAGCTGCATGATTCAGCGTGCCCGGCTGGATACCGCCATCGGTCTCTATATCCGCCGGCAGGAGCCGTCCGCAGAAGTCTGATCTAAGGCAACATTCCACATGGCAAAAGCCGTCAAAACCGCCTCGGGTTCGGCAATGGATTGCCCTGCTTATATCGATTCATCAAAAGAGGTGCAGAAATTTTTCTGCACCTCTTTTCTGTTTCTCTCTTATGCGTCCGCCATCTCTCCCTGGTTTTCTGAACGGGCATATACAAGCGCCGACACGCTGGCCGCACCCGATTCCCGGAGCACCCGGGCGCATTCCGCTAGGGTGGAGCCGGTCGCGGCAACATCGTCGATGAGCAGAAAATGCTTCCCGGCAATCTCGGTTTCCGGCGTTTCCTTCCGCCGGACAAAAGCGCCGCGGACATTCGTTTTTCTCTCCCCAGCCTTCAGAGTAGACTGTTTTTTGGTAGATATCGTGCGGGAAAGCCCGTAGACCAAAGGAAGCCCGCTTCTTTTTGCCACTTCCTTCGCCAGCAGCTCAGCCTGGTCGTATCCTCTCTGCCGCCGCCGCTTTTTATGCAGCGGAACAAAGGCCACAGCATCCAGCGGCCCCGGAATTTGCGCCGCCTGTTTTGCCATCTCCTCTCCTAAAAAGGGAGCCAGCCATTTGCCGGAATCAAATTTATAGCGGTGCACGATCCGCCGGACGCTCCCGCCATAGAGATAACAGGCATAAAGCAGAACGCCCCGATCCGTCGCCGCGGCCGGGAGCCGCCGTTTCTCCATCTCGGCTCCGCAGTCTCGGCAAAAGCCGACGCCGCTTTTCCGATCCTCTAATTCCTTTCCGCAGCAGCCGCAGACCGGGATATCCGGAAAGAATATGGCGTCTGTCAGCCGGCGGAGCGCCTCTCTAATCTTCATCAAATATGCCCAGGAGCTTTTCATATTCCTGCTGCAGGCTCTCCTGGCCCCTTCCCACGTTGTCCATAAAATCCCCGCAGCTCTTCAGCTCATATTTCAAGGCGGTGAACCGATGCGAGATCCGGCTGTTATGGACCATAAACTGGACGGTCCGGGCGCTCCCAATGACGATCATTTTTTCCTTGGCCCGGGTAATCGCCGTATAGAGCAGGTTGCGGGTCAGAAAATCGTTGCCTCCGTAATAGAGAGGCAAGATCACCGTGTTGAATTCACTGCCCTGGCTTTTATGCACAGTGACGGCATACGCATGCTCCAGCTGATCCATCTCGTTCCACTCATAGGTCGCCATCCGCTCTCCGTCAAAGAGAATATCTACGGTCTTTTCTTCCGTATCAATGGCCTCAATGCGCCCCAGATCGCCGTTATAGGCCCCGGTTCCCCGGCTCAGCATTTTTACCGTGCCCTTGATATACCATTCCTTGGAATAGTTATTGGTGGTCTGCATCACCTTGTCGCCCACGCGGTAGGTTGTGTCCCCAAAGGTGAATTCCTCCTTGCCGACAAGCCGCGGATTGAGCACCTCCCGAAGGGTTTTGTTGATGTTATATACGCCGATTTCTCCTTTTTTCACGGGGCAGATGATCTGCACATCATCCAGGCTGTATCCATCCTTCAGCCGCTCCAGAAAAACCGAGACCGTCTGCCGCAGGGTATCCTCCGGGCCGGAGGCCGGGAGGAACACAAAATCCCCCATGGGAAACAGGTCAATGGCCTCTCCCCGGTTGACCCGGCTGGCGTTCAGGGCGATATTGCCCTGCTGGCGGAATACCTCCGTGAGCACGGCCACGGGAACTTTCCCGGAGGCGATGATATCCTTCAGCACATTCCCCGGCCCAACGGAGGGCAGCTGGTCAGCGTCACCCGTCAAAATCAGCCGGGTTCCCGGCGCCACCGCCGCCAGCAGGCTGCGGAACAAAAAGATATCCACCATGGACATCTCATCAATAATGATCGCCTCGGCCTCAATGGGATTTTCCTCGTCCCGGTTGAACCGGCAGAATTCGTTGATTTCCTCGCCCGGCGTCACGCCGTATTCCAGCAGGCGGTGGATGGTCTTTGCCTCCCGGAGGGTCGCCTTTTCCATCCGCTTGGCAGCGCGCCCGGTAGGGGCGGCGAGCACCGCCGTGATCCCGCTTTTCTCCAGAATCGTGATGATCTGGTTGAGAATCGTCGTCTTTCCCGTTCCCGGGCCGCCGGTAATGACCGCCACGCTGTTTTGCAGCGCCATCAGCACCGCCCGTTCCTGCTCCTCAGAAAGCTGCTTGTCCGTCATCAGAACCTTTTCCGCAAGAGCCAGGGAAATCTCGTTTTTCGGCGTCGCCTTGCAAAGCTGCATCAGCTTATAGGCATCAAAGGACTCGGCGGCATAGGCGTCCGCCGTGGCCACAGCCTGGGTTCCGTTATAGAGATTTTCCGAAATCACGCCCTGGGCGATGAGCTTGGTGAGCATGGCGCGGGTGCGTTCCTCGCTCTCCTGGAGCATGGAGGCCGCCGTTTTCACCAGCATCTCCAGGGGCAGGCAGGTATGCCCGCCCTCCATCTTGAGCTTCAAAACATGGCGGATGCCGTTATAGAGCCGCAGATCCCCATAATTCTCCATGCCCATGCCTGCCGCGATGCGGTCCGCCTTTTCAAAGCCGATACCCCGGATGTCATCCATCAGGCGGTAGGGATTTTTTTCGATGAGATAGGGAGCGGACTGGCCATAGGCCTCATAGGCCAGCATCGCCTCCCGAATGGTCAGCCCCAGTTTCTGCAATTCAATCACCACGCCGCGGATGGAGGAAACCTCTTTAAACTGCTGCTGAATGCGCTCTGCTGCCGGGCGGCTGATTCCCTTGATTTTGGCCAGCTCCTCCGGGTGGTTTTCAATGATATTAAAGGTGTCTTTATGAAATTCCTGAACGATGCGGTGAGCCAGCACTTCCCCGATGCCCTTAATCAGCCCGCCGGACAAAAAGAGTTTAATGCTCTCGTCCCCCTCGGGCATCTTGCTCTCCATGCTGGCCACCTTGAACTGCTCCCCATAATTTTTATGGGTGGTATAGGCGCCGTAAAAACGCACATACTCTCCCGGCTGGATGAGAGGGATCGTCCCCACACACACCACCAGGCTGCCGTCGCAGTCCAGCTCCAGCACAGTATACCCATTTTCGTCATTTCGATAGATAATCTCCATGACGGTTCCTTCCACAAATGACACCCGTTTTTCTCCTTACTTCAGGCGTTCTGCCATAGTGAGCCGTTCCCAGGGGAACTCCACGTCCTTGCGCCCAAAATGGCCATAGGCCGCTGTTTTTTTATAGATAGGCCGGCGGAGATCCAGAGACTCAATGATGGCCCTTGGCCGGAGGTCAAACTCCGCATGCACCATCTCTTCGATTTTTCCGTCGTCCATTTTTCCCGTGCCGAAGGTATCCACATGGATAGACACCGGCTGGGCCACGCCGATGGCATAGGCCAGCTCAATCTCGCATTTTTCCGCCAAACCGGCCGCCACGATATTCTTCGCCACAAACCGCGCCGCATAGGCCGCGCTGCGGTCAACCTTTGTCGGATCCTTGCCGGAAAACGCGCCGCCCCCATGCCTGCCATAGCCGCCATAGCTGTCTGCAATGATCTTGCGCCCGGTGAGGCCGCTGTCGCCCTTGGGGCCGCCGATCACAAAGCGTCCCGTGGGGTTGATGAGGAAACGGGTATTCCCGTCCAGCCATTTTGCGTCGATCACCGGGCGGATAACCTCTTCAATAATTCCCTCGCGGATGCGGTCATTTTTCGCCCATTCCGTGTGCTGGGAGGAAATGACAATGGTATCCACCCGCTTGGGCTTTCCGTTCTCGTATTCCAGCGTCACCTGGCTCTTGCCGTCCGGCAGGAGAAAATCCAAAATCCCCTCCTTGCGCACCTGGGCCAGCCGCCGCGTGAGATCGTGGGCCATGGAAATAGCCATGGGCATATACTCGTCGGTTTCGTTGCAGGCATATCCAAACATCATGCCCTGGTCGCCTGCGCCCGTCTCCTTTTCCTCGCTTCCCCGCTGCTCCAGCGCATCGTTGACGCCCATGGCAATATCCGCCGACTGCTCGTCAATGCTGGTGAGAATGCCGCAGGAATCCGCATCAAACCCGGCTTCCGGGCCGGTGAAGCCAATTTCCCGGATGGTATCCCGGGCGATTTTTTGAATGTCCACATAGGCTTTCGTGGTGATCTCCCCCATCACCAGCACCAGCCCCGTGTTCACTGCCGTCTCGCAGGCCACCCGGGCATAGGGGTCCTGGCGGAGAATTTCATCCAGCACCGCGTCGGAAATCTGGTCGCAGATCTTATCCGGATGCCCTTCGGTTACGGATTCCGATGTAAATAACCGTTTCATTTTTGTCCTCCTTGGTTTTTCTAGGTCCCTTTCCATAAGGCATCCCATAACGAAAAAGGCCTCACGGGCTTTCCCATGAGGCGCTTGCAATCGCTGCTGTTTTGCCCTCATCTTTCAGCCTTCGCTGCAGGATTTAGCACCGGTTTTTCCGGTTGCCGGGCTTCCTTGGGCCTGTCCCTCCGCCACTCTCGATAAGGTTCCTTTTTTTTAGTATACAGGCCTTGTTCCTGCAAGTCAACCTACTTTCTTTAAAAAGAAAGTAGGCAAAGAAATTTTATGACTTGGATTCCTTTTTCCTCTTAATATTCCTCTTCCAAGTCCAAACCTGCTCCCATGAAAACTTTTTTCGTCTTGCTTTCTTAAAAACAAAGCCGGCAAAGAGTTTTATGCCTTGGACTCCTTTTTTCACTTAATATTTCCTTTCCAACCCAAAATCTGCTCCATGAAAACTTTTTTCGCCCAGCTTTCTTTAAAAACAAAGCCGGCAAAAGTTTTATGCCTTGGACTCCTTTTTTCACTTAATATTTCCCGTCCAAGCCAAAACCTGCTCCATGAAAACTTTTTTCGTCTTGCTTGTTCAAAAACAAAATAGGCAAAAGATTTTTATAAGTGGGACTCCTTTTATTCCTTTCGCTTTTCCCGTCGGCAGGAGGAGCGTTGCGGGAACCGCTCCCGCCTGGAGCAGCCCGTTCATATAGCCAGCCTGCATTTCTCTTTATCCAACCGGGGGCGATCCCCATCCCCGGCTTTCCCAAGTTATACCTCCCGGAAATAAAACAGGACAAAGCCTTTAAGAGAACGGCTCTGTCCCGTTTCTACAATACCCGGTTTCTCCTCCAAAATAAACATCCCGAGAGTTTATCCCACAAAAAAGCGCACCCGACGGGGTACGCTTTTTCTTCTTTTACAGCGTCTGCAGCACAGCTACCGCATCCTCCAGGAAACTCTCCTTCACATCCTCGATCTCCCCTGCGTCGCAGGCGGCGGCGATCTTGGGATCGATGGGCAGCTTGCCCAGAACTTTCAGGCCCTCCCGCCGGGCGATCTCGTCGATATGGCTTTCGCCGAACACATGAATTTCCTTCCCGCAGTCCGGGCACTGCACATAGCTCATATTCTCCACCAGGCCCAGAATCGGAATATCCATCATATGCGCCATGTTCACAGCCTTGGCCACAATCATGGAAACCAGCTCCTGAGGCGAGGTTACCACGACGATGCCGTCGAGGGGCAGGGACTGGAACACGGTCAGCGGAACGTCGCCGGTTCCCGGCGGCATATCCACGAACATATAGTCCACATCCTTCCAGATCACGTCCGTCCAGAACTGCTTGACGGTGCCTGCAATGATCGGCCCCCGCCAAACCACTGGGTCGGTGTCGTTTTCCAGCAGCAGATTCAGAGACATAATGTCGATGCCGGTTTTGCTGGTCACGGGGAAAAGCGCATCTTCGGTTCCCGTGGCCTTTTCCTTGATGCCAAAGGCCTTGGGGATCGACGGCCCGGTAAGGTCGGCGTCCAGAATCGCGCTGTGATATCCCTTGCGGTTCATCATCACTGCCAGCAGCGATGTCACCAGGGATTTGCCTACGCCGCCTTTGCCGCTCACCACGCCGATCACCTTTTTAATGCTGCTCATGGGGTGCGGCTTTTCCAAAAAATCCGTTTTCTGCCGTTCTGCGCAGTCCTGGGAGCAGGATCCGCAGTCATGGGTACATTCTTCGCTCACTATACTAAACCTCCTGTTTGGTTATATTATTCTTATTCTTTTTTATTATAACCGCTCTTTTGCCCGGCAAAACCTTTAGAGCTTGCTCAACATAATTTCCAAAATCGCCAGGTCGGTTTCCTTCATGCCATCCTGAGCCAATTCCCCCACATGCTGGATAGTGTTTTCAATTCCCACGCCCACAATGCCTTCCTTGGGGCGCAGTTTCTGGTTTTGCATGGCCAGCATGGCACCATCAAAAGCGGCATACATCCCCGAAGCAATCTTCAGCGCGCAGGAAGCCTTGGCTCCGTCGCAGATTACTCCTGAAAGGTTTCCCAGGGTGTTGGTGATCGCATCCCCCACCGCCTCCAGGTCGCCGCCCTGCAGCATGGTCAGCGCCCCGCTGACGCCGGCAGAGGCGCAGATGGCTCCGCAGTAAGCAGAGAGCCGCCCCACGTTGGTCTTGATATGGATCGTGGAGAGATGCGAGAAAAACAGCGCCCGGATCATGGTATCCTCCGGCAAGCGCATATCCCGGCAATATTGGATGACGGGCAGAGACGCCGTCATACCCTGGTTGCCGCTGCCGCTGGTGGTCATGACCGGCAGGGCGCAGCCGCTCATCCGGGCGTCGCTCCCCGCGGCGGCAAAGGCTGCGCAGCGGTTGCGGATATCATTGCCATAGGTTCCCGCCGAAATATTTTCCATGATCATCCGCCCGGTGTTCACGCCATAGTGCCCGCTCATTCCTTCATAGGCAATACGGGTATTTTTATCAATCACCTGCAAAAACAGATCGCGGATCCGCTCCAAATCGATGGTATGGGCCATGTGATAGATCATTTCGATGGAAAGGATGCTCCGATCCGCCAGTGAGGAATTGAAGTCGCCGTCTGCGCAGGGAATATCCAGAAGCACCTCCCCGTTTTTCACCATTTTGGTTACATTGGTGTGAGTATGCTTAATCTCCACGCTGGCACTCTCGCCGCCGGCAAACACTTCGACGCGGACATACAGCTTGATATCCGTCTTTTCCATCTCCACCTGAATGGCATCCTTTTCGAGAAACTCCCGGACAGCCGTCACCTGCTCTTCCGTAGCTTCGGAAATCACCATAAGCTCCTTTTCCGGGTCTCCGGCCAGAGCTCCCATTGCGGCGGCCGCCTCAATCCCAATAAGCCCACCGCTGTTAGGGATCACAACACTCTTCACGTTTTTGATAATGTTCCCCGAAGGATATACCACCATGCGCTCAGGCGTTTTGCCCAGCAGCTTTGCCGCCCGGGCCGCCACATAGGCGATGGCGATGGGCTCCGTGCACCCTTCCGCCGGGACGATCTCCTCCCGGAGAATCTCCAGGACCTTGTCCACCGTTTCCGGAGGATATGTGATAAACGATTGCTCCTGCATTCTGCCGCCTCCACTCGTTTTTAAAATCCGGCTATAAGTATATCACATTTTCCCGGCAAATGCACGGCGATTATCCACAAAATCAGCCAAGGGCCGTATCCAGCACCATCATAATCACAAACCCAGCGATTACCCCCAGGGTTCCGGAATGGGAATGTTCCCCCAGATGGGCTTCGGGAATGAGTTCCTCCACCACCACATAGATCATGGCACCGGCAGCAAAAGAGAGAATCCAGGGCATAACGCCCGTGATAGAACCGGCCAGCAGCACGCCCAGGATTCCCGCCACCGGCTCCACCACGCCGGAAAGTGCACCAAGAACAAAACTTTTCCCGTTGGACAATCCCTCTTTTTTGAGAGGCAGGGAAACCGCCGCGCCCTCGGGAAAGTTCTGGAGCGCCATGCCGATTGCCAGAGCAATGGCCCCGGAAAGTGTTGCCGCCGGGCTGGTTCCCGCAACGGCAAAGGCCAGGCCCACCGCCAACCCTTCGGGGATGTTATGCAGCGTCACCGCCAGCACCAAAAGCGTTGTCCGCCGCAGCGAGGAATGCAGCCCTTCGGGCTTATCGTCACCCAAATGCATATGGGGGAGCAGCCGATCCAGCAGCAGCAAAAATGCCACGCCCAGAAGAAAGCCGCCCCCTGCCGGAACCCAGGGAGCCAGCCCCTGTTCCTCTGCCATTTCCATCGCCGGAATCAAAAGCGACCAGACCGAGGCCGCCGTCATGACGCCCGCCGCAAACCCAAGAAAAACCCGCTGTACTGCGGGAGAAATCTCCTTTCGGAACAAAAATACCATTGCGGCGCCGGCCACTGTTGCCAGGCAGGTGAATCCGGTTCCCAGCATCGCCATTGTGAGTGGGGTCATAGTTTTCTCCTTTCAAACAAACAGACGCCGGGAAAGCCCCAGCGCCTGCCGTTTTTTTGTTGATTCTTCTTAGTAATTTTTCGCCTGCAGTTCGAAATACGCCTGGGGATGCGCACATACGGGGCATACCTGGGGAGCTTTTTCGCCCACATGGATATGGCCGCAGTTGGCGCATTTCCAGATCACAACGCCGGCCTTTTCAAATACCTTGCCGTCTTCCACGTTCTTCAAAAGGGCCAGATAGCGTTCTTCGTGTTCCTTTTCAATTTTGCCCACTTCCTCAAATAAATATGCGATCTTGTCAAAGCCCTCTTCCTTGGCTTCTTTGGCGAACTGCGCATACATGTCCGTCCATTCATAGTTTTCGCCGGCAGCCGCATCCTTCAGGTTGGAAGCCGTGTCGCCGATGCCGTCGTTCAAAAGCTTGAACCAAATCTTCGCGTGCTCTTTTTCGTTGTTGGCGGTTTCCAGGAACAGAGCGGCAATCTGCTCATATCCTTCTTTTTTCGCCTTGGAGGCATAATAGGTGTATTTGTTGCGCGCCTGAGACTCTCCGGCAAACGCCGCCATCAAATTCGCTTCTGTTTTTGTGCCTTTCAAATTGCTCATTTCTTTTCTCCCTCTTTCTTTTGTTTTTGGTTGCAATCCTCGCAGATTCCATATATGATCAGCCGCTGGCTGCTCATAACAAAGCCATTTTCCTCAAAGATTTCCTCAGCAATCTCCCGAAACACTTCCGCACCGATATCGATCACCCGCCCGCATTGCGTGCAGATCAGGTGATAATGTTCCGGCTCCTGGCCATCAAATCTGTCCGGGCCGTTTTCTGTGGGGATTTTGCGGATGCTCCCTTCTTCGGCCAGGAAATTTAGATTTCGGTATACCGTCGCCAGGCTGATATTGGGACATACTTCCCGCACCATGGCGAAAACCTCATCCGCTGTGGGATGCGAGGGATGGCTGCGGACGGTTTGGCGGATCAGCTCTCTCTGCCGGGAATACCGTACTTTCTTTTCCAACGCTGCATCTCCCTCTTTTCAATATCAATAATCATTATCATTATAATAATCCCCCGTCTGCTTTTTGTCAAGAGCAAAACAGGAATTTTTTTCTATATTTCCAAATTATTTTATGATACAATGGTGCATAGTGCCCAGCATTTCGGGCTGTTATATAAAGCTGTCTAAGGAGTACCCTCATCATGCCGCAAATCCATATCCGCCCCTATGCCCAAGAAGATCTTCCCTCCATGCGGGAGATTTGGAACCAGGTTGTGGAGGAAGGAAACGCCTTCCCCCAAACCGAGCCGCTCTCCCCTGCGGATGCCGAGCCCTTCTTTGCTTCCCAGAGCTTCTGTGGTGTGGCCGAGGCAGAAGGAGCCATCGTCGGCCTCTATATCCTCCATCCCAACAACATCGGCCGCTGCGGCCATCTCTCCAATGCCAGCTATGCCGTAAAAAAAGGGAAGCGCGGCCTGCATATCGGCGAAAAACTGGTGCGCCATTCTCTGCAAAAAGGGCGGGAACTGGGCTTTCGTGTGCTGCAGTTCAATGCAGTGGTCGCCTCCAATACCACCGCCATCCGTCTCTATGAGAAGCTGGGCTTTGTCCGGCTGGGAAATATTCCCGGGGGCTTTTGCAATGCAGCCGGAGAATATGAGGATATTTGGCTGTTCTATCACACGCTATAGGATGCGGAAGGAATCCTATCTGTCGAAAAGTGGCCGGGAAAATCAATTATTCCGGCTGTTTTTGATTGGCCGTTTTCCCGCCGGCAGTTTTTTTCATGTGGCAACCCGATTTCCCGCTGTCTGCTCCCGGCAAATAAAAAACGCGGTTTCCCGCGTTTTTTTATCCTTACCAGCGATTGACCCAGTGCGACGGCTCCTTTCCGGAAAGCACCTCCAAAACGCCCTGGACTGCTCCCAGCCCGATCTGGCGGTATGCCTCCTCGGTTTCCCCGCCCGTATGGGGCAGAAGGAATATATGGGGATTCTTCCGAAGCGGGCTGTCTGCAGCCAGAGGCTCTGCTTCAAAAACGTCCAGCCCGGCTCCGGCCAGCTGCCCCGAGGAAACAGCCTCTGCCAGCGCCGATTCGTCCACCAGGCTTCCCCGCCCGGTGTTGATGAGAATGGCGCCCCGCCGCATCCGGTTCAGGGTTTCCCGGTTGACCATGTGATAATTGTCCGGTGTTCCCGGGATATGCAGGCTCAGGATATCGCAGTTTTCCATGACTTCCTCCCGGGAAAGGAAGGTCACCCCGTATTTCCCGGCCAGTTCCGGCGCTGGGCTTCGCTTATAGGCGATCACTTCCGCGCCGAAGGCCCGAACCAGTTCGGCCGTCCGCCGTCCGATCTCCCCAAATCCGATAAGGCCCACCGTCTTTCCCGAAAGCTCACCGCCCATCCGCCGCAGCCAGCGGCCCTCTGTCATTGCGTGTGATAACTCTCCGCCGTGGCGCAGCGCTCCCAGCATGAGAAACACCGCCAGCTCCGCTACAGCCTGGGCGTTGCTGCCCGCCGCGTTGGTCACATAGATGCGCCGCCGCCGGGCGCCTTCCAGATCGATGGTGTCCACCCCCACGCCAAACCGGGAAATTACTTTAAGCTGGGGCGCCATGGCGAACATCTCCTCGCCCCAGGGGTCCATCCCCACAATCGCCGCGTCAATTCCCGCGATCAGATCCCGTACCTCCTCCGCGGGCAGCTCCCGCAGCTTCTTTTCTGTAAACGTCACATCCAGCCCCGCCGCCAAAAGCCGTTCCCTCGCCTCCGCGCAGCGCTCCTCAAAGCGGGATACGCAAACCAAAACCTTCTGCTTCTGCATTGCCTGTTTCCTTTCTGTTTTCCATCTTTGTTGTATCATACCACAGTTTTCCCTTCCCGCCCAGCTTGATTTTTTACGAAATGGATACAGATTCCCCTGCATTTTTCCTTGCAATCCCCCTGTTTTTTCTATACCCTATAACCTATAGGCGGCAAAAACAATCTTTTCCCCGGGAAACATCGGTATATGCCGCCCTGCATCTCAAAAAAAGGGGGATGTCCCTATGCTCTCTCATGGCGTGATTCTCTGCCTGTCCGCCGCCTGCGCCGCCATTCTCTATGGCGTGTTTTGGGCCGTCTTTTCCCGGCCTGTGCCGCTGGCCAGGCATCTGGCGCGCTTTGCCCTGTTGGCTTATATGCTGGCCCTGTTTGCCCTGGTTCTGAATCCCCAGCCCTCGGTCACTCCCGAGCTCCGGGCCGCCATGACGAATTTTTTTCCCGGTTTTCAGCTTTCCACAGCCCTTCACAACCGAGATTCCGTCATGCTCCTGCAGATTTTTCTCAATATTCTCGCCTTTGTCCCCTTGGGGCTGCTCCTGCCCATAGTGTTCCCCCGTCCTTTCCGGCGCCTTCTGCCCACAGCCCTCGCCGGGCTTTTGACCACTGGCCTCATTGAATCCCTTCAATTTTTGTTTCCGGCGCTGGGGCGCATTTTTGATGTGGACGATATCCTTTGCAATCTTGTGGGCTGCGTCCTGGGCTATCTCCTCTATATTTTTGCGGCCAGCCTGCTGGCTGGGCGTTCCTGGTGGCAAACCATATGCCCCTATGTCCCCAAAAAGAATACGCGCATTGCCTGTGGCAGTCTGGCGGCTCTGTTTGTCCTTTCCGGCGCCCTGCTCTATTTTTGGGGCTATGGCGCCGACTGGGATCGCCTGAACGTCGTCAACACCCGTCTATACCGCCCGTCCTCCCTGGTCCTGGCCGGGCCGGAACCGGCAGAACCGCCCTGTTATGCCTACCAGGGAATCGATCCCGCGCCGGACGAACAGATGGCGGCGCTCAAAGACACTTTTTCCATCGCCGGAGAAACCCGGCGGCTGGAGGACGGTTCCCTTTATGCCGCAGGGACTGACGGCGACTTGACGCTGAATCCGGCCGATGGCAGTTTTACCTATTCCCGCGGCAGTTTTCCCCGCCAGGCGTATGCGCCTCTGGCTCCCCAGAGCGCCATGCGCCAGGCACGCCTGATTTTGCAGCAATATGGCCTCTATCAGGAGGGACTGCAAGGGGAAATCGCCTTTCCCGTATCCCTCTCCTCCGGCGAAGCGGGGGAGGAAACCTTGACTGTCGGCCAGACCGTCACCTTCTCCTTTCCTCCTTCCTATCTTTCAGCGGAAGGAGAAATCACGGTTTCCTATGGCCAGAATGGCCTTGTAAAAATTCATAGCAGTATCCGGCGTTATGAAAAACAGGGAGAGCTTTCTCTGCACCCCCTTGCAGACTGCCTTTCCTCCCCTGCCTCCCTGCAGATTTCCTCTCTTGACACTAATGGCCTTTCCCATCCGGATGTTATCGTAATCCAGGAGGCGCGCCTCTGTTACCGCCGCACAGTTCTTGGCAACCGCCTGCCGGTTTGGAGCTGCACGGGAACCGCGCAGAAGGATGGCCGGGAAACGGCGGCCGCACTGGAATTTCCCGCCTTTTATTAAGGGAAAGCCGTCCGTTCCCAGTTTTCCCGGCTTTCTGTTTCCGGGTTTCTTTATTGTTTGCTATAATAATTTTCTCCATTTAGTGATAGGCGGCGATGATCTGCCGGTTTATGGAAACCGGCAGAAAAATACCGCCGGTTTTTTCCGGCGGCATTCTCCGATTCTTCAAATAGAAAGATGAAAAAGATGATTTCACGGCTTGGATAAAACCAGCCCTATGGTGGTGTCCATATATTTCAGCAGAAGATCCTTGGGGATTTCCTTTTCGGTATAGCTCACATTCATGAAATCCGAAAGCTGGCGGAGCATATCCGCATCCAGCATACAGAACAAAAACGGCGGCACCAGGGAACAGATGAACATGAGATAGCGGCAGAACACCTCAAACTCGTCGGTAATCCCCGTCTCCTCCTGAATAATCCGCGAGCACAGCTGAATGTAAGGATTTTTGCGGTCCACAATATGCTTGAGCAGAAGCAGGTTGTGCTCGTTGTTGATGCCCAGAATTGTATAAAAATATTTGATGGTTCCCGGGTTTTTCACGAAATATTCCGTGAGCGCATAAAGCACCTTTTTCAGCTTTTCCCTTCCGGGAAGCTCTTCCTTCTCAATGGGCGCGATGAGATCGTTGATAGCCGCGATCAGGTATTTTTCCACTTCCGCCATCAGGTTTTCCTTGCTCCCGAAATAGTAGTTCACAGACGCCACGTTGATACCGGCCGCCTGCGCCAGTTCCCGGATAACAATTTCGCCCTTTTGGTTATAGATCTCAACGGCTTTTTCCAAGATCCACTTTTGCTTTTCCGAATTTACCATTTTCCTCTCCTTTCCACGTTATTTTTCCCACCGCAGGCAGGCTGCCTGCGGTGGCTTCCCCTTTTTTATCAGTATACCACACTTTCCGGATTCCGGCACTTTTTTCCTATTCTACGGATTTCATGCTTTCCGCCATGTTCAGGCGGCGCAGCTTGAAGAAAAACAGTCCGTTGACCAGGAAAGTGAAAGCCAGGGTCAGCCCGGCAGAGAACACGTAGCTCCAAACGTCGGTTTCCGGGGCAAACATCATGCTCTCCAGCTCGGCCACTGATAGAATGAAATTTTTAAGGAAGGTTCCCAGAACCAGGCCTACGGCAATGCCAATCACGGTACAGAGGATATTTTCCCGGTAGACGTAGGCCGCTGTCTCCCCCTCCCGGAAGCCCAGAACCTTGATGGTGGCCAGCTCCCTCGTCCGCTCGGCAATGTTGATATTCATGAGATTATAAAGCACCACTACCGCCAAAGCCCCGGCGGACAATATAATCACCAGCACAATGATGCTCAGGTTCCCCATGGAATCCTCCATGGTCTTTTGCTGTTCCTGGGTAAGGGACACGGCCAGCACGGCCGGTTCCTGCACCAGCCGCTCCGAAACCGCATCCCGGTCATCCTCGGAAGCCAGCGTAAAGAAAACGGCGTTTTCTTCCATGGCCTTTCCGGCGGCCTGGGCATATGCTTCCGGCGTGACATAGACAAAATGCTGGGTGTAGTTTTCCGTGATGCCGCCTACCCTAAGCGTCATTTCCTCATCTCCCATGCGAAGGGCAAAGGCGTCCCCTACCTCCAGCTCCAGCCGGTTAGCCAGCTTTTCACTCACAACGGTTCCCGCCGCCGCAAGATCGATCTGCTGTTTTCCCTCCCGGGTGCGCAGGCTGATGAACTCTCCTATTTTATCCGGTTCCTCAGGGACAATCAGATTTGCTTCCAGCGTGTTGTCACCCGCTGCGGCTGTCACCGTCTTTTGCAGCACGGCCAGATGACCAGAAATGCCTCCTTCCTCCATAGCCGAAAGGAGAGCTTCTTTTTCCTGCCCGCTGGCACCGTCTTTCTCAGCCGCTACGCCGTCATAGTGGAAAATCTCCCCAAACTGCCGCGGGATCACGGATGTGATGGAATAGCGCAGGCCGAAACCCGCCAGCATGAGCGCCGTACATCCCGCAATGCCTACAATAGTCATCAGAACCCGCTTTTTATAGCGCACAAAATTCCGCAGCGTCACCTTATAGGCAAAAGAGATCCGCTTCCAAAGGCTCCCGAATTTTTCCAACAGCATCCGCCTGCCTGCCTTGGGCGCCTTGGGCCGCATCAGGCTGGCCGGGCTTTCCCGCAGCTCCTTGCGGCAGGCGGCAAAGGTGGCCAGCAGAGTCGCCAATACAGCCGCCGCCGTGCATAGACCCGCATATTCCCAATGGAAGGGCATATGCACCATGGGGAATATGGGGTAGCTGATGGGGAAGGCAGTATAACAGGCCCACGGAAACACCTTGAATCCGATCAACAGGCCGATTACACTTCCCATAAGGCTGGAAGCAAAGGCATAGACCATGTATTTGCTCACAATCTTTCCCGTGCCGAAACCAAGGGCCTTCAGCGTTCCAATCTGCGTGCGCCGCTCCTCCACCATGCGTGTCATGGTCGTCAGGCACACCAGCACGGCAATCAGAATGAAAAATACCGGCAGCACCAGAGAAATTTTATCGATGCTTTCCGCATTTTCTCCATATTCTGTATATCCTGGATAGTCCGCCCGAGATAGTACATACCATTCCGGCGTCTCCAGGTCTGCCAGCTCCTGCTCCGCATCGGCAATTTCCTGCCGTGCATCTGCCAGCTCCTGCTCTGCCTTGGCCTTTTCCTCCTGATATTCTGCCTCTCCAGAGGTATATTCCTCTTTGCCCCGGGCCAGCTCGGCCTCCGCTTCCGCCAGCTTCTGTTTTCCCTGGGCAATACCATCCCTCAGGGCCTTTTCATTTTTCTCCAGCTCACTTTTTCCGCTGTCCAACTGGCTGCGCATAGAGGCCAGAGCATCCTCCATCTGCTTCAGCCCCGCTTCAGCCTTCTCAATTTCCGCCATGCCTGCGTCATATTGCTCCTGCATAGCTGCCAGCTGGGCCTTCATTTGCGGCAATTCCGGCGCTTCGGGAGAAGCTTCCTCCAGTGCGGCAATTTGCACGGAAAGGCTGTCCATCTGCCCTTTCAGCTCCTCTAAAGCGGCTTTGCTCTCCGGCAGACTGGCGTCTGCCTGCGCCTTATTCGTTTCATAGGCGGCCTGCAGCTCCTCATACTGCCTTTCGCCCGCCTCCAATTCTTTGCGTGCGCTGTCAATCTGCGCCTGCCCGTCCTTTTCCTGTTTTTCCAGAGCCGCCCGTCCGTCAGCCAGCTCTTTTTCTCCCTTTTCAAGCTCTGCCTTGGCGTCGTCCAACTCCTTTTGCGCCTTTGCCAGTTCTTCGTTCATCTCGGCTTCGCCATCGGCCAATTCCTGTTTGGCATCGGCAATCTCGGTGTTGGCCTCCTCCCGAATCTCTTCCAGGCGCAGCGCGCCGCGCTGTGCTGCAAAGGCTTCCAGCTCCTTCTGTTTTGCCGCAATCGTGTCGTCATATTCCGCGGTATACGCCGCCAGGTTCTGGGTTTCCCGCAAAGTAATATAGGCGTCGGTATAGACCTCCAAAGCAAAATCCGAAGTGGGGATCACGGCCACGCATTCCACGCTGCCCGAACCGATATTGGCCGTCCCCCGGCCTTCGCCGGGATAGAGGGGAGACTCCACAATTCCCACCACCCGCACCCTCTCAACTTTGAGAGTATCCGAAAGGGGATCGTCATTTCCGGACGCCAGTTCTATCTCGTCGCCAACAGCAATATTCTGGGCCGCTCCCACTCGCTCAATGGCAATCTCTCCTGAAGCCTGAGGCAGCCGTCCTTCCTTGACCGTAAAAGAGTTCAGCGGGCCGTCAAATGCCATCAGCTTCAAGACAAAGTCCCCCGAGCCCGTGTTGGCCAAGACATCCGCGCTGTAACCGGGCATGACCTGCGCCACGTCCTCCCGCGCCTCCAGCGCGGCGATATCCTCTTCCGTCACGCCATAGGTCGAAGCCAGACGAAAATCCATCAGGCCATGTTCCTTATAAAAGGAATCCGCCGTCTCCTTGAGATCCGAACAAGCCACCTTGATTCCGGCAAAAAAGCCGGTTCCCAGGGCGATAATCGCCAGAATCGCCAGGAATCGGCCCCGTGTTTTCCATATTTCCCGAAAGATATCCTTCCAATAGGTTTTCATAACTTTTCCCTACCATTCAATTTCGCTGACAGGAAGCGGATGTTCGTTGGTGGTGATGCTGTCGGCCCGTCCGTTGCGCATGCGGATCACCCGGTTGGCCATGGGCACAATCGCCTGGTTATGGGTGACCACCACCACGGTCATTCCCGTGAGAACGCATGTATCCTGCAAGAGCTTCAAAACCGCCTTGCCCGTGTTATAGTCCAGGGCTCCGGTGGGTTCGTCGCAGAGCAGGAGCTTGGGATTTTTCGCCAGCGCCCGGGCGATGGAAACCCGCTGCTGCTCCCCGCCGGAAAGCTGGGCCGGAAAGTTCTGCATCCGTTCCTCCAGCCCCACCTGGGCCAGCACTTTTTCCACATCCATGGAATTCTTGCTGATCTCTGCCGCCAGCTCCACGTTTTCCTTGGCCGTCAAATTGGGGATCAGGTTATAGAACTGAAAGATGAAGCCGATGTCATAGCGGCGGTATTCCGTGAGCTGCCGCCGGTTATAGCGGCTGATATCCGCCCCGTCCACTAAAATTTTGCCGGAATCGCAGCTGTCCATGCCGCCCAGCATGTTGAGCACCGTGGTTTTTCCCGCGCCGCTGGCCCCCACGATCACCACGAATTCGCCTTTTTTTATGGAAAACGACACCCCGTTGGACGCTGGAATGACGACTTCTCCCATTTTATATTCCTTTTTCACATTTTCCATTGCGATATAGTCTTGCATTTTTCGCCTCCGAAACATCCGTTTGAAATTAAAGTTTCAAACATTTGTTTAAAACAAGTGTATCATTCCCCTATGACCATTGCAATATCCTATTCCCAGTGTTCACAATTTGTTTCTACTTTTTCCAAATTCTCTCCATATATGTGCCGCCGTCTGCTGACAAATCCCGGAAAAAAGAGTATACTTAAAAAAACGGCTTGTAAAAAAGCGCATAAAAGGAAAGGGAGAATTTGCCATGAATATCAGCGAAACAGTCACGGGATTGCAGCATATCGGAATCCCCACCAACGACATTGAAAAAACCATCGCCTTCTATAACAGCCTGGGCTTTCAGACCATCTACCGCACGGTCAATAAGGCGGCAAACCCGCCCGAGCCTGTGGCTTTTATGGAGCTGAAGGGCGTGGTTGTGGAAACCTGGCAGAATGGCGCGGCTCCGGGCGTGAACGGCGCCATCGACCATATCGCTCTCAATGTGACGGATATCGAAGCGGCCTATGCCGCCGCCCAGGCAGGCGGATATGAGATCCTCACGGACGGCATCCTGTTCCTGGATTTCTGGGAGAACGGCGTCAAATATTTCTCCATCGCCGGGCCCAATGGGGAAACGCTGGAATTCAACCAGAAGCTGTAATTTCTATTAAAACAGACAAAAAACGGTGCATTTCCTATGCACCGTTTTTTACTGTTCTATTTTTTTATCATAAGATTGGCGCCTGGCCGCCATTCAAATAAAGAGGTGTGCTCACGGCGCACATACTGCCCTCCCAAAATCCTTTGCCGCGGCCCCAGGCCGGACTCTCCTTACAGGGATTTGCCCAGCCGGTATGCTTCCCCGGGATATGCAGTGGCTTTTGTCATGGCGACGCTTCCGCATCCCATGCCCAGCACCTCTCCCCGGTTATCAAAATGCAGATACCGGCACAGCGTCTCATAATGGGCCTGAATATCCTTCATCGTCCAGTCATTGCTGTCCCATGCCGCCACGATCATCGCTGTTTTCATCCCCCGGGCGGATAATTCCCCATTAAAGGCATAAAAACGGTCAATGACCTTTTTTAATTGGGCAGACATCCCAAAATAATAGAGCGGGGTTACAAAAACCATCATATCGGCCTTTGCAATCTCTTCCCGGAGCTTTCCCATGTCGTCCTTCTGCACGCAGGGGCCGTCCATGCCGCAGGCCCCGCATCCCAGGCAGGGAGCAATCCGCGCATGTCCCGCATCAAACACCGCCGTTTCGTGCCCCGCCGCTCTCGCTCCTTCCATGAAACGCTCGGCCAGCAGGTTGGATGATCCTTTTTTATGCGGGCTGCTCTCGATCACTACGATCCGCATATTTTTCTCCTTTTCTTTAATCTTCTTTCCTGTTCACGCGTCTCCGCATGCCCTCAGGAAAGGCTGGAAACCCATTCCTCCATCTCCTTTTCGGATGTGCGGTTGAGCATTTTTCCCGGAAGCCACTTCGCGGTGTCCGAGCAAAGCGGCTTTAAAACCTCCGCCGTTCTCCCAAAACCGCTGCCGCCGGATGTCGCAAAGGGAACGATGGTCTTTCCAGAAAAGTCATAGCTTTCCAGAAACGTATCGATAATGGTGGGGGCAACATACCACCAGATGGGAAAGCCCAAAAATACCGTATCGTATTCTTCCATATTTTCCATCCGTTCTGCGATTTCCGGCCGGGAATCCGGGTTCCCCATTTCCACCGAGCTGCGGCTTTTTTTATTCGTCCAGTCCAGATCAGCCTGGCTATACGGCACGGCAGGTTTGATTTCAAACAGATCCGCACCGGCGGCCTTTGCCAGCCGTTCAGCAGCGCGCTTTGTCACACCGCTGGCAGAAAAATAAGCAACTACCTTCTTTTTCATTGATATTCCTCCTTAAAGCTCCTGATATTCCTTATCCGCAACAGGCTCCAGCCATTGGGTGGAAGTCTCTTCTCCCGGAACCTCCATGGCGATATGGCTGAACCAGGAATCCGCCTTTGCGCCGTGCCAATGCTTCACATTTGCCGGAATCACGATCACGCGCCCCGGCTCCAATGCCACTGCCGCCTTTCCTTCTTCCTGATACCATCCTTCCCCCGCCGTGCAGATCAGAATCTGCCCGCCTCCGCTTTTCGCATGGTGAACATGCCAGTTGTTCCGGCATCCCGGCTCAAAGGTCACATTGGAAAGATGAAGGCCCGCCTCCGGTCCTGTCAGCGGGTTTAAGAAGGATTGGCCGGTGAAATACGCCGCATAGGCGTCGTTGGGCTGGCCCATGCCGAATACATTGACTTCTTCAAACTGCTTTGCATCCTGAAATTTCATTTTTAAAATCTCCTTTCCCATCTGTCGCAGTGCCGCTTGGTTTTTATGGGCACTCCAGCCGCCCAGGCGCGCCCGGCGGCAGTCCGCGCAAAAACTGCGGTTCCTTTTGATCGTCCCTTGATATGTTGTTTCCTGCCTATATATTTCTCTGCTTTCTATTCATTTCCTTCCAGCCATGCAGCAACGGCCTCCGTGCAGTTTTCTGCCGATCCGCTTCCAACCCGCAGCCCTTCCCGGACTTCCGCATCCGGCTCTGCCTCCCGGATGGCCGAAACCGCCTGATCGATTCCGCTGCCGCCAGAGGTGCAGAAAGGCATCACCGTCTTGCCGGACAGGTCATATTCGTCAAAAAAGGTGTTCATAATCCGTGGCATCGTGCCCCACCAAATGGGGAAGCCGATATACAGCGTGTCGTAATCCGAAAGATTCTCTATGCGGCCGGATATCGCAGGACGGGCATTTTCGTCGTTCATCTCCTGATTGGCGCGGCAGTTGTCGTCCTGATAATTCAGATCATCTTCTGTATAGGGCTCTTCCGGAAGAAGCTCCATTGCCTCTGCCCCGGTCTGCGCGGCAATCTCCTTTGCCACGGCCTCGGTGTTCCCGGTGCAGGAGAAATAGAGAACAAGCGCCTTGCCTCCCACGGAGGCTTCGGGTTCGGCAGCTGCGCTGCCCTGCGCCTCCAAAGAAGGTATAACCGTTTCGGCGGGCGTATTCTCCGCCGCGTTCCCGCTTTCCTGCCCGCTGTCGCCCGCGCAGGCGCTCAGTGTAAACAGTAGCAGGATAGAGAGCATCAGTGCTATCATCTTTTTCATTGCAATCATCCTTTCTTCTTTTTATCCTTTTGAATTTCATAGCGCAGATAGTCCAGCCGGGCCAGCTGCATTTCTCTGAAGTGAATCTCATCCAGCGACGCCAAACGCCGTTTATTCAGCAATGCCAGCCGTTCCGCCCGCGTATCCCTGCCGGCGAGATACAGCTTCATATATGAAAAGATCTCCTCTTTTGCAAAGCCAATGTCATGGAGCGTCATAATCAGGCTGAGCCGTTCGATATCCCGGTCGTCATACTGCCATGCTTCCATGACCTGCCGGACAGAATCGCATAAATTCCAGCTTTCATATTCATCCAGGATCGCTATGGGAATCTGAAACCGTTCAGATACTTCCTGCTTTGTCATCGGACTTGTAAACTCCTCTCCGCAATAACCAGGGGGCTTCGTTGACGGCATATCCCGTGGATATCCCCTTTTTATTTCTAAACCATCCCGTTTTTTTGTTTTTCTGCGGCCCCAAAGCCCTCTTTTAGGGACAAAAATATAGGCGCCCTTCATCGGACACCTATATTGTATCGAAGCCTTCAAGAAATGTAAAATACTTATATTTTATCTATAGATATACAATTTATGTATTTCTTTGCAAAATCTATAAAAGCGCTTACCGCGGGCGGCATCATCTGGTTTTTCTTCCAGGCGAGAGCCGTGCTGCTTTCCAGACGAGGCATCAGGGGAATATAGCGCAGCCCTTCATAAGTACAACCCAGCTTGAGGTTGAGAAAGATCCCCATGTTCTGTCGGGCCATGGCCGCCAGATTATACGGCAGGTTGCCGCTGGCCACAATCCGGAGCTGGTCGGCATACTCGCCAAACCAGTTGGTTAGCTCTTTTTTGATCAGATCCCGGCGGGTAAACAGCAGCCGTTTGTCCGCGAGATCCTTTGGCGCGGCAAAGCCCTTTTGGGAGAGCGGCGATCCCTCCGGCACCAGGACCCCCCATTCCTCTTTATAAGGGCTTCGGATAAACGCATATTTCCCCATATCCACCGGCTCCAGCAAAAAGCCAATATCCAAAAGCCCCCGTTCCATGCGCTCTTTGATATCGTCGGAATTTCCGCTGAACATCGTAAAACAAACGCCGGGGTATCTTTCATGGAACGCGGCAAGAATTTCCGCCAATAGCGAGCTGTTCTGATATTCCCCGCTGCCAATGGAGATTTCGCCGCCCAGCGCCTCCTCCTGGCTGAGTTCCCGCTTTGTCTTTTCCGCCAGGGAAACCAGCTCCTGGGCCCGCCGTTTCAGGAGCATCCCCTGCTCTGTCAACAGAATGCTGTGATTGCTCCTCCGGAACAGCTTGACCCCCAATTCTTCCTCCAGCTGCATCAGCTGGCGGGAAATGGTGGGCTGCGTAACGTGAAGCAGCGCCGCCGCCTTTGTAATGTTTTCCTCCCTGGCCACCGTCAGGAAATAACTCAAAACCCGAAGCTCCATCCCTTCCCTCCTCCGAAGTTCTTAGCCGTATTTTAGCATTCACGCCCCACAAAATCAACATATCTTCCTATCAGAAATTTGTATTCTGCATATCTCAATCTCCAACAGGCGGGCGCAGGCCTTCTCTGTCTTCGCCTAGCCCCTCTGCGTTTTGCCATTCTGTCCTTTTCGCCCATTTTGCTCCAAAAATTGGGAGACTCCACGTTTTTTTCGCGTTTTCCATCCTTTTTTTCTCTATCTATGCTATAATGGGTGACGGGTGGGCGTATTTTAAGAAAATGGAGAGGAACCGCAGTTGATTAAAGCAGTTGTATTCGATATGGACGGCACCTTATTTGACACCGAGCGCCTGGCCATTGCAGGCTGGGAGCATGTCGGGCGTGTCACCGGATATCCCATTCATGCCGATCTGGTCATGAAGCTCCTGGGGCGCAACATCAAAAACTGTCATCTGGTGTTTCAGGAGGCGCTGGGTGCGGACTTTGACTTCTATCGCTACCGCAAGCTCAAAACCGCCTATATTGAGGATTATATTGCTACCCATGGCATGCCGGTGCTGAAAGGGGCAAGGGAGCTGCTGGCCTATTTAAAGGAACGGGGATATCCCCTGGCTCTGGCCACCTCGACGGACCGGGCCACCACCCTATATAACCTGAAAAATGCCGGTTTCACGGATTATTTTTCAGGTATCGTCTGCGGCGATATGGTGGAAAACAGCAAGCCGGCCCCGGATATCTATCTGGCAGCCTGCGCGTCCATTCAAATGGACCCGGGAGACTGCATCGCCCTGGAGGATTCCCCCGCGGGCGTAACCTCCGCCTATCGCGCCGGTCTGCATCCGGTGATGATCCCGGATCTTCAGCAGCCGGACGAAACCGTCCAGTCTATGCTCTATGCCCGGCTGGATTCCCTGGATCAGGCCATTGCCCTTCTGGAAAAGGACCGGGCGGCGGGCAAATAAACCTTGCTTGTCCATCAGGTTCCAAGAGCGTCAAAAGGGTCTTGGCACAAAAATTTGGCGTTGGAAGAAATGCAGGCTGGCCGCATTTCCCCAAACACTCGCGGAAAACTGCCAAATGTTTGTGCGAATGCAACAGGAAAAAAGGTCCTATATAATTTTCAACAAAAAAAGAGCAGGCGAAAATATCGCCTGTTCTTTTCGTATTTCCCGTTTTTAGAGAACCAGCGAAGGCGCAGCGTATACCCGGCCGGCCAGCTCCTGATCCAGCATATACAGGCTCTTGGCGTCGGATCCAAAAAGCTCCATCTTTTTCACCAGATCGTCTGCATTGGTTTCTTCCTCGCCCTGTTCCTTGACGAACCAGTCCAAAAACTGCATGGTCCGGAAATCTTTCACGCTGTATGCCGCGTCATAGATGGTGTGAATCAGGCTGGTGACATAGCGTTCATGCTCCAATCCCACGGAAAGCGGCGCTTTGAGATCAGCAAACACCTTATCCGGCTTTGCAACCGCCTCAAAGGTGACTTTTTCATCGTTGTTCTGCAAATACTTCATGAACAGGAGCGCATGATCCCTCTCCTCCTGTGCCTGAACCGTATACCAGTTGGCAAATCCATGGAGTCCCTGTTCGGTATAATAGTTGGCGATATCCAAATAGAGATAAGCCGAATAAAACTCTTTATTGATCTGCTCGTTTAACAGCTGTTTTACCTTTTCCTGCAACATGCTTCTTCGCTCCTTTTTCTCTCGTATAGTTTTATTTTTCTATAATTTATATATACCCTTCCTTATTTCCGTCAAACAAAAAAACATGGAAACTGTGGCTTATTTTCCGCCAGTTTTTGCCCATACCGCCATTTATTTACCGCAGGCTTTCCTCGGCCAGTTTCCGCAGCCCTGTTTCATCCGATATTGTCACGCTTCCTCGGGAGAGTGCTACCAATCCCTCAGATTGGAAATATTTGAGCATGCGGGTCACCACCTCCCGGGCGCTTCCCAGATGCCGGGCAATGGCTTCATGGGTCATCTTCAGCTCCCGTCCCCCTTCGAGCTGGCTCTCCTCCAAAAGAAAGGCCGCCAGCCGGGAATCCATCCGCTTATATAGGATCTGATCCATCAGCCACATGACATCCGAAAACCTGGCCGCCAGAAGCTCGCCGGTATAGTTGGCCATGGGCGCCGCTTGCTGCATTACTTTCCGGTATACAGAAGCAGGAATTTTCCAATATTCCGTCTCCTTTTTCGCCTCCACAGACACATCAAACTGGATGCTGTTCAGCATGCAGGAAGCCGAAAGCAGGCAGATATCCCGCTCCCAAAGGCGGTAGAGCGTGATTTCCCGGCCCTCCTCCGAGAGGGTAAACACCCGGAACTGCCCACGCACGAGAATGAGTATGCCGATGCAGTCCAGCGAACCGTTATGGACAATCTCCCCTTTTTTTGCCGTATGCCGCGTGGTGTTCTGCGAAAGAACCGCCTGTTGCTGCGGCGTCAGCTTTGTGAAAAAAGGCAGGTATTGTTCCAGCATATCCATCCCTCCTCTTTCTATTTTTATCCGGTTTGCGGCGAAAACATGTATTTTTTCCAGTATACCATAGATTCTGCGAGAAGGGCAACAACAGCAAACAAGACGCCCGCGGCAATCCGGGCGTCTTATTCCCTATTTCTATTTCAGCAGTTCTTCCATCCATTTGCCCAGCACCTCTGTCGGCATTGCTCCCTCCTGCCGGTGCACCACATTTCCCTCCGCATCGATGAAAACCGTCGTTGGGATATAGCGGGGCGCATAAATCTCCGTAGCTTCAAAGGTCGTGTCATAGAGCACGGGGAAGGTGTATCCTTCCTCCGCGATGTATTCCCGGGCCTTTCGTTGGGTTTCCCGCGCTCCGTCCGTTTCGTTAATCATGAGAACATGGATGCGGTCCCCATAAAGCTCATGGATATCCTGAAAATCCGGCATTTCCTCCCGGCAGTTGGGACACCATGTGGCCCAGAAGTTCAAGATAATGGGCTTTCCAAAATAGGAGGAAAGCGTTACTTCCTCTCCCTGTTCGTTCAGCACGGTGAAATCCGGCGCAGCCTCCCGAGTTTCGCTGCTGCCGGCGCTGGGCGCCGGTTCCGCCGAATAATTTTTAGACAGTGCGCTATATCCCAGGGCCGCAGCCGCCAGCACGACGACAAATATCCCCATCCATAAAAACGTCTTTTTCGCTTTGCTCATTTTTTCTTCCTCCGGCTAACTCAGCAGGGACAGCAGTCGGGCCAACAGGCCGGTCATCATGAGAATCCCCATGAGAATCAGGAAAATTCCCGAAATCAGGTTGATGGTTTTGTAATGCCGCTTGATGAAATCAAAGGCGGTTTTCAGCTTCCCGATGAGAACGGCGCTCACCAGGAAGGGAATCCCCAGGCCCAGGGAATAGCAGAGGAGCAGCAAAAGCCCCTGCCAGACCGAAGCCTGCTGGGAGGCCAGCATCAGGGCCGCTCCCAGAAACGCACCCACGCATGGCGTCCAGCTGATGGAGAACACCAGCCCGAACAGAAAGGCTGAAATCACGCCTCGCACGGCGATTTCCCGCCCCGCCTTCCCGCCGGAAAACAGCGGGATGCGGATCACGCCCAAGAAGCTCAGGCCCAGGATCACAACGATCAGCCCACAGACGATCTGAAACACCATCTGATACTTCCGGAGCAGACTGCCCAGCGCCCCGGCAAACAGCCCCAGCGCCACAAAGACCACCGTAAACCCAAGGACAAACGCCAGCGCCCGGGGCCAGACCCGCCTGTTTCCCTCCCCGCCGCCTTCTCCGGCAAAATAGGAGATATAGACGGGCAGCATGGGCAAAAGGCAGGGGGAGATGAAGGAAATCACTCCTTCTAAAAATGTCAGCAGATACTGCATATCTCATCCTCCTTCCCTTTGTCGTCGCTTGACAGGCTGACTCTATTTGCCCATCAGGTCCAGAATTCCTTCTTTGGATTTCAGCCCCACAGATTTTTCCACCACAGTCCCATTTTTTATGTAGGCCAGCGTGGGAATGCTCATCACCCGAAACTGCATGGCCAGCTCCTGCTCCTCATCCACGTTGATCTTCCCGATCTTTACATCCTTCACCTGGCGGGCGACCTCCTCCACCACCGGGGAAAGCATCTGGCACGGCCCGCACCATTCCGCCCAGAAATCCAAAAGCACGGGCTGCTTCGCCTGCAAAACTTCCTTTTGAAAATTCTTTTTTGTGATTGTGACGACGCTCATCGTTCGCCCTCCTTTTTTGTTTTTCTTTATCTTATGCAAAAAAGGAGAAAGGTTCTGTAACTTTGTCACAAAGATATGAAAAAAGCCGGGAATGCAGCTTCCCGGCTTTTTTTCGTGTCACAGGCTTTCCACGATCTGCCGGCAGAGGGCGGCCAGCTCCTCTGTCTGCTCCTCCTTTAGGGAGGAACGCAGCGTCACAGTGCCATCCAGTACCCGCATATTCTTCATGGCGCTCAGCTTTGCATCCATGATCTTCCCGGACTGGGGCGCCCAGGAACCGTTGGCAATCAGCCCCACTGTGCGGTTTTGCAGATTCAGGGCCGCCATATCCGTCAAAAGGTTTTCCATAGCCGGATACAGGCCGTTGTTATACGTCGGAGCCGCCATCACCAGATGGCTGCACCGGAACACTTCGGAAATGAGATAGGAAACGTGGGTTTTGGATACGTCATAAACCCGGATGCCCTTCACACCCTCCTGGGCCAGCATCCCGGCCAGAATTTCCGCCGCATTCTGGGTATCGCCATACATGGAGGCATAGAACACCACCACGGATTTTTCCTCCGGTTCGTATTTGCTCCATTTATCATAGGCCTCCAGCACCCAGCCGAAATCGCCTCGCCAGATGAGGCCATGCAGCGGGCAGATAACCGCAATGTCCAGCCCTGCCGCCTTTTTCAAAACCGCCTGAACCTGCGGGCCGTATTTGCCGACGATATTGCCGTAATACCGTCGCATTTCGGGCAGCTCCGCCTTTGCATCCGCCACTTCGTCGCTGAACAGCGCGCCGTTATGGGCGCCAAAGGAGCCAAAGGCATCGGCGGCAAACAGGATTTTTTCGCTTTCCTCATAGGCCATCATGACCTCCGGCCAGTGCACCATGGGAGCAAAGACAAAATGCAGCGTGTGTTTGCCAAGGCAGAGGGTATCTCCCTCCTTGACAGCCAAGGTCCGCCCCTCCATATCGATATCATAGAACTGCGAAATCAGGCGGAAAGTCTTTTCGTTTCCCACCAGCGTCAGCTCGGGATGGATCCGCAGAAGCTCCCCGATCGTGGCGCAGTGATCCGGTTCCATATGGTTGATCACAAGATAATCCAGCTTCCGGCCGCCCAAAGCATGCTCCACATTCTCAATAAACTGGCGCGTGATGGAGGCATCCACTGTGTCCATTACCGCTGTCTTTTCATCCAGAATGACATAGGAATTATAGGAAACCCCATCCGGAATGGGGAACAAATTTTCAAACAAGGCCAGCCGGCGGTCGTTTCCGCCCACCCAAATGATATCTTTTGTGACTTCTCTCGTGCAATGCATGCGCTTTTCCTTCCTTTCCCTATGGATTTATTTTCCCAAAAAGCGGGGATTTCTATGCACCCCGCAGGCATAAGTCCTTTTTTCCTGGCTGCAATTTCCAGGCCAACTTGATTATACCGGGTTTTCCCTCTCTCCGTCAAGAAAAAGGGACAGTCCTTTCCGGTGCTTTTCCCTTTTTGCAGGAAACGGAGGCATGTATTCCTCCATCCGCCGCAAAAGTACCGTTTTATACATAAACGCAACCCAGGATATGAAAACAAAGAAGACAAGATTTCTGCGGAATACCGGCTTGAAATACCCCATTTTCCCCGCCCGGCAGGCTGCATGCAATGGCTTCTTTACGCTGTTGTCATGAATCTGGAACCTTACGCTTGGGCTTATCCTCTTTTCGATCAGATATCTGTACATTTTCGTGATTTCGCCGCATTCGACTTTTTAGAAGTTCCCTGCCGGAATCTCATGTTTCTGTATCCATGGCCGTTGCGCTTATAGCATCCCCTCTCGATTTCCCACCTTCCCGCTGTCAAATTTACCGCAATATAAGGGCATATTACAAGGGTATGCATCCAAAACAATAGGGCCACGTTTTTGCGTGACCCTATATTTGTGCTGCATGATACGGCACGGTGGAGTCTTACGGAACAGATATTTGTTTTCAGGATATAAATAATTCGCAAACCACTTACGCTTATCGAATATGATTAAACTATCGATTTCAAAGTCGAGAAAAAATGGAGCACAGTGGAGGCGGTTATGCCCGCGTTTATAAGGGCATAACCGCAGCAAGCGTGACTTTTCTCGGAATAGGAGTATCAGCGGCATAAGACAACGACCCCATCGCTTTTGCGAGGAGGTCATGTCAATGCCGCTTGTTGCGACGTGGTAGATATTGCCGAAATGGATATTTCCTTTCGGGCAACAAAAATATCGCAACTCACCAAAGTGAATTGCGATATTCGCTCGGGCCGTCACCCGTGGAGCTGACGAGCAGATTCGAACTGCCGAACCTCTTCATTACCAATGAAGTGCTCTACCTACTGAGCTACGTCAGCATGTCCGCGTGAAGCCACACGGCACGATGATTATTATACCCAAAACCCCGGGGAATTGCAAGCCTTCTAAAGCATTTTTTTCTCGCTTTTTCCCTTCCTTTTGCTATGCCTCCGCCACAAGCCGGGCCATCACGACAAAACGCGTGTCGTCCCCGCCGTTTTTCGTGCAGGTGGAAAGCGTCACAATGCGGTCCTCCGGCCCCACTTCCACATCTGTCGCTATTGCAGATTTATCCCGAAATATTTCGAGAAAATCCGCAAATTCCTCCTGGGAAGCAAAGGTGCGCTGATAGTATTTCTCCGAAGTTTTTGCCACAAAAGCCGAGAAAATTTCCAGCATGTAGCTGCCCTGGGGCGTATATAGCTGCATGGTGGGGTGCTCTTCATAGTATTCCTGCTTTTCATATTGGGGCAGGCTTCCAAACATAGCCCCGCTGTTCATGCGGTGCCCATAGATCACCGTGTTCGGATCGGTAAAGTCCGGCGCATTGTTCATATCCAAAAACAGGCTTCCATATTTATGCTTTTCCCCCGTCAGGGTATGGTCCAGATAATAGTCGTTGTCCTCCCCCTGCAAAACGGGATATTCAATCACCGTTCCCGGAGAATATAGCCAGCCGCAGACATCCGGATTGTCTGCCTGGAGCGCGGCAAAATCCACCGCATATGCCGCCGGCTCCTTATCTTCCCCACCGGCGGAGTCCGGCTCCCGGGTGATCACATATTTCTTTACAGTCTCTTCAGCCGCGCTGTTTCCCGCCTGGTCTTCCAGCAGAATTTTTGCGATCTGGACAGCGCAGAAAACAAAGACCGCCAAACAGACAACCATCAAAACGATCAAAAACGGGGATTTTTTCTTTTTTCCCTGGATTTTCCGCATTTTTCTCTCCTCGCCGCTAACACTTTCATTATAAATATGATATACTAGGAAACACGAAAACACAACGTATATTTTGGAGGTCGCCCGTGCAGTTCATCAAAGAAAAGAGTTTTTATAAAACCCTTGTTGCCCTTGCCTTGCCCATCGCTTTGCAGGATCTCATCAAATTCGGCCTGAATCTGATGGATAACGTCATGGTGGGGGCGGTTTCTGAGACAGCTCTTTCCGGGGTCTCTCTGGCAAACCAGCCCTTCTTCATGTTCTCCATGCTCTGCTTTGGCCTGGCGGGCGGCGGTGCCGTCCTGATCACCCAGTATTATGGAAAGAAGGACATGGCGACCGTCCGCAAAGTCGTCTCCATGACTTTAAGCATCACCATTGCCTTTTCGGTTCTCATCGGAGCGGCGGTTCTGCTGTTTCCGGAATTTTTCATGCGCATCTTTACGGATAAGGAAGAATTGATCCCCGTCGGCGTCGAATATCTCCGCATCGTGGGCTGGACCTATTTCCTCTATGGCATCTCCAACACGCTGGTTCTGGTGCTGCGGAGTGTCCAGGTGGTAAAGGTAACGCTGCTGGCCAACGCCATGGCCTTTGTCCTCAACGTATTTCTCAACTGGGTTCTCATTTTTGGAAAGCTGGGGATGCCGGCCCTGGGGGTCCGGGGTGCGGCTATCGCCACGCTGACCGCCCGGTTTGTCGAATTTCTTTTTCTGCTCGTCTATATCCGGTTCCGGGATAAGGTCATCGGCTTCCGGTTTCATACGCTTTTCCGCTTCAAGCGAGCCCTGCTGCGGGATTTTGTCAGATACAGCACGCCTGTCGTGGGCAATGAATTTATCTGGGGCGTGGGCATTTCCATGATCTCGGTGGTTCTGGGCCGCCTGGGAAGTGACGCCGTGGCCGCCTCCAGCATCGCCTCTTCGGTTCAGCAGGTGGCCACGGTGATCGTGTTCGGCATCTGCAACGCCGCCTGCATCATCATTGGCCGGGAAATCGGCGCCGGGCGGGTGGATTATGCCAAGCAATGCGCCAATACCTGCATGTATTTAAGCGTGGGATTCGGCTTTGTTCTGGCGCTCGGCCTCTTTTTCCTGCGGGGGCCCATCGTATCCCTCTATGAGATTCCCGAAGCGACAAAAGAGCTCTCCATGTCCTTCCTGATCGTCACTTCCCTGATCGTTTTCATCGATTCTATCAGCAGCATTGCCATTGTCGGCGTCATGCGGGGCGGCGGCGACACCAAATATTCCATGTATGTGGATGTTCTGACCCTTTGGCTGCTTTCCATCCCCCTGGGACTGATCGGCGGCCTGGTGCTCCATCTGCCCGCCCTTATCACCTATATCCTCCTTCGCATCGACGTTCCCATCAAGGCCATTCTCTGCTATCTGCGCATGAAGAGCGGCAAATGGGTGCATAACGTAACCCGCGGAGAAATCCCGCAATAAACCGTCCCGCATAAACGCTCCTTCCCTCTCATATTTATATCTTAGAATCGACAAGAGGGAAGGAGCTCTCTATGAAAAGCAATCTCATCATCACCAGCTGCGCCGTTGCGCTGGTTTTTTTGGCCGTTGCCCTGGTGGCGCTCACTGTGCAGCCGGCTGTTACCACAGTATCACACACCGAATCCAGTTCCTACAGCTGGTATTTCAAGCCCCGGGAGGACGGCCGGCAGCCTGTCGTTGCAGACAACGCAGCTTTCCTTTCCCAATATGACAATGTGCGGTATCTGGGAAGCCCGGACAGCCAGGATCTCTTTTTGACCTTTGACGTGGGCTATGAAAACGGAAACACGGAAAAGATTCTGGATATATTAAAAGAAAAAAAGGTTCCCGCAGCTTTTTTTGTCACCGGGCATTATATGGAAAGCAATCCAGACCTCATCAAACGAATGGAAGCGGAGGGCCATCTGGTCTGCAATCACACTCTGAACCACAAGGATTTATCCGCCATCTCCAGTCAGGAGGAATTCGCGGCAGAAGTGGATGGTCTGGCGGCAAAATATAAAGAGATTGTGGGAAAGGAAATGCCCAAATATCTTCGGCCGCCGGAGGGAAAATACTGCGAACGCATGCTTAAAATTGCCGATCAGGAGGGGTATACCGTCGTATTCTGGAGCTTTGCCTATAAGGATTGGCTCAACGACGAGCAGCCCGACGCCTCCGCCGCCATGGAAAAAATCCTGAAGCGCACACACCCTGGCGCCGTCCTTCTGCTCCATTCCAATTCTGCCACCAACGCGCAGATTCTGGGCGATGTCATTGATAAATGGCAGGCCAATGGATACACCCTGAAAAGTCTTGATGACCTGCCTGCTCCGGCAGCTGCATCACAGGTCAGCCCTTCCCCTTCTTCCCTGACTGCCCAGCCGGCAGCTTCCGGAACGTAATTTTTCTCTTGCCGGGGAAATAGATCTTAAGCGTGCCGCAAAAGGCTGTTTTTGCTGCGGCGCGCCTTTTTATTTCCCGCTTTGGCTTCGGTTTCCGGCATTGACAGAAGATGCCCGCGCCGATACAATATATAATACATATACCCCGTATTGTATTGGAGGCGGAAGCATGAGACAATGTATGGACTCTGAAAATCTGCACCGGAGGCTGAAAAAAATCATCGGGCAGGTGCAGGCGATTGACCGGATGATCGACGAAGATATCCCCTGCGAGGATGTTCTGTCCCAAATCAACGCCGCCAAGTCAGCGCTTCATGGCTGCGGCAAGGTGGTGCTGGAAGGCCATATCCAGCATTGCGTCCGGGACGGCATCGCGCATGGCGACGCCGACAAGACCATCGAGAGCTTCACAAAGGCGGTGGAGCGTTTTGCCAACATGACATGACGCAGGGCGTCGCCCTATCATAACAGCTGGCTGTTGTATGCTGCCGCTGTTATTTTTTTGCCCAAATATCCATCCGCGGCATAGCTAAACAGACCAAATCCTTTCTCACTTTCTATTCTCTGCAGCATACAAACGCCTTGACAACCTATACCCCTATATGTATAATTGAACTATACATATACCCCATTAGGTATATGGGAAAGGAGATCCTATGAAAACGCTCATGGCAAAGCTCGAGCATATTCTGGAACTGGGCGGCACGAAAAAGGATATCGCGCTCTTATCCATTTCCGGCATTGCTCTCCTGCTGAGCCTCTTCCATGCGCCCCTCCCTTTGGATCCCGCATGGGTTTCCATCATATTATGCGGCGTTCCCATCATTTTGGAAGCTCTTATCGGCCTGATCACTGCTTTTGACATTAAAGCAGACGTTTTAGTCTCCCTGGCCCTGATCGCCTCCATCTGCATCGGCGAGGATTTTGCAGCCGGCGAAGTCGCCTTTATCATGCAGCTGGGCGCCCTGCTGGAGGATCTCACGGTGTCCAAAGCCCGCGCGGGAATCGAAAAGCTGGTTCATCTGACGCCCCAGACGGCGCGGGTCATCTCCGATGGCGCCGAGCGCATCCTCCCCGCTGAACAGGTGCGGGTCGGCGATATTCTCCGGGTGCTCCCCGGCGAGACTGTCCCGGTGGACGGCGTCATCCTCTCCGGCCAGACCTCAGTAAACCAGGCGGTCATGACCGGCGAATCCCTGCCGGTGGATAAAGCCGCCGGGGATGCGGTTTCCAGCGGAACAGTCAATCAATTCGGCGCCTTTGAAATGCGGGCGGACAAGGTTGGCGAGGACAGCTCCATCCAGCGCATGATCCGTCTGGTGCAGTCGGCTGACGCGGGAAAGGCAAAAATTGTTGGCATCGCAGACCGCTGGGCCACATGGATCGTCGTGATCGCCCTGAGCGCCGCCGTCCTGACATGGCTGATCAGCGGTGAGATCATCCGGGCGGTGACCATTCTCGTCGTCTTTTGCCCGTGCGCCCTGGTTCTCGCCACACCCACCGCCATCATGGCCGCCATCGGCAACGCCGCCAGGCACGGCTTTCTCGTCCGGGAAGGCGACGCCCTGGAACGGCTGGCGAAAGTGACAAAAATCACCTTTGACAAGACCGGCACCCTCACCTATGGCACGCCGCAGGTCATTCATGCCGCCAGCGTCCTGCCGGAAATGACGCAATCCGAGGTATACGCCCTCTGCGCCGCCGCGGAGCAGTTTTCCGAGCATCCCTTGGGCCGGGCGGTGACTGCCTGCTATAAAAAGGAATCCGGCAGAGTCCTTCTCCCGGCGGAGGATTTCCGGATGCTCCCGGGCCGGGGCGTTTTTGCCCGGGTCCAGGGAAAAATTGTCCTGGCGGGCAACCGGGAAATGTTGGCAGAACAGGGCATCGCCCTGGACGATGCCTCCGCAGCCCAACTGGACCCGTATCTCTCCCAGGGATGCACAGTCATTTATATGGCGGCGGACCAACGTCTGGCCGGATATCTCGTCCTTTCCGATACTGTGCGGGCGGAAAGTGCGGGCATGATCCAGGCGTTGGCCGGGCTTGGCGTTCAGCCAGTCCTTCTCACGGGAGATAACGAAAATGCCGCCGCAGCTATCGCCCGGCAGCTTCATATCGGTGAAATTCATGCCAATTGCCTGCCCGAAGACAAATTGGACTGCATTGGCATGTATCAGAAAAACCGAGAGTCCGTCTGTATGATCGGAGACGGGGTCAACGATGCGCCTGCCCTCAAAAAGGCGGATGTGGGGATCGCCATGGGCGGCGTGGGCAGCGACATCGCAGTTGATGCGGCGGATATCGCCCTGGTGGATGACGAAGTGCGGGAACTCCCCCATCTCATCGCCCTATCCAAACGGATGATGACCACCATCAAATGCAATTTGAGCTTCTCCATGGGTCTGAATTTCCTGGCCATTGCCCTGGCCATCACCGGAATTCTCAACCCAGTTGTGGGGGCGTTGGTGCATAACGCCGGATCGGTGCTCGTCATCATCAATTCGGCGTTGCTTTACCATTGGAAAAGGAGGAAATAGAACATGGCAATCAGCATTATCGGCGCTGTCATCGGCGCAATGGTTCTTGGAGCGAGTTTTTACTACTTCAGGAAAGAAAAGGACGACCGGGAATCCCGAAAGATCTATGGAATCATCGGCGGCATCGGCGGTCTGATCTTTATCGGATCCATCATCAAATTGATTTTTGACCTGTTATAGCGCATTGTCTGCGGCAAAAGGACTCTTCCCGATGGCTTCGCATCTGTCCACAGGTGATTTTTCCTTTTCCGGCGGCAAAAGCAAAACACACCTGGAGCGGCCTACCGTCCCAGGTGTGTTTTATTCTGTTCTTCATTTTTGTCCGGCCGCGCCTTCTTTACTGCACCGCCGTCATGCCGCCTCAGAAATCCACTTCGTCCGGCAGAGCGCACTGTCCGCCAATGTTTTTCAGGGCGTCAATGGCCTGCATATCCGCCGCATCGATGGTGAAATCAAAGACCTTGGTGTTTTCCAGAATCCGGCTGGGGGTTACAGACTTGGGCAGGGGCAGAACGCCATGCTGCAGCACCCAGCGGATGCAGAGCTGCGCCACAGATTTCCCATATTTCGCCGCAATGGATTTCAGCGTCTCGTTTTCCAGCGCATCCTTGCGGCCCAGGGGGCTCCATGCCTCCACGACAATGTCATTTTTCAGGCAGTATTCCACGATATCCGTCTGCGCCCATCCCGGATGGAACTCGATCTGGTTTACCATCGGCTTGATCTGCGCGGTTTCCATCAGCTCGTCGATATGATGCGGGAGGAAGTTGGAAAGGCCGATGGCTTTGATCTTCCCTTCCTGGTAGAGTTCCTCCATGGCGCGCCAGGTCTCGGCGTTGATCCCCTTGGCGGCGTCGCCAAACTGTTTGCGGTTGGCCGGCCAGTGGATCAGCAGAAGATCGAGATACTCCATCTGCAGGTTCTTCATGGTCTTGGCAAACGCAGCCTTGGTTTTTTCATAGCCGCGGTCACTGTTCCAAACCTTGCTGGTGATGAACAGCTGTTCCCGGGGCACGCCGCTTTTGCGGACGGCTTCTCCCACGCCCTCTTCATTTCCATAAAACGCCGCTGTATCGATATGGCGGTATCCCACTTTGATGGCCTCCAACACAGCCGCACAAGTCTCGTCGTTGGGCGTCTGGAACGTGCCATATCCCACGCAGGGAATGGAAAGCCCATTGTTCAACATAAAACTGCTCGTCAAATCCTTCATAACGCACTCCTCTTTTCTTTTGTTGTGTTGCTGTATGTATAGTATACCCCCAAACGCCGCCCCCGTCAAAGGTCTTTTCCCATTTTCCGGAATAACAGCAAAGGCAGAGCGGCTGGTAATCCGTTCTGCCTCTATTGTTCCGCTTCCGCAGTCAAATGGGAAGCAGATGGGATGCAATTGTAAAATAAATGATGAGCGACAGCGCATCCACGATCGTGGTAATCAGCGGCGCCGCCATAATTGCCGGATCCGCCTTGAGGAACTTGGCCAGAATCGGGAGAGCCCCGCCGATGGTCTTGGCGATCAGCACGGTGGCCACCAGCGCCAGCGTCACCGTCAGTGCCACCATTTCATTGCCCGGGTACGTCAGGATCAGGCGAACAAAGTTGACAGCTCCCAGCCCTATGCCTACAATCAGGCTCACCCGAATTTCCTTCCACATGACGGCAAACAGATCCTTCGTGGAAATCTCGGAAAGCGCCATGCCGCGGATCACCAGAGTACTGCTCTGGGAGCCCGCGTTGCCGCCCGTGTCCGTCAGCATGGGGATAAAAGTCACCAAAAGGGGCATGGAGGCAAAGGCGGCCTCATATTGCCCGAGAATACCCCCGGTAATCATGCCCGAAACCATGAGCACCAGCAGCCACATGAACCGTTTGCGGGCCATGGTGAAAACGCCGGTTTTGAGATAAGGCTTTTCCGAGGGCGACATAGCCGCCATTTTTTCAAAGTCCTCCGTGGCCTCCTGTTCCATGACCTCCACAGCGTCGTCAATGGTTACAATGCCCACCAGCCGGTTTTCCTGATCCACCACCGGCAGGGACAGCAGGTTATATTTCGCCAGCGTCCGGGCGACCTCCTCCCGGTCCTCCGTCGTCGTCACACATATGACATCGTCGTCCATAATCTCTTCGATCCGCTGGTCATCTCGGGAAAGCAAAAGCTCTTTGACGGTCACAACCCCTTCCAGCACCCGGCTGGGGCCGGTAACATAACAGGTATAGATGGTTTCCCGGTCCTCGCCGGTGCGGCGGATATGTGCGATGGCTTCTGCCACGGTCATGCCCCGCTTGAGATCCACAAATTCCGCCGTCATAATGCTGCCGGCCGTGTTTTCCTCATATTTGAGAAATTGGTTGATGAGATTCCTCGTCTCCGGCTTTGCGTTTTTCAGGATGCGCTTCACTACGTTGGCAGGCAGCTCCTCCAGCGCGTCCACCGCGTCGTCCACATATAAATCTTCAATGATGCCCACGATCTCCTGGTCGGTGATGGAATCCACAATGACCTTCTGGGTATCCGCGGACAAGTTGGAAAAAACCTCCGCCGCCATCTCTTTTTTGAGCATACGAAAGACAACCGCTGCTTCCTCCGCATCCAGCGATTCCAGAAAATCCGCAATATCGATTTCGTTTTCTTCCTGAAGCGCATCCCGGAGCGCGGCAAACCGGCGCTCCTCCAAAAGCTGCATAAGATCTGCAAATTGACGTTCCATTTTTCAAGCCCTCCTTGCTCGTTTTTTTCGTTCCAAGGCGGGAAGTGAAAAAAGGGCACAGCATTCTTCCCCTCGCGCGGCTGTTTTTTCTGCCGCCCCGCGGGGATATGGAATGAATTTTTTATCCGATGATTTGTTTCCTTAAGAAATAAAAAGGAAGGGGGCTATCCCCGCAGAAAGACAAGCGCCGCGGCTTTCCTGCTGCACAAATGATCGTCTGTGTCCATACTTTTACTTCGGCCGCAATTATCCACTTGTTTTTCCTCCTTCCCGGATTTGATCCTTTTTTAGTATACTCGTTTTTTTGCAAACTGCAAGCGGCATTTTCAACTTTTTACAAGTTTTTTTCAAAGACTGCCGCGCGGCAGGCGGGCGTTCCGCCCAAGGCCCGGCAGGTATGCCGGGATAGCCACGCTACTTCTCCCATGAGGCCGGCCTGTATATAGCTATATCCCCGTTTTTCCACCCCTTCCAGGGCGGCGGCATAGGCCGAAAGGATGGCCCCTTTTCCCTGGGCTGCGGGAACTGCGGCCTGCAAGAAGAACCGACACCCCGGAGCCTTTGCGCACAGGCGCTGGAATTCCCCGGCATGCCGCAGGCCCCACCTGCCCTGCATCTGCCGGGCGATCCAGTCATAATCCGGCATCCCGGCCAGGCAGGCCGCAGGCCGGCCTGCGCGGTCGTATACGATATAGGAAACCGTCGGGTCTAACAGATATCCCATTTCCCGCGCCATTTTCCCAAAACCGTTTTGGGGATACTCGCCCGCCGCACGCAGGATGGCCGCCACATCGCCCGCCATCCGCCGGGTATTTTCCGGCCCCATGGAAACCGCAACATAGCCATGTCGCTGTTTTGCCCAGGCCGCGGCCTTTTCGAGCCGCAGGACAGGGATCTGCTCCGCTTTTATTGTCAGGACATCCCAGGCTTTCCATTCCCGATATCCTTTCTTTTCCAGACATTCCCGCATCCAATCCGGGTCCCGGCGGCCAAAGCATTCCCCGCCCAAAAGCAGGCCGCGTCCCTGCTCCCAGTCCCGGGGATGAAGCGGCCCCAAAAGGCGCGCGGCCCCCAGCCGGCGGGCTTCCCTTTCCGCCGCTTCCAGCACGGCCTGCACAGCTTCCTGTTTTTTTCCCATCAAAAGCCCAAAAAGAGCACAGGGCTCTCCCCGTTTCCGGGAAAGCTCTGCGCTCTTATCCACAAATATCCGCGCCGCCGGCTGTCCGTCCTCCCATGCCAGAAAACAGGAGGCATGGTGCGTACTTCCAGAAAGGGCATCTTCCTTTTTTTCCAACCAGAGGCCCGGCTCCTGCCCCAAAAGCCCGGGAAGGCCCCAAAACGCTTTTCCTCCTCTTCCCCGTTCTTTTTTCACAGTCACCGCCATTTTCAGCCTTCTTTCTGCGCGGTTCCCTCCTGTTTTGCATCTTCGCGCCCGATTTTGAATTTGGCGCAGACGATCATTCCCGCCACAAACACGATGAGCGGCATGATAACCAGCAGCAGCTTGATGGCCAGAATGGCCCCTGCCGGCTGCTCGACGAAAACTTCTTCCGCCGTGGAGATATATCCGCACCATCCCAGTATGCCCATAATGAGGGCGCTGAATGCGGCATTTCCGATTTTGGTTAAAAATGTCATCACGCCGGTATAGCTTCCGCTTCCCGTCGTGTGATCCGCAGCAATGGCCCGGTCGATGGCTTCGGGCACGATAGCGGAAGGCATGACATGCAGGGCGGATACGCCGATGCCCAATAGAGGCACCAGCACCCACACAATGCTGCGGACAAAGTCCGTGGGCAGCGCCAGACAGCAGAGCGTCACGCAGAACAGCGCCGCGCCCCAGATATAGGCCTTGCGCTTGTCAAACTTATTGCTGACCCAGACCCAGAAGGGCAGAAACGCGATAGCCAGGCCAAAGATGATGCCGGCAATCAAGGCATATTCGTCATACATCAGCAGCACATATTTCACATAATAGATGAGCAGAAGCTGCAAAACGGCAATTCCCATCCAGGAAAACACATAGATGGCGAGGCCCTTGTTGAAATCCTTGTTTTTCACGGCCCGGCGCAGGTCCTTGAAAAAGCTGGTGCGCTGGGTCTTGGTTTTGGGCTTGATTTCACTCTTGGGCTCCTTGCCGCTGAAAAAGGCAAACAGCGGCGAAATGGCGATGGGAATGGCCATGATCCAGGCCATCTGGGAGAATCCCTGGGAAACCACATCCGCGGATTTCCAGATCATGGAGGGGATGGTCGCCCCCACCAGCCCAAAGGCAATGGAAAACAGCATCCGCCAGGCAGAAACCGAAGTGCGCCCGTCATAAGTGGGGTCGATCTCCATACCATAGGCCAGATACGGCACGATGAAAAAGGTGGAGAGCACCAGGAGCAGCATATATGCCAGGATAATCAGAATCAGCTTGACCGCCATGGTTTCTCCCGTGGGGATGGAGAACATCAGGCCAAAGGCTGCCGCCATGGGAAGCGCCATATATAGGAAAAAGGGCCGCCGTTTGCCCAGCCGGCTCCGGCAGGTATCCGATTTATATCCCGCATAGGGATCGGTAATCGCATCCCAGATATTTCCCGCAAAGCTGACAACTGCCGCCCATCCGGCGGGGATACCCAACACATCCGTCAAATAAAACATCAAAAACAGGGGAACCACGGTGAAAATGAGCGTATTGGAGATTTCCCCCACGCCATACATTACCTTGCGCCATGTCTTGATGCCCTGCTGTTTCTTCAATCTCTTTCCCTCCTTGGTTCTCCTCTATATTGCATGTGATAGCATAAGACGGGCGTTTCCCAGCGCCCGTCTTGCTTTTATTTGCTTTTTTGCCCGTTCGGTTTCCTTCAGCCCAGCTTTTCCACGCCAAAGCTCGTCTTTTCCCCGTTGATATCCCATTCCTTCTGATATCCACTGACGCTCCCCAGCTCGATGCTGTCTGCCAGAACCTCTCCGGCAATCTGGCTCTTATTCTTTTCCATTACGGCGAGAATCTTCTCGTTGCCCGCCGCAGAGAGGCGGATATGATCCACCACCTCGAACCCGGCCTCCTTGCGCATGGTCTGCACCTTACTGATGATCTCCCGGACATAGCCCTCCTCAATGAGTTCCGGAGTCAGCTCGGTATCCAAAATCACAGCCAGGCCGCCGTCGGTTTCCACGGCATATCCCTCTTTCTGCTTGGGTTCGATGAGAAGATCTTCTTCCTTGAGGGCGATCTCCTGGCCATCCAGCGAGAAAGTATAGGTTCCGCCGTTCTTCACGGCCCCGGCGATCTTCGTGCCGTCTCCATTCATGAGGTGATTGCGGATGCCGCCAAGCAGCTTGCCATAGCGCGGCCCCAGCGTCCGCATCTGCGGCTTCACCAGATAGGTAATGTATTCCTCGGTGGCAGCGCCCAGCTCCACCTCTTTGACGTTCAGCTCGCCCTTGACGACATCGGCATACATCTCCGGCAGATCCGAAAGCCCGCCCACAAACAGCTTGCCGATGGGCTGGCGGTTTTTGATGTTGGCGGCGTTCCGGCAGGCCCGTCCCAGCGCCACGATCTGGAGCACATTTTCCATGTTGGCTTCCAGCTCCTTGTCCACCCGGCTCTCATCCACGACGGGATAGCTGCAAAGATGTACGCTCTCGGGAGCCTCTGTATCGACGCTGCGGACGATGTTCTGATAAATCGCCTCTGTCATGAAGGGCGTGAAGGGCGCGATCAGCCGGCAGAGGGTTTCCAGGACGATATAGAGCGTCATATAGGCGTCGATCTTGTCCTGGGTCATTTCCTTGCCCCAATAGCGGTCGCGGCAGCGGCGGACATACCAGTTGGAAAGTTCATCCACAAACTTGGTGAGCTCCCGGGTCGCCTCGGTGATGTGATAGGTGTCCAGATAGCCCCGCACCGCCCCTACAAGGGAATTCAGGCGGGAGAGCACCCAGCGGTCCATAACCGGCAGGCCATCTTTGCGAAGCTCATATTTCGTCGGGTCAAACCCGTCGATCTCTGCATAGAGGACATAGAAGGCATAGGTATTCCAGATCGTCCCCATAAACTTGCGCTGGAATTCCGAAACCGCCTCATCATAGAACCGGTTGGGCAGCCAGGGTGCCGAATTGGAATAGAAATACCAGCGGACCGCATCCGCTCCCTGCTTATCCAGAACCGACCAGGGATCGACGACATTGCCGATGTGCTTAGACATCTTGCGCCCGTCCTTATCCTGCACATGCCCCAGCACGATGCAGTTTTTAAAGGGAGCCTTGTCAAAGATCAGCGTCCCGATGGCCAGCAGGGTATAGAACCAGCCGCGGGTCTGGTCCACGGCCTCGCTGATGAAGTCCGCAGGGAACCGCTTCTCAAACTCCTCCTTGTGTTCAAAGGGATAGTGCCACTGCGCGAAGGGCATGGAGCCGGAATCATACCAGCAGTCGATCACTTCGCTCACGCGGGTCATCTCCCCGCCGCATTCCGGGCAAGTGAGCTTGATTTCATCGATATAGGGCTTATGCAGCTCGATATCCTCGGGCACGTTTTTGCCCATCTTCCGAAGCTCTTCCCGGGAGCCGATCACATGGATATGGCCGCATTTGCAGGTCCAGACCGGCAGCGGCGTTCCCCAATAGCGTTCCCGGGAAACACCCCAGTCGATGACGTTTTCCAGGAAATTGCCCATGCGCCCGTCCCGGATAGTCTCGGGCAGCCAGTTGACAGAGGCGTTGTTTTTCAGCAGATGGTCCCGAAGGGCGGTCATCTTGATAAACCAGGTGCTGCGGGCGTAATAGATCAGCGGGGTGTTGCAGCGCCAGCAGAAGGGATAGCTGTGCTCAAACTCGGGCGCGTCAAACAGCAGGCCCTTTTCCCGGAGCGCTTCGATGATGAGCTTGTCCGCATCCTTGACAAAGGTTCCGTCCCAGGGCGTCCCGCCGCACATCTCGCCCTTGGTGTTCACCAGCTGGATGAAGGGCAGATGGTTTTCCATGCAGACCCGGGCGTCGTCCTCACCAAAGGCCGGCGCGTTATGCACGATGCCGGTGCCGTCGGTGGTGGTGACATAGTCGTCTGCGATGATATAGAAGGCCTTTTCGCCGCCGCATGCCTTGGCCGTGCATTCAAAAAGCGGCTGATAGCTGCGGCCCACGAGCTGCGAACCCATATAGGTTTCGACGATTTCCACGCCCTCTTCCCCGAGAACGCTCCCCACCAGGTCCTTGGCCAGAATGAAGGATTCGCCGTCCTTTTTCGCCTTGCAGTATTCCACGTTGGCGTTGACGCAGAGGCATACGTTGCTGGGCAGGGTCCAGGGGGTCGTCGTCCATGCCAGATAGCTGGCGTCGTCATCCGTGCAGCGGAAACGGGCGGTGGCCGACGTTTCCTTCACGTCCTTATACCCCTGCGCCACCTCATGGGAGGAAAGGGCGGTTCCGCAGCGGGGGCAATAGGGGACGACTTTGTGCCCCTTATAGAGCAGGCCCTTTTCATGGATCTGCTTCAGCGACCACCACACGGATTCGATATAGTCGTTGTCATAGGTAACATAGGGATTTTCCATATCCGCCCAGTATCCCACGCGGTCGGACATTTTCTCCCATTCGCCTTTATATTTCCAGACGCTTTCCTTGCATTTCTGAATAAAATCCGAAACGCCGTATTCCTCAATCTGCTCCTTGCCGTCCAGCCCCAGCAGCTTTTCCACTTCCAGCTCCACGGGCAGCCCGTGGGTATCCCATCCGGCTTTGCGCAGGACGTTATAGCCCTCCATGGACTTATAGCGGGGGAACAGGTCCTTGATGCAGCGGGTCAGGATATGCCCGATATGCGGCTTGCCGTTGGCGGTCGGCGGGCCGTCATAGAACGTGAATTCCGGCTTCCCCTCCCCGGCTTTCTGGGCCTTATGGAAAATTTCGTTTTCCTTCCAGAACGCAAGAACCTCCTCTTCGCGTTTCACGAAGTTTAGATCCGTCGAAACTTTTTTATACATTCCTCTCACTCCTGCAAATATTTTTGAAAATAAAAAAGGCCTTCCCCTCTATAGGACGGGAAAGCCGCGGTACCACCTATCTTCCCCCGGTTTCCCAGGGGCGCTCGATTCTGTTTAACGCACAGCCTACGGCGCACAGTGCGCGGTTGCAGGAAAAAGTGATACCATGCGCATCCGCCGCCGGGCTTGCACCCTTCCCCGCTCGCTGAAGGCTTTCCTGCATCATGGCGTGTCTCTTTCCAAAAGACATATAAGCCTAGCCAACATTATATGGTTTTTTGCCGGGTTTGTCAAAGTATTTTTGGCTTTTCCTTTTTTTGGAGCCGGGCGGCAGAGAAACCTGTCGAAACCCTTGTAAAAAGATTGTATCGTTTGCGGTATTTTGTCTTGTCAGGCTGTATACTGAAAGTGTATAGTAAATACGGACAAAGCTTATACTAAGGAGTACTTCTTTTTATGAATATACGAAAAATCCTGTCCCTTTCTGCCGCCGCCCTCCTGCTTGCCGGTTTTGCGGGATGCAGCGAGATGCCCAAGGTCACGCCTTCGCCTTCCCCGGCGCCGTCTCCCAGCGCGCCGCAGCATGCGGCAGGCGCCGAAGAATTCGGCGTTCCCGAGCTATATACGGAGGAGGGCGATGCCTGGACGGTTACGGCTTTTATTCCCAAGGCCAACGTTCCTTCCATTGACGATGAAATCTCCAAGGCTTTGCAAAGCGCCCTTGCTCCCATCAAAACGGAGATCGAGGGCTATCGGGCCGAGCATCCGGAAACAGAAAAGGGAAGCATTCTTTTGGACTATTCTTCCCTCTCCCTCGCGGATGGCAAGAGAGCCAGCATCCTGGAAAAGGGACAGTATATGTACGCCGGTCTGGGGGAACCCGCTTCGGTTCTCTATACCCTCAATTTTAATTTGGAATCCGGCGCTTTGCTCGGCGCCGGCGACCTGTTTGCCGAGGGATATGAGACTGCGCTCAACACCCTGGTCACGGCCAAGCTGAAGGAACAGAATCCGAATCTGGATTTTGCCGCCACGCCGGTCGCCCTTTCCGGGCTGACGAACCTTCAGCTCACAAAAACCGGCGCTGTCGTCTATTTCCTAAAAAATTCCCTCGCCGGGGCCACCCAGGATATGCAGGTAGATCTGACCGCCTCCGAGCTTGCCTCCCTGGCCGCTCCTGTCCCTGCGCCGGCGCCCTCCCCGCCGGTTTCCCAGGGCCGCTCCATCGATCCGGATAAGCCCATGATCGCCTTCACGTTTGACGACGGCCCTCATGGGGAAGTTACGCCCAAGCTGCTGGATCTCTTTGAAAGCTATAACGGCCGCGCCACCTTCTGTGTGGTGGGCAGCCGGGTTGCCAAGCATGCGGCGGTCGTGAAGCGCATGGCAGCAGACGGGCATCAGATCGCCAACCACACCTGGACTCACCCCAAAATGACCGAGCTTTCTGCCGAGGACGCCAAAAAACAGCTCGCGGATACCAATGATATTGTGGCCCAGGTGACCGGCGGCTACCGCATCCGCATGTATCGCCCCACCTACGGCGCTTTCAACGATACCATCAAACAGGTGACCAAAGAGCTGGAAATGTATATGGCCAACTGGACCGTGGATTCCCTGGATTGGAAGACCCGCAATGCCGACGCCGTGTATAACGTCATTACGGCAGAGGCCAAAAGCGGGCGCATCATCCTCTGCCACGACCTCTATCCCACGACGCTGGCCGCCATGGAGCGGATCCTTCCCGTATTGGCCGAGCAGGGCTATCAGTTCGTCACGGTAGATGAGCTTCTGAGCTTTTCGGACAAGCCGGTGGAATATGGAAAGCTGTACCGGCACAGGTGAGCGTCAACCGTATTTATGTTGTTTCGGTATTTTCTGCGCAGCATGTAATATTGATTACTCGCTTGCCTTTTTTCTCTGCAAATTCTTTAAATCGGGCCGCCCCGCCAAAGGGATATTTCACATGGGTTACAACCGTATCACACTGGTCGATCATCCATTGGTTTCTTTTTATTATGGCAAATTTCAGCGGCGTGTTTTCCATTCCCTCCGGATATATCGTTTCCGGGCAGCCATCTGGGGCATGCCCGGTGCGGACACCGGGCATATATGCCAAAACCACGGTATAGGTAATGTGTGGATACGTCTTTTTTAATCTTTGAAGAGTCCTTCGCACCATGAAATCAAAACAGCCCTGATTTCCCACATAGAAGGTATCCGCTCCATCGTTCTCAATTAAATCTGCTAATATCCCCTCTAGCTTCGGCTGGATTTCCTGAGGGGTATTTTTGTGTCCAAAAAAGGTTACCTTCATAGAATTATCTCCTTTCCAAATTTAGTATACTTAAAATAAGTATACTTTAAACATTATACCGCAAACTAATCTTAAAATATACTTAAAATAAGATTATTACGGCGGTGTTTATTTGAGAAACAAAAATAATAAGCATTTAGGAATTGAAGTGGAGCCTGAGTTGCACGGTAAGCTTCGTTATATCGCAAAATATGAAGGTCGTTCTGTAAATGGACAGATCATTTATTTAATTCGTCAATGTATCCGGGCTTTTGAGGAATCAAATGGGGAAATCAAACTTGATACAGATAAAAGATAAATAAAAAATGCCGTCCAAAGGACGGCATTTCAGTCTGTTGGGAAAGCCTTTTTGGGGCACTGCCTTTAGAATCCCAGGCCCCTGAAAATGCCTTTTTTAAAGGCATTTTCCATATAACTTCGTCAAGATGTCCCCCGCCTCTAAGGCGGCGGGGGACATTTCGTATTCAGCAGTGGATTGTAACCACCGCTGAATACAAGCCGGCTTTGCCGGCTCTTGCCACGTTGGATGACGGGGCAAGCCCCTTATTGAAAGCTTTTTGGGGTTCTAAGACCCTTTTTCCCGAAAAAGGGTCTTAGCCGCCGGAGGCGACCTTGTGGCAGGGCATATTTCGCCCTGCCTTTGTTATCTCTTCTTTCCCTCCTGGGCGTCCCGCTGCTTCCGGCGGGCTTTGGCCTCGGCGATTTTGGCCTCGCTGCCCTGGAGGCTGGGAACATAATACTGCCTGCCCGCGAGATTATCCGGCATATACTGCTGGGGCGTATAGTGCCCGGGATATTCATGGGGATATTTATACCCCTTTCCGTTGCCCAGGCTGTCGGCTCCCCGGTAATGCGTGTCCCGCAAATGCAGCGGAACGCCCACCTGATAGCTGTGCTCCGCATCCCGCATGGCGCCGTCAATGGCCATGACGACGCTGTTGGATTTGGGGCTTTCGCAGATAAAGATAATCGCCTGGGCGATGTTCAGCTTGGCTTCGGGCATACCGTTGAACTCCAATGCCTGGGCCGCCGCCACGGCCTGAAGCATCGCCATGGGGTTGGCCATCCCCACATCCTCCGAGCTGTGGGCGATCATCCGGCGGACGATAATCCGCGGGTCCACTCCGGCATAGAGCATTCGGGAGCACCAATAAAGCGCCGCATCCGCATCCGAACCCCGCAGGGACTTGCAGAAGGCCGAAAGCATGTTGTAGTATTCCTCTTCGTCACACCGGACCGCCCGGTGCTGGATCGATTCCTCGGCAATGGAGAGGTCGATGCGGATGACTCCATCCTTGTCCGGATGGGTCGTGAGCACTGCCAGCTCCACGGCGTTCAGCGCACTGCGGGCGTCGCCGTTGGCCACGTCCACAATATGCCCCACCGCCTCCGGCGTCATCTCCACCTGCATGCGCCCAAACCCCCGCTCCTCGTCAGCCAGGGCCGCGTGAATGGCCTTCTCTACGTCCTGAGGCGTGAGCGGCTGGAACTGAAACAGACGGCACCGGGACACAATAGCCGGCGTCATGGCTACCAGAGGGTTTTCCGTCGTGCTGCCGATAAATTTGATGATTCCCTTTTCAATGGCGGGCAGAATGCTGTCTGACTGCGCCTTGGACCAGCGGTGGCACTCGTCCAGCAGCAGATAGGTGCTCTTGCCGTTCATCATCAGCTCGCTTTCGGCCTCGGATAAAATCCCCCGCACCTCTTTTACGCCCGTGGTGACGGCGTTCACCTTGCGGAAATTGGATTTGGTCGTATTTGCGATGATCTCCGCCAGCGTGGATTTCCCGCAGCCCGGAGGCCCAAAGAAGATGCAGGAAGTCAGCTTGTCTGCCTCAATGGCCCGGCGCAGCAGCCTTCCCTTTCCCACAATATGCTCCTGGCCGATAAATTCATCCAGCACCCGCGGGCGCATCCGGTCGGCCAAGGGCGCGCCCTTGGCCGCGTTGCCCGAAAATAAATCCATGCCTTTCCCTCCTTTTTCCGGCCTCTGCCGCCGCTCACCTGTTTTTTGCCTCTTTACGCAGTCGTTCCTGCCGGGCGTATGCAAAGCCCATGGCATCCGTTTTTCTTTCTGTATCCGTCCCTGCCGGATCACGCCCCCATGTTTTCTTGTGCCGGAAGAATTGCCTTCCCGCACATATTGTCATGGTCACGTCCGCCCGGCGAGGGAGGTCTGCCTATCCATCCATCTTTCCTTGTGCCGGCAGGATTTCTTTCCCGTACATACTCCCATGGTCGCGCCTGCCCGGCGAGGGAGGTCTGCCTATCCGTCCATCTTTCCTTGTGCCGGCAGGATTTCTTTCCCGTACATACTCCCATGGTCGTGCCCGCCCGGCGAGGGCTGCGTTCATTATACCATATTCTTGATTGCTGCGGCACCCTCAAAAGCGGAAACCTTGGGGCGCCGCTTCTCTCCCCGCGCCGCTGCAAAAAATCCTCCGCATTGTTCGTCATAAAACGAATTATTGTATTTTTTGCTTAAAAATCGTGCGTTCTTTCTATTGCCCATTCTGAAATTGTCCGGTATAATATAAAAATATAGAAGACGTAAAAAAATAGCCGGCATGGTCATTTTTTGCATCTCTACCACTGCAGAAAACCACAGTATCGCTTATTAAAAATTATTATAATTTTAGGAGGAAATAATTTTGAGCAGAGTCTATAATTTTTCGGCGGGTCCGGCCTGCCTGCCTGTAGAAGTGCTGCAAAAGGCGCAGGAGCAAATGCTCGACTATCAGGGAACCGGCATGTCCGTCATGGAGATGAGCCACCGTTCCAAGGCATATGAGGAGATCATCGGCGCCGCTGAGTCCAACCTCCGCAAACTGATGAATATTCCCGAGAATTATAAGGTCCTGTTCCTGCAGGGCGGCGCTTCGCTGCAATTCGCCATGGTGCCCATGAACCTGCTTTCCAAGCATAAAAAGGCGCATTATGTCAACACCGGCCTCTGGTCCAAAAAGGCCATCAAGGAAGCCAAACGCTTCGGGGAAGTGAACGTGGCCGCCTCTTCCGAGGATCAGACCTTCTCCTATATCCCCAAGCTCTCCGCCGATATGTTCACGCCGGACGCCGACTATGTTCATATCACCACCAACAACACAATCTATGGCACGAAATTCAAGGAAATCCCGGAAACCAATGGGATTCCCCTTGTGACGGATATGTCCTCCTGCATTCTTTCCGAAGAGGTGGATGTCTCCAAATACGGCATTATCTATGCCGGGGCGCAGAAGAACATCGGCCCCGCCGGACTGACCATCGTCATCATCCGCGACGACCTCATCGGCAATGTGGCTGAAATCCCCACAATGCTGGACTATAAAACCCATGCGGATGCCGGCTCCATGTTCAACACGCCGCCGACCTATGCTATCTATATCGCCGGTCTGGTGTTTGAATGGCTGCTGGATCTGGGCGGCCTTGGCGAGATTCAAAAGGTCAATGAGCGCAAGGCAGCCATCCTCTATGACTATCTGGATAACTCCGGCTTCTATAAGGGCACGGCCCGCAGGGAAGACCGCTCCCTGATGAACGTTCCTTTCGTCATCGGCGATCCCGAGATGGAGAAGAAGTTCGTCGCCGAGGCAGCCGCCGCCGGATTTGTCAACCTGAAAGGACACCGCACGGTAGGCGGCATGCGCGCCAGCATCTATAATGCAATGCCTGTGGAAGGCATTGAAAAGCTGACCGCCTTCATGGAAGCTTTCAAGAAGAACAACGCCTGATCGAAAGGGGATTCTCATGTATAATATCAAAAAACTCAACGCTATTTCCGGCATCGTATACGACTATCTGCCCAAGAGCCAGTATCTGGTATCCTCGCATATCGAGGATGCGGATGTAGATGGATATCTTGTCCGCAGCGCCAACTGCCATGAGTTGGAACTTACCGATCGTCTGCTGGCTTTCGCCCGCGCGGGCGCAGGCGTCAACAACATTCCCATTGACAAGTGCACGGAAAAGGGCATCGTCGTGTTCAATTCCCCCGGTGCTAACGCCAATGCCGTAAAAGAGCTGGTGCTCTGCGGGCTTTTGATGGCATCCCGCAACGTGCTGGCGGGCGTGGCCTGGGCAAAGACCCTGATCGGTGCGGAAGGCGACACCATGAAATTGGTGGAAAAGGGCAAGAGCCAGTTTGTCGGCCCCGAACTTATGGGCAAAACCCTCGGTGTGATTGGTCTGGGCGCCATTGGCGTTCTGGTTGCCAATGCGGCGGCCTCCATCGGCATGAACGTCATCGGCTATGACCCCTATGTTTCCGTGGAGAGCGCATGGCATCTCTCCCGCGCGGTTCACCGGGCTGTCAATTTAGACGATCTTCTCTCCTCTTCGGATTATATCACCGTTCATATTCCCCTGATGGATAAGACCCGTGATTTCATCAGCTCTCCCGAGATCGACAAGATGAAGGACGGCGTGATTCTTCTGAATTTTGCCCGCAATGGCATCGTCCGCTCCTCTTCCCTTCTGGAAGCCCTGGACAGCGGAAAAATCGCCCAGTATGTCACCGACTTCCCGACAGCGGACATTCTCGGCCATGAAAAAACCATCTGCATTCCGCATTTGGGCGCTTCCACACCGGAATCTGAGGAAAACTGCGCTATGATGGCGGCGGCGCAGCTTCGGGACTATATCGAGTTCGGCAGCATCAAAAATTCGGTGAACATGCCGGCCTGCGTGCTCTCTGAGCCTGCCCATTACCGGCTCACCGTAATTCACAAGAACCTGCCCACCATGGTGAACCAGATGACCTCCCTCATCGCCAAAGAGGACATCAACATCGAAGAAATGGTGAACAAATCCCGCGGGGAAATCGCCTATACGGTCTTTGATCTGAGCTCCGCGCCCAGTGAAGAGATTATGCAGGCGTTTGGCGCCATCGACGGGGTTCTCCGCGTGCGGGAAATCCATCATGTGTAAACCATAAACAGATGCAGGGCGGGAAACAAATTTCCCGCCTTTTTTATAATTGTATTTCTGCCCGTCTCTCCGGTGGTTGCCGAGACTGCATCAAAGGACAAGGAAAACGCCGCTCCTAATCATATTGGGAGAATTTTCAGGGCCGTGCAAAAAAGCGTTCCTGCCGGGAGGCAGAATAAAGAGGAATTAGCCACATCAATCGAAGCCCATTTGGGAACTTCCATAAGGACTTTATCAAGGAAATGAAATAAAAAACTCTGCACAAAGGAGAATTGAACGATATGAAAAAGAAATTTGCCTTCCTTCTCATGGGTGCTCATTATGACCCGGCCCGTCACCAGGCGGATTTTGAAACCGAAAACCGCCTCACCTCGATCCGCACAGTGCGGGACTATCCGGAGGCCCAGGCCGTCATACGCACTCTTTTTGAAAATGGATACGGCGCCATCGAGCTTTGCGGCGCTTTTGGGGAAGAAAAGGCCCAGGAGCTTATCCGCATGACGCAAGGAAGAGTCGCCATTGGTTTTGTCACCCATTTCCCGGAACAGGACGCCCTGTTTGCCGCATTCTTCGGCAACGGCGGCGAATGAAGGGCTGCCAGATCAAAAATATATCCATTACTGGGCTTCGGCTGGCTGTTTTTCAGGCCACATCCGCGCTGGTCTTGGTTTGTGCAAAACCGCCCGGCTGATTCGTTGGCCGCAGGCGTATCTAAAGGCGGCGTTTATCTCTTCCCTTCGCATCCGGAAAATTCTTCCCGGGATGCACCGATATCTTTCCCCTCCTCTGGTTCAGACGGATGCACCCATGCCAATCCCCGTCTTTCTTCCCTCTTGCCCGCAGGGACGCCGCCTTGTTTCATGCAATAAAAATCCCATCCCAGTCGATGCCGGGATGGGATTTTTATCTATATTCGTTTTCAGCTATTTTGTCTTGGCCATCGCTTTGCCGTGAAACCGCATGGAATCCTGGGGTACAGCCCTTCGGCGAAGCTCTTTTTTCACTTTTCCGTTAAATGCCTGCACCTTTTGCCCCAGATTCACCATGCCGGACCGGCGCTGATGGGGCAATTTTCCATTAAATCCCTCAGATGTGGCCAGAATCATCCAGAGCTCCGGCTTCTCAATGAGGATCCGTGCTTTGGGGAGAATGGCCTCGATTTCGCGGATGGGCTTTTGCAGGCTGACGCATCCGGTAAATCCCCGAACCGCCGTCCGATTGCCCTTGCGGTTGACCCGCACCACCGCCAAATCCCAAACCACTGCCGGCTTGCGCTCATAAATCCCAACGCTGCTCAAAACAAACGCCAGGAGCAGGAAGGTCTGCGGCCAGAAAATCGTAATATCCGTAATCCCATGCACCACTGTGGCAAAAGCCAGCGTAAAGATCAGGAAAGCCCGGCCCTTGTCGATCTCCTCGGTATACATCTTCATTGCCCGCTTCATGATATCCACAAAATAGGGCAGCAGGAAACCAATTCCCACCACGCCAAAATTCAGCAAAGGATCCAGCAGCAGGTTATGGGCATGAGGCGCCTTATGGCCGCCCAGCGCCGCAAAAATATGCGAATAGGTCATTCCGCCCTGGCCGAACAGGGGATGCTCCCGGATGCCGGCAACAGCCGTCTCCCAAATCGAGAACCGCTTGCCGAAATCCACCGTCAGCTCATCCACCCGCGGGAAAATCTCCGGGGCCAGACAGAACATCACCAGGCAGGCAAAGGCAAACAGGCCATACCACTTGAGCTCGCGGAATTTGTGGAACATCGCCATCATCACCGGGATCGCCACCAGCAGCACCAGAATGGTCGTCCGGCAGTCGCTCAAAAACAGCCCCACAAGATTCAATCCGATGACGCCGATATAATAGATCCCCCGGCGCCCGTGTTTCCCCCGGAGCAGCTTATAGGCCGCCATGAGAATGACCATCTCCACCGCCGTGGCATAGTAATTTGCGTTCAAAAACAGCGACGCCGCCCGGTATTCCGGATCCATGGGAAGGAATATCATCATCTCCGCCACGGCGATCACGGCGCATAATATGCTTAAATCACAGCATAAGTCGATGAGCTTTTCAAAAAACGCCCGGGTCATCACCAGCCGCAAAAATGCCGCTGCAACAAAAATGATAGCCATGGCAACGGCAATCGCCATGCCCTCCCAGTTTGCATAGACACAGGAAACAATGAAGCTGATGCCGCAGAAAAGCAGCAGACAGAGCGTATAGCGCCCGCCCCGCACCACGTCGCCCAGGCGCTTATGCCGGGCCATATCCGCAATGATATAGAGCGCCGCGGCCATGGTCGCATACACTGTGAAAAAGAGAGAGGCCACAAGAAGCAGCGCCAGCTTTTCATTCCGCGTCGTATTTTTCCAATAGATTTCGGTCCATTTATAAAAAACTTGCTTCAAATCTTCTTACTTCTTTCCCATCCTGACGATTCTCCACACCCTTATTTTACAGAAATTTTATGCGTAAACAATCTTTTTCACCGAATGTTTACGCTTTCCTTACAAAATCCCTTCGCATATTATATGACGGCCTCCCGGGAAAAGTCAATCGTTTTTGGCTTTTGTTACAAAAATGTAAGGCGCCGGAATCCTGCCCGGCGCCTTCCTGCATATTCTTATTTATCCGGTCTTATTTAAAATATTCCACGCCCGCCTGGAATAGATGCTGATCCTTCTCTCCGGGAACATTCTTGAACAGGCCGGGCACAAACCGCTCGCTGTGGCCCATTTTTCCAAAGACCCGTCCATCCGGCGAGAGCAACCCCTCCACGGCATAAAGCGAGCCATTGGGATTCACGGCAATATCCATGCCGGGCACGCCGTTTTCATCGCAATACTGCGTGGCCACCTGGCCGTTTGCAAAGAGTCCGCGGATCTCCTCCTCGGTTCCAACGAACCGCCCCTCTCCGTGGGAAACGGCGATGCGGTGCACATCTCCCGGCTGCACCTTGGAAAGCCACGGCGATTTAACGGAAGTAATCCGCGTGTTCACCAGGCAGGAGACGTGCCGCCCGATATTATTGAAAGTGAGTGTGGGGCTGTCGTCCCGCATCTCCCGGATCTCGCCATAAGGCACCAGGCCCAGCTTGATGAGCGCCTGGAATCCGTTGCAGATACCCAGCATCAGGCCATCCCGCTTTTTGAGCAGATCCATCACTGCCCGGCTGACTTCGGGATTGCGGAAGGTGGTGGCGATAAATTTGCCGGAGCCGTCCGGCTCGTCGCCGCCCGAGAAGCCGCCCGGGATCATGACGATCTGCGCATTGTCAATCTCCTTCACCAGCAACTGGATGGACTCTTCGATAGCCGCCGCCGAAAGGTTGCGGATGATAACAGTTGTGGCAATCCCGCCGGCCCGCTCAAAGGCGCGCGCCGTATCGTATTCGCAGTTGGTTCCGGGGAACACCGGAATGACGATCCGCGGCTTCGCCGTCTTCACTTGGGGAACCAGGCGGGAACGCTCCCGGCAAACCGGCGTATTTTCCATCGGCGCTTCCTTTGTCTTGGTGGGGAACACCTTTTCCAGCGGCTTGGTATAGAACGCCCGGCAATCTTCCAGCGAGACGCCCTCCCCGTTCACCCGGATTTCCGGCGCGGCGGTCAGCGTGCCGATGCGCTGGAATCCCGCTTCTCCGCCGAGGTCCGCGTCTGTTTCCACAAGGATGGCGCCATAGCTCTTGCGGGTCAGCTGCTTTAAGGAGATATCCTCCTGGAACGCCGTTCCGATGCCGTTGCCCAGGCCCATCTTGGCGGCCGCCGCCAGAATGCCGCCCCGCTCCACGGCATAAGCCGCATGGATTTTTCCTTCTTCCATAAGCTCGTGCAACCGGTCGTATTTCGCTTTCACATCTTCATACAGCGGCAGCGCCAGCTCGTCCCGGGCAATCTCCATGAGATAGAGGGCATGTCCGGCCTGCTTGAATTCGGGGGTGATCACCTCGTCCGCCGTGGAAGGGCAGATGGCAAAGGAGCAGACGGTGGGCGGAACCGTGAGATCCCGGAAGGTGCCGGACATGGAGTCCTTTCCGCCGATGGCCGCCACGCCCATGCCCCGCTGGGCCACCCATGCGCCCAGAAGCGCCGCAAGGGGCTTGCCCCATTTTTCCGGAACATCCTCCAGCCGCTCGAAATATTCCTGCAAGGTCAGCCAGGATTTGCGGAAATCGCCGCCCGCCGCCACCATCTTCGCAATCGAACTCAAGATGGCATAGACTGCGCCATGGAAGGGGCTCTCCTCCATGAGATACGGGTCGATGCCAAAGCCCATGATCGTGGCGTCCTTGGTCTGCGCCCCCAGCACGGGAATCAGCGCCGACATGGCCTGCACCGGCGTGAGCTGGCTTTTCCCGCCAAGGGGCATGGTCACACTGCCCGCGCCGATGGTGGAGTCAAACCGCTCAATCAGCCCCTTCTGGCTGCAAATATTCAAATCCGAAAGCAGCGCCTCCATCTGTTCCAAAAGCGTGCCTTCTACCTTTTCATCAAACAGACCCGAGGATTCCCCGTTGGTCACCCGAGCTTTGGCATACTGAGTGGCGCCGTTGGTATTCAAGAATTCCCGGCGGATATCCACAATCGTGCGGCCCTTCCATGTAAACCGCATGCGCCCGGTATCCGTCACCTTGGCAACCGCCGTCGCCTCCAAGTTTTCTGCGTCCGCCAGCGCGATCATGCGCTCCGCATCCTTGGCCTCCACCACGATCGCCATGCGCTCCTGAGATTCCGAAATGGCCAGCTCGGTGCCGTCCAGCCCTTCATATTTCTTGGGAACCTTGTCCAAATCGATATCCAGGCTCTCGGCCAGCTCGCCGATGGCCACGCACACGCCGCCCGCGCCGAAGTCGTTGCAGCGTTTGATGAGCTTTGAAAATTCCGGATTGCGGAACAGCCGCTGGAGCTTGCGCTCGGTTAGGGGATTTCCCTTCTGCACCTCCGCGCCGCATTCCTCGATGGATTTTTCGTCATGGGCCTTGCTGCTGCCCGTTGCACCGCCGCAGCCGTCCCGGCCGGTGCGCCCGCCGATCAGAAGGATGATATCCCCCTCTGCGGGAACCTCCCGGCGCACGTTTTCTTCGGGCGCCGCACCGACGACCGCGCCGATCTCCAGCCGCTTGGCTTTATAGCCCGGATGGTATACCTCATGCACCAGCCCAGTTGCCAGGCCGATCTGGTTGCCATAGGAAGAATATCCCGCCGCGGCTTCCCGGGTGATCTTGCGCTGGGGCAGTTTATATTCCATGGTGTCCGCCGTGGATTCCCGGGGATCGCCGCTGCCCGTCACCCGCATGGCCTGATAGACATAGCTGCGGCCCGAGAGGGGATCGCGGATCGCGCCGCCCAGGCAGGTCGCCGCGCCACCGAAGGGCTCAATCTCGGTGGGATGGTTATGCGTCTCGTTTTTGAACAGGATGAGATAATCCTGCTCGCCTTTGTCTGTCTTGAGCTTATGCTTGATGGAGCAGGCGTTGATCTCCTCGCTCTCGTCCAGGTTTTTGAGCAGACCGCGCTTCTTGGCCTCTTTGGTGTAAATCGTGGCCACGTCCATAAGGCAGATATATTTTTCCTTCTGCCGCTCGCCATAGACGAATTCCCGCGCCTTTTTATATTCCTCAAACGCCTCCTGTACTCGGGCGCTGACTGGCCCTTCTTCAAATTCCACATCCGTGAGCTGGGTCAGAAAGGTGGTGTGCCGGCAGTGGTCCGACCAATAGGTGTCGATAACCTTCAGCTCGGTGATGGTAGGATCGCGTTTCTCAGACCGGAAATATTCCTGGGTACAGAGCAGGTCGGCGGGAGTCATGGCAAAGCCGTTCTCCTGGCAATACTGGGCGATCTCCTCCTTGCTCATCCGGATAAAACCTTCCACTGTCGCCACATGATCGGGCACCTTGAGCTGCATCTGCAGCGTCTCGGGCTTTTCCAGCCGGGCCTCCCGGGAGTCCACCGGGTTGATGACGTATTTTTTGATTCTCTCAATTTCCCCGTCCGTCACACCGCCGGTCAGGATATAGAGCTTTGCCGTGGCCACAGTCGGCCGCTCTTTTTTGGTCAGAAGCTGGACGCATTGGGCCGCGCTGTCCGCCCGCTGGTCATACTGTCCCGGAAGAAACTCGACGGCAAAGACCTTTTCTCCCGCCGCCAGAGGAAGCTCCTCCAAATATACCTTATCCACCGCCGGTTCGGAAAACACCGACCGGCAGGCCGCCTCAAAATCCGCTCCGTCCAGGCCCTCCACATCATAGCGCAGCACAATCCGCACGCCCTCCAGGGAGGCAATGCCCAGATTTTCCCGAAAATCCGCCAAAGCGTCCTGGGCCGCGACGGCAAACCCCTCTTTCTTTTCCACAAAAATCCGTTTTACATCCATCTTTCCAACACTCCTAAAAGCTTTTTCTTTCCCCAATTTTCAAAGGCCTTCCGCCTCTTTACGCAAAAGACAAGCTGGGCGCGTTTTCCCGCGCAGCAGCTTGTCCGCATTTTATTCGTCCCGCCGCGGCCCTATTTCCGGGAAATACGCATTCCCCTGGGATGTTTTCTCATTTTTCAAGGTTTCTTCCCTCCGGCCGCCGTCAATGTTCAATTTTCCCCTGCAAAGGCGTTATGAATGGCATTCATCGCCTTTTCGAAATCGTCGTTTTCCACGCCCACAATAATGTTCAGCTCGCTGGAACCCTGGTCGATCATGCGGATGTTGATGTTCGCGTCCGCTAGCGCCCCAAACAGCCGGGCCGCGCAGCCCACGCTGCGGATCATCCGGCGCCCCACTGTGGCAATCAGCGCCATATGGCCCACTACCTCGACGCTGTCCGGCTCGCAGACTCGGTGAATATCGTCGATGATGTCGTTAATGTTGTCCTTCACCTTGCTGTCTTCCAGCACGACGCAGAGCGTATCGATGCTGGAGGGCATGTGTTCGAAGGGAATGCTGTATTTTTCAATGCAGGCCAGCACCTTCCGGCCAAAGCCAAGCTCGGTGTTCATGCCGTTCTTTTCGATGGAAAGCACGGTAAAATTCTTCTTTCCCGCGATCCCGGTCACAGCCGGGCCGTCCTCGTCCTCAATCATGGGAACAATCATGGTGCCGCTCTCCTCGGGTGCGTTGGTATTGCGCACATTGATGGGAATTGCCGCCTGATATACCGGAAAAATCGAATCCTCATGGAGCACAGAGGCGCCCATATAGGAAAGCTCCCGCAGTTCTTTATAGGTGATGCAGTCGATTTTTTTCGCATTCTTCACGATCCGCGGATCCGCCATGAAAAAGCCGGAAACATCCGTCCAGTTTTCATAGAGATCGGCACTGGCCGCCGCGGCCACAATCGCCCCCGTCACATCCGAGCCGCCCCGGGAAAAGGTCTTGATGCTGCCATCCGGCATGCTTCCATAAAACCCGGGAATCACAGCCCTTCCCGCCTTCAAAAGCCGCGTCTCCATATGGTCGATGGTCTTGGCGGCGTCGTATTTTCCGCGCTTATCGAAAAACACCACTTCGGCGGCGTCGATAAATTCATATCCCAAAAGGTCTGCCAGAAGAAGCCCATTCAGATATTCACCCCGGCTCGCCGTATAGTCCTCGGAAGCGCCCTTCATGACGTTTTCCCGGACGGTTTCCAGATATTCTTCGATGGGAATGCTCAAATGGAGGGCATCCCGGATGCCCACGTATCTCTCAAAGATTTTCCGAAAAATCTCCGTCGAATCATGCCCATACTGCACGGACTTTTGGAACATATACAACAGATCGGTCACTTTTGTATCGTCACTGTGCCGCTTGCCCGGCGCAGACGGCACAACATAGCGCCGCTCCGGGTTCGCCTCGATAATTTTCTTAACTTTCTCCAACTGGGCGGCGTCCGCCAGCGAACTGCCCCCAAATTTGGCCACTATCCCAGCCATTTCTATCTTTCTCCTCCAAATGGCGGCGGCGCCGCCATGTCTTTTTTCGTTATTCTTCTTCCTCAGGGACGTCCTCGCCGATGATCTCTTCTTCAGCCATCCGGGCCTCATCCTCTTCTTCGGCAATCGGCTCCTCGGCTTCCTCGTCCTCAACGATCTCCTCTGCTTGGGTCAGCAGACGGCATTCCAGATAATAGCGTTTTTCATTGGCCTCACCCAGCGAAAAGCTCTTTTTGGGCAGCACGCCGCACTCAATCACCGTGTCAAAGAAGGTTTCCTTTTCCATCGCGGGCATATAGAAGCCCAGCGTGTCGTATTCGCCCGCCAGTTCTTCCAATTCCTCGTCGCCATGGATATACTCCAGGCGGCAGTTGTTCTTCTCTGCATATTTTTCCAAGACGGGCTGGATCTCTCCCACTACCATGGGATGCACCGGGTTATGAATCTCAATGCGGCCCGCGCTGTCCTTGCTGGTGAAGAAAACGGTCTGGGGCGCGCTGCTCATCTGCATGGAGGGCTTGCGCCGGGAGAACACCAGCCGGGCGTCCAATCCCGCGCGGTTCAGCTGATCCGCCACATATTGGATGCATTGGGCGGAATTGACCTTGCTGATGACCCGGTGAATGGGCTTCAGGGTTAGGGCGTCGTCATGAAGGTTCAAAAGCTCCACCAGCGCATAGCGCAGAGGGCTGGTTTCCAGCTCTTCCGGGGAAAGCGTTTCCTTCGCCTCTTCCCAGACGGTCTTTGCCGTAGCCAGGGAATGATTTCCGTCTCCCACACAGAACCGCATGCCGTCATGCAGCTCCAGCTGAGAAATTGCCTCAAGAACTCCCTCAATGGAGGCCTCATCATCCACAAAATATCCGGCGACCCGGCCGCCGTTCTGCATAAGCTCAAAGTCATAGAGCTTGGGGAAGCGGTCTTTGCGCTGATAGAGCGGCTCGATGACCTGTTTTTCCTTGTCGTCCATCAGGACCAGAACGTGAGGCATTTCCACGTCCGCATTTTTGCGGATGGCAATGCGGGGAGGAATGCGCTCGAGAAGCGTCTCCTCTGTGGCCCGGATCAGGGGGCGGCTTTCCAGATCATAGTCGTATTCTTCCAGGTCGATGGCCACCATCAGGCCCTTTCTGGGCTTCCCGTCAATATAGCGTTCCACCAGGACAAAGCCCCGGGGCAGCAGGTTTAAGACGCTGTCGTCCAAATAACTGCGCATCACTTCTTTAGCGCGGGAAATCCGCTGGGAAACGTCTGCATCCTCCAAATAAATTTCGGGCAGCATGATATGCAGCGTGGACGGGCTGTTCCCCACCATGCGCTCCACCTCATTCCAGTATCTCTGGTTAGTGGTGAATTGGTCACATGCGACAACCGACCATTTTCGCATATTGACCTTTTCATCCGGAATCAAAATTTCAGGAACCTCGATTCCCAGTTTGCCTTGGTTTTTCATCGATACACCTTCCTATGCTTGCGGATTTCAATATAGATAAAGAATCCAAATTTTATCCGGGCTTTCGCCCGGTTTTATTCTATCCCTATTTTTGACGGCTACCCACCAGTCAATTATCCGAACTTACTATATCATATAACCCACCCACTTTTCAACTTTTTTTGCTAGTTTTTCTCGTTCCCGCCCCCGTTTTTGTTGACATTCCCGCCGATATGCTATATATTTTACCTATATTACTTATATGGGCCGTGAAAAGAAGCAGTATTTCCGTATTCCCCCTGGAAAGAGAGCCGGCTCCAGGCTGCAAGGCCGGCAGGGCGGGCGGGAAGAACTCGTCTTTGCTCCTCGCGGTGAAAACAAGCGCCGGGGCCGCTGCCCTGGAATAAAGAGTGGTACCGCGGAATATTTCGCCTCTTTTCAAAAGAAAGAGGCGTTTTTTTCGGAAAAATTAAAAAAGGAGAGTTGACAAAGTGAACTTACCGGAAATTGAAAAAAAGTGGCAGAAACGCTGGGAAGAGACAGGTCTCTATAAATTCGATAAAAACAGCGATAAGCCCAAGCAATATGTGCTGGAGATGTTCTCCTATCCCTCCGGGGCCAAGCTCCATGTGGGCCACTGGTATAACTATGGCCTTTCGGATACCTATGCCCGGTTCCGCCGGATGCAGGGCTATAACGTCTTTCATCCCATGGGCTTTGACGCCTTCGGCCTGCCGGCCGAGAACTATGCCATCAAAACCGGCATTCATCCCAAGGATTCCACCCTGGCCAACATCGAGACCATGGAAAAGCAGCTGCGGGCCATGGGGGCCTCCTTTGATTGGGATTATGAGGTGAAAACCTGCATGCCCGAATACTATAAATGGACCCAGTGGTGCTTTTTGCAGCTCTATAAAAAGGGCCTGGCCTACCGCAAGGAGGCGCCGGTCAACTGGTGCCCCAAGTGCAACACGGTTCTGGCCAATGAACAGGTGGTGGAAGGCGCCTGCGAACGCTGCCACACGCCCGTCACCCGCAAGCATCTGACCCAGTGGTTTTTCAAAATCACGGATTATGCCGAGGAACTGCTGGCAGACCTTGATAAGATCGACTGGCCGGCCAAGACCAAGCTGATGCAGAAAAACTGGATCGGCAAGTCGGTGGGCGGTGAAATCACCTTTAAAATCCAGGGCGGCGGCGAATTCACCGTGTTCACCACCCGGGCGGATACGCTCTATGGCTGCACCTACGTCGTTATCTCTCCCGAGCATCCCCTTCTGGATCAGCTGACTACGCCGGAAAACAAGGCGGCTGTGGAGGAATACAAGGCCTATGCGGCAGCGGCTTCGGAGATCGACCGCCTGGCCACAACCCGGGAAAAAACCGGCGTGTTCACCGGCTCTTATGCAGTGAATCCCATCAACGGCCGCGCCGTTCCCATCTGGACGGCAGACTATGTCCTGGCCAGCTATGGCACGGGCGTCGTCATGGCTGTTCCGGCCCATGACGAGCGCGACTTTGAATTTGCGACCAAATATAACCTGCCCATCGAGCGGGTCATCGCGGCAAAGGAAAAGGGAGAGGACGACAGCCTGCCCTATACCGAACATGGCGTGCTGGTCAACAGCCCGGGCTTTGACGGCATGAATGCCGACGACGCCAGAAAGGCTATGCTGGAGCTGCTCCATGAACGGGGCTGCGGCGGCTTCAAGACCAACTACCGCCTGCGGGACTGGCTGATTTCCCGGCAGCGGTATTGGGGTGCGCCCATTCCCATGATCCATTGCCCCCATTGCGGGACGGTTCCCGTGCCTGAGGAGGATCTGCCCGTCGAGCTTCCCTATGATGTGGATTTCACGCCGGATGGCACCTCCCCCTTGGCCAAGCATGAAGGCTTCATGAACGTGAAATGCCCGGTCTGCGGTGCGGATGCCCGGCGCGACCCGGATACCATGGATACCTTCATGTGTTCTTCCTGGTATTACCTGCGCTATCCGGACAACAAGGACGACAAAATGGCCTGGGACCCGGCCATCATCAACAAGATGCTCCCGGTCGATAAATATATCGGCGGCGCCGAGCATGCCTGCATGCATCTGCTCTATTCCCGGTTCTTCACCAAGGCTTTCCGGGATATGGGATATCTGAATTTCGATGAACCCTTCGCCTCTCTGGTGCATCAGGGCGTCATTCTGGGGCCGGACGGCGAGCGTATGAGCAAATCCCGGGGCAACGTCATTTCCCCGGATGAATACGTCAACAAATACGGCGCGGACGCTTTCCGGATGTATCTGGGCTTTGGCTTCTCCTATGTGGAGGGCGGCCCCTGGAACGACGGCGGCATCAAGGCCATCTATAAATATATGGAGCGTGTCGAACGGCTGGTGGAACGCATCCAGAACGCGGCGGACGATCACGATGCCATGGGAGAAGAGGAAAAGAAGGTCAACTTCGTTCTTCACAACACCATCAAGAGTGTGACGGCCGATCTCACGAATTTCTCCTTCAACACGGCCATTGCCCGCCTGATGGAGCTGACCAACGCTCTCTACCGCTATACCGACGGCCCCATCAACAAGACATATGCCCTCAATACCATCCAAACCATGATGAAGCTGATGGCGCCCTTTGCTCCGCATTTTGCCGAGGAGCTTTGGGAACGTCTGGGCGGTGAATACAGCATTTTCAACCAGCCCTTCCCCGAATATGACGAGAGCGCTCTGGCGCAGGAGGAGGTTACCTATCCCCTGCAGGTCAACGGCAAGGTTCGGGAGCGTTTCTCCGTCCCCGCAGACCTGGATAAGGCGGGAATCGAGGCCCATGTCCGCGAGCATTTTGCCTCCTATTGGGAAGGCAAGCAGCTTTTGAAGCTGATCGTCGTTCCCGGACGGATCGTCAATGTCGTAGTCAAATAATCCCAGCATACCAAAACAGGAGCCCTTTGCGGGTTCCTGTTTTTTTATTGGACGTCAGGATGCGTTTTCAGAGCCTTTCCATCCCTTCGATACTGAAGCATTCCTCTGCCGGATGCGGCCGCCGTTCCAATATCCGGATGCATATTTTTGCGGGAAATCCAGCCGGGCACGCCAGAAGGGAAACCGTTCAAATATAAGCTCGCCCTGTTCCTTCCGCTTTTTCCCTTTCTTTTTAATAGGCGGTTTGCCGTGTCATGAAACGCGGCAAGGGTCGGCGCGATCCAACCTCGGGCATTCCGCGGGAGATTGCATCTCCTGTCGAATGAGAAAAGGGACTCTGCCGCCTAAGAGGCGTGGGGCATCTTGCCTACGTTATAATTTCACATCTTTTCTTTCTGTTTCACATTTAAAGAGGTTTTTTCTTATCTCTCAATCAAACAACGCCATTCCATTTCTTCTTTAAAAACAGGCTACAGCAGTCCCGGATAAAACGGGTCCATGGCCGCCAGGACAAAGAGCGCCAGCGCCCCCAGGGAAATGAGGATATAGGCCGCCATCGTTCGGTTTTCTCCCTGGCGGTGCAAGCTTCGGATTTCCCAAAACAACAGTACCGCCAAAATGAAGGTCATCAGGAACATCGTCTTATTCCTCCTTTTTCTGTTTTCGCCAGGTCAGGCACAGAGCCAGGGCCGGAAGCCCCACCTGGGGAACCACGGCGATATACGGATAGACCTGCACAAGGAACCGGGACACCTCCAGAGAGCTTCCCGAAATGAACTGGGCAAAGCCGGCCACCAGCGCCCCCACGGGCAGCGCCAGGTGTTTCTGGTCTGCCAGATGGAAAGTTTCCGCCAGGCATTGGCAGATTGCCCGCAGGTGAATCGTGAGCCGGAATACCACGGCAAAGAAAAATGCCGCCACGACCAGCATTTTCACGCCGTTGATAGCCTGGAACAGCTCCGTGCTCTGGCTCGCGCGGAAGAATCCCACAGTGTTCATATAGGCGGTTTGCCCGCCCACCAGAATGTTGCCAACGGCGAACAGCAGAACCAGCCCATTGCCCGCCAGAATGCTCAACAGTGTCGGCTTGACGAGCTTTTTTCTCTCCTTGATATTGGGAACGCAGGTCATGACGGCCAGCAGTTCGCCAAATTCAATGGTGGTCAGGGCCAAAACCACCTGGATCATCTTTTCCGGCGGCGCCGCCAAAATGGGCAGGAGATGCTCGGGCTCTCCCGTGGCGATTTCAAACACGACAGCGGCAATGCAGACCACGAGAATAACCGCCCCCACGATGACGCTCATGCGCCCCAGCGTCTCGATCCCCTTTTTAGCCGTATAGGCCACAGCCAGCATGACCGGCGCGATAAAGAAGATCAGCCGCATCTGCACCAGCACAGTATCCACGGTATACAGGCCGTAATAATTGAGCAGGATGGCGCTGATCAGGAAGAAATAGAGGGTATACAGCACCGTTGCGATATTCCCCAGGATTTTTCCAAAGGCCCTGATATTGATATCATGGAGTGTGCAGCCAGGATTCCTGGTAAACAGCCCGATCGCCAGGAGATTGACAAGAAGTCCCAGAGGGAAGCAGAAGAGAAAGGCCATCCAGGTTTCTGACCCGGCCTGCCCCTCCACGGCTCCAATGATGAAAAGATTGGATAGACACGCCAGTACCAGAAGAAAGCTGTATTGATAAAGGTAAATTTTCTGTCTCTTTTCCATGCCCTACTCCCATAAATATTCGGATTTTTCCGGCGTGCCCTGAAACCGCAGCGCACTTTTGGCATCCACGCTGTAGGTACCCTCTGCCAGGGCGTCGCCCCAGGAATCCTGATATGCCTCTATTTCCTCCGGATGGCGGTTCAGATATATCGCCGCCAGGTTCAAAAAATCTGCTTTCCATTCCTTCATTTTATCAATGGCCATCATAGCCTGTTCCTCCGCCCGGGCCTCCGCCGCCTTCAGGATATATGCCTGATTCTGCTCTGCAAGAGTGTTGGCGCTTCCGCTCTGTTCACTGATGGAGAAATAGAACTGTATGGCGATGGAGAAATGCAGCTTTCCATCCTTTTTTTCCGCCGTCACATTCGTTTCTGCCTCGACGATTTCCACGCCGAAATCCTCCTGCAGCTCCGGCACATAGATGGTGTGAAAGGTATCCTCCATATCTCCGGAGATCCATTTTACCCCCATCGCCTCCTCCGGCTGCAAAATCCCCGTCAGCACCTTGCCCTTGACGACTCCCATGCCGCTGACGGTCAGCCTGGCATCCTCTCCTTCCCCCTCCAGGCGGCATACTGGAACCAGGGCGGTGTTTCCAATGCCCTTCAGGCCATTCTGCACATTTTTCACATTGGTTTTCACTGCAAAGGAGTGTGTGGCAGCGTTTTTGATGAGCAGCAGCAGGGATACCGGCGGGGGTTGGGAGAAGCCGTTTTCATAGGAAAGCACGTCCGCCGCCGAAGCGCCTTCGATAATGGCGATCTGCTCCGTTCCGTATTTTTCCTGAGAGGCAAAGAACGCCTGCACAACTCCGGCAAAATCCTTTTTCGCCAGCTCCTCGCTCACCGCAATGATATCATTTTGCCCCAAAAAAGGGCTCCGTTCCGACATATTCGAGATTCCCGCCCGCAGCTCGGCAAGGGTGGAGCCCATAGCGCTATAGTTGATATAGCCGCCATCATCCTCTGCCGAGCGGAGCATGCAGGCGGTCATATTATATTTTTCCCCGTTCTCCCCCGTATCAAAGGCCACACCTTTGACGATGCCGATATCCGCCAGCCGGTTCGCGTTATATACGCAGCCGGACAGCAGCAGGGAGCAGGCAAGGAGAAGACAGATCAAACGTCGCTGTTTCATAAAAGCCCCTTTCTCTTCAGGATCTGCTTGGTGCTCGTCCGGATCACGCTGTCCTTCAGCCCCTTCCAGCGGATCGGAGCCAGAGGCAGCATATAGGGATAGCCAAAGGAGCGCAGTGTGCAAAGATGGGCCAGAATCATAAACAGGCCGATGAGAATGCCATAGACCCCAAAGGCTGCCGCCAGCACCAGCAGCAGGATCCGCAAAATGGCAATGGAATCGATGGCAGAATTCACCACAGCCGAAGTGATAAACGTCATGGCTGCAATCACCACGGAGGGCGCCCCGATGAGATTGGCCCCAACCGCCGCCTCTCCGATGATGAGCACCCCCACAATGCCCACCGTGGAGCCCAGAGACGCCGGCAGACGCAGCAGCGATTCCCGCAGCAGCTCATAGAGCAGCAGCATAATAAACATCTCTACCGCCGGCTGCATGGGCACTCCCTCGCTGGCCCGGATCAGGGTTTCCAAAAGCTGGTCTGGGATCATCTCCTGGTGATAGGTGACAAGGGCCACATAAATCCCCGGAAGCATAATGGTGAGCACATAGGCGATCACCCGGAGAATCCGGAGAAAGTTGGCATAATAGGGCCGGGTATAGTAGTCCTCCACCACCTGAAAGGTCTCGGTGAACAGCATAGGGATCGTGAGGACAAAGGGCGTCCCGTCCACGATGACCGCCACGCGCCCTTTGATCAGCTTGGCCGCCACAATATCCGGTTTTTCGTTGTTGCCGATGGTGGAAAAAACTGTCCGCGGGTTATCTTCAATCAGCTGTTCGATATGCCCGGATTCCAAAATATACTCGACGTCGATATCCTGAAGCCGCTTGCGCACCTTTTCCACCAGCTCTTCCTGTACCGCGCCCTCCAGATAAACCATGCAGATATCCGTCTGCGTAAGATTGCCCTTTTGGAGGATTTCGGTTTTCAGCTTGGGGGAACGGATCTTGCGCCGCAGCAGGGCGACGTTAAACAGCAGCGTTTCTGTAAACCCCTCCTTTGGCCCGCGCACGGCCTGCTGGGTATCCGGCTTGGGAATCCCCCGGTTCGGCCATCCCCGGGTCTGAATGATGAGCGCCTGGTCATAGCCATCGACAAACACCACAGTATCTCCGCTCAGGCATTTGGTCACGGCCTTTTGAAAATCCGCCTCCGGCTTGATGTCCACTGCCGTTAAGAGCTTTTCTTTCAAATCCTCCAGATTGCGGGGAGAAAATCCTTCTTTATCAAAGCTGAACCCCAAAAAAGGACGGATGACGTTTTCGGCAATGCTGTCTTTGGTCACAAGGCCGTCGGAGAACGTCACAATTACCTTTCGCCCTTCAATATTGGTCAGCCGCCGTTTGACGATGTCAAAGCAGTTTTCAAAGGTTTCCATAAGCTGCTGGTAGTTTTTTTCAATATTTTTATGGATGGTTTTGGTTATTTCCCCGTCGTTTCGGGAATTTCTAAACAAGAGAATACCCTCCTTTTTCCCGTTTTTTCTATCCTGCGTATTTTGGCGCAAGCTTATGCAGTCTTTTGGATTTTACAGAATGTGCATGTTTTTTCCGGACATATTCGCCCCGCATTCTGCGCAAGATATAGATGGAGAAAAAACGAGGAGGTATCGATATGAAGCCACCGCAGATCATCAAATGCCAAATCGAAAGCTGCGTTCATAACTCGCCCGACCATTATTGCACGCTAAAGTCCATCTGCATTTATCCATGCCGGCCTTACGACTGCGATACGGTGGAACACAAGAGCGAGAGTATGTGCGCAAATTTTGAAAAAAAGGATCGTGGATTATTTTGAAAAGCAGAATTCAATGCGCAGCCCGGGACTGCATTCACAACATCTCGGGAAAATGCGCCAGCGAGCTGGTGCAGGTGCAGGAATATGTGGATGAAAGAACAATTTTTCCCTATTGCGAAACCTTCGTGACCGACGAAAAGGCTCTCGTCATCCCCACACTCACCGCCATGCGTGCCCATCATGCCGAGATAGGGGCCGAGCAGGACTGGCCCTCTTCCGGTGTGCCGCGGGGTTCGCAGAAAATGGTGCCCCATGAAACCATCGCGTGCGCGGTTTTTGACTGCATCCATTATAAGGACTCGTATTGCCAGGCCGGCCGCATCGAAATTGACGCGCCGGTTCTGCCCGGCGAAGGGGGAACCCTTTGCCACTGCAATACCTATACGCAAAAGTACTGAGGCTTCCCGCCGGATTTTGAGGCGGATGGCCTACCTCTCTATTTTCTCAGGAATATTGCCGTTTGAAACGGCAAAGGAGCCGGCAAATATACCGGCTCCTTTTTCTCCTGCTTTCTTTAAAAAGAAAGCGGACAGAGAAACTTTGTGACTGGGTGTGCTTATTTTCTTATTCGTGCTCTTTTCTCCCAGATATACCGACGTCTGCCCTGGGATTTTAGACAATCGGGGCTTTTCCAACATTCTCGGATTCCCCGCGCGTCCCATGATAGGTTCTTGTCAGAGCCCTTCCAAACAGGAAAAAGCGTTGAGGGTTCGGGGATAGCCGATCCAGGGCAGGCACTGTTCCCATGCCTCCACGATTTTTTCCCGGGAAACCCCCACCCGCATGGCGCCTTGCAGATGGGCTTTCAGCTGGGGTTCACAGCCCAACACCGCCAGCAGGCAGACAGTGATAAGCTCCCGGTTTTTGACGGATAATCCTTCCCGGCAATAGATATCCCCGAAGGTTCCCGCCAAATATCCACTGACGTTCCGCTGGTCACCCTTCGCCTGCCGCAGGGCCTGCGTAGGCGCCTCGCCGAAAATTTCCGCATGCTTGGCAAATCCGGCTTCCCGCCGGGTTTCCTCCCTAGCCGTGCCGCAGGGCTCCAGGGGCAGGGCAATCCCGGCCTCTTCAAATTCCTTGTTGGCATGCCAAAGCGCCTCCATCACCCGGGGAAAACCGATATACGGCGAACAGTGATAGAGCACCTCCCGCAGAGTGACCGCCTGCATCCCCAGGCGCAGTCCGGCCTGTAAAAGCATCTGCATATGGCTATAGCAGCCCTGGGCCGCCAAAACGGCCAGCGTTACCTGCACCCGTTCTTCTGCCGTCAGGGCCGCGCCGGATGCGATCTCGCCAAAGGCCCAGTTTTCAAACATCGCATAAAGCTCCGGGTCCTGCTCCCCGCCGGCAAAGGCCCGGAATCCCTTGCCAAACCATTTTTTCTCCAGGCGTTCCGCTGCATGCTCCCGTTTCATTCTCTTCCCCTCCCTATTTTTCCATATACAAAAACGCCGCCCCTGCGGGGCAGCGTTTCTTCTTAAAGATTCCGCATAAAGCCGGCATATTTTGCAAAGGCAATACCCGGCTCTTCCAGCGACATATTCCAGCGTTTCACCCATTCCAGCGAGAAATAGCCGTCATATCCGCTTTGCTTCAGAAGCGCGATACACTTTTTCACCGGCACGTCGCCATAACCCACCATGCAGTAGGCCATTTCGCCATCCTGCATCTCCGAATCCTTCACATGGCAGTGCTTCACCAGCGCGCCGATATTTTCCATGGTGGTTTCCGGCGCTTCCCCAAAGAAGCGGTATGGATGGTTGAAATCCCAAAGCACACCCAGATTCGGCTGATTCACAGCATCGATGAGCTTGCGAAGCCGCGCCGTATCGGCATATACGCCGTTGGTTTCCACCAGAATTTCCACGCCCTGCGCCGCGGCATAACCGCAGATGGCCGAAAGGTTCGCCGCCACCAGCGCATCGTCCACTTCGCCCTCCGGCGCGGGGTTCCGATCCGCCAGCACCCGGACATAGGGAATATTCATGGCCTTGGCCGTATCCACATAGCGTTTCGCCATGGCAAAATCCGCTTCCCAGCGCGCGGGAACATGCAGATCGCAGGCGGAGGTCAAAATCGGAATGGCCAGCCCCAGCTCCTTCAGCCGCGCCATGGTTTTTTCCCGCTTTTCCGGCGAAAATTCCCGGATATCCGGCGCGTCAATGACGTGCATCACGCCGCGGATCTCAATGCCGTCATAGGACAGATCCTTGGCAATCGCCAGAATATCGCCAAAGCTCATTCTCGGGCAGCCCAATGTTGAAAAGCTCAGTTTCATGTTGTTTCCCTCCGTTCTCACTGCTTTCCTCTATCATATCACACAATCCCGCCGGAGAAAAGCCTCCTATAAAAGCGCCTCAAATTCACTGAGGGCCCGGGCAAATTCCTGCATGCAGACTTCCACCACATGGGCGAAATCCACACCCGCCTTTTCCAGCAGCGCGATGGGATAATCACTGCCGCCGCTTTTTAAAAAGTCCTTATATTTTTCCAGATTCCCCGGCTGATCCAGGCCGGCTACGATGGCCGACGCGCTGGAGAAGCCCGTCGCATATTTATAGACATAGAAGGCGTTATAAAAATGCGGGATCCGCGCCCATTCATAGGAGATGGTTTCATCCTTCGCCATCGCCGGGCCATGGTACTCGGCGTTTAAATCCCCATATACCTTGCAGAGGCTGCTGGCTGTCAGCGGCTCGCCCTTTTCCGCCATCTCATGGGAGATCTTTTCAAATTCGGCGAACATGGCCTGGCGCACGACGGTCGTGCGGAACTGGTCGATATAGTGGTTGAGAATATATTTTTTCAGCTTTTTGTCCGTCACGGTTTTTAAGAGATATTTTGTCAGCAGAATTTCATTGACCGTGCTGGCCACTTCGGCGACGAAAATCGCATAGCCGCTGGTGGGATAGGGCTGGGCGGCATTGGAATAATAGGTGTGCATCGCGTGGCCCATTTCGTGAGCAATGGTGAACACGCTGTCCAGATCGCCCCGGTGGTTGAGCAGGACATAGGGGTGAACGCCATAAACGCCCCAGGAATATGCGCCGGAGGATTTGCCCTGGTTTTCATAGACATCCACCCAGCCTTCCTCAAAAGCGCCTTTCAAAATTTCCAGATATTCCCCGCCCAGAGCTTCCAGGCCCTTCAAGACCAGGTCTTTTGCCTCTTCATAGGAATAGCTGGCCTCTACTTCGCTCACCAGCGGCGTATAAATGTCATACATATGCAGTTCTTCGACGCCCAGAACCTTTTTGCGCAGCTCCATATATCTGTGCAGAATCGGCAGGTTCTGATGCACTGTCTCCAGCAGCTTTTCATAGACCGCCACAGGCACGTTGTCGCCAAACAGCGCCCGTTCCAGGCAGGTGCCGAAATTGCGCGCCCGGGTATAGAACAGATCCTTTTTCACGTTGGTGGCATACGTCGCCGCGATGGTGTTGATTTCGTCCTTATAGGATTGATAATACGTTTCAAACACCTTTTTGCGCAGCTCCCGGTCGGCCGACTGCATGAGGCCGATATAGGAGGCATGGGAGAGAGAATGCGTCGTTCCATTCTGCTCCACGCTGGCAAACTTCATGTCCGCGTTGTCCAGCATCGTGAAAATATCTTTGGCGCCGCCGGAAAAATCCCCCGCCAGGGAGAGGAGCTTTTCCTCGCCGGCCGAGAGCACATGCTGCTTGGAGCGCAGAAGATCCTCGATCATAAAGGCATAATCCGAAAGCTCGGGGCAGCCTTCCAGATAGCCCCGCAGAACGCTTTCATCCAGAGAAAGCAGCAGCGGGCTCACAAAGGAAACCGCCGCCGAATACCGCACGGAGATGGAGGTGGCCCGGTCGGTCAATGCCTGGTATGTGGGGTTGGCGTTATCCTCGTCCCGCCGCATCCGGGCATAGACATAGAGGCGCTCCAGCTTATGCCCGGCCTCATCGATCTCTTTCAGGCCGGCGGCCAGCTTCTGCCCCGAGGACGCCAGATTGCCCTCCAGCGCAGGCAGCTTGGAAATGGCGTCAGAAAGCTCCTCATATTCCTTTTCCCATTCGGCGTCGCTGGCATAGATATCCTCCAGCTTCCACTTATATTGTTCTTCAATATCCGCCCGCTTGCGGGGCGCTTCCCATGTTTTCATAGTTACAACAGCTCCTTACACTTGAATTATGGCTATCTTCCCCATTTTGCCGCCAAACCATGCGCCTGCCCGTTTAATTCCTCTGGGCATGCACCGGCGCGGGAATCCGCCCGCCCCGGGCCACAAAATCCGCCGAAGAGCAGGTATTATAGGCCATGATGGGCGCAGTTCCCAGAAGCCCGCCGAAGCTCACCTCGTCTCCCACGGTTTTCCCGGGAACCGGAATGACGCGCACCGCCGTGGTCTTGCAGTTGACCATGCCGATGGCCATTTCGTCGGCAATAATGGCGGAAATCGTCTCCGCCGGGGTGTCGCCGGGCAGGGCGATCATATCCAGCCCCACCGAGCAGACGCAGGTCATGGCCTCCAGCTTATCCAGATGCAACGCGCCGGCCCGGGCCGCGTCGATCATGCCCGCGTCCTCGCTCACCGGGATAAACGCTCCCGAAAGCCCGCCCACGTGGGAAGAAGCCATGATGCCGCCTTTTTTCACCGCATCATTCAGGAGGGCCAGCGCCGCCGTCGTGCCGTGGGTTCCCGTGCGCTCCAGGCCCATGGCCTCGAGAATATGGGCCACGCTGTCGCCCTGTGCCGGCGTGGGCGCCAGAGACAAATCCACAATGCCGAATTCCACGCCCAGCCGCCGGGACGCCTCTCGGGCTACCAGCTCGCCCATGCGGGTAATATTAAACGCCGTCTTTTTAATAGTCTCGGCAATTTTATCAAAGGGTTCCCCCTTCATATCCGAAATGGCCGCCGAGACGACGCCCGGGCCGCTGACGCCCACGCTCACGACGCATTCGCCCTCGCCCATGCCATGGAATGCTCCCGCCATAAACGGGTTATCCTCCACGGCGTTGGCGAACACCACCAGCTTGGCCGCGCCGATTCCATCCCGGTCGGCGGTGCGCTGGGCCGTTTCCTTGACCATCCGGCCCATGAGAGCCACGGCGTCCATGTTGATGCCCGCCCGGGTTGTGGCCACATTGACGCTGGAGCACACCAGCTGGGTTCTGTCCAACGCTTCGGGAATGGATAGGAGGAAATTCCGGTCCCCATCCGTCATGCCCTTCTGTACCAGGGCCGAAAAGCCGCCGATGAAGTCCACTCCCACCTCCTTTGCCGCTTCATCCAGCGTCACGGCAAAGGGCGCATAGTCCGTTACCCCGCAGGACTCCGCAATGATGGAGATAGGGCTTACGGAAATGCGCTTGTTGACGATGGGGATGCCAAACTCGCTCTCGATCTGCTCCCCCACCGCCACCAGATTCTCGGCCTTGCGGCAGATTTTTTCCTTGATGCGCTGCCGGGTGGAAACCGCGTCGCCCGTGGCGCAGTCGCGAAGCGAAATGCCCATGGTGATGGTGCGGATATCCAGGCATTGATTTTTGATCATGTCAATGGTCTGCAAAATTTCCCTTGTGTTGATGCTCATGCCGCTGCCCTCCGCCTAGATCCGGTGCATGGAATGGAAGATTTCCTCCCGCTGTACCTGGATTTCCATGCCCAGCTCCTCTGCGCAGGCCGCGAGCGCCTCCTTGAAGGCCGGAAACGGCACCGTGCATTTGTCCAAATCTACCAGCATAATCATGGTGAAAATGCCGTCCCGCAGAACCGTCTGGGTAATATCCAATATGTTTGCCTCATGGGCATAGAGCACGCCGCTCACCTTGGCAATAATGCCCGTCCGGTCTTGTCCGATTACTGTTACAACTGCTTTCATTTCATTTCTCCGATCTATTGATTCATTCTATTTCTATTGTATTATCCTGCGAAGCTTCTTCCGCGGGAAGAACTGCTTTGCACCCCGCATCCCTTCCGGCATTTTGATAGGCCAGGCTGCGGGCCGCGATGGAAAACGGCAGAACGACGGCCGCCTGCGCCAGGAACGCCAGCAGCACGCCCAGCCAGAACAGAACGCCTCCTCCGGGCGAAAAGAACTGACAGATGCGGAAAATCTGCATAGCTGCCAGAGCCCCTGCCGCCGTGCAGAGGAGAATCAGAAGCATATGTCCCAAATTCCGGCCATACCGTCCCCGGAGGAAGATTCCGATGCTTTTGAAAATCGCCGGGAATCCATACCTCCCGGTATGAATGGTATAGGGCAGGAGCAGGGACGCATGCACCTCCATGGCAAAAAGAATAATGGAGAGAACCGCCATCACCCCGGGCTTCGCCTCAAACGCCAGCCGCAGGTTCCCATTGAGCAGCTCGGGCGAAAAACACAGGGCCAGCACCAGCGCCGCGCCATAGTATAAAAGCCCCAGGCATATGCCGTTGGCCAGCGGGCGAAGAAAAGTTCTCCATCCCCGCCGGTTGGCCTCTGCGATGGAAAGGCTTTCTCCGCGCAGCTCCCCAAACACAATCTGGGAAACATAGGCGTCCATAAAGCACAACAGGAACGCAAGCATCGGCCAGACCAGAGTTTCCCGTCCCCAGACCAATGCCGGCAGCAAGACCACCGTAACAACCAGCGAAAATACTCCTCCGGCGGCAAACAGTTTCCAGAAATTCCGGCCCAGAATCCGGAACACATCCGAAAACAGCCTCCGCAATCCCCCGATCTCTTTCATCCTTTTTCTCCCGCCTTCCGGCTCAAATTCTTCTTTTGCGGAAACAAGCCCTCCGCGCTTATCGCGCGCCCGATCCATTCCAGAAATCCGCCTGCCTTTCGGCCTCTTTGGCGTCCGCATCGTGCTTGGCGCTCAGATAGACCATGCAGTTTCCCACAACTGAAAACTGCATCACAGCGCCATAGGCCAGCATCATGAGAAAAACTCCGATCCAGAAAAATACGCCGCCCTCGGGCGAGAAAAATGCGCCTGTCCCCATGAGCTGCATCCCGGCATAGGCAAAGACCCCGGCGCAGAGATTCAAAAGGAGAATATGCCCCAGGTTGCGGCCATACCGTCCCCGAAAGAATATCCCTATGCTTTTAAAAATTGCCGGAAACCCGCAGCGCCCGGTGTATAACGTATGGGGCGTGACAAACGAGATATGCAGCGCGGCAAATGCAAGGCCAAGCCAAATGATCCAAAGAAGAATCACAGTCCCTGTCAGAGAATAGGACCAGGGAGTCAGCACTCCGGCAAGGCCCGCTCCCGTTAAGCTGGGCACGGCCAGCAGGAGAAGTACGAACAATGCCGCATAGAGCAGCACTACAAGGCACAGCCCGTTGAGCACCAGGCGCAGAAACGTTCGTCCCGCCCGGCGCAGGCCCTCCCGGATGGAGATGTTTTCTCCGCCCAGGCTGGAAAAGGCAATCTGATAGTTATAGGCCCCGATAAAGGTCGACAGAAAGAGCAGAACGATCTCCCCCAAAAAGGCCGCACCAGTAGAAAGATAGGCCGATGTTCCATCCCAGGCAGTGCTCGCCGGCGGTGTTTGTGCCATTCCCAGCAGGGAGGCTTCACTTAGACAGATGATAAGAGCAGCAAGGCCCATAAAAGGGCCGGTCAGGGCGAACATCTTCAAAAAATTCTGCCCGCCAATCCGAAACATATCCGAAAACAGTTCTCTAAGCGTCCTCGACCTTTCCATCTTTCCCCTCCCGCCTTCCGGCTTTGTTTTTTCTTTTGCAGGGCCCAGCGCAGGCCCTATTTCCCCTTGTAGTCGTAGGTCATGCCGTCCTGGATATCCTTGAGCTTTTTGATGCTCAGCTGTTCGGGCTTGTAGCTTTCGATATAGTCAAGAGCCTCTTTTGGGGTGTCCACCAGGCGATATAGCTGTTTGCAGGCTTCCTTGATGAAATGTTCCTGCATCGCCTGGGCGACAAAGTCGAATAAATTATCGTAATATCCCGCCACATTCAAAACCACAATGGCCTTGTTATGCCGCTCCAGCTGCTTCAGTGTCAGGATCTCAAAAAACTCATCCAGCGTGCCGAAGCCGCCGGGCGTGATGATAAAAGCGTCGGAACTGTCCTCCAAAATCTGTTTGCGTTCCCGCATGGTTTTGGTATAGATAAACTCCGTGCAGTCGGGAAACAGCACGCCGTCCACGTCGAAAAAGTCCGGCGCCACGCCGATGATGCTTCCGCCGCCGTCCCGCACGCCGCGGGCCGCCGCGCCCATCATTCCCTGGGCGCCGCCGCCGAACACAAGGCCCATGTTCCGCGCCGCCATTTCCTTTCCCAATTCATAAACCGCGTCGATATATTTCTGCTCCAGCTCTGTGCTGGAAGCGCCATAGACACAAACTCTCATTCTTCCTTCCTCCTTGTCTCTCCAAATAATTTTCCCCGGAACTTGTCAAGGGCGAACAGCAGCGGCATCCCCAGCGCATAGCAGGCGATGGCCTGGCCGCCGGCCACATAGAGAATCGCCGCCCACCATGCCTGCCCCGGAATCTGAGTGGAAAGCATCAGCCCCACGATCAGCCCGTTTAACAGCACAGACGGCAGCGGCGCCAGCCATTTGTTTTTCACCTTCGAGGTGGCATAAGCCGCTAACAGCGAGGCTATACTGCCGCAAATGATATCCGCCATTCCAAAAGGACTTCCCAGATTCGCCAGCGCGCATCCCACAAACAGCCCGGGAATGGCCGCGGGCGTAAAAAACGGCAGGACGCACAGGGCCTCGGAAATCCGGACCTGGCCCACGCCATAGCTGAAAATCGGCGTAATCAGAGTCAGTGCCGCATAGACCGCGGCGATGATGCCTCCCTGGATGATGTATCACAAACCCTTATTCTTCAAAATGCAAGTTTCCTTTCATAGTATGTCTCTTTACAAGTGATTATACACTATTTTGCCAGGAAAGGGAATATTGTCAAAATCCATGCCCCATCGTATAATAAAGGAAAACAGCGTACAGGAGTTTCTCATGTTTGATTACCACATTCATTCGGATATTTCCTTTGACGCCCATTCTCCCGCCCGGGAAATCGTCGCCTGCGCGGCGCAAAAGGGGCTCAAAGAGATCTGCTTCACGGAGCATATGGATATTGACCCTGCCGGAGGGCGGGAGGAAATCGGCCTGGATTTTGCGCGATATGACGCCGTTTACCAAAACCTCATGGCGGAAGGCTGCCCCATCGCCGTAAAACAGGGCGTCGAGCTGGGCGCTTTTGGCGACCGTGCAGAGGAATTTGCCGCCATCGCCCGCGCTCATGACTATGATTTTGTCATCTGCTCTCAGCATTTTGTAGGCACCCGGGACCCCTATTATCCGGAATTCTATGAGGGAAAAACCATGCATGAGGCATATCAGGAATATCTGGAGGAGATCTGCAAAACCCTGCGGGTATTCAAGGAATACGACGTGGTGGGCCATATCGGCTATCCCAGCAAATACTACCGCGGCACAGAGCCCTGCAAATTCATCTACAGTGAATTCGCCGAGATTATCGACGAGATATTAAAACAGGCCATTGCCGACGGCAAAGGCATCGAGATCAACACCAGCAGCATCCCCAAAACCGACGACACGGTGGCCACCAGCGAGATGGTATCGCGGTATCTGGAGCTGGGCGGCGAGATTCTCACGGTGGGTTCAGATGCCCACTGGGCGGCGGACGCGGGGAACTATATCCCCCAAACCCTGAAAAAGCTGCAGGCTTTGGGGGCAAAATATGTCTGCACCTTCTCCAAGCGGCAGCCCATTTTTCATTCTCTTCCGGATTTGGTATGACCAGGCGGTTCGGCTGAATGCGCTGCCCGCAGGCATATATCAGATATCAAAATGATTCCCAAAAACGGGAAAAGAAAGGAAGGATGTATATGAAATCTTTAAAAAAATGCGCTCTTGTTTTGGTTGCCGTTCTTTTGCTCTGCATTTTAACGGCCTGCCCGGTTTCTTCCTATTCTGAGGTAAGCACTCCCACGACCTGGGAAGTATCGATGGATTCCTATAGCGGCACGCTGCGGCATAATTTTTCCATTGCTTCGGAAAATTCCCCTTCTTTGGAATACAAAATCACCTCGGACGACGGGCAGCTCCGCGTCTTAGTAGAGCAGGGGGAGCAGCAGCAAGAGCTCTCTGCCTCCGGGAATACGCTGGATCTCTCGTCTTTTGCATCCGGGGAAATCACTCTGGTCGTAGAAGCCCAGGATGTGAAGGCGGGGCATTGTTCCTTCGCGCTGCGCTGATGGAACACGCTTTTAGCGGGCCGGCTTGCGTTTTTGTTTTCCAAAAAGTCCGCCCGTTCCCGGGAAAATAAACATATTTTGGAAATTGGCACGAATCAACAATAAGGCTTTGTCCCTGTCTTATGGGACAAAGCCTTATTGTTTAGCTCCACCTGCATTATCCTTTTCTATCCAATGGGAACCCGCGCAAGCTTTCCCGCTTCCGTCACGCGGTAAAGGCTCCATGCCTGGATCTCCTCTGGATTTTCAAAGGCATTCGCGTAATTTTCCCGGATATATTCCGTTCCGGAAAGCGCAATCATGGCATATTCATAATCCCCCCGCAGTCCCTCCTGAAGCTCCTGCGCGTTGGCTCCGGCAAAGGGTTTCCCCGCAACATCCCGCACATCAAAGTTCCCCAGCTGGTGCGTCACATGATGGGGGCGCAGCCGGTAATGCATAATCCAATAGGTCTTCTTAAACTCTGCATCCTCGGGATCCAGCAGTAGAAGGATGTCCGCCTTTTCCTCCGGAATCGCCGCCAACGCCTTTTTTTCAAAGGAAATATAGGGTTCCTGCTGGGCATAGATCGTGTCTACCTGCTGCCGGGGAATATATTCTATTAAAGCGTTGACCGGAGCGAACAGCAGAATGGCAGCGGCCGCCGCCGCCATCGCTCTCCCGCCTGTTTTCTGTTCTCCAACCAGCCGCATCAGGCGGGCAAACTGTATATACAGCAGAAACAGAATAATGACCTTCATGTATCTTTCGATATTCGAAAGCCCCACCGCCTCCTCCACGGTGAATTTGAACATATACATAATGCACATCCCGGCTGCATACAGCACATATGTCGTGATGCAGAGGATATCCAGGGTTTTTCGGATTATTTTTTCCCGAGGATACTGCCTATCCTCCTGATGCGCCAGACAAGTCTTCCCCAAAAGTAATATCGCCGAAAACAAGAGAAAGCTCACCGAAATTCCCGTATCCCCCAGGGAATACTTTGACCTCCCCAGCCAGTTGGAAAACGCCAAAGCGGTTTCCCGGCGGTAAGTATCTGCCGGATTGCTCTCAAACAGCACTCGAAACAGGCCGGAAAGGCTCACCTCTCCGTCAAACTGCAGGGGAGCGTTTTGGACAGACAGATAAATCTCCCAGCTCCCCTTTGCCAGCAGGATTGCTCCAATGGCCAGGGCCGCATACACCAAAAGCCGCTTGGGAGGTGTTTCCGTCCGTTCCCCGGCTTTTCCCCGGCGGTATTCCATCCACAGGCCGGCAAGATAGGCGGCCGCAGCCGTAAGCGCAAACAGAAGCCCTGTCTGCTTGGTGAGCACCAGTATAAACAGGGCGCTGGCCAGCGTGGATATTTGCAGCCAGCCTCTTTTTTTCTCTATAGCGAAAGGATACACCATACAGAATCCAGCCAGCAGCGCCAGAAAAGCGTCGATGGTCAAAATATTATAATAATTTGCATAGCCTGCCAGCGGTATCAAGGCCGCTCCCAAGGCACAAAAAAGAATCCCCGAAATATTTTTCCACCGAAGGCGCCCAAAGCAAGGGGCCAGCAATGCAGCGCAGGCCATGTGATATGAGGAATACATCAGCCATTCGCAGAAATCCGTTTTATAGAGCATCTGCCGCAGGATCTGCATAAAGTATTGGAAGGTGGACATCGCCGGAGGATAGGAGGGAAACAGCGTGTGAAATCCCGAAGATGCGTTAAACGCATCGCTCATGGTCATGACCTTTACCGTATCTCCCCAATGAGAAAATTCGTCCCACCAGTGCGGCGTCATGCCCTTATTGGAGAAAATCGCCAAAAGGAACATCAGCGCAAAAAAGCAGAATCCGGGCGTAAAAATACGTTTCAGGAAAGGGAAAAAATCCCGCCGGCGGATCACCTGGTATCCCGCCAAAAGATAGGCCGCGGCCGCCAGCGCCAAAACCGTATACAGCCCGCTTTTCAGCGCACCGAAAATCCCCAGAAAATAGAAAACCGCCATAATTCCAAAAATCGTGAGAGGAAGGGCCTCTTCATAGCGGTGATCCGCATAGGCGGCGGCGAGGACACTGCCCGAGGACAAAATCAAAAATAAAAGAATACCAAATACCATAAATCCCCCTGCATAAAAGTGCCACATAAACGACAATTAACATCATATAAATTTATATTTACGATATTTAACGACAAAATTCTATCGCATATTCCTCCATTTGTAAAGTATCCCCGCCTTTTTTGAGTAAAAGGGATAGATTCTTGCATAAAAAAAGAGACTGGCTTCTGCCAGTCTCTTTGGGGGAGACGGTTTAATGGGCGCCGCTGTCCTGCGGCCCAATACACCGGGTAATGGCCGTCACATAATCCGAAAGGCCGGAGATCTTCTCCATGCCCGCCAACGTAACAAAGCCCCGATTCAGCGATTCCAGGGTCGAAAGCCTGCGTTCCAGCTCGCTTCCCAGCGCCGCCTGCTTCGCCAGTTCCTCTGCCAGCTGTTTCTTGGATTGATGCAGCTGTTCCAGCTCCCTCTCCAGCCGGGCGTTCTCTGAGCGCAGGCGCGAAAGCTCCCGAGGGGTTTCCGTATCGCTCTCCGCCATGTTTCCGGATGCCCGACAAAAAATTTCATAAAGGCTGGAAACGATGGCCTCCCCATCCTTTCCCAGCTTGGATAAGCTGGCGATCAGCTCCATGGCCATTTCGCCCATATCCCGGTTTTTCCGGCTGACGCGGCGGCGCTTTTCCGTGAAAGGATTGATATACTTTTCCCCGGCCGCGCGCATTTCCTCCATGACGTTTTTGACATAATCCGGATTGTTGCGCAGCATACTGCGGTATTTATTCTGATAGCGCAACATATTTTTCTTATCTCCCTCGCCCATAGCCATGGCGATGCTGCGCACCGATTTTCCCTCGGCCTGTTCCCGGAGCATGGTTTTGATGAGCTCATGAACTTCCTCTTCCTGAAAAGGGACAAAGCTCGTCTTTCCCAGGTCGTCGTTTTCCTTCAGCTTCAAATAATAATAATTGCGGATGCTGTTGGGCTTGCGGCCAGTGAGCATGGCGACCTTGTCAAACACGCTTTTGATGGGCCGCCCATCTCTTCCCGCCGCCCGTGCCTCGTTAAACAGTGTATCCGTCTCTTCATAGCTCCATCCGCTCCGGGGATGGGGATTTTCCTGCCTTGTATTTTCCGCCGTCTTCATGCTTGCATCCTTCCTTTCAAAAATACTGCCTGCGGGCACAAATCTGCCCTTTGTTTCGTAACCATAGTATGGACAGGCATGAAAAAAATTATTCCTCTTCTGGATTTTCCTTCCAACATTTGCTTTTGAAAAATGGGGCAAACAAAGAAAAAGCAGAGGGGTTCTGCTTTTGTGCCGGGGTGCTGTTCTCAAATTATTTTATGCGCTTTTCCCGCCGATAGAACATTTTCTTCCCTTTTTTCCCGTACTTTCGCGGCAGCGGTTCTCATATACATTAGGGAATGGAGGCTATCTGTCTATGAATCAACAACTCACCATTTTAAATATACTTTGCGATATCCATGGCCTTTTGGAGATCAACGGCAGCCCGGCCGGAGAAACCGCCGGCGGCTCTCTCCAGCTGTTTGTCCCGGAAGGGCGGTTTTTCCTCTCCTTTACGCCGCTCCACAGCGCGCCCCATCGGATCTATCTTCCCTTTTCCCGCATCCTGTCCCTGGATGAAGATCCGCCGTCCATTACGGGAAATGACGGCGCGGTTATTCTCCAGCTTCTTCCGGAAAATGTGATCCAGGCGCGGCTGTTTCCTCCCTATGTGCCTCTGGACCCTCCCATCGTTCCCCATATCGTCCGTTCCCATGCTTTCAACACCGGGGGCCGGGGTTACCGGGCCGCCGTCTATTTTGACCGCATTTTTAATTTTTCCCTGGAGGATTCGTCCGGCAGGGCCCTGTTCGCCTATGGTTTTCCGGAAAAAATCTCCTCGCCCCAGATAGCCGCCCGACGTATTGGAGAAGATGCTTATGTATTGGTGCAGGTGCAGGGAAAGGAAAAGCACCTGCTCTGCGTCCGTGTCGATCCGCCGGGGTTTGTCTTTGATATTGCCTGCACTTCGTATATGATTTCCGACGGGGTCCTGCATGTGTATGCGGATGTGGGCGAACCTTATGGCCATATGCTGGATCAGCAATACAGCCAGAAGCCCGAGGGCCTCACCAAAACCGCCGAATCCCTGGTTCCCCAGGGCGATCCCCAGGCCGAGAGCCATGAAAACACGCTCCTGTCCTTCGCCCTGGCCATCGAATATGGAGCCGGAGAACTGGCGCTTTCGCATCTGGCTCCCTCCTTCCGTGGCGAAGTGGCCTTTTCCGACTTACAGGAATTTTTCGGCGAATTCTCCGGCATCGACCGGGAAAACTGCACGGCGGACACCGTCGCCTTTCATTATGCCGTCGCCGAAAATGTGTTTGTGACGCGGATCTTCCATATCGAATGGAGCGGCGGAAAAATCAGCAATATTTCCTGATCCGCAAATAATAGAAAGCTCCTCCCGCTTTGTATGCTTTCCGGCTTTTCCGGCAAACTAACAAAAAACGGAGGGTTTTCTGTCATGTATTTTTTTGGTTTGTTTTGGGACCCGACGCTGCTGCTTCTGCTTCCCGCCCTGGCATTCGCCGTCTATGCCCAAATCCGCGTATCTTCGGCATTCCAGACATATTCTGCCGTCGCGTCCGCCCGCGGCATCCCGGCCCAGGAGGCCGCATCCGTCATTCTTCGGCGCCATGGCGCGGCAGATGTTTCCATTCAAAGCGGCGGCAGCAATTTCAGCGATCACTATAACCCGCTGAAAAATACCATACGCCTTTCTCCGGTGGTGTATGGTTCATCTTCGATCGCAGCCGTGGCCATCGCTGCCCACGAATCCGGCCATGCCCTTCAGCATTCCCAGGGCTATCTTCCCCTGAAGCTGCGCAGCGCCATTCTCCCCGTTGTCAATTTGGCGTCCAGCCTCGCCTTTCCTCTTCTCCTGTTTGGCCTTTTGCTGGGCGTCCCCTCCCTGGCCTATGGCGCAGCCATTGCCTTCGGCGCAGTCTTTGTCTTTCAGCTGGTGACGCTGCCGGTGGAATTCAATGCCAGCCGCCGGGCCATTCAGGCTTTGGAGGAAGAAGGCATCCTCCTTCCGCCGGAGCTGGCGCAGGCAAAAAAGGTTCTCTCTGCCGCTGCTCTTACCTATGTCGCCGCTACGCTCACTGCCTTTCTCCATTTTCTCCGTCTGTTTCTGCTGGCCCGCCGCCGAAATAACTGATCTCCATTCCATTCCCTGTATGGATGTATACAGCGGCTCTCAGACAAGGATAACCCTCGATCCTTCCGGCAATGGCCTTATAGTAAAAACATCCTGATTTGGTTCCTCATATGCGGTCACACAAATTCTCCGCTTTGGTCTTGTTTTATGAAACTCTCCGCAGTCGTTTAAAAAACAATCCGGCTTCTCTCTTGCGCCATCCGGCAAAACATTGACGTTAAAAAAATTTCTGCCGCTACCATCGGATGCTTGAAAAACTCGAAACGACATTTCCCCATGAACAGCCGGCCTTTTAAATATACGAAAAAGCCTCCCGCGCAGCACAGCGCAGAAGGCTTTGAAAGGGCGGGATTATTCCCGCAAAAATACCCTGACGGACAGAAGCCTGAGCGGCGCCAAAAATTCAAACTCCGCTCTTTTTCGCCTGCCCCAGCATGCGTTCCCGGGGAACCCGCCGCAGCACCATATTTCCCAGAAGCCCCACCAGCATTCCAAAACCCACGCCAAAGATCGCCAGCGCCGGGAGATAATAGAAAAAAGCCGGGGTGTTGGAGATCGCGGCCATGACCCCTACCTGCCCCAGGTTGGACAGAGCCCCTCCCAGGGCGCTGATGCCGGCCAGGGAAAATATCCGGCGGCAAAACCGCCAGAGCAGCCACATCCCCGCCACGCTGAGCAGGCTGCCCGCCAGGGAAAACCAGAGGGTCGTCACCGTGCCCGTGGCCAGAAACACAGCCAGCGCCTTTAAGAGAGAGACGGCCAGCGCCGCGCCGCCGCCCAGATAGGGCAGAGCCAGAACCACCGCCAGATTCGCCAGCCCGGGCTTCAGGCCGGGGACGGCAAAGTTCAGCATGCCGGTGATGCTGTTTTCCAAAATGGAAAGGACGATAGCCAGGCTCCCCAGCAGCCCGAAAATGGCAGCCCGCCGAGCCGGAGACGGCATTTTATCCCGCAATGCTGTCCACCCCGCTTTCCCTTCGCTCCACCACAACAATCGTCTCATTGGGCGCGCAGGCCAGTTGGCCCGGGCCGGATAACCGCCCCATTTTCACGCAGTCCTGTCCTGGGCAGTCGGAATGGGCATAGAACACCTCGCCGCTCTGGATTTTGATCACATTATGAAAATCCCCCGCAAGAGATATTTCCTCATCCTGGGCCAGAGGGCCCTGATAGACGATCTCTCCCCTCTGCCGGACGGTAACCATGGCCTCTCCGTCTCCGCCCCCCAAAAAAAGCAGGGCCAGCACTGCCGCCGCTATGAGTCCCAATCCCAGGAAGATATCCGCTTTTTTGATCATAACGTATAGGGCTTTCCTTTCGTCAGCTGAAGCGCATATTTCTCCACAAATCCATCGCTTGCCAGGATCGTGTTGTCCTTCCGGATGAGGATGGCGTCCACACCCTCCATTTCACGGACAAGCGCCATCCCCTTTTCGCTTCCCAGGACGAAAACCGCCGTGGAAAGGGCGTCGGCAAGGGTGGCGTCGTCCGCCACGATGCAGGCCGAAAGCAGGTCGCTCTCCGCCGGCCAGCCAGTCTCCGCATCCAGGATATGGTGATAGGTCTCGCCGTTTTCCGTGAAGTTCCGTTCATACGCCCCGGAAACCACCACGGCCTTATCCCGGACGGCGATCGAGCCGTATACGTCGTTGGCCGAGCCCTCCGGGTCCCGCATGCCCACCCGATACAGCGTCCCGTCCGGCTGGGTTCCCAGAACATAGACATTCCCGCCCAGGTTGAGAATTCCGCTCTCGGCTCCCTGGGCACGGTAATAGGCCGCCAGTGCGTCCGCCGCGGCGCCCTTGGCAATGCCGCCCAGGTCCAGAAACTGTCCCGGCGCAATTTTTACCCGGCAGCCGGCTGCATCCAGCTCGATCTGCCGGTAATCAATATAGGCAAGGCCATTTTCAATCACCTGCGCCGAAGGCACTTTGGGGTCTTCCACGAAATTCCACTCTTTGGAGAGGACGCCGATGGTCGGGTCAAAGGCGCCGCCCGTCCGCTCCGCCATCTCCCGGGCCTTAGCCACAAGGTCAAAGGTTTCCCGGCTCACCTCCACAAATTCCCCGGCATGGGCGTTGATCCGGGAAATTTCGCTGTCCGTCCTGCGCCAGGAATACCGGGCATCCATGGCGAAAAGCATCTGTTCCCCCTCCGCCAGCCATTCCTCCGGACCGGCGACCGTCTGGGAACAGACCGTGCCCATGGCAAAGCATTGGGATGTTTCGGTCTGCGGGCCGCATCCGGCTGTTATAAGCAGCCCCAGAACAAGAACTGCCGCAAGATACATAATCCGCCGTCTCATATTCACTTAAAGGATATCACCAGCAGCCATACCGCCGCTGCCACAAAGGGCAGCGCGAACAGCAGCCGGATCTGCCAATCTTTCATCATTTTCACCTCACGCTTTCAGTATACCGTTTTTTTCGCCGTTTGCATAGCATTTCCGTTGCACGGCCGGGCGGGTTGTGTTATCATAAAAGTTACGAAAACGCATGATTTCGCCGGAAAACCGGCGCGAAAAATTTTGGGATGGTGTGAATTCATGGATTACAAGGAAAAGTTGGCAGCCGCCCTGGCCCCCCTTGCGGGATTGCCGGCCGGCGAACTCAAGGATATGCTGGAAACGCCGCCGGACCCGGCCATGGGCGATTTTGCCCTGCCCTGCTTCAAGCTGGCGCGCACGATGAAGAAGGCGCCTCCGGCCATTGCGCAGGAGCTTCAGCAAAGCCTTTCCCTCCCGTCCGGCATCGGCCGCTCGGAGGTCAAGGGCGGTTATCTCAATTTCTTTCTGAACCAGTCCTCCTTTGCCGCGGATATTCTGACAGCGGTGGCAAAAGCCGGGGCGGACTATGGCTCCTCCTCCAAGGGGGAAGGGAAAACCATTGTCCTTGACTATTCCTCGGTGAACATTGCCAAGCCCTTCCATATCGGCCACCTCTCCACGACGGCCATCGGCAACTCTCTCTACCGCATCTATTCCTTCCTGGGATACCATTGCGTAGGCGTCAACCATCTGGGCGACTGGGGCACCCAGTTCGGCAAGCTCATCGCGGCTTATAAGCATTGGGGCAGCCGGGAAGAGATCGAGAAGAAATCCATTCACGGCCTTCTGGAGCTGTATGTCCGGTTCCATGAGGAGGCAAAGAAGGATCCTGCTCTGGATGACGAGGGCCGCGCCTGGTTCAAAAAAATCGAGGACGGCGACGCCGAGGCTCTGGAAATCTTCGGCTGGTTCAAGGAGATCACTCTGAAAGAAGTGGGCAAGGTCTATGACCTTTTGGGTGTGAAATTTGATTCCTATGCCGGCGAGAGCTTCTATAACGATAAAATGCAGCCGGTCATCGACGAGCTTCGGGAAAAGAACATGCTGGAGCTGAGCGACGGGGCCTATGTCGTTCGGCTGGATGAGGATAACCTGCCGCCCTGCATCATTTTGAAGTCGGACGGGACAACCCTCTATGCCACCCGCGACCTGGCCGCCGCTTTTTACCGCAAAAAGACATATGATTTCGATAAATGCCTCTATGTCGTTGCCTATCAGCAGAACCTGCATTTCAAGCAGCTCTTCAAGGTGATCGAAAAAATGGGCTATCCCTGGGCCAAGGATATGATCCATGTCAATTTCGGCATGGTTTCGCTCCAGGACGGCACGCTTTCCACCCGGGAGGGCCGGGTCGTCTTTTTGGAGGATGTTCTCCATCAGGCTATGGACAAGACCCTGCGCGTCATCAACGAGAAGAATCCCGAGCTTCCGGACAAGGAAGCCGTCGCTCGGGAAGTGGGCGTGGGCGCCGTGGTGTTCAGCGCGCTTTCCAACAGCCGCATCAAGGATATCGTGTTCGATCTGGATCGGGTGTTGAATTTCGATGGTGAAACCGGGCCCTATGTCCAATACACCCATGCCCGGGCCATGAGCGTGCTGCGCAAGGCAGGGGACGGCGCCGAATCTGCGCCGGACTATTCGGCCCTGGAAGGTGAACAGGCGCTGGCCGTTCTCAAAAACCTGGCGGCGTTCCCGGATATCGTGGAAAAAGCCTGCGAAAAGAACGAGCCCTCGGTGGTGACGCGGCATATGATCGACCTGGCCCAGTCCTTCAACAAGTTCTATTATGACATCCGCATCATCGACGAGGATGCAGCGGCCACAGCCGCCCGGCTGGAGCTTTGCCGGGCCACGGCCCAGGTTTTGAAAACCGGCCTCTATCTCATCGGCGTGGGCGCGCCGGACCGGATGTAAACAGAAAATTTGATCCCACTATTATAAATTTGCGAAAGGAAGTACCCTCTCATGCTGGATATCAAACGCATTCGCCAAAACCCGGAGGAGGTTGCGGCAGCCGTGGCACGGCGCGGCAAACAGACGAATATGGACGAGCTTTTGGCTCTCGACGCCAAGCGGCGGGAAATTCTCACCAAGGCGGAGGCCCTGAAGGCCCGGCGCAACGCAGTCTCCAAAGAAATCCCTGCCCTCAGGAAAAAGGGGGAGGATGTGGAGCCGCTCTTTAAGGAAATGAAGCAGGTGGGCGAGGAAGTGAAAGCGCTGGATGCCGAACTTTCCGAGACGGACGCTCAATTAAAGGAAGTTCTTCTCTCCATCCCCAACACCCCCAATCCGGATATCCCCACGGGTACATCGGATGCGGATAACGTGGAACATCACCGCTTCATGGAGCCGACTTCCTTTGCCTTTGATCCCAAACCCCATTGGGAATTGGGCGAAGCTCTGGGCATTCTGGATTTTGAAACGGCGGCCTCGGTCACCGGCGCGCGGTTTACCTTCTATCGCGGGTTGGGCGCCCGGCTGGAGCGCAGCGTCTATAACTTCATGCTCAACACCCACACGGAAAACGGCAAGTACACGGAAGTGTTCCCGCCCTATATCGTCCATGAACGTTCTATGATCGGCACAGGGCAGCTCCCTAAATTTGCCGAAGATATGTTCAAGCTGGAGGGGACGAATTACTATCTGATCCCCACGGCAGAGGTTCCCGTAACCAATATGTACCGGGAGAAAATTCTGGACGGCAAAACGCTTCCCATCTGCCACTGCGCCTATACTGCATGTTTCCGCGCCGAGGCGGGCAGCGCCGGACGGGATACCCGCGGCCTGATCCGCCAGCACCAGTTCAACAAGGTCGAGCTGGTCAAGTTCACCCGGCCGGAGGAATCCTATGCCGAGCTGGAAAAGCTCCTTTCGGATGCAGAGCTCATCCTCAAAAAGCTGGAGCTTCCCTATCGCGTCGTCACCCTCTGCACGGGCGATCTCGGCTTCTCGGCTGCAAAGACCTATGATATCGAAGTATGGATGCCCAGCTATGGCCGCTATGTGGAGATTTCCTCCTGCTCGGATTACGAGGACTTCCAGGCGCGCCGGGCCAATATCCGCTATAAGGACGAAAACGGCAAGACCTGCTTTGTCCATACTTTGAACGGCAGTGGTCTGGCCGTAGGCCGGACAGTGGCCGCCATTTTGGAAAATTATCAGCAAGCCGACGGCAGCGTTGTCGTTCCGGACGCCCTGCGCCCCTATATGGGTGTGGACGTAATCAAGTAAAAATCTGTTCTATGTTGGAAAAGCCCTTCTCCGCAAAGAGATGGGCTTTTTTGTACAAATATATCGCCGCGGTCTATGAGTGGAACTCAAATTCTATTGCTTCTCGATGAGGGAGAAGCGGCAATTTTCATCTTTTGGCGACCTTCCCTTTTCCATCCACCCAATGCGGGAACTGCTGAACCCCCCCGTCTATGTTTCTCTCAGCTTTTCGGTTTCCGCCCGTGATGCAGATGAATCTTCTGCCGCCGCCCTCTCGCCTGATGCGCGGATATCCGGGCAATTTTATTTCGCATTCCCGGCTGTAAGCTGCCTCTTTCCCCGTTGCATTTCCGTTCATTCCGTCGAAAAGGCTGCTCCTATAGCCGGAATATCCATCTGGCCCCTATTCTTTTAATATATTTTCATGTGCAAATGGCTGTTCCCGGCGGAACCGGCCGTATTTTTCAAACAGGCAGGGACCCATGTCATATTCACGCCAGGTATGCGAACAGGAGCTGCCGGCCGTATATGGACTGCCGCTTATTCATGTATAATACACGAATTCCATTGTCCCGGCTTATCCGGACATTCCGCCCTTGCGGTTTTGCCGTTCCGGCTTTTTTTGCGGCAAAGAGAATTTTTCTCATTCCCTTGCTCTCCTGCCGCCGCGCCTGCCAGCCCTTTTACACTGTTAAAAAGCGGCGGACCGTGTTTCCGCCGCTTTTTTATCGATTGGCTCATTTTTTGCCGTCTGCCCTTTGCCCGTCGTTCCTATCAAAACCTACAGCATTGATAAAATCTGCCGTTGCCCGGGCCAGCTGCTCCTGTGCATCGCAGGCCGCCCGCAGGGGACCGCCAATCAGCTCCTCCATAGGCAGACCCGAAAACTGTTCCGCAAGCCCCGTGCCGCCGTTTATCTCCTGAGCCTCTTCTTCCGCCAATGGGCGGGTTTGAATTTCCTTTTTCATAGATGGCCCCTCCTTATTTCTCTCTGCCTTTATATACGGCCAGAAAAGAAAAGCAGCTCAAAAAAGCTGCAATTTTTCCCGAACCGGCGTCCGCAATACGGTTTTCAGCCGTTCCGGCGCCGTGCGGCGGGGATCTGACAGATAAATCTCATGGTGCCTGCGCCGGGTTCCCAAATCGCCGCGAAGGCCATTCTGTTCCATAAACGCCGCCAGTTTTTCCATGGAGGCTTCCTCCGCGCTATAGGGGCCCATGTGCATCACTTGCACGCATTCCCCCTCGGCATATGTAAAAAACCGGGCCCGTTCTATAGATATCTCGGGCTTTTTCCGCCGGCATTCCTCCGCCGCCCAGGAAAACACCTCCGGCGTCACAAATTCCGGCTGCCGGATCATGGCCGTCCAGTGCCAGTCCGCCCGGCAGTCCATTTCCAGGCGGCCTTCCGCGGGATCGCCGCTCCACCAAAGTCCCTCCAGCGGCGGCACCACATATTCAAAATATCCCGGCGGCGGCGTGCCCATCTTGCTCATTTTTATGGTAAAAGACAGGGCATAAAGCGCAGAAATGGCGGCCTGGTATTCCTCTCCCTCCGGAGCCCCCTGCCCGTCTACTGCGATAAAATGCATCTGCGGTACCAGAATGCGCATGGGCGTCTTTCCAGGCATATATAAATCCTTATATTCCTTCTTATAATCCAGCTTATCCGCCATGTTCCTCCTCCTGCAAAATTGCCGCGATGTGCTCCGCAGCCTTCCGGGGCGATATGTCCGTCACGTCGATTTTCCGCGTCCGCATGCTTTCATAGAGAGGCAGCCGCGCCATGCTTCTTTCCATAATATCCGGCTCCCGCCTGCCGCAGCGGATGTCCTTTTCCAGCCGCTCCCGCAGGGCCTTCTGCGTGCATTGCAGGGTAAAATCGTATTCCTGGAATGCAATCCCTGTCAGCCTTTGGCGAAGTTCGGCCAGAATCTCCTCCCCGGGAAGCACCCAGCCGAATATCACCGTTTCCAGCGCCGGATTCTCCAGAAAATTCCTGAGCAGAAAAGATATGTTTTCCAGGGCCATCCCCTTGTTTTGCGGCGTGACCAGAAAGGGGTTCATATCCCAGCACCAGTCTCCATCCAGATACACGCAGGGGGCCAGGAGCTTTTTCAGCTCTTGGCAGACAGTGCTTTTGCCGACACCCATGGTCCCGTTTACGACGACTAGCCGTTTCAAAGCCGCTTCTCCATCTGATAGTTCGTGAGGGCAACGCCCCGGCGGAAAACCGTCTGCTCTCCCTTCAGAGCATAGCCCCGGCGGGCAAAAAATCCCCGGGCGGTAATGGACGCCTCCACCCGGAACGCGGATACTCCCGCCGCCCGGGCCCGGTTCTCCAAGGCCTCAGCCAGCTCCCCGGCTACGCCCGTCCCCCGCCAGCCAGGCTGGACATAGAGGCAGTCAAAGGTTTTCCCCTTCCGGTTGGCAAAGCCGATGAGCGTTTCCCCCGCCCGAGCCGTCAGGGCGTCGTCGCTGTCCCAAAGGATGCCCGAAAACCGCTCGGCATCCTCCCGTTCCGGCGCCCAGGCAGCCAGCTGCTCCGGGGTATAATCCTGGCAATTCACCATATGCACCGCATCATAGAACAGATGCGCCATCTCCCGTCCATCCTCCGGCCGGGCATCCAGCAGCCGCACCTCCTCCAAAAAGGGAAGAATCTGCCGGTATTCTTTTTCCAGTTCTTCCAGGGAAACTCCAGCATTCGCCGGGCTGGTGGAAGGCAGATAAACGGAAATCTGGCCGGTCTGCGCCTGCAAGTAGCGGGCATATAACTCGGTGGCTTTACGCCCCGTCGTGAAAATCCGGCGGATGGATGCCTCCTTCAAAATCTCCCCCAGATCGTTGGCAACCGGGTTTTGGATGCTCTCGTCTGCCGCCCCCCGGATCTCACAGGACGCCAGCACGTCCCAAAGGGCGATATGGTGCCGCCGGGCCATCGCCTCTCGCCCGGCGTTGTCCGCCGGAGTCTCTTCCCCCAAAATTCCCGCCAGCACCCGCCAGAAACGGTTTTGGGGATGGGTGTAATAAAATCCGTTTTCCCGGGATTTGGGGGAGGGCATGGTCCCCAGAATCAAAACTCGCGAGCTGGCGTCATATACCGGCCGCAGAGGGTGAACAATTTTTTGTGTCTCACTTTTCTCCATGTGTTCTCCTGTTCCAGTCTTTTCTGCAACCCTTCCGTCAATCGTCCCTTGCGGGCTTCTGCCCGATTCCCTTTTATTTTCTTCTTTATCGGCGTTTCACTACCACACTCACCCCGTTGGGGATCACGGCAATGCGAGCGTCCTTTCCCTTTGCCGCCAGGGCGCGCTCCAGCGCCTCCCCGGGCGACGCGGCGTATTCCATCTTCATGGCGGCAACCGTCTCCTTCAGCTCCGGCCGCGTCACGAGAATCACCCGGTGCTTTTCCAGCACCCGCGCCAGAATTTGATATTGCCATTGATCGGCCACGGTCTTGTCCATGGGGATTTTTCGAATCTCCTCCAAAAGCGCCGACGGCGACGCACACCCCGCCAGGGCACGGTAGAAGCTCTCTCCGCCCGTGCCGTCCAGGCATTCGGCACAGAGGATGAGGATGGCGCCCGGCGCGGCGGCGGCCTCCGCTGCCGTCATGCCCTTCACGGCCTGATACAGGTTCTGATCCAGCGGCGCGCCGCCATTGGATGTGAGGATAATATCCGCCTCTTCCACTTCCAATGTGCAGTAGGGCGCAAGAAATGTGCAGCCCGCCGCATGGGCTTCCAGAGCGTCTCCGGCAAAGGCCGCCACCACCCGTTTTTCTTCATCGATGACCACATTAACAATGTAGGCCAGCCCAGCCATCCGGGCCGCCGCCTCCATATCCCGGTGAATGGGATTGCCCTCCAAAATGCCCGTGCGGGCAAAGGGGCTGTCGATAAAAGCCGCGCAGTGGTTTCCATGCACGGTGACCCGGTCGCAGATCCCCGGCAGCACGCTCTTGCGCCCGCCGGAATATCCGGCGAAAAAGTGCGGCTCAATAAACCCTTCCGCCACCAGCAGATCGGCTTCCGCCGCCGCCTTATCGACGATCAGATGGGCTCCCGAGGGAAGTACGCCAATATCGACATTGCTTTCCGGGATCTCGCAGTCGTGAACGACGATCCGTTCCCGCTGCGCGATATCCCGCCCCAGCTTTGCCTCCAGCTCTTCCGGCGTCGTGCCCCGGTGGCACCCAGTGGCTACCAAAAGTGTGATGCCGATTTCCGGGTTCTCCCGCCGCAGTTCTTCCAGCATGAAGGGCAGAATATGGCGGCTGGGCACTGGCCGGGTATGGTCGCTCACGATGACCACAGCGTTTTTCTTCCCCCGGGCCAGCTTCCAGAGCGGCTCACTCCCGATGGGATTTTTCATTGCCTCCCGGACGATGGCATCCTCATCCCCTCTTTGGGGCAGTTCATCAATGCGCGATGTATACACCCGCGCCTGCGCCGGAAGGATGGTTTCCAGCCCCCCAGATCCATAGGGAATGCGCAGCTTTTGTTCTTTCATAACTCTCCTCATACTATGGCAAAATCATTCTCGGGTTTCCGGCGGGGTGGGCAGGCCATCCGCCAAAAACCGTTTCTTTTTCTTCCCTGTTTACGCATCACTTGCCAGATGCGGTTCCCGGCCGCCCGCTCCCAAAAGGCTTTCCCGGAAAGCTTCCTTCCGCGGTGTGCGCCGGCGATAGACATTTCCCTGCACCCCAAGAAAAAGGCGCGGAGGAAATCCACTCCATCCACCGCCTTCCCCCTGAAATTCTTAAAAGGTAAACTTCACAAAGGGCGTATCGCAGGGGTTCGCCGGGCAGACGTGAATTTCCCCTTTGGTCAGGTTCATGAGCACGCAACAGGTGGTGCAGTAGCGGTCTGCCTTAGGCTCCGTGGGGTTTTCATGGCTGCAGATGCCGTTGGGATAGTCGGCATGGTCGGAAAACACCCGTTTGATATCCGAAAGGCCGATGGGGCCTTCCACCATCCGCAGCAGCTTATCCACCCGCCCCCGGCGCATGAAGGAGCTGGCCGCGCCGAATTTCATCGTATCCTTATAGGGATAGCGGGGCACGCGATTGCTGACAAAATGGTTGGTATGCACGAGAATGCTCTCCTTGGGATAGAGAACATCGAAATCCTCCCCCGCCAGCTCGATATCCAGCGCCTCGCCGTCCCGGGTTGCCATCATAACATTGCCGCAGCAGGCCACGCGCTTTTTTGTCGCCGCCGCCACAGCATGGCAGAAGTTGTCCGCCTCCAGAATTCCCCGAAGGGCCAGCAGCAGCGGCACTCCCTCCGCCTTGCAGTCACTGGCCAGGGCATTCAGCAGAATCCCGACGCCCGCCGAGTTCATACCCATTTTGGCAAGCGTCCCAGCTTCCACAAGTGTGATGATCTCAGGCTTCCCCGGCTTTTTCACCCGGAGCAGCAACACACATTCCCGAAGAGCCATTTTCCAGTCCCATGTCTGGCAGAGCAGCGTGTCTCCATGTTCTGCCCGTTCCGGCGTCACCGAAACCGTAGTGCATCCATCGGTATTCGTGCTGCCGCTCTGGAAGGTGATCTCGCTGCGGCAGTTGAGGGTCAGGATATCGTCAAAGGGAACGCCCGCCCCCTCGGCAATCCCCTCCATCTCTTCAATGAATTCCGGGTTATAGTCTGTAATGGCGGGAATATACGTCCGGGCAATGGCATTTGCCTTCTTCCAGGCAATTCCCTGGTTTTCAAACATGGTCTGATAGGCCGCAATGGTCTTTTTCACCAGCTCCCCCGCTTCGCTTCCATGGGCCAGTCCCACTTCCCTGGCGGTTCCCTCAGCCGTCAACACATGCACGCCGTCAATTGTTTTCATGGTTTTCCTCCTGCGTTTTCCAATCTGTCTATTGGGAAAAAACTTTCCTTTATTAGTTTTATTGTATCATTGCCCCCCTGCCTGCGCAATGGGTTCCCGGGGGTTTTCGGCTTCGGTACTTTCTTTTTTTCTCTCCATGTATAAAATTTTTATAAAGATTTATGCATCTTGCCGAGCCTTTCCCTTGTTCCCTGGGAGATCTTGCAAAAAACTGCATTTTATCCGCTTTTCGTGGCATCTTTCTCTGTATACCATACCCAAAAAGGGATTTCTGCAATCCACAAAAAATCCCCGCTTTTTCGGGAAACGGCCGTGACGGCGCATTGGAACTCCTCGCTTTTTGTGATAAAATGGCAATATTAAATGGAAAAACAAAGAAATGCGGAGAAAGGAAGTCAGGATATGCAGCGCGGCATTGTTTTAACCGACCCTATCTATGACAGAATGATTACAGAGCTTTATACCGGGAATTACGCCCGCGGCTCTTCTCTGCCCACACTGGAGGAGCTCTGCAGCCTATATCATGTGGGGCGCAACACCATGCGCATGGTTCTTTCCCGTCTGGCGGAAAACGGATATATCCGCTCCAGCCGCGGGCGGGCGGCGGAGGTCGTGTTCGATCTGCAAAATCCCGGGCACCGGGCGCAGTATCTGCGGGATCTTCTCCTGCGCCGGGAAGCGATTCTGGATGTATTCGATACCCTCGCCCTTCTTCTCCCTTCCGTCCTGGGCCCCTGTCTCCATGTCTGCCCGGAAGAGGAGCTGTCCGTTCTTTCCCGCCGGGCGGCCGGCTTTTTGGCGGAGCCCGCCGAAAACGAGCTTTTTTCCTTTTCAGATATGCTGATTCAGCTTTACGGCGAATTTTTCTCCTCGCTGGGGAATCCCTATATCGCCGATCTCTTCACCTCTCTTATGCAGTATACCAAGTGTTTCTCCATGGCCGCTTATTCCTATGGCATGCAATATGACGAGCTCCGTGCCGCCTCTCAGGGCCTCCTCCGGCAGCTTCTGGACTTTGCCTCCCGGCGCGATGCCGCCGGTTTCTGCCGGGTTGTGACACAGTATCTGAGGGCCATGCGCCGCTATGCGGAAGGCTTCTTTGCCCGGATCTCCGCCGGCGTCCCCGTCCCGGAGGCTTCTTCGGCTTTCTTCTGGGCCATGGATCCCCGCCAGGAATACCTCTATGCCCAGGTTATCACCGGCGTTCTGCGCGGCATCCACACGGGGCGTTATCTCCCCGGCTCCCTGCTCCCTTCCTATGCCAGTCTGGCCCAGCTCTATGGCGTTTCCGGCAAGACTGCCGAAAAGGCCATCGGCATTTTAAACGGATACCATATCGTCAAAACCCAAAACGGCGTGGGCACCAGGGTTGCGGCCTGCACCATCCGCAGCGCGGAGCGTTCCATAAAGAATCCCGCTCTGCAAAAAAATCTGTATATCTGCCTCATGGGCCTGCAAATGGCCGGCATATTTTCCAAAACCGCCGCGCCGCATGCCCTCTTTTATCTCACGTCGGAACAGATACGTAAGCTCCGGGCGGAGATGGACAGCCATCCCCGTTTTGCCATCGAACCTCTGTTGGATATTTTCTTCGAGTGCATTCCCTCCAAAACGCTCCACGCCATCTATGACCAGCTCAAAAATTCCATGGCATGGGGGGTGTGCCTGGAACCATATTTTGTCCGGGAGAAGGACAGGCTATCCCAAACCAAAAAAGCCGCCCAAAAACTCCTGGCCGATCTCGAGCTGCCCGCGGCAGACCCGGATGTCATCCGCCGGGATATCGATGCGCTATACCGCCCTCTGTTTGAATTCGCCCGGGACACTCTGGCCCGGCATATCCCCGAAGCGGCAGGACTGCGCCTTCCTTAAGGCGCAGTTTTTTCTTTTTCGTGTGTATTTTTTTAAGAAAAAAAAGCGGAAATTTGTTGTTTTTTCTTTTCGAGCGGCGGGAAAAATGGTATGATTAAGAAAAAAAGTCCGAAGGTTTTGGCCCTCGATAGGAAAGGAACGAACAAGGAATGGAGCATTATTATCAGCCCGAGATCGAATGTGCGTCCCGGGAACAGATTTTGGCGTGGCAGAATGAGCGCCTGGTGCAGACTGTGGAGCGCGTATATAACAACGTCCCCTACTACCGCAATCTGATGGAGAAAAAAGGCGTCACTCCGGCGGACATCCGCTCGGTGGACGATCTGAAAAAGCTCCCTTTTCTGACAAAAGACGATTTGCGCGACGCCTATCCCTATGGCCTGCTGGCCGCCCCGCTTTCTGACTGCGTCCGCATTCAGTCCACCAGCGGCACCACCGGCCGGCGGGTCGTCGCCTTCTATACCCAGCATGATATCGACCTTTGGGACGATTGCTGCGCCCGGGCCATCATGGCTGCCGGCGGCACCAAAGACGACGTCGTCCATGTCTGCTATGGCTATGGCCTTTTCACCGGCGGCCCCGGCCTGAACGGCGGTTCTCATAAGGTGGGCTCCCTGACCCTCCCCATGTCGTCGGGCAATACCGACCGGCAGATCCAGTTCATGTGCGATCTGGGCTCGACGATTCTCTGCTGCACGCCCTCTTATGCCGCCTATCTTGCGGAGAGCATCCACGAGCGCGGCCTCCAGGATAAGATCAAATTGAAGGCCGGCATTTTCGGCGCAGAGGCCTGGAGCGAGGAAATGCGCCAGGATATCCAGGATAAACTGCATATTAAAGCATATGATATTTATGGGCTGACGGAAATTTCCGGCCCCGGCGTCTCCTTTGAGTGCAGCGAACAGACCGGCATGCACATCAACGAGGACCATTTTATCGCCGAGATCATCGATCCCAACACCGGCGAAGTGCTTCCGGACGGGGAAAAGGGCGAGCTGGTGTTCACCAGCATCACCAAGGAAGCCTTCCCGCTCATCCGTTACCGCACCCGGGATATCTGCGTTCTCACCCGGGAAAAATGCTCCTGCGGGCGGACGCATGTAAAAATGTCCAAACCCATGGGCCGCAGCGACGATATGCTCATCGTCAAGGGCGTCAACGTATTCCCGTCGCAGATCGAAACCGTCCTCCTGAACAAGGGATATCCGGCCAACTATCAGATTACGGTCAGCCGGGAAAACAACAGCGATAAGCTGGATGTGCAGGTGGAAATGACGCCCGAGATGTTCTCGGACAGCATCAGCACGATTTCCAAGCGGGAACAGGAGCTGGTGGCCGCCCTGAAAGCTATGCTGGGCATCTATGCCAACGTGCATCTGGTGGCTCCCAAGTCCATCACCCGCAGCGAGGGCAAAGCCGTCCGCATCATCGATAAGCGCAAGCTCTATTAAAAAATAAACAGGAGGGGAACCCTATGGCTGTGAAACAAATTTCTGTATTCGTGGAAAATGAACCCGGAAAGCTGGCGGAATTCGCAGAAGTTTTGTCTGAACATCAGATCGACATGCGCGCCCTTTCCATGGCGGAAACCCGGGATTTCGGCATTCTGCGCATCATCGTGGACGATCCCTATAAGACGGCGTGCCTGTTAAAAGAATCCGGCTATGTATTTTCCATCACGCCGGTGCTGGCGGTTGCCATCCCCGATGAGCCCGGCAGCCTTTTGCAGGTGCTCCGGCTGATGAAAGAAGGAGGCATCAATGTAGAGTATACCTATGCCTTCATCACGCGGCGGCAGGACTGCGCCTATATGATTTTCCGCGTGGAGGACAACGACAAGGCTGTGGATATCCTGACCCGGCACGACGTCCGCCTGCTCTCTCAGGAGGAGCTGAACGAGCTTTAAAAAACAGTAAAACGGCCGGAACCGGCCGTTTTTTTATAAAATGAGCTGTTTTTTCATCGATTTCGTATAAGATAATAACAAAAAACAAGGAGGATTCACAAATGGCAAAATTCATTGATAAAAATGGCGAACCCCTCTCCGAAGAGGAATTGATGGAGGCTTCCGGCGGCGTGGAGATCAATCCCGAGCACCACTGGTACGGCAACAAATATGCGATCTGTAACAAATGCGGATGTAAAGACTGGGACATTATCGACTGCCCATCTGTGAACAGGCTTCAGATCCGCTGCAAGAAATGCGGCAATATCGAATACCGCGATATGAAGTCCTGACAATATTTTTCCCCAACAAAAAAGGCAGCCCGCCAGGCTGCTTTTTTTGTTTAGAAAACTACGGTCAGGAGCATTTTGAACCGTTCTTCCCCAAACACCGCATGGGGCGTTTTCGCTGGCATGACGATGCTTTCGCCCTGCTGCAGGACAAATTCCCTGCCGTCAATGGTGATTCTTCCCGTGCCGTCCAGCACGGTCACCATCGCGTCGCCGCCGGACTCATGGGTGCTGATCTCCTCGCCCTTTTCAAAGGCAAAGAGGGTCACGCTGACCGCCGGATTCTGGGCCAGGGTTTTGCTGACAACCTGCCCCTCCTGATAGGCAATTTCATCCTTCAGGGACAAAATCTCGGATTTTTTGATATTCTTGAGCATGCGCTTTCCTCCGTTGCTTCTCATTTTTCCATAGTATGCCGAAATACTTCCGGCCTGATACGCACCCGCAGGGCAGTCTCTGCGGATTTGGCTCTTTTGGCTTTCATTATGCCGTGGCTTTGCCATACATCGTGCGGCAATATCCGTCAAGGAGCGCCAAACCGCGGAAACTTGTTTCCGCTCCGTCCATACATTTATTATACTGCATTTCGCGCCCAAATTCCATAGATATCTCCCAACGCAGAGCGATCAGAAAAGCAGCCCGCCCTGTCATTTTGCCGCAGAATTCCGGCTTTCTTCCGGTATGTGGAATTGTGTCGGTACATTTCGCCAGTTACTTTAAGCAAGGGGGGGAATGTTTCGCCCTGTCCGTCTGGGGGAAGAAAGTTTCCGCAGCTCCCGCTGATCCCCCTGCCAACACCCATCCGCATCTCAGTTCCGGATACAGATGGATGTTATAAAACGCACTTACGGCGCAAACATTCCCTCCGGCTTTTTCCATACTGGCCAGACAACATTACAGCCCCTTCCAAAGCAGCGACAGTTTCCTGCGCCAAGACAGGGCCGCCATGATTTTTTTCCGTTTCTCTTTTGTCTGATTTTCCAGCCAGCGCACTTTTTGGGGAGCAATGGGGTGCCTGCTGAAGCGGGCCCCCCGGGCAAGCTCCATCGCCGCCTGCGGGACGGCTTCGCCATCATATAGGGACAGCTCGCATAGAGAATCATATAGGCAGAGAACCGCCTGCCTGCGGTCCGCATGCTGCAGAATGCGGGAGCGTTTTGCCCGGCGGGCAGCGGGGATCAGGAACAACGCTCCCACGCCGGCGGCCGCACATATCGGCAGAATCCACCATAACGCTCCGGCCCCCTCTCCCGATCCGGCTGTCGGGTCCAAATCCACCGGCTCCGAGGCCTGGGCGCTCTCCTCCGGGGTTTCTGCATCCTCCCCGGGATCTTCTCCCTCATCCTCCACCGTTCCAGGTGCATCGGCTCCGCCATTTTCAGCGGATGCAGCAGAGCCCAGCGGAACCGCATCACCGCCCGGCGTGGATTCCACGGGAACCCATCCGAAATCCGGAACCCATATCTCGGCCCAGGCGTGGGCGCGCCGCGCCGGGACCTCGGCCACTCCGCTTTCATCAAAATCGCTCTCCCGCACGACATATCCCTCTGCATACCGCGCAGGAACGCCCAAAGCCCGCAGCATGACCACCGTCGCGCTGGCAAAATGGACGCAATATCCCTTGTTGCTCTCCGTCAGGAAATATTCCACAAAATCCCGGTTGACGGGCTGTTGGCCCGGATTCGTGCTATAGGTTCCCGACTCACGCACAACGTCTGCCACCATGCCGGCCATAGCCGCCCAGTTGTAATACGGCGTGTTCCCATTGGCCGCCATTCCCGTCTGTTCCTCCCACCAGGCGGCAAGCTGCTCCTGCAGGCCGTCCGGGAGCCGGGTATATTCCTCTCTGATATAGCGCAGATATGCGGCGTCGGCATTATCCTGGGGATAGAACAGGGAGAGATCATCCTCGTCGTCCGGCAGGGCCGTAAGATAAGCATAGGCGCGCTGGATCACATCGTCGGGAAGTGCTTCCTCGGCCCGAAAGGCCATGATCCAGATCCCCTGGGCTGTGCTGATATAGGGGATCTCATATCCTTCAAATTCCAGAGTTCCCGCCTGCCTGTTCCCATTATCCGAAATGTTGCGCATCAGCCAGTTAGACGCTCCATAGCCATTGCCTGTTATGACAAACTTTTCTTCACCGTCGCCATAAACCTCAAACAGATAGCTTTCTTGTCCATCCGCCGCCAGATAGGCGTCCCCCACCCATTCGGCCTCCGTCTGCACCTGCGCAATCTGATAAGGAGAAAACAGCCAGCGGGAGCCCGCCCGAACCGGCTCCACCCGGATCTGCGAGCGTATCCCTTCAAAATATGCACTGCCGCGGCCATCCTGCTCCAGATATTCCATCGGTTCGATCCCGGCGCCGCTTTCTTCAAAAGCCGAAGGGTCTGCCTGCAGCCAGGCATGCCCCGTATATTCCGAAGCCGCATATCCCCGCAGATAGATATCCTGCGGTTCGGCTGCCCGCACGCGCAGAACGGGATTGTCCGTCAAAAGAATGCTGCCGGCTGCATCCAGTGAAGTTTCCCCATTGGGATTGGCAATGGGGCTTCCCATGCCGCCGCTGAGGGCATATCCCACTTCCGCCGCCGTCTCCTTGATCTGGTTCCGAAATGCGATCGTCCGCAGGGACGGCGTATAGCTTTCCTGGGGAAACACGGCGAACAGCGCGGCAAAAACAGCGGCGCACACCGCCAGACTCACCGCCCGCACCGGGAATCTCTGCTTTTTCTCCCCTTTGGGAAACCGCGCCTGCAAGAGAACCGCCGCCCAGAAGGCAAACAAAAGCGCCATATACACATCCGGCGACGTGTTTGTGACCGCATATCCAAAAGCAAAGGGCGGAACCGTCAAAAGGAGGCCCAAAACCGCGCTTTTGCGCACAGCAACAGCATGCGCCATGCCAAAGGCATAGGGGATCAGAGCATATATCCCAAACCACAAATAGGACCCTTGCACGGCCGAAGCCGGTAGCTGAACCGCCGTTGTATCGTAACGCAGAACCTGCATGAGATGCGGCGTGACGAGCCGGACGAGAAGAATCGCCCCATCGCGGAGCTGTTCCCAGCACACAAGCCCGAAAATCACCCATGCGCAGAGCAGACACAGCAGCAATATGCGTCTTTTCTGTTTTTTCAGCAGGAATACCAGACAGGCCGCGCCGCACAAAAGACAGGCAGACACAAGCATCGCCGCCGTTTGTGGGATGGAAAAACAGGCATGAAGAATGCCCACAACACCCACCAGGCCCATGGCAGCGAGGCAAAGACCCGCCGCTTTATCTATACTCCATTTCTTCACCGGGACACCTCCCCGGGCTGCGTTATCCCAGCGGGCAAAACGGCTTCCGGCGTTATCCGGATAACCCTGCCGGATCCTGCCATGGATTCTTCGGGGCCTTTTTCCATCCATTGTTCAGCCTGCTCCGGCGTGTGCCCCAGCGCCTGCCAAAGAGCCGCATCCATTTCTTCGCGGTTCCGGAACCTCTGCGCCCTTCCCTGCGATGTCCAGAATATATGCAGGCGGATTCCATCTCTTTCCGCCGCTTCTGCAACGCCCAGCAGCCGCCCCAGGGCACGGTCCAGCGCCTCTGCCGTTCCCTGCCACGCCAGAACGGCATGCAGAATATCGCTCTGTTCGCCTTCATATTCCCGCACGACCAGCTTCCCCGTCCGTGCGCTCAGTTTCCAGTGAATTTCCCGGAGGGGGTCTCCCTCCCGATAGCCGCGCACGTCCAGCCATTCTCCCCGGCCGCTGCCGCCGGAAGAAGCGCCGGCAGGTTCCGGCGCCGGGGCAGGCAGACGCAGTTCCCCGGCAAACGGTATTTTTTCCGGCAGGAGCAGGACTTCCACAGCTTTTACCGGCGGCATGGGAAGCCAGAAAATCCCCAGAAGATCCATCCGGCGCACACGCACAGCCGAACACCGCACAACGCCGCAAAGCCGCCCTTCCATATGCAGAGATTTCATTTTTCCCGGCTTTATGAGAACTTTATAGTTTCTGGCCTCGCCGGAGAACAGATTTTCGGCACGCAGCCGGATCCGAACTGCGGGGACAGCTCCCGTTTTGACCGTCACCCGGAATCGGAGATCAAATCCTTCCTCCCTCTCCGCCTGGGTAACGTCACACGCCATAACCGCACGGCATCCCCGTGTCAGAAGAAGGGTAAGCCCGATGCTCAGGAAAGGGAGCAGCAGGGCAAGGAGAAACAGCATCCAGGACACATACCAGGTATAGAATACATAATATAAAAACGATGCCGCGAGAAACAGCAGATAAGCCGCCCTGCGCCCCGCCATCAGCGTTCCCTCAGGGCAGGCGCTTTGACCGTGCGCAGTATTTCTAAAAGAATCTCCCCGGCCGACGTATGCTGTTTCGCCTGGGGAGACAGCACGATCCGGTGCGCCGTGCATCCCTTAAACACCATCTGCACATCTTCCGGGATCACAAAATCCCGCCCAGAAATATACGCCGCCGCCTGCGCAAGGGCGGCAAGCGCCACGCTGCACCGGGGGCTTGCCCCGCGGACAATTAGTTCGTGTGATCTTGTCGCCCGCACCAGATGCAGAATATACGCATAAATGCTCTTATGAATATAGATCTCCGAAACCTCCCGCCGCATCTGGGCAACGCCGGCCGCATTGGTGACACGGGCAATCGCCTCCGTCCCATTCCTGCCGTGTTTGCGCCGCAGCAGCTCAAGCTCGTCCTTTTCATTGGGATATCCGATGGACAGGCACATCATGAACCTGTCTGTCTGGGAATCCGGGAGGAGCTGCGTCCCCGACGAACCATAGGGGTTTTGTGTGGCGATGACCATAAAAGGCTGCGGCAGCGCATGCGTCACGCCGTCGACCGTAACGGCGTTCTCCTCCATCGCTTCAAGAAGGGCGGACTGACTTCTGGCGGACGCACGGTTGATCTCGTCTGCCAGAAGCAGGTTGCACATCGCCGCCCCCGGCTTATATTCAAATGTACGCGTATCCTGGCGCAGCATGGTAAATCCCGTCACATCCGAGGGCATGATATCCGGCGTGAACTGAATCCGGTTGCATTCCAGATCCAGAGCCTTGGAAAAGGCAGTGGCCAGCGTCGTTTTCCCCACGCCGGGGATATCCTCCAGCAGCACATGCCCTCCTGCCAGCAGGGTCATGAGCACTTTGCGCACGGCTTCCCGGTTTCCGAGAAATACCTTTTCCACTTCTTCTATGATTTGTTTGCATTTCAAAGGATAGGGCAGAAATTTTTCTGTATTCCTGAAATTCATATCCAAAGCATACTCACCTCATTATAAGTCTAAGCAATATATGTGACTAATTTGTGAAAAAAAGGCTAGATTTTTGTAAATAGCCGCTTTCCTTCGCGATTTGTGCAAAGTACTCTTTTTCAAGGCAACGTCTTAATAAGAGCAGCAAAAATCCCATCTGATTTTTCAGGTGGGATAACTGCCGCAAAGTCCACTGCTATGTACTCGCCGCAAACGCGTTTATCCCCTAGAACGCAGACAAGCGAACAACCCCGGCAAACGTGCTTTTTTTGAGAATAAGAAGGAACCGTGCAGCGGTGACTGATTTTTTACAAAATAAAAAATCAGAACAAGCATCATCTGTTCTGACGTGGAGTACCCTGCCAAACTTGAACTCCTGAATTATAACAAAACGCACCCGCAGAAAAGTGATCGTAACCAAATCAGCGATAAAAGGGCGCGGTTACAAGCCCTTATCCGATGTCGTGGAACCGGCAGGAGAAATCAAATCCCATCTGTTAGGGTGGGATACATAGCCGCGGGGGTTCCTCCGACAGATGCTAGACGGCAAAAATGCACATCTCCACCGGCAAGCCGTAAAAAGCTGTCGCGAGGGCGTTTCACAGCGAGCAGGCGGAGTAAGGGTGACTTTTTGTGAAGGAGGAACGGTGATGAAGCAATTTGAAAACCCGCCCGGTTGCCCGAGCGGGTTATAAAGCGCGGAATCCACCGTGACGTGCTTATCATTGACAATATAGATTTTTTAACGATGACCCGCAAAAAGTTGGTAGCAAGCCGAAGCGTAGTGAGCGCGTTTACAATCGAACAGCGAAGGTGCAGCGTGACTTTGTGCATAAAGGAGGAGGAGCAGCGAAGCAAACAAATACCCCATCCTTTAGATGGGGTATTGTAAGCGGAGCTTGCTCCGACGTGGCGCGCTGTGAGGGATTCGAACCCCCGTCCTTTCGGTCCGTAGCCGAACGCTATATCCAGCTTAGCTAACAGCGCAATCTGCCTTTCTGGGCGCTTACCCATTCAGCCTTATTATAATATCATTTTCCGCATAGGATGTCAAACGGTTTTTTTATTTCCGGCGGCAGTTTTTCCTGGGCTTTGGAATCCCATCAAAATTCTCCGGCCGCTGTTTCCTTTCCCAAGCCATAAAAACACCCGGAATCTCTAAAGCAAACAGCAAAATCCATGCCTGCGCCATGCTCTTCCCCGCCTTGTCCGGCGCCTTTTTGCAAATAACAGCCAGCCGCACAAATCGGTTTGTGAAAAGACGGCTGCCGGAATCTATACTGGAAAGAGGAACCTTTCCCTCATCGCAAAAAAAGAAACCCGCAGAAGTTTCTGCGGGTTTCCCCCTTGTGTCTTTCATGGCAGGCAGAGAGCTCGCCCTTTCCCCTGCGTTCCGCCATGAAACTGTTATTCTTTTTGTTTTCGCCGGAAATGCTGCTATTTCCTCTTGGGCATGGCGTGGCAGCAGAGGCCTTCGGCATCGTGGGCCGCCTCCATGATAACCTCGCTCACCGTGGGATGCGGATGAATCGTTGCCGCCAATTCTTCAATGGTGCCCTCGCATTTCATCGCGGCGCAGATCTCGGCAATCATATCCGTCGCCCGGGGCGCCATAAGCTGCGCTCCCAGGATCTCCCCGGTTTTGGCGTCGCTCAGAATTTTTGCCAGTCCAGATGCCGCGCCCATAACCATGGCCCTGCCGTTGCCCGCCACGTTAAAGCGGCCGACAGCAAATTCCCTTCCCGCGGCTTTCGCCTTTTCCTCCGTCATCCCCACATAGGCAATTTCCGGAGATGTATAGATGCAGGCCGGAACAATATCATATGCCATGCGCTCCCGCTTGCCAGCGCAGTTCGCCGCCGCAGCAAGCCCCTGGGCGCTGGCCACATGAGCCAGTTGAATTTTGCCGGTAATATCGCCGATGGCATAGATGCCGGGAATGCTGGTTTCCAGAAAGTCGTCTACATCCACAAACCCGCGGTTCATGCGGATTCCCAGCGCCTCCAAACCCATATCCTTTGTCATGGGCCGCCGGCCTACGCTGACGATGCAGGCGCCGCCCTGGGCTGTCTGCGCCGTTCCGTTTTCCTCATAGCGAACGGTCACGGTGTCTCCGCCCTCGATGGCGGTCACCTTCGCGCCGGTAATTACTTTCACTTTTTTGCCCAAGCCCGCCAGCAGCAGATCCGTGATCTCCTTTTCCACTCCCGGCAGAATGCTGGGCATCATCTCAATCACCGTCACCGGCTTACCGAGAGTGGCAAACAGCGTGGCAAATTCCATGCCGATAACGCCGCCGCCGATGATGACAAAGCTGTCCGGACAGCTCTCCATAGCCAGGATATCGTCGCTGGTCATGACATTTTTCCCGTCGATGCCCGGAATGGGCGGGCGGGCCGGTGCGGAACCCATAGCGAGAATGATCTTTTCCGCCCGAACGGTCTCGCCGTTTATATCGATTGTATTCTTGCCCGTCAGTTTGCCAAAGCCGCGGATCACCTCCACGCCATGGCCTTTTTCCAGGGCCTCAATGCCCCGGCGCAGACGGGCAACCACGCCGTCCTTGTGCTTTGCCATGGCGGCAAAATCAAAGGAGACGTTTTCAGCCTTCACGCCAAAGGCAGCGGCATTTTTTGCCTCTTCAAAAAGCTCCGCACTGTGGAGCAGGGCCTTGGTGGGGATACAGCCCCGGTTCAGGCAGGTCCCCCCCAGCTCGCGCGCCTCGATCAGCGCGGTTTTCAGCCCCAGCTGCGAGCAGCGAATTGCCGCCTCATATCCTCCCGGGCCGCCGCCCAGGACGGCCACTTGAAATTCTTTCATATGCTGTCCCCCGCCTTACAGAAGCAGCGCCGGAGCCTGCAAAAGCTCCTTGATCCGCTTTAAGAACTGGGCTGCCGGAGCGCCGTCCACCACGCGGTGGTCATAAGTCAGGCTCAAGGTCATGATGGGACGGATGACGATTTCATCGTTCACCACCACCGGCGTTTTGTCGATTTTCCCCACGGCCAGAATACCCGCCTCGGGCGGATTGATGACAGCCGTGAAGCTATCCACATCGAACATGCCCAGGTTGGAAACCGTGAAGGTCCCGCCGGTATAGTCGTCGGGGCTCAAGCGGTTTTCCTTGGCTTTTGCCGCCAGCTCGCCCGAGCAGGCGCCAATCTCCTGGAGCGTCATCAGGTCTGCGTCCTTGATGACCGGAACGATCAGCCCGTTTTCCACGGCCACCGCCATCCCCACGTTGACATACTCCTTCACGACAATACCATCGTCGGTCATGGAAGAATTCATCATGGGGAATTCCGTGAGCGCTTTGGCGACGCAGCGGATGATGATGTCGTTATAGCTCACCTTGACGCCGCTTGCCTTGAGCTGCTCGCGGATGCGGACAGCCTCGGTCATATCCACATTCATGCGGTGGTTGGCCTGGGCCATATCCGTCAGACTGGCCTTCATCCGCTCGGCAACAATCTTGCGCATACCCGTGAGCGGGATTAGCCGCTCGCCCCGGGCCGCACCCCTGGTGCGCGCCGCAATTTTTGCCGCGATATCCGCCGCCTGAATCTTGCCATGAGAGCCGGTCCCCTGGATATCCGCCAGAGATACGCCCTCCTGGGCCGCGATTTTTTTCGCCAGCGGCGTCGCCTTGGGCGCGGAGGCCGCATAGTTCAAGACGTCTTTCTCGATCACCAGGCCTTCCGGGCCGGAACCGGGGACATCGTCGATATTGATTCCCTTTTCCCCGGCGCGCATCCGGGCTCGGGGAGTCACAAACCGGCGCTCGCCGCCGCCCTGATGGGCAATGGCAAGGGCCTCGGGTTCCCTGGCAGGAGCCGCCGCAGGGGCTTCGTCCTTGGCTTCTTCTTTTGATTCTCCCGCGGGAAGCAGATCGCTGAAATCCTCTCCCGTTTCGCCCACAATGGCGATCGTCTCGGCGATGGGAACCACGTCTCCCTCGCCATGGACGATTTTGAGGAGCGTCCCGGTGGCTGTGGAATCAATGGTGATGGTGAGCTTATCCGTCTCCATCTCGAAAAGCTGATCGCCTTCTTTGACCTGGCCGCCTTCTTCCACCAGCCACTTGATGATCGTGCCCTCGGTCATCTGGAGGCCCTGCTTGGGCATGATAATTTTCTGCGCCATGTGTTCCTCCTTATTTATAGAGCGTCTTTTTCACCGCCGCCACGATATCGTCCACGGTGGGAATCGCCGCCGTCTCCAGCCCCAGGTTAAAGGGAACCGGGCAGGGCTTGGCGCCAACCACCTGCGCCGGGGCATCCATATAGTTAAAGGCATGCTCCTGAACATAGGTCACGACCTGCGCGCCCATGCCCGCCGTCTTCTGCGCCTCATGGGCAACGACCAGCCGGCCGGTCTTTTTCACGGAGTTGATGACGGTATCATAATCGAAGGGAACGATCGTCCGCGGGTCGATGACCTCGCAGGAGATGCCCTCTTTTTCCAGCTTTTCCGCCGCTTCCAGCGAGCGGTTGACAAACAGGTGCGTGGCGACAATCGTCACGTCGCTGCCCTCCCGGCGAATTTTGGCCTGGCCGAAGGGAATCATGAATTCCGGATCGTCCGGCACCTCGCCTTTGATGAAATAGAGGGCCTTATGCTCGATAAAGGCAACCGGGTTATCGTCCCGGATCGCCGTCCGCAGCAGGCCGGCCGCATCCTCCGCACAGGAGGGCATGGCGACCTTCAGGCCAGGGATATGCATGAAAAACACCTCGGGGCACTGGCTGTGCTGGGCTGCGTTGCCCTTGCCGATGCCCTGCTGGCCGCGGATGACCATCGGCACCTTAGCCTTGCCGCCGAACATATAGCGGATTTTCGCCGCCTGGTTCAAAATCTGGTCCATAGCCACATAGGCAAAATCCCAATACATGAGCTCCACGATGGGGCGCATACCCGCGTTAGCTGCGCCGACACCCGCGCCGACAAAGCCCGCCTCGGAAATGGGGGTGTTGCGCACCCTCTCCACGCCGAATTCCTTATATAAATCCCGGGTGCAGCCGAAAGAGCCGCCCGCAGTTTCGATATCCTCGCCCATGCAGAACACATTTTCGTCCCGCCGCATTTCCGAAGCGATGGTATCGCGAATTGCCATTGCATATGTCTTGATGCTCATTGCTTTTCCTCCTTAACCTTCAAAGTATACGTCTTCCAGGACGCCTGCCGGATCCGGCTCAGGGCTGTTCATGGCGAATTCCGCCGCCGCATCCACGGCCGCCTTGGTCCGGCTTTCGATTTCGCCGAGTTCTTCCTCGCTGGCAATGCCATTTTCCAGCAGATAGGCGCGATACCGCTTGATGGGGCACTTTTCCTTCCATGCCTCCACCTCTTCGCGGGTGCGGTAGAGCTGCGGGTCGCCGATCCAGTGGCCCATCCAGCGATACGTTTTGCATTCGATGAGCGTCGGGCCTTCGCCAGCCTTGGCCCGCTTGAGGGCGCGCTGGAAGGCCTCGTCCACGGCGTTTACGTCGTTGCCGTCCACGGTTTCGCCCGGCATGTTGTATCCATGGGCCCGGTCGCTGATATTTTCCACAGACGTGGACTGCCATGCCGGCACGGAGATGCCAAAGCCGTTGTTTTCGCAGACAAAGATGATGGGCAGTTTCCAGAGGGACGCCAGGTTCAGGCTCTCATGGAAAGTGCCTTCGTTGGAGGCGCCGTCGCCGAAAAAGCTGACCGCCACCCGATCCTGCCCCCGCATTTTGCTGGCGAGAGCCGCGCCCGTGGCAATGGGAAGACCGCCGCCCACGATGCCGTTGGCGCCCAGGTTGCCCTTGGTGAGATCGGCAATGTGCATGGAGCCGCCCCGGCCCCGGCAATAGCCCGTGGCCTTGCCCATAAGCTCGGCCATGGCTTTATCCAGCTCCGCGCCTTTGGCGATGCAGTGGCCGTGGCCACGGTGGGTACTGGTAATATAGTCCTCATCCCGCAGGCTCGAGCAGATGGTTGCCGCAACGGCCTCCTCGCCGATATAGAGATGGACAGAGCCGCGCAGCTTGTTCTCTTCAAAAAGCTCCAAAGCTTTCAGCTCGAAATTGCGGATTTCATTCATTTTGTTGTAAATCCACAGCGAACGTTTCTTGTCGATCATTCTTCTTCCTCCTTCAAATGGATCCTTTCTCATGTTTTTATTCCGTCGGATGCTATTAAATTGTTGATTCTCATTGGGATAAACAGAATTTCCTTATCCGGCGCCGCCCCGGCGGCCCTTTTGATTTAAATGCCAATATCTTTTGTATTATATCACTTTCTTATTCTTCTGACAATAGCATCCGGGAAAAATTTCATAAAAAATGTTCTTATGCATGGATAATTTTCATATTTTTTAATAATTCCTCATATAAAATGTTTTTTTATAAATATTATAACAAATATCACGTTATTATTATCTCAATTCTTTCATTTTGCAATTTATTTCTTCTTATCTAATTTATGCCATGTTATTTAATATATAAATTTAACATTTTATATTGACACTTTCCCCGGTTCCATATTATCATAAAGAAAGATTTTTGATTAAAATTAGAAAAGGAGACTCGCAATGGAAATTTTAAAGCCGTATATCAACGGTGAATTTGTGGAATCTAAAACGGATAAGTATATGCCTGTTTATGATCCGAGCACAGGCGAAGTTATCGCGCAGACTCCCTGCTGCACCGCGCAGGAAGTGGAGGCGGCCATTGCCGCCGCAAAGGCCGCTTTCCCCAAATGGTCGGATACGCCCGTGCAGAGAAGGGTGGAGGTTCTCTATAAATTCAGAGATCTTCTCATGGAAAATATGGACGACCTTACCTATACGCTGGCCCGGGAAAACGGAAAAAACTGGGACGAGGCAAAGGGCGATATTTTAAAGGTGAAGGAACCCGTTGAGGTTGCCTGCGGCGCGCCCACCATCATGATGGGCGAATCCACCATGAATGTCACCCCCGGCTTTGATACCACGCTGTATAGAGAGCCTCTGGGCGTTTTTGCGGGCATCGCTCCCTTCAATTTCCCCGCCATGATCCCCATGGGCTGGATGATGCCCATGTGCATCGCCACCGGTAACACGCTGGTGCTGAAAGCGGCGAGCATGTGCCCCATGACCTCGCTCAAAATGGTTGCGCTTCTGGAAAAAGCCGGCTTGCCGGCAGGTGTTGTCAATATCGTGACCTGTTCCCGGAAGGAATCCGAAATGTTCCTGTCCCATCCCGACGTAAAGGGGGTTACGCTGGTCGGTTCTACCGAGGTCGGCCTGCATATTTATGGCGAAGCGGCCAAGCATGGCAAGCGGGTGCAGTGCCTGTGCGAAGCGAAAAACCATGCGCTTGTCCTGGAGGATGCTCCCATCACCCGGACAGCCGCCGGCATCATCAATTCTTCCTTTGGCTGCGCAGGCGAGCGCTGCATGGCCCTTCCGGTCATCGTCGTGCAGGAATCCATCGCCGACGCATTGGTGGATGAAATTGTCAAGCAGGTTTCCAAGAAGAAGATCGGCCCCGCCTATGATAAAGAGACAAATCTCGGCCCTGTTGTCACCGCGGCCCACAAAAAATTCGTCTGCGACTGGATCCAGAAGGGCATCGACGAGGGCGCCAAGGTGGTTCTCGACGGCAGAAACGTCGTGGTTCCCGGATATGAGAACGGCTTCTATGTAGGCCATACCATTTTGGACCATGTAACTCCTGAGATGACCGTTGGCCAGAGAGAAATTTTCGGGCCGGTGCTCTGTGTAAAACGCGTCAAAGACTTTGAAGAGGGCATCAGCATCATGAATGCCAACCCGTTCGCCAACGGCTCGGTGATCTTCACGCAGAATGGTTATTATGCGCGTGAGTTTGCCAAGAGAACGCACGGCGGCATGGTCGGAATCAACGTGGGCATTCCCGTTCCCTCGGGCATCTTCCCGTTTGCCGGCCACAAAAACTCCTTCTTCGGCGACCTGCACTGCCTCGGGAAGGACGGCATGCGCTTCTATACAGAGTCCAAATGCGTTACGACCCGTTGGTTTAACGAAGAGGATATGAAAAAAGAGCATGTCGGCACATGGGACGGCGCGCTTTAAGCCGATTCGGATCTCTGTTTCCAGGAAACGACGGGCATTCCCTTCGTCGTTTCCCACATAAGCGTCCCGATGTTTCCCAGCGGATCTTCGGGCGCACCTTATATCAACGGCAAATTAACCCGGCATATGGTTCGGATCTTTCGTCCGCAGCCGGGTTTTTTGCTGGATATCAGCACGCTTGGGCGGTATAATAAGAAAGAATGGGAAAGGCCGCCGCATAGCGAACGCTCTGCGGTGCCGATATCCGGCAGTAAATCCTTACCTATGAAAGAACGTGATTGCAATGTATGATTTTTCATTTCAAAGTCCTGTGAAATCCATGGCCGGGCGGGGCAAGTTCCGCTCCATCGGCGAGTTTACAGGCAGCAAAAAAATTCTGCTTATCAGCGATAAGATTATCTCTTCCATGGCTTTTTACGGTGAGATCAAGGAGCTGCTGAAGGGCCGCATTGCCGGCGAATTTGCAGGTGTCATGCCCAATCCCGAATGCGAGATGGTGGACGAAGCCGTTACGCTCTGCAAGAGCTGCGGCGCGGACTGTGTCATCGGCATTGGCGGCGGTTCGGTTCTGGACACGGCCAAGGCCGTTGCCGTCCTCTCCTGCGAAGAGGGAAAAACCGCCGACTACATGGCCGGAAAGGCGCTGGGCCGGCATCGCCAGGAACTGATCCTGGTTCCCACAACAGCGGGAACCGGCAGCGAGGTGACCAATGTTTCCGTGTTGACCGATCCCAAGATCAATAAAAAGCTTTCGCTGGTGGATCCCATCCTCTATGGCGATATCGCCATCATCGATCCCTGCCTGACCGAAACCATGCCCAAGCGGGTGGCGGCGGCCTCCGGGTTCGACGCTCTCTGCCATGCCATCGAAGCCTATTGGAATATCCGCACCTCTCCTCTCTGCGAGGCGCTTTCCATGGAGGCAGTGGATAAAATCGTCAAAAATATCTATCCGGCCTGCAACGGCGACGGAGACGCCCAGGAGGAAATGGTTATCGCCTCCTATATCGCCGGTATTTCCTTTAACCAGACCCGCACCACCGTCTGCCACGCCATCAGCTATAAGCTGACGTCGGATTACGGCATTGACCACGGCCTGGCCTGCGCCTTCACGCTGATCCCCTTCCTGCGCTATGAATCCGAGGACCCAGCCGTCAAAGCGGCATTGGACCGCATGGGGCGGTATTGTGGGTTCAGTGGCAGCGAAGCTCTTATCGATGAGATCGACCGGCTGTATGACGCCGTGGGGCTGCCCCGGCATCTGTCGGATCGCGGCGTAAAGCCCGAGGACGTGGACGCCATTGTGGACGCCGGCATGGCGGTGCCCATCACCAAGCTCTGCAAGCGGGAGGTCACCCGGGAGGCCATGCACAGGATTATCACCGATCTTTTATAAAAAATGCTTCTGCGATTCGGTGCAGAAAGACCGCAGGGGAAATTTTGGAGAACCTTCGCCGGCGGCTATGAAAATGCGTATAACACCCTACCTGATATCTCCATTTTTAAACGGGAGGCGGAAGAAATTTTCTTCCGCCTCTTGTTTTGGATTTTTTCTCCGAAAAACAGCTCTCTATTTTCCCGGCTCCCCTATCGGGCAATCAGCACCAGCCCGGCCCCGCAAAGACACATGCCAAGGATTTGCCGCAGGGAAAGGCTTTCCTTATAGAGCAACAGCCCCACAGCCAGCAGGATCACGGCCAGGCTGATATTGGCCACCAGTGACGCTATGCTCACCTTCCATCCGGCACGATAGGCGCTGATATACCCAAATTCCAGAGCGACGATCACAATGCCCAGGGCGACCGACGTCCAATTCATTTTGGAAAACTCGGCCAGCAGGTTTTTCTGGCCGGATGTCGCAAAAAACAGGGCTATTGCGCTCACCATCGCCACAAAATAGGATACGGCCAGTGAAGCAAAGGAATTGATCCCCGGCGGCGTCGATTTTGCCGCGATATTATAGACCGTATTGGCGCCCACAACCAAAAGAATGGGCCATAGCAAATGAATCATACCTCTCCTCCTCAAGCAAAAAAGCAGCCAGACATTTCGCCTGACTGCTGGTAGGTGCGCACCCATTGTATTATGATGTCTCTGCCGCGCATTGTGCAGCACGGGCAGTTATCAAAGGAATACCCCGGACGCGGAAGCTTGTTTCCGCTTCGTCCGTGCATTCATTATACCTGATCTGCCAAAAAAAAAATCAATATAGGCCATCGCACGGCTGGTTTTTCCTAAAACAGCCCGGATATCCTTCCGCCCTCGTCCACATCGATCCCCTCGGCAGCCGGAACTCTGGGCAGGCCGGGCATCGTCATTATATTTCCCGCCAGCGCCACCACGAATCCGGCACCTGCCGAAACTTTGACCTCCCGTATAGCGATGCGGAAACCCCGGGGAGCGCCCAGCAACGCCGGATTATCTGAAAAGCTGTATTGGGTTTTGGCAATGCAGACCGGGAAGCGGGAGAAGCCCAGCTCCTCCAGGCGCGCCAGCTGGCTTTCCGCCGCCGGGGCAAAGTCGACGCCGTCGGCATGGTAAATTTTCCGAGCCACCGCCTCGATCTTCTCCTTGAGCGGCATGGCATCCGGATAGCAATAGGAAAATTCGCTCTCCCCTTCCGCCAGGGCAACAACGGCATCTGCCAGCTCCAGCGCACCGGCGCCGCCCTTGGCCCAAACCTCCGTCAGAACCGCCTGCGCACCGGCCTGGGCGCAAACCTCCTGCACCAGGGCAATCTCCGCGGGCGTATCCGTCTGAAACCGATTGACCGCCACCACAACGGGCAGGCCATAGACGCCCCGCAGGTTTTCCAGATGCTGCAGCAGGTTTGCCGTTCCCGCCTCCAGCGCCGCCAGATTTTCCTCGGAAAGCTCGTTTTTAGCCAGTCCGCCGTGCATCTTCAGCGCCCGGATGGTTGCCACCAGCACAACGGCGTCCGGCCGGAATTTTGCCTTGCGGCATTTGATATCCAAAAACTTCTCCGCGCCCAGATCTGAACCAAAGCCTGCCTCTGTCACCACATAGTCCGCCAGCCGCCGTGCCATGCGGGTCGCCATGATCGAATTGCAGCCATGGGCGATATTGGCAAAGGGGCCGCCATGCACCAGGGCCGGCGTATGCTCCAGCGTCTGCACCAGGTTGGGCTTTATGGCGTCCTTCAGGAGAGCCGTCATGGCCCCCTCCGCCCGCAGATCCCCGGCTGTCACAGGCTGGTCGGCATAGGTATATCCCACCACAATGCGCTTCAGCCGCCGCTTCAGGTCCTTCAGATCCCGGGAAAGGCAGAGAATCGCCATAATTTCCGACGCCACAGTGATATCAAAGCCATCTTCTCGGACACACCCGTTGGCCTTTGGCCCCATGCCGCCCACAATTTGGCGCAGGAATCTGTCGTTCATATCCAGGCACCGTTTCCATGTGATCCGTTTGGGGTCGATTCCAAGGGCATTTCCCTGGTGGATATGGTTATCCAGAAGCGCCGCCAGCAGGTTGTTGGCCGCCCCAATGGCATGGATATCCCCGGTAAAGTGCAGGTTGATCTCCTCCATGGGCACAACCTGGGCATAGCCGCCGCCGGCAGCGCCGCCTTTGATTCCAAACACCGGGCCCAGGGAAGGCTCCCGGATGGCCACCATGGCCTTTTTCCCCCGGCGGCGCAGGCCGTCCCCCAGGCCCACTGTCACCGTCGTCTTTCCCTCGCCCGCCGGCGTGGGGGAAATCGCCGTCACTAAAATCAACTTTCCCTCCGGTTTATCCGTGCGCTCTTTCAGGATTTTATCGTCAATTTTCGCTTTATACCGCCCATAGGGCTCTATATATTCCTCAGGAATTCCCGCTTCCCGGGCTATTTCGCCAATGGGAAGCAGGGGCGTCTCCTGGGCAATGGCAATATCGCTCTTTCTTTCCATTTTTCCTCCCTCATATCCTTCTGTTTTTTTGGAAATACAGTTCGATTATACTATAATTTGCGGAAAAAGTACACCCACCCTTCTTTCTTTGAAAAGAAAGAAGCAAAGAAACTTTCATGACTGGTTACCCCAAAACCTTTATCCCTCTGCATATTCAAAGATCCAGAGCAGCCTTTTGTTCCGTAAAGACCTATTCTTTGAAAAGAAACAAGCAAAGAAGTTTTCACGACTGGTCACTTCAAAACCTTTATTCTCTGCACATTCAAAAATCCAAAGAGACCTTTTGTTCCACAAAAACCTTTTCTTTGAAAAGATACAAGCAAAAAGTTTTCACGATTGGCTACCCTCAAGTCTTTATTTTCTGCATATCCAAAAATCCAGAGAGGCCATTTATTTTGTCCAGACTCTTTTCTTTGAAAAAAACAAAGGAGTCTATTATGTCCTCCCTTCCCTTTTTCCCAACTGTTTCCGCAACAATGTAGAAAAATCATTTACCCTCACAAAAAATGTCCTTATATAGCTTTTGTATTCCATTCATCCTAATAAACTTATTTGGGAACGATTCGGTTGAAGGCTCAAAATAAAAAGCGCCGCAGATACCCGCGGCGCCGTACCGTTTCTATTCTATTTGGAGCTATTCTTTCTTTTCGCTCCGGGGTTTGGAAAAGACTTTGTTCATCAGGAGAATCGCCAGATAGATTACAACGATCACCGCGAAAATCCCCAGCATTCCATATAACATGATCTGCAGGCTCTTCATAAATAAACTCATCATATACCTCCTTTACGCCACCAGCGAGAGGATCATGCCGCCCGCGATGACCGACGCGATCTGCCCGGCCACATTCGCCCCCGCCGCATGCATCAACAGGAAATTATGGGGATCTTCCTTCAGGCCCATCTTATTGATAACCCGCGCCGACATGGGGAAAGCCGAAATGCCCGCCGCACCGATCATGGGGTTGATCTTGTTCTTGGAAAACAGGTTTAGGAGCTTGGCAAACAAAACGCCGCCGACAGTATCAAAGATAAAGGCCACCAGCCCCAGCCCCAGGATCATAAGAGTGGAGGGTGTCAGGAACATATCCGCCCGCATTTTGGCCGCTACGGTAAGCCCCAAGAACAGGGTGATCAGGTTTGCCAGTACTTTCTGGGCTGTCTCCGAAAGGGAATTGAGCACGCCGCATTCCCGGATCAGATTGCCGAACATGAGGAATCCCACAAGGGCCACAGAGCGCGGCGCCACAATGCCCGCGATCACCGTCACCACAATGGGGAAAAGGATACGGGTGGTTTTGGAGATATCCTTCTGGTTATATGTCATCTTGATACGGCGTTCCTTCTTCGTCGTCACCGCACGGATTGCAATGGGCTGCACAATGGGCACCAGCGCCATATAGGAATAGGCCGCCACGATGATCGCGCCGATATAGGGTGTGTTGAAATAGTTAGCCACGAAAATAGACGTGGGGCCATCCGCCGCGCCGATGATGGCAATGCTGGCAGCGTCCGTCAGCCCAAATCCCAGAAGCGTCGCCATGGAAAGTGTAAAAAAGATTCCAAATTGAGCCGCCGCACCGAAGAGCAGCATCTTCGGATTGGAGAGCAGCGGGCCGAAATCGATCATCGCCCCGATTCCGATAAACAGCAGCAATGGGAACAGCTCATTGGCAATGCCCGCGTCAAAGAGCACATCCAAAATTCCCACTTCCGTTACATTGTCAATCACCTGGGTCACCGCGCCGGAAAGGGGCAGGTTGACAAGAATCGCACCAAAGCCGATGGGCAGGAGCAGCGCAGGCTCCATATCCTTTTTGATGGCGAGATAGATCAGCACACCGCCAATGACCCACATGACGGCCTGCTGCCAGGTAATGTTCAGCACATTTGAAAAAAGCGCCTCCATAAAATCCTCCTTTATACTTTTGTTATATAGAACCTTGAACAAAAGTCTCGCTTTTTAAACGCATAGACGGGTTTTCCATCGCTTTCCAACCGTGCTGACGTCCTATGCCACATTCCCCCTGGAATGCAAGCTACTCCCTTTTTGGCTTAATTTTATTATAACGGCCTGTCCAAAAAAAGGCAACCTGCTTTGCCGGATCCGGGGGATTATTGTTTCATTTTGCGACAAATCTCCCGGGGCGGGAGCAAATGACGCGGTGTTGGATTGCCTTCCGAATTTCCTTTCCCGTTCCCACGGCATAAAAAAACGACAAAGATGTACCGCATATGTTCTCACGCATTTGATCTCCCGGCAAGCCCGACAGCAGAAGTCCTCATAAAAAAACAAAAAACGACGAAAGGCCGTTTTTTCAACATATCCTGCGCGGACAGCAAATGCTATATCGGTAATTCTTTTATATCCCCCTGCGCATCCAGAATAACTACCCGAAAGCGTCTGCCAATCTCCCGGGCCCGCTCTTTGGCCCTGTGGATTTGTTCATCCTCTTCGCTGTAAAGAAAGAGGATATACTCCGCCGATTCCACAAAGGCAACCATTTCCTCTATAGGCACCCGTTCATATGCCCCAGGCTTTTTCCAGATGAGCCGGGGAATCTTGCTGCGGTCGGCAAATTCCGTTGCCTGCCGTAAAACGCCGTCCTCGGCACAAATCAGCAGCTGATCGATTCCCAGGGGCAGGACTTTCTCCAAGAGAACCGTGCAATTCCCTTTTCCAAGAATAGCAGCACGCATAGCATTCACCTCTTTCTATATAATAGATATCATTTTATTATCTTTTAAATATCTTATAAGTATATTAGAGCAATGTTCCCGATAAAATATAAATAAATATTTTGTATAGGGGGCGAGGGATTATGAGCGAGAAATATGCCCTTTTAATCCGCATTGATCCTGTCATTATGAAAAAATTCGGATATGTTGCGGAATATTATGGCCGATCCAAAAACAAACAAATCGAGTTTATGATGCGCAGTCTGATCGAAAATTTCGAGAAGAACCATGGCCCTATCGATCCCGCCGATCTTGCGGAATAAGATTTTCGCAGCCGGGATGGGCTATAAATAGCCTATGGGAAGATATAGTTCTCCCCGGGAAATATATTGCCGCCGAAATCCCCCTCTGTGGGGGATTTTTTTATTGCACAGATCCGGATTTATTCTCTTTTCAAAAAAGAACCTATTTTCCCATTTTTATATACATCCAATTATAATCTATTGATACAGTTTTGCCAACCCGCCTTCGCTGGTTTCCCGGTAACGATCGTGAAGATCCTTTCCGGTTTCATACATCGTCCGCACCACCAGGTCGAAGGATATTTTCCGGGTATATGTGAGAAAATTCGCCAGACTCAGCGCGTTGATGGCCCGCATAGCCGCCACGGCATTCCGCTCAATGCAGGGAATCTGCACCAATCCGGCAATGGGATCGCAGGTCAGCCCCAAATGATGCTCCAGCGCCACCTCCGCCGCATATTCGATCTGTTCCAGCTCCATATCAAACATCTCCGCCAGGCCGGCGGCCGCCATGGCGCAGGCGCTCCCGATCTCGGCCTGGCAACCGCATTCTGCCCCGCTGATGGAGGCGTTTGTCTTAATTAGGTTGCCCATGAGCCCCGCCGTCGCCAAGGCCCGCAGGATACGCCGGTCGGAAACCTCCCGGGTCTGCTGCATATACATGAGCACCGCCGGCAAAACGCCGCTGGCGCCGCATGTCGGCGCCGTCACGACTTGACCGCCGCCGGCATTCTGCTCACTCACCGCGAAAGCATAGGCGCTCACCAGCCGGTTCTCCCGGGTCTGCGCGCTCTCATCCATATGCCGCTGGTTATAGAGGAATTTGGCTTTGCGCTCGATATGCAGCCCGCCTTCCAATTCTCCTTCGGCCTCCAGGCCGTCCAATATAGCCTGCTTCATGGCCTGCCAGACCCGTTCCAGAAATCCCCAGATCTCCGGGCCCTCTTCCTGTTCCACATATTCATAGAGCCGCAGCTTATGGGCCCGGCAATAGGCGCTGATCCCGGCAAAAGTGGAGAGAGCATAGACCTCGGCGCTGGGCGGATCGCTCTGGCCCTCGATTTGGATCGCTCCGCCGCCGACGCTCATGACCCGCCATTCCCCCAGAACCTTTCCCTCCTTTTTCGCAGTCAGAGTAAAGGTATTGGGGTGGGGAAGCTCCTCTTCCCGCGTCTCCATATCAAAGCGAATTTCTGCGGGCACTCCCTCCCGTTCCAGCGTCTTTTTCAGGATCCAGTCCGTCCGGTGTCCCCGGCCCGTCCGGGCCAGAGAGCCGAAAAGGACTGCCTCATAGGCATCCGCCCCGGGATATGCCTGCAAAAACTGTTCCGCCGCCTTTTGCGGCCCCATAGTATGAGAACTGGATGGCCCGTTCCCGATTTTATATAATTCACGAAGAGATTTCATCTTTCTACCTTCCATTGCCGTTTTTCCGGATTCCGGCGCATACTGCGCCAGAAATACAGGGGGCAGGAACCGCCCCGCCGATTTTCGTCACGCGGGAGCACTTTCGCACCCCCATCCCAGGCCCAAAAAGCCAAAACCGGGCATTTTCTTTCGTTTTTCTATATTCTAGCAGACTCCCCCTGCAAAGTAAACGTTTTGCGGGGAACCCGTTTTCTCTTCCTCTCATATGATGAGGGAGAAGGAGGCGTTGCAATTTGGATATTCTCTCGGTTTTGCTCATCGGGGTAGCCACAAACCTCGATAACCTGCTGATCGGCGCGGCACTGGGGCTGCGGCGCCGTCATATTTCCTGGATGAACAACCTGCTTATTGCCCTCTGCTCGGGAGCGGCAGCCCTTGTCTGCTGCTCCCTTTCCTCGCTCCTGGCCGGACTGGGCCGTCTCCCCGCCATTTTTGGAGGATCGCTTCTCATTCTTTTGGGTGTTCTCTCCCTTCTGCCCGCCAAAGGCGCCCCGGCAGAAGAAAAGATTATGCAGGCCGGCGCTCCCGCCAAGCTCTCCCCCGGCGAGAGCCTCATGCTGGGCGTTGCCCTGGCCCTCAACTGCCTGGCCGCAGCCTTCGGCGTCGGCATGAGCGGCCTTTCTCCCCTGCTCGTGGGCCTGTTTGTGGGGGGATTCAGCTTTCTTTCCGTGGGCATCGGCAATGTTTTGGGCCTCACCACCGGAAAAAAGCTCAACGGCAGGCTGCTCTCCCTGCTTTCCGCCATCGCCATGATGGGGCTCGGTCTTTTGCAGATTTTCACCTGAGTACCCGCCCTTGCCGAAAAAGATGCAGCCTCCAGGGATGCGTTCCGGAAAAGACCGGGGGATTCTTTTGCAGATTGTCGAAAGAAACGCTGGTCTTTTAGATCCCGCCGTACTATAATGAAAGAAAAAAGGAGGATCTGCCTATGAACGCGTTTCAACGTCATTGGCTGGCAGCCTGGCAATATTTCGGACGCCGGCTCTGGCGCATCTTCGTGATCTGTTTTGCTGCTTTTATCGCCGCCAGTATAGGGTTCTATTTTATCTGCAGGGCAAATCCGGAATGGACGGCCACTCTGTTCGCCCAGCTGTCGGCCAACATGCAGAATGATTTATTCGGCATCAGCCCCGTCATGGATTTCCTCCGCATCCTTTGGAACAACCTGCTGGTCAGCGCCGTCTATATCGCTATGGGCTTTTTCCCGTTTCTCTTTGCTCCGGCGGCGCCGCTTTTGCTAAACGCCTGTTCCATGGGGTTGATAGGCGCCATCTATGAACGGATGGGGATATCCGCCGTGACCTTTTTTGCGGGCATCCTGCCCCACGGCATTTTGGAGATCCCGGCCATCGCCCTGGCTCTGGCCTGCGGCTTTGCCATTTGCCGCTCGTTTACCCGCTATACCCTTCACCGGGCCTTGCCCGGGGAATGCAGGGCGGCGATGACGGGTGCGCTTCGCACCTATCTGATGATCTGCCTGCCCCTGCTTTTGGTGGCAGCCGCAGTAGAGGCTTTTCTCACTCCTGCGGTTCTCCAGTTTTTTATGTAAACCGAAAAGCAAACGGCAGCCGCAAAACCGGCTGCCGCTGCACTCTCTGTCATTTATCCATTTGCCGGCGGGGCAAACGCCCTGCCGGTTCATTTTATGTGTTGCCCGGAAAAAGCGCACTGCGCCGGATTTCCAAATATCCGTCCCGCCTAACATCCCTTCCTTCCCATAGTCAAAACCCATCTCTGCGGGAAAAAGATATCGCCCTCCTGTATGTATGGACAAAAGCCCGTCTTTTTCCCGCCGTCTATATCCGCCTGCATGCGCCGCCGGATCTCCCGGCAGACGCTTTGGGGCGTTTTTGTGAGGGAAAGCCAGCTTTCCAAACGCTGAGGGATGGTTATAGCCCCGCATTTTTCTATTTCCATGCCGTGCGCGGAAAACAGCGCCTTCATTTCCTCCCGGCGCAGGTTCCTCACATGCGACGGGTCGCGCAGCGTTTCGATTTCATCCCGCACTTCCCGGAGCTCCCCTCCAGTCGCCTCCATGTCAATCATCGCCAGCTTTCCGCCGGGTTTCAGCACTCTCGCCATCTCCGAAAATGCCGCTTCCGCATCCGCAAAATGATGAAAGGCCAGGCGGGAAAACACAATGGTAAAGCTGTTTTCCAAAAACGGCAGTTCTTCGGCATAACCCCTGACAAAAACCATGTTGCCAAGGCCGCTGTTTTCTGCCGCCCGCCTTCCCACCTCCAGCATCGATGGCGTCGCATCCAGGCAGACCACCGTACGCACCCGAGAGGCAAAGGAGCGCCCGCAGGCGCAGGTCCCTGCGGCCACTTCCAGAACATCGTCCGACGGAGCGGGCGCGATCTCAGTCAGCGCGTAATCCAGGTATTCTTCTTTGGAAAAATTCAGTGCCTTGCTCTCAAATTCCGGCGCCTGGGTTTCAAAAGAACGGCGAATCTTTTCTATATTTTCCGGTTTCATCACAACTGTCCTCCTTTTCCGGGGATAATCCGTTTTTTCTGCCCGCCCCTTCCAAGGCCAGCAGCCCTGCCTTCCTTTCCAGTCCGCCCGCATAGCCGGTCAGGCTGCCGTCCGAACCGACGACCCGGTGACAGGGGATAATGAGTGAGATTTTGTTGTGCCCCACCGCGCCTCCAACTGCCCGCGCAGACATCCATTTCTTCCCTCTTTTTGTAGCGATCTGCCCGGCAATCTCTCCATAGGTTATCGTCTTTTCATAGGGGATCGTGCAGAGAATTTCCCATATCTCCCTTTGAAAATCTGTGCCGATACAATGAAGCGGCACGGAGGAAAACAGGCCGTCGTCCACCTCCCGGCGGATAGGGCCGATTTTGTCTATGCACTCGCCCAGGATCTTGTCCCTGCCCTTCAGATATTCCGTCTCTGTTCTGCCATAATGGAAATACAAAGCGCATCCTCCTATCCCATTGACTTTCTCTCTTTTTCATATTATGATTTTATCACAATATATCGGCGAATAATATTATAAAATCGCCAATTATTATCAAAATATTCCCAAAATGAGGGCATGGTTTTGGAAAGAGAAAAATACATCAACTCCATAAATCTCAACACCGGCACGGACTTTCCCTATCTTGTTCTGGACGTGGCAAACGGCGTTCCCCATCCCCGCAATCCGGGTTTTCAGGTTATGCACTGGCATGAGGACCTGCAGTTTATCTACGTCCTGGCCGGAACCATCGAGGTACGGACGCTGGACACCGTCATTGCGGCGGAGGCGGGAGAAGGGGTTTTTATCAACGCGAATGTGGTGCACTATGTGGGGCGCCGGGGAAAATGCCATTACAACAGCTTTCTTTTCCCGGCATATTTTCTCGGATTTTATGCCGGAAGCCCGGCAAAGGCATTTGTGGACGGCGTGACGGAAAACGGGCAGATCCCATTGTTTCATTTTTCCAGCAAGGAGGAAGGCAGCCATGCCGTCCTCTCCCTTCTCCGGCAGCTGGCAGAACTGGAAAAAAACAAAACCGAATTCTACAGCTATGAGGTGCTCGTCCTGCTTTCCTCCCTCTGGCTTGCCATGCGGAAGAATCTGACCCTCCTGCCGGAAAAGAAGGAGAGTACCCTCCGCCGCCGCATGCACAAAATCCTCTCCTATATTGCCCGGCATTATGGCGGCGATCTGACGCTGGAAGACTTGGCAAACAGCGCAAATATCAGCAAATCCGAGTGTTCCCGATGTTTCCGGCTCAGCCTGAACACGACGCCCTATAAGTATCTCGCGGAATTCCGGCTCTCCGAGGCAGCGCGGCTTTTAAAAAATACCGACAGGCCCGTCGGGGATATCGCCGCCGCCGTCGGTTTTCATCAAATGAGCCATTTTGGGAAATGCTTCCGTGAGAAAACCGGATATTCCCCCAGGGAATACAGAAATCTGCAAAAAAGGGATAAGGCCGCGCCAGCGATTCCAGATGTAACCGGCGCTTCGCCCAAAGAATAGTTGATAGGGCGGGGAAAGAAAAGGCCATGGCCCTCAGGCCGCCGCATCTGTTATCTTTATATAAAATAATCAGGGCGGAAGAAAACCATATGGTTTTCTTCCGCCCTCTTTTTGGCCCGTCTATGCCAAACAGGCCAGCAGCGCATCTCCCACCTGCCGGGTCGTGGCGCGGCCGCCCATATCCGGCGTCAGAACACGTCCTTCCTCCATCACCCTTTCAATGGCATTCACGATCCGTTCTTCCCACTGGGGATAGCCCAGAAAGGAGAGCATCTGCCCCGCCGTCCAGGCGGTCGCCAGAGGATTGGCGATGCCCTTCCCCGCGATATCCGGCGCAGAACCATGGATGGGTTCAAACATGGAAGGGTATTTTCTCTCGGGATTCAGATTGGCTCCCGCCGCAATGCCCATGCCTCCGGTGATTGCCGCTCCCAGGTCGGTCAGAATATCGCCGAACAGATTGGACGTCACCACCACCTGGAACCGCTCGGGATGCTTGACCATGAGCATGCTGGCCGCATCCACCAGAAGGCTCTCCGTGGGGACATCGGGATACTCCCGGCCCACTTCCCCGAATATTTGATCCCAGAACACCATGGAATAGTTCAGCGCGTTGGCCTTGCTGATGCTCGTCAGGCTCTGTTTGCGCTCCCGGGCTGTTTCAAAGGCATAGCGAATGATCCGCTCGCAGCCATGGCGCGAGAACACGCCGTTTTGCAGCACTACCTCCCGGGGCGTATCCCGGAACAGCCAGCTCCCGCTCCCGGCATATTCCCCTTCGCTGTTTTCCCGGATGAACAGCATATCGATCTGCCCCGGCTCCACACCCTTCAGGGGACAGGGCGCGCCCTTCAGCAGCCTGACCGGCCGCAGGTTGACATATTGATCAAAACCCTTGCGGATTTTCAGAAGCAGATCCCAAAGGGAGATGTGGTCGGGCACCCGGGGATCCCCCACAGCCCCCAGCAGAATCGCGTCAAATCCGGCCAGCCGCTCCATGCCGTCCTCCGGCATCATCCGGCCGTTTTTCAGATAATAGTCGCATCCCCAGGGGAATTCACAAAAGGAAAAGTCAAAACTGCCATCCTGCCGGGCGGCATGCTTCAGCACCCGCATCCCCTCTTTCACCACTTCCGGGCCAATGCCGTCTCCGGCGATGACTGCAATACGATATGTTTTCATCGGTAGATCCTCTCTTTCTATTCCTCTCCCGGAGCCGCCGGAAACCTCCAGCTTGGCTCCATACCATTTCCCCGTTATTTCAGCATTCTATGGACATAGCTTTCGGGAACGTCCATGCGGACTGCGATTTCTTCCGGACGCATCCCCTCTTCCAAAAAGCGCCGGACAACGGTTTTCATACTCTCTCCCACCTCCAGGATATGGCGGTCCGGGTCAAAGAGTCGAACCACCCTCTGCCCCCAGCGGTGCGTATAGGGCGGATGCACCAGCTCCACGCAAAAGGCCGGGAGCTTTTCCAAAAAGGCGTCCAGATCCTCTGTTTCCAGATAGATCTCCCCATCGCATCCCCCAAACCGGATTTCCTGTTTCTCCTTATGGAGAAATTCCATCCAGCTTTCCCGGGTTTGCAGGCAGAGCCCTCCCGTGAGCGTCACATTGGCGCCAAAGTCCAACACTACCCGCAGCCCCAGCACCTCTCTATAGAATGCCTTGCTCTTTTCCAGATCTGTCACAACCAACATGGGATTTTTCAGTTCCATTCTCGTCTCCTCTCTGCATCGCCATCATGCGGCAGGATGCCGGGCGCGCACGGATTGCCGACCCTTCCGATTTTTGGCCGCCTTATTGCAGCAGCTGGTCATCCTCCATCGCCGCCTCTTCCTCCGTCGCCTCCAGCTTGAAAATCACGGGGCGCAGGCCGTCGTTGCAGCTCACGATTGCGACGCCGGGCTTACGGATCCAGTCTCCATAGTAGAACAGCCCATCCCCGGCGCCATGGGCCAGGGCAAATACATATTGATAGATGGCTTTCCACGCCTCGTCACAGAAGCCTTCGGGCTTTGCATAGTCTCCATAAAACACCTGCCCTTCCCGCAGCATGGGACATGCGCCAAGCCCCTCTGCGCCGTATTCCGCCGCCAGTTCCCGGTCCAGCGTCGTCTTTAAAACTGTAATTTTTACTCGTTTCATCCGCCATTCCTCCCTTTTATCAATCCATAAGGCAATTCTATTATACCTGCCGTCCGGCTCCGCTGGCAATACGTTTGCAGGGCAGGTTGTATTTTTCATGCGGAAAAGACCGGAATGCCCGCCGTCTTCTTTGAATAGGGATAAAAAAATTTCACATTTTGGGAGGTATTCTTTTATGTGCACTGCTATTGCCGCAAAAACCGCCGAGGGAGACTTTCTCCTGGGCCGCACTATGGATTTTTCCTATCCCCTGGACCCCGAGCTCTTCGTGGCCGCCCCGGGCTATGCCTGGCCCAGCCTTACCGGCACCCAGATGCTCCAGGGCCGTTTTCGTTTCATGGGCATCGGGCAGGATATCTCTCCGGTTGTGTTTTCAGACGGTGTCAACGAAAGGGGGTTTGCCGCCGCCATGCTATATTTTCCCGGCTACGCCGCCTATGACGCCCCTTCCCAGGAGGAGGGGATTCTCCAGGTCGCGGCTGCGGAGCTCGTGGGCTATCTTTTGGGCCAGTGCGCCACAGTGGCCCAGGCCGTTTCTCTGCTGCGCTCCATCCGCATTGTCGGCGCGGAAGACCCTGTGACCCGCTCGGTCACCCCGCTCCACTGGCTTCTGGCCGATGCCGGCGGGCACTGCATGGCGGCGGAAAAAATGACCGATGGCCTGCACATTATGCCTAATCCCCTGGGCGTGCTCTCCAACAGCCCCAATTTTCCCTGGCACATGACCAACCTGCGAAACTATCTGCAGGCCGCCCCCACCCAACCCTCCGAGGCGGAGTGGGGCCCGGTTCATCTTGAACCCTTTGGGCAGGGCGGCGGAACCTTTGGCCTGCCCGGAGATTTCACGCCGCCATCCCGGTTCGTCCGCGCCGCCTATCTGAAAACCCACACGGAATTCCCGCCCGGCCGGGACGCGGCGGTTCGAGCCTGTTTTCATGTGATGGAAAGCCTGAGCATCCCCAAAGGGGCGGTTGTCACCAGCCGGGACATCTCCGACTATACCCAGTATACGGCGTTTTACAGCCTTCAGGCGCAGGAATGCTATTTTAGAACCTATGACAACAGCCAGATCACCATGGCCGCCATGGCAGACGCACCGGGAGCCTTCCGGGGGATCCGTTCGCTGGGAAAACTTCCGCAGGCAGGCGCCTTTGCCCGTCTCGTCTGAATCCCTCCATTTTCTTACAGTATAAAAAGGGAGCAGTCCATAAAAGGCTTTGCTCCCCTTTTTGTTATGATTTCACTGCAGTTTATCCAGCGCGCCCGCCGAAATCGCCGCAATGTTCCGCCGGATTCTCTCCCGGGGCCAATCCCACCATTTCAGCCTCCGCAGGGCGGAAACTGTTTCCTGCGAAAACCGCGGCCGGATGGGCCGCGCCGGAACGCCGCCCACGATGGTATAGGGCGGAACATCCCGCGTTACCAGCGCCCGCGCTCCTATAATTGCGCCGTCCCCGATGGTGACGCCGGCCAGCAGAACCGCTTCATAGCCAATCCAGACGTCGTTGCCGACGACGATATCGCCCCGGTTATCCCAGGCGTCTGCAACATCCCCGGGGTCCAGGCCCCATTCCTCAAAAAACAAGGGAAAGGGATAAGTGGAAAGCGAGCCCAGCGCATGGTTGGCACTGTTGAACAGAAAGCGCACGCCGCTGGCTATCGAGCAGAACTTCCCAATTACCAGCCGGTCGTGGTTGATGGGATAATGATACAGCACGTTTTTCTTTTCAAACAGCGTGGGATCTCCCTCGCAGCTGTGATACATAGTATACTCCCCAACGGAGATATTGGGGTTTGTGACGGCAGCCTTCAGATAAATTGTCTGCCGATCCCCCAAACGGGGATAGAGTTGTTGTTCTGGAACCGTCATATGCAAATCCTCCTCGCATGTTCATTTTTCTCTTAAGCGGTTCCAGCTTTGCCAATGCAGCGCCGCACGGCACACCACCTCTCTTTTTATATCTTTTCGGGATGGGCGGTGATAATCGTATAGCTATCAGCGTTTATGGTGATGACACAGCCCGCCCCATGGACATACCAGTTTTTTCCCTTCCGCACGAAAACCGCGTCCGGCCGCCGCAGCTGCTCCCGGCACCAGGAAGCCGCGTCTTGCTCGCCCAGCGAAAGATTTTTCCGGATCCGTTCCGCTCCCATGGGCGTAGTATGCAGCGCATGGACCGGCACCGGCAGCGCTTTTTCATGTTCTTCCTGCCGCATCATGCCTCCCGGGAAAACAGCAGTACCGTTTCGATATTCGTCGTCTGGGGGAACATATCCACAGGCTGGCAGACCTGCGCCGCCCAGCCCTGCTCCATCAGCAGCGCCGTATCCCGGGCCAGGGTGGCGGGATCGCAGGAAACATAGACCAGCCGTTTAGCCGCCGAATCCGATATTGCCCGGATCACACGCGCATCCATCCCCTTGCGGGGCGGATCGGCAATGATCACGTCCAGCCGTCCTTCCTTTTCCAAAATCTGCGGGAAAATTTCCGCGCAGTCGCCCAGGAGAAACTCCGCATTCTCAATGTTGTTGGCCTGGGCGTTTGCCCGGGCGTCCGCCACAGCCTCGGGAACGATCTCGATGCCCACTACCTTTTGGGCCAGCTGCGCCGCCAGCAGGCTGATGGTGCCCGCGCCGCAGTATAGATCGGCCACCACCTCATCCGGAAAAATCTTCGCAAATTTGAGGACCTGGGTATAGAGCAGCTCGGTCTGCGCATGGTTCACCTGCAAAAACGTATGAAGCGAAATGGAGAAATCCAGGCCCTTGATGGTTTCCACCAGCCGGTCCGTCCCAAAAATCACCTGGGTTTCCCGGCCCAGGATCACGTTGCCGCGTTCCCGGTTCGTGTTCAGAAGAATGCTCAGGATTTCCGGCACGTTGAGCCGCAGGGCGCGGACCAGCTCCCGCTGGTGCGGGATAACCGTCCCATTGATGACAAGAGCCACCATGATATCTCCATAGCTCGTCACCCGCACCACCACATGGCGCACAAGGCCCTCCCCCGTCGTTTCATCATAGGCGGGAACATCGTATTCCTGCATCCAGCGGCGCACAGCCTCCACGCAGACATCCGCCCGCTCGGACTGGAGAAAACAGACTTTGGCGTCTACCACGGTGTGGCTATGAGCCTTATAACAGCCGATCTCCACGCCGTTTTCACCCCGATGCACGGGAAACGCCGTCTTGTTGCGGTAGCGCAGCGGCTGCTTAGCGGGCAGGGGAAAGTTTACGGGCACGGGACATTTGGCGATTTTTTCCATGCAGCTTTTGACCCGCTCATGCTTAATTCCCAGCTGCCCGATATAGCTCAGATGCTGAAGCGTGCACCCGCCGCATTCCCTGAACACCTTGCAGACCGGCACCTCCCGCTCGGGAGATACCTCGGTCACGCTCTCACTGCGGCCCACAGCATAGTTTTTGGCTGTCTTGATGATCTTTATGTCGCCCTTCTCCCCGGGCAGCATATCCGCCACAAACACCGCCATGCCATCCACACGGCCGACGCCCAGCCCATCCACCGTTATATCGCTGATCTCTATTTCCGCCATCTGGTTCTTTGTAAGCATATTTCCTCCCTCATGCCGCTCGCTGCCCGGCGCCATCCTTCTCTTTTGCCGGGTTTTCCCGGCGTTTTATCCATAGATATTATAGCACACATTTGAGTTCCCGGGGAGAGGATGCTATAATGAACCCAACACACACAACGGAGGAAATGGAATGGACCCGATTCTGCTGATTGCCCTTGTCCTGGGGCTCGCCATTCTCGTGCTGCTCATCGTCCTTCTCCTGCGAAAGCCGGCGGATACGTCCGCTCTCCGGGAGGAGATGCGCGCGCTGCGCGGCATGAACGAAAAAGCCCAGAGTCTCTCCCGGCAGGAGATTCTCAGCCAGTTCAAAAACCTGAACCAGATCTCTCTGGCCGCCATTTCCCAGATTTCCTCCAACACGGGGCGGGATCTGGAGGCTATGCGCGCCGCCATGGATCGCCGTCTGGCGGAAATTCAGGCAGAAAATGAAAAAAGCCTCGCCGAACTGCGCCAGACCGTGAACAAAAATCTTTCCGAAACCCTCACGGATTCCCTGGCGGCCTCCTTTCAATCCGTTTCCAGCCAGCTGGAACAGGTTTATAAGAGTATGGGCGAGATGCGGAGCATGACGGCAGACGTGACGGATCTCAAGCGCATTTTGGGGAACGTGAAAAACCGCGGCACCTGGGGCGAGGTACAGCTGGAAAGCCTGCTCTCGGATATCCTGTCTCCCTCGCAATATGCCGCCCAGCTCTCCCTCAGCGGTTCGGCGGAAAAAGTGGATTTTGCCGTCAGGCTCCCGGGGGACGGGGAAAAACCCGTCTATCTGCCCATCGATTCCAAATTCCCCATGGACCGCTATCGGGCGGTTCTGGATGCCGAGCAATATGGAGACGACCGGGCCAAAGCCCTTTCCAGGGAAACCCTCCTCAAAACCGTCCGCGACGAGGCCAAAAAGATCGCCGCCAAATATATTCTCCCGCCGGACACCACGGATTTCGCCGTCCTGTTCGTCCCTTCCGAAGGATTATATGCCTATCTGGCGGCGGCGGATCTCCCCTTTGCGCTGCAGCGGGATTTCCGCATCCTGCTTGCCGGGCCTTCCAATCTTTCCGCGCTGCTCAACAGCTTCCAGCTGGGCTTCCGGACGCTGGCTGTCGAGAGGCAGTCCGGGGAGATCCTAAAGCTGCTGGGCGCGGTGAAAACCTCTTTTGCCGCCTTTTCAGCCCGGCTGGAGAGCACGCAGAAAAGCCTGCGGGCGGCGGAAAACAACCTGGAGCGTGCCTTCGCCGCTTCCCGGGGCATCGAGCGCCGGCTCCAAGGCATGGAGAAAGCCGACCTGTTTACTGCCCGGGAATTGCTGGGAGAGGACTCTTTTCCGGAATCCGGAGAGTCATAACCCTTTATTGCTGTAGGCCAAAGACAAATTCTTCCCGGCGGCATGGCATTCTTTATGAAACTCATCGATTCTCTCTTGCTACCCGGCAGGGATTTCCATAGGCTATACTGTTTGCCGGAATGCTTTTGGTCACGACGCTGCCTGCGCCAATGACTACATTATTCCCAATAGTAACGCCCGGCAGGATGACCGCTCCGCCGCCAATCCAGACATTATCGCCAATGGTCACGGGAGCTGTCTGGGTTCTGCAAAATGCAAAGGAGCCATCACTTCGGGTTTCTCCAAATCGATCTGCCGCGTTTACCGGATGAAAAGCGGTATAGATCTGAACGTTGGGCGCAATCAGCGCATTATCACCGATCGTTATTTTATTGTCATCCAAAAAGGTACAGTTCATATTGACTTCGCAGTTGTTTCCAAAAAAAATATTGTTGCCGTAGTCCACAAAAAAGGGCGGCGTGATCCATAAATCTTTGCCATGTCCGCCTAGCAGACTATGGAGAATACGATTCTTTCCTTCTATATCTGCCGAATCCATTTGGTTAAATTCCCGGATCAAATTCTTAGCCTTATGCCATTGCGTCAGCAACTCCCTGTCTGCACAGTCATAAAGCAGTCCTGCCAGCATTTTCTCCCGTTCGGTCATCCTTCCTCCTCCATTCATCTCATTTTGGAATTATCCATCAATATCTTCTTTCGCAAAATGCAGCTTATCCATGGGCGCTTTACTTTAATCTGCCATAGTACATATCACTGAATATCCCTGGAGTTTGAATCAGATCATCGTATCTGCCGGTTTGCTCAATATTCCCTTTATGCAGCACAATGATTCTATCACAATTCTTCAAGGTTGTGAGCCGGTGAGCTATGGATATAATCGTCATGTTCTGTTCTTCCTTCATCCGCTCAATCTCCATTTGAATATGCTTTTCGGACGTATTATCCAATGCTGAGGTAGCCTCGTCCAAAATGAGTATTTCTGGCTTTCGCAGAAATATCCTTGCAATAGCGATCCTTTGTTTTTGTCCGCCGGATAGATTGTTTCCGCCCTCGGAGACTGCCGTCTCAAATTTATCGGGCAGGCTTTCAATGAACTCATAGATATACGCTTTCCGCGCTGCTTCCTCCACTTCAGGGAGGGATATCTCCCGATCCAGACCATAGCAGATATTTTCATAGATTGTTCCTGCAATTAAAAACGGATTTTGGGGAACCAGGGCAATCATTTTGGAAATATCCTTTCTGGACAAGGAATTTATATCCCTTCCATTGATGAAGATATCCCCTTGGCATTTTTCCAGCCTGCAAATCGCTTTTATCAGGGAGGACTTTCCACATCCGCTCGGACCCGCGATGCCCAGAAACATACCCTTTTGTATATTCAATTCAATTGCGTTAAGTATCGCGTCTCCTTCCTCATAGCAAAATGTCAGATCCCGAATCTCTATGGCCGCAGCCGAATCTCTGCGGTTTTTCTGTGCTTTTTCGGGTACCGTCTCATATGAAAAATCACTGGGCAAATCGGTCATTCTAAAAAAATCTTCCGCTAAAACCATACATTCTGACAATTCATCCAGAATTCTATGCAGCTCCTCCAGAGGCTTGATCAGCTGCGCAAAGCAGAGATATGCCGTCAGGACACTTCCTACGGTTATGATATTCCGCGTTGCAAGGTATGTCGAAATACCGATCATCAGAACTGTAAAAATAGCCTCGTTTATAAATTTCAGGCAGTCATATTTCGCCATCTGCTTATGATGCTTCATTTCTTTTTTCCGCAGAAATTCCGATTTTCCATCAAATCTTTTCTCTTCCACGGCCGTGCTGTCCGCGATCCGAATAACTTCAATACCGTTTAAAAGCTCAACAATCGTTCCATCCATCGCAGATTTGGTTTCCAGGAGTTCGACGCGGATTCCTCTTTGTGTGCTAATCTGGCGGAATACGATGGCCATTCCAATGGGAATAACAAGCAGCATTGGCAATGCCAGTATGACCGGCAGAGTCATGAAAATAACGACGATTGCTGCGATGCTGTTGAATATCGCCGGTGCAAAGTCCATAAACAACAGTTTTTCCAGGTTTACTGTCCCTTCAAGGCAGCGATTCAGCCTGCCGTGGATATTTCCCGTCATATTTTTTTTAAAATAAGACAGTGGCGCTTTCAGCAAAGACCGAATCACAAGTCCGCGAGCTTTTTTCTCGGTTTTCGTCGCAGTGTCTTCTACCAGTACCCGCCTTATAATCTTTATCATTTCATTTCCCACGTTTGCTGCGAGGATAAACAGCAGAAAAGGAATGATGCTTAAGAACTCGATCTGCTTCTGCACCAGAATATCGTCTGTCAACCAGCCGATTGCTTTGGGAGTTATCTGTGACAATCCTGCAGACGCGATCATGATGAGAATAATCACAGCAAAATTTCTTTTCTGTTTTGCATCCAACAGCCCATAAAGCTTCTGTAGTATTTTACGAAACCCTTCTCTATTCTTCATGACATTGCCTCTCCGTTTGACCGCGTTAAAGCGCTTCCTTTATCCATCAACCACCCGGCAAACATTTTAGCTTATACGTTTTTGGCAACGCAAGCATTCTCTCTTGTCAACAAAAAGTGCGGCAAAATATTCTGGTTTTTAAATTATCCTGCTTTCACTGAAAACAAAAAAGCAAGGCGGCAGAATATAACTGCTGCCTTGCCGTTTTGTTTTCTGCTGTCTGCATTCTCGTTTTGTATCATCAGGTGTTGATAATCGTCGCCAGAAACCGCATGGGCTTATCGCTGACATTTTTGATGGCGTGCCAGCTTCCATCCGGGCAGATCGCCGTATCTCCGGCATGCAGCGCAACCTCCGTGCCGTTATCGTTATAGATTGCGTCACCCTCAATGATATAATAGATCTCGCTGGTTCCCACATGCTGGTGGTATCCCAGCTCACTGCCCGGGGGATATTCGATTTCCGTCATGAGCTTATAATGGGCCGGGCGCTCACCCAGCTCCTCGCTCAGCATATCCCGCTGATAGGTGTCGCCCTTGCCGCCCCAAACTTCCGAGCGGACCTGTAATTTCCGGTCTTTTCCATACACAATCATTTTCCTATTTCTCCTCTCCTGATGTAAACATGACGGCCAGGAACCGCATGGGTTCCGTCCCGTCGTTGCGGATGCTGTGGGAGCCGCCGTCATAACAGACCGCCGTATCCCCCGCATGTAGCTTGGTTTCCACGCCGTTATCGTTATATGTCGCTTCGCCAGACAAAATATAATAGATCTCGCTGGCGCCCGCATGGGGATGATAGCCCGCGCCGGTTCCCGGCGGGTATTCCACTTCCATAAACAGCTCACAGTTTTTGGGGGCGTCCGCCGCGTCATAATCAAACATGGCCCGCTGGATCTCCGTTCCCGTTCCGCCCAGAACGGCGCTCTCCTCCACGACCTTGCGGTCTCTACCGTAAATAATCATATTTTGGCTCTCCTATTTTTCCAAATGTTCATATCCTGCCTGATCTACAAACGCGTCAAATTCTTTGGGATCCGACGTAAACATCACTGCTAGAAACCGCAGGGGAGCGGGGCCGTCGTTGGTCATGCAATGGGATTGTCCATCATAGCTCACAGCACTGTCTCCCGGGCCCAGTATGACTTCCGTCCCGTTGTCGTTATACCTTCCTTTTCCCGAGAGAATATAATAGATTTCGCCGGCCCCGTGATGCTGGTGATAACCTGTTCCCGTCCCTGGCGGATATTCCACCTCCATAAACAGCGAACAGTTTTTGGGGGCATCCACAGCTTTATAATCAAATACCGCCCATTCCGTCTCCGTCCCTTGTCCACCAAGAACATTTTTCTCCAGAACCGGCTTTCTGTCTTTTGCGTAAATAATCATCTTTTGCTCCTTTTTTCATTATTCCATATTCCATTGTTTGATAGGGTTTCGCATCTAAACTATATGATACATACTTCAAGTTTTGTTTGCAATACTTATTTTAGTAGTATATTATAGAGAAGAGAAAAAGTTTCGTTTTTGAAACCAAGCAAAGGAGCCGATCTTTGGAAAAATTTGTTCTGTGTTCCAAATATAAGCCCTCGGGAGACCAGCCGGCCGCCATCGCCGGGCTTTCCCAGGGCGTGAAGGACAATGTCAAGCATCAGGTCTGCCTGGGCGTCACGGGTTCGGGCAAGACCTTTACCATGGCCAACATCATCGAGCAGACCCAGCGCCCGGCGCTGATTCTCGCCCATAACAAGACGCTGGCCGCCCAGCTTTGCAGCGAATTCAAGGAGTTTTTCCCGCATAACGCCGTGGAATTCTTCGTGTCCTATTACGATTATTACCAGCCGGAGGCCTATATCGAAAAGCGCGATCTCTATATCGAAAAGGATTCCAGCATGAACGAGGAGATCGACCGGATGCGCCACAGCGCCACTTCCGCCCTTCTCGAGCGGCGGGATGTCATCGTTGTGGCCAGCGTGTCCTGTATCTATGGCATCGGCGACCCGGACGACTACAAAAACGCCACAGTCTCTCTGCGCACGGGCATGACCCTGGACCGGGATGAGCTGATCGACAAGCTGGTTTCCATCAACTTCACCCGGGGCGATATCGAGTTCACCCGGGGGACCTTCCGGGTCCGGGGCGATATTGTGGAAGTCTTTCCCATGGGCATGGCCGATAAGGCCACCCGCATCGAATTTTTCGGCGATGAGATCGACCGCATTCTGGAAGTGGACGCCCTCACGGGCAAACCCCTCCTCCAGGTCAGCTATACCATGATCTTCCCCGCCACCCACTATGCCGTGGGCCGGGAAAAGGTCCTGAACGCCCTGCCCCAGATCAAGGCGGATATGGTGGCCCAGGCCGAGCAGTTTAAGGCCGAGGGTAAGTTCATCGAAGCCGAGCGGATTTTGCAGCGGACTACCTATGACATGGAAATGTTGAAGGAAGTGGGCGGCTGCTCGGGAATCGAAAACTATTCCCGCTATTTCGACGGGCGCAAGGCCGGTGAGCCGCCCTTCACCCTCATGGACTTCTTTCCCGAGGACTATCTCCTGTTTGTGGACGAGTCCCATGTAACCCTGCCTCAGGTGCGGGGGATGTATAACGGCGACAGGGCCCGCAAGGATATGCTGGTGAAATACGGCTTCCGCCTGCCCGCCGCCCGGGACAACCGGCCCCTCACCTTTCCTGAATTCAACGACCGGATCAACCAGGCCATCTATTTCTCGGCCACGCCGGCGGAATATGAGCGGAATCTGGCGGGGAAGGACCATATCTTTGAACAGATCGTCCGGCCCACCGGCCTTCTCGATCCCAAGATATCCGTCCGGCCGGTGGAAAACCAGCTGGACGACCTGCTGGGCGAGATCAAGGCGACGGTTGCCAAGGGCTACAGCGTCCTTGTCACCACTCTCACCAAAAAACTGGCCGAGCGGCTGACGGATTACTACGCCGAAATGGGCATCCGCGTCAAATATATGCACTCGGATATCGACACCATGGAGCGCATTGAGATCATCCGGGGCCTGCGCTTAAAGGAATTTGATGTGCTGGTGGGCATCAACCTCCTGCGGGAGGGTTTGGATATCCCGGAGGTAGCTCTGGTTGCCATTTTGGATGCGGATAAAGAAGGATTCCTCAGAAATGAAACCTCCCTGATCCAGACCATCGGCCGCGCCGCCCGCAACGCCGAAGGGCGCGTCATTCTCTATGCCGACGTGATGACCCGTTCCATCAAGAGCGCAATCTGCGAAACCGCCCGGCGGCGGACGCTGCAGAAGAAATATAACCGGGAACACGGCATTACCCCCACATCCATCTCCAAAGAAGTGGCTGCCAGCCTGGAAATGGCCAGCCAGGTGGCAGAAGAAGCCGGGGAAACCGCCCCGGCCATCGAGTTCGACCGGGAAAAGCGCATCGCCGTTTTGGAGGAGCAGATGCGCCAGGCCGCCAAGGAGCTGGAATTCGAGATTGCCGCCAAGCTGCGGGATGAGATCAAACAATTAAGAGACGAGGAGCAATAGACAATCCATGAACGAATATATCAGCATCAAGGGTGCCCGTGAGCACAATTTGAAGAACATCAGCGTCAAAATCCCCCGGGACAAGCTGGTCGTCCTGACCGGCCTTTCCGGGAGCGGGAAATCCTCCCTGGCCTTCGACACCATCTATGCCGAGGGACAGCGGCGGTATGTGGAATCCCTCTCCTCCTATGCCCGGCAGTTTCTGGGCCAGATGGAAAAGCCGGATGTGGACTATATCGAAGGGCTTTCCCCTGCCATCTCCATCGATCAGAAGACCACCAGCCGCAACCCCCGCTCCACTGTGGGCACGGTGACGGAAATTCACGACTATCTGCGGATTCTCTTTGCCCGGGCGGGCGTCCCCCACTGCGTGAAATGCGGCAAGCCCATCGAGCGGCAGACCGTTGACCAGATGATCGACCAGATTTTGAAGCATGCCACGGATGTGCGCATCAACATCCTGGCGCCGGTCATCCGCGGCAAAAAGGGCGAGCACAAGAAGCTGCTGGCCGATCTGGCCAAGACCGGCTACGCCCGTGTGCGGGTGGATGGGGAGATGCGTCTTTTGGAAGAGGAAATTTCCCTCATCAAAAACAACAAACATACCATTGAGGTTGTGGTGGACCGGATTCGGGTCCGGCCGGACAGTGCCAAGCGCCTGGCAGACTCCCTGGAAACCGCCCTCAAGCTCTCGGGCGGGCTGGTCATCGTCCAGGAAGTGGACAGCGGCGAAGAATTCGTGTTTAACGAGAATTTCTCCTGCCCGGACTGCGGTCTGGGCATCGACGAGATCTCGCCGCGGCTGTTTTCCTTCAATAGCCCCTTCGGCGCCTGTCCGGACTGCACGGGCCTGGGGGTCATCCTCCGGGTAGACGAAAGCCTGGTCGTTTCGGATCCCAACCTTTCGCTGAATCAGGGGGCCGTGAAGGTTTCAGGATGGAACCTTTCGGCCTGGGAAAAATGGAATCACCAGCATATTGCCGCCGTGGCCGATCATTTCGGCTTTTCCATGGATACCCCCTGGAAAGACCTTTCCGAAGAGGCGCGGCACATCGTCCTCTATGGCTCGGGCGACGAGAAGATCAAGGTCAAATATGTGAGCAGCAGCGGCGTATCCCGCTATGAGAAGCCCTTCGAAGGCATCATCCCCAACCTGGAGCGGCGTTTCCGGGAAACCAGCTCGGAAGGCACAAAGGCTGAGATTCAGCGGTATATGGTGGAAAGCCCCTGCCATACCTGCCATGGCAAGCGGTATCGTCCCGAGGCCCTGGCTGTCAAGCTGGGCGGCCTCAACATCGCCGAGCTTTCGGATCTGCCCATCAACGAAATCAAGGACTTTTTGAACCACCTGACGCTGAACGCCAAGCAGCAGGCGGTGGCCTCCCGGGTGCTCAAGGAGCTGAACGCCCGTCTGGACTTTCTGATCAACGTGGGGCTCTCCTATCTGACGCTGTCCCGTTCGGCGGGGACGCTTTCGGGCGGCGAGGCCCAGCGCATCCGCCTGGCAACCCAGATCGGCAGCGGGCTGATGGGCGTGCTCTATATCCTGGACGAGCCCAGCATTGGCCTGCACCAGCGGGACAACACCATGCTTCTTAACACGCTGAAGCGGCTGCGGGATCTGGGCAACACGCTTCTTGTGGTGGAGCACGACGAGGAGACTATGGAGGAGGCCGACTATATCCTGGATATCGGGCCGGGAGCCGGAGCGCACGGCGGCGAGGTCGTCGCCCTGGGGACGCCGGCAGAGGTGGCCGCCAATACGGCTTCCATCACGGGAGACTATCTCTCCGGGCGCAAATACATCCCTCTGCCAAAGGAGCGCAAAAAGCCGGGCAAGGAATTCATCACCATTCAGGGAGCGCGCGAAAACAACCTGAAAAATATCGACGTATCCTTCCCCGTGGGGCTGATGACGGCAGTGACCGGCGTTTCCGGCAGCGGCAAGTCCTCTCTCGTCAACGAAATTCTCTATAAGGTGACGGCAAAGGAGCTCAACCGGGCGCATATGCGGCCAGGCAAATATAAAAAAATTCTGGGGCTGGAGCATCTGGATAAGGTCGTGAATATCGACCAGTCCCCCATCGGCCGGACGCCCCGCTCGAATCCGGCGACGTATACCGGCGTGTTCGACTATATCCGCGACCTGTTTGCCATGACCAACGACGCCAAGGTTCGGGGCTACAACAAGGGCCGCTTCTCCTTCAACGTCAAGGGGGGGCGCTGCGAGGCCTGCAAGGGCGATGGCATCATCCAGATCGGCATGAGCTTCCTGCCCGACGTATACGTCCCCTGCGAGGTCTGCAAGGGCATGCGCTATACCAAAGAGACGCTGGAAGTGCGCTATAAGGGCAAAAACATCTATGAAGTGCTGGATATGACCGTGGAAGAGGCCTATGATTTCTTTAAAAATATTCCGCGCATCGAGCCGATTCTTAAGGTCTTGAAGGATGTCGGCCTCACCTATATCAAGCTGGGGCAGCCCTCCACCACCCTTTCGGGCGGCGAGGCCCAGCGCATCAAGCTGGCCACCTATCTTTCCCGCCGCCAGACCGGCCGCACCCTCTTCATCCTGGATGAGCCTACCACTGGCCTGCATTCCCACGACGTGAAAAAGCTCATCAACATTCTCACGCGTCTGGGGGAAGCGGGCAACACCATTGTGGTCATTGAGCACAATCTGGACGTCATCAAATGCGCGGATTATGTCATCGATCTCGGCCCGGAAGGCGGCGACCACGGCGGCACCCTCGTCGCCCAGGGTTCCCCGGAGGAGGTTGCCGAGATCCCTGAAAGCTATACCGGCCAATATCTGAAAAAGATTCTGGCCCATACCCGCCGGATCGCCGAAGCGCACCAGCAGTCGAAATAGGCGCGTCTGCGGAAAGATATGCGGCAGTAAGGCAAATGAAATTGCCATATTTTCCGGTCGCCCGAAGATCTGCGATTTTATCCCGGCCAGTGGCAGAAATATCCGGGATACGTCCCGCGTATCCAGAGCAGAGCAAGCCGCAGCCAGCTTTGGCTTTGGAGGATTCTCCCATATGTGATTCGCTGCGCCTGGTGGCGGGAGCGGCTATTCCATCGCCTGGATTCCGGCTGGGGAGGCCTCAGATGCCCCGCGCAGAAATGCTATCCCAGCCGCTGCGGAGTCTGTGTGACTGCAACAAGTTTATCGTGCGGATTGCGGCAGTTTCCAAACTTCTCTCCTTGTGGGGATCAAAGCCGTCGCACAGCGGGGCTCCGCCGTCAGGGGTTATCCGCGTCTCTCCAGCCGGAAAGCTTCGTTTTTTGCGGAAAACCGCTGCATGATTGCAAAGTATTATGAGTGCATCCTTTATCTTTGCAGATATAGTGGCAGCGTTATGACCTGCCGCCGAGGTGTTGAGTCACTTGCCGCCGCTCTGCTTTTCGCTCGGCAGTAATTTGCTTTCCTTGCCGGAACGGCGGCAGTGTCAGGGCCCACCGCCGAGGTGATGAATCATATGCCGCCGCTCTGTTTTTCGCTCGGCAGTAATTTGCTTTCCTTGCCGGAACAGCGGCAGTGTCAGGGCCCACCGCCGAGGTGGATATCAGGAGGAATTATGAAAATATTGATTTTGACGTTAAAGGAGCGGGTAGAGCGGTTTTATGATCTCGCCTCTCTGCCCGCCTCCTATTCCCTGATGTTTGCCGGGGATGAGACAGATCCGTCCCGCCTCCTCTCTTTGGGGGAAGATGCAGATGTGATCTTTGCAGACGCCATCCGACCGGTGCCCCGGGAGCTGATCGAAAAGATGCCCCATCTGAAGCTCATCCATTCCGAGGGCGTCGGCTATGATAAAATCGACTGCGCCGCCGCCCGCGAGCGGGGCGTTTTCGTCTGCAACAATGCCGCCGCCAACAGCCAGGCGGTGGCCGAACAGGCTGTTTTGCTCATGCTGGCCTGTCTCCGCCGGACTGTAGAAGGCGACCGGATGGTTCGTGTCGGGCGGCAGATGGAGGCAAAAAGCACATGGAGCCTGGAGGGTATTCGGGAGCTATGGAGCTGCCGGGTGGGCCTCATCGGCCTTGGCGCCATTGGCAGGGAAACGGCCAAACGCCTGCGATCCTTTGACTGCCCGGTCTGTTATTACAGCCGGACGCGCCGCCTGGCAGAGGAAAACGCACTGGGCGTCACCTATGCGCCGCTGCCCCAGCTCCTTTCCCAATGCGATATCGTCAGCCTGCATCTTCCTTCCGCGCCGGATACTTTTCAGTTCATGAGCCGGGAGAATTTTCGCCAGATGAAGCCCGGCAGCATTCTCATCAATACTTCCCGGGGAGAGCTGATGGACGACAGTGCCCTCATCGCTGCGCTCCGATCCGGGCGACTTGCCGGGGCGGGGCTAGATACTCTCGCCCCCGAGCCCGTGTGCCCGGAGCATCCCCTTTTGCAGCTGGAGGAGCCATATGCCAGCCGGATTGTCTTTTCGCCCCATATTGGCGGCGTCACCGTCCAGGCATTCCGCTCCATGCACCGCTCGGTTTGGGAGAATATCCGCCGGATAGAGCAGGACATGCGCCCGCTCCATATCGTAAACGGGCTGTAACAAAACAGAAAAAACAGGTTTTCCTGCCGCGGCAAGAATTTACATTGCCGCGCTTTTTGTTTATAATAGAAGCGGACAATTGAAGGAAGGTGTGTTTCATATGTTGGGTTGGGTCATTGCCATTTCGGCCCTTTTGCTTATTTTTTCTGTCTGTCTGATCGTCTCGGAATACCGCCATGGACCCCGGGAACGGTATATTTATAAAACCCTGGCAAGCCTCATGTTCGTCGCCCTGGGCGCCATCGGCCTCTATCTGCATCACTGGGAAGCTCTTCCCATCGTCCTGGGCCTTCTCTTTTCCTTTGGCGGGGATGGATTTCTGGCCCTCTATGACCATAAAAAGCATAATTATGATTTCTATCTGGGAATTGCAACCTTTTGCCTGGCCCAGATCGCCTATAGCTGGCACGCGCTGGAGGGAGGCTATACTATGTGGGAACCCCTGCTCCTGGCCATCGGGCTGACGGCGCTTGCCGCGGTTGGCATTCATCTGTTCCAGATGAAGCTTCGGGGCGGATTTCTGGCGGCAATTCTCGTCTATTCCCTGCTCCTCACCTTTGCATTCTCGGCGGCACTTTTCCGGTATTTCAAGGACCCCGGCCCGGCTACGCTGCTCCTGGCGGTGGGCAAGGCGCTGTTTCTGGCCTCGGATGTGTTCCTGCTCTTCAAATATTTCTATTCCCGTCCCCACCGCCATCTCACGGCCTGGAACCTGTCGACCTATTATGTGGCCCAGCTTCTGCTCTGCCTGAGCATCACGGCGGTCTGACCCCAAGAAAGGAACCCTTGCCATGAAAAAGCTCATTCCGCTCCTTTTGGTTTTGCTCCTGCTTTTTGCGGGATGTCAGGAAGCCTCTGTTTTGGAGGATGACCCCTCCACTCCGCTGGTTACCGTGGAAGGGGAAACCATTTTTACCGTGCAGGATCTCTCCTATCTCATGATCGAACAGGAGGTTTCCCATGAGGTTAAGGGCACCTCGCTGAAAACCGAAAAAGAAGTGTTTGAAGAGGCGGCGGAACAGCGCATCCTGGCCTATATCGCGGAAAAGCTGGGCGCTGCGGAGGATCGCAGCTTCTGGGAGGAGGAATTCGATTCCCATATGGAAGAGATTCAGGATACGGATATCTATGCCGAAGAAAAGGAGCTTTCGGATACCCTGCAGGAACGCCTGGGCATGGATGACGAGGCTTATAAGGACTGGACGGTGGAAAAAAATGTGGACGCCGCCAGCGCCGAAAACCTCATCGACGAGATCACCAACGATTATCAGACCATTCTGGATCCCGTGGAGCTGGAGGAAAACACACGGAAAAACCTGGAGGCGCTGGCGGAAATGTATGACGCCCGCATTCAGTATCCCGGCTTATCCGAGGAAAAGCGCACCTTCCTCCATGTCCTTTAAGAGGAGGCGGACTTCATGGCGGCATCACTTCGCGATCTGCAATGCTTTATTTTTGATATGGACGGCACCATCAACCTGGGGGAAACGCCCATCGACGGCGCAAAGGATCTCATCTCTTTTCTTCAGACCCGGCGCATCCCCTTTTTCTTTTTCACCAACAATTCCTCTGCTTCGCCGGAGGCTTATGTGGAAAAGCTGCAGCGGCTGGGTTTTTCCGGCATCGGGCGGGAACAGATCGTTACCTCCGGCGACGTGATGGCGCATTTTCTCAAGCAGAAATTTTCCCATCCCCATATCTATCTGGCCGGGACCCCGTCTCTTGCAAAGCAGCTCCGGGAACAGGGAATCGCCCTGCTTCCTCCGGATACCCCCTCGGCGGATGCAGTGGTGATCGGCTTTGACACGACCTTTTCCTTTGAAAAGGCCACGGTTGCCTGCCGTCTCATTGCCGCGGGCGTTCCCTTTTTCGCCACCAACATCGACCGGGTCTGTCCCCTGGAGGCCGGGGCCTTTCTCCCCGACTGCGGCTCGATCTGCGCCATGCTGGAGCATGCCACCGGCGTCGCGCCCAAATTCGTGGGCAAACCCTTTGCGGAAACTGTGGATTATATTTTGGCCAAGGCGGGAACCCCGCCGGAACGGACGGCTATGGTGGGGGATCGGCTGTATACCGACATCGCCACGGCAAAAAACGGCGGCATTGTGGGCATTGCCGTCCTTTCGGGGGAGATCAGCCAGGCGGATATCGACGCCTCCCCCATTCAGCCGGATTACACCCTTTTTAGTGTCAAGGAGCTATATGAAGCCATTCGATAAAAGGAGAAACATATGACGACCATCAAACAAGAGCTGAAGGACGACAAGCGGTATTTGAGCCTGCTGGCCCGGGAATATCCCAACATCCAGGCCGCCTGCACGGAGATCATCAACCTCCAGGCCATCTTGAACCTGCCCAAGGGCACCGAGCATTTTATGAGCGATATCCACGGGGAGGACGAAGCCTTTCTCCATATCCTGAACAATGCCTCCGGCGTCATCAAGGAAAAGATCGATATGGTCTATGCCAACACCATGGGCGCGGAGGAACGCAAGAGCCTCGCGGCTCTCATCTATTACCCCGAACGCAAGCTGGATGAGATCGCCCGTTCCGGCATCGATATGGCGGACTGGTATCGCGTCACGCTGCATCGGCTCATCGAGGTTTGCAGCGCCGTCACCTCCAAATACACCCGGTCCAAGGTGCGCAAGGCGCTTCCCAAGGATTTTGAATATATCATCGACGAGCTGCTCAACGTCAACGGATATGACCGCAACAAGGAGCAATATTACGAGAATATCATTGCCTCCATCATCGATGTAGACCGTTCAGAGGCGTTTATTGTCGCCCTGTGTGACCTGATTAAGCGCATGGCGGTCGACCGTCTGCATATCGTCGGCGATATTTTTGACCGCGGCCCCCATGCGGACGTGATTCTAGATCGGCTGATGGATCATCATTCCGTGGATATCGAATGGGGCAACCACGATGTTCTCTGGATGGGGGCTGCGGCCGGCAGCCCGGTCTGCATCGCCACCGTTCTCAACAATTCCATGCAGTACAGCAACCTGGATATCATCGAAAACGCCTATGGCATCAACCTGCTTCCTTTGGCGCTGTTTGCCACGGATACCTATGCGGAAGCCGGCGTTTTCGCTCCCAAAATGCCCCCCAAGGATCATTATACGCCCCGGGACTATGAGCTGATCTCCAAAATGCACAAGGCCATCATGGTCATCCAGTTCAAACTGGAGTGTCAGGTTATTGCCCGGCATCCGGAATACCGCATGGACGACCGCGCCATGCTCACCCGCATCGACTATTCCTCCATGGAGATTGAAATTGACGGGAAACGCTATCCCTTGAAAGACAGCGATTTTCCCACCATTGATCCCGTGAACCCCGCGCGTCTCACATCGGAGGAACAGGAAGTGATGGATGCTCTGATCACCTCCTTTATGAACTGCGAAAAGCTCCAGCGGCACACCCGCTTTCTCTATGCTGAAGGCAGCATCTATCTGCGCTTCAATGGAAATCTCCTGTTCCATGGCTGCATTCCCTCCGCGCCGGACGGCAGCTTCCTCTCCTTCCCCTTTGAGGGAAAGGAGCTTTCAGGAAAGGAATTTCTCGATTTTGCCGATTCCTTGGCCCGCCAGGGCTATTCCGCCGAGGAGCATTCCCCCGAGCGGGAGGCCGGGCAGGATTTTCTCTGGTTCCTATGGTGCGGACGCAATTCTCCCATTTTCGGTCGGGATCATATCGCTACCTTCGAGCGCATGCTCATCGACGATCCGTCCACCTGGGCAGAGGAGAAAAACCCCTATTACCTGCTCTATAACGATCAGGCCTATTGCGAGCGCATCCTCCGGGAGTTCTCCATTGATTTCCCCGAATCCCGCATCATCAACGGCCATGTGCCCGTGAAGGTGAAGGAGGGGGAAGGGCCGGTGAAGGCCGGCGGCAAGCTCATTGTCATCGACGGCGGCTTCTGCCGGGCCTATCAGAAATATACCGGCATCGCCGGATACACCATGTTTTTCAGCTCCCATGGCATCCGTATCGCAGCCCATCAGCCCTTTGAGAGCCTGGAAAGCGCCATTCGGGACAATACGGATATCCAGTCCACCACAGTCATATCCGAAAATTTCCGGGAGCGGGTCTATGTTTCGGATACGGATATAGGCCGCAGCATCAAGGATAAAATTGCCGATCTCAAAAAGCTCCTGGCGGCTTATCGTTTGGGCATTCTGACAGAAAGGACGAAAAAATCCTATTAAATGCGCAAAAAAGTGACATTTCCGCAAAAACTATACGGTTGTTTCCTCCTGTTCGCCGTCCTGCTGTTGCTGGGCGCCTGCGCTCCCAGCGCCGCTGTTCTCTATGAGAACTATTTTGACGAACTGGATATTGAAAACCGCTGCAACGATGCCGCTGCGGCGCTGGACGCCGGCCATATCACCCTCTGGCTCAAGGGAGAGATCCGGGCCATCGTCAAGGATCTGCGTTCTATCCCCACCGGCGACCCCATGCTCACCGAGATCAACGATACCTTCATCCGCAGCGCCAATCTGCTGATGGATTGCTATGAGGCCCAGCAAACGGGGGATCTCTATGCCGCGGATAAGGCATTCACCACGGCCAAGGTGGAATATGCCAATGCCAACAACGCCCTGAATGCCTATAAACGCCAGCTTTCCCGGGAGGACAGTGTATGAATCCCCATGAACTCTATATGCGCGCCGCTCTCAAGCAGGCGGAAGCAGCCCGCCGCAAGGATGAAGTCCCCGTTGGGGCTGTCATCGTCCAGGACGGGAAAATCATCGCCCGGGGCCACAACACCCGGGAAAGCGGAAAAAATCCCTGCGCCCATGCGGAGCTGTTGGCAATCGTCCGGGCCGCAAAAAAAGTGGGCGGCTGGCGGCTCACAGGCTGCACGCTCTATGTCACCCTCGAGCCATGCCCCATGTGCGCCGGGGCCATCGTCAATTCCCGGCTGGATGCCGTATATTTTGGCGCCTACGACCCTAAAGCGGGGGCGCTGGGAAGCCTTTGCGATTTAAACGCCATCGGCCTGAATCACCGTTTCGCCGTGGAGGGCGGCGTTCTCGAAGGCGAATGTGCGCAGATCCTGAAAGAGTATTTCGCGGGCAAACGAAAAAAACGCAGGTAACACCTGCGTTTTTTATTTCCAGGGAAATCTTTAGGGGCAAGACCTTGGGGCCTTTTGAAAAAGTCCCCAAACCCCAAAACTTTTTGGGCGGATGCTCCCGCATCCGCAGGGGGGGAAACTTTCGGTACCCATTGCTTCTCCATACCTTCACCGATTCTCTTCACAAATTTTATTTTGAAAACACAAATTCAAAATTTGCAGACAAGTATTCCCTCTTTCCTTTTTCCATTTCGGGTGGCTTCCGTTCATTATCTTCTGAAGGGTTCTGCCCTTTGAAAAACTTCCGGAGCTCCGAAATTTTTGCGGAAAGGCGAGTCCGTGGAATGCAAAAAAAAGAGGACGGGAGCCTCCCATCCTCTTCTTTTTTCATATTATCCCGCTATTAGTCTTCAACGCGGATCAGGCTGCAGACCTCTGCCAGATTTTTCTCCTGAATCTCCTCCAATGCCTTCTTGACATACAACTCCTTGGCCTCATGAGTGACAAAGATAATGGTTGCCACACTTCCAACCTGCCCTTTCTGCATGACTGAATGCAGGCTCACATCGCTGTCGCCCAACACCTTTGTGATCTTGGAGAGCATGCCCGGCTTATCCTCCACGTTCATGCGGATGAAGAAACGGGTCGTCCAGTTATTTTCAAAGCAAAGGGTGGGGGAGATCCGCACCTCATCGTTCATAAAGGTCATATATTTGTGTTCCGCTGTCTTGGCCGCGCAGATCACATCCGAAAGGATGGCGCTGGCCGTGGGGAAATCCCCGGCGCCCCGGCCATAGAACATAACGTCGTCCACGGCGCTTCCATGGAGCAGAATGGCGTTAAAGGAATCCTTGATATTGGCCAGCGGATGGCTGGTTTTCACCATGGTGGGATGCACGCGCATCTGCACCAGTTCGCCCTCCCGCTTGGCAATGGCAAGCAGCTTGACCTCATAGCCCAGTTCCTTGGCGCAGGCGATATCCGTCTTGCTGATGCCCCGGATGCCTTCCCGATAGATATGATCGATGGGCAGCCGGACATGGAACGCCATAGATGCCAGAATCGAGAGCTTATACATGGCGTCAAACCCATCCACATCGTTGGTGGGGTTGGCCTCGGCATAGCCCAGCCGCTGGGCTTCCCGCAGCACCTCTTCAAAGTCGCCGCCTTCGTCGCACATTTTGGTCAGGATATAGTTGGTGGTTCCATTGATAATGCCCAGGACCGACGTAATGGTATTGGCCTGGAGGGAATCCGAAACCGCGCGGAGAATCGGAATGCCGCCGCCCACGCTGGCCTCAAAATACAGTCCCACATTATGCTCTTTGGCCACCTTTTCCAGCTCCGGCCAATGCTTAGCAATCAGCTCTTTATTGGCCGTCACGACGGTTTTACCCGCCTCCAGCATCTTGGTGATGAAGCTCTTTGCCGGCTCAATGCCGCCCATCACTTCCACGACAATGGAAATCTCCGGGTCGTTTGCCAGCTCGTCCACGCTGGCCGCCTTCTTCTCTTCCGGAATATCGATGGAATACTGCAAGGCCAGAACCTTTTTCACTTCCAGCCGCATGCCTTCCTTATGGGCGATATAGTTGCCCTCCTGCTCCACGACGCGGTATACGCCTGAGCCTACGGTGCCCATGCCCATAATGCCGATTTTTACGTTTTTCATTCTTCTTTCGCCCCCTCTTCGGTGCTCTCGCCGATATTTTTCTTATAAATCAAGTACAACCCCTGCAAGGTCAGGAGATTATCGATCACGTCAATCATCTCGGTTTCCGCCGCAATGACGTTGGCCAGGCCGCCGGTTGCGATGACCTTTGCCTTTCCGCCCAGCTCCTTTTTCATCTTGCGCAGGATATAATCCACCTGCCCCACATAGCCATAGATAATCCCTGCCTGCATGCCGTTTACCGTGTTCCGGTTAATGGCGGTTTTGGGCTTCAAAAGCTCCACCCGGGGGAGCTTGGCCGTGTTGACTGTGAGCGCTTCGGCAGATGTCTTGATGCCGGGGCAGATCGCGCCGCCCAAGAACTCGCCTTTTTCGGAAATTGCTCCGAAGGAAGTCGCCGTTCCAAAGTCCACCGTGATGCAGGGGCCGCCATATTTTTCATAGGCCGCCACAGCGTTGACAATCCGGTCCGACCCCAGCTCTTTTGGGGGGTCATAGAGGATATTGATGCCCGTTTTAATGCCCGGCTCCACAAAATGGGGCTTTTGATGAAAATAGATCCGGCACATATGCTCCACCGTATAGTTGATGGAGGGGATTACCGAAGAAATCATGATTCCGCAGACCTCCTCCGGGGAGATATGCAGATAGTCGAAAAAGGACATCATCTGAATGCCAAGCTCGTCCGAGCTTAAATCGGTCTTTGTGGCAATGCGCCAGGAGTGCCTGAGCTCTCCGCCCCGATAGAGCCCGCATTTTGTATTCGTATTTCCGATGTCCATCACAATCAGCATGGTCGTTTCCGCCTTTATTTTTCTTTTTTGCGTACTTTATTCACAGCCAGAACCACAGGCGTGCAGATGAGCACAGCCGCCACCGCCTCCAAAGAGCCGTTCAGCGCCCCCACGCCGGCAATCGTTCCCAAAACCGCCGCAGAATCCAGCCCGGTTATGCTATAGAAAACAAGCATCAGCCCCAGATAAAAAACCGTATTGATGAGCGAACCGGCCGCCGCCGCCACTCCCACGGAAGTTTTTTCCCATTTCCCATGGCGCGAGATCCATTTATGCACATAATAGGCCGCCACAGGAATCAACAGCCGGGAAACCACCGACATCACCACCACCAACGCCGGGCTCGCCCCCAGAAGGGGCACTACCAGCACCGACGGCGCTGTAAACGCTCGGATCACGCTGGTAATCCCAAACACCAATCCCAGCACCATGCCCAGGCCCAGGGATGTGGTGAGCGTTCCGATAATTACCGGCAGGCACATGAGCGTCACATTAGCCGGCGGAATGGGGATGATCCCGATGGGCGTCAGGCCCAAAAGAAACGTCACCGCCGCCAGCACGCCCGCCAGGGCCAGCTTTCCAACATTGCTTTTCTTCATTTAATTGTCCTCCGTTCAGGCTCCGATTTGGCTTTCCGGCGCGGGGCCTCCCCTTTGCTCCATCCGGCCTGCAGGCAGTGCCGTTGGAAGGATTCCCCCCGCCCATGTCCATGCGATGGATACCCGACATAGTTATACCCTATTATACTAAACTATTTCCCGCTTCGCAATCGTTCCCCGGAAAAAATCAGTTGAGCAGCGCCAGATCATAGGTGAGCACAGTGGCGAAAGCCAGCCATAGGAGATAGGGCAGCAAAAGGCAGGCCGCCAGCCTATCGGTTTGATAGGCGCGGTAAAACATATAGAGCGTAAGAGCAATCAAAACCACCAGCAGAATCAGCGCCCCGCCCGGGTTCGCCTTTCCAAAATAGATATACGTCCAAAGCACGCTGAGTACGCCGTTTAAAAGATAGAGCAGCCCTTCTTTTCCATCGCTGCGGATTAGAATCAGCGCAAAGGACGCCGCCAGCAGGCCATAAAGAATGGTCCATGCGATGGGAAATACAATGGGCGGCGGCGTCAGCGGGCTCGCCGCAAAGGAATCCACCGCCGGGTCGCGCAGGAGATAGAATGCGCCGCCCAAAGCCTCCATGGCAAAGCTGAAAACGATGGCAAAAATACTGTATAGAATCACTTTTTTCTTCATAATTCCGCCTCCTTCCTCTATTTTTATGGGAAGGCGGCAGAATTTAGAAGAAAAATGCCCGTTTCCCGCTGAAAAGGGCCATCTTTCTTTGCTTGTATTGTTTTATTTGCCTGGGAAGCTTTCCTGCAATACTAAAACGCCGGCCAGTTGTGCGGGCACCGGCGCAGTTTGCGGAAGAAAAGATCAAAAGGCCCGGCCGGCGTTCGCAGCTCTAAAAAGGGAATAATAAAAAGGCGTAGCTTTTCCGCCTTTTTATGGGTCTTAAAGATTTCTATTTTTACGCGCCTTTTTTCCTTACCGGATCACAGTCCCGGCTCTTTTCTTCATGCCGTGGTTTTCCCCTCCGCACCTTTGACCCTGCGCCCCTGGTTGCGGGAGCGGAAACGCAAACCGTGATTTTTATCTGTTTCTTTTGAGTCATGCTGCGCCAGCCCTATTCTGCATGCACTCTTGGCTCTCTCCATTTTCGCAGGCAGCAAACTAGGCCGTGGAATTCCTCTGCTTCCTTCTTTTCGCGGCAGCCCATGTCAGTCCTTCTCTGCATGCACTCTTGGCTCTCTCCATAGCCGCGGACAGCAAAGCCAAGTCGTAAAATTTCTTTGCTTCTTTCTTTTTAAAGAAAGAAGGGCATCCTTTTATATATGCAGCGAATGCTTGGGGCAGGCCTCCACGCACTTGAGGCATAGGATACATTCGGTGCCGTTTTTCCGGCGGCGCGCGTTATCCGTCATGTCCACATCCATGGGGCAGACGGTTTTGCACTTGCCGCAGGATACGCATTTTTCCGTATCATTTTTCACCCGTGACAGGGAAAAGTAGCTGGCCGGCTTTAAAAACACTGTAATGGGGCAGATATATTTGCAGAAAGCCCGGTTATCTTTGAAAGCGCAGGCCAGCGCAATGCCAACGCCGTAATACAGGGCATTTCCGATGAAAAAGCTCCAAAACATAACCTTTTCCAGATCCGGGACATGCAGCAGGAACAGCCCGCCCACAAACAGCAGCGAGATGCCAAAGGTAATATACCGGATATATCCCAGCTTTCGCCGCGGCCCGCAGGGAGTTTTATAGGGCAAAAGATCGAGAATCATCGCCGTCCAGCAGGCATAGCCGCACCAGCCCCGCCCAAAGAGCAGCGGACCTGCGATTTTTGCCACGACATAATGAATGGTAGCCGCCTCGAACACACCAAGGAACAGATAATACCAGAAGCCTTCGATCTGCATGTTCTCCCGGGAGAGAATCCCCAGGTATATAAGCATATAAAGCCCCACGGCCAGCTGCACCATGAGCCTTGCATATTTCCATTTTCGGATATAGAGAACCAACCCCAGGGCAACGCTGCCGCCGATATAGGTGAAATTGAAAAGATAAAACAGATGATCCATCGTCAGCCAGAGTGTGACGGCAACAGCCTCAAACACGGCGAAAAAAAGAATCGGACCCAGATATTTTTTCATTATCTCTCCTCTCGCTCAGATGCGGCCGGTTTTCCTGACAAAAAACCCCGCAGGCTCTGCGGGGTTTTGCCGGTTTTCACCGGAAATTACACATTATAGACTCCCGAGCTGATCTCGCCGCCTTCCCCCGTCCAGTTGGTGTGGCGCGGACCGGACTCCTGGTCGTCCTCCAAAAGATAGGTGTGGGCGCCGAAATAATCCCGCTGGGCCTGGAGCAGGTTGGCAGGCAGCTTGGCGCAGCGATAGCCGTCGAAATAGGCCAGGGCGGACGCCATCGCGGGCAACGCAATGCCGCGTTTGGCTCCCTCGGCCACCACTTCCCGCAGGCTCGGGATGTTCTTCTTCAGGATCTCCCGGAACTTGGGCGCAATCATCATGTTGGGCAGATCGGGATTCGTCTCAAATGCCTCCACGATATCCTCCAGCATGTTCGAGCGGATGATGCAGCCGCCGCGCCAGAGGCGGGCGATGGTGGGGATGTGCATCTTCCAGCCATATTCCTTGGTGCAGTCGATGAGGATGGCGCAGCCCTGCGCATAGAGAATGATTTTGGCCGCCAGCAGCGCCTCGCCCAGCTTCTCCACAAACGCCGCATCCACATTTTCCATGGCTTCCGGGCCGTCAAAAATCTTGCTGGCCTCCACGCGCTCCGCCTTTTTGGTGGTCAGGAACCGGGAGAACAGCGCCTCGCCCACAACCGTGGAGGGCACGCCCACATTCAGCGCCTCAATCACCGTCCACTTGCCGGTGCCCTTCTGGCCCGCAACGTCCAGGATCCTGGGAACCAGCGCCTCGCCGTTTTCTTTGAATTTGAGAATTTCCGAAGTGATGGTGGTGAGATAGCCGCCCAGCATCCCCTCGTTCCACTTGGCGAATACATCGCCCATCTGGTCGCAGGTCATGTCCGTGGCGTTGCGCATGAACTGATAGGTTTCGCAGAGCAGTTCCATGTCGCCATATTCGATGCCGTTATGCACGGTCTTGGTGAAATGCCCCGCGCCGTCTGTTCCCAGATAGGCGCAGCAGGGCTCGCCGTTGGGAGCTTTTGCAGAAATGTCCATCAAAAGCTGGCCCACGTTTTCCCATGCCTTGTAATCGCCGCCGGGCATCAGGCTGGGGCCGTGAAGCGCGCCCTCCTCGCCGCCGGAGACGCCCATGCCGATATACATCAGGCCATGCTCCGCCATTTTCTTGCTGCGGCGCACGGTGTCATGGAAGTTGGCGTTGCCGCCGTCAATCAGCGTGTCGCCCTTGTCCAGCAGGGGGATCAGCGTATCGATGAGCGCATCCACAGGAGCACCCGCCTTGATCATCATGATGATCGTCCGGGGCTTATCGATCTTGGCGATCAGTTCTTCGGGCGTCTTTGCCGCCTCCAGCTTGCGTCCCTCGCCATAGATGCTCATGAACTTTTCTGTCGCGGCATAGGTGCGGTTATATACCGCCACGGAATAGCCGCGGCTCTCGATATTCAGCGCCAGATTGGCTCCCATAACCGCCAGTCCAACCAGACCAATTTGTGCCATTTGTATTTCCTCCTAAAACATAAAAATATTAGACAATGATGCTTCCATAGGGCAGCACGGCATGCGCGCCCCGAATTCCGTTCACAATCTGCGTCACCCGCATATCCACAGAGATGCTGGCAACAGTGAGGGCTTCCCGGTAATGGAAACCATAAAGCTCCATCAGGAGCTTCACCATGTTGTCCAGCGCCATATAGGTAGCGTCGGTCAGATCTTCGGCATATCCAAAAGTGACCCATCCCTCGGGCGTGCGCGCTACCGGCGACGAAATTACCTGTCTATCGATCACTTCAAAACTCAGAAGAATTTTATCATAGGGGCATTCGATGGCCGTGCAGCCCATTTCCCCGTCGCCCTGGGCGGCATGTCCATCGCCCGTGGAGAACAGCGCCCCTTCCTGAAACACGGGAAAATAGAGGATGCTCCCCTGGGTCAGCGCTTTGCAGTCCATATTTCCGCCATAGGGGCCGGGATAATGGGTAGTGATCCCCTCATTGCCCGCCGGCGCCACAGCATAGATGCCCATGAAGGGCCGCATGGGGACCTTATGTCCCTCATTGCTGGTGCAGATGCGCTTTTTGCGGTCGATCTCCCAGGTGAGGAAATACTCCCCTTCTTCGCAGCGGATGCGCTTTAAATGATCCGGATCACCCAAACCCACACGGCTCCAGCCCCAATCGCCGGGAACCAGTTCATTGACGGAAACGGCCAGGGTCATGCCCGGCTTGGCTCCCTCCACATAGACCGGCCCGCAGAGGGCTTGTCCACAGTCGGTCTCCCGATCCCGGGGAAAGAATACCCCGCTCTCGGTTTTGGGTTCCGTGCAGCGGCCTGTCCGCCAATCTGCCTCCAGGGCGGAAAATTCGATGCTGTCCCCCGGCTGGATGCGAATCGCCGGAGGAATATTGCCGCCGAGCGTCCCGTGCAGGGTCTCCCGGCAGGGTTTTATGATATGCTTTGCCATTGTTTCTCCTTTGCCTGTCCGTTATTTTTCCATGAACGCCTTGAGCTGTTCCCGGTTGGGCAAGCCCTCGTTATCTCCCGGCACCATAATCTGCAGAGCGCCGATGGCGTTGCCCCGCTGCGCCGCTTCCTTCATGGAGAGGCCCTCCAGCCGCGCGCTGATGACGCCCACGGCAAAGCCGTCGCCCGCGCCCACGGTATCCACAACCTTTTCGACCTTATAGCCGGGAACGGTGCTGCTCTCGCTTCCATCGCGGACAAACGCGCCTTTGCTGCCCAGCTTGATGATGACAGTCTTTGCGCCCAATTCCTGATAGAAATCCGCAATTTTTTCCGGGTCCTCGCTGCCCATGAGCGCCTTCCCCTCGCTGATGCCCGGGAGCACCAGATCGGCATAGGACGCCAGATCGTTGATGGTCTGGATCATCACTTCCCGGCTCTCCCAGAGCTGATAACGCAGGTTGGGATCAAAGGAGATATACACCCCCGCCGCCTTGGCCTGCTTCACCAGGCTATAGGTCGTGGCCCGGGCGGTTTGGGAGGTGGCTGGCAGCACGCCGGTGACGTGAATCTGCTTTACTCCCGTGAAATCGATGGTTCCCAGATCCTCGGGAGTGATAGCCGAAGCCGCGCTTCCCTTGCGGAAATACTGGATCTCGGGATCTCCTTCCGCCACCTTATTCTTGAAAACCATTCCGGTCGGATGTCCTTCGTCAAAGGTGATATGCGAGCGGTCGATGCCCTCTTTTTCCAGGGAATTATAGATATAGCGGCCAAAACAGTCCTTGCCCAGTTTGGTGATATAGGACGATGTATGTCCGAGCCGCGTCAAGCCCAGGCAGACATTGAGTTCCGCTCCGGCCAGGGATTTGGTGAAGTTTTCCGCGTCCTCCAACGCCCCCACCTTATCCGCCGTCATAAGCGCCATGACTTCGCCCATCAACAAAACCTCTGCCATGATTTTTCCTCCGTATGTTTATAATTTTTCTTGTGTGAAAGTATCTCTGTATGCTCTCGTCCGGCAAAAAAGGCCGCAAAAAGCCCCTTTTCCTTTCCCTGTTACTTTATCATAAAGCGCGCCGGGTTGCAAGGTTTGGCGGCGGGTTTTTATGGCTCAGCCGGAATGAGCACGGCTGTATTTTCGCTTGGTGGCCAGACCGCCGCGGATATGGCGTTCATCCATGTTCTTTTTCAGCACATGCTTCACCTGTTTTGCCAGGCAGGGGTTCAGCTCCGCGATCCGCTCGGTTACGTCCTTATGCACGGTGGATTTGGAAATGCGGAATTCCCTGGCGGCCTGCCGCACGGTCGCCTCGGTGGACAGGATATAGTTGGCAATGGCCAGCACGCGGCTTTCGATATATGCTTTCATAGAATCGTACCCCCCAATGGTTTGTACATATCTATGTGGGCAGATAAAAAATTATGCCGGAGGGAAAGCGCCGGTTTTGGCAAAAGTGCTCTCCTCCGTTTTCCTCTGGGCGGCAAAATATACGCCAGGCAGCCTTGCCGCCCGGCGCAAATCTCCACGCCCGAAGCCCCGAAGAGGCAGCCACCTCCTATGCGCCGGGTTTATCCCAAGCACATCGCCCCTCTTCCCGTCGCTCTTTTTCGCATACCCCATCTTCCCATCGCAGAAAAAAATGCAAAGCAGTGCCCGTTCGGATTGTGCGGATATCCCGGCAGGCGCATCGCTATGCTGCGAAAAGCTCAGAAATGCAGATACAGCAAAGATATGGGGTTTCTATCTGCCGCTGCATGGCCTTAGCCTTATATTTTGGACAAAAAAACGGCATGGCTTTCGCCATGCCGCACAACGCTTCCTAAGCCAGGCAGATCTCGGGAACCAACAGGTCGCTCGCCTGCTTATTTTGGATAAATTCCCGGATCGAGCCGGCAATCAGATGGTGCCCCTCATGGTTAGGATGGATGCCGTCCACGCAGAGATATTCCCGAAAATCCTCCTGGGTGAGAAACTCGCTTCGGACGTCGATGAGGCTCGCTCCGGTCTGCCGGGCCACCCGCTCGATCGCGCAGGAATACCTCTCATGCCACCAGTAGATCCGGGTCACATCCCCCAGCCATTTTAAAATGGAAGCCCCTTTTTCCGCATCCCCGCCGGTGAACCAGTTGAAATAGCCGGGGGCGTTTAGGGGCGGAAGCGTCATGAGCAGCGGCGTTTTTCCAAACTCCTGCACCTGAACCACCATTTCCGTGAGCCGCCGGACAAATTCCGCATAGCCGGTTTTGGGCTGGTGATCCAGAAACGGATTTTTCGCAATAGCTTCCCAATCGAAATCACAGTCGTTTCCGCCGAACTCGATCAACACTACTTCCGGCTCCAGTTCCCGCATTTTGGGAACCAGCAGCGTTTCGCCATAGGCGATGGTCGCCCCAAATTTGGCCGTATTGTAAATTTTGGGGATGAGCAGCTTCTGCATGGCGCTCACAAACCCATCCTTGGCAAAGCAATACCGCTTTTTGATGGAATCAAAGATAACGCCCTTGGAGAGCGAATCTCCCACAACCAAAATCGATTTCACATCCATATTTTCCACCCCTTTCCGCTGCGGTGAAGTCGTACATCCGTTCGATAAAATCTTGCTAATTTCCCGGTGTATTGTCATATATATACTCTATGGGCTGAGGCGAAAGCTGCAGAGCCGTCCGTACGATCAGGCTTTCCAGAAGAGTGCATCCCAGAACCGTCCGCCGCTCCAGCTCCCGGCCCGAAAGGCCGGTTTTCATCAGGCCGATTTTTATCATCGTCTGCCATTCATATAGTTTTTCCACCACGCGCTTTTTTAAACCAAAAACATCATGCATGCATTCAAACATCATGCAAAGCTCCAAGGACAGGCTCTCCCCATTGCCCGCCAGCATCTCCATCAGCCTTTCTATGGCCTGCTCCGCGGCATCTCCCTCCTGGAGCTCTTCGAGCCACTTGAACACCAGGGAGGTGATATCGCTCAGATTGAATTCATTGACCTCATAGACCAGATGCTCTTTTGAGGGGAAATAGTAGCTCACCGTGCCTTTAGAGAGCTTCACCTCTTTGGCTATATCCGAAAAGCTCGTTCCCATCACGCCCTTTTTCGCAAACAGCCGGGTGGTTGCCTTCAAAATTGCCTGCCGGTTATCATCAAATTTTCCCTGTAATTTCTTAGCCATATTTCCTCCAATTTCTCGGACAGTCATCCGATATGGTTAGTGTATCATATCCGGCAGAGAAAGGCAACCCATTCATTTGCCTAAAAGGCGAATCCATGGTAAACTATTTGTAAATATACGGGAAAGGAGAAAATGCGATGCGACCCTTTAGCCGCCGCAGGCGGTATTCCCAGCGCCCGGCCCGTCCCTGGCTGCAGGTTCTGTTCAACCGGTTCACCATGAAATACTGGATCATCGGCGGCGCGCTTTTGATTGCCCTCATCGCCGGACTCATCATCTATCAGAACAGCCGACGGGTTACGCCGCAGGATACGGCTTTTTATCAAAAACAGCAGATCGTCGTTGGGATGGCAGCAGGCAACGCCAAATTCTCCTATATCGACGAAAATGGAGAGCTGGCCGGCTTTGAGCGGGATGTGGCCGACGCCGTCCTCTCCGCACTCTATCCGGATGTGCCCCGGGTCTATGTCGCCATCGACGCTCAGCAGGCGTCCTATTTACTCCGGGAAGGCGAGATCGACATCGCCTTTGGCATGTTCACCCGGGATGTCATCAAAACCCAGGGGCTGGCTGTCTCCAATGGGTATTTCCGGGATGGTGTTTATGCTTTCGTCGCACCGGGAGGCGACATCACATCCCTTTCGGGCATTCAGGGAAAAAAGGTCAGCATCATGACCTCTGAAATCTCCAAATCCTCTGTCACCGACGCTCTCGCGGAAGAAAAGTTTGAAGTCGATGTCTATTCCTGCTCCGCATATCCCGATGGCATTCAGGAAGTGCTTTCCGGCAACAGCGCGGCACTCATCGTCTCCCGCTATAAGATGCTTCCCTATGAAGGGCAGCTTTCCATGGCCGAACCGGCCATCACATCCACAAATTACTGCGCCATTGCCTGGAGCGGAAACCGCGATGTCATTACGGTGTTCAATGAGCAACTCCAGAAAATGCGCAATGATGGCTCCCTGGATGCTCTCATGGCAAAATGGGGAATTACAGAATATGAGCCGAAAACATAATATGCAAAGGGGGCCTTTCCGCCCCCCTTTTTTTAATTGCAGCACTACCAAAGCCGTGGGGTCAGCCCGGCGTTTTTCCCCGGCACATTCCCGCATCTTTTGGCGCATGGCAGAAAAACAGAGCCTCCTTTTTTATTATACTTCGGTTCCATATGCAATGTAGCAAGAGCCGGCAAGGCTGGCGGATTGCAATTCCGGTTGAATATGAAACAGCGCCCGCGGCCCTGGAGGCGGAGGGGGCAGCTTGCCCAAGGCATCTTTTGCAGATGTTATTCAAAAAAGCACAGGTTTTTCCCAACCTGTGCTTTTTCTTTGCCGTTATATTCCAAATTCCCGGGCGTAGACGATAGTTCCCTCTATGGGGCCCGCATCCTCCCGCAGGCGAATCGCCATAAAATTCTCCGGAGGAATTTCCGGGGGAACCTGAATGCCATGCCGTCCGGCGGCAGCATAGCCAAATCGGGCATAGTATTCCGTGCTTCCCAACACGGCGGCATAGCCATAGCCCAGTTCCCGGGCAATGCGGTGCCCTTCCCGGACAAGCGCACTGCCGATCCCCTGCCGCTGCCTTTTGGGTGAAACAGCCAGCGGGGCGAGCGCCAGCAGAGGCTTTTCTCCTGCCCAGGCCCGTGTAAACAAAACATATCCCAGGATCTCTTCCCCTTCCTGCGCCACCAGGGAAAGCTGCGGAATAAATGCCTCTCCTTTTCGCAGGGCCACAACCAGATCCTGCTCATTTCCATCCCGGTGCTCTGCCGTCAAAAAGGCGGAACGAACCAACTCATATACTGCTTCGTAATCCTCCGGCGTTTCCTGCCGAATGACGAATCCGCTGCTTACATCCATATTTTCCTCCAAAAAAATGGGAAGAAAGGCCGTTTTCTCCCCGATTTTTTATGATGTTCCTATTCCTCGCCCCAGTCGACATAGGGGAAGACGATATTTTGCGTGGAAACCTCTTTTTTATTGAGATATTCCAGCAGGTTGTTGGTTCCGGTTTCAAAAATGATCTTATCCGCCCAAAGCGCCTCATAGCGGGCGTCATATTTCTTGTTCATGCGCCGGTTTCCATAGACCTCGTCTCCCAAAACCGGAAACCCCGCGCTGGCCAGATGCGCCCGCGCCTGATGCGGCCGCGCCGTCACCAGCTCCACATCCAAAAGCGAAAGCTCCCCGTTGGTTTTCACTAGGGAATACCGCGTGGCAATAGGAGCGGTATTTTTTCCCGGGCTGTGAAACACCTTCCCTCTGCCGTCATCCATAGTCATATAGTCGTGGAGTGTGGCCTGGCTGTGCCGTCCGACGGAGCCGCAGACCACCGCCTTATAGAACCGGCGGATGCGGCGCTGCTTGAGCGCCTCAAACAGCTCCTCAAAATATAGCTGGTTCTTGGCGACGATGACCAGGCCGCCGGTATCGATATCCAGTCGGTGGCAGATATAGGGCACGCTTAAACTGTTTACCTCATATTCCCCCGTGGAACGCATATAATCCACCGCCAGGGAATACAGGGTCGGCTTGCCGTCCATCTTATCCGAGACACACTGGATGCCCGCGGGTTTGTTGAAAATCATGAGGTTTTCATCTTCATAAACCACCTCCGCCTCGGGAGCGAAAGCCGCCAGATCCCCGTCGGGATAGACCTCAATCACATCCCCGGCCACCAGGGGAACATCCTTTTTCATTCGTACGCCGTCTACCTTGACGCCGCCCTTTTTCAAAATCCGCTGTGCTTCCTCCAAACGAAGCTCGGGAAACCGGCCCAGCAGAAGCCCGGTAATCGTTTCCCCTTCCTGTGCCTCGTTCACTGTCCATTTCTGCATGCTATTTTTCCACCATCCGCTTTGCGCAGTCCTCCCCGCACTCGCTCGGGAAAGTAATCTCCGCTTTTTTTACCTGCATCCGGATATGCTCGATGCCTTCTTCCATAAACGCTTCGCCGGTCTGCCGGAAGCCATAGCGGGCATAAAACCCCTTCACCGCTGTCTGGGCATGAATGGTAATCTGCTCCGCAAACTGGCTGGCCTTCCAGAGCATGAGCCGGGTCATGAGATCGCCCACACGCTGCCCCCGGTATTCGGGCAGCACGCAGATGCGCCCCATCATAAATCCTTCGTCTCCATAGTAGATCCGCCCGGTTCCCACCGGCCTTTTTTCATCGGTTTTGGGATTCACATCCCACATGACAACATGCATGGCTTGAGCGTCAAACGCATCCTGTTCATGCGCCGGATCGACATGCTGCTCCTCCACAAAGACCTTTTTGCGAATCTCCATGGGAACGGACAGATCCTCCCCCTGCATAAGCCAGGTTCCCTGAATCATAATAGAACACCTCTATTCCTCGTGCTGTGTATCGATTTCATAATATTTGGTCTGCTCACCCCGCCACATGACGTCGATAGAGCGGGTCGGGCCGGAGCGCTGCTTGGCGATGATAATGCTGGCGCGCCCCTTGTCGTTTTCGTCCTCGCTGTAGTAATCCTCCCGATGCAGGAAGATGACCACGTCCGCATCCTGTTCAATGGCGCCGGATTCCCGCAGGTCGGATAGCATGGGCCGTTTGTTTTCCCGCTTTTCGCTGGCACGGGAGAGCTGAGAGAGCAGCAACACCGGCACCTGCAGCTCCTTGGCGACGATCTTGAGCGTCCGGGTGATGGTGGAGATCTCCTGCTGCCGGTTTTCGATGTTCCGTCCGCTGCTCATGAGCTGCAGATAGTCGATGACGATGAGGCCCAAATCGCCGATCTGCTGGCGCAGGCGGCGCACCTTGGCGATGATCTCCGTGGGACCGGCCGTGGGGGTGTCGTCGATATAGATGGGCGATTCCTCCAGCGGCACCATGGCATCCGCCAGGTTATAGAAATCCTTTTCCGTGAGCACGCCGATGCGGGCCTTCTGGGAATCCACCTGGGCCCCCGAGCATAATAGCCGCATGGCCAGCTGGTCGCTGCTCATTTCCAGAGAGAAGATGACCACCGGGCGGTGCTCCCGGGTGGCGACATGCTCGGCGATATTGAGGGCAAAGCTGGTTTTGCCCATGCCCGGGCGGCCTGCCACGACGATGAGCTGCGAAGGCTGCAGGCCGGAAAGCGTCTTGTCCATGATGGGAAATCCCGTGGCCACGCCCATGAGGCCGTCCTTGGATTTTGCCGCCTTGCTGATCATCTCATAGCTCTCCACCAATGCCTGGCGGATATGCATGAGGGATCGCTCGCCCCGCTCGTCTGCAATTTTATAGATGAGGTCGCCCGCCGTGTTCAGAATATCCGCGGCGGATTCCTCGCCCTTATAGGATAGATCGGCAATTTCCCCGCAGGCATCCAGCAGGCGGCGCAGCTGCCCCTTCTCCTTGACAATATCGATATAGGAATCCAGATTCTTGGTGGAGGGGACTCTCTGGGTCAGATCCGAAAGATAGGTCAGCTCTTCCACGCTGAGCGTCCGTCCCTGCTCCAGCCGCTCCGTGACTGTCACCAGGTCCACCGGCTTGCTGAGAGCCGTCAGATCCACCATCGCCCGGAAAATTCTCCGGTGGCTTTCCGTATAAAAATCCCGCTCCTGCAACCGCTCCACGGCCTGCAAAACGCAGCCCTCCGACAGCATCATGGAACCCAGGATCGACTGCTCGGCCTCCATGCTGTGGGGAGGGACGCGCTTTAATACCTCCGGCATGCTCTTCTCCTCTTTTTGGCTATTTCACCACGTTGACCTTCACGGAGACCGCAATCTCCGCATATACCTTCACCTGCACGGTGTAGCTTCCCAGCTCCTTGATGGGTTCGGAAAGGACGATTTTTTTCTTATCCACTTCCACACCATGGGCCTCTTTGATGGCATCGGCAATTTCCGCCGACGTAATGGAGCCAAACAGGCGCGTTCCCTCGCCGCACTTGCCCTTGACGGTGAGTTCCGCCGCTTCCAGCTTTTTGCCCAGCTCGATGGCTTCCTGCTTTTCCACATCCCGGCGGTGCTTTTTGGCGTCCTCCGCGATCTTCGCCGCGTTCAGGTTGGCCGCCGTCGCTTCCGTCGCCAGCTTTTTGGGGAACAGGAAGTTGCGGGCATAGCCATCGCTCACATTGACGATCTCGCCCTTTTTGCCCTTGCCCTTCACGTCTGCATTCAAAATTACTTTCATGGTTTAAAACCTCCTTAATGCCTTTTCAGTTCTTCCTCGTGGTTATCCATATATTCCCGGATGTTTTTCCAAAGCTCGGCCTGTATCTCTGCCACCGATTTCCCGCGGATCTGCGCCCCCGCGATGGTGGCATGGCCGCCGCCGCCCATTTTCTCCAAAATCATCTGCACGTTGATGACGCCAAAGGAACGGCCGGATATATTCACACTCTGCCCCGTCTCAGCCAGAACAAAGGATGCGCCGATGCCCTGGATCCCGATGAGGGAATCCGCCGCCTGCGCTGCCAGCAGCTGCGGGTTTTTGCTGTCCCGCGGGCAGACCGCAATGGCCACCCCATCGCGGACCTCTGCATTTTTCACGACGCCTGCCCGGGCCAGATACGTCTCCATATCGTCCTGGAACAGATGCCGGATGGATGTCGTGTTGGCCCCCACACGCCGCAGATACGATGCAGCTTCAAAGGTGCGCACTCCCGTCTTGAAGGAAAAGCCCTTGGTATCGATGGTAATTCCCGCCATGAGGGCCTCGGCCTCCAGGCTTTTGAGCTTGACCCGCTCGGAAAAATACTGATCGATCTCCGTGACCATCTCAGCCGTAGAGGAGGCATAGGGCTCATGATAGAACAAAACCGCTCCCTCGATGCAATCCGTCCCCTTCAAATGGTGATCGATGACTACCACGGTATCCGTCAGTTCAAAGAGACTGGGGGCGATGGTGTGCCCGGCAATCTGGGTATCCACAACCACCAGCATGGAGCGGCTGCTCATCATGAGATGCGCCCGGGCCGGCGTGACAATCATCTCCCGGTAATCCGGCACCTTTTTCATTTCCTCCAGCAGGGAGGCAATGGCTGCGTTGGGCCGGTCCAAAATGATATAGGTGGGCTTATCCAGAACCCGAGCGCATGCCACAAGGCCCAGCGCCGCCCCCAGGCAGTCCATATCCGGCACCTCATGGCCCATGATATACACATCCTCGCACTGCTCCATCAGGTTTCGGAGCGCCTTGCTCACCGTCCGGGAGCGCACCCGGCTCTTGACCTCCACGGCATGCTGGATGCCGCCATAGAAGGCATAGCCCTCCGCGTCCTTGACTACCGCCTGGTCGCCGCCCCGTCCGATGGCCAGCTCCATAGCCTTTTCCGCGAACACGCCAGACTGCTGGGGATTCTTCCCGGCGCCCACGGCGATGCTCAGGGTAGGATTGAGCCCGGCGGATGTTTCGATCTGCCGCACCTTATCCAAAAGGTCAAAGCGGTTTTCCTTGGCAATCCGCAAATATTTGTTTTCAAAGCAGACGAGATATTTATATCCCGTATATTTGATAATCATGCCCTGCAGCTCTTCGGCAAAGCTGGAAACCAGCCCGTCGATTTGGGCGTTGATCTCGGAAATTTCCGCCAGTGGCATTCCCGCTGTCATACCGTTATAATTATCGATCTCAATAAAACACATCACCGGCAGCATCGCCCGGTTGGCGTTGACGGTTTTAACCGTCTTTTTCTCGTCGATAAGACGGAGCAGAAGAAAATCATCTTTCTCAAAATGGATGGGCGTGATCTCCTTTTTATAGACCACATGCCCGATTTCCATACACTTGGATTTGTCCGGCTTTTCCAGGTCCGGCAGGAGCTTATAGGCATTCGCTCCCTCGCAGTTTACCCCCACCAGCACGGCAAAGGCCGGATTTCGCCAGTAAACGCGGCCGGAGGCGTCCAAAATCGCCGTGGGGATCGAGGTGGAATTGATATATTTATCGAATACAGTCTCTTTTTCAAGAATCTTTGCCGCCTTGCGCACGGCGCTGTTCTTCCAATGCAGATAATAGAGAAAGCAGGCGCATCCGCAGATGGCCGCCGCCCCCACAGTAATCGCACGGACCAGCGGCTCCTCCATCAGGGAGCCGACAAACGCCAGCGCCATGAGGACAAAGAGGGCCGCCGACGTCATGAAGGCCTCTCCCAGCACTGTTTTCCTACGCATTTGGCTTTCCTCCGTTTTGCTGCGCCGCATCCATCTTTTCCCGCAGGCGAACGAGCTGTTCCATCAGCCCCACCCACATGAGAAGCATCAGATCCTGGGTGAGCGCGGGGACGACGATCCAGATCACCACCAGAATCGCCACTCGCCCCGGCGTGGAACGAATGCGCGGCCGCAGCAGATAGTCGATCAGGGCCAGTCCCTGAATGCTGAAGATGATATAGACAAACTGCAAAAGCACGTTGCCCGCCACCTCAAGCTGCGGCAGGTTCAGCAGCCCGGGGAGCATGGCCAGGACAAACGTAATGATAAGATAGATTCCCGAAGTTTTGGGCAGGAGGAAATGGGAAAAGGGCGGCATTTTCCCCACTTCGCCGCCCGTCCGTTTGACAAGATAGCGGGGAATGAGAAAGCCGCCGACGCCGCTATATAGGATATAGCTGACCGCCGATGTGGGGATGGTCTGAGCAATGATCTGCCGCAGCATTTCCTGCTGGGGCTGTGCCGTGACATACTCCCGCATCTGCTGCACCGTCACCTGCCCCATCTCCGCCAATACCTGGTCTATGGAAGCCACGCCGCTCTGGACATCCACAAAGCGGAACGTCCAATAAAAAGCGGCCGCCACGTTTGCATCGGTTTCCATCGCCGTTTTCATGGTCTCAAACAGATAAGTGAGCGGGTCCAGGCCGGTTTTGAGATAGATATACCCCGCCGCCAAGGCCACAGTAAGCAAGGCCCCGCCGCAGGAGAGCACCAGGCTGTCATACGCCCCCATTTTTTTATGAATTACAATGCTGCCAATCAAAATTATGGGGAGCAGCGCGCCAAACAGCAAAAGCCCCGCTTGCCCCAGGATGAGCCAGCCAGCTCCTGCGCCAAACAGGCAAAAGCCCAATCCCCAGGTCCAGCCCCGTTTCGCACCCACATAAATTGCCGGCATGGGCAGGCACACAAGGGCGCATAGGGCGACGCTGACCGTGTTTTCGCCCGCAAGCCCCATGAGGGCTGCCATGTTGCCCAACAAAAAAAGAAGTGCAACAAGCACAGCCGCCGCAATGAGCAGCTCCCATCCTAATTTTGACTGTCGCCCCCGTCCGGGGGCCTGCATGGTTTCCATCTCTATTTCACCGCTTCTATCATAGCACAATTCTCCCGGCGCCCGCAACGGTTTCTCTCCCGGCTTCTGCGCATACTTTCTTCAGAGCCGGGGAGCCTTTGGCGCCGCCGTCCTTATCTCCAAAATTTCGCTCCCGGAGAAAACCCACCCCGGATCACAGGCTCTTTTTCAGCAACAGCATTCGGCTGCTTACACACCCCGGGCCCTTTGCCGGCACCATCTTGTCGTTTTTATCGTTTCCTTCCACAGCGCAAAGCCGCCCATTCTTTGTGAAACGCCTTCGTCCATATGAAAACCGCTTCGGCCCGCTGTCTTTTTCATTCTTTCTGCGAGCAGATAGGAAGCGGCGTTGCCCCTTTCAAAAGAATTTTGGTCCAGCATTCCCTCTATATACACAGTCTCTTTTCCAGACGCTTGCGTCGCCTATCCTTAAAAAATCCCCCTGCTCCCCAAAAAGGACTTCATCCGCCGCCACGGTTACAAAAATAGCCGCCTTAAAAAAGGCGGCATAGCAACACGGTCTTTTGACCCCCGCTGCCGGGCAGACGTCTGTTTAGTCCGCAACATAGGGCAGCAGAGCCATGACTCTTGCGCGCTTGATGGCAACGGCAAGCTCTCTCTGATGCTTTGCGCAAACGCCCGTGGCCCGCCGGGGAGCAATTTTGCCCCGCTCGGAGATAAACCGCTTGAGCTTCGCAACATCTTTATAATCTATGCTTGTCGCCTTTTCCGCACAAAATGCGCAGACCTTTTTTCTCGGCCGGCGGCCGCGAGGTCTTCTCGCCATTCTGTCTTCCATAGCTTATTTCATCCTCCTTAAAAATTCGGGTTCTTCCGCTTAGAACGGAAGTTCCTCATCATCCACCAGAACGTCGTTCATTTCCGAAGCAAACATATTGCTTTCGCTTTCCGCCGGTGCATGGGGCGCATAGGCATCCCTTCCCCCACCGCCGCCGGAACCGCCGGCGCCTGGCTTGGCCAGGAATTCAACATCATCGGCCTGAATCTCGGTCACATAGCGTTTTGTGCCGTCTTTGGCGTCATAGCTCCGGGTCCGAAGCTCGCCGCAAACCGCCACCTGCTGGCCTTTCACGAGATATTTCCCGCAGTTATCCGCCAGGCCGCGCCATGTCACAACATTCAGAAAATCCGACTCCTCCCGGTTCATCCGCCGCGTCACCGCCACGGAAAAGGTCGTCACCGAGATGCCGTTGGGCGTCGTGCGGTGCTCCGGGTCTCTTGTCAATCTTCCAACGATAAAAACTTTATTCATTCTTATCCACCTTTACTGTTCATCCTTGCGGATGACCATGTAACGCATTACGAATTCCGAAATTTTGAAATTTCTCTCCAGCTCGGCGGGCAGCTCGGGCTTGGCCTTGAAATTCACCAGGACATAATATCCATCGTTGATATAATCGATGGGATATGCCAGCCGCCGCTTGCCCCATTCGTCGATTCCCTCGATCTCACCGCCGTCTTCCGTGATGATGCCGGAGAATTTCGAAATGAGCTCCGCTCTTGCTTCGTCCTCCATATCGGGCTTCAAAACATACAGCGCTTCATAGTTGTTCATTTCTCTTTCACCTCCCTTTGGTCTATTGGCGCCGGTCCGCCGGCGCAAGGATGCTTATTTATTATAGCACCCTTTCTCCCCCTATGCAAGCGGTTTTTCGGGTTTTCTCCCGCGCCCCGGGCCGCATCTTTTTTCTGGACGAACCCGGCAAACTGTGCTACCATAATTTTTAGCGGTTTTGCGTGGATTTTGGGGATGCCGCGGCTGCCGATCACGAAAAGAGGTGCCTTTATGCTTTCTTCCAACCGATATCTGACCTTTTCCCGGGGGCTGCGGGACGGGCTTCCCATCGCCCTTGGATATATCTCCGTGGCCTTTGCCTTTGGGATTCTGGCCGTGGAAAAGGGTCTGCCTGCCTGGTCCCCCATCCTCATCTCCGTCACGAATTTTACAGGAACCGGCCAGTTCGCCGGCATCGATCTCATCGCCGCCATGGCCTCCTTTGCCGAGATCGCCTTTACCCTTCTCATCATCAACCTGCGGTATCTTCTCATGTCCCTTTCCCTATCCCAGCGGTTGGAGCCGGGCATGGGGCTGGGAAAGCGAATGGCCATTGCCTTTGGCATCACCGACGAAATCTTTGCCGTCGCCATCCAGAAGGAATCTCTTCTGGGCGGCAAATATCTGGCGGGTCTGATCCTCTCCTCCTATTCCGGATGGGTGGGCGGAACGGTTCTGGGCGCTCTGGCAAGCTCCCTTCTGCCTGCTTCGCTTTTGAGTGCTTTGGGGATCGCCCTCTATGCCATGTTTATCGCTATCATCATTCCCCCGGCCCGGAGCAGCCGCCCGGTCGCCCTCGTCATCCTCACAGCGGTGTGTCTGAGCTGTCTGTTCCGCTATGTCCCCTTCCTCTCCGGGCTCAGCTCGGGATGGGTCATCATCATCAGCGGGCTGGTCTCCGCCCTCATCGGCACCTTCCTCTTTCCCATGCAGGAAGACAAAGAAGAGGAGGCGGATAAATAATGGAGCTTGGACGTCTTCTTCTGGCTATTGGGGTGATGGCTCTTGTGACCTATCTGCCCCGCGTCATTCCCATCACGGTCTTTCGCAAAAAGATCAACAACGTGTATTTCAAGTCCTTCCTGAACTATATGCCCTATGGCGTTCTGGCCGCCATGGTCTTTCCCGAAGTCCTGTATTCAACAGCCAGCCTCTATTCCGCCGTTTTCGGCACGCTGGTCGCCCTGTTTCTCTCCTATAAAAAGCAGGGGCTTCTGGTGGTGGCCATTGGCGGAACGGCCGCCGTCTGGATCTGCGAACAGCTTCTCACGATGGCAGGCGTGATGTAAAAAGTCATAAGCCGGAGAAATTGGCAAAGCCGAAACACCTCCGGCCTTTCCCCGCCCGTCTCATCAAAGGAATATAAAATGAAAGAAAACCGATACGATGACGAATCCTTTTTTCAAAAATACGCAGAAATGATGCGTTCCCAGCAGGGACTGGCGGGCGCCGGCGAATGGCCAGAGCTGAAAAAGCTCCTTCCGGACTTCCGGGGGAAGCGGGTTCTGGATCTGGGATGCGGCTATGGCTGGCACTGTAAATATGCCGCCGAACAAGGCGCCCAATATGTGCTGGGAACGGATATTTCCCACAAAATGCTGGAGTCAGCGCGCCGCAAAAATGCGGATTTCCATATCGAATACCGCTGCATCGCCATGGAGGACGCGGCATTCCCGCCCGGCTCTTTTGATGTGATCCTGAGCTCTCTGGCCTTTCACTATGTGAAGGATTTCCAGGGCATGGCGGCAAACATCTTTCAATGGCTGAAAAAAGGGGGCAGTTTCGTGTTCTCGGTGGAGCATCCTGTTTTCACGGCATATGGGTCCCAGGACTGGTATTACGGCGCCGACGGCAGCATCCTTCATTTTCCCGTGGACCGTTATTATTATGAAGGGAAGCGGGACGCCGTCTTTTTGGGGGAGCAGGTCACAAAATACCATCGGACGCTGACGACCTATCTGAACACGCTTTTGGAAATCGGTTTTATTCTTCAACATGTTGTCGAGCCCCAGCCGCCGAAGGAGATGCTGGATCTTCCCGGCATGCGGGATGAGATGCGCCGCCCCCTGATGCTTCTGGTTTCGGCCCGCAAGGTATAACGATAAATGTACACATTCCGGAATCCGGCCGGATTATCCGCCGCATCGGGAAAAGAAATGGGGAATGCGCCGGCAAGCCGGACGTATCAACGTCCCAAATCCATTATTGTGTACTGTTTTTCACAAAAAAACCTTTCCTTCTCTCCTTCCTGTATCCCCTCCGTTCGTAACAGAAAGCGCGGTTTTTTCGTTTTTTAAAGATTTGTCATCCGTTTCCCCTATAAGGGAGCGCTGTTGTTTCCCCAGCCTTTGTATGCGCGCTCCGGCTATATTGGCGGCTTTGCTTTTGCCGTTTTCGCTTCCCCGTCTAGGGGATTTATTTTTTCACTGTATTTTCCAAAAGGGCCTGTCATAAGCAGCGGTCGATTTTCTGTTTTTTCGCAGAGGGCTTTCCGGCGCGCCGTTTTCCGCCAAACGGGGCTTCTCACTTCGCCGCCGTCTTTCATTGGCCTTTGGTTCATGCCGTTCCACAAAAATAAGGCCGCAGATGCCTGCGGCCTTTTGTTTCCTCGTCTGCGGCTTAGTAGTTATCGTAGTAATTGCCGCGCTTATAATCATAGATGGAATACTGGCTGAACTGATCCAGGTTTTCGATCTCCAACGCCTTTCCGGTTCCGATAGCCACGCAGGAGATGGCGTCCTCTGCCACATAGCAGGGAATCTTGCACCGCTCGGTCAGAAGCCGTTCCAGGCCATAGAGCAGCGCACCGCCGCCTGTCATGCAGATGCCGTTTTCCGCGATATCCGAAGCCAGCTCCGGAGGCGTCCGTTCCAGCACGCCATGAACCGTTTCCATGATGCTGTTTAAGGGCTCCTGGAAAGCCTCAATGGTCTCGTTGGAGCTCAGGGTGATGGTCTTGGGCAGACCAGAAATCAGGTTCCGGCCGGTGATTTCCATATAGGCTTCTTCCCGCCGCGGGAATGCCGAACCGATATTGATTTTTACTTCTTCTGCCGTCCGCTCACCGATAAGCATATTATATTTCTTTTTGACATAGCGCACCATAGCTTCGTCAAACTTGTCGCCTGCAATCTTGATGGAATCGCTGAGAACCGCTCCGCCAAGAGAAATCACGGCAATATCCGTCGTGCCGCCGCCGATGTCCAGAACCATATGGCCGACAGGCTCGCCGATATCGATGCCAGCGCCGATGGCCGCCGCAATCGGCTCTTCGATGAGGCAGGTGTTGCGTGCTCCGGCCTCCTCTGTTGCCTCAATAACCGAACGTTTTTCCACTTCGGTTACGCCGCTGGGCACGCAGACAACGACCCGGGGCTTGAAAAACAACTTGCGCCCGATGACCTTGCGCAGGAAATAGCGCAGCATCCGCTCGGTGTCGTGGAAATTCGAGATAACGCCATCCCGCAGGGGGCGCACTGCCACAATGTTGCCCGGCGTCCGGCCCAGCATGATCCGCGCCTCTTCGCCAATAGCCATCATTTTCCCGCTCTGCCGCTCCACGGCCACAACCGAAGGTTCGCGCATGACGATCCCCTTGCCCTTTACATATACCAGGACACTGGCTGTGCCCAAATCTATTCCCACATCGTTATAATCAAACCAACCCATATGTATCTCCTATACCTTCTTTAGCGATTCCGGCCTGTGCTTGTCCTTTTCCGGCACATTTTCTGCCAACATTTTCCCGCCAACCGCATGGAAAAGTATTCCCAAGGCCGTACACATATCATGATAATACATTTTTCCGTGTTTTTCAAGGATATTTTCGCGTTTCTCTCGAGTTAACAATTTTTTTACGATCTCTCACCTTTCCCTGATGAGGATTCCTGTCCGTCTCCCAACTATTCTTTCCAATAAACAGGAATTGTAACCATGGAGAAAATATTTCTGGAGATCCCCTCCCCGCTGCACCTTTTTCTTCTATATATCATAGTCTGTATTGTATCAGAAGAATGGAGGGCATGCTTTTATGACAATGTATGCAATGGTAATAGAGATCTACAACAACTGCAGCTTATTGGTTCAGGACTGCTCCACCGGCCAGGATGTCGTCGTCTTTGCGGCCAACGCCTGCCGTTTTCGGGCGGGAGAACGCATCCTCGTGGAATACAGCGGTGCCATGACCATGAGCCTGCCCCCGCAGATTTCGGCAGACTGCATCCGCCGGGTTTCGGGCTGCTGCTGAGCCTTTCCAGCCCGCCCTTTGGGGCGGGCTTTTTTATATCCAGTAAAGCAGCGGAAATGCGGGGAGATCCTTGACTTTTTCACTTCCTGTCGTTATAATAATTCGTGGTAACTACATAGAAACAGAGCTAAAATCCAAGCCGAAGTGGCGGAACTGGCAGACGCACAGGACTTAAAATCCTGCGAGGGTTAAACTTCGTACCGGTTCGATCCCGGTCTTCGGCACCACGCCACAGCAAACTGCGCTGTCCTTGAAAGCCCCGCTAAAAACGGGGCTTTTGCATACGCTCTGTTGCTGTCCTTATTCCGCGAGAAAACTCGCTCAATTTACCTGTTCGGTTGTACCCGCCACCGCGGCAGTTTGTTGTTGCTGCCACCTTCTTGTGGGTATGTGCCTTTGGCATAATTTGTTGCAAGCAAGAAGTTTAAATTTGGCAGATCAATTCACATTATAGCCAAAAATAACGCAGTACCAATGTCCCCGGTATGTTTGGGGGGCTGTTTGTCCTATTGTCGCCCCTTTTTCGCAAAAAATCCGGCTGCGTTTTCTTCAAAAAATCTTTGCTTGCCTACCACTTTTTTATGGATGCACGTCTTGCGGGCACATGTGATTTATAAAACAAAAGTTTATTTTTGATCGGTTGCCCCATCGGAGCAAAGTCTGTTTTGCTTTTTTGTTCCAAAAAAACATCGGCCCTTCCGTTGCCCGGATTCCATTCCCATCGTCTATTCACAGTCTTTGGGCTTTTGAGACGCACGGACTCTTGCAAAGTTTATAATTTATTACTGCAAATGAATTGCTTCTTTCTATACAAAATCAGTTTCTCTGCCTGCTCCGGATATTTACGACCCGCGTAATCCGGATGGCATTTGGGCAAGCTGGAGACAGACTCCTTAGATTTTATCACAGCCGCTATCTGCATGCAGCTGTAACATATCCTAAAAAGGCCGCCTAGGTAACCGGGCGGCCTTTTTTTACTCGTTTTTCTCTTGAAAGGGCTTCAGAACAGCTCCGGATCAGATGTCTGCTTCTCCCGCATATTCTTCGTATTCTTCAATTACCCTGTCGCTCATATACTGCAGCCGGTTTTCCTCAGATAATTCTTTCACCGCGTCATAGGAAAGATAGGTACAGGACTCCGCCAAAGGCCCATTTTCCAGAAAGGCAAAAACTGGCCTGGAAATCTCCATTAACACTTTTGCTTTTCGTTCCGCCGGTGCCACAATATGCGCCTTGATATTGAGATCCGGCTGCAACGCCATGAGATCTGCCATTCTCAAGATCCCCGAATAAATTGAGGTCGTGTGTTCCACTTCAAAAGCGCGCTTGATCGACCGCCTATGGATCCAGAGCACGTCAATATTTTCAATCGTGCTCAGTGTAGCTTCATTATAATTCATCGGAAGCTGCTCCAAAAGGCTTTGCTCCGCTGGCTTCCATATCTCCAAAACTCTCTGCCGGTCCGCTTTGGGCAGCCAGATATCAAACCGCATGCGCTCACCGATCATTGCCAGCAGCGCCTGTATTCTGATGGACTCTCTCTGTTCCGCCTTTTGTTGCCTTCCCGTCCCCACCGAAGACTCGTTCTCCGGAATCGTAACGGCGACCTGGCTGTCCTGGGTTTTTACAACGGAGAGCCTCAATTTTTTCTCATCCTGTTCTGTAAGCGCATATCGCTTCAGGATTTCTTTCTGCTCCATAAGGACCTTTTCCAAGTACCGGCCATCTGCATCTTTCAGCTCCCGCAGGCTCGCCCGCACCATCCCCGTCCATCCGGAGCTTCCCGGCGCCAGATTTTTTGTAAAAGACAAATGTTCCCAGATTTTACTTTCGCCAATCGGGATAGCATTTTCCGGTTCCAGCCAACAGAGCGGCTTTACCTGAAAGCGCACCTCAAACGGATCTTTTGCAGGAACAAATATGGGTGTATTATCCACAAAAAATTCGCTCGTCACTTCAAGTATCCCCACCCAACGGGAAAGCTTCGTCATATAGCAGATAAGCTTATCTCCTATTTTAACAGAAGCAGCCGTTCCCTTTTGCCGGTTCCGAAATCCCGAAATATTCCGCGCAGATTTTCCGAATGCATCATATGTATCCGGCGAAAACAAACCGATATAATAGGCCATTTTTCCTCCTTTTTCAAACAAAACGCTTCACTTTTTTGCGTACAGGCGCAAAACGGCCGCATCTCATCCCTCCGTCTGCACGTCCAACGACAAAATCATGAGAAATCCCATCAATTTTGGTTTATTATACCACATTATGAATAGATTTTCCCATTTTTTTACAAAAAAATGCGGCAGTATCCTAATACTCTGCCGCTGTAATTCCCATAAATTTTTTATCGCCTCCGGCGCAGCCTTTTCCTATCTGTCTAAACCTCATAATCCACCGCCGCGCTGGCCGTGCGGATGGATTTGCAGAAGGCGGAAATCTCCAGATGCCGGGGGTTTTGCTGATAGCTGGCCAGATCCTCCATGGAGGCAAATTCGCTCACCAACACTGCGTCGTAGCTGCGCTCCGAGGGGCGGATGTTGATCCCCACTTCCATGGAACGCACCTCCGGAAGCTCCTTTCCCAGCGCCAGCAGGCGCTCCCGAAAACGCATCATGTTCTCTTCTTCTCCCTCTTTGAATTTCCACATCACGATATGCCGGATCATTTTCTCTCTCCTTTCAGGCGCGCTGCCTGCTCATCTACAATTCTATAAATCTCCCTGCATATAGCGGGATTGCCGGTGAGCACACCCACCGGGTTGTCATAGCGGATGTCACTGCCCTGCAGGCCGGTGACAGCACAGCCCGCTTCCCGGGCGACCACCGATGCCGCCGCATAATCCCAGGGCTGAATGCGGATCTCAAAATAGGCGTCGCATTTGCCGCAGGCCGTATAGCAGATATCCAGGGCCGCCGATCCCGACCGGCGCACATCCGCGCAGCGGTCAAACACAGCCTTGGCCGCGGCAAAGGTCAGATCTGCCAGCTCCTGGTAATAGGTAGCCGTGCCAAAGAGGATGACGGCGTCCTCCATCCCGCGATTGGCGGCATGAATGGGCTGTCCGTTCAGAAAAGCGCCCTGATTCTCGATCCCCACATACATTTCCTCCAGATAGGGATTATAGACCACGCCTGCAACGCCCCGGCCATCCTGTACCAGACCGATGGAAATGCAGGAATGCTTATATCCCAGCATATAGTTTGTGGTGCCGTCGATAGGATCGATAATCCAGTTGTATCCGGGCTTCAAGCGATTCTGCTCGCTCTCCTCGGCAAAGAAATTCGCCCCGGGAAGCAGGCCGGCAAGCCCTTCAATAATATACTTTTGGGAAGCCAGGTCCATGCTGGTGACAAAGTTGGCGTGTCCCTCCTTTACAAAGACCTCCGGGTGTTTCGCCTCGGTAATCAGCCGCCCGGCGCCCCGGGCAACCTCCTGCATCTTTTCTGCGATTTCTTTTAATTCCATGTTTGCTCCTATCTATTCCGGCCCCACTCTTTCCGCCCTTATTATAGACCCCTTTCCCCGCCGCGTCCAGCATTTTTTGCCGCGCAGCGAAGAAAGGGGAAAGGGCAGACGTTTCTGCTTTTCAGAGAGAAAGAATGCGGTTTTAATCTGCAAAGAGCGACGTGGACAGATAACGGTCGCCGGTATCCGGCAGCAGGACGACAATGGTCTTTCCCGCATTTTCTTCCCGGTTCGCCAACTGGATGGCGGCATGCACGGCTGCGCCCGAAGAAATCCCCACCAGCACGCCCTCTCTGCGCCCGATTTCCTTTCCGGCGGCAAAGGCGTCCTGGTTGGTCACAGTGAGGATCTCGTCATAGACTTTTGTATCCAGCACGTCGGGCACAAACCCCGCGCCAATGCCCTGAATCTTATGCGGGCCCGCCGCACCCCCGGAAAGCACGGGGGAATCCGCCGGCTCCACCGCGACGATTTTCACCGCGGGATTTTTGGATTTCAGGTATTCTCCAACGCCCGTAATGGTGCCCCCGGTGCCTACGCCCGCCACAAAGATATCCACCTTGCCGTCGGTATCCGCATAGATCTCCGGGCCGGTGTGTTCAAAATGCGCCTTGGGATTGGCCGGATTGACAAACTGCCCCGGAACAAAACTGCCCGGAATCCCCTTCGCCAGTTCCCCGGCCTTTTCAATGGCCCCCTTCATCCCTTTTGCGCCGTCTGTCAGCACCAGTTCGGCCCCATAGGCCTTCATCAGCTGGCGCCGTTCCACCGACATGGTTTCCGGCATGACGATGAGAATACGGTATCCCTTTGCGGCCGCCACCGCCGCCAGGCCAATGCCGGTGTTGCCCGAAGTCGGCTCGATGATAACGCTGCCCGGGCGCAGCCGGCCCGATGCCTCCGCCGCATCGATCATCGCCCTGGCGATGCGGTCCTTGACGGATCCTGCGGGATTGAAATATTCCAGCTTCGCCAGAATCCGGGCCTTTAAACCCCGTTCCCTTTCGATATGCGTAAGCTCCAAAAGGGGCGTGTTTCCTATTAACTGGTCAGCCGAAGTGTAAATGCGTGCCATAATGATTTCCTCCTGTTATTTCAAAAGATTTTGGACGGCGGCAAATCCCAGATCCAGATCCGCCAGGATGTCGTCGATATGCTCGGTTCCGATGGAGAGGCGGATGGTGTTGGGCCGGATCCCCTGCGCCGCCAGCTCCTCTCCGGTCAGCTGGGAATGCGTCGTCGTGGCCGGATGGATGACCAGGCTCTTCACATCCGCCACATTGGCCAGCAGAGAGAAGATTTTCAGATGATCGATAAACGCATGGGCCTCTGTCTGACCGCCCTTGATTTCAAAGGTGAAGATGGATGCGCCGCCGTTGGGAAAATATTTCTGATAGAGCGCGTGGTCGGGGTGCTCCGGCAGAGATGGATGGTTCACCTTTTCCACCAGCGGATGCTCGCGCAGGTATTCCACTACCTTTTTTGTGTTCTCCGCATGGCGGTCCAGCCGGAGAGACAGCGTCTCCACGCCCTGCAGCAGCAGGAACGCATGAAAGGGGGAGATTGCCGCGCCGGTATCCCGGAGCAGAATGGCGCGGATATAGGTGACAAAGGCCGCCGGGCCTGCCGCATCAGCAAAGGAAACGCCGTGATAGCTGGGATTGGGCTCGGCAATGGCCGGATATCTCCCGCTGGCTTTCCAGTCGAACCTTCCGGAATCCACGATAATCCCGCCCAGCGTCGTTCCATGGCCGCCGATGAATTTGGTCGCCGAATGCACCACGATATCTGCGCCATGTTCAATTGGCCGGATGAGATAGGGCGTTCCAAAGGTGTTGTCGATAACGAGAGGCAGGCCGTGGCGGTGAGCAATGGCAGCGATTGCGTCGATATCCGGGATATCGCTGTTGGGATTGCCCAGGGTTTCCAAATAGATGGCCCGGGTGTTCTCTTGAATCGCGCCCTCTACCTCCGCCAGATTATGGGCGTCCACGAAGGTAGCCGTAATGCCATAGTGGGGAAGCGTATGGGCCAGCAGGTTATAGCTCCCGCCGTAAATCGTCTTTTGAGAGACGATGTGGCCGCCGTCTGCCGCCAGCGCCTCGATGGTATAAGTGATGGCAGCCGCCCCGGAGGCCAGCGCCAGCGCCGCCGAGCCGCCTTCCAGCGCCGCCAGCCTCTTTTCCAGGACGTCCTGCGTCGAGTTCGTTAGGCGGCCATAAATATTCCCCGCATCGGCCAATCCAAAACGGGCCGCTGCATGAGCGGAATTTTTAAATACATAGGAGGTCGTCTGATAGATGGGGACCGCCCGGGCGTCGGTTGCCGGATCTGCCTCTTCCTGTCCAACGTGCAGCTGCAGGGTTTCAAATTTATAATTGCTCATTTCTCTTTCCTCTCTTTTCTCATATTCTTTCCATTTTTCCAATAAAAAAACCGGGGCTTCTCCAAAGCTCCCGGGCAGACGGCGCATGCGCATTGTTCAGGCGCATATTACAGGCGCGGCCGAAAACAGGCAAAAGCGCCTGGCCATGGAATATGCCCGGGAGAAACGCATTCGGCAGCAACACATCATGGAATTCCAAAGGGCAATGTTTCTCGCGGTCATTTTCTTCGCCTCCTCACATTCTGGTCTTTTAACCTTATGGGAATATCATATGCCCATAAACCTATCTTGTCAATAGGTTTATAGGTTTTTTGTGGAAAAATTTTTCCGCATCTTGAAAAAACCTATTACCCCGCGGTATAATAGGTTTATAGAATAGGAGATATACATATGATTTCAACGAAGGGAAGATACGCCCTGCGGGTGATGATCGATCTGGCGGAACAGGCTCCCGAAGCCTTCATCCCTCTGGATGCAATCGCCGCCCGCCAGGGGATATCCAAAAAATATCTGGAAAGCATTCTGAAAATTCTGGTTCAGAAAAAGCTGCTCAAGGGGTTGCGTGGGAAAGGCGGCGGATACCGCCTGACGCGCCGGGCGGAGGAATATACCGTTGGAGAAATTTTGGAGCTGACGGAGGGCACGCTGGCGCCGGTGGCCTGTCTGGAAGCCGCAGCCGAGCCCTGCCCCCGAAAGGAAACATGCAAAACCCTGCCCATGTGGACGCGTTTTGACACCCTTGTGCATGACTTTTTCTATTCCATTACCCTCGCCGATCTGGCGGAGAAGCCGCCAGAGGAGCCGGAATAACCGGGGCGCACGGATCGGCTGTGCCGGAAAGTTTCTGTTATCTGCCGTGAATAAATGCTCATGTACGGTAAGGAAGCAAGCAACCGAAAACAAGAGATAGACCGCCAGCACTACACTATTCCGAACCAAAGACCAAAAGATAAGCATTGTGGGAAAATCTAAACTTTTGGATTTTCCTACAATGCCAACTACGGCGGAATCCCTCCCACTCCTTATATCTTTCTGTATACATTGAATTTGTATTTAGTAAAATGCAGACAACACCACGGATCGGCTTTTGGTTGGACAATTCCAACCAAACACCACAGCAGACAGCAGAAAACATTCTGAACGCTAGGAAGCCGGTATGATTGTTACATATAAGGGGAAGAAAAATTTCTTTTAGGTACTTGCTTTCCTAAAACTGATGTGATACAATGATTTAATCCAGAAAAGGAGTAAAAAATATGCGGCAAGGTATTCTTAAATAAAACTATAATCAAATAGTGGGAACAAAGGATTATGATAGCTCCTTTTGTAGGGGCTTAGTTTTTTGTACCCAATTTAAGAATACTTTTGCCTTATCAATTTTGACATATCCCCAAAAACAGCAATCACAAACAGGTGTATGCTGTATATGTGTATGTCCGCAACTTATAATCCCCAGTGGTAAAAGTATTTTACTGCTGGGGATTTTTATGCCCTTTGGGGCTGTAAAGGGAGGACAATCACATGAAAATAATCAATATTGGAATTCTTGCCCATGTAGACGCTGGAAAGACGACCTTGACGGAGAGCCTGCTATATGCCAGCGGAGCCATTTCAGAACCGGGGAGCGTCGAAAAAGGGACAACGAGGACGGACACCATGTTTTTGGAGCGGCAGCGTGGGATTACCATTCAAGCGGCAGTCACTTCCTTCCAGTGGCACAGATGTAAAGTTAACATTGTGGATACGCCCGGCCACATGGATTTTTTGGCGGAGGTGTACCGCTCTTTGGCTGTTTTAGATGGGGCCATCTTGGTGATCTCCGCTAAAGATGGCGTGCAGGCCCAGACCCGTATTCTGTTCCATGCCCTGCGGAAAATGAACATTCCCACCGTTATCTTTATCAACAAGATCGACCAGGCTGGCGTTGATTTGCAGAGCGTGGTTCAGTCTGTTCGGGATAAGCTCTCCGCCGATATTATCATCAAGCAGACGGTGTCGCTGTCCCCGGAAATAGTCCTGGAGGAAAATACCGACATAGAAGCATGGGATGCGGTCATCGAAAATAACGATGAATTATTGGAAAAGTATATCGCAGGAGAACCAATCAGCCGGGAAAAACTTGCGCGGGAGGAACAGCAGCGGGTTCAAGACGCCTCCCTGTTCCCAGTCTATCATGGCAGCGCCAAAAATGGCCTTGGCATTCAACCGTTGATGGATGCGGTGACAGGGCTGTTCCAACCGATTGGGGAACAGGGGGGCGCCGCCCTATGCGGCAGCGTTTTCAAGGTTGAGTACACCGATTGCGGCCAGCGGCGTGTCTATCTACGGTTATACAGCGGAACGCTGCGCCTGCGGGATACGGTGGCCCTGGCCGGGAGAGAAAAGCTGAAAATCACAGAGATGCGTATTCCATCCAAAGGGGAAATTGTTCGGACAGACACCGCTTATCAGGGTGAAATTGTTATCCTTCCCAGCGACAGCGTGAGGTTAAACGATGTATTAGGGGACCAAACCCGGCTCCCTCGTAAAAGGTGGCGCGAGGACCCCCTCCCCATGCTGCGGACGACGATTGCGCCGAAAACGGCAGCGCAAAGAGAACGGCTGCTGGACGCTCTTACGCAACTTGCGGATACTGACCCGCTTTTGCGTTGCGAAGTGGATTCCATCACCCATGAGATCATTCTTTCTTTTTTGGGCCGGGTGCAGTTGGAGGTTGTTTCCGCTTTGCTGTCGGAAAAATACAAGCTTGAAACAGTGGTAAAGGAACCCTCCGTCATTTATATGGAGCGGCCGCTCAAAGCAGCCAGCCACACCATCCATATCGAGGTGCCGCCCAACCCGTTTTGGGCATCCATAGGACTGTCTGTTACACCACTCTCGCTTGGCTCCGGTGTACAATACGAGAGCCGGGTTTCGCTGGGATACTTGAACCAGAGTTTTCAAAACGCTGTCAGGGATGGTATCCGTTACGGGCTGGAGCAGGGCTTGTTCGGCTGGAACGTAACGGACTGTAAGATTTGCTTTGAATACGGGCTTTATTACAGTCCGGTCAGCACGCCGGCGGACTTCCGCTCATTGGCCCCGATTGTATTGGAACAGGCATTGAAGGAATCGGGGACGCAGCTGCTGGAACCTTATCTCTCCTTCATCCTCTATGCGCCCCAGGAATACCTTTCCAGGGCTTATCATGATGCACCGAAATACTGTGCCACCATCGAAACGGCCCAGGTAAAAAAGGATGAAGTTGTCTTTACTGGCGAGATTCCCGCCCGCTGTATACAGGCATACCGTACTGATCTGGCCTTTTACACCAACGGGCGGAGCGTATGCCTTACAGAGCTGAAAGGATATCAGGCCGCTGTCGGTCAGCCGGTCATCCAGCCCCGCCGTCCAAACAGCCGCCTGGACAAGGTGCGCCATATGTTTCAGAAGGTAATGTAAAGATACATAATCGTCAAGACGGCAACAATCAGAAGTTATGGAGGGTAACAATGGAATATAGTAAGGAAGATTTAATGGAAGCAAAAAAGCAAATTTGGGGAGTGGGAGAGAACATGGGAACAGAGGAAAGTAAAAAAATCTGGGAGGAGAACGCACAATTTTGGGATAATGCAATGGGTGACGAATCTAATGAATTTCACAGAGAGGTAGTGCGTCCCAAAGTAACGGAACTTCTATCTCCTAATCCTGCGGATTACATTTTGGATATTGCGTGTGGCAATGGAAATTATTCTTCGTATCTTGCACAAAGAGGCGCTTCGGTTGTCGCTTTTGATTACAGCAAAAAAATGATAGAATTGGCTAAAAGACGGCAATCACAATATGCAAAACAAATTGAATTTTGTGTGGCGGATGCGACCGATAGAAAAAGTATATTAGAATTAAAAAGAAATCGAGCCTTTACGAAAGCAGTTTCTAATATGGCAATTATGGATATTACGGATATTGAACCACTTCTTATGGCTGTTTATGAACTGTTGCAGGAAAGCGGAATTTTTGTCTTTGCAACGCAACACCCTTGTTTTGTCACGTTGACTGAAAAATATATGACACCGCACAGTTACTATGATATAGCGATTGAAGGGCAACCGAAAGAGCAGATTTATTATCATCGTTCCATACAAGATATTTTTAACCTTTGTTTTAGAGCTGGATTTGTCATTGATGGATTTTATGAAGAATGTTTTAAAACCAACAAAGAAATTCCTATGGTAATGATAGTAAGGCTTAAGAAGGTAAAACGTGATAGCTTAAAATAAATTCAAGTTTGTCGGGTAAATAGCAAACCCAGCCGAGCCAGTCAACGGTCAAGATGAACGGCGCATATGCGCAGCCGTTGACAGCCCCGCCCGCCTTTGCTGGTAGGCAATCAAGGGGCGACAGCAAGAAGTGCCACCGCCCCGCACTATTATTCAGAAAGGGGAATTTCCATGACCGACCAGATAGCCTATCAAGAATATATCCAGCGCAGGTACAACGCCTTTTGCAAGACTGTTATCCGCTGTGCCGCCTTGGACAAGATTTTGAAGCTTAAACGGCAATGGGAACGGCAAGTTTCCCTTGACTATCTGATGAACGAGAAGTTTGTCCAGTTTGCCGCGTCGGAGCCGGACGAGGAATACCCATTTACCGTCTGCGGTCAGACCGTCCTGCTCTGCAACGCCGCCCTTGCCGACGCGATCTCTGTTTTGCCGGAGCAGACGCGGGAAGAAATCCTGCGCTATTACTTTCTGCGCCAGCCGCAGCGCGTGATCGGCGCGTGTATTGGCCGGTCACGCAGCACAGCGGGGCGGCATATCCAGCTTGCCTTGCAGCGGCTACGCGAAGAAATGGGGGTGAGCCGGTATGAGTAGACTTCTCCCCTATGAAACAATCCTCAAAGCCCGTGAGGGCGACCCAGAAGCCGTGAACGCTGTCCTGCTCCACTACGCCGGATATATCCGCTATTTCTCAAAAGTGAACGGGCAGGTCAACGCCGAGGTGGAGGACTATGTAAAGCAGCGGTTAATTGACTGTCAATTCAAGTTCCGGCTTGACGAACCACCGGACAAGTCATAAAAACTGAATACCAGCCGCCACCGACGCGGCCAGCGAAAGCAGTAAGTCTTGAAAAAGATTTACTGCTTTTTTTGTTGTCCGGCTCCGCTCCCGGCCATTTTGCCCCCTGCCGGTTGTAGTAGTAAGCGAGGAGGGAATTTTTCTGCCCTGGTGTTTGGCATTTGGAGCATTTACCCGTAGTAGAGGGCAAAGAGAAAGGATTTCTCCAACACCGGGTAGAAACCACTGCGTCCGGTGTCATTTTAGCGAAAGCGGGCAGGAATGCCCTTTACAGGATTAGTAGTAGCAGAAAAAGAGAAACAAACTTTTGTGGTTGCAGTTTTCCAAAAAAGTGGCGGACGGAAGTGAGAGAAAGTTTGCAGTCACGGAGAGCAAGTATCGACCAGTGTACCAAATTTCGCTTTTCGCTCATTTGTCCCCCGGTCAGATACTTGTTGGGGTTGCCACCCCAAACCCGCCTTTTGCGGCTTGCGCCGCTGAAAAAACTTGCCCCAATACTTGTGTTTTAGATAAAAATTGTCCGTTGCAGTTTGAAAGGAGTTGAGCCACCATGCCACACAAAACCTACAACACCCCCAAGCGGAAATGTGTTGTCAAGACCCGTCTGACCGAGGACGAGCGCAGAGCCTTTGAGGACAAATGCGCCGCCCTCTCCATGAGCCAGTCCGAGTATATCCGGCAAGCCGTTTTTTACAGCCGGATTTCTCCTGTTATCCGGGTGACTGCCCACAGCGAAGAAATGCTCACCGCCATATCTTCCCTTGTGGCGCAGTACGGGAAAATCGGCAGCAACCTGAACCAGATCGCCCGGTATCTCAACGAATACGGCGCACCCTACAACGCCCTGTCCAGTGAGGTGAGAGCCGCTGTTTCCGACCTTGCCGCCCTCAAATTCGAGGTGCTGAAAGTGATAGGTGAAGCCTATGGCAACGATCAAGCATATCAGCTCTAAAAATGCCGACTACGGAGCCGCCGAAGCCTATCTCACCTTTGAGCATGACGAGTTTACCATGAAACCCACCCTTGATGAAGCCGGGCGGCTCATTCCCCGGCAGGACTACCGGCTGGACACGCTGAACTGCGGGGAGGAAGATTTTGCCCTGTCATGTATCCGGGCAAATCTGCGGTACGGCAAGAACAGCAAACGGGAGGACATCAAGAGCCACCACTATATCATCAGCTTTGACCCACGGGACGCAGCCGACAATGGCCTGACCGTAGACCGGGCGCAGGCGTTGGGGCTGGCCTACTGCAAAGAGCATTTTCCCGGACACCAAGCCCTTGTCTGTACCCACCCGGACGGGCACAACCATAGCGGCAATATCCATGTGCATATTGTCATCAACAGTCTGCGGATTGCCGAGGTGGAGCGCAAGCCCTACATGGACAGGGCAAGCGACACCAGAGCCGGGAACAAGCACCGCTGTACCGCAGCCGCCATGCGGTATTTCCGCAGCGAAGTCATGGAGATGTGCCACCGGGAGGGGCTTTACCAGATCGACCTCTTGAACGGCAGCCGAAACAAAGTGACCGAGCGTGAATACTGGGCGAAGCGCAAGGGGCAAGCCAAGCTGGACAAGGAAAACGCTGTGCTGCTTGCCGAGGGTATCGCACCCCGACAGACCAAGTTTGAAACCGACAAAGGCCGTTTGCGGCAGACCATACGCCAAGCCCTTGCCACCGCCGCCAGCTTTGACGAGTTTTCCGCTCTCCTGTTGCGGGAGGGCGTGACCGTTAAGGAGAGCCGGGGGCGGCTGTCCTATCTCACGCCGGACAGAACAAAGCCCATCACCGCCCGGAAGCTGGGGACGGACTTCGACAAGGCCGCTGTCCTTGCTGTTTTCCAGCAGAACGCCCATAGAGCAGCCGCAAAGATGCAGGACAGACAGGAACACCAGCCGCAGCTTACTAAGGGCATACAGCGGACAAAACCCGCCCAAATCACCCCGAACCCTGACAGCCCGCAGCGGCTTGTAGATATAGCCGCCAAGCGAGCCGAGGGAAAAGGTATCGGTTATGAGCGTTGGGCAAAAACCTTTAACCTCAAACAGATGGCAAAGACCATGAATTTCCTTTCCGAGCATGGTTTTGCCAGCCCCGAAGAAGTGGACACAGCTTTGGAAGCCGCCATTTCCGGGCAGCACGCCGCCGGAGAAAAGCTGAAAGAACTGGAATCCAGAATCACCGCCAACAAGGAACTCATGCACCAGATCAGCGTTTACCGCAGAACCAAGCCCGCCCATGACGGGCTGAAAACTGCCAAGAAGCCGGAACGATACCGGGAAGCGTTTCATGCAGACCTGACGCTGTATGAAGCGGCGGTGCGGTATTTTCGGCAACAGGGCTTAAAGAAGCTGCCCGCCGTTTCCAAGCTGCAAGCGGAAAATGAAGCCCTGATTTCCGAGAAAAACGGGATTTACACCGAGTACCGGGAGCAGAAAGCCAGAGCCGCCGAGCTGCAAAAGGTCAAATCCAACCTTGCCGCCATGCTCCGGCAGGAACGGACAAAAGAGGTGCGTCGGGATTGGGAGCGGTAAGGGTGTTCCGTTTTGTTCCACCCCTACCCGGAAAGGGGGTTCCATTTTGGACACCCCTTTGCTATGGGAAATTGACCACTGAACTCCACCCCGAAATGATACCGAAACCGCACAAAAGCGTTCCCTATATCTGACCCTATCCGCAATACCACCTGCCTTTTTCAAGGGGCATACAGAGAGGAAAATCCCCGAAAATGACACCGAAATCATACACCAAACGCCGCCTATCCGGTTACATCGATAGAAACGGCAGAAAGGAGCCGCCATGCCGAGAATGAGCAAGAAGCGCAAGGAAGAATGGGCGTTCTTCCTCAATGAGCGCAACCGTATCACCTACAATCCTCTTTGCCGCAAGTGCCGCCGCACCTGCAAGCAGAGTTTCCGGGCTATGATCATCGAGTGCCCGCCGTTTCGCTCCAAGCGGGCGAAGCCATGAAGCCGGACAACACGCAGGAAACCATTTATGTAGGGCTGGACACAGGCTTGCCGCCCTACCTGCCATATCCCCGGTTCCTGCTGAAAATGGACATTTCCCAGACCGCCAAGCTGCTCTATGCGCTGCTGTTAGACCGCACCACCCTGTCACAGCGGAACGGCTGGCAGGACGATCAGGGCAGGACATTCATTGTCTATCCCATAGCGGAGATTGCCGAAATGCTGGATAAGGGGCAGACCGCCATCAAAGCCGCCTTGAACGAACTGGACGCAGCCGGACTTCTGGAACGGAAACGGGCGGGATTTTCCGCAGCCAACCGCCTGTATGTGAAGCTGCCGCCATTAGTTCGGATTTCCGACCCTATGACAGTCGGAAAAGCGACCCTCATAAGTGCGGAAAACCGACCTACTGATGGTCGGAAAAGCGACCTTATGACGGTCGGAAAACCGACCCCTAACAACCTTACTATAAACAACCTGATAGAAAACCAAACAATGGGAGTGAGTGGAGAGCCGCACAAACCGTTTGGCAGATATGAGAATGTTTTTCTGACCGAAGCCGAGTATGCAGAACTGAAAGCCGAGTTCCCGGACAGACTGGAACGGCTCATTGAGGAAATGAGCCGCTACCTTGCCGCCAACGGGAGAACCTACCAGAACTATGCCGCCGCCCTGCGGATATGGGCAGAGAATGACAAAAAGGACGCCCCGAAACAGGGTGTCCCGGACTACACCTGCAAGGAGGGAGAAAGTTTATGAACAAAATCGAGAATATCAATCTGCTGCCGGATACCGAGCCGGACAGCGGCGACTACACAGGCGAGGACGGTTTGCTGTACTGCGGAAAATGCCGCAAGCCCAAAGAAGCCTATTTCCCAGAGGGCAAGACGCTTTTCGGGCTTGACCGCCACCCGGCAGAGTGCGACTGCCAGAGGGCGCAGCGGATTGAGCGTGAAGCCGCCGAACAGCAGCGCAGACACCTTGACACCGTAGAGGACTTGAAACGCCGGGGATTTTCCGATACCGCCATGCGGGACTGGACTTTTGAAAACGACAACGGCAGGAACCCCCAGACCGCCGTTGCCCGGTTCTATGCGGAGCATTGGGACACCATGCAGGCCGAGAACATCGGTTATCTCTTTTGGGGCGGTGTGGGAACCGGCAAAAGCTACCTTGCGGGCTGTATCGCAAACGCCCTGATGGAGCAGAAAATCCCTGTCCGCATGACGAACTTTGCCGCTATCCTCAATGACCTTGCCGCCAGCTTCGAGGGCAGGAACGAATACATTTCCCGGCTTTGCCGCTATCCGCTGCTTATCCTTGATGATTTTGGCATGGAGCGTGACACCGCCTACGGGCTGGAACAGGTTTACAGCGTGATAGACAGCCGATACCGCAGCCGCAGGCCGCTGATCGTCACCACCAACCTGACCTTGCAGCAAATCCAGAACCCAACCGACACCGCCTATGCCCGTATCTATGACCGGCTGCTGGAAATGTGCGCCCCTGTCCGTTTTACGGGCGGCAACTTCCGCAGGGAAACCGCACAAGCCAAGCTGGAACGGCTGAAAAATCTGATGAATGAGTGAAAGGAGTAGCCTATGGCAGATTACGAACAGACCACAAAAACCAATCCCCGCCGCCCCGACTGCGTGACGAAAATCCGCATGGGCAACTCTGTCCTTGTGGTGTCCGGCTATTTCAAGCAGGACAGCACCGAAACTGCCATCGACAAAATGGAAAAAGTGCTGCAAGCCGAAGCCGCTGCTACACAGAAGCCGACTTATCCGGCATGAGCCGGGGGCATGGAAAAAGCGGCCATGCTTTGACATGGCCGCTTTCGCGTTGGGTTAATACACAACTATCCGATATGGGGATTTTATCCACTAAATGCTTTGACTTATTTTTTGAATTGCTTCTTCCTTTGTTGCAACAAAGAACACATCTTTCCCTTTATTGCTTTCAAAGATAAAGTCTTTCAGCGGCTTGCTGGTGTAATGTGAAAAATCCCCGTATATAGCGATTTTTCCACCGTAATTGATAAACTTTTGAAGAATTTCTCCCGCCAAGCCGCTGCTCAAAATGAAGAAATCTTCAATGATGTTCTTTTTATCCACGACAATATACTTTGTGCCTGCTTCGTATTTGGCAGACATAAGCAAATCAAGCGCAGAATCGACATCAGTAATAATCATGCTGTCACTTGATACGGCAACCGCAATTCCGTTGCCACAATCAATTTTTTCAAACTTCATGCCTGTACCTCCTTCAATGAATTGCAGACAAAATCCCGCATTATCGTCGCTGGTAACGCTTTTCGTATTATAGCATGAAGTAAAGGGATTTTCAATTACCGTTTTTCATGATAATCCCTATGAAAAGAACGCTCTTTTTTATAAACTATAAAGAAGCAGATTTTACACTTTTGCCGCTATACAGACAGCCGCCCCATGTGGTATGATAAAAATACGGAATAGTGGGGCTGGCTGTCGGAAACGGAGGATTTTATGTTAAGACAAGCCACCCAAAACCTGATTACCGCCCTTTATCCGAGATTATCCAAAGACGATGAACTGCAAGGAGAGAGCAATTCCATATCGAACCAAAAAAGGATACTCGAAGCCTACGCAAAACAGAACGGCTTTACCAATCTGCGCTGGTACACCGACGACGGTTATTCCGGGGCAAATTTCCAAAGACCGGGCTTTCAGTCTATGCTTGCAGACATTGAAGCCGGAAAAGTGGGAACCGTTATCGTCAAGGATATGTCAAGGCTGGGGCGAAACTACCTGCAAGTGGGGTTTTACACGGAAATGCTGTTCCCTCAAAAGGGTGTGCGTTTTATCGCTGTCAACGATAATGTGGACAGCGCAAACGGCGGCATGGACAACGATTTTACCCCGCTGCGAAATCTGTTCAACGAATGGCTGGTGAGAGATACGAGCAAGAAAATCAAGGCAGTAAAAAGGTCAAAAGGCATGAGCGGCAAGCCCGTTACCAGCAAGCCGGTTTACGGCTATGTGATGGACGAGGACGAAAACTTCATCATAGACGAGGAAGCCGCCCCGGTGGTACAGCAGATTTACCAGCTTTGCCTTGCCGGGAACGGCCCGACCAAGATTGCCCGTATGCTGACGGAGCAGCAAATCCCCACGCCGGGGACGCTGGAATATCAGCGGACAGGCAGCACCCGCCGTTACCACCCCGGCTATGAGTGCAAGTGGGCGACAAACACCGTCGTGCATATCCTTGAAAATCGGGAGTACACCGGCTGTCTGGTAAACTTCAAGACGGAAAAGCCCTCTTACAAGGTCAAGCACAGCGTAGAGAACCCCATTGAGAAGCAGGCCATTTTTGAGAACCACCATGAGCCGCTGATCGACATGGAAACATGGGAGCGTGTGCAGGAGTTACGCAAGCAGCGCAAACGCCCGAACCGCTATGATGAAGTGGGGCTGTTCTCTGGGATTTTATTCTGCGCCGACTGCGGCCATGTGCTGTATCAGCAGCGGTATCAGAACAAAGACCGCAAGCAGGACTGTTACATCTGCGGCAGCTACAAGAAGCGCACCCGCGACTGTACGGCGCACTTTATCCGCACCGACCTGTTGACCGCCGGTGTCCTGGCAAATCTTCGGCAAGTGACCGAATACGCAGCCAAGCATGAGAGCCGGTTTGTGAAACTGCTTGTCCAGCAGAACGAGATCGGCGGCAAGCGAAAGACCGCCGCAGCCACCAAGCAGCTTGAACAGGCACAGGAACGCATTGCCGAAGTGAGCCGGATTATCAAGCGGCTGTATGAGGACAATGTAAACGGCAAAATCAGCGACGAGCGTTTCATGGAACTGTCGGCTGATTATGAAGCCGAGCAAGCTGAACTGAAAAAGAGAGCCGCAGCCCTGCAAGCTGAACTGGACAAGTCGCAGGCCGCCACCGTCAACGCCGAGAAATTCATGGGCATTGTCCGCAAGCACCTTGCCTTTGAAGAACTGACCCCCACCCTGTTGCGGGAAATGGTAGAGAAAATCGTGGTGCATGAGTGCAGTTACGACGAGAACGGCACCCGCAGGCAGGACATTGAGATTTATTACAGCTTTGTCGGCAAGATTGACTTGCCCGAATAACCGCCCGACCTATCCGACACAATGGCCAAGTGCCGGATAGGAACGGCAAAATTTTTTACACTTCTAATGCTTCTTTATCACACATTAGCAAAATTTTCCGGCAGGGATCAGCCCTTCCACCCCCTCCGCTTTCCGTCGCTCAGCCCGGATTCCGAGAGCCCACAGCCCCTCTCGCGGAAGATGTTTTCCCAGCCAAATAACCGGAAGCCGATCTTGCATTCTCTCCACCGGAACCTCTGTGCGCAGGTTTTTGAAGACTGTGCCTATTATTTTGTTCCATTCTCCGGGCCCGCCGGCTGCCTTCCCCTGTTTCCCCTTGCTTTTAGGCCGCCGGCATTGTTCTTCTGCGCGTCTGCAGCGCCCAGCCTGGGATTTATATGAGATCCTCCAAAACAAAAAAACACATCCCTCCGGATGTGTTTTTGCGGTGCGGTGCAGTCAGCCTTGGTCCTTGTGTTTCAGCGCCCTTTCCACCGGGACGATCGAACCCAGCATCGCCAGAATCTGTACTCCCAGCAGCACGGCCCCGCCAATGCCCACCGCCGCCGTCTCCCGCCCCAGCAGCAACAGCATGACAGCGGCCGAGAGGAGGAGAAGCCCCCAACCCAGCCGCCACCACAGCTTTCCGCAAAGCCGCTGGGCAAAATCCCAGAGTTCCTGGCTTTTCATGGAACGGGCCGTCCGGTATCCATACAATCCGTTGATCCTCCGGGGCGGATGCTTCTGAAAAACCCATCCAAACACCAGCAGAAGCAGCGGAGTCAACAGGGCCATGCATAGCATAAAAACCCAAAAACCCATTTTTTTGTCTCCTGAAATATCATTGCGGCGTCACAACGCCCGCCAGCATTTTTTCAAAAATCTCCGGGGCAAATCTCTTGAAATTCATGGGGCGCAGTTCCCTGTTCACTATGGCGTGGGTAGTGCTTCCCGTGCAGAGGGGATGTTCCTCCCCTTCCCGCAGCACGCGATAGCCAATGACCATTTTCGCAGCGGAGATATGCGTCAAAAACGCCTCCACCACCAGCGCATCCTCATATTTTGCCGGACGGATATAGCGGCATTCCAGCGCCACAAGGGGCAGCATCGCCCCCATCTCCTCCAGTTCAGTATACGTTATCCCAATGGTCTTGATAAGATCCGTCCGGGCCACTTCAAACCAGACCGGATAGTTGGCGTGATGGGCAATCCCCATCTGATCCGTCTCCGCATAGCGGACAACAATTCTGCTTTTGCTCACGGTTCCCATGTGTCCGTTTCCTCCTTTTCCGCCTGAAAATTCAGCCCTGCCTTGCGGGCCTGCGCATGCTGCAGCCGTTTGGCGATGGTATAGCAGCGCCCATCCTTCACAAAATGCGTTCCCGTCTGTTTGAACCAGAAGGAAACGCGGCGCTCCAGGCATTGGCGATGCAGCCCCAAAATCCATTCATAGCGGCAGGTGCGCGCCGTATACCCGGATTCGCCGCCCGCCACCACTTCCTCCACCCTTTCATCCAGATAGGGCAAAAGATTGACCGGTTCCAAAAGCGGTTCGCAAATGATAACCCGGCGGCGGATGGGCATTTCCAGAAAAATCGGCAGGCGGGCATCCGCCCGATCCTGGTTTTCCACAGTGCATCCAATGCGCACGTTTTCGTATCCCGCTCCCCAGTCCTCCGGAAGCTGGACCCGGAACCGCTCGATCCGCTTGGTAATGATGAGAAAGCGCAGATCACGGCGCTGCCGGATAAAGCTCCATGCCTCGGCCCGCCACGCATCCGCCTCTTCCAAAAAGAAATCCGAGGTTCCGCAGGTGAAAACCTCTCCCGGCCCCCGGAGGCGATAGCTGCCGTCCCGCCGGCGGCGGATGGGCAGGTCAAAGGCCGTGGTTTTATATACCTGGTCGCCGTCCCGCCCCACCGAGGCATCCCGGCGATGCATATAACAGTTTTGACAGCCTGGACTCAGCTTGTGACAGCCGTGCCAGGGGTTCCAGCCCTCTCCTGCCGGCATCTCATTTCCTCCTGAAATTTCTGCTTTTCGGCCGAAAAAACGCATTTCTGCGCCATCCGGCCCATCTTTCGCCAGAGTATCCGCTCTCGCTGCCCGCCGGCGCCCGCACTTTTCTTTCATGATCCGCCGCAGCGCATCCCTGGTATCCCTCCGCCATCGGCCCGGCACATATCTCTTCCGCCAGGCCGCCGCTGCAAACCCTTCGGGAATGTGCAATCTCAGGGAATCCCTCTGCCCGGCAGTTTTTTCCGTTATATCTTCGCGAGGCGGCTTGCCGGGCAGCCGGCTCACTCCGCCCGCCATCGATGCTCTCCCCCGGGATGTTCTCTCTTTTTTTCATTGTAACAGCATCCCCCGGAAATTACAATTCCGCTTCCACAGCCTTTCCGTGCTGGAAACACACCGAAAAAAATGGTATGATAGTATTGAAAAACATTTCAGAAGGAGGTTTCCCATGCAGAATACCCAACACCGCATCCAGCTCAATCTCTTCAACTATGGCGCCAGTTATCGTCTGCTGGACGTGGTCTATCTGCTGCTCTCCATGTATATGAGCTATGTTCTCCTGGGCAATCCCCTCTTCGGCGCCGCGGTCTATATCGCCGCGATCTTTTGGATGGTCTTTTCTCAAATGGCCTCCCGCCACTCCATCTCCTATCTGAAACGTTCCACCAAGGCTTCCATGGGCATTTTGTTTGTCCTGGCGCTGGCGCTCAACGTGTGCCTGCTTATTCTCTATCCCTTTATCATGCACAGTTCTCAGAGCCTGGTCATGGTGTTTTTCGTCTTTCTTCTGGCCCTGCGCTCGGTGGTGACGGATGTCGCCCGCTGCCAGATCACGGGTTCCTGGACCCAGCGGCTGAAGAAAATGACCGCCATCCATCTGGGCTTTTTCTCCATATTCCTCTTTCCCTCTCTCCTGTTCTTTTCGGGCACCGATCTCGCCATCATCCTGCTGACGGTGGCCGGGACGGGCGTGGCCCTTGTCTATCAGCAGTCCCAAAAGCCGCATATCTATTCCCCCGCGAAAGATATGGAGGTTCTCCATGGCATTTCCTCCTTCCGCGTCTATTCCGGCATGGCCCTCTATTGCTATATCGCCTTTTATCTTGGGCTTTTATTCTATATTTTCTATATGTTCGGCTTTGCAGCCAATCTGGGCTTCAACGTCTTTTTCATCATTCTCGCCTGGATTCTCTTTGTCTGTATCGCCACCTATTTTGCCCATCGCCTGCTTGTCCGTTCCAGCCAGGGGGCACGCATCGGCGTATTTATCGGCGGCGCGGCCATGTGGATCTTTTCCTCGGTCATGCTGTTCCAGACTGAGGACGCCCTTCTGAGCGCCGCATGGAGCCTATTTTGGGGTGTGGGCCTGGCCTGCATGCACGCCGTTCTCACCTCGCTGGGCCGGGAATTCAAGCTGATTTCGGTTCTCATCGACGAGGAAATCCCCGATGCTGTCCTGACCCGCTCCACCATTACCGTTCAGAATCTGGCGCTGCTCATCTCCTCCATCATCCTGTTGGCCTTTCTCACGGCATGGAACTTCTTCCTGCCCCAATTCGGCCCGGAAACCAGCCGCTATATCCGCAGCACGGTCACCGACCTCCCCCTGGTCTTTATGATGGTGAGCATCGTATTTGCCCTGCGCCAGACCATGGACCGCCGCAACCAGCAGCGCCTGCAGGAGCTGGCCAGCGCCAAAAAAAAGAATCCCGCGCTGAAAAATACCCTGAAATCCATTCTGGTCTCCAAATACCGCAAGCGGTTCGGCGTCCGCATTTTGATGGTGGTGCTGCGTCCCTTCCTCTATCACAAGGTTCTGGGGCGGGAGCATGTCGCCGAAGAGGAGTTTCCCGCCATCTTCGTCTGCAATCACGGTGAGATCTATGGGCCTATCGTCGCCGTTTTATATCTGCCCTATTATTTCCGCCCCTGGGTAGATGAGCGCATGCTGGCAAAGGACAAAATCGTTCCGCATATGTATGAGGGAACCTTCTCCCACATGACTTTTCTGCCCAAATGCCTGCGCATGGGGCTTACCAAGCTGGTGGCCGGCGTCGTGCGCTGGGCGCTTCTTGCCTTTGATCCCATTCCCGTGGCCCGGGATAATATCAAAGGACTGGGCCGGACCTTCCAGCTGAGTGTGGATGCCATGGAATCCCAGGACAACATCCTTCTCTTCCCGGAAAACCCCTCGGCCACCGAGGACCATCGCTATGCCGAAGGGGATGTCGGCTCCTTTTTCACGGGATTTGCCCATATCGGGCGCATGTATTACCGCAAAACCGGCAAATGCCCTACTTTCTATCCCATCTTTGCGGATAAACGGCGGCGCACCTTCACCATCGGCGAGGGAATCCGCTATCAGCCGGATTCCCCGCCCCGGGAAGAAAAGCTGCGCATCGCCCGCGAGCTGGAAGCCGCCATGCAGCAAATGGCCCGGGACGAGGAATAGGGAGCGCCTATGGACCGGACAATCTTTCATTGCGACTGCAACAGCTTCTATGCCTCCGCCGAGCTTCTCTCCCGGCCGGATCTGCGGGACAAGCCTGTGGCCGTCTGCGGCAACCCGGAAAACCGCCACGGGATCATTCTGGCAAAAAACGAGGCGGCCAAGGCCTTTGGCGTGGTGACGGCGGAAACCATCGGCCGGGCGCAGGGCAAATGCCCGGGGCTCATCCTTCTTCCTGCCCATCATGAGCTCTATGCCCGGCTCTCCCGGCAGATCAACGCCATCTATTGCCGCTATACTGACCAGGTAGAGCCTTTCAGCATCGACGAATCCTGGCTGGATGTGACGGGCAGCCTCCCCTATTTCAAAAAAACCGGGCAGGAGCTGGCCGATGAACTGCGCGCAGCTGTGCGGCAGGAAACCGGCGTCACCATCTCCGTGGGGGTGAGCTTCAACAAAGTCCTTGCCAAAATGGGCAGCGACTATAAAAAACCGGATGCCACCACTCTCTTTACCCGGGAGAATTTCAAGGAGCGGATCTATCCGCTTCCGGTTTCCGCCCTGTTGTTTGCCGGCCGGGCCGCCCGCAGGGTCTTTGCCCGGCTGGGCATCGCCACCATTGGCCAGCTGGCGGGCTATCCCCGGGAGCAGCTTGTGGAGCTTCTCGGAAAAACCGGCGGAACTCTCTGGGACTATGCCCACGGCATCGACGATACGCCGGTCAAGCATTGGGGGGAGCGGGACCCCATCAAGACCATCGGAAACAGCATCACCTTCCGGCGCAACCTTCAGGGGCTTTATGATATCCGCATCGCACTCACGGCCCTGTCAGACAAGGTTTCCTCCCGCCTGATCCGCCATGGCCTCAAGTGCCGCACGCTCCAGCTGCAGATCCGGGACCCGGATTTCCGCACCATCTCCCGCCAGCGGCCCCTGCCTCATCCCACCTATCTTCAAAAGGACTTGTTTGATGCGGCTCTCTCGCTTTTGTCCTCCTCCTGGGATTTGGATAAGCCCATCCGCATGCTCTCCCTCACCGGCGCCCAGCTCGCTCCGGCGGAAGAAGCCGGCTGGGGGCAGCTCTCCCTTTTTGAGCCCCAGGCTCCGGAAGAGCTGAAAAAACGGGAAAGCCTGGAGCTGATGGTGGAGGATCTGCGCCGCCGTTTTGGGGCGGACTGCGTCACCCGGGCGTCTATCCTGCACAACGACTTGGGCATCGATACCGCGCTTTCCGGACGGAAAGGTTCCCTGGAAAGGCAGGAGCCCGGCAACACAGAGTCATAGCTCCGTCCGCCGCCATGCCTGAAAAGGGCAAAAAGCCAGCGAGTATATAAAGAAACACGCAGCGTTTCCTTCCCATCCGCCGCCTTTCCTCCCCAACATCCTCTCTCCTGGATTTGGTTTGTTCCTTCTTGCAGTGCCTTTGCCCTCTCTGCGTCCCCCGGCGTCGCCGCTCCAACAAAACACCCGCTGCGCAGAAAAATGTCTGCCGCGGGTGTTTTGTTTTATTTTTTTCGTTACGCTTCCCAAAATTCCAGAAATGCCTCCGCTTGCCCTTCTGGATTGACAAAGCGAGTGGCCTCCAGATCAAACCAGGAATATTCCAGATCATGAATCAGAATGGGAACATTTTCTCCAAAATACTCCCGGATGAAGCCCGCGGTCTGGAGACGGCGGGCGATATTGGCGCCGGCCGTCCCAGCTCAATCTCTCCCACCGGCCATTCGCCGATATATGGGCCATTCGCATCCTGGCAATCCGTCTCTTCCCGGCCAATACCGGCAATTTCCTTTTCCCGGTACCATTGAAACAGCTGCTCAGTTCGTCTCCTTCTTTAGAATCCATGAGGAATGTTTCCCCCAGCCATTTCCGGCGCGCGCAGTTCCAGCGCGCCTCCTTTCATCCTCGGGAAAGGCCGCCGCATATTCTCTTTTTCGTGTTATAGAACACGGAAAATTCACATACGTTGGTGCCGCCCCGGTGTTCGCGGCTCGCGCTGGGATAGATGGAAAAGGAAATGGCGTAAATTCCCTGTTCTGTTCATCCGGATAAAACTCCCTTTCCCTTTGCAGGTCATCCCTTTTCCGTTCGGCGGCGTTCATGGAGAATCCGCCCCGGGCATTTGGCCGGATTGATCCGCCACTGGCAGGCTTTGCAGTCCAGGCAGCGCCCGGTATCCCGGCCGGCTGCGGCGTCCTTTGCCCAATCATAGTTCACCAGCACGCCCCGGCCGATATCCACCATATCCACGCCGGTTTCCCGGAGCACGCCTTCCGCGTCCTCTGCCGAACGGATGCTGTTCACGGCAAACACGGGAATCCCCACCTGCTTTTTGATTTCGCCTGCGCCATAGATCACGTCCTTATAGGGGAAATCCGGCGGTGCAGCCGGTTCATCCTCGCCGTTGAAGCCATAGGAAATATCCAAAAAGTCCAAACCGGCCGCCTCCATCTCCCGGGCATGGGCGATGCCGTCGGCCAGCGTTGGCTCAAAGGCTCCCAGGCGGATCCCGATGATATAGTCCGGCGATGTCGCCGCCCGGATGCCGCGGTATACCTCCAAAGCCAGGCGGCTTGGTTCTCTTCCATAGGCGTCCTGCCGCCGGTTGATCCGGGTGTTGAAAAACTGGCAAAGCAGATATTGATGACAGCCGTGAATCTCAATGCCGTCATATCCGGCGGCAAAGGCGCGCCGTCCCGCCTCTACAAACTGTTGTTTTACCTGTTGAATCTCCTCTTCGGTCATGGCCCGCCCTATTTTTGCTTTTCCGTTCTTCTCGCAGGAATAGTCACTGGGGCAGAGATTTTCCTCCCCAATGCTCATAATCCCGGCATGGTGCAGCTGGATAAAAATCGGGCAGCCTTCATTATGCGCAGCATCCACGATTTTTTTCAGGCCCTCTATCTGTCCGTCCTCCCAAATGCCCAGCTGGTCCCCGCTGAGGCGGCCTTCCCGGCTGATGCAGGTGGCCTCCTGGATAATCAGGCCGGGGCCGCCCTGGGCAATGGCCCGGTAATGGGCAATATTCTTTTCGCTGACCCGCCCTGTGTCATCGCTCCAGGTATAGCAGACCAGGGGCGGCACGCAAATCCGGTTCTTCAGCTCCAGACCCTTTAGACGAAACGGTGAAAACAGTGTTTCCATTTGTGCATCTCTTTCTTTCCCCTGCATTTTTATCCTCCTCTTTGTTTAAAACAATTTTCTCTATAAGACCTTATTTTTATTGGTCTTTCAGATGATATGAAATTGTATGGGTTCGCGTATAATAAAACATAATACCATAGTATTTATTGGAACGCGGGGATCAAACGTTGCCAGATAATCAGAAAAACCAAAACTTCCCAAACTTTGGAAAGAACGTACATCAATATCGAAAGCTCCGTGGCTATACCACAGAAACGCTTGCCGAACTGGCAAATCTTTCCCGTACCTATCTCTGCGATCTGGAATCCGGGAAGAAAATGGCCAGCCTGCAGGCCGCCTATCGGCTGAGCGTCGCCCTGGTTGTTCCGTTGGATACGCTCCTGTTTGGCGACGCAGCTGATCTTGCCAGCCAGGCTAAGCGCCAGGTGTTAAAGGATACCATCGACCTGCTTACGGATGCCGAGGCCGAGTGCGTTTTTCGCATGGTCAACGATATTCTGCCGCTGACGCGCCGTCCGGAAAAATGAGAGGCATCTATGCTCCATGCACAAGGTTCTCTTTCACCCCTTAAGCCGCATAAGGCCGTATTAGCGTGAGAAAGCCATACCTTCTCTTCTGGCGCGCTGCGCTCCGCATGCGGTATTTTTATTTAGCAAAAACCCGGCGAAATCCCAAAGATGCGCCGGGTTTAGTTTTGCTTTTGGCAGGCCGCTCAAAGAATGCCCCGCGCCACCAGGGCGCATAGTGCCGCGCCGCCGTCCATATTCTCCCGGGCCCGTTCACCGATCCAACGGGCGCGTCCAGTTTTTGCCAGCATGCCGCAGGTCGCCTGGGCTCCCTTTTGGGCAGCCTCCGCCCCGGCGGCAAAAGCCGCCGCCAGATCGCCGCTTTGGGCAAATTCCGTTTCCACGGCTTCCGCCATAGGCACCAGAGCATCCAAAATTGTCTTATCTCCCACCTGGGCCTTGCCCCGGGCCATCATGGCATCGGCAAACTGCCGGGGAACTGCCGCCAGCTCGGCGTCGCCCACCTGCTCCTTGCCCTTCCATGCCTTGGCAACCGCCATAATGCCGCTGGAAACCAACGTCCCCATGGTGGAGGGAGCCGCTTTATTGCAGGCCATGGCCACCTTCATGAGAAGCATTCCCAGATCCGCCCCGGCCTCTGCCCGGGCCGTTTCCGCCATGGCACCGGCGGCGCTGTCCATGCTGGCACCCAGATCGCCGTCGCCCGACTGCCCATCCAGCCGCGCCAGCTCCTCCACGTTTTCATGGAGCAGGCCCGCCAGCTTTTCGAGAAATTCCTTTACTTCTTTTGCCGTCACCATCGCGCTCCCCCTCCTCACACGCATACAAAGGGCGTGCGGCCCGGCTTGTTCAAAAGCTCTTCCAACTGTTCATCCAGGGCGAAGGCCGTGAGAGACGCGCCCTGCATTTCCATGGACGTGGCAAATTCTTCCACAAACACACGCTTAATGGCGATGCCCTTTTCGTCCATAATTTTTTTCACATCGTTATAGAGAATATAAAGCTCCTCGCGGGATGTGGCGCCCAGTCCATTCACCAGCAGGGCCACTTCACTGCCCGCTCCAAGGGAAAGATCCCCCGTCACTTTTTCCACAAGCACCTGAGCGATTTCTGCGGAGGTCCGCATTTTGCCCCGCTCCACGCCGGGTTCGCCATGAATGCCCATGCCAATCTCCATCTCGTCGTCCCCAATCTCAAAAATGGGGGCCGCCGCACCCGGAAGCTGGCAGGATGAGAAAGCCACGCCCATGGTGGCGATGCGTTCGCAGGCCCGGCGGGTCACCTCGCAGACCTCCTCAAGCGACGCGCCCGTATCCGCCATAGCGCCCGCGATTTTATAGGCAAAGAAGATTCCAGCCACGCCCCGGCGGTTTTCCCAGTCGCTGCGGGGGCCGGAGGCCACGTCGTCCGAACCTTTGATGATCTGGCAGGGAATATCCTCAAATTGCAGCATCTCGCTGGCCATTTCAAAATTCATGGTGTCCCCCATGTAGTTTCCAAAGAGGAACAGAATCCCCTTGCCGCCGTCGACAGCCCGCGCCGCGTTCAAAATCGCATCGCTGCTGGGGGATGTGAACACATTGCCCACGGCTACACCATCACAGAAGCCCTGGCCCACGAAGCCCAGGAAGGTGGGCAGATGCCCATATCCGCCGCCGGTGACAATCGCCACTTTGCCTTCCACGGGAGCTTCTTTGCGAACCACTGCCCGCGTGTCGTCCCCGGCAAATTTGAGTTGGTCGCCGTGGGCGGCAATGATTCCCTGCAGGCTTTCATCCACAAAAGCCGCCGGATCGTTCATAACTTTTTTCATATGCATACCAAACCTTTCTAGATTTCAACCAGACGCCGCGAAACCTGCTGCCTTCGCCCAAACGCCCCCGCGTATCCGGTTTTTTCCTTGTGGCTTTATTATAGCAATCCGCCCGGGGGTTGTAAAGCTCTGCCCAGCTCCCGGCTTTTCGTTCTCCGTCTCCTCCGCTTCCAACAAAAAACCGCCTTTCGGCGGTTTTTCGATGTTCCGCTGATTTCAATTATCGAAATCATAGGAGGTTCCGCATTTTTTGCATCTTGCATAAAATTTCTTTCCATCCTGGGAAACCCCGGTCACGGTAAAATCCAGGCACCCGCATTTCCCGCATTTCCATTGGATCATTCTATCAAAGAACCCTGTTCCCTTGGCGATCACTACGCCGCCGGCGGCCTCCTGAAGCTCTTCCTCGCTCAGTTGCTTTCCCTTTTCGTCAAAAAAGTTTGCCATTACCATATCCTCCTTTGTTTTTCTTTCTGTTTTTATATACGAAAGCCTCTGCAAAACTATCTCAATCTTTTCCAAACAATTACACATCCAGATGCACAAACCTTCCGTTCTTTAAAACCAGATATTCATAGGCATATGAGGTTTCCGGGTCATAGGTAAGCTCGGGCAGTCCCGTCAGAAGATCCCCAACGATTTCTCCCGCAACGCCTGAAGCATTCTCTGCACCGGCGCGAATATTCGCGCTCAAGGCTGCGTTGTCTCCCGAATAGTTTTTCAAAATAAGATTGGCAAGATCATAGCCCTGGACGGCCTCATTATCCGGCTCTTCCCCATAGGCCGCCTGGTATCGTTCCACAAACGCCTGATAGGCCGCGCCCCGTTCCACGGGGTAGGCCGCGGGCATCACTATTCCCTCGTCCTCCCGGATGAGATCCAGCGTGTCCTGGCTGGAGAGGGTAAAGGAAGCGATCTGCCGCGCTTCGGGAAGCAGTTTCCTGATGTTGGCCAAAATATCCGCCGCCCAATAGGAGCGGTAATAGGGAACATAGACCGTGTCCACATCCAGGTTGCTCCAATTCTCCATTTCCGCCATAAACTCCGAGGTCGTGAAAGATTCGCTGAGGGAGCCTGCCGTCCGAATGCCGGACAGCACCGCCATACGTTCAAAGGCCAAAACCTGCTCCCTTTCAAATTCGGTTCCGCTATATAGACAGCCCACGCGCTTTGCGCCCGCCTTCCGGGCATAGAGGGCCGCCGCACAGCCCAGATGTTCACCGCTCAGGGAAAATGGAAAAAAGGTGTCGTATCCCTCTTCCGCCGTCTTGGCATAGGAGCCCTGCACGGCAAAAAAGGCCTTCTGGTTCTCGTTCATGGCCCTGGCTGAAGTGTCGATCACCTCATAGTCCTGCATGGAGACGACTGCCGTGATATCCGGGTTTTCTGCCAAAGCGTTGTTGATCTCCAGGGATTCCTCATAATCATCCGCGTCGCTGTAGATCTCCACGCTGGCCCGATACGGCCCGCCATATTCCGCGATGGCCAGTTCCATCCCCTTTTGATAGCAGGAAACATTTAAATCCATATCCCCGCGGCAGACCAGGGCGATGCGGATGGCATTCGGGTCGGCCTGCTGTGCCGCCTGCGCACAGCCCCCCAGGGAAAAGGCCGCCGCTCCCGCCAAAAGGAGCGCCGCAGCCCGCCGCCCGGCGCCGGATAGTTTCTTTTTAAATCTGCCGAATCGCAAAATCATAAAACAACCCTTTCTTTTCCATTAGCTGCTCATAGGTTCCCTCTTCTGCAATGCCGCCGTTGTCCATCATGACGATGCGGTCGCATTGCCGGACGGTGGAAAGACGATGGGCAATGGCGATGCGCGTGCAGCCCAGGGCCGCGATATTCTCGGCCACCTGGTTCTGGACGATGTTATCCAGGGCGCTGGTTGCCTCGTCAAACAGCAGCACCTGGGGCTTCCCCACCAGGGCCCTGGCAATCAGAATCCGCTGTTTCTGGCCGCCGGAAATCCCGCCGCTCCCTTCGCTCACCATGGTCATCATGCCCATGGGCATAGCCTCGATATCCTCGGCAATTCCCGCCAGCCGGGCGGCCTCCCATGCGTCGTCCATGGTGCTCCAGGGAGCCGTGATGGTGATGTTGGAAAAAATATCCCCGGAGAACAGCTTGCCGTTTTGCAGGTCTACCCCGATCTTCTGCCGCATGCTGCGCAGGTCAAAGTCCTTAAGATCCTCACCGTCATAATATACGGCGCCGGTTTCCGGCGTTTCAAACCCAATGAGCAGGCGCATCAGCGTAGATTTTCCGCAGCCGCTCCGGCCCACGATGCCCACATATTCCCCCGGAGCCACATGCAGGCTGAAATTTTTCAGCACATAGGGAAGATTCTCCCCATAGCGGAAGGAGACGCCGGAGATCTCCACCTCGCCCTTCAAGGCGACAGCCTGCTTTCTTCCCTCGCTCACCTCCGGCTGGGCCGCAAAAATCGGGCGGACATTTTCCTCCAGAGACTTCAGGTCAGAAATCTGCGCCACCACGCCCGAGAGAGACAAAAGGGCGGCGCTTACCATGCTGTATGCCGCGGAAAACGCCATGTAATCCGAAACCGAAACCCGGCTGGTTCCGGCGGTGAAATAGAGCAGAATTGTCCCGCCCAGGGTCAGCGCACCGGAAATGGCAGTATTCCATTTCAAAAATAACGGCGGATTATAGGAAATTTTTCCCTCCTGGGCATACAGCCCGGCCCATTGGGCAAAGGCCCGGCGCTCTGCCCCGGCCAGCTTGATTTTTGAGATGCCGCCGAACAGGCTGAAAACCATGCCGTTCAGCTTTCCGGAAATCCGTATCCGCTTCTTCATCTGCCGGGTTTGGAGCAGCGTCGAAACTATGATAAAGGCCAGCGTGGCTCCGATGATGAGCAGCCCCGGCCCCACCAGCGCCGGAGCATAAGCCGCCATCTGGGAGATATAGACAAAGGAAAACAGCGTGGAAAGCCCGGTGGTGAGGACGGCATCCGATAAGATCCGGACGATGGTGCTGATGCTGCCCACCCTCTGGGCCAGATCCCCTGCCGAATATTCCTTGAAAAAGGAAGCGGGCAGGGAATAGATGCGGGCCATGGCCGCGCTCTGGGCGGCGGTCTCCAGCTTATCCGAAAGGCGGGTCAAACAGAGGCTTCGGATGATGCTGAAAAGCAGGCTGGCAACCGTCGCCCCCAGCAGCAAACCCGCCGCCGGGAGAATATCCCCCTTGAGGCCGCCGGGGATGATGCTGTCAAAAATCAGCTTGTTGATGAGGGGAAGAACCATCCCAAGCAGGCTCACGGCCGCCGCCCCCAGCACCACCAGCAGGATATCCGCCAGAGAGATGCTCTTTTTCATGAAAAGAATCAGATCCAGGAGCTTCAGGGGCCGGGCCGGAAGGGCCTGATAAAAGCAATAGGCATCTGCCCGCAGATTCTCCGCCGTCTTTTCCCGGATTTTGATTCGTTCTCCGCTCGCCGGGTCCCGGTAGCTGTATCCCATAAAATCCGGCAGCAGGGCCACCGGCGTCCCATCCAACAACCGCCCCAGGAAAGGGCCGGAGGCGTCTTTCCACCAGGCGCCCGAAAGCTCCACCCGGCGGCGCATCACCCCGGTGGGCCGGAGGATATGCTCCATGCGCAGATTTTCCTCTGAGATCTCCTCTGGCGCAGGGGCTGCCTCGATCTTCCAGAACCACAAAATATCCAAAAGCGCCTGGTCGATCTCCCGTTCCCCCTGGGGGGCATACCGGGGCCGGCGTGTGTGCCGCCCGCCTCTATCGAAAATTGAAAGCAGCTGCGAGAGGGCTCCGGGCATGGCATCCGGCTGCCGGCTGTTTTTTTCTGCTGCGTCCCGCTGTTTCATGCGCCCTCCTAACTCTTTACCAAGGCTTCATATTTCCCATGGGCCGCCATCAGCTCCCCATGGGTCCCCCGTTCACAGACCCGCCCTTCGTCCAGAACGATGATCTCCTGGCAGTCCCGGATGGTGGAAAGGCGGTGGGCAACGATGATGAGCGTGATCCCCCGCGCCTTGATATTCTCCATGATCTTCTGTTCGGTCCGGGCGTCCAGCGCGCTGGTGGCCTCATCCAGAATGAGAATGGATGGATTGGTCACCAACGCCCGGGCAATTTCCAGCCGCTGGCGCTGTCCTCCGGAAAAGTTCTGTCCCCCCTCCCGAAGGATGAGTCCATATCCCTCCGGCCGGGCGACGATATCCTCGTGGATCTCCGCCGCCTTGCAGGCCGCCACCACCTCCGCCTGAGAAATCCCAGGGTCCCACATGGTGATGTTGTTGGCCACGGTGTCCTCAAAAAGAATAATCTCCTGATCCACTACGCTCAGGGACTTAGGCAGGGTCCCCGGCGGATAGGCCCGCCGCGGCTTTCCGTCCAGCAGGATCTCCCCCTGCCATGGCGTATACAGCCCCGCGATCAGCTTGGCCAGCGTCGATTTTCCGCTTCCCGACGCGCCCACAAAGGCCACGCTTCCTCCGGCCTTTACGTCCATGGAAAAATCCTTCAGAAGCGGATCGGAAAGGGGGCTATAGCCAAAAGTGATATGCGAAAGCTCTATATCCCCCCGGAGTTTTTCCCCGGGCTCTTCGGCAAAATCCGCCGGAACGTCTGTTTTATATTGAAGAACATCCTCCACCCGCTCCATCTGGGTCCGCATTTCAACGAGCGTCGTCCCCACACCGGAAAGCTCCTGCACCGGCGCCATGAAGGAGGAAAGGAACCCCTGAAACGCCAAAAGCATGCCGATGGTAAAATCCCCTTCCATAATAAGATAGACGCCCAGCATCAGCACTGCGGTATTCGCCAGCTCCTGCACAAATTGGGGCAGGATAGAATAGTATTGATCCGTCTTTTGAAACTGCATCCGGCTGTTATGCGCCCGGGCCGCCGTCCCGCTCCAACGCTCGAAAAAGCCGTTTTCCGCGCCCGCCGCCTTCACGCTTTCCACCATGTCAAACCCGGCCGCCGTGACGCCGGACAAAATCCCCATGTCCCGCTCGATGACCCGCCCGGCATTCACACGCCGGCTGCTCACCAGGCGCATGGTCACCAGATTTATGAGCACGGCCCCGATCCCCACCAGGGAGAGCAGGACGCTGTATTGCAGCATCAGAATCAGATAGAGCACCAACAGGCAGATATTGACCGCCACAGGCGCAATTTTTGCCACAAGAGAGAAAGCGATCCCCTCGTTGCTTCCCTGGCGCGAGGCGATATCCCCCACATACCGCTGGGCAAAAAAGGAAACCGGCAGACGCAGCACATGCCACATAAACGAGGCGCTGGCAGAAACCGCCATTTTCCCCTGGATTTTCAGCCAATAGCTGTTCTGCACCGCCGCCGCCACAAACTGAAACACCAGAACCGACAGCATGACAATCACCAGCGGTTCCAGCCATTCCGGGTTTTTCCCCGTCAGAATATTGTCCATAAACAGCTTGGCAAACAGGGAGATCCCCATGGAGACCGCTGCGCTCACCAGCGAACAGAGCATGATAAAAATAACCGCTCCGCCGCTGCCCCGCAGCCGTTCCCTGGCAAAGCGCAGTGTGCTGGCCGGCTTTCCCTCCTTCGTAAAACCCTCCGCGGGCGCAAAACACAGAACAATGCCCGTAAAAGCCCTGTCCAGTTCTTCCAGGCTGACGGTAACACGTCCCCGCGCCGGGTCGTTCAACACGGCCTTGTTCTTTTTAAATCCGCAAAGCACCACAAAATGGTTGAAATTCCAATGCAGAATCACGGGGAAATCACATTTCCGAAGGTCCTCAGTTTCCATGCGATATCCCGCCGCCTCCAGAGAATAAGAGCGGGCGGCCCGCAGAATATTGCGGGCGTTGCTGCCGTCCCGGGAGACGCCGCAGTCGGCGCGCACCTTTTCCAGAGCAAGCCATTTTCCGTGATAGGCCAGCACCATGGCTAGGCAGGCGGCGCCGCATTCCAGCGCCTCCATCTGCATGATAACCGGCACCTTCTCCATCATATGCTTCCCCCCTCAGGAGCCCAGCAGAAGCTCATAGGCCTTCTGCTCCTTAATCACCACCAAAAGGTCGCAGGCCGTTCCCGTTGTGATGTCCAGGTCGTTCCCCTTGGCATTCGACCACCGGGCCGCATTTTTGGCATCACCCTTGGAGGCGTCGACGGCAATGGAAACCCGCACTTCCACATTGTTTCCCTCCTCCATAACTTCCTGCACATACCGCAGATCTCCCACAGCCGCCAAAATATCCCCTTCGGTGACCGGATATTCTCCGACCTCCGTGATATAGCCGTTCATATAGCCCACCTCTTCCCGGTTGGCATAAGACGGACATGCCTGAACCTCCATGCCCTTTTCCAGCCGTTTGGCCGTATCCTGGGGCACATAGCAGAGAATTTCATAGGTGTTGGTACCCTCTTCCATGCGGGCCAGGCTGGCAACCGCGTCCCCCGCGTTTACCATGTCTCCCAGATGCTTGGCATCCAGCACCACGCCATAGACCTCGGAGCGGATCACGCTGGCATCCATCAGCTCCTGTTGTTTCGCCGCAATGGCGGCCTCGTCCGGCTCCGCCGCATTTTTCAGGCTCTCGAGTTCGGCGGCCAGCTCCGTCTGCTCCACCACCGCCAGGATATCATGGGGCTCCACAAAATCCCCCACTTCCACCCGCATATCCTGAATGCGGCCGCTTTCCCGGGCCTCGGCCGCGACAGTTCCGTCGCCCGGGAACACCACGCCCCGGATATCCAATGTATCCGGGATCGTCCCCACGGCAAACCATACCACAGCCGCTACCACGACTGCTAGAAACGCGATGAGTACGCTCCATATCCCCGGATGTGTCACCTTGATATATTCATCCAGCCGCTCCGGGGAAGAAACCGACTCCAGCGACCTTTTTCGGAATAAATCTTTCTTCATCTTTCTCTCTCCATGAAAAAATGGCGATGCCTATTTGCAGACCCCGCCATTTACAATTCCCGCAGCTCATCGGTTTGCAGCTTCTTTAGCGTCCGGCCTAAAACCGTTCCCACGGTACTTTCCTTCATTTGAAGCAGCTTTGCAATCTCCCGGTTGGTATATCCTTCAAAAAAACGATAGTAGACGATCAGCCGCTCCCGCTCCTTGAGCTTCTGCAGTTCCCGGTAGAGAGCCTGTCGTTTGGGCGACGCGATGCGCTCCAGCTGTTCTTCAAAGTCCACCGACGGCTCATAGCCCGTCTCCTCGTCATCCAGCGAGGTTTCGATTTTCCGGGAACGATAGAAATCGATGAGCGTATTCTGGGCAATTCGATAGATCCAGGTTTTCAGCTTTGCCTTTCCCTCGTCAAAACGGTCCAGATTTTTCGCCACCTTGAAAAACACTTCGCTTACCAGATCTTCCGTATCCTCCCGGGAAAGCAGGCGGTAAAAAATAAAGTTATAGATTTTTGGAAAATATTCCGCATAAATTTTCTCAAAATTCAGTGGCGAAAATGTTTCTTTGTGCATTCCGTCTACCCCGGGATCCACGCCCAGCTTTTCAATGAAATAGGAATGTATAAAAATACACTCGGTTTAAGTATTCAAAGTTGTTCTTATTATAATAAAAAATATTCCAACATTCAAGCTGGAATATTTGGCCTGTTTTCACATGCTTCAAAAAGCATCATGACTCCCCTTTTTCCTTCGCGTTCTTCCCGCGGAAAAAATCCTCCTTCCGCGGCGCACCCGCGGCATTCACAAAGGTAAGCTCCTCCTCATCAAGGGCCTGAAGCTTTTCTTTTTGTATTTTGCTTAAAAGCCGTTCTCCAAAATCCGTATCTAGAGAAAAATCCGCTTCCGCCAAAGCCTCTCTCTTCCCATGCAAAGGAACCAACCGCTGCCGTTTCATTTCATCTCCCCCTCTTCCGGCATATTCCGCCTTATACTTTTTATAAGTAAATACGATGTATTTTTCGAAATATCTCAAAAAAATTGAAATTTTGAAAAAAATAAGCTGTCGGGAAAATCATCTCGCATATAATAACAGATATCCAGAAAGAGCATACAAAAATGGCGGAAATTCGCAAAAAAATGGATAGCGAGCGGCAAGAAACGGAATCTCTCCGGCGTTCAGAATCTTTCGGACGATGCGCTAGGGAACGTAGACGGCGGCATCAAAATCTATACAAAATCTCTTTGGTATGGACCGGGTTATCTGGTCTGCGGCAGTTGCGGCAGTAAAAGTTGGACGATCATCGGCGCGCGGGAACCAAATCGGCTACAGTTGCGCTGCGATAAATGCGGAAGAATTTCGCGGGAAAAGATCAACACCTGATCGACCAAAAACGCTTCTATAAAAAAACACGGAATAAAAACCGTGCTTTTTTTCGTGCCGGGCGCATATAGTTTGAGGGAGGTGATCCATCATGACAGAATTTTGCTATGGCCGTCCGGTTGCCATTGCCCGGCTCCAGGGAGGCCCGGAAGCCCCGCGCCTTTCCGGCACGGTGACCTTCTTCCCCGCCGACACGGGCACCATTGTCGTCGCCGATGTGGCTGGGCTTCCCGTGGGAAACGGTCCCTGTGCTTCCGGTGTTTTTGGCTTCCATATCCATGAGGGAACCGCCTGCACCGGCGAGGAATTTGCAGATACCGGCGGCCACTTTAATCCCGGCGGTTGCCCGCATCCCTATCACGCCGGGGATCTGCCGCCCCTCTTTTCCAGCAATGGGCAGGCGTATATGGCCGTGCTCTCCGGGCGCTTCCGCATCCCGGAGGTTCTTGGCCGCACAGTCGTCATTCACAGCGGGTCGGACGATTTCACCACCCAGCCCGCGGGCAATTCCGGCAAAAAAATCGCCTGCGGCGTCATCCGGAAAGTATAAAACGGCAAAAAAGACCCTTTCCTCCTGAGGAAAAGGTCTTTTTTATCTGGTATTTCGCGTCAGGCTTGGGACAATCACTTCCGGGGTGCATCCATCCATGGAATCGCTGTTTTTAATAAAGGGCGGCCGGAGGGCGCCGCATCATTCCCGCAATCCCATCCGGCTGCACAGCTCCTCAACGCTGGCCGCCGTGCAGAACCTTATCTTCCCCCCGGGCATTCCGGAAAAGAACTTCTTTGCGCAGCAAAACCGGGCCGCCTGCACCGGCGGTATCTCCAGCACCTCCCCTGCGCTTCCTGTTTCCACAACCGCAAAAACAAGCTGCCCTGTTTTCTTTTGAAACACAATGGCCCAGTCTGGTGTATATCCCCCCACCGGCGTCGGGATGGATATCTGCTCCGGCAGCTTCGCATACGCCAGCACTTCCGGCGCCGCATCCAGATCCTCTGCAAACCGCCGTTCTCGTGCGCTGTCCAAAAAGACATAATCCTGCACAGCCTTTTTGGCACGGTATGCTCCCTCCAGGCTCCGGGGCATCCCCTGCGTGAACACCGCGCTGTCATATGTATCCGTCAGCGGATGATAGGCTATGCCCTCCGCCGCCAAAGCGGCCTTGATTTCCAGAACCTTCGGAACCGCCCGCGCGATAAATTCTTCGGGGTTATTCCGGAATAAGGCGAGCTTTTCCGGCAAAAGCCCTTGCAATATTGCCGCCGCCGTCCGGCGGGTCAGGGCAGCGCCTCCGGCAATTCGGCCCACCAGATCATAGGCAGTCCGGCTGTTTTTGCCGTATTCCAGCGCCCGCACCTGCGTTTTGCCGCGTTCAAAGGATCGATCCCCCTCCGCCTTTTGCCTTCCCGTAACCGCCCTATACTGCGGCTTTGCAACCTGCAACTTTTGGTTGAGATGCGCCGCCGCTTTACGAATCAGCTCCCGGCTGTCAAAAGAAATGGTATACGCATAGGTATGGCGGAGCTGTTCCCAGAGGGGCCGGAAATTTTCAAAGTTTTCATTGAGCGGGTTTTCCCAGAGCTTGGTTTCGCGCCCATCGCCAATCATACCCTCCAGCGCGTCCTCATCCATCGCCGCCACCAGCGCATGAATCCCTTCGGCCAGGGCGTTCAGCTCTCCCGGTAGAGGGGCCAGCGCATGCCGGGCCGCGGCCTCCCGGTAAATGTCCGTCACCTGGCATGCGGCATCGATATAGCCGTTTTGCAGAAGATATTTCTCGATCCGTCCGGCCATCCCTTCGTTTATCCGGATCGGGTGATCCCCCGCCAGTATCGATTTCCCTTTGAAATATGCCTGGGCAGCGGCCGGGCGCCGGTCATACAGCGCCTCTCGGATATCCGACTGCAGCGCCGCAGCAAAACTCCGATAGCTTTCGCTGGCGATTACCGTGAGCACATTGATCTCATGCACCGCTTCCCCGCAGCTCTCGCTGTCCATGCGGTCGCCATTCTGGTTGACGCAGAGGCGCAGCCCCCGCCCCACCTCCTGGCGCTTGGCGGTCTGGCTGTCGGAATCCTTGAGAGTGCAGATCTGAAAGACGTTGGGATTGTCCCACCCTTCCCGCAGGGCGGAATGGGAAAAGAGAAACCGCGTAGGCTCGGAAAAGCTGAGCAGACGCTCCTTGTCCTTCAGAATGAGGTCATAGGCGGAGACGTCATCGGAAAACTCGCTTCCCCGGCCCGGGCGGCTGTCGATGCTCCTCCCCGTCCTTTTGTCGATGCTGAAATATCCGGCATGGGCCGCCGCAGCGTCGCCGCAGACCGTCCGCAGATACCGCTGATAGGGGGTATCTTCCGGCCGGAGTCTTTCTTTCCAAATGCTTTTATACTCCTCTTCAAAAATCTTTCCGTATTCGCCCAATACGGCATGTCCCTCCGCGTCGTAGTCCCGATATTTGGCGACCTCGTCGATAAAAAAGAGGGAAAGGGGTTTGACGCCCATGTTGAAGAGCTTTTCCTCCTTCTCAAAATGCGAAAGGATGGTTTCCCGAATCTGAATGCGCCGCATGTCCCTGGGAGATACGTCTCCCACCGCTTCGCCCGCCCGAAGCTTCGTGCCGTCCGTAAAGACTGCGGTTCCCCGGGCCGGGTCAATTTCCGAGAGGACAAGCCCCTTATACTGCTCCATCCCTCCGGATTTGCGATATAGGCTGTCTCCGGGGCCAAGGATGCGGGTTTCCCGGCGGATGGCTCCCGAACGGCGTATTTCCATCTCTATCCGGGCCTGCGGCGGCTTGCTCTTGGAAAGCAGAATCTGCTCCAAATAGAGGTATCCGTCCGCTCCCCGGAGGCCACCTACCTCCAGCCCCTTCACCTCGATTTTTTTTACCAGCCTCTTTTGAAAGGCATCCAGTGCATCCAGTACATAGATAAGGTTATGCTTCTCCCGATGGGTGGCCGAATAGTTGAGGGAAAAGAGGGGATTGAAGTTTTCCAATGCCCGGCGGGTCACCGCTCCCCCCATTTTCTGCGGCTCATCAAGAATCAGAATGGGGCGGCAGGCCCGGATCACATCGATGGGACGCCGGGAACAAAATTCCTCCCGGCCGGCATAGATGATCCGCGCCTCCTTGCTCCGCCCATTCTCTTTCCAGGAGGAGGCAAATGCCTGGGTATTGATAATCATTACGTTGATGCCCGGGCTTCCCGCAAAGAGATCCAGCTGGTTCAGCCTGGCGCTGTCGTATACAAAAAAGCGGGCCTTTTTCCCATAAAGCTCCATAAAATGGTCCGCGGTGATCTCCATGGATTTCCGGACGCCCTCCCGGATGGCGATGCTGGGCACAACGACGATAAACCGGCTCCATCCATACCGCCGGTTCAGCTCAAACATCGTGCGGATATAGACATAGGTCTTGCCCGTTCCGGTTTCCATATCGATATCCAGGCTGCACCGGCCCAGCCCCCTTTTCAGGGCATGCGAGCCGTGGATGCCGTTTTCGCTCTGCACGGCCTGAATATTTGCCAAAAGCTGTTCATCCGAAAGCTCCACGCTCCTGTTTGCAAATCCGCCGTCCTCATCAGCCCCATAAAGACCGGCTTCCCCGCCGGCATAGCGCGGCGGTTCCTGGCAGCTCTGCCCCGCAAAAACCCGGACTGCTGCCGCCACGGCATCGGCCTGATAGGGCTGCTGCTTAAATTGAAATTTCATCACAGCACCTTTCTGACCGTCTGGGGGCTATAGGCCGCAAAGATCTGCTCAAAATTGGCAGCGACGCTGTCGCTGGCCATAGAGCTGTCCCGCAGGACGAAATGCCGCGGCCGCTTCCCGGCGATCTCGCGGATGGCTTCTTCGGTGACATCCGCATCAAAACAGGCCATAAGCTCTCCCTCCGCGACGGTGAACACCCGTTTGCCCGCCACGGTGCTTTCCTCAATTTTGCTGGAAAGCAGGATGCCCAGTTCCAGCATCACCTGGAACAGCAGGTCCTCCGGCGTCCGGTCCTCCTTGATGTTGTCGGCAACGGAATCCAGCAGGCCGGGTTCATAGGCATCGGGAGTGTAATAGACGTCTTTCATATTGGTGGTATCCAGCTTCAAAACCCGGAAGCCGCGGTCCAAATCCCCCTCGATGTGTTCCGCCGTCCGGCGGATCCGTTCCTTTCCCGCCTCGCAAATGTTGGAAAATCCCCGGCGCCCCAGCGGCGAATTTTTCCCGCACGCTTCGGGCAGCTGCACCATGATATACCGGCGCCTGCCCCCGTCCTCTGCATTTGCCAGCATTACGCCATGGGCCACAGTCCCGGAGCCGGAAAAGAAATCCATTACGATATCCTCCCCCGAAGTGAAGGCCAGAATATGCTCCCGGCAGATCTCCGCCGCCTTAGGCGTGTCAAACGGGACGCCGATTCCGCTGAGAAAGGCGGTGTCGCTGCCGCCGTAATACAGCAGCGATGGGATGTTCTCATAGAGATTTTCTTTCAAAAGATATTTGCTGTTGGGAATGGTCGTCTCGTCCTTTCCGAAAAGAATCTGCCCCGCCTTCTGCATCCTCTGCATGGTGGCGGAAGGGTTCCGCCATCCCCGTTCGGGAACCGGGCAGGGCTTGCCTGTGACAGGATGAATGAGCGGGACGAAATAGTCCTCCGGCGCCTTCTGCTTGTTGGGCCATGCCATGGAAACCGCCCGGTATACGTCGCCGTTTTCATCGATTTTATGATAGGCCCTCTCCCCGCCGGAAAAATCCGGCTGGCTCCGCATCCATATGCCGAAATCCCGGTTGGCGTCTTCCAGGGTATAGGATTTTGACAGCTTTGCATAGAGCTGCCCCGCCTTTTTCAAAATCGCCGCAGCATTTTTCTTGGGCCGCTGCAGCCGGTTGTTTGCCAGAAACGGCTCCTTTTCCTTGGCGTATACCAGAATATATTCATGCTGGCAGGAAATCCCCTGGGCATCCCCCTTGGGGTTTCTCTTATCCCAGACGATCGTCCCCAGGTCGTTCCTTTCTCCAAAAATCTCCTGGCAGATCTTTTGCAGGTTGGCGATTTCGTGTTCGTCCATGTTGATGAGAATGGCGCCGTCCTCCGCCAGCAAGTCCCGGGCCAGCTTCAGCCGCGGGTATATCATATTCAGCCAATCCGAATGGAACCGGCCGCTGCTCTCGTTGTTCCGGCGGAGATCAAACAACAGGTTTCCCTCCGCATCGTGCTGCCCGCTGGCCTCGGCAAAAGCGCCGTATTCCATGGCGAAGTCGTCATGATAGACAAAGCTGTCCCGGCCGGTGTTATAGGGCGGATCGATATAGATCATCTTCACCTTGCCCAGATAGGTTTCCCGCAGCAGCTTGAGCACATCCAGATTATCCCCCTCGATATAAAGGTTTTCCGTGCTGTCGAAATCCACGCTCTCCTGCCGGCAGGGGCGCAGAGTCATAGCCGCCGGAGTATTCGCGAGCAGAATGGATCGCTTCTTGCCCGGCCAGGTGAACTGATACCGCTCCTCCCCTTCCTGAAGGACGGGAGAAAGCTCCTGGCGGAGCATAGCAAAATCTATGCCGTATTCCATGGCGCCGTTTTCCCCTTGCCGCTCCACCAGACAGCCGGGAAACAGCTCTCCCAGTTTCTTTATATTTTCTTCTATTTTGCTGACCGAATGCATCCTCAGCCTGTCCATCTATGCTCCTCCGAAAAAATCGCCCAGCGCGATGGTGTCGATATATTCTGCCCGTTCCTCTTCAGGGAAAAATGCAAACCGCTTCAGCCGGCGGATATCATCAAAATAAGGATTCTTTGTTCTCCGGTTATAAACGATTTGAAAATCTGTCCCAATTTTTTGGGCAAACCGGGCAATTAACTTGAAATTTGCAAAATCCCGGGCAAAAGGCTGCCATTCCTCCAGCTCAATATAGGAGCGTTTCAATTCATAGACACAGGCAGGCTTCCTATCCTTCCATGCGATCAGATCGATGTCGCTGGCCGTTATATTTCCAAGATTCTCCCTCTGCCAAATATGAAATGCGCTTGCCGCTCGGTCGTTCAGCTCTTTGGAAGTTTCGCCGCCTTCCGGGAGCGGATCTCCCTTTACCCCGTTTCTCTCAAAAAGCTGTTTCAGCGCATTTATGCCTATAACAGTGTGGCGGAAAGGATACTCCATATATTGGACTTTATCCAGCGGCCAATCCCGGCAATAGCGAACCACCCGGTATTCCAACCCGGTTTTCCTTGCAAACCTGGCCGCCAGCTCCATCACGCCGCGTTCCCGGGGCGTGATATCCATATTTTCGTATCGCTCCTCCGGCACGGCTGAGATGACGAGCAGCAGCCGAGGAATGCTCTCGGGATCCCCATATACCATCAACCATATATTCTCTTTTGCCAGCGTATAGCCCGGCAGCTTGTTTTTCTCGATATATTCATACATCGCGTTTGTCTGGTAATATTTTTCTTTCAATGGTTCAGCTCCCACCACTTTTTTCGTTGTTTTTATCCAATTCTATTATAGCACATACCACAATAGAAAGCTTCTTTGTATTCTTTTCTCGAAGCATCCTCTATAAAAGCATATGGAAAGTTCTCCTGGGTTACCGCATATCATCTCGCCTCCATCCTCTAATCTTTGTAAAAATGTCTCTTCGTCTGAATAGCTCATTTGACCATCTCCTATATTAAGGCTATAATAATTTATAAATTTTACTTCCTCTTATCTTTCTTTCATATAATTTATGTATTGTAATTTTCGAAAAGTTACCCCCGAGCTTATGTGTATTGAAAGGGAGAAATATAGTGAAACGAAAGACTATTTTCCTATTCGCTTTGCTTTTTGTTCTTTGCAGCGTTATATCCGGATGTTCCAATTCCACACCAGAGGCCGTCATAGTTAATTTGTTTCAAGCTCTCTCCGACCATAAAGATCAGGAAGAATTGTGGGCTTTTTGCCCGGCAGAGCAGCTGTTTGAAGGGTATACCCCCCGTGCGGAAATGTCGTCTACAAATAGCCCGCCGCCCGAAAAATATCGTCTTGATTTTCAACAACAGCTTCTCGTTAAAGTAACTAGTCTGTTATATGAAGATACCGGCGGATATGATTTCTGGCCGCCGGAAATAGACGATCCAGCTGCTATTCCACCAGAAGAATATGTATTGTATACGAACTCCATGGTTGCCCATATCGAAACGCCGATAAAGGTTATCCGCTGCGATTTTCCCTTATCCGAAGACAGCGAAAAATACAATTATACAAAAGATATGTGGAATCAATATGCGGATTCTTATCAGGCAGAGGATTCCACCGAACGCGTCATATTGATAGAATATAAAGGGAAAACATACTTAATCGGATGTATCTTAATTAAATACAATGGGGATTGGGGAATTGTAGAACTCTACTCCTATACTTTGTCAATGTCCGATGGAACGCCTTGCATTCCCATGAGCGAGGAAGAATACAATCAAAATATGGAAAACAATTGGGAGTCATATTAAATTTCCTTCTATGGAGTATCACCATTCAGAAACGGCGAAAAGTAAATAGCTCATCGGATTGCTTAAGCCACTTTTAGAGATAGTTAAAGAAACGGCAAAGTTATTTGCAAAAATGTTAGGAAGCATACTTGTGAAGGCAAGAAAGAAAAAAGTCGATAAACCACATGGTTATCGACTTTCTTTTGGCAGCGGAACTAGGATTCGAACCTAGACAATACGAGTCAGAGTCGCAGGTGCTGCCGTTACACCATTCCGCTATAGCCAGAAAAATATTTCCCCGAAGTGTCGTCTGCCCCGTTTTTGTAACCCGCCAACTCGGCAGGTGGGTGATCTGCTGGCGCCTTTGTGCTCCTGCGGCAATGCAGGCCTGCATCCCCGGCTTCAGACGCGAAAACCCGTTTACAATCTGTGGGTTTAAAATCGAAGCATAACTAGCACCCCAGGTTTGGTGGGATTAATTGGGCTCGAACCAACGACCTCTACGATGTCAACGTAGCGCTCTGACCAGCTGAGCTATAATCCCATGCGCAACTACTATTATACACACCTGTTCAGTTTTTTCAAGTTTTTTTTGCGCATTTTTATAAAAAATTATGCACGCCGTTTTTTCCTTTCCCTGTGGTGCTTTGAAACAACTGCGCGAATCCGCGGGAATTTTTAGATTTTTTGTGAATCTTACATTCCTTTGATCCAAAACGCTTCTATATGTGGTATACTATAAGTGAAACTATATGCCATATATTTGGAGTTGTTTTATGGAAAGCAGCAAAAACGCAATTGCGAAAAATAAACTCGCTATTCTCTATATTTTAAATAAAATGGATATCCGCCTTTCGGATACCCGGCTCATCGAAGCGGCGGATACTCTGGGCCTGATGGATTATTTTGACCTGAATTCCGCCCTCCATGACCTCACGGAAAATCAGCTCGCCGATATGTCGACCTCCATCAACGGCACGTTTTATCAGATCACCGAGATGGGAAAAAACACGCTGGAATTTTTTGAAAAAGAGCTTCTCATGAGCGTGCGGCAGAAGATCGCCGCCTACTGCGAAGAAAACCGGGAGCAGTTCCGGCTGGAAAGCCAGCTCTTTTCCGAATATATCCGCTTGGGCGAACATCAATACCGGGTCAACCTCAAAGTACTGGAAAATGATATCGCCGTATTTGAGCTGAGCTTTTTCGCCTCCACCAAGGCCGAGGCGGATAAATATGTCCAGGGCTGGAAGAAAAAGGCTCTGCTGGTCTATCAAAAGACGTTTGAAAACCTTTTGTCATAAAACAAAAAAGGCGGGGTTCTCCTGTTTATCGCTTTTGTGAAATGCAGAGAGAGCCAGAATACACCTATATAGCAAATGGTGCGGGATGCCGCCCATAATGTTATTTATTCCTTCAACGCAGCAGACCAAAAAAGGTTGTTCTCGCTTTTTTGTCATGACGAAAATCCGGCCATGCTTCCATCCCGGCTGGATACGCCGCCGGGCTGCGGTTTACTCAATTTTCTTTTGTCATGGCCGCGAATCCGGCTAAGGGCTTCCGGTGTTTTCTTCTGCCCGCCTTTTCCCCTCCCCGGTCGGGCGTTAAATTTTTCCCTCAGCTTATATGAAAAAAGGCCGCAATCCCAAAAGATTGCGGCCTTTTGCAGAATTTCTGCGAGTCGCTCGTATTCCGCGAACCATGCAGACCCAGCCGTTCCTGTCTTTTTCAAAGCCTCACTGGCTCTGCAATTTTTTCAGAAGTTCCCCCGCCAGATAGAAGGAGCCTGCCGCCACCAGCAGGGCATCCTGCCGGCGGGCCTTTTTTTGTGCCTTCCAAAAGGCTTTTTCCCAGTCTTTTTCCCGAGTACGGGGCAGACCACGGAACACGCGGGAAAGCTCCCGCACGGGGCGGCCGCGCCGGGAATCCACCTGGGTTACTACCACGCTCCCTCCCCGCTTTTTCACAATCTCCGCCAGCCGCGAAACATCTTTCTCCTGCATAGCCGCCGCAAGAAGCACAACAGGTTTCCCGGGAAAACGGGCGTCCAGCGTATTCACCAGCTGAGCAATGGCATCCTCGTTATGAGCGCCGTCGATCAGCAGGTTCTGCTCGGGGAAATACTGGGTGCGGCCGGGAATCACGGTCTGCTCCAAACCGGCCCGGATATGCGGTTCCTCCACATAGATACCCACCTGGCTCAGGGCGCACACGGTTTCCAGAGCCACGCAGGCGTTGAGGGGCTGCTTTTCCCCCAGCATGCGGATGGAGAGGCCGCGGTATTCCCGGTAGTCGAAGGTATCCCCATGGCGGACGATATCCTCTTCCCGAACGTTCACCAGCCGGGCGCGGGCAAACTGGCAGGCCACCTCAATGCTGCGCTGGACGGAGGGGGCCTGTTCCATGTTGATCACCGTTCCTTCATGCTGGATCGTGGCACATTTTTCCAGGGTGATTTTTTCCAGGGTATCTCCCAGGATCTCCATATGATCCATGCCAATGCGGGTCAAAACATTCACATCCGCATGCAGCCCGGTCACCGGGTCATAGCGCCCGCCCAGGCCGGTTTCCATTACCGCCGCCTCCACGCCGTTCATCCGGAACCATGCCAGACAGGCGTTCAAATAGGTATGAAACAGCGTCTTGCCTGGATTTTCCTCCATCAGCCGCCGCATGGTTTCCCGGGGAATTTCCTGCCCGTTGATGGATATGCGCTCTTCTTCCCGGACAAGGTGCGGGGAGATAAACAGCCCGCATTTATAGCCCGCGGCCTGCAAGATTCCCGCCGCAAAGGCCGCTACCGACCCCTTTGCGTTTGTCCCCGCCACCTGTATGATCTTCATGCCCTTCCTCTCTCCCGCGCTTTCCTATTTCTGCAGCGCCTCCACGGAGGCGATCCGCTTCTCGACCTTTTCCAGCATATCCGTATATTTTGCCAGCTTGGCCCGTTCTTCCTCCACGACCTTGGCGGGCGCCTTGCTCACGAATTTTTCGTTGTTCAGCTTTCCGCCGGCCCGGGCGATTTCGCCCTCCAGGCTCTTCTTCTCCTTCAAAAGCCGCTCCATCTCTTTTTTGACGTCGATCAGCTCGCCCAGGGGCAGGAACACCTCACCCATGGGAACCACGGCGCCCGCCGCATTTTCCGGCTCAGGCGCTCCCGGCGCGATGACCTCCACCTCGCTGGCATAAGCCAGCTTCTTCAAATAGGCTTCGGTGGCATGCACCATATCGGCCTTCTCCGTGCGGAGAATGATCTTCGCCTTTTTAGACGGCGGAACATTCATGCCCGCCCGGGTATTGCGGACGCTGCGCACCACCTCCATGATCTCGCCCATGCTCTCCTCTTCCCCGGGGAACACCAGAGACGGCTCCGCCGCCGGCCAGTCCGAGATCATGATGGATTCGCCCGCGCCCAGCATTTCCGTGTATATTTCCTCGGTAATAAAGGGCATAAAGGGATGCAGCAGCTTGAGGGCGTTTATGAGAACATAGCGCAGCACCTGGCAGGCCGTCTTCTTTTCCGCCGCATCTTCGCCATAGAGGCGGGACTTGGCCATTTCAATATACCAGTCGCAGTATTCGCTCCAGATGAAGTCATAGACCTTCTGGGCAGCCAGACCCAGCTCAAACTTCTCCATGTTATCGCTCACGTCCCGGATTACCTGCTGCAGCCGGCTGACGATCCACTGATCCGAAACATCAAAATGCTCGGGCTCCAGGCCGCCCGCGAAATCCTCGGGCAGATTCATGGCCACAAACCGGGAAGCGTTCCAGATCTTGTTGGCAAAGTTTCCGGCGGCGTTGACCTTCTCGTCGTAGTAGCGCATGTCGTTTCCAGGGCTCACCCCTACCGCCAGGCTGAACCGCAGGGCGTCCGCACCATATTTCTCGATGACCTCCAGCGGATCGATGCCATTGTTTAAGGACTTGCTCATCTTGCGCCCCTGGGAATCCCGGACAATGCCATGGATGTTGACATACTTGAAGGGCGCCTTGCCCATAACCTCCATGCCGAAGGTGATCATCCGCGCCACCCAGAAGAAGATAATGTCGTATCCCGTCACCAGGACGCTGGTGGGATAGAAGAAATCCAGCTCCGGCGTCTTGTCCGGCCAGCCCAGCGTGGAGAAGGGCCAGAGCCCGGAGGAGAACCAGGTATCCAGCACGTCCTCATCCTGGTGGAAGTGTGTGCCTCCGCATTTTTCGCAGGTTTTCGGCATTTCCCGCGCCACCGCCATCTCGCCGCATTCGTCGCAGTAATAGGCGGGAATCCGATGCCCCCACCAGAGCTGGCGGGAAATGCACCAGTCGCGGACATTTTCCATCCAGTTATAATAAATTTTATCAAACCGCTCGGGGATAAACTGCACATCCCCTCTGCGCACGGCCTCAATGGCCGGTTTTGCCAGCTCCTTCATGGAGACGAACCACTGGCGGGACACCATGGGTTCCACAGTGGTATGGCAGCGGTAGCAGGAGCCTACGTTATGGGCATAGTCCTCTTTCTTCACAAGAACGCCCGCCGCCTGTAAATCCGCCTCGATAGCCGCCCGCGCTTCATAGCGGTCCATGCCCTCGTATTTTCCGGCGTTTTCGTTCATCTTGCCGTCGTCGGTCAGGACGCGGATGATGGGCAGATCATGGCGGGTCGCCACCTCAAAGTCGTTGGGATCGTGCGCCGGCGTGATCTTGACGGCGCCGGTCCCGAATTCCCGGTCCACATATTCGTCCGCCACCACGGGAATCGGCTTGTCAAGAAGCGGCAGAATGACATTTTTGCCCACGAGATGGGCATACCGCTCGTCCTCGGGATGGACGGCCACCGCCGTATCTCCCAGCATGGTCTCCGGCCGGGTTGTGGCCACCACAATGCCCTCGCCGCCGTCCTCGGCGGCATAGCGGATATGCCAGAGGTGCGAGGCCTGTTCCTCGTATTCCACCTCCGCATCCGAAAGTGCCGTCTGGCAGTTGGGGCACCAGTTGATGATGCGGTTGCCGCGGTAGATCAGGCCCTTTTCATAGAGGCGGATAAACACCTCTTTGACGGCCCGGGAGCAGCCTTCATCCATGGTGAACCGCTCCCGCTCCCAGTCGCAGGAGGAGCCCAGCTTTTTCAGCTGCGACACGATGCGGCCGCCATACTGCTCCTTCCATTTCCAGGCGCGCTCCAAAAACGCCTCCCGGCCGATTCCCTCTTTTGTGAGGCCCTCTTCCGCCATCTGGTTTACAATTTTCACTTCGGTTGCAATGCTGGCGTGATCCGTGCCCGGCAGCCAGAGGGCGGCATAGCCCTGCATCCGGCGGAACCGGATGATGGCGTCCTGGATCATCTCGTCCAGCGCATGGCCCATATGCAGCTGTCCCGTGATGTTGGGCGGCGGGATCACAATGGTGAAAGGCTTTTTCTTCTCATCCACTTCCCCATGGAAATAGCCCCGCTCGGTCCAGCGGGCATAGAGCTTGTCCTCCACCTGGCGGTGGTCATAGGCTTTGTTTAGATTTTCTTTGTCGATCATATGGTTCTCCCTCCCGGTTTTTATCATAATATATTTCATGGTTTGTTCAATCAAGAGCTTCCCCTGTTATGCAACGCAACATTCAGCAGGGAATTGCGCTCACTGCCTTAGAGGCAGGGGATATCAAGGCTGTGTTATAATTTCAACGTCAGCAGCGTGCTCCCGATAGCCGCCAATAAAAGCGCCATCATTCCCAAAACATTCACTGCGGAAGCTCCCGGTCCCCACCGGGCTAAAATATCCACTGGCTTCCCTTTTTCCTTTCTTTTTGCAGCCGCCCAAAGGAAGAAAAGCTCCAGAAGCAGCGCCAGTCCAAAGCAGGCCAACACGGCTAATATAAATTCCATGGACATTGCCCCTGCCCAGAGCGGCCCTTTCCATCCATTCCCGGTCTGCCACGCCATAAACAGCATAAAGGCGCCCAGGAAAAGAAAGAGGAATCCCAGCATCCGCAGCTGCAAAATCACTTGAGCCTTCTGCCACTGTCTGCGAGCCGCTTTTAATCTTTGCCTTCCTATTTCTATTTTCCGATCCTCTCTGCGGCGCCTTGCCAGCCGCCAAAAAAACAGCGTTAAAAAAAGTCCTAATGCCAGGAGCACACAGGCCGCCGTCATCTTCCTTCATCCTTCTTACAGTATATCCATGATAAAGAGCATCCCGAAAATCGCAATCCCCAACCCCGCAAATTTCAAAAGCAGACAGGCCAGGCTGTTCCTGGGGTCTTCAATATGCCAGAGCTTTTTGCCGATTTTCCCTGCGAGGAAAGTGACAAGAGCTCCGATAATCATGACCACCAGGCCGAGAATCTGTTTCCCCATTTTGCATTGCTCCCGTTTATAAAAATAAGCCCCTTCTTCCCAAAGGACGAAGGAACTTCGCGGTACCACCTTATTTCCGCGCCCGGAGCGCGGCAACTCAAGCAAGCCTCCGGAAGCACATGCCTTCCGGCGCTTTGGCCGCCTAACGCGCGGCAAACGTCCATGCCTATCTTTCTTCAGCACAGCCCCTTCCGGGCGACTTCAGCGTTTCCTCTCCCCAGACCCTTTCACCTCTTGCCGGGCCCTTCTCTTTCGGGGCGGTTGCGCCTACTCCTCCCTTGCGCTGGGTTTCTTCTCAAAAATCAAATGTCCGTTTTTCGCGGCATACTGCACAAACGCCACAATTACCGCCGCCAGGGCGACATACGTCGCATAGAGATAATAGGGCGACAGGTATTCATATAGAAATCCCGAACCAATGGAGATGTTCAGGAGCAGCGCCGCAATCTTGCCGAATTTATTAGCCGGCGTTACATGGCCGCGCCCCAGGATGATTACGCCGCCGAGAAGCATCAGGAACTCCTTGGCAAACACCACAATCATCACAAAGGGCGGCAGAATGCCCCGGATCGTGAAAGTGACGATCACGCTCACCGCCATGAGCTTGTCCGCCAGCGGATCCAGCCAAATGCCCAGCTTGGTGATCAGATGGTTTTTGCGGGCGATATAACCGTCCAGCAGGTCTGTTCCGCAGGCCGTGAGGAATACGATCAGGGCAAAGACCATCTGGTTATCCAGGATCAGGAGAATGGTGACGGGGATCAGCAGCAGCCGGATCATCGTCAAAACATTGGGCAGGTTCCAGACTTTATTGCTCATGACTCCTTTTCTCTCCCTTCTCCCGCACCCTTCGGGCCAGTATTTCTATTATATATGGTATTCCCGTTTTTTTCAATAGATTTTCCCTCTCTCTTTTTCGCGGTTTTCCCCGCGGTTTTTTCCCTTTCCAATTCGAGAAAAATACGGTAGTATATAAGAAAAGGACAGGCCCTCCCGGCGCACAGAGCGCCGGCATCGCCAGACAGAGGATTTTATTATGCAGCCCATCACCATTGGAATTGATATCGGCGGCACCAAAACAGCCCTGGGGCTGTTTTCCGGGCCGGGTATGCCCCGCCTGCGCGCCGCCGCCCCCTCGCCCCAGAATGCGGAGCCCGAGGCACTTGTGCGCCTGCTGGTTCGGGAAATCCGCGGTCTTTTGCAGCGCGGCGGAATCCGGGAGGAACAGCTGACGGGCATCGGCGTCGGCGCACCCGCCTGGGTGGACTACGAGGCGGGGCGGGTGATCTATGCGCCCAATCTGGCTTGCCTGAAGGATTATTCCCTCCGGGACGCTTTGACGGATCACTTTCCCGTCCCGGTCTATGTGGATAACGACGCCAACCTGGCCGCTCTGGCCGAATATAAGCTGGGAGCGGGGCGCGGTTTTTCCCATATGGTCTATTCCACCGCTTCCACCGGCATCGGCGGCGGCCTCATCCTGAATGGTGCACTCTACCGGGGCGCCTATGGCTGCGCCGGAGAGATCGGGCATATGCTTGCCACGCCGGGAAAAGGCGAGCTTTGCGGCTGTGGCAAGCGGGGCTGCTTTGAATCCTGGGCCGGCGGCGCGCATATCTTCCAGCATGTCGCCCGGCGGCTCCGGAAAGGCGAAACCACCTGCATGACAGATCTGGCCGGCCGGGTGGAGGATATCACCGGCAACACTCTCCGGGAGGCTTTTTTTGCCGGGGACAAAATGGCGCAGGAAATCCTTCAGGACATGGCGAATAGTATAGGTATTCTCTATTATAATCTCTATCAGGCTTTGAACGTCAGCTGTTTTGTCATGGGAGGCGGCCTGCTCACGGGCTTTGGCGACGCGCTTCTGGGGCGGGTGCGGGAATGCTTTTCCGCCCTTCATTCGGCCTCGCCGCTCCCCCTTCCCGTGGAGATTCGGCCCGCGGAGCTTACGCAGGATTTCGGCATCATTGGCGCCAATCTCCTGCTCTATCAATAAAACCGAAAACGTATAGGAGGTATTTCTATGGATTACAAGCAGGCATATGCGGAATGGAGCGCGGCTCTTGCCGGAACCGAATATGAGGCCGAGCTGGAGCGCATCGCCGCCGACCCCGCGCTTTTGCAGGACAGTTTTTATCAGTTTCTGGAATTCGGCACGGCGGGCATGCGGGGTACGCTTGCCCTAGGCACCAACCGGATGAACGTGTTCACTGTGCGCCGGGCCAGCGAGGGGCTCGCCGCCTATATTTTATCCACCGGAAAGCAGGATGACGGCGTGGCCATCGCCTATGACAGCCGGATAAACAGCGATGTATTCGCCCGGGAGGCCGCCCGGGTTCTGGCGGACAAGGGTGTGAAGGTCTATCTCTATCAAATGCTCCACAGCGTCCCTCAGCTCTCCTTTACCATTCTGCATCTCCACTGCATCGCCGGCATCGTCATCACCGCCAGCCATAATCCGCCGGAATACAACGGCTATAAGGTCTATGGTGCGGACGGCGGCCAGTTGGCGACAGAGGACGCCGCCACTGTGACAAACTATATCAACGAAGTTACCGACTATCTGTCCTATACCCCCATGTCTCTCGATGACGCGGTGGAAAAAGGCCTTGTCACCTATATCGGCGAGGATGTAGATGAAGTATACTATCAAAAAGTGGAGTCTTTACAGATTGACCGGGAGGTCATCGCCCGCCAGGCCGACCATCTAAAAATCGTCTATACGCCCCTGTTCGGCACGGGCAATGTTCCCGTGCGCCGGATTCTCTCGGATATCGGCATCCGCAACCTGAGCGTCGTCAAGGAGCAGGAGCTTCCCAACGGAAACTTCCCCGGCCTCAAGGCTCCCAACCCGGAAAACCGGGATGTCTTTACTCTGGCCTTTCAGCAGGCCGACGAAATCGGCGCCAACCTCATCATCGCCACAGATCCGGACTGCGACCGCATGGGTGTCTGCGTCCGGAGCAAGGACGGCGGTTTTGAGGTTCTGACCGGCAACCAGATCGGCTGCATTCTCATGGATTATATCCTCTCCGCCAAGCAGTCCTCTTTCTCGGGAGACGAATTTGTGGTGAAATCTGTGGTATCCACAGCTATGGCGGATACCATTGCCGCCCATTATGGCGTGGAGCTGCGCAATGTCCTGACCGGCTTCAAGTTCATTGCCGAGCAGATCAAGCTCTCCGAAGCCTCGGGCAAGGGCCGGTTCCTCTTTGGTTTTGAAGAGAGCTATGGCTATCTCTCGGGCACCTTTGTGCGGGATAAGGACGCGGCCATGGCCTCCATGCTTCTTGCCGAAGCCGCCTGCCATTATGACGCCAAGGGCATGACCCTCTATGACGCCCTGCAGGAGCTTTATAAAAAATTCGGCTATTTCAAGGAACAGGTTCTCTCCCTGACGCTGGCCGGCATGGAGGGCATTGCCAAGATCAAAGGGGCGGTGGAGGCCTTGCGGCAGAATCCCCCCGCGGCTTTCGGCGAATTTGCCGTGACGGCGGTGAGTGATTTTATGAAAAACACCAAGACCCAGGTAGCCACCGGCGCTGTTTCCCCCATTGGCCTTCCGGCCACCAACATGCTTTATTATGATTTCGACGGCGGCCGGGTGATCCTGCGTCCTTCGGGCACGGAGCCCAAGCTGAAAGCCTATGTAAGCATTGTCTCGCCGGACGAGGCCGATGCCCAGGCCAAGCTCAGCCGTCTGGCGGCAACCGTGAAGAGCCTCATGGCCGAGCTTACAAAATAACTGCATTTTTCACAAAAATAAAAACAGGTACAGTTCGCTGTGCCTGTTTTTATTTTGCCGTTTTTTGACTTCTGTCAGTTCTATGTCATCAGTGGTTCGGCTGATTTGGTTGACAGGGAACGGTAAAACCATAGGCGGGATCGCCAGCAGGATCCCGGCGCTGCTCCATCCCCGTCTGTTCCAGGCCAATATCACCGGGAACCGATCCTTCGGGCAACACACAAAGATAGGCTCCATCCCCCTTCATGATGCGGATATTATGCACCATTCCTCCTGTATTTGCCTCTGTCCCATCCAAAACGTCCCGCAGTTTCTCCGTCGCCCGGACGTTGATATAAAAGTCCTCGGGAGTACCGGCGAGAATCTGCATATAAGTGATTTGCAGAATAATATCCTGATTACTGCTGGCAAACTCCATCGCATTGGCAAAAAAGGCGTCTCGGGCCACTTCAAACATATCCTTGTTCCCGGCCTCCACTTTCACATAACCCTGTTGGTTCTCAAATTCGGATAAGTCCGGATCCTTTTCCAGGGTATCCCGCATGTAATCCACAATCTCCTGGGCTGCCTGCCGATTCGCCATTTCCGCATTTGCCACGGTTGTTTCCGGTTCATCATAAACCGTCGCCGGCTCAGTGGAATACAGGACCATCGGCGCTGTTTCCTGCATGGATACACGGCATACCACAAGAGATCCCTTTTTTTGAATCTCTCCGCTTTTGCTATATTCCCAGTCTCTTCCTATGGCAATTGTCCAGGCCGGAAGCCCACTCTCATCCATCAGCACCAGGGCCGTGGTTCCAAACTGAACTGCGTCATCCAGATCAAACATCTGGACTTTCCCGGCACTGGAAAGAACGATTCTTCCATCCGCAGACTGCATTGCCCATTTTGCCGCGTCATGAGATACCCAGTTGCCGCTGAGAAGCGGCCGCACATAGTCGTAACTCCGACCATTTCCCCGAACGCCGTAGGTTGCCACATATTGATGCACATTTCCGTCATCTGGCGATACATAGGTGATAGCGCAGACATCTTCTTGCAGCCACTGCGTTTTCATATCACCATAGACAGTATAGGGAAACTGCTCATGGGGCCGAGCGAAAAACAGCGGTCCCCTGCGATACAGCGTAGCTTTGCCGGAAGCTATTTCCCGCTTGACGATCAGCAGGTTTTCTGCGGAGCTCGACAGAATTGTCTCCCGGGAAGCAGGGAAAAGCAACGCCCCTATTATGCTTCCTGCAAGCAAAATTCCGCAGCATAAAAGCGAGATAAACCGCGGTTTTTTTCTGTCATAATACAGTGAGAGGAAAAATCCGCCGAGCAGCACCGCCATAAGAATGCGGATGCCTGCACCGGCATTGTCGTATATATATTCATACGACGTAAAGCGAGTGAGCAATGCCGCCCCAACCTCTTCCATTGCCAGCAGAACAAAAAGTGCTCCGGTAACAATGCAGCTTATCTTTCGGGGCGTGTTAATCTTTCCTTCTTTCTCCCGCGCCGCCCAGGCGCGCGGGCAGACGCCGGCAAGGAACGTGAAGAAAAGATCCAGTTCCGGCACGGCCTGTTTTTCAATGACAACAACTTCTTTTCCATGGAAAAATACAATATCATGTCGATTTTCCCGGATTCGGTCTATCTGTTCATAGGAAAATTTCTCCTGGCGGAAAGGCAGATTCCGTTCCCAGTGGTCTGAAAAAAAGAGGATCTCCTCCTTATATCCGGCATCTTTGGGCAATCCAGTCCTATCAAATTCCTGCCGGGCTTTCATCCATGGATCCATCCATATCCAAATAAAAACCACTGCTGCCGCAAGGCCCAGAACCGCAGTAAAGTAATAGAAAAGCGCGATTCTTGTAATCCGCACGGCAACCACAGCTCCCACAGCGAGCAACAGCAGGAGCCCTGCCGTCAACAGGAGTTTCAGCCCCCTTCCCCGCTGAATATTGCCGTATATTTTCATGTATGCCTGGCAGACGCTTTTCTGCGTCATCTGATGTTCTGCCGCAAATCGCGGAATTTGCCTGTTAGCATCCCTGGATACAGTTTCTCCCGCAAAAATATCATCAATACGCACACCCAGCACGGTCGCCAGCTGAGGCAAAAGAGCAACATCCGGTATCCCCTGTCCCGTTTCCCATTTGGATACTGCCTTATTGGTGACGCCCAGGATATCCGCCAGCTGCTGTTGTGTCATCCCTTTATTCTTTCTGCATAGGGAAATATACTTTCCAATCTTTTCATTATCCATGTGCAGCCCCCCTTTCTGTTGCTCTGATTATATCATCTCCCGCCGGCATAGGAAAACACACGCCCCGTTGAAGGTATCTACGGAGCGTGGATTTGCCCTCTTGGCGATTTTTTCCGTCCAAACATAAACTTGGCCAGCCCAAACCTGTTGCCTCTCAGCATTACAATCAATACTCCTCGAGAAACATTTTTTGGAGAATCCTCTCATGAATCTTCTGTAATTTCTGTTCCCTTGATTGCTTCAAAAAATCATAACGAAAAAAGACCGCCTATGCGGTCTTTTTTCATGCCTGCGTTTCTACCCGGCGCACAACATAGCCCTCCTGCTCCAGGGCCCAGGCGGCAGCCCGCATCTGCCCTTCCTTTAGGAGAATATAGTCGGTGTCAAACGTGGAAGCCGCAAAAATCCCAATTTCCGCTCGGGCCAGCACATCGCTGATCCCGGCGAGAATGCCTGTCAGGGAAAAATCCAGGCTCCCCGGAATCCGCAGCATACCGAATCCCGTTTCCTTCGCCAAGGCATTCTCCGGCGCCTCTTCCTCCCGGCAGACCACCGACCATTCGGCGTCCGTCCGCGCCAGAAAGGTGAAGGGAGTGAACCGCACCCCATCAAAATCCCGGACTTTGGCGATGGCAAAGCGGCCGGGGAGAATCTCCAAATCCGGCTTCATTCCTCTTCCTCCAGCGCCCGGAGGGCCAGCAGATAGCCTTTGGGGCCAAATCCGGCAATCGTCCCCATGCAGACCGGAGCGATCACCGATGTTTTTCGGAATTCCTCCCGGGCATGAACGTTGGAAATATGCACCTCCACCACCGGGGTATCGATGGCGGCGATGGCATCCCGGATGGCATAGCTGTAATGGGTATAGGCGCCGGCATTCAGGATCACGCCGTCATATCCCTCATGGGCGGCATGGAGCTGATCGATGAGCGCCCCCTCATAATTGGACTGGTAAAAATCCACTTCTACACCCAATTCCTCCGCCAGAGCGCGGATTTCTCCATAGATGTCCTCCAGCGTCCCCGTTCCATAGACGCCCCGTTCCCGGATGCCCGTCATGTTCAGGTTGGGACCGTTCAGCACCAGATATCTTTTCATTTTCCCTCTCCTTCTCTTGTCGATTCTCTAGTCATTCAATTCGCGCCCGGCGCGCAATTTCCTCTTTTGGGCATATCCCTCCCGAAAACGCCCTGTCCCCGGCCGGGCCGGCCTCCAGCGCCAGTCCCATTCATCCGGGTGTTCTCCTTTGGATATACTCTCATCGGTGAACCGCCGTTCCCTGCGCCCCCCTTTTGCTTTTCTCCCGGATATGCTATAGTAGAAAACAAAGCGCATTTCGGATCATACAGGAGGAGAACAAATGGCCAAAGCAACCTATGCCGTCATCGGCGATCCCATCGCCCATAGCCTTTCGCCGCTCATTCACAACACCCTATATCAAACGTATCGCCTGGACTGCGAATATGTCCCGCTGCATGTGCCCCTCAAAGACGTCCCCGCCTTCATGGAAGCCCGTCTGGGCCGGGATATTGCCGGCTGCAACGTCACCATGCCGGACAAGGCTGCTGTAATCCCCTTCCTCTCCTGGGTGCAGGATGAGGCCTCCCTCTGCCAGAGCGTCAACACCATTGCCGCCGACGGCAGAAAGGGCTGGTCCACCGACGCTCCCGGCCTGCGCAGCGCCTTGGAGCTGGAGGGCGGGGGTGATTACCAGGGCAAGACCCTGCTCCTCTATGGCGCCGGCTCGGCCGCCGCAGCCATCGCCCTGGATTTTGCCCGCAGCGGGGGAAAGCGCCTCTATCTCTATAACCGCACAGAGGCCAAAGCCCAGCGCATCGCCGCCTTTGTCCGGGAGAACAGCCCGCTTTCCCCCAAAGCCGTTCCCAGCGGATGCCTGGAAGCCGTCCTGCCCGCCTGCGACCTGTTTTTCAACACCACGCCTCTGGGCATGGCCCATACGGGTGCTGAATTTCCCTCTCTGGGCTTTCTGGATCTGCTCCCCGCCCGCGCCCGGGTGGTGGATCTCATCTATAATCCCCTGGAAACCGCTCTTTTGCAGCGAGCCAAGGCCCGGGGCCTCAAGACCCAAAACGGGCTGTCCATGCTCATCTGCCAGGCGTTTTTATCCTTTGAGCACTGGTTCGGTATCCGCCCCACAGAGGCGGACTACCGCTCCCTGCTCGCCCGCCTGACCCTAGAACTTCAACAGCGCGGCTAACGCCTCCGCCGCGTCGCCGGGGTTTCCCGTGTTTTTGAAAACAACGTCTGCCGTCTTCCGATAGATAGGCAGGCGTTTTTTATAGACTTCCTGAAAGGTCTTTTCTCCGTCCCGCAGAACCGGCCGGCCGGACATATCCATACCCTGGAGGATTTCCTCGGGAGCTCGGTCGATAAAATAGATTTTTCCGGACTGCTTCATAATCTCCACATTGCGCTCCAGGAGAACCACGCCGCCGCCGCAGGCTACCACCAGGCCGTCCCGCTCCGCGATCTCCGAAAGCACCCGGGTTTCTATTTCCCGAAAGCCGTCTTCGCCGGATTCCGCAAAAATCTGCGGGATGCTTTTTCCCTCTTCCCGGACGATCTGCGCATCCATATCGAGAAATTCTGCCCCAGCCTGTTCGGCCAGGAGCGCCCCCAGAGTTGTCTTTCCGCATCCCATCATGCCTGTCAGATAAATGTTCATCGCTTCGCCTTTCGATATCCGCCAATCAGCCGCAGTTCCAGGCAATAGCGCCCGATCTGGGCCATATCCTCGCTGAGCCGGGCGATATCCCCTTCCACATCTACATAAAACTTGTATTCCCAATTCCGCCCCAGAATGGGCCGGCTCTCGATTTTCGTCAAGTTATAGCCCTTTTCCCCGAACACACTGAGCACCTTGGCAAGCGAGCCGGAAACGTGATTCAGAGTGAACAGCAGGCTGGCCTTATCCGCCCCTTCCGCGATGCCGCTCTGGCGGGAGAGGACAAAAAAGCGGGTGAAATTCTCCATGGAATCCGAAATATCCCGCTCCAGAGGGACGAGCCCATAGACCTCGCCTGCAAAGGCGCTGGCGATGGCAGCCTTTGCCTTATCGCCGCATTCCGCCACATATTTTGCGCTCATGGCCGTGTTGGGATAGTCCCGAATCGTCCAATTCGTATGCCCCGCTAGATAGGCGCTGCACTGCCGAATGGCCTGCTCATGGGAATAGACCTCGCCAATATCCGAAAGGGAGGCTCCTGGCGCGCCCAGCAGCACATGCCGGATGGGCAGCAGCACCTCTCCCTGCACCGAAAGGTCATAGCGGCCCAGCAGGTCGATATTGGCGGTAACGCTTCCGGCAGCCGAATTCTCTACCGGCACTACGCCGGCCTCTGCCTCGCCCCGGGCCACCGCCCGGAACACATCCTCAAACTGCTCCTTGGCGGCCAGTTCCGCATCCGGGAAATAGGTCCGGGCAGCCTCCTCGGAATAGGCGCCCCGGCATCCCTGAAAGGCCACTTTCCCTCCCGGGCGCTTCTGCACTTCTTTGGAATAATCCATGATGTTGTGCATCAGCCGGCTGGCATAGGGCCGCAGGGTCTCCTCGCCGATGAGGGCCGTGCGGGCGGCGATGACCTCCTTTTCCCGTGTTTCGTCAAACACAGGCAGCCCCCGTTCCCGCTTATAGTCTCCCACCTGCCGGGAGATGTTCATGCGCTCTTCAAACAGGCGCATCATCTCCCGGTCGATGGAGTCGATCTCGCTGCGAAGCTCTGTCAGATCCTTTTTTTCGCTCATATCCGTTTGCTCCCTTCCAGCATGGCGTCTGCCACGGCGATCATCACTGCCGCCTCCGCCGCGACAAGGCCGCGTACCGTGATGCAGCTGTCGTGCCGCCCTTTGATGACGATGCGGCAGTCCTCTTTCGTATTCATATCGACGGTGGACTGTTCCTGGGCGATGGAGGCCGTGGGTTTGAAGCAGGTGCGCACGATCAGCGGCGCGCCGCTGGTGATCCCGCCAAGAATCCCTCCGCTGTTGTTGGAGAGGAAGGCGGGCTTTCCATCCCGCATCTCCATGGCGTCGTTGGCCTCGCTCCCCCGCAGGTTCGCCATGGCAAAACCCCGGCCGAATTCCACGCCCTTCACGCCGGGCACGCCGAACAATATCGCCGCGATTTTGGATTCCATGCCGTCGAACATGGGATCGCCGATCCCGGCGGGCAAACCCACCACGGCGCATTCATCGATGCCCCCCAGGGAATCTTTATTCATCCGGGCTTTCTCAATGCGTTCGGCCATTTCCCTGCCCCGAGCTGCATCCAGCACGGGAAAATCACTCTTCCGCAGGCGGGCAAGCGTCTTCTCATCCACATTGAGGGGATCAAATGCCGCATCCCAAATTCCGCCGATGCAGGCGATATGCGAGCCGCAGACCACGCCCTGGGTCTTGAGATAGGCCCGGGCCACCGCCCCGGCGAATACCAGCGGGGCCGTCAGCCGTCCGGAGAAATGCCCGCCGCCCCGGAGATCCTGCAGGCCGCCGTATTTCACAAGAGAAGTATAGTCCGCGTGAGAAGGCCGGGGCTTTCCCGCCAGGGCTGCATAGTCCTGGGAATGGGGATCGCCGTTTTTGATGACGGCGCAGAGGGGCGTGCCTGTAGTATGATCCTCATAGATGCCGCTTTGAATTTCGGGTATGTCCGCCTCCACCCGTTTGGTGGAGCCCGGCTTTCTTCCCGCCCGCCGCCGGGCCATATCCAGGAGGATGTCCTCCCGGTCGATGGGAATGCCCGCCGGGAGGCCGTCGACGACGACGCCGATGGACCGGCCGTGAGACTCCCCGAAGATGCTGATTTTCAGGTTCTTTCCAATGCTACTGCTCAACCGCGTTTCCTCCTAAGCTGCGAAATTCCTCCCAAAACTGGGGGGCGGATTTGGCGACGCACTCCGCGCCGCCGATGACGGTTTCCCCCGCCGCCAGCCCGGCTGCTACCGCCGCCGCCATGGCGATGCGGTGGTCGTTATGGCTGTCGATTTCCGCTCCATGCAGGGGCCTGCCGCCCCGGATCACAAGGCCGTCCAGAGTCTCCTCGATCTCCGCGCCCATTTTGGCCAGCTCCGCGGCCGTCGCCGCCAGGCGGTCGCTCTCCTTGATCCGCAGGCGCTGGGCATGGACAATGCGCGTCTCGCCCTTTGCCGCCGCCCCGGCCACCGCCAGAATGGGGACAAGGTCGGGGATCTGCGCCGCGTCGATGACCGTGCCCGAAAGCAGCGAAGGCCGGGAAAATACCGTTTCCCCCTGAATTTCTATATTGCCGCCCATACGGGCGAGAATTTCCAAAACGGCCTTATCCCCCTGCCGGGAATCCGGCAAAAGACCGGAAACGGCAATTTCCCCGCCGATCTGCCCCGCAACGGCAAAAAAGGCGGCATGGGAGTAGTCCCCCTCCACCCGGACATCCGATGGACGGTATGTCTGGTTCCCGGGAACCAACAGCTCTCTTTCGCTTTTCCATTCCGAGCGCACGCCGAAGGCCGCCTGCATCTGCCGGGTCAGCTCCACATAGCCCGCCGATTCCAGCGGCGTGGTCAGCCGAATGACGCTGTCTCCTTCCAAAAGAGGCAGGGCAAACAACAGCCCCGAGATGAATTGGGAAGAGACGTTTCCCGCAATTTCAAAAGTCCCCGCCGCCGGGCGCCCCGAAACCTCATGGCTCCCCGGCCAGGCCACGCCCTTTTCCATGAGCAGGCTCTTCAGGGGCTCCAGCGGGCGCTCCGCCAGCCGCCCCTCGCAGACAAACCGCGCCTTTTTAGCCAGCAGACAGGAGAGGGGCAGGAAAAACCGCAGGGTAGAGCCGGATTCGCCGCAGGGCAGCAGGGCTTCCTCCGCGACTGTGCGGGGCCTGCCGATCACCCGCAGCTTGTCTCCCGCAAAGGAGAAGTCCGCCAGTCCGAGAGCTTTGGCGCAGGCAATTGTCGCCTGGATATCCCGGGAAAAAGCGATATGAGAAATTCGGCTCTCTCCGCCGCTGAGGGCCGCGCAGAGCACCGCCCGGTGGGCCATGCTTTTGGAGGGCATGGCCTCTACCTTCCCCGAAAGCCTCCCGGAAACCCGCATTCGGCTCATAACAGCTCCTCCCAGCCGGCAATCAGCTCGGCAGCAGGCAGGGTTTTTGCAACGGCTTTGCCCATGCGCTCCAGGAAAATGGCCCGGACGCCGCCCTTTTCCATCTTTTTGTCCTTGTTTACTGTCTTTTCCAGCGTCTCCCTATCGAATATCGCCGGATCGTGCGCCAAACCAAAATCATCCAGCAGGGAGATGAGCCTTTCATATGTTCCGGGCTCGGTTATGCCCTTGTTCTCCCCGATTTTTGCCATCGCCGCCATGCCCACGGCCACCCCTTCGCCATGCAGAACGGAAAAATCCGTCTGCACCTCCAGACAGTGGCCCAGGGTGTGCCCGAAATTCAGCTCCATGCGGCATCCCTTGTCAAAGGGGTCCCGGCGCACATAGTCCGCCTTGATTTCACAGGAACGGCAGACGATGGCCTCCAAATCCCGCGCCCGGATCATGGTTTCCATGGTTTCGTCAAAAATGGCCGCATATTTGATGACCTCGGCCATGCCGGCGGCAAACTGGCGCGCATCCAGGGAATCCAGCGTGGCGGTGTCGATGAGAACCAGGCCCGGCTGATAGAAGGAGCCAATGATGTTTTTGGCATAGGGCAGGTTAATGGCCACCTTGCCGCCCACCGAGCTGTCCACCTGGGCCAGCAGCGTTGTCGGAACCTGGATAAAGCCAATACCCCGCATATATGTTGCCGCGGCAAAGCCCGCGAGATCGCCGATCACGCCGCCGCCCAGCGCCACCAGCGCATCCGAACGATGGACGCCAAAGGCCGCCAGCTCGTCATAAATCTCATACAGGTATTTCTGGCTCTTGGTGTGTTCCCCGGCGGGGAGGACAATGATTTTGGCCCGGATTCCCGCTTCCCGGAGAGATTTCTCTGCCGCCGCGCCATAGAGTGCGTTCACCGTCTCATCGGTGACGATGGCGGCCCGGGATATCCCCATCTCTTTCAGCTCCGCGCCCAGCCGCGGGAGCAGCCCCCGCTCAATTTTGATGGCATAGCTGCCGTTTTCCGCTTCTACGAATACTTCCCGCATACCTTCCTCCGTCTACAGCGTCTTTCCCATCAGCTCGGAAACCTTTTTCACCTTTTCCATTACGCTGTCGAACTGGTCGGGCGTCAGGGACTGCTGCCCATCCGAAAGGGCCTTGGCCGGATCGTTATGCACTTCGATCATCAGCCCGTCCGCTCCGGCCGCCACCGCCGCCATGGCCATGGGTTCCACCATCTCCCGCCGGCCCGTGCCGTGCGAGGGGTCTACAATGATGGGCAGATGCGAGAGCTTTTTCACTGCCGCCACCGCGCTCAGATCCAGGGTGTTTCTCGTGTAGGTCTCAAAGGTGCGGATACCCCGTTCGCAGAGGATGACGTTGTTGTTGCCCCGGGACATGATGTATTCCGCGCTCATCAGCCATTCCTCGATGGTGGAGGAAAGCCCGCGCTTTAAGAGAATGGGCTTCTGGGTCTTGCCCACCTCCTTGAGCAGATCGAAATTCTGCATATTCCGGGCGCCGATTTGGATCACATCCACCACCATCTCAAACATTTCCACATGGCGGGGCGAGATAATCTCGGAAACGATGGGCAGGCCCGTCGCCTCCCGGGCTTCCCGGAGCATCTCCAGCCCTTCCTTTTCCAGCCCCTGGAAAGCATAGGGCGAGGTGCGCGGCTTATATGCGCCGCCCCGGAGCAGCCGGGCTCCCGCTTTTTTCACCCGCTTGGCAATACCCGTCACCTGGGCCGCACTCTCCACCGAGCAGGGCCCCGCCATGACCGTCATCGTTCCGCCGCCGATCTGCACGCCGCCCACATGGATCACCGTATCGTCGTTATGGAATTTGCGGTTGCTCTTTTTGAAGGGCTCCTGCACCCGCATGACACGTTCCACGCCGTCGCGCATCCCAAGAGCTTCATAATCCAGCTTTTGGGTATCCCCGATAATGCCCAGCACCGTGCACTGCACACCCTCGTTGAGCTGGACGGTCATTCCCTCATGGATGAGTTCCTCCTGGAGCTTTTCCACCTGTTCCTTTTTCGCATCGGGCTTCATTACAATAATCATTTCATGTTCCTCTTTTCTTTTTAAACTGTTTAAAACAAAAAACCGCTGAAGCGTCCGATTGCTTCAGCGGCATTCCTTCAAAAAAATTTCAGGCGGCCTGACACTGACTTTCCGGGGACGCGTTTCGACACAGGCAAAAATAGCCGTAGCCAAAAAAGCTAAAGCCCATAAAGCCGAAAAATCGATTGTCCATCCCTTGGATTGCCATTCTCATAAACCCCCGCCGGCATAAAACCGGCCTATTTTTCATGTTATGGGCATGCCCCATAACTCGTGCATTTATTATAACATCCGCCCATAGGCATTGCAAGAAAAAAATCAATAATTTTTCGCCTGAATCTCAAAATACGCCTGGGGATGCTTGCAGACCGGGCAGATCACCGGCGGCGTGGTTCCTGTATAGATATGGCCGCAGTTCAGGCAGACCCAGACAGCCCCCTCGTTTCTGGCAAAGACCTTGCCGTCCTGGACGTTGGCAAGCAGCTTTCCATACCGCTCGTCGTGGGATTTTTCAATGGCCGCTACCAGCTCAAATTTCTTGGCGATTTCGGTGAACCCTTCTTCCTTTGCCTCTTTGGCAAACTGGGCATACATCTCCGTCCACTCATAGTGTTCGCCCTCCTGGGCCGCTTTCAGGTTTTCTCCGGTTTCCTTTATGCCGTTTACGATATACTCAAACCAGATTTTTGCGTGGGCGGATTCGTTGCGCGCCGTCTCGTCAAAAATATTGGCGATCTGCTGATAGCCGTCCTTTTTCGCCTTTTTGCTGAAAAAGCTGTATTTGGCCCAGGCCTGCGATTCCCCCGCAAACGCGGCATGCAGATTGGCATACGTCTTTGAATCTTTGAATTCCATAAGTTTCGCTCCTTCCATTGGGGATAAAGATTTTGTTTTCCCTGCTATCTTTTCCCTTTTTCAGGAAGAATATACCCGTTGCCGCATGGCCTCCGGCATTATTCCACAGTTTTCAGCGCCTCCACCATATCGATTTTCTTGAGCTTGAAATACATCATCCAGTTCACCAGCAGGGCAAACAGAATAGTGAGCGCGCAGGAATACACAAAGCTCAGGGGATTGATGGTCCGTCCGAACATGACGGCGTTGACCTCCACTGTCGTGATGATATAGGTATGCAGCAGCATTCCCAGGAAGATGCCCAAAACCATGCCGATACCCGCAAGAATGAAGTTCTCCCGGTATACATAGGAAAGCACCTCCCGGTCATAGAAGCCCAGCACTTTGATGGTGGCGATCTCCCGGAACCGCTCGCTCACGTTGATGTTGGTCAGGTTATAGAGAATGAGCAGCGCCAGCGCCCCGGCCGACACGATCAGCACCATCACCACCAGGGAGAGCGTCTCGATCATATCTGAAAAGGTCTCCATCAGATCCTCGGTGAAGTTGACAAGACCGATGTCGCCCGCCGCCAGCAGGCGGCTGGAATAGGCGTCCCGCTGGTCCTTTGTGAGCTCGCCGGTCTTTACCAGCGCGCTGTTGTATTCCGGCTCGCCCCCAAAGGTTTTCCCATAAAGATCGGGGGAAATGTAAACATAGTGATGGGCATAGTTCTCGATAATGCCCGATACCCGCACGGCATGCGACTGGGTTTCCCCTTCCCGCAGCTCGATGCTGTCCCCCGCCGATACGCCCAATTCTCCCGCCGCCTTTTCGGTCAGAAGCACGCCCGAATCGTCAAAGGGCACTGCCTCATGGGTCAGCCGGTTTCGGAGAATGATATATTCGGGGAGCCGGTCTGTTTCCCGGGGGACCATTAGGCTCACGCTCATTTTTTTGCCGTCATGGGCAGCATCCATAGTTTTGGATGCCATAAAAAGCATTTCCTCCGCTTCCCCGCCGGAAAGCACCTCATTTTCGATTTTTTCAAGATCAGCCCCCTCGGTTTCAAAGCCGATGGTCAGGCCATATTGATAGAGCTCGCCAAACTGATATGTCACGATATTGCTCACGGAATCCCGAAGCCCGAACCCGGCCAGCAGCAGGGCCATGCTCCCGGCGATGCCGAACACCGTCATCAAAAACCGTTTTTTATAGCGGAAAAGATTGCGGGCCGTAACCTTCCGGGTGAAGGAAAGATGATTCCAGATAAATCCCACATGCTCCAGCCAGACCCGCTTGCCGGATTTGGGGGCTCGGGGCCGCATCAGCTGCGAGGGCACCCCCGCCAGCTCCCGGCGGCAGGCGAAATAGGCGGCCAGCGTCGTGATGAGCACGGCCAGCACCGCCGACGTCACCGCGGTTTCGGGATAGAACCCAATCTGCAGGGGCGGCAGGGTAAACATGATGGAATAGGCGCCGAACACTACCCGGGGCAGAACCACATTGCCGATAGCCACACCGGCCGCGCTCCCCAGAATGCTGGCAATGCCGGCATAGAGCAGATATTTTCCGGCAATGGCCCCGCCCGCATAGCCCAGTCCCTTATATGTCCCGATAAGAGTGCGCTGTTCATCCACCATGCGTGTCATGGTGTTGAGGCAGACAAAGGCAGCGATGAAATAAAAGAGGGTCGGGAACACCTGCGCCATGGCGTTCATCCGGTCGGCTGCGTCGGTATATTCGCCGTATCCCGGATTGTCCTCCCGGGTCATGGTATACCATTTGGGCTCCGCCAGCTCTTCCAGTTGCGCCTGCGCGTCTGCCAGCTTGCTTTCTCCCTCGGCGATCTTCTCCTGCCCCTCGGCGCGTCCTTTCCCCAGTTCCTTCCGGCCCGCGGCATATTCCTCCTCCGCAGCCGCCAGCTCCTTCTCCGCCGCGTCCAGCTGTTTCTTCCCGCTGGTCTTGGCGGCCGCCAGTTCCTTTTCCTTAGCTGCCAGTTCAGTCTCGCCCCGGGCGATGGCGGCCTGGGCCTCTTCCAATTTCTTTTCAGCGGCAGCAAATTCTTCCTTCCGGTCCGACAGCTCTGCCTCGCCCGCCGCCAGCTCCTGCGCTCCTTGCTGATAGGCTGCCTCTCCGGCAGAAAGCCGGGCCTCCAGCGCCGGGCGCTGACTCTCGGGAACTGAACCCGAATCCAGTAGGGCACGAAGGGCATCCAGCTCCTTCCGGCTTTGCGCCAGCTTTTCCCGGCTCTCCGCAAGGGCAGCCTCGCCTGCCTGAATCGCCGCCTGGGCCTGGGGTTTCTGCGCCGCCCATTCCTCCTGGGCCGCCGTCAGCTCCTGTTTCTTTTCGTCCATCTGTTTTTTCCCCTCCGCCAGAGCAGATTCTCCCTGGGCGATCTGCCTGTTATATTCCTCTTTAGCCTTGCTCATGGCCGTCCGGCCGTCATCGATTTCCCGGCGGGCTTTGGCCAGCTCGGCCTCTCCATCGGCGATTTCCCTGTCAAATTCCGTCTTGGCATCCGCCAATTCCTGTTCCGCCTCGGCGATCTTTTCCTCGGCCTCGCCGCGGATGCGGTCTCCCCGGGCCTGGGCCTCCTCTTCTCCGAGAGCCTCCAGCTCGGCCTTTTTATCGTCCACCTGGCGGGCATATTCCTCGGAATAGGCAGATTCCGCGGCTCCCTCCTTTTCCAGCACCAGATAAGCGTCGGTATAGGCTTCCAGCGCAAAATCCTCCTCCGGAATCAGGCAATAGGCTGCGACGCTCCCGCTGCCGATGGTGCTGGAGCCGCGCTCAAAGGAAATATACGCCGGAGAATCCACAAACCCCACAACCGTAAACGTATCCCGGGCGAGGACTTCCTCCAGGCCGTCTCCCGAGCCGCTGACGAATGTCACGCTGTCCCCCAGGGAAAGGCCCTCGTCCTGGAATTTTCCCCGGCCCAAAACGCATTCCCCGCTCTTTTCGGGCAGGCGCCCTTCCGCCAGGCGCGGCTGGTTGACGCCGCCTTCTCCCGGCATGCTGTGGAGCCGGACGACGCTCTCTCCCTCGCCCTTTTTCATGATGACGTCATAGGTATAGGCCGGGTCCACCTGGGCCACACCCTCCATTTGGGAAAGAGCATCCAGGTTTTCTTCATCTAACCCCAAGGTAGAAACCACCCGCAGGTCCATCAGGTTTTCCGAACGAAAATAGGCGTCCGCCGTCTTCTTCATATCCGGCCCGGCCGCCTTTAAACCCGCGAAAAATGCCACACCCAGCAGGATGATGGTGAAGATAGACAGAAAACGCCCTTTGGAATGCCAGATTTCCCGAAGAGTATCCCGCAGCAGAGCTTTTTTCATGTTTCTACCATTCAATCCTCTCTACCGGCATGGGCGAAGGATTCCGCTCCATGCTGGTTACCTTCCCGCTCTTCACCCGGATCAACCGGTCGCCCATAGGCGCCAGCGCCAGATTATGGGTGATGACCACCACCGTCATGCCCATCTGAGAGCAGGTATCCTGCAAGAGCTTTAAAACTGCCTTTCCTGTCTGATAATCCAGTGCCCCGGTGGGCTCGTCGCAGAGCAGGAGTTTGGGGTTCTTGGCCAGTGCCCGGGCGATGGATACCCGCTGCTGCTCGCCGCCGGAAAGCTGGGAGGGGAAGTTATCCCGCCGGTTTTCCAGCCCCACTTGCTTCAAAATCTCTTCCGGATCAAAGGGGTGTTTGCAGATCTGCGTGGCCAGCTCGACGTTTTCAATGGCTGTCAGGTTCTGCACCAGGTTATAAAACTGAAACACAAAGCCGATATCATAGCGGCGGTAGGTAATCAGCTCCTTGCGGGAATATTGGCTGAGATCCTGTCCGTCCACGATGACCTGCCCGCTGGTGGCCGTATCCATGCCGCCCAGAATATTCAAAATTGTGCTTTTTCCCGCGCCGCTGGCTCCGGCGACAATGACAAACTCTCCTTTTTCAATGGAAAAATTCACACCGTCCAACGCATGAATCTGCACCTCGCCCATGGTATATATTTTTTTCACGTCCCGAAATTCGATATAGCTCGCCATGCGCGTCTCCCTCTTTTGTTACTTTTGGCAATAGTATAACACGCGCCCGAATTCGCGTCAAACGCCTGCTTTTGTATATGCACGGGGAAAAACGGGTATGCTAACCCAGAAAAAAAGGAGGTTTTTTCCCTTGGAAACGCAGAAAAAGGATGCTTTCGCCCTGTTTGATAAAAAGCTTAAAATCGGAACCAGCTTTGATATGGTCAAGCGCCCCATGGTCATTGGGGGGCACAACGCCGCTCTCTATATGGTGGATGGCTTTGTCAAGGATGAAATTATGGAAAAGATCATGGAATTCCTCTTTTCCGCCGATCCCGCCCAGGTGGACGCCTGCCCCGACGCTCAGAGTTTCGCCAACCGCTTTTTGAGCTATGTGGAGGTTGCCGCAGAGGACGATCCCGACAAGATCATCACCCAGGTTCTGTCGGGCACGATTGCCCTTGTGATGGAGCAGTATCCCCAGGTGCTCATGATCGACGCCCGCACCTATCCCTCCCGATCCGTGAGCGAACCCGAGGACGACAAGGTGCTTCGCGGCTCTCACGACGGTTTTGTGGAAGCGCTGGTATTCAACACGGCCCTCATCCGCCGGCGCATCCGGGATGTGAACCTAGTGAACGAAATCCACACCGTCGGCCAGAAATCCAAAACCGATGTGGTGCTCTGCTATATCGAGGGGCAGGCCGATCCAAAGCTGGTGGCAAAGCTGCAAAAGCTGCTGGATACGCTGGATGTGAACGCTCTCGCCATGGCCCAGGAGAGTCTGAACGAGGCGCTGGTGCGCAGCGGCTGGTATAACCCCTTTCCCAAAGTGCGCTATACCGAGCGCCCGGACACGGCGGCCGCCTCAATTTTAGAGGGCAAGGTCGCCATCATCGTGGACAATTCTCCCACGGTCATGCTGCTTCCCGCCGCTGTGTTCGATTTTGTCCAGGAGAGCAACGACTATTATTTCCCCCCGCTGGTGGGGACATATCTGCGCTTTGTCCGCATGATCGTATTCCTGGTCACCATCTTTCTGACCCCCGTCTGGTTCCTCCTGATTCAAAATCCTGGCTGGATCCCGCCCTGGCTGGATTTTATCAAAATCGCCGAACCCAACACTGTTCCCATCGTCGCCCAGCTTCTCATCTTTGAAATCGTCATCGACGGCCTCAAGCTGGCTTCCCTCAACACGCCCAGCGCCCTTTCCAATTCCTTCAGTGTGGTCGGAGCGCTGATCCTCGGGGAGTTTGCCGTAGAGGCCCGCTGGTTTGTCCCGGAGGTCATTCTCTATATGGCCCTGGTCGCCATCGGCAACTTCACGCAGCCCAGTTTTGAGCTGGGCTATGCCTTCAAGCTCATCCGCATTCTGCTCATCGTGCTCACGGCGATTTTCAACCTTTGGGGATTCATTGCCGGAATTCTTGTCATGCTCGTCCTCCTGGCCACCAACCGGACGCCCGCCGGAACCAGCTACCTCTATCCCCTCATCCCCTTCAAGTGGAGTGCTCTCTCCCGCCTGCTCATCCGGCGGAAAATGCACCGGGACAACAACTGACCCAGGAAAGGGATTGCCAAAAGCCGCCGCGGATATTGTCAGGGGAAAGGCAAAGACCAAATACCAAAAGACCTTGGGAGCTTTTGAAAAAGCTCCCAAACCCGCAAAACTTTTGACCGGATGCTTTGCATCCTTGGGGCGCGGTGTTTTCTATTTCGCGGTGCATGAAGGGACGGGACAGAACTCACAAGGGCGCAAAGACCGCGGGGACTTTTGAAAAAGCCCCCACATCCCAAAACTTTCTGGCGGATACTTCGCATCCTTGGGGGGAGGGAAACAGGCCGATTTTTTGAACATTCATCTTCTTAATATTTATTCCAAAAATGGGGGCTGTTCCGTCTCTTCTCTAACCCGTTCTTTCAAGGCCAACAATCTTTCCTTTTCCCGCACCTTCTGCACACACTGCATCCGCTTTTGCCAGCTTCTCCGCTCTTCCCGCAGAAGAGATATCGCTCTTTCCACTACAGTCCGTGCCCCATCCTGTTCCATCCTCTCCCGATAGAGCTGCAAGAACATCCGGCGCCCTGTCCGTTCCATCACCGGATCCTGCGTCGTCATCAGCATTACGGGCAGCAGCTCCTCATATCCCGCAAAATAATCTACCTCCAACTCCCGCAGCAGGTCATTATATGTAAACCGCTCATAGGGCATACATAACATTTCTAAATTCAAAATCCCTTCCAGCAGCAGTTTCTCGCCTTCCTTTTTCCCGTTATTTTTCATCTGTTTGTCTCCTTTCTAACAGGTTACTCGTTAGCACCTATTTTATTATACTTTGGCTATATAATCAAGAAGAAAATGTGCTAATTGGTCACTTTTTTATCAGGGAGGATTGCCATGAAAGGTTTAATTTTGCAAAATGTAAGTTTACAAACGAATCTGAGAAGATTACGGGCGTCTGCCGGACTTTCCCAAAGAGAGTTGACAGCTAAAATGAATTTGCTCGGAAGTACTATCGATAGAAATACTTATACGAAAATTGAATTAGGTACACGCAATATTAAAGTAACAGATTTGGTCGCATTGCAGCAGATCTATAAAGTAGATTTTGGTGAGTTTTTCAAAGGCATCGCCCCTCACGAATGATCGGATTGCCGCCCAAACCTCACCCCGCAGATGCGAAAGCATCTGCCCAAAGGTTTTTGGGGTGCGGGGGATTTTTTTAAAAATCCCCTGCGGTCTTCCTGCGGCATTAACCGAAAAACGATAGAAAGTGCCGGCCGCTTTCCGGCTTCCTTGCCATGCCGCTCTTTCCCGCAGACGAGTGGCGCCGTCTAAGCCCCACCCTGCAGATGCGGAAGCATCTGCCCAAAAGTTTTTGGGGTGCGGGGGATTTTTCAAAAATCCCCTGCGACCTTCCCGCGCCCATCTTCTCCATTTTTTCTTTTGCAAAAAAACGGGGCGCATTTCTGCGCCCCGCCGCGGTTTATCCTATTCCAAATACCCCTTCAGCGGCGCGGGATATCCGATGCCGCCATAGTGAGTGCAGGTTTCGGCCGCCCGGTCGGCGGCAAAGGAAAGCGCCTGCTCCATGCTGCCCGAGCGGCTGTATTCCGTCAAAAAGCCGGCGATAAAGGAATCGCCCGCGCCCATCGTATCCACGACCTGCACCTTGCGGACGGGCTGTTCAAATATCTGCCCGTTTCGAGAAAAAACAGCCGGTTGGCCGCCCCGGGTCACGCCGACGATTTCGCAGCCCAGCGCATGGGCCCGGCGGATAAGATCGTGAATTTCCGCCTCCTCCATATGGGAACCGGAGAAGAAGGCATAGCGGATATAGGGGCAGACCTGCTCCATATACTGGGGAGTATGGATATCCGAAAAGTCAAAGGAAATATCGCATTGCTCCCGGATGCGGGGAAGCTCGGTCTCCAAAAAGGAATAACAACTGGTGTGGCAGAGATCAAACCCAGCCATATAGTCCCAGTCCGGCTGGATAAACTTGAGGGAAACAACGTTTTGGCAGGTATAGAAAAATTTCTTGCTGAACAGCCGGTCTCCCTCCGGGCTCAGCGTGATGATGGGCTGCCCGGAGACGCCGTAAAACCGGCGGCAACGAGAAATATCCACATTTTCTTTGCGCAGCACGCGGCGGATATGGGCGGCCTTGTCGTCGTCGCCGAAGATCCCCAGATAGGCCACCTGCCCGATGCCGTTCCGCCGGCAGTTCACCGCCACATTGACGGCATTTCCGCCGGGATAGAATTTCCGCTGGTATAGATAACAGTCGGCCACGTTGTCGCCGATACAGAGTAGACGCATAATCCTTCTCCTTCTTTTATAAAGCCTGCGGGGGGAACCGGAAAGAAAACAGCCTGGATTTTCCAGGCCGATCCCCCTGATCCTCGGCGGGAAATCTCCTGCCTGTGCTGCGGCCGCGCCCCTCCCGGCTGTTTTTTCCTACAAAAGAGCGCCGCCGGAAGTGTTTTTCCGCCGGCGCCCATGATATCTCTGGAACCGCTTTTAGTATTCCATTCTCCACATATACCGCCGCACCGTGAACATATGGCCGCGATAGTCTGCCAGCCAGGAGGCATGCAGCCGCAGAACCGCCGTAAGGACGATGTTGGCATAGTATACCTTACTGGTTTCCGCCATATCCATCATATCGAATTCCGCGCAGTCGATGGTCAGCACGTCATCGCAGAACTTGCGGCAGAAGGCCTCCGCCCGCTCGTCCAGATAGCGGCAGTCGTCCACACCCTTGACGATGATGAACGGCGTATCGAAATCCGTCATTTCAAAGGGGCCATGGAAATATTCGCCGGAATGGATGGCCTGGGATTTGAGCCACTGCATCTCCATCATGAGGCACATGGAATAGATATAGACCGCGCCATAGCTGCTGCCGCTGGCCATGGTGTAGTATACGCCGTCGAAACGCTTGTGGGCTCGGGCATAGTTGTTGGCTCTCTGATCCCAATCTTTGCGGTTTTTCGCCACGACAGCGCCCACCTTATGGATATCCTCCATCGCCTTTTCATATTTTGCGGCTTCCTCGCCGTTGAATTCCTTCAAAAGGCCGAACATGAAATAATAAAGGGAGGCTTCCTTACCATCGGACATATCGATATCGTCGCCCCATTCATAGTGGAAGGAGATATCCGCTTCCTTTTCCAGGGGAGCGCCCGCCGCCGCGATATCCATAAAGGAGATGACCAGCGCGCCCTTCTCCCGGGCCAGCTTTGTGGCCGCCACGGTCTCGGGAGTGGAGCCGGAATGCGAACAGGTCACGACTACGCTTTCTTCGCCAAGCGATTTGGGGGTTGCATAGTTAAATTCATTGGCCGTGATCGCCGTTGTGGGCATTTCGGTTTCCCGGTTTAAATAAAACTCCACCGGCTTGAACACGGCAAAAGATGCGCCGCATCCGACAAGATAGACATGGTTGATGGTTTTTTTCTCCTCCACAGCATGGATCGCTGCCTGGATCTCCGCCATACGTTCTTTTTTCATGAGTACCTCCCAAAATTTGAATTCATTCCTTATGTAATTTTTCCCTTCACTTGACACCCTCATTATATCGGAGCCAGGAAACTTGTCAACCCCTTTTCCATAAAGCCGGACAAACCGCCGGAAATATATTTTATCGTTCATACTGGTTCCTTGCCGCGCCGGAATATTCCCGGGCAGGTCAATTGAAGGCAGAATTATTTTTAGCAGAAGATTATTCTTTCTTACAGCTCTGTTCTCCAGCAGGGCCGAATTCACCGCCCCGGATTCTCCGGCAAATCCAGTATCCTTTGTTTTGCAGAAGCGGAGAGAAAATCCTTTTCTTTGCCGGATATTCCCCATTTTTCTGTGGATTTTCCCTCTCTCCTTCCTTGACAGGCGCGAGGCCAAACTATAGACTATTATTAAGATATAATAAAAGTATGAATCTGCATATAAACGAGGTATATTCATGACGTTAGACGATTTGCATATGGGAAAGAGCGGCGTAATTTTAACCGTTGGCGGCGAGGGTGCGCTGCGCCGGCGGCTTCTCGATATGGGGCTTACGCCAAAAACCCATGTTTTTGTCCGCAAGGTAGCGCCGCTGGGCGACCCCATCGAGGTATGCCTTCGGGGATATGAACTGACGCTCCGCAAGGACGACGCCCGTAAAATTGAGGTATGTCCGGAGGAGGACGCGCAATGATCTTTGCTCTCATCGGAAACCAGAACTGCGGCAAGACGACCCTTTTTAACCAGCTCACCGGCAGTAACCAGCATGTGGGAAACTTCCCGGGCGTCACGGTGGAGCGCAAGGAGGGCGTCATCAAAAAGCACCCGGATATGATCGTGGTGGATCTGCCGGGGATTTATTCCCTCTCTCCCTATACGTCGGAAGAGGTTGTCACCCGGGATTTTCTTTTGAAGGATAAGCCCGACGGCATCATCAATATTGTGGACGCCACCAACATCGAGCGGAATCTCTATCTTTCCCTGCAGCTTATGGAGCTGAATATTCCCATGGTGCTGGCCCTCAACATGATGGACGAGGTTCGGGCAAACAATGGCTCCATCGATATCAGGCAGCTGTCCGAAGAACTGGGCGTGCCCTGCGTTCCCATTTCAGCCAGCAAAAACGAAGGAATTCACGAGCTGATCCACAAGGCAAGGGACATCGCAAAAGAGAAAATTCCGCCCCGGCGGCAGGATTTCTGCCGCGGCCCGGTGCATAAAGCCATCCATGCCCTGGCCCATCTGATTGAGGACCACGCCGAGGCCATCGGCGTCCCGCCGCGATTTGCCGCGACAAAGCTGGTGGAGGGCGACGAGCCCACCATCAATGCCCTGAAAATCAACGAAAACGAAAAGGATATCATCGGCCATGTGGTGAAGGAAATGGAGACCGAGCTGGGAACCGACCGGGAGGCCGCCCTCGCCGACATGCGCTATGAATTTATCGAAGGGGTATGTAAAAAAGCCGTTCACAAGGCCGAGCAGACGAGGGAACAGGCCAGATCCATCAAGCTAGATCGGATTCTCACCCACAAAATCTGGTCCATCCCCATTTTTTTGGGCATCATGTTCACGATTTTCTGGCTCACCTTCGGCGTCATCGGCTCCACCCTGAGCGATTGGTTCGCCGAGGGGATTTCCTGGTTCACCGCCGTGGTGGATGGATGGCTTACGGCCGGCGGCGTCAACGCCACCATCCATTCCCTGATCATCGATGGGATTTTTGCCGGCGTGGGCAGCGTTCTCTCCTTCCTGCCCATCATCGTGGTGCTGTTCTTCTTCCTGTCTCTGTTGGAGGACAGCGGCTATATGGCCCGGGTGGCCTTCATCATGGATAAGCTGCTGCGAAAAATCGGCCTTTCGGGGCGTTCCTTCGTCCCCATGCTCATCGGATTCGGCTGTTCGGTTCCCGCCATCATGGCGACCCGGACGCTGGCCAGCGAGCGAGACCGCCGCATGACCATCCTCTTGACGCCCTTCATGTCGTGCAGCGCCAAGCTGCCGATCTATGCCGTGTTTACCATGGCTTTTTTCAAGGAAAATCAGGCGTTTGTGATGATCGGGCTCTATGTTTTCGGCATACTCATGGGGATTCTCTCGGGGCTTCTGTTTAAAAAGACGCTGTTCCGGGGCGAGCCGGTGCCCTTTGTTATGGAACTGCCGGCCTATCGCCTGCCTTCGGCTAAAAATGTGACGCTGCATATGTGGGAGAAGGCCAAGGACTTCATCAAAAAAGCATTTACCATCATCTTCATCGCCACTCTTGTCATCTGGTTCCTCCAGAGCTTTGATTTCCGGTTCAATCTGGTGAGTGACAGCTCGACCAGTATGCTGGCCGCCATCGGGCGCTTCCTGTCCCCCATTTTTGCCCCCCTGGGCTTTGCGGACTGGCGGGCCTCCACAGCGCTCATCACCGGGCTTACAGCCAAAGAAGCCGTGGTCAGCACCTTCGGCGTGCTCTTCGGCGTGACCCAGGCAGAGCTGCCCGCGGCGCTGGGACAGATTTTCACGCCCCTGGCGGCGCTTTCTTTCCTGGCTTTCACGCTGCTCTATACGCCCTGCGTGGCCGCCATCAACGCCGCCCGGCAGGAGCTTGGAAGCTGGAAAGCCACGGCCGGGCTGATCGTCTATCAGCTGGTCATCGCCTGGATCGCGGCCTTTGCCGTCTATCATATCGGGCTGCTGTTCGTGTAGGTGAAGCATATGAATGCAATCGATATTTTCCTTCTGGCGGGTATCGCTGTCTGCCTGGGCTTGGCTTGGCATTACCGTAAAAGCGGACGCTGCTGCGGCGACTGTGAAAAATGTCAGAAAAAGGACAAATGTACGAAACCGGAAAATCCCCATGACAGCGGGGATACTTCCGGCAGTGAAAAATAGACATTGACAGTTTTTTGTTTATATTGTATGCTGTTTTTGTGAATTAGTCACAAAATAGACTCTATAAAAAGGAAGGTTTTTCCCATGCGTTACATGATCGACACCGCTAACATTGAAGAGATCAAAGACATCATCGAGTTCTTTCCCATCGAGGGCGTGACCACCAACCCCACGCTGGTTTCCAAGGAAAAGATGGATTTCAAAACCCTGGTTACCGGCATCCGGGACGTGATCGGCCCCGACCGCGTATTTTTTGTGCAGCTCAGAGGCGACACCGCCGAGGAAATGATTGAGGAGGCCCGGGCGCTGAAAAAGCTCATCGGCGACAACTATGTGGCCAAAATCCCCATGGGCCGGGCGGGCCTCAAGGCCGTGATGACCCTTTCCAAGGAGATGCCCTGCTGCGTGACCGCGATCTGCTCCCGGCAGCAGGCTATGCTGGCGGCCCGGGCAGGAGCCAGCTTTGTTGCGCCTTATGTCAACCGTCTGGACAACATCGGCGCGGGCGGCGTGGAAATTGCCTGCGATATCGCCGGAATGCTTGACCATTATGGCCTGCCCTGCGAGGTCGTTGGCGCCAGCTTCAAGAATGTCGATCAGGTGCAGGAATGCGCCATGGGCGGTTGCCATGTGGTGACCCTGAAGGCCGAAATGTTCGACATGCTGGCGGGCCATCCGCTGACGGATTCTGGCATTGCCGGGTTCGACAAGGACTGGAAGGCGTTCTACGGCGAGAACAAAATCCTCGATCTGCTGAAGTAATCTTCTGCACCGCTGCGGCACGGAGCATTCCGTGCCGTTTTTTTGTTTAAGGCCGCGGGAAGGCCGCAGGGGATTTTTAAAAAAATCCCCCGCACCCCAAAAATCTTTGGGCAGATGCTTTCGCATCTGCGGGATGGGGATTGCGCGGCGCCACTCGTCTGCGGGAAAAAGCGGCATGGCAAGGAAGCCGGAAAGCGGCCGGCATTTTCTGCTGTTTTCTGTTTAAGGCTACGGGAAGGCCGCAGGGGATTTTTGAAAAAATCCCCCGCACCCCAAAAACGGGCAGATGCTTTCGCATCTGCGGGGCAGTCCGGTCATTCTTGGGGCGCGATACCCTTGAAAAATTCACCAAAGTCTACTTTATAGATTTGCTGCAAAATTATAAGATCAGAAATTTTGATATTGCGAGTACCTAATTCAATCATGGAATAAGCACTGCGAGAAATAGAGCTACCATAAGTTTGCATCTTATAAACTAAATCGGCCTGAGAAAGCTTCTTTTGCGTCCGCAGCCTTTTCAAATTATCCCCAAAACTGATGTCTTGTATCAATTTTTCCATAAAAATCTCCCTTCGCAACCATATAGTTGCAAATTATATCTTGATTATAATAAGGTAAAGATGATATAATGCCACTATATAGTGGCATTTGAAAAAAGAAAGGAGAAAAAAATGGGAAATAAAGGGAAAGAGGAAATGAATCTACTCCTGGAAGGGATTTTGAATTTAGAAATGTTATGTATGCCCTATGAGCGGTTTACATATAATGATCTGCTGCGGGAGCTGGAGGTAGATTATTTTGCGGGATATGAGGAGCTGCTGCCCGTAATGCTGATGACGACGCAGGACCCGGTGATGGAACGGACAGGGCGCCGGATGTTCTTGCAGCTCTATCGGGAGAGGATGGAACAGGATGGGGCACGGACTGTAGTGGAAAGAACGATATCTCTTCTGCGGGAAGAGCGGAGAAGCTGGCAAAAGCGGATGCAGTGTGTGCAGAAGGTGCGGGAAAAGGAAAGATTGTTGGCCTTGAAAGAACGGGTTAGAGAAGAGACGGAACAGCCCCCATTTTTGGAATAAATATTAAGAAGATGAATGTTCAAAAAATCGGCCTGTTTCCCTCCCCCCCAAGGATGCGGAGCATCCGGCTAAAAGTTTTGCGGGTTTGGGAGCTTTTGAAAAATCTCCCAAGGTCTTTTGGTCTTTTGCCTTTCCCCTGACAATATCTGCGGCGGCTTTTGCCCCTTCTTCGCCGCAGTCTCGTTCCGCCTCCCCGCCTCTGCTTTTCGTATCGTGGAATTTATGGTATACTGTATTTGCATTGTATTTCATAAAAAATTTCCGGCCCGCATTTTGCAATCAAAGGCCAATATCATATAAAAAATATGGAAAGGAGATTTTATGCAGCTTCATACTATATCCCCCTCCAACAAACCGGATATTGTCCGCCTCTATAAAGAGGCCTTCCCCCGGAGTGAGCGCAAGCCTTTTTCCCTCATGGAACGCAGGGAGAGAGCCGGGCATATGGAAATCCTCTCCATTGAAGAGGAGGGGTTTCTGGGGCTGGCCATTACGGTACTCCATGAAGACCTCGTGCTTCTCGACTATTTTGCCATTTCTCCCGGAGCGCGCGGACAGGGAGCGGGCGGCAGGGCCCTCTCTCTTTTGAAAAAGCGCTATGCGGGGCGGCGGCTCTTTCTGGAAATCGAATTTCCCGAGGAATCCGCTTCCAACTATGCCGACCGCCTGCGCCGCAGGGAATTCTATCGCCGCCACGATATCACGCCTGTCGGTCTGGAAATAGAGGATATGGGCGTGCATATGGAGGTTCTTTCCTATGGCTGCCCTGTCAGCTTTGCGGAATTTACTGCCCTTTTGGAAAAGGGGCTGGGAAAGGCCATGTTCCGGATGGTGCGCCCGGTTCTGCTTTCGCAAACGGGAGAATGAGGCCGCGCATCATTTCCCGCCGCAGCAGGAGCTGGTCTCTTTTTGGAGGGGAGTCACAAAGGCCAAACAAAATCCGACCGGAAACGGCATGTTCCCCGACGTTTCTGGTTCCGGGCCTGTCTTTGCCGCTTTATCCCGGCGGTGTTGTGCAGGGCTTTTCATCCGCAACAAAAACAGCGCACATAGAATTCTATGTGCGCTGTTGCGTTGTCCATATTTTATGCGGGCCGTTTTTCGGATTCCTATATAGAGGTGCGTAGACCTTAGAAAACCGGGAAGGCGCCGTTCCCGCAGTATGCGGCAACTTCATCGCCTGCCTTTATATCCCCATCGCTGTCCTTATTTTCCACCACATTTAAGGCGGCAGCTTTGACGCAGGGAATCCTCACCGAGAAACCCTGCCCCGGACGCAGGGTTTTGTTTGAATGATGCGGTTTTTATCTTCAACGCACCCCTTCAGCAGCAGGAATATAGCGCATACACATAACAGAATGGCTGGGATTCTCTAAGGAATCCCTTTTTTCATCCGCCGGTTCCTCCTTTGTTGACAACCGTGTAATAAGGCGCCTGGAGATAGTTCAGGATCAGAAGCCGCCTGCGCTCCTCCCGGCGCAGGTCATAGACAAACCATTCCTGATTCAGGCTGGGCAGGAGCAAATAGACGGTATGGAAAATGCCGGCATCTATATACTCCCTCCGTATCCAGCGGAAAAACTTCTCCCGCTCCCGGCTTTCTCCCGCAGCCCAGTCGAACAACTCCAGCATGCAGAGGATGGCCAGGCTGGTTCGCCGGGTGCTGTAGAATTTTTCCGCCTTCCGGGACAGCGCGCTCTTTATGCGCCCAATCTCACCGGCTTTGCTGGCGCCGGGATCAAAGCGACCATCGCAGGTCTGGCGGATGAAATCCCGGCTGGCCTCCCGCCCGGCGGCAAAGGTAACCTCGATGCCCTCGCCGTCCGCAATAAAATCCGGCTCCGGCGGAATCCCCCGCCGAGAAACCTGAAGGTTTTTTGCCGCTTTAAGCATGGCGAATACAACGCTTTCGTTGACCTCTTTTTTCATAAAATCCGGCGGTAAAAACAGCCGGTAGAAAATTTCCATCTGCTGGTCTCCTTCCTCCGCGGTTTCACAATTCATTGCAGCCCTTGCAGGATAAAATGGCATCCGCTGCATTCGATCAGAAAAATATCTTCCGCGCCCCGGGAAATATCTCTGCCATTTGGGATTCCCCTTATCTGCCTGGGCGTTCCTCCCCCGGGAGTTTGTCTCATGCTGTAAGCCCGCCGTTTCACATATGGCCTTCTCTGGGCATCTCGGTGCCTTCCCGCACACATCCTCTTGCCGCTTTTTGTGATCCCTGCCTGCGTGCTCTTTCCTGTTGCTTTTCCATGTGATTTCCTTTTTCCATCTGCTGCCGCTTTTTTGTTCGGTCGTGGCCGTCTACCGAAAACCTGTCTCTCGCTCCCCGCTGTTTTTCGATGCGGACTCTGTTTCCATTCACTGACCATTTTTTGTTCGGTCGCGGCCGTCTGCCGAAAACCTGTCTCTCGCTCCCCGCTGTTTTTCAATGCGGGCTCTGTTTCCATTCACTGGCCATTTTTTGTTCGGTCATGGCCGTCTGCCGAAGACACAGAGACCAAAACCGGCTGCCTTGCGGGCAGCCGGTTTATTTCCTGCATATGTTATTCCACGGTCACGGATTTTGCCAGGTTGCGGGGTTTATCCACATCACACCCCTTGCTGACTGCCGCATAATATCCCAGCATTTGCAACGGGATAACCGAAAGCATGGGCGCGAACAAATCCTCCACATTGGGAATCGTGAACACCTGGTCCACCTGATCGGCCACAGTTGCCGCATCCCGCTCCTGCACAATGGCGAACACATAGCCGCCGCGGGCCTTAACCTCTTTGATGTTGCTCATCATCTTTTCCAGAAGATCTGCCTGGGTCGCCAGGGCCACCACCAGCGTGTTTTTCTCAATCAGGGCAATCGTCCCGTGCTTCAGCTCGCCGGCGGAGAACGCCTCGGCATGGATATAGGAAACCTCTTTGATCTTCATGGTTCCTTCCATGGCGACGGCATAATCCAGGCCGCGGCCGATATAGAACGCGTGCTGGTCCATATACCGCTGTGAAGCCAGCTTCTGCAGATCCTTCTTTTTCTCCATGGGCTCTTTAGACAGCTCCGGAACCCGCTCCAGCTCTTTCAGCAGGCGGGCATATTCCTCATCCGCCAGCTTACCTTTGATGCGCCCCACCTCCATGGCGATCATATAGAGGGCCAGAAGCTGGGTGATATAGGCCTTTGTGGAAGCCACGGCGATTTCCATGCCCGCGCGGGTATAGAACACGGCGTCCGCCTCCCGGGAAAGTGTGCTGCCCACCACATTGGTGATAGCAATGACTTTCAGACCGCGTTTTTTCGCCTCCCGCAGGGCCGCGATGGTATCCGCCGTCTCGCCCGACTGGCTGATGACAATCACCAGCATATCCGGCTCCAGAACCGGATTGCGATAGCGGAATTCGCTTCCCGCGTCGACCTCTACGCTGACACGCGCCAGCCGCTCAATGACATATTTGCCCACCTGGGCGGCATAGGAGGCTGTTCCGCAGGCCACGATATAGATTTTGCGGATGCCTTCGATCATGTCATCCGAGAAGCCCGCGTCCGTGAGATCGATTTTCCCATCGTGAATCCGGGGGAACAGCGTATCCGCCAAAGCCTTGGGCTGTTCGTTGATCTCCTTGATCATAAAGTGCTCATAGCCCGCCTTTTCGGCCTGGGTCACATCCCAGTCGATGGTGACCGCCTCTTTGGTCGTCCGGGCGCCATAAGCGTCATAAATCTGAATCTCGTCTTTTTTGATGACCGCCACTTCGTTATCGTCCAGGAAATATACATCCCGCGTATATTCCAAAATTGCAGGAACATCCGAGGCGATGAGATTCTCGCCCTTGCCGATGCCCACGATGAGCGGGCTGTCTTTGCGCACGGCAACAATGCGGTCCGGCTCCTTCACGGTGATGACGCCAAGAGCATAGGAACCCTCCAGCATCTTCACTGCCTTCATGACGGCAGTTTTCAGATCGCCTTCGTAATAATAGTTGACCAGATGCGCCACCACTTCGGTATCCGTTTCAGAAACAAAATGAACGCCCTTTTCCTGCAGCCATTCCTTGAGCTTCAAAAAGTTTTCAATGATGCCGTTATGGACAACAGCCAGGCTTCCCGATACGTTGGTATGGGGATGGGAGTTGATATCCGAGGGCTCCCCATGGGTGGCCCAGCGGGTATGCCCGATGCCGATGGTGTTTTCCTGGGAGGCATCCCCCAGCTTATCCCGCAGGTTCTGCAGGCGGCCCTTTGTTTTGACCACCTTCATCTTTCCATCCTGCACATAGGCGACGCCTGCACTGTCATAGCCTCTGTATTCCAGCTTTTCCAGCCCGTTGGTCAAAACCGGGATCACATCCCGCGGGCCCACATATCCGACGATTCCGCACATTTGCTTTTCCTCCTGTTATGCTAATCTGGTTTCTATCAGTTTGGCAATGGAAACGGCCTCCCGCTCAATCGCCTTCCGGTTTTCTCCTTCAATCATCACGCGAACCAGCGGCTCGGTGCCGGATGTACGGATCAGCACCCGTCCTTTGCCGTCCATATCCTTTTCCAGCGCCTGGATGCGCTCCATAATCACCGGGTCATCCTGGTAATCGTGCTTCTTTTCCTCGCTCACCCGGGCATTTACCAAAACCTGGGGCAAAATATCCACGATCTTCGCCAGCTCCGAGAGCCGCTTTCCCTTGCGGCGCAGGATGCTCAAAAGCTGCACACCCGTCAGGATACCGTCGCCCGTGGTGTTGTGATCCAGGAAAATGATATGCCCGGACTGCTCGCCGCCGAAATTATAGCCGCTTTTCAGCATTTCTTCCAGAACATACCGGTCGCCCACATCCGTTTTCACCAGGTTCATTCCCAGCCGCTTCGCCCCAAGCTCCAGGCCCAGGTTGCTCATCACGGTTGCCACGATCGTATTTTTCTTCAGGGCGCCGCGCTCCATCATATCCAGAGCGCAGACCGCCATGATCCGGTCGCCGTCCACAAGGCGCCCCAGTTCGTCCACGGCAATCAGCCGGTCGGCGTCGCCGTCAAAGGCCAGGCCCACGTCCGCTCCCAGCTCGCTCACCAGCATGCAGAGCTGCTGGGGATGGGTGGAGCCGCAGTTATCGTTGATGTTGGTGCCGTCCGGGTCGTTGTAATACGGATATACCGTCGCCCCCAGGCGGCGGAAAACCTCCGGCGCAATCTGAGACGAGGCCCCGTTGGCGCAGTCCAAAACCACCTTCAATCCCTTCAGGGGTTCGCCCGTGGAGCAGAGAAATTCTGCATATTCCTCCTTCGCCTTTTTCAGCTTGACCTTGCGCCCCACCATGAGCCCGGTGGGCAGATTGCAGGCCGCCTCCCCCGAGAGCACCAGACGTTCGATTTCGTCCTCTATCATATCCGCCAGCTTATATCCCTGGCCGTTGAAAAACTTGATTCCATTATATTCAAAGGAATTATGAGATGCGCTGATAACCGCGCCCGCATCCGCTCCATAGTGCCGGGTCAGATGCGCCACGGCGGACGTGGGGATGACTCCCAGCGTATCCGCTTCGGCTCCCGCCGAACAGATGCCCGCGATAAGCGCGCTCTCCAGCATATCCCCGGAGATCCGCGTATCCCTTCCAATCAAAATTTTCGCCTTATGCACCGCGCTCGTCAGCACAACAGCCGCCGCCTGCCCCAGCTTATAGGCCAGGTCGCAGTTGAGCTTATCATTGGCCACGCCACGGACGCCGTCGGTTCCAAACATTCTTGCCATCGTCTTTCCTCCGTACTCTATGGGAACAGGGCTGCTACAGCCCCATCTCCAGCAGATATTCCTGAGCCGCCTGCTGGGCCACCGCCCCGTCAGAAACAGCCGTCACCACCTGGCGCAGCGTCTTTGTGCGCACATCCCCCGCGGCAAATACGCCGGGCACGTTGGTCAGCGTGTTTTCCCCGGCAATGATATAGCCCTGGGAATCCAGATAGACCTGCCCTTCCACGAGCCGCGTATCCGGCTCATGGCCAATGGCCACAAAGCATCCCGCAATCGGCAGACTGCGTTCCTCCCCGGTCTTGGCATTTTTGAGAAGGATGCTCTCCAGATCCATGCTTCCTTCAATTTTCACGGGGACAGTATCCAGAATAAACTCGATATTTTCCTTTGCCCTGGCCCGCTCCACCAGGACATGCTGTGCCCGGAAGGTGTCCCGCCGGTGAATCACGCTCACCTTTTTTGCCAAATTGGCCAGATAAATCGCGTCCTCCAGCGCCGTATCTCCGCCGCCCACGACGCAGACTTCCATTCCCCGGAAAAATGCGCCGTCGCATGTGGCGCAATAGGAAACGCCGTTGCCGGTATACTCCTCTTCCCCTGCGATTCCCAGCTTCCGGGGGCTTGCGCCCAGCGCCAGGATCACGGTTTTGGCCTCATATTCTCCCTGGGATGAAATAATGCTCTTGGGCTGACCCGCCAGCTCCATCCGCAAAATCTTTTCGCTTCTCAGCTCGGCTCCGAAGCTCTCCGCCTGCTCCTTTAGAGCCAGGGAAAAATCGCTTCCCGCGATGCCGCCGGGAAAGCCCGGATAGTTTTCCAGTTTATGCGTCGAGGTGATCTGCCCGCCGGGAGCCGTCTGCTCAAAGATGAGCGTCTTCATCCCTGCGCGGCTTGCATAAATCGCCGCCGTCAGCCCCGCGGGGCCCGCGCCGATAATCGCCACATCCACCATGAATGCTTCCTCCTAATTTCATGCCGTTTTTCCTATATATTCCCCACTCTGGGGGAAAATACTGCAAAAACCCATTTTCAATTTGTTTATTATAGCATAGCCCCTGTTTTTTTTCTACGGCAGTCAGGGAAATTCAAAGAGATTTTGCAGTTTTTCCGGGTTTACCGGCCATTTTTGCCCGAGGTGTCCTTTTGCAGCAGCTTTTTATAATAGGAAGGCGCCGTATACAGGGCCGCCACGGGATTATGCCCCAGCACCCGGTCTTTGACTACCAGCGTAGTCGTGACTGCCTGGGAATACCTATAGAACAGGCTGTCGTGCCCAACGCACAGCCCCACCACAACGTTCAGATCCGTCTGCTCCCTATTCAAAAGCTGGGCTTGAAGAATGGGATTGCACATATTCTTGCCCACGGCCTCGCATCTCTCGTCAATGCCCACTTGGGTTTTGGGCGTGGCGCCCGCTTTGCAGCATACCCCATATACCTGAAATCCGTGGGCGCGAAAGATCTTCGCCAGCGTCCGGGATTCCCGGATCAGTCCCACGCAGGTGGCGATCCCAATCTTTTTCGCGCCGATCTTCCGGGCAAATTCCATAGTTTCCTCCACCCGGGTCAGCCGGCAGTATCCCTCAAATTCCACCTCAGCGGCCGCCGTCATAATCTTATGGTTCTCCGCATCCTCATATTCCCTCAGGTTCTCTCCCCGCGCATCCGCTTCCAAATGCGTTGTCAGGCAGAAATCCGGATATTTTCCCTCGGGCGAGCTGCAGTGCGTCGTCGCGCAGTCGATGCAGGAATATTTACATTCCTCTTCCATTCTTCTTTCCTCCGTCCGTTACTTGCCTTCAATATACCACAGGATTCCCATTTTCGCAACAAAAGCGGCTGGCTGGTAAGCTGCGCAATCCCTTGTTTGGCAGAACACAGCGCCTATTTCCCCTGCTCCCCTCTGACCCCATATCTCCAAAGCTATCCTCTGTTTTCTTCCACTTTCCAGTGGGAAATCAAAGGGATTCATGGTATACTGATCAAAAAGAGGGCGATGTATGCTTTCTATTTTTAACCGGAGAGATCCTATCCGCACCTTCTCCCTGAAAAAACAGGCGGAGATCCAGAAAGTTCTCGCCATACGCCGGATTCCCTATTTCACCCGGATGGTCAACTGCCGCAACCTTTCATTTCTTTCCTCCGGCTTCTGGGGGGCAGAGGAACTTTGGATGAGAATCTGGCTTCGGAGTATGAACACACCATCTTCATCCAAAAAAACGGCCATGCGGCGGCATTGGGGCTCATTGGCCGGCTTTTTCAGCAGATGGGAGAGTGGCTCCGCTTTTCGTCTCTCCCCGGACTTTTCCCCTTCCTTGCGCAAGGAAGTATGCCCTAAGCCGATATCTAATGGAGGAAAGCCATGAAAAAATGGTATGCAGAGGAATATGAATGGAAAATTGAAGTGATTGGGTTTCTTCGCGGCAGCCGCACAGAACGGTATTGCAGAAACGGCGAGGAAGTGGGTGACGTATACACCTGCACCTATGGCTGTCCCGTGAATGCCCAGGGCCAGGGGATCTGCCCCAAAGCTATGGTGATGATGTTCCCCATCATGGAGGCCGTCCGGAGCGGCGGGGATTTGGAGAACATCGGCGGGAGCAGCCGGTATTCCAAAGACCTCGTATGCCCCGACGGCAATGTTATTTTCCGTTTGACGGCGAAAAAACTGGGAAACCAGAATTTCTTCAAGGGCAAATTTTTCGATTGATGCCGTCCCACAACGATATATAAGCTGCGAACGGGCATAACCGCTGTTTGGCCGGCCTGCAGCGCGCAGGGCAGCAGCTATTCAATCACGCACGAAACGCTTTCTCCTGTTGTATCCGCTGGCCTGTCCCCGAAGGGTAAGACTATCTCCTTTGGTTCTCGGTTGCAGCGCTTTTCCCAACAACCCATTTTGTTCCTCAGGTGCATATTCTCCTCTCTTTTGGGATATTTCCGTCAGCTCTGGCAACAGGCTTTCGCAAATAAAAACCCCGGAAACATTGGTTTCCGGGGTTTTGCACGTCTTTGAACTTGTTTTGCAAGTTAACGCTTGGAGAACTGCGGAGCTCTTCTTGCCGCCTTCAAGCCGTATTTCTTGCGTTCCTTCATGCGCGGGTCTCTTGTGAGATAACCAGCCTGCTTGACAGCGCCGCGCAGGTCAGGTTCCGCTTTGATGAGCGCCCGGGCGATGCCGTGACGGATCGCGCCCGCCTGGCCAGTGAAGCCGCCGCCGTGAACGGTAACGGCAACGTCGTAGCTTCCCAGTCTCTCGGTCAAAACGAGAGGGGAGCGAACCAACATTTTCAGGGTTTCATAGCCGAAGAATTCTTCGATATCACGATGATTTACGGTAATATTGCCGCTTCCCGCCATCAGACGGACACGGGCAACGGATTTCTTTCTTCTTCCGGTTCCTAAGAACTGCTCTTTTGCCATATCTTTTTCCCTCCTTCTCGTTTACTTAGATATCCAGCGTTTCCGGACTCTGGGCCGCATGGGCGTGCTCCGCGCCGGCATATACATGCAGCTTTTTGAGCATCTTGCTGCCCAGCTTGTTCTTGGGAAGCATTCTACGCACTGCTTCGGAGAAAGCGAATTCCGGCTTCTTTTCCATGAGCGTGCTGTATTTGGTCTCTTTCAGGCCGCCCGGATATCCCGAGTGGGAATAATATTTCTTCTGATCCAGCTTTTTGCCGGTGAACACCAGCTTGGACGCATTCACGACGATGACATAATCCCCTGTATCCACATTGGGGGTATATTCCGGCTTGTTCTTTCCAATGAGAATGGCAGCGACCTGGCTGGCCAGGCGGCCGAAGGTCTTTCCTTCCGCATCCACGACATACCATTTCTTCTGGAGGTCGACGGGAGCCATATATGTTTTCATAAGGCAAATCCTCCTGCTTTTTTCGTTGTTGTCTGCGCAGTCTGCTGCGCGGTTTTATGGTAGATAAACCGCTCTCGGCATACGGGGCTAGTGCATACCGCGAGCACATTATATTTTACCCGGCTTTTTTCCTTCTGTCAAGCGGTTTTTTGCCGTTTCCGCCCACTTTTTCCGTTTTTTTGCCCTCAGGGCATGGAGTCATAGTAAACCCCCATCATGCAGAGTCCCTGGGCGGGCGCCGTGGCCCCGGCCCGGGTCCGGTCCCGGCTTTCGAGAATTCCGGGAATCGCGGAAGGGGAGGTTCTCCCCTTGCCCACGTCGATGAGTGTGCCGGCAATGATGCGGACCATATTATATAAAAATCCGTTTCCCTTAACATCGATATAGATATTTTCATCGATGCGGGTGATATCGATGGAATAGATCGTGCGCACTGTGCCCACAATATCACTGCCTGCCGCGCGGAACGCGGCAAAGTCATGGGTGCCCACCAGATACTGGGCTGCGATTTTCATTTTTTCCGCATCCAGATCCTGCCGGACATGGGCAGTTGTAAAGCGGTCGATGGCGCTGGCATGGGGCGCGTTATAGATCGTATAGCGGTAGTGCTTCATGCGCGCGCCTTTGCGCACATGAAAATCCCCGCTCACTGCCCGGCTTTCCCGCACCCGGATATCCGGCGGAAGCACCAGGTTCAGCACATAGGAAAACTTTTCCGGGGGAATATGCGACTGAATATCAAACTGGGCGCACTGGCCCCGGGCATGTACACCGGCGTCCGTCCGGCCCGCGCCGGTCACCCGGCACCGCTGGCCCAGCGCCTCGAAAATGGCGGTTTCCACCGCCTCCTGCACGGTGACGGCGTTTTTCTGGATCTGCCATCCGGCATAGTTCGTGCCGTCATATTCCAGGATGAGCAAAATCCGCATCCCTTCCCCCTCCTTAGAATCCAAAACAGATAAAGACTGTGACCCCAGCGACAATGCCCAGCGCCACAAAATCCCGGAAGCTCATATGCATGACCTTCATGCGCGTCCGGTTTTTCCCGCCGTGATAGCAGCGCGACTCCATGGCCAGCGCCAGCTCGTCCGCCCGCTTGAAGGCACTTACGAACAACGGCACCAGAATGGGCACCATTCCCTTGGCCCGCTTGATGAGGCCGCCGCTGTCAAAAGAGGCGCCCCGGGCGGTCTGCGCTTTCATAATCCGGTCGGTTTCGTCCACCAGCGTGGGGATAAACCGCAGGGCAATACTCATCATGAGCGCCATCTCATGGGCTGGGAAATGCAGCACCGTGAGGGGCTTTAAAAGCCGCTCCAGCGCGTCGGTGATCTCCATGGGCGATGTGGTCAGGGTGAGGACGGTCGTGATGCTCACCAGCAGCACCAGCCGGACCGCGATATTCACGGCCTTTATCAGCCCTCCCTCCGTAATCCGGAAAATCCACCACTCCAGGAGCACTTCCCCCTCGGTGATGAAGAAAATATTCAGAATAAAGGTAAACACCAGAATGAACCAGAGCGGCTTGATTCCCTTCAGCACATATTTGACGGAAATCCGGCTCAAAAGAATGGCCAGCAGCAAAACTGCCACCACTGCCGCATAGCCATAGACCGTCCGCACGCAGAAGATCAGCACGATCAGGGCCAGCGTCAGCAGAAATTTCATCCGCGGGTCCATGCGGTGCATCACCGAATCGCCGGGGAAGTATTGGCCCAGCGTGATATTCTTAATCATGGGCCTTCCCTCCCAGCATGCGGATCAGCTCCTCCTTCACCTCGTCAAAGCGGATGTTCTCCTCCGAAATGGCAATTCCTTTTGCCCGCAGCGCCTCCACCAGCTGCCCGGCCTCCGGCAGATCCAGCCCGGCGGCCCGCAGGGCCTCATGCTCCCGGAATACCTCCCGGGGCGTTCCGTTCATCATCAGTTCTCCCTGGTTCATCACGAGAATCCGGGAGGCGTATTCCGCCAGCCCGTCCATGTTATGGGAGATCATAAGGATCGTCATGCCGCAGTCATTCAGATTTTTGACCAGGTCCATCAGGCTTTCCCGCCCCAGCGGATCCAGCCCCGCAATCGGCTCATCCATGATGAGAATTTTTGGCTCCATGGCCAGAACACCAGCAATGGCAATCTTCCGCTTCTGCCCGCCGGAAAGCTCAAAGGGGGATTTGTCTTTATAAGTTTCATAGTCCATCCCCACCAGCTCCATCGCCACCTGGGTGCGGTTTTCCAGCTCTTCTTCGGGAATGCCGGTCATCCGCGGGCCATAGGCAATGTCCTTGGCGATGGTCTCTTCAAACAGCTGGTATTCGGGATATTGAAACACCACGCCCACCGTCCGGCGCAGCTTTTTCTTATCCGCATCCTTCTGACTGTAATCCACGCCGTCGATCAGCACCCGGCCGGCTGTTTGGGGAATCAGGCTGCTGATGATCTGGATCAGGGTGGATTTTCCGCTGCCCGTGTGCCCGATGATGCCGACAAATTCGCCGTCCGCAATGGTAAAGCTGACATCCTTGAGCGCCCGATGCTCAAAAGGCGTTCCCGGCAGATAGGTGTAACTCACATTTTCTACTGCAATCGGCATATTTCCTCCACCAGTTCCCGGGTCGTTATGCAAGTCTGGGCAATGGGAATTCCAGCCTCACGAAGCTCCATGGCCATCTGGGCAGCAAAGGGCGGGAGCAGCCCCGCCTTTTTCAGCATGGCCTGGTCTGTCAAAATTTCATGGGGCGTCCCCTGGCAAAGCACCTGCCCGTCCGACAGCACGATCACCTGGTCTGCGTCCACCGCTTCTTCCATGAAATGGGTAATGAGGACAATGGTAATGCCCTCCTCCCGGTTGAGCCGTGTGACAATCTCCAAAATCTTTTTGCGGCCCCGGGGGTCCAGCATGGCGGTGGCCTCGTCCAGGACGATCATTTTCGGATGCATGGCCAACGCTCCGGCAATGGCGATGCGCTGCTTCTGGCCGCCCGAAAGCATGTGCGGCGCCCGCTTTTTGTATTTTAGCATATTGACGGCAGTGAGGGCCTGTTCCACCCGCTCCACGATTTCCGGCTGCGGCACCCCCAGATTTTCCGGGCCAAAAGCCACATCCTCATCCACCACCGTCGCCACCAGCTGGTTATCCGGATTCTGGAACACCATGCCTACGCTGCCGCGGATCTCAAAGGTTCTTTCCGCATCCGCCGTGTCCATGCCGTCGATCCAGACCTTGCCGCCCGTGGGCAGCGAAAGGGCGTTGAGCAGCTTGGCAAAAGTGGATTTCCCACTGCCATTATGCCCGAGAATCACGGCAAAACTTCCCTTTTTTACCGTGATATCCACGCCGTTCAAGGCAAAGTTCACGTCGCCTTCTTCGGATGTATAGCTATAGGTCACGCCCTGCGTCCTGACGAAATCTTCCATTCCTGTCCCTCCGGTGTTGCCCTTTTCCAGTTAAAAAATGAGACTTTGAAGCAGCGTTCCCACCCTCCAAAGTCTCGTTTCGTCCATTGCTATTCGGTTTAGACAAGTTCCAGAATGACGACCTCGGCCGCATCACCGCGCCGCGGTCCCATTTTGATTACGCGGGTATAACCGCCGCCCTGTCCCATCTCTTCTGCGCGCTTTGCATATTTGGGAGCCAGCTCGCGGAACAGCTTTTCTACCACCGGATGCCGGTTATCCGCCGTCCGCTTGGCATATTTATATTTGCTTTCCTTGGGCAGTTTTGTCTCCTGCACGTCATAGAGATATTCCATCAGCTGCCGCCGCACTGCCAGCTTGGCGGGCGCGTCGTTTTCAAACTCTTTGGATACGATATTGCCCTTCTCGTCCTTGACGGATTTGGTCACGACAACCGTGTTATTATACTGATGAATCGCTTTTGTAATCAGCTTTTCGGCCACCCGGCGCACTTCCTTGGCGCGTGCGGCAGTCGTTTCAATTCTTCCGTTCCAGATGAGAGCCGTCACCTGATTGCGCATCAGGGCTCTTCTCTGGTCCGAAGGTCTGTTGAGCTTTTTGATTGCTGCCATTGTGCTCTTGCCTCCTTATTCTTAATCGTCCTGCCGAAGGCCAAGGCCGAGGGCAGCCAGCTTCTGCTGCACTTCCTCCAGCGATTTCCGGCCCAGATTGCGGACTTTCATCATTTCTTCTTCGTCTTTCTTGATCAGCTCTTCCACCGTGTTGATGCCGGCGCGCTTTAAGCAGTTATAGGAACGAACCGAAAGATCCAGTTCTTCAATGGTTGTCTCCAGAACCTTCTCCTTCTTTCCGTCGTCCTTCACCACCATGATTTCCACATCGCTCACATGGTTGGTCAGGCTGACAAACTGGCCCAAATATTCGCAGAGGATTTTGGAGGCCAGGGATACGGCTTCATCCGCAGGGATCGAACCATTCGTCCAGACTTCCAGCTCCAGCTTGTCAAAGTCGGTAACCTGGCCCACGCGGGTGTTGTTCACCGTAAAATTCACCTTTTTCACCGGCGTATACAGCGAATCCATGGGAATCACGCCGATGGGCATGTTGGGAGTTTTGTTTTTATCCGCCAGAACATAGCCGCGGCCATGCTCCAGGGTGATTTCCATATAGAGCTTCGCATCGTCGTCCAGGGTGGCGATATGCAGATCCGGATTGATCAGCTCCACATCCGAATCGATCTGGATATCCGAAGCCTTCACCTCGCAGGGGCCCTCCGCCTCCAAAATCAGAGTCTTGGGCTCATTGGTGAACAGCTTCGCGCAAAGCGCCTTCAGGTTCAAAACGATGTTGGTCACATCTTCCCGGACTCCGGGAATTGTGGAAAACTCATGCAAAACGCCGTCGATCTTGATTTTTGTGACGGCCACGCCCGGCAGACAGGACAGGAGGACGCGCCGCAGGGAATTGCCGAGAGTCGTTCCGAATCCCCTTTCCAGGGGCTCCATCACGAACTTCGCATAACTCCAATCCGAATTATGTTCCACGCATTCAATTTTCGGCTTTTCAATTTCTAACATCTACGAAAAACCCTCCTTCGAGTTTCTTTGGGGCCACTTTCAAGCGATTAAGCTATTATTTGGAATACAATTCGACGATGAGATGTTCTTCCACCGTGAGGTCGATGTCATCCCGTTCGGGAATTGCTGTAACGGCTCCGCTGAGCTTCGTCGGGTCAAATTCCAGCCACTTGGGCATGGGACGGGTCGCCTGCTCGGCAATCGCCTTGAATTTCTCCAGGCTTGCGCTCTTTTCCTTGACAGCGATCTGGTCGCCGACGTTTACGCGATACGACGGAATATCCACCTTTTTGCCGTTCACCAGAATATGGCCATGGAGGACGAACTGGCGCGCCTGCGCGCGGGATTCGCCGATCCCCATGCGGTATACGACATTGTCCAGCCGGCGTTCCAAGAGCGACAGCATATTGGTACCTGTAACGCCCTTCATGCCTGCCGCGACGTTGAAATATTCTTTAAACTGCTTTTCGAGCATGCCATATGCCCGCTTTACCTTCTGTTTTTCTCTCAGCTGCACGCCATATTCCGAAAGCTTCTTTCTTCCCTGGCCGTGCTGTCCCGGAGCAACCGGGCGCTTGGTATACGCGCATTTCTGAGAATAGCAGCGGTCGCCCTTCAAGAACAACTTGCAGCCTTCTCTGCGGCAAAGGCGGCATACCGAACCTGTATATCTTGCCATAGTATTCTACCTCCTTAGACCCTTCTGCGCTTCGGCGGACGGCAACCATTGTGCGGTATAGGAGTAACGTCCTTGATAAGCGTAACTTCAAGACCAGCCGTCTGCAAAGCGCGGATCGCCGCTTCTCTGCCGGAGCCCGGTCCCTTTACATATACTTCTACTGTCTTCAAGCCATGTTCCATTGCTGCCCGGGCTGCGGTTTCGGCCGCCATCTGCGCCGCAAAGGGTGTGGATTTACGCGAACCGCGGAAGCCCAAAGCTCCGGAACTGGACTGGGATAAAGCGTTGCCCTGGATATCCGACATCGTAACGATGGTGTTGTTGAAGGAAGAGCGAATATGGGCGGCGCCGCGCTCGATGTTTTTCTTCTCTCTGCGCTTTCTAGTAACTTTTTTACCTTTAGCCATTCAAATTCCCTCCTTACTTCTTCTTGCCGGCAACCGTGCGCTTGGGACCTTTTCTCGTCCGTGCGTTGGTCTTGGAGCTCTGGCCGCGAACAGGCAGACCTCTTCTGTGCCGAACACCGCGATAGCATCCGATTTCCATCAGACGTTTTATGTTAAGGCTGACTTCTCTTCTCAGGTCACCTTCTACTTTATAATGCTTATCGACATACTCACGGATCTTGCCCGCATCTTCTTCGGAAAGATCTTTCACCCGGATATCCGGATCGACACCAGTCTGGGCGAGTATGTTCTGCGCCGATTTCAGGCCGATACCATATACATAGGTCAGTCCAATTTCGATACGCTTGTCTCTGGGTAAATCTACCCCGGCAATACGTGCCATGTTAACCTTTCACCTCCGGCTAATTTTGTTTCTATCAAGATAAGATGATTGCATGCCTGCACAATATGGGACAGCACACAGCAATAGCCATCCCATACAGCCGCTGCACAGCAACAGTGCAAACCAGCTTATTTTTTAGCTTTTTTATATACCAAAACACCGGCCGGCAGCCTTTGCGCCGCGCCGCATGCCTCTTTTAGCCCTGTTTCTGCTTATGCTTGGGGTTGGAGCAGATGACCATAACTTTCCCATGCCGCTTAATGATCTTGCATTTTTCACAAATAGGCTTCACAGACGGTCTAACCTTCATTTTGCTTCCTCCTATCTACTATAGACGAAACGCCGGGTGCTTGCCCCGCATTTTGCCATGGCGCACCCCCCCAAAAAAGGAGACAAGCGCACCTTTATATTCTATCTGGTATTGCAAGGAATTGCAATCCTTTTTCCAAAAATATTTTGCTTTTTTTGCGATTTATCCGGGGAAAAACGCGTTTTTCACGCCTTGCCCCGCCATGTGATCCGTCCTCTTGTCAGGTCATAGGGGGAAAGCTCCACCGTGACCTTGTCGCCCGGGAGGATCCGGATATAATTCATCCGCAGCTTTCCGGAGATATGTGCGAGCACCTTATGCCCGTTTTCCAGCTCCACTTCAAAGGCGGCATTGGGAAACGCCTCCGTTACGACACCTTCCACTTCGATTACATCACTTTTAGACAAGTTGACCTCTCCTTATCGATTCTCATCATATCCGAGACTTTTCAGCGCGCTGTTGATCTCCGCGTCAAACACCTTTGCGCCCTCTTTGAGCTTTGCCGCAATAGCCTCCGCAACATCCCCGCGGCATTCCAGATGCTTGATCCGCTTGCGCTTGGGGCTGGCGATTTTGTGGGCGGCCCCATCGACAATCAGAACAAACTGCTCGTCGACGATCTCCTTCACAAGGAAATACTTTCCCTTGTCCCGGCCGGCCTTGGATCGGCAAACCCTTCCGATGCAAATTGTATGTTCCACCAATCTGTCTCCTTCAACTCCTGCCCGGCTATCCATTAAAAGGCGGAAAGCACAGTCAGCAATTCGGGTTCCCCCTCGGTGATGGCAATAGTATTTTCATAATGGGCGGATAATTTTCCGTCCGCCGTATGCACCGTCCATCCGTCGTCATCCCAGGTCACCTTTTCAGTTCCCAGGTTGATCATGGGTTCCACCGCAATGGTCATGCCCGCCCGGAGCCTTGGCCCCTTGGACTTTCCCGCATAGTTGGGAACATCCGGCGCCTCATGGAGATTCTGCCCCACGCCATGGCCCACCAGCTCCCGCACGACTCCCATTCCATAGGACTCGGCATATTCCTGCACGGCCCGGCCGATATCGGACACATGGTTTCCCGCCAGTGCCTGGGCAATTCCCCGGTAGAAGCTCTCCCGGGTCACGTCGATGAGGTTCTGCGCCTCCGGCGAAATTTTCCCTACCGGCACCGTGCGCGCCATATCTGAATGGTAGCCATGATAGATCGCGCCCAGGTCGATGCTCAGAATATCGCCTTCTTCCAACCTGCGTTTGCCGGGTATCCCGTGGACGACCTCGTCATTGACGGAAGCGCAGATCGCCCCCGGAAATCCGTTATAACCTTTGAACGACGCCTTTGCACCGGATTTTGTGATCACTTCGAGAGCGATTTTATCCAGCGCCTTTGTGCTGATGCCCGGGCGCACCGCCGCAACAACCGCCTCCATGGCGGCAACGGCGATTTTCCCGGACGCCCGCATCTTTTCGATTTCATCCAAAGACTTCAAAATAATCATGTTTTACTTTCCGCTTTCCAGCATGGCAGCGACTTCTTCTGCCACATAGCTGGTAGACTCGCTCACGTCATAGGTATGAACGATGCCCTGCTTATCGTAATATTCGATGAGAGGGGCGGTCTGTTCCATATAGACGTCAAACCGCTTCCGCGCCGTAGATTCGTTATCGTCGTCACGGATATACAGTGCGCCGCCGCAGGCATCGCATGTCTCGCCGGAATGCCAGTTGGTGTTGTATACGGCGCCGCAGTCCCGGCAGATCCTCCGGGAGCAGATCCGTGCCACCACTACATCGGCATCCACCGCCAAATTGATGACCGCATCGATCTTTGCAATTTTATCGAGAGCCTTCGCCTGCTCTACAGTGCGGGGAAAGCCATCGAAAAGTACATTTCCGCTGCTCGCTGCCAGGCGCTTTTCCACCATATCGATGATTACCTGATCCGGGACCAGCTTTCCTTCATCGATATAGCCCTTCGCCATTTTTCCCAGCTCTGTTCCCTCTTTCATCTCGCTTCTAAGCATATCGCCCGTGGAGAGATGATCCAGGGGGAGTTTCTTCTTCAACTCCGCTGCAATGGTGCCTTTTCCCGCTCCGGGAGGCCCTAAAAATATCAGGTTCATCGCTTTCCTCCTCTATTATTTCAGGAATCCCTTATAGTGACGCATCATCATCTGGCTCTCCAGCTGCTTGGTCGTCTCCAGCGAGACGCTGACCATAATCAGCAGGCTGGTTGCGCCAAAGGCCGTGTTCATGCCCGACATTGTGGAGAACAGGGTCGGAACCGCTGCCACCAACGCCAGGAAAATGGCGCCAAACAGCGTGATCCGGGAAAGAATGCGGGCCAGATAATCCGAAGTGGGCCGTCCGGGACGGATGCCCGGGATGAACCCGCCATACTGCTGAATGTTCTTGGACACATCCACCGGGTTAAAGGCGATCTGCGCATAGAAATAGGAGAAGAACAGGATCAGCACGAAATAGATGACCGCATAGAGCCAGCTGCCCGTTCCCAGGAAACGATTCACCCAGGAGGCGAAACCGCTGTCCGGCACGAACTGGGCAATCATGCCAGGAATCTGCACAAAGGTCATGGCAAAAATCAGCGGCATAACGCCGGACTGGTTGACCTTCATGGGGATAAAGGTGGACTGGCCGCCATACTGCTTGCGTCCCACAACCCGCTTCGCATACTGCACGGGGATACGCCGCTCGCCCAGATCCACAAAGGTCAGGGCCGCGATGATGACGATGGCCGCAATGACAAAAGCCACCAGGATCCACGCGCTGGTGTTTCCGCTGAAAACGTTGGTGCAGAGAGTAATAATCTCTGAAGGGAGCTTCGCGACGATTCCGATGAAGATCAGCAGGGAGATGCCGTTTCCGATTCCCTTTTCATTGATCCGCTCGCCCAGCCACATAATAAGAGCCGTTCCTGCCGTCAGGCAGAGGATGATGGTGATATAGTTGAAAATATCCGTGGACTGCACAGCCTGGCTTCCCATGCTCACCAGGATGCCGATGGCCTGCACCAGGCCGAGGCCTACAGCCAGATACCGGGTAATTCTCCCGATTTTCTTTCTTCCGTCCTCCCCTTCCTTGCTCATGCGTTCCAGAGCTGGAATCGCAATAGTCAGAAGGTTCATGATAATGGAAGCGTTGATATACGGGATAACGCCCAGAGCAAAGATGGACATATTCTGCAGGCCGCCGCCCGAGAACACATTCAGGAACCCCAGCAGGCTATAGTTCTCCACCTGCGAAGCAATATACGCCGCATTCGTGCCCGGGACGGGAATTACACATCCCAGGCGATAGATCAAAAGAATGAACAGCGTGTATAGAATCTTTTTTCTTAAGTCTGCTATCTTCCAAGCATTTCCCAAGACCTTAAACATTATTCGGTCACCTCAGCAGTCCCCCCCGCGGCAACGATCTTTTCCTGCGCGGACTTTGTGAATTTGGCGGCTTTGACATTGAGCTTTTTCGTCAGCTCGCCGTTCCCCAGAATTTTCAGGCCGTCGTTCACCTTCTTGATGAAGTTGATCTCCTTCAAGAATTCCGCCGTAATCTCGGTTCCATCCTCGAATACATTCAGGTCTTCCACGTTGACGGTGGTGTAAACTGTTGCAAAGATGTTGGTGAAGCCTCTCTTGGGAAGCCGTCTCGAAAGGGGCATCTGGCCGCCTTCAAAACCGGGGCGAACACCGCCGCCGCTTCTGGATTTCTGGCCCTTCTGGCCGCGGGCGGAAGTTTTTCCCAGGCCCGAACCAGAGCCTCTGCCGACTCTTTTGGGAGCTTTTCTCGCGCCGGGAGCGCTCGTCAGTTCATGGAGTTTCATAAAGCTTCCCTCCTTATACTTCTTCTACCGATACCAGATGCTTCACCTTGAAGATCATGCCTCTGATCGGTGCGTTGTCTTCCTTGACGACCGTGGACTGGAGCTTCCGGAGGCCCAGAGCTCTCACGGTGTCTTTCTGATCCTGCGGGCAGCCGATGGTGCTCTTCACGAGCTTGATTTTTAACTGTGCCATGATTTGCTACCCCCTTACTGCAATTCTTCCAGGCTCACGCCCCGCAGCCGCGCCACCTGCGCCGCCGTCTTTAACTGCTTCAGGCCTTCGATGGTGGCCTTTACGCAGTTGATGGGGTTGTTGGAGCCATAGGACTTGGTCCGGATATCCTTCACGCCGGCCAGTTCCAGCACCGCGCGGGCATGGCCGCCGGCCAGAACGCCGGTACCTTCCTGAGCGGGCATCATGAGAACCTGGCCCTTGCCAAACTTTCCGATGACTTCGTGAGGAATTGTGGTTCCCTTGGTGGGGACCTCGATCATCTGCCGTTTCGCGCTTTCCACCGCTTTGCGGATCGCTTCGGGGATTTCGGCTGCTTTGCCCATGCCGCATCCCACATGGCCGTTTTCATCGCCAACGACGACCAGCGCAGAGAAGCGCATGTTGCGGCCGCCCTTTACCGTTTTGGCTACGCGGTTTACGGCTACAAGCTTTTCTTTTAAATCCAGTGTACTGGCATCAATGCGTTGCAACTTTCAAACCCTCCTTATAACTTCAGACCGGCTTCTCTGGCGCCGTCTGCAACCTGAGCGACCCGGCCGGTGTAGACATAGCCACCACGGTCAAAGACCACTTCCTTGATTCCTTTTTCCAGAGCCTTCTTCGCCGCGGTTTCGCCCACGATCTTGGAGGCTTCTTTCTTCGTCTTATCCGCGATCACTCCCGCCAGATCCTTGTCAAGCGTGGATGCCGCGACGAGGGTGTTGCCCGCAACGTCGTCAATCACCTGCACATAGATGTTGTTCAGGCTTCTGTATACGCACATTCTGGGACGCTCTGCCGTTCCGCTCACTTTGTTGCGGATGCGCTGGTGACGTCCTTTACGGATTGCATTTTTATCTACTTTTTTAATCATACCTTAAAGAACCTCCCCTTACATTCCAGACTTGCCTTCTTTGCGGCGCACATATTCGCCCTTATAGCGGATACCCTTGCCCTTATACGGCTCAGGCGACCGGACGGCGCGAATGTTTGCAGCCACCTGCCCAACCTGCTGTTTGTCGATTCCCTTGACGATGATCGCCGTCTGGGAGGGAACCTCAAATTTGATGCCCTCCGGCTGTTCGATCTCTACCGGATGGGAATAGCCCATGTTCAGCACCAGCTTTTTGCCGGAAAGCTGCGCACGGTATCCAACGCCGATGATCTCCAGTTCCTTCGCGAATTCCTCGTGAACGCCCTTGACCATGTTGGCGATGAGTGCTCTTGTCAAACCATGGAGTGCTTTATGCTGTTTTTTGTCCGACGGACGGGATACGGTGATCACATTGCCGTCGATGTTGATTTCCATGTCGCCGCTGAACGCTTGGGACAGCTCACCCTTGGGTCCTTTCACCTTAAGTACGTTTCCGCTTTCCAGGGAAGCGGTCACGCCGGCAGGCAGCTCGACAGGAAGTTTACCTATTCTAGACATATCTTCTCCTTGTTCCTCTCTTGTGGTCTATGAAGCGATCCTACCAGATGTAGGCCAAAACTTCTCCGCCCACAGAATTTTTTCTAGCCTCAGCGTCCGTGATGACGCCCTTGGATGTGGAAATAATGGCGATTCCCAGGCCGCCCAGCACCTTGGGCACCTGATCTTTTCTCGCATAAACGCGAAGGCCGGGCCGGCTGATCTTTTTGAGCCCCGAGATCACCCGTTCTCCGTTTGCGCCATATTTCAGTTTCACGCGCAGGGTTCCCTGCACGCCGTCTTCAATGAGTTCGCAGCCTTTGATGAAGCCTTCCTTCAAAAGGATTTTCGCGATGGACATCTTCATCTTGGAAGCGGGCATATCCACGACTTCTTTTTTTACCACCAAAGCATTGCGAATGCGTGTAAGCATATCCGCTACCGGATCCGTAACTGGCATTTCCTTGTTCCTCCTCTTTTCAAAAGTGCTTCTTACCAGCTTGCCTTTCTCACACCGGGGATCTGTCCACGGTAAGCAAGCTCACGAAAACAAATACGGCAAATGCCATATTTTCTAAGCACGGAATGAGGGCGCCCGCAAATGCGGCATCTGGTGTAATTCCGCGTGGAGAATTTCGACCCTCTCTGCTGCTTTAAAATCATGCTTTTCTTAGCCACTTTGCCTGTTCCTCCTTATTTCTTGAAAGGCATGCCCATGAACGAAAGAAGTTCGCGGGCCTCTTCGTCGGTGTTCGCGGTGGTGACGATGATGATATCCATGCCGCGCACCTTCTCGACCTTGTCATAATCAATTTCGGGGAACACCAGCTGTTCTTTGAATCCCATGGCGAAGTTGCCCCGGCCGTCAAAAGATTTGGGGGAGAGTCCCCGGAAATCCCGGACGCGGGGGATCGCGATGCTGATGAGTTTATCGACGAATTCATACATCCGGTCGCCGCGCAGCGTCACTTTGGCGCCGATCTTCATGCCCTCGCGGACCTTGAAGTTTGCCACCGAGTGGCGCGCCACCGTCACAACCGGCTTCTGGCCGGAGATAATCGAAAGTTCTTCCAGAGCTGAATCGAGGCCTTTGGGGTTGTCTTTAATATCACCCATGCCCATGTTGATCACGACTTTTTCCAGTTTCGGAACTTGCATGATGTTTTTATAGCTAAATTTCTGCATCATGGCAGGAATGATCTCTGCTTTGTAAGTATCCTTTAATCTAGGCAATGTTCTTTCCTCCTTTCAGCTTATTTATCCAAGATTTCGCCGCACTTCTTGCAGAAGCGGACTTTCTTGCCATCGTCCAGGACCTTTTTGCCTGTCCGGGTGGCCTTGTTGCACTTGGGGCACTGGAGCATCACGTTGGAAGCGTCGATGACGTTTTCCTGGTGGATGATGCCGCCGGGATCCGACTGGCCCTGGGCTTTCTTATGCTTTGTCACGACGTTCACGCCGCCAACCAGCACCTTGCCCTTGGCCGGATAGGCTTCCATCACCTTTCCGCTCTTGCCCTTGTCTTTTCCTGTAATAACGACGACCGTGTCGTCCTTTTTAACATGCAATTTTGTCATATGAACGAACCTGCCTTCCTTAAAGTACTTCGGGGGCCAGAGACACGATCTTCATATAATCCTTGTCTCTCAGTTCCCGAGCAACAGGCCCAAAGATACGCGTTCCTCTCGGCTGTTTGTTCGCGTCGATGATGACTGCCGCGTTTTCGTCAAATTTGATATAGGAACCATCCGGTCTTCTGACGCCCTTCACGCTGCGAACTACAACCGCTTTGACAACGTCTTTTTTCTTAACAACACCGCCGGGGGTAGCCGTTTTCACCGAAGCTACGATCACATCGCCGATGTTAGCCGTCCGTTTCATCGAACCGCCAAGCACCTTGATGCACTGCACAATTTTCGCCCCGGAGTTGTCAGCTACTTTTAAACGTGTTTGTGGCTGAATCATAATGTTCTCTCCTTTGCTTTCCTACTTGGCTTTCTCAATAATCTCAACGAGTCTCCAGTTTTTATCCTTGCTCAACGGACGCGTTTCCATAATTTTTACGGTATCGCCGATGCCGCATTCATTATTTTCATCGTGTGCCTTGAACTTCTTCGAATAGTTCACGGTTTTCTTATATAAAGGATGTTTCTTCTTGGTTTTTACCGCAACTACGATTGTTTTATCCATCTTATCGCTGACAACCTGGCCGATCCGGGTTTTGCGAAGATTTCTTGCTTGTTCTTCCACGGAAGCTCTCCTTTCCAAACTTATTTAGCAGCCTTCAGCTCGCGCTCTTTCAAAATGGTCTTGACGCGCGCGATGTCTTTCTTGACTTCCCGAATGCTCAAGGGGTTTCCCAGCTGGCCGGTGGCTTTCTGGAAACGCAGGTTGAAAAACTCGGTTTTCAGGTCGACGAGCTTCTGTTCCAGCTCGTGATCCGCCATTTCATGAAATTGCTTAGCCTTCAACTTGCTCACCGCCTTCCTCAGTTTCTTTCTTCACAAATTTCCATTTGATGGGCAGCTTGTGGCCGGCGAGGCGCAGAGCTTCTCTTGCGGTTTCCTCGCTCACGCCCGCGATTTCAAACAGCACGCGGCCGGGCTTCACAACGGCAACCCAGTATTCCGGAGAACCTTTTCCGCTTCCCATCCGGGTTTCCGCGGGTTTTTCCGTAACCGGCTTGTCGGGGAAGATCTTGATCCAGACCTGTCCGCCTCTCTTTATGTAACGAGTCATGGCAACACGGGCAGCCTCGATCTGGTTGGATTTGATCCAGCCCGGCTCGGTGGCCGCGATTCCATACTGACCGTATGTCACGGTGTTGCCGCGCATCGCTTTGCCCTTCATGCGGCCGCGGTGCACTCTTCTACGCTTGACTCTTTTTGGCATTAACATGTTTTCTGCCTCCTTCCGGTGCTTTTCTTCCCTCGTTAGCGGCCTTTGCCCGCTCTTTCAAGGGGTTGTTCAGGATCTCGCCCTTATAGGCCCAAACCTTGACGCCGATGCGTCCATAGGTGGTGTGGGCTTCGGCAAAACCATAGTCGATGTCCGCGCGAATGGTCTGCAGCGGAATGGAACCCTCGTGATACTGCTCGGTGCGGGCGATTTCCGCGCCGCCCAGACGGCCCGAGGTCATGATTTTGATACCCTTTAATCCGGCTTTCATGGAGCGGCCGATGGCCTGCTTCATAGCGCGGCGGAAGGAGATCCGGCGCTCCAGCTGGCCTGCAACGTTCTCAGCGATAAGCTGCGCGTCCAGATCCGGCCGGCGGACTTCCATGATGTTGACGACAACGTTTTTGCCGGTGAGCTTCAAAAGCTCGGCCTTCAAAACGTCAATCCCCGTGCCGCCCTTGCCGATAACGATGCCGGGCTTGGCGGTATAGATGCTCACAGAGACCTTGTTGGCTGCGCGCTCGATCTCGATTTTGGAGATGCCGGCAGCAAACAGCTTTTCTTTCAGATATTTACGGATCTTGTCATCCTCAACCAGGTAGTCGGAGAAAGTTCCCTTCTTCGCTACCCAGCGGGAATCCCAATCCTTGATTACACCAACTCTAAATCCGTGCGGATGTACTTTTTGGCCCATCTTAAACCTCCTCCTTAACCTCGCCTAAAATGATTGTGATATGGCTGGTTCTCTTGCGGATTCTCGTCGCTCTTCCCTGCGCACGGGGCCGGAACCGCCGGAGCGTCGGGCCTTGATCCGCGTATGCTTCTGCAACATACAGGCTGTCTTTTACCATATCCAGGTTGTTTTCCGCGTTGGCCACGGCGCTGTCCAGCACCTTGATGACCGGCTCGCTGGCCGCCTTGGGCGTGTTCAGAAGGATCGCCCGCGCTTCGCCAACCTGTTTGCCGCGGATCAGGTCGATGACAACCTTCACCTTTCTGGAGGAAATACGCACATATTTTGCCACTGCACGAGGCCGCTTATCTTTATTTTCACGTCTCTTGAGACTCTTTTCTCTCTCGCGTGTTGCCATTCTCTACTCTCCTCCCTTATCTGGACGATTTCTCGCCTGCATGCCCCCGGAAGGTACGGGTGGGGGCGAACTCGCCCAGCTTGTGTCCAACCATATCCTCGGTGACATACACCGGAACAAATTTTCTGCCGTCATGTACTGCGATGGTGTGGGCTACCATATCCGGGAAGATTGTGGAAGCACGGGACCATGTTTTCAGCACTTTTTTCTCATTCTTCTCGTTCATCTCCTGAATTCTCTTCAGCAGCTTTTCATGAACGAAAGGTCCTTTTTTAACTGACCTGCTCATTATTTACACTCCTTCCTGTCTGGCGCCCTATTTGCCGTTGCGACGCTTCACGATGAACTTGCTCGTGGGGTTCTTCTTCTTTCTCGTCTTATAGCCAAGAGCGGGTTTGCCCCAGGGCGTAACCGGGCCGGGCCGTCCAATGGGGGATTTGCCTTCGCCGCCGCCGTGGGGGTGGTCGCAGGGGTTCATGACCGAGCCGCGGACCGTGGGGCGGACGCCCATATGGCGCTTTCTGCCGGCTTTTCCGATATTGACGTTTTCACTGTCCAGGTTGCCCACCTGGCCGATGGTGGCCTTGGCGTTCATGGGGATCATCCGAACTTCGCCCGAGGGGAGACGGACCTGCGCATACGCGCCTTCCTTTGCCATGAGCTGCGCGGCGTTGCCGGCGCTGCGGGCGATCTGGCCGCCCTTGCCGGGCTTCATCTCGATGTTGTGGATCATGGTGCCCACGGGGATGTTTTTGATTTCCAAAGCGTTGCCGGGCTTGATGTCCGCGGTTTCGCCGGAAAGGATGGTGTCGCCCACCTGCATCCCGTAAGGGGCCAGGATATATCTCTTTTCACCGTCCGCATAGTGGAGCAGGGCGATATTGGCCGTCCGGTTGGGATCGTATTCGATGGTCGCAACCTTGGCGGGAATGCCGTCCTTGTTCCGTTTGAAGTCGATGATTCTGTATTTCTGCTTCGCGCCGCCGCCGATGTGGCGCACGGTGATCCGTCCATGAACGTTGCGGCCGCCGGTTTTCTTGATGGGGGCCAGCAGGGACTTTTCCGGTTTATTGGTCGTGATTTCCTCAAAAGCGGAAACCGACATGAATCTTCTTCCGGGAGAAGTCGGATTGTATTTTTTAATCGCCATTGTGTGGTTCCTCCTCCTTAAGCTACTGTACCATGCTCTCGAAGAATTCGATTCCCTTGGAATCCTTCTTCAAGGTAACAAAGGCTTTCTTCACCGCAGGCGTCCGGCCTTCGGTGCGGCCCTGCCGCTTTAACTTGCCTTCTTTTCTCGTGGTGTTGACGCTCTCCACCTTCACGCCGAAAATTTCTTCCAGCGCCGCCTTGATCTCGGTCTTGTGGGCGTTGATATCCACTTCAAAGGTGTATTTCTTCTGCGGAATCTGGTCATAGCTTTTCTCGGTGAGCACAGGGCTCTTGATGATATCGTGAATATCTTTCATTATGCGTAAACCTCCTCCACTTTCCGGGCCGCCTCTTCGGTGACGATCAGCTTATCGCAGTTTACCAGGTCGTAAACGCCAAAGCCGCCGACAATCGCGGTTTTCACACCGGGGATGTTGCGGGCCGCGCGGATGACTTCCTCATCCTTCTCGGCCGTGACGATCAGGGCTTTGCCCGTCGCCTTCAGGTTGGAAAGAACCTTGGCCATTTCCTTGGTCTTTGCCGCATCCAGCTTCAGGGCATCGAGAACGATCAGCTCTTCGTTTGCCACCTTGTCCGAAAGGGCGCTCACCATGGCGAGCTTCTTGATCTTTTTATTTACCTTCATGGCATAGGAACGGGGCTTGGGGGCGAATACCACGCCGCCCTTTGTCCATTGGGGAGCGCGGATGGAACCCTGCCGGGCCCGGCCGGTGCCCTTCTGGCGCCAAGGCTTGATGCCGCCGCCGCGGACTTCCGAACGTCCCAGGGCCGATTGTGTGCCATGTCTCAAGGCCGCAAGCTGAGCAACGATGACCTGATGGATCGCGTTTGCGTTGACTTCCGCGCCGAACACTTCGTCCACCAGCTTGATTTCGCCAGCCTGTGTGCCGTCTGTTTTATACATCATTACGTTAGGCATGTAAGCTTCCTCCTTTCACTTCGCAGTTTATGCTTTTACACTTTTCTTGATGGTGATCATCTGGCCCTTGGCGCCGGGCACCGCGCCCTTCACCAGGAGCAGATTCTTCTCGGCGTCGACCATGGCGATCTCCAGGTTCTGGATGGTGACCTTTTCAACGCCCGTGTGGCCGGGAAGCCCTTTGCCCTTGAACACCTTTCCGGGATAGGAGCAGGCGCCCATGGAACCGGGCCGGCGGTGATAGCGCGAACCGTGGGTCATGGGGCCCCGGTGCTGGCCGTGCCGGGCGATAACGCCCTTGAAGCCGCGGCCCTTGGAGATGCCGGTAACATCGACCATGTCGCCGGTCTCAAAGACATCCGCCTTGAACTCCTGTCCAATTTCCATTCCGGCGACTTCGTCTGTCCGGAACTCTCTCAAATATCTCTTCACGGGAACGCCCGCCTTTTTGAAATGGCCCATCTTGGGCTTGTTCACGAGCTTTTCCCGGATTTCGCCAAATCCAAGCTGAACTGCATTGTAGCCGTCGATTTCATCCGTTTTCTTCTGCACGACAACGCAGGGGCCAGCTTCAACGACGGTTACGGGGATCATCCGTCCGTCTTCGGCAAAAATCTGTGTCATTCCAACTTTTTTACCTAATATAGCTTTCATTGTTTACCTCCTTACGCCGCCTATTAGAGCTTGATCTCGATATCAACACCCGCCGGCAGATCCAGACGCATGAGTGCGTCGGTGGTCTTTGCGTTGGCCTCCAGAATATCGATCAGGCGCTTGTGGGTCTTGATCTCAAACTGTTCCCGGGAATCCTTGTATTTGTGGGTGGCCCGCAGGATGGTGATGATTTCCTTTTGCGTCGGCAGCGGAATCGGCCCGGACACCTTCGCGCCCGTGCGCTTCGCCGTCTCCACAATCTTGCTGGAAGATTGGTCGATTAAGTTGTGGTCATATGCCTTTAACTTAATTCTGATTCTTTGGCTCGCCATTATTTGTTATTCCTCCTTTGCTTTTGCTTCCCGGCCTCGGTACACGCTGCCGGGCGTGTCATATTGTTTTTTTAGCGCAAACGCATTTCGCGTTTGCTGCTTTTGGAGCGCCCGCCTCGCTGGGCGAGCTATTTTCCGGCGGAAATTACCCGGAAATGGCCTCCGGCAACCTCCCGCCCGGCTGCGGCTATCGGCTTAAAAGGGCGCAAAACACCCCTGTCCATAGCGCAACAGTTGTATTATAGCGTATGTTTTTCCCGATTGCAAGGGGTTTTTTCTAATTTTTTTGCCTTTTTTCCGCCTTTTTTCTACCTTATCTATATATAGTGGCGCATAATTTATTTTAACCCATCTCTTGTCCCGTTGACACAAGGCCCCCGGCGCGTTATCATAAAATTATCTTTGAAATTTTGATAAGGAGATTGGTATTTCATGAAATCGGTTTTGATTGTCGGCGCCGGAATGCTGGGCAAAGGCTTTATCGGCGAAGTATTTGACGAAGCGGAAAACTGGCACGTTTCCTATCTGGACAAGGATCCCCGGGTTATCGAGAACCTGAAAAAACCCGAGGGCTTCACCGTGGAATGCTCCTATGAGGACCGCACGGAGCATCGGGTCATCACGGATTACGACGCGTTTTTGACGGACGAGCAGTTCTCGGCGGCGGATGCGGCCATCCATGCAGACGTCATTATGATGCCCCTGTATCCCGAGGATTTTGACGAGGCCATTGCCTATCTGAGCAAGATGCTGGCCCGCCGCGCCAAAGAGAATCCGGCCCAGAGCCTGGATATCGTCTGCAACACCAACTATAACCACTATATGAATCACATCCGCGAAACCTTTTTGAAGGACCTGGGCAGCGATGAGGCCCGCAAATGGTTTGAGGATCAGGTATATTTGAGCGATTCCATCATCCGCCGTTCCACTATTGCGGATGACAACGCCGCCACCAACCTTCGGACCATGTGCTGCGCGACCCTGCTCATTCAGCCGCCGCTTCACAACGATCTGAAGGACGTTCCCTGGATGGAGCAGAAGGATAAAATCGAGCTTTTGAAGGATATGAAGGTCTATACCATCAACGGCATGCACGCCACCTCCGCTTTCGCGGGATATTTGAAGGGATATACCCTCATTGAAGAGTGCATGGACGATCCGGAGATCGTCGCCATGGTAAACGAGGTTATGGAGGAGGCCAGCTATGGGCTGACCCGCGAATTCCCCATCACCAAGGAGGAGATCGACGATATGTGCGCCTTCTTCTATGTCAAGCTGGATTCTCCCATCAACGACGCCATTTTGCGCGTCTGCTGGGATCCGGCCCGCAAGCTGGGCAGAAACGACCGGCTGACCGGCAACGCCATGTATTGCTATGAACACGGCAAGGAGCCTGTCGCCCTCATGCAGTCTATGGCCAACGCCATGGCCTATGACGATCCCCGGGATCCCATTGCCATGGAGATTCAGAAGAAGATCCAGGAAAAGGGCATCGTCCAGGCCATCAGCGAAGTCTGCGGCATTCCCGCCGACCACCATATCACCCAGTGTGTTGCGGAAAACTACCGCAAGCTCATGGAAAAACGGGCGAAATAATCCCATCTGTATAAAAAAGGACGCAGCTGCGTCCTTTTTTATTGCAATTGATTTTCTCTTGCCTATGCCTCCCGATTTTATAAAATGAATAGGAAGGCGCCTGTTTCCCAAACAAGAGTTTTAGTTTTCTTCCCTTATTCGCAAAGAAAGCTCTTCCGGCGGATCGTTTGTTTTTTTGTACCTTTCTATTAAAAATAGCGGGTTCCTGGGTTTCGCCTCTCACTACGTGAATAAGTATCAGCGCGCTTTGGAACCGGCAGGCAGGATTATCCCCCCCCAAGAATTCTGGGTCCCCTATCCTTCCGCCAAGCGCCGCCCCATCTTCTGATACAAATTTTAAAAAAAGCAAACAGGAATTGACATTTCTCCGTCGGACGTTGTATCATGAGCATAGATTTGAAATTCCCTAAGCGGAAAGGAGAAAAAAATGAGAAACGTATTGATTGTCGGCGCAGGCAAACTGGGCAAGGGCTTTATTGGTGAGGTATTCGATGCGGCCAAGAACTGGAAGGTGAGCTTTCTGGACAAGGACCCGCGGGTTATTGAAAACCTGAAAAAGCCGGAGGGCTATAAGGTCATGTGCTGCCGTGAGGATCGCACGGATCACCGGGTCATCACGGACTATGAGGCTTTTCTGGTGGACGACGGCTATTCCGTCGCCGATGCGGCCATTCATGCGGACGTCATCATGATGCCCCTCTATCCCGAGGACTTTGACGATGCCGCGCCCTATCTGGGAAAAATCTTCCAGCGCCGCGCCAAGGAAAACCCGGCCCAGAAGCTGGACATCATCTGCAACACCAACAAGAACCACCTGATGGAGCATATTGAGGAGATGTTCTATCGGGGTATGGAAAACGAAGAAACCATCGCGTGGTTTAAAGACAATGTGGCGCTCCGGGATTCCATTATCCGTCGTTCCACCATTGCCGACACCAACTATTCCACGGATATCCGCACGAGCGTCGTGGCCTCGCTTCTCATCCAGCCGCCGCTGTATAACGACCTTTCGGATGTGGAATGGATGGAGCTCAAAGACAATATCCTTCTCCTGAAGGATTTGAAGCTCTATACCATCAACTCGACCCACGCCACCTGCGCTTATGCCGGATATTTGAAGGGATATACCACGGTGGAGGATTCCATCGCGGATCCCGAGATCTCCCAGCTGTTTGACGATGTCATGGAAGAATCCTCCTTTGGGCTTACTCATGAATTCCCCATCACCAAAGAGGACATCTTCGATATGTGCCGCTGCCTGAAGATTCAGACCAAAGACGCCATCTATGACCAGCTTCTGCGCGTCTGCTGGGACCCGGCCCGCAAGCTTTCCCGCAACGACCGGCTGACCGGTAACGCCATGTATTGCTATGAACATGGCCTGGATCCGGTCCACATCATGATTACCATGGCCAACGCCTTTGCCTATGACGATCCCCGGGATCCAGTCGCTATGGATATCCAGAAGAAAATCAAGGAGCAGGGCATTGAAAAGACCGTGAGCGAGATCTGCTCCCTTCCCATCGACCACCATATTACCCAGTGCGTCGCAGAGAACTATCGCAAGCTCATGGCAAACAGGAAATAAACCAGCGGCGGAAGAGGGCAAAAGCTCTCTTCCGCTGTTTTTATGGAAAATATAACAAATCGGGATATATTCCGGGCGGGAGATTCCCTCCCATAATTTAGTTTACCCTTTTATAAGCTCTGAATTTTCATCCGAATCGCCTTTCTTTCTTCCAAATATGACAGAACTATGATATAATAATGAACGCACAAACGGTTCGGAAACAAGTTTCCGCGTCCTGAGCATTCATTGACGGCTGCCATCGCCGCACGAAGCGCGGCAAAGACATGGTATAATCTGATAAAGTGCCACCCGGCGTTCCCAAAGAGCAGGATATATTTTTTGGAAGAAAAAGCAGTGTTCAAGACGGCAGTTCGGTTCTTCTGCCGGGATAACGATTGTGGCCATATGCAGTTCATTCCGGGCAGGAAAAAATGGATTCAATTTTTTTGTTCCGGACTTCCAAATGGATTGCCCTTTTTGACAGAGGTTCCATCGCACGAAAAAACCGATGGCTCCGGGAGCGTGTTTCTCTGGTTATGTTCTTGTTTACATGATCTGTTTATTTTTAATATTTTTTCAGCAGATAAGACAAATGCATTTTTGTTGAGGTTTATTTATGGATATGTTTGAATTTATCGGTCAAATGCTGGGCAATCCCATGCTGCTCATCTCCACCATTCTGACGCTGGGTGTCATATTGGTCAACGGTTGGACAGATGCCCCCAACGCGATTGCCACCTGTGTCTCCACAAAAGCGATTGGAGTGCGAAAAGCCATTATCATGGCGGCAATCTTCAACTTCCTTGGCGTTTTCGTCATGACCGCTATCAATGCCTCGGTCGCCATGACCATATACAACATGGTAGACTTTGGCGAGAATGCGCACCTGTCCTTGATCGCCCTTTGCGCAGCCATGGCGGCCATCGTGATCTGGGCGACTGCCGCATGGTATTTTGGCATCCCCACCAGCGAAAGCCATGCGCTGATCGCCGGTCTCTCGGGCGCTGCCGTTGCCATCCAGAACAGCTTTGCCGGCATCAACGGCGCCGAATGGATGAAAGTTATCTATGGGCTTATCCTTTCCACAATTTTGGGGTTTGTTCTCGGGTTTCTCTCTTCCAAGCTCACGGTGCTTTTATGCCGAAATAAAAACCGAATGAAGACGGAACGCTTTTTCTCTGGTGCGCAGGTGGCCGGCGGCGCGGCCATGGCCTTCATGCACGGCGCGCAGGACGGCCAGAAGTTTATGGCAATTTTTCTCCTGGGCGCTGCCTTCGCCAGCGGACAAGCCGGCACTTCCACTTTTATCGTTCCCGTTTGGCTGATGATTCTCTGCTCCGTTGTCATGGGGCTGGGAACCTCCATCGGCGGATATCGGATCATCAAATCTGTCGGCATGGATATGGTAAAGCTCAAGCCCTATCAGGGATTTGCCGCGGATTTTTCCGCAACGCTCTGCCTTCTGCTTTCTTCCCTGACGGGTATGCCCGTCAGCACGACCCACACCAAAACCACGGCTATCATGGGCGTCGGAGCCGCCCGGAGAATCAGCAATGTAAACTGGAGCGTGGTGAAAGATCTGGTGTTCACTTGGATATTCACTTTTCCGGGCTGCGGCCTTCTGGGATACGGAATGGCGAAGCTCTTTTTATTGATATTTGCGTGAGGAGAATAAAAGTATGGCAAGAAATAAGAAAAACAACGATTATTTTAAATTGCTGGAACAGCAGGTTTCCTGCAGTGTGGAGGCGTCCAATCTCCTGGAAAAAATTTTTTGCGAATTTGATCCGGGAAAAATTACGGCGTATATGGATCAGATGCACGCCATTGAACACGCCGCCGACGATATCCATCACGATATTTTGACGAAGCTTTCCGTGGAATTCATCACTCCCATCGATCAGGAGGATATTCTTCGCCTGGTTCAGATCATTGACGACATTACCGATGCTCTGGATGAGGTTATCATGGAATTTTATATGTTCCATATCGACCAGGTTCCGGAAAAAGCCGCCGAGCTTTCCAAGATCGTGAACCGCTGTGTGAGCGCCTTATATGAGGCCGCAGGGGAATTGAAAAACTTTAAAAAGCCCCATGCCCTGCGGTCGCTTTTGATCAAGGTTAACGATATCGAAACCGAGGGAGACACTCTCTATACAGACGCAATCTATAACCTGTTTGGCTCGGATGTCAATGGAAAAATGCTGCTGGGGCATAACGCTGTCTATGAGAGCTTGGAAAAATGCTGCGACTTGTGTGAGCATGCAGCCGATGTGATCGAACAGGTCGTCATTAAAAACACATGATCGCTTAAAAATAAAATAACAGCCCCGGGAGGCAACGTTATGTTTCACCGGGGTTTATTTTCAATTTGTTGCTATAGAAGGCAAGCTCTGAGAAAAATTGGATGGTACATTCGTCCGCAAGAGCTTATGTTTTCATATGTATTGTTCCGTTCACTTTTGACTTTTTATGTATACACATTGATATAAGATTTGAAAAAACAAGCAGGAGGATGTAAGGATGCAGGAAATTTTTATCGTCGGTGCCGGCAAGATCGGCAAGGGCTTTTTAGGTGAGGTGTATCATACGGCTGGATGGCGGCTCTCTTTTCTAGACAAGGATCCGGAGGTCGCAAACGCGATGCGCGACGCTGGAAAATACACCGTAAAGGTGCATGAAACCGAAAAAACATACGATCATATTGTGGATGGCTATGATGTGTATCTCACAGATCCGGCATATTCCTGCCGGGATGCCTTTCTTTGTGCCGATCTTATGGCGCTGGCCCTCTATCCCGCAGATATCGACGATGCTGCGGCCTATCTGGCCCCGCTTTTGGAGGCGCGGGCCAAGGAAAATCCCGCGCAGAAGCTGACCATTCTCTCCTGCACCAATAAGAACCATATCATGGCCCACATTGAAGGAGAATTTTTGAAGCCCCTCTCTCCGGCGGCCCAGGATTGGTTCCGGGAGAACGTGGCGCTGCGGGATGTCATTATCCGCCGCGGAACTACCTCTCCTTCTCCCGCCGCCCTGGAGCTGGAGACCAAAGCCGTCGCCACGCTGCTCATCCAGTCGCCCGTCTATTGCGATCTCTCCCAGGTTCCCTGGATGGAGCTCAAAGACAACATCGAGCAGCTCAAGGATATCAAGCTCTATACCTATAATTCCACCCATGCCTGCTGCGCTTTTGCCTCATATTTAAAGGGGTACACCACCATCAACGAAGGCATGGCCGATCCGGAGATTTTCAATCTGGTGCAGGAGGTTCTGGATGAATCCTGCGCCGGGCTGGTAAAGGAATTCCCCATCACGGAAAAGGAACTTTATGACTTCTGCTACGTTTTGCGCACCAAGCTTCAGTCACCCCACACGGATTATGTGTTCCGCGTGGCCTATGATCCCATGCGCAAGCTCTCCCATAACGACCGTCTCACCGGCAATGCCCTCACCTGCCTGAAGCACGGCATTGATCCCAAGGCGCTCATCCAGTCCATCGCCAACGGCATGGCCTATGCCGAGCCCAAGGATCCCAAGGCTATGGAGATTCAGGCGCTGATCCGGGAGAAAGGGATTGCCGCCGCAGTAAGCCAGGTTTGTGAGCTTCCCCAGGATCATGAATTGGTGCAGCGTGTCAGCACCCTTTATGAGAAAATTGGCAGATAATCCTTTTTATAAAGTCACAAAAGCCCTGCGCTTTGGCAGGGCTTTTGTTATTTGCTTTTTATCTTCCCAGATTAAATGCCAGTGTCAGTATGCCAATCAGAACCGCCACTGCCGACACGATGACAGCCGACCGGCCACCCCTGTCTTTTTTATACCAAAACAGGGCAAAGGCAGAAAACGCAGGTGATATCAAAATCCCCAGCAGCTTAGGCATCGTAGTTCCCGCTGCGCCCGAGGCGGTGATCTGCATCACCAGTGTATCCGGCAGAAGGAAATATCCCAAAATCGCCAAAACAATGCAAAGTATCAGGCTTCCTGCCAAAACGGCATCCATTGATTTTTTCATTTTCCCTCCCCCCTACTTTCTTTAAAAAGAAAGTAGGCAAAGAAATTTTATGACTGTGTTCTTTTATCTCCGTCCATCTCTTCCGGGCAGAAACATTTTTCCGTATCCCTTTATTCCACGGAGCCTTCCTGCCTTAAAAAGAAAGCGGGCAAAGATGTTTTATGACTGTGTTCTTTTATCTCCGCTCATCTCTTCCGAGCAGAGCATTTTTCCATATCCCTTTGTCCCAGCGGAGCCTTCTTGCCTTAAAAAGAAAGCGGGCAAAGATATTTTACAGCCCTGCAAAATTATCCGCAATGGTATTTTGCAGCTATTCCTTGCCGTATTTTCTCCAGCCGACCGCGGGCAGGTTTCGCGGCATCCACCTCCCTGCCGCCGGCGTTCCCGCCGTCTCTTTCCCTAAAAAACGCTCCCCCCATCTGCGGTAAAAGCGCGAATAGAGAGCTTATCTTTTCAAAAAGCAAGGTATACCTTCAAAGGCCGGCGATCCTTTATTTTTCCCTATCCGCTTCGCGCCGCCGCGCCTCTTCCTTGGAAAACACGCAGCCACAATAGTTTTGGCGATATAATCCATACACGTCCGAAAGACGAATGGACTCTTTATAACCATCCTTTTTTTTAAAATCCGAGCATAGGTAAGGGACGCCGTATTCTTCTCCCAGCTCCTGGCCAATAGCATTTAAAAGCTGGGCATTTTTATGCGGGCTGATGGTGAGGGTGGTGGTGAACCAGTCTGCACCAACCTCCCGGGCCTTTTTCGCCGCGTGGGTAAGGCGCATGCGGAAGCAGACCTCACACCGCCGGCCTCCCTCCGGTTCGGCCTCCATTCCCCTGGCCGCTGCAAAAAACTCTTCCGGGGCATAGCGATCCGCCATCATCGTGATGGCATCCCGGCAGGGAAGTTCCCGGATCAGCCGTTCCTGTTCGAAAAGGCGATGCTCATATTCCTCCGGGGATGTGATATTGGAATTGCTATAGAACAGCAGGATGTCAAAATGCGGAGCCAAGGCAGTGAGCACATAGCTGCTGCAGGGAGCGCAGCAGCTATGCAGCAAAAGGCGGGGCCTCCCTTTCAACCCGGCGATGGTCTCTTCCATCCATTTTTGATAGTTCTCTTTCATGTTCTTCTCCATGGGCTTATATATGCTTATACATCAGCCATCGTTTCTGATGATCCGGCGGCGCATCTCCTCTGCCCCGCAATGGATGGCAAAAAGTTCCTCTGCCCGGCAGAGTGCGCTTTCCAGTCCGTCCGCTCCGCCAAAGGAATAGATCACGAGCAGAACCTCCTGGCTCTCCGGCCGGATCATGGCGCGGGTGGAATCACTGGACGGATTGCCAAAGAATCCCGCGCCGTCCCGCAGGGCGGGAAGAAACTCCACGTTGATTTCCTCTTTGCCAATGCCCGGATAGCGAGTCCCCTCGGGAGCGATCTGCCAGACCACCCCGCCCGTGAGCCGGGCCGTGTCATATGTTCCCAGGGAAAAGCCGCTCTCCACCGAAACGATATTGTTGCAGTCCACCACGTTGTTAATGCGGTACAGCCCCTTGCCAGAGGTAATCCGCCGCAGCATGGCCTCACAGGAGCTGCGATAGCGATGCGGGTCCTTGCCGGCAGCCCGGTATCCCTCCCGGGCGTCGCGGATGCGGGGCAGAGCGACAATCTCGTCCCGCCGCAGATTTCCGGCGATTTTCTCCAGCGACTGCTCCATTTCCTTTTGCAGATCCGGGCAATCCGTTTCTACCTTCACCCTCGAGAACAGGCATCCCAGCGCTGCCCCCGGGCAGGCCGCCTTCCAGGCAGCGTCTATGCGAATATCCATATCCCGCTCCTTTACTCCCGAAAACCCAGCGCCCGGGCGATCTTTTCATAATTGGGTGTGGGAACGCTGTAAGCCCGGCCCAGGCGAACCACCTGGTATACAAGGCCATCCACCTCGCTGGCATGGCCCGCCTCATAATCCTTTTGCATGGAGGCCGTGGAGTCCGGCGCGCAGCTTGTGAGCAGCCTCACATTCTTTTCCACGATATCTTCCCGCATGGATAAACCCATGGCCAGGGCCACATCCCGCACTTCTCCCACCAGCGCCCGGAAAAGCTGCATATGGGCTGGATTTTTTTCATAATCCTCCGCCGCAATATGCAGATAGGTTCCCGCTGCGGCAAAGGGAGAAACCATGCTGAATTTTTCGAACGCGTCGCTCCGGATGTCCTTGGAAATCTCGAACTGAATCCGGCTTTCCTCCAATTCTCCTTTCAGTTCCGCCAGCTTTTCATAGATCGCCTGCGGTTCCGGCCGCCATGGCCCCGCGACGATGGTAAAGACCGCGCCGTTTTCCGTAATCTCTCCCGGCGCGGACAAAAAGGCGGAGACATAAATTACGCCGTCCAGAATCTTACGCTCCGGAAGCTCCCGGGAAAGCTGTTCTCCGGCGTCCGTGATATTTAAAATGGGAATGACCAGGGTTTCCGGCCCGGCCGCTTTTTTCAGAAATTCTGCCGCTTCCCCAATGGAATACCATTTGACGCAGACAAAAATCACATCTGCCGTCCCCTGCCATTCCTCCATCGTATACACCTTGGGTTCCCGGATATGCAGTTCTCCACGGCGTTTGGAATGGATAAACAACCCCTTTTCTTTCATTGCCGTCCGGTTCACGCCGCGGGCAATAAAAGAGACGTCTCTCCCATCCGCCGCCAGATAGCCGCCAATCGCTCCGCCGGTTCCGCCCGTTCCCACAATCAGATATTTCATGCCATCTCCTCGCTTTTCTTTCGTTTTCTCTATGTATGATACTGCAAGCGTCTGGTTTTCGCAACCCGCCTTTTTGTTTTGCAACGCGGCTCTTTCCCTTTACTTATGACGCAGTTTTCCCCGGTCATCCAAATATTTTTTATTGCTTTGTCGTAAATTATCCCTTATACTGAAGATGAAATATATTTTCCTTTCCATTTGCACGAACCTCTGTATACAGTCCGGCACCACATCGCGTTTTTCCCGGAAACCGGGAGACCCTCGCTATCACCCGCAAAGGAGGTCCGCCATGATTTCCATTCCCTATCTGTATTTCATCTACCGTGAATCTGTTTTGGCAACCATTGTCTCCCTTTTAGGAACGATCTGTTGGATTGCCGCTGCCGTCCTTTTGATCGAGCTGCATCTTGTCTATAGCGCCGTTCTTATCATCCTTGCTGTTTTTTTCACCATCTGCTGGGCGCCATATATCGCCGCCTGCCGTGCGGCAAAAAAGGAGGGCCTTCTTTTAACACGCCGCAGCCCGCGGGAATTTATACGTTCCACCCGGAAAACCCTTCTCCTGTTCAGCGGCCTGTTTCTGGTTCTTGCAGGCACCTGCCTGTATACCATTCTTTCCAACGACGCCGTTTTTGCCCGCCAGCAGGAGGCAATGCCTATCGAGGAACTTTATATTACGGATTTGACAGAGGGGCAGTATGTGGAAGGAGAGCTGTTCTCTTTTATAAGTGGCATCGCCTATGAAGGAGAGACGGAGGAAACGGCAACCAAATACTATGCGCTGCTTTTGATGGCGGATGGAGTCAATACGCCCGTCTGCTATCCCGTTGAGCTTCCCGGCGCGAAATGGAAAAATGGCGACGCCATCATGGACGCATTCTATTCCTATTGGACGAACCCCGATGCAGAATTTTATCAAGGCGAAGCCATTTCCTTTTTCGGCTCCCTGCAGCCGGTTTCTGCTCTGGATCCGGATATCCAAAGATATTATCAGGAAGCCCTTGATAACTGCGGCACGGCGGATTGGCGCGGCGATCTGTATTTCCGCGCAGAAACGCCCCTTTCCACTTCCGCAAATGATATATACGATATCATCCTCTATGGTTCCTCGGCCATTGCCATCCTGTTGCTGTGCCTTGCTATTTGGGGATTTTTCCAGGAAAACCTCGCAAGAAAGACAATATAGCAATTTTTTTGGTCCCAGCCCGCCTTTCTCCCGCTGCACTATCCCTGCTCTCCCTCTCCCCTTTTTTTCTCCACAAAAAAGAGACGCCTTTTGACGTCTCTTTTCCTTCGCTTTGTCTTTCTCTTATTCGATGATCCCGCTTACTACACCGGATCCTACCGTCCGTCCGCCTTCAC
>NZ_JACRSS010000004.1 GCF_014384805.1 Guopingia tenuis
CCTTCTAAACGAGCAACCTTATTTTCAAGCAGATGAAAGTTGCGAATGTTAACAGGTTTTCGTTTGTTGTTTTCTTGCTCTTCTCGATATGTTTTTAGCCAACTATAAAAAGTACTTTTTGGGACGCCGGTACTAGCAATGATACTGGCCGCTGTTTCGCCATCTGATATGTACCGCTCGATAATCTTTTGCCTTTCTTCGATGCTATATTTATAATTCATGCTATCAACTCCTTTGGCAATAAGGATAACATATATTTATTCAAGTAGCTTCCGTCATGAACAAGATATGCTGCGTATCTTCGCAGAAGATCTCGACCTTATGGAGTTTTCCGACACCTTGGTATATCGAGTGGTTGAACGAGTCACCGTACGCTCCGAAGAAAAGATCCGTATCCGCTTCGTCGGCGGATTTGAAATTTACCCAGCTCCTTCATTAAGAAGCAGGCACAAAGAAATGCTGGCAGATTGGGCGCTGCCTAGGTCTCTCTGTACCAGCTTTTCTCGTTGAGAAATAGGGAAATTTGTTGTATAATTTTTAAAAACAAGTTGCAAAAATACTTTTTAATTTTATTCGTGCCTCAAAATATAGGGGGTAGAAGATATGAATTTTGAATGTTTAGCACCGTTTCCTGCACCAGAAAAGGTTATCATTAAGGATGCAGAGGGTGACACTCGAGTCCCATATGAACGAGTAAAAAGTTATGACGATAAGGAATTTGAATTGTTTATACGGGAATGGGTTGTATCATTAAAAAACAAATATCAAGTTCGCGGCTTCGGAGGTGCAGGTGATAAGGGTCGCGATGTTGTGGCCAAAGATGAAAATAATCACTACTCATATTATCAATGCAAGCACTATGATCATCCTTTAACTCCTAGTGATATGTTACCGGAGTTTGGCAAGTTGGTTTACTATACATACAATGGTGAAATTCCTCTTCCACACGAATACTACATTTTAGCTCCAATGGATATTGGACCTAAACTAAATGACTTAATTGATAACCCATCTGAGATAAATAGGATAGTCATAGAAAAATGGGATAGTAATTGTCGGACTAGAATTACAAAAGAGCCAATAGCTCTCGATTCTGGGATCAAATCGTATATCGAAAAATTTGACTTTAGTATTATAAAGACAAAGTCTATGCTGGAAGTAATTGAAGAACATAAATCCACCGCATTTTATGCGTTTCGTTTTGGTGGGGGATTAACGATAAAACGAGATAGACATATTATCGTACCTGATGTAGTTCAAAAATACGAAACAGTATATATCCAGAAATACCTTGCCGCAATCTCTGAAAAAGAAAAAGTTTCAATTGATACTATATCAGAGTTGGAACAAAGATTTCCCCAATATATGAAAAATCTGAAGGTTCATCGAGAGCGTTTTTATTCAGCTGAAAACTTAAAGGCCTTTGCATCTAAGCATTTATTAACTAGCGATTATTTCGAAGATTTGGCTGAGGATATTTATTATGGCATATATGATTTTCTTGGGAAATTCTATAGTGATGGATATGAGCGTCTAAATGATGTTATGGCACAAGTCGTTCGAATAGATTTAAATCATAATCTTTTGTCAAAGTATGATTTAGTTCACCCACAAGATAGACAGGGAATATGCCATCAGTTGGCTAACGAAAGAAGAGATATCGTATGGACGAATACAAACTAGAGCATATTTCAGATATTCTTTTTGAGCATATGGTAGTTGGAATGATTTTTTATACTCATCCAAGTGCGCTGTCACTTGATACTATTGAGCAAATTTGTAGACGGGCGAAAATTTCAAAATTGTCGCCACTTGTAGCAATTGCAGATCTAGTATCTCATGGTATTATTTCTGCTGATTTTGATGACAAACAAAAAGTGTGCTACAAGATTACAGAATTCGGACAATACTTTTTCTCAACAGTTTGTCGGACAAATATCAACGCAAAAGAACTGTGTGAGAAAGTACGAGGGTATATACTATGAAAAGAATGATGCTTAAAAAACTTACTCTTTCTGGACATGGAAAAGAAGATGCAGTTTTGACCTTTGAAAGAGGGTTAAATGTAGTTACTGGTGATTCCGACACGGGTAAAACATTTGCATTTCAATGCATCAATTATATACTAGGTGGTGAAAATCCCCCCAAGAGTATCGTTGAAGCCAAAGGTTATAACGAGATTACATTGGAATTCAGCGTCAATGATGATGTATATAGAATTGAGAGAACCATTGGGTCAAGCAAGGTTTGCATCGTGCATAATGATGAACATTTAACTATGCCTTATAAGCATGACCCAGAAAACGCAAAAAATCTTTCTAGATACTTACTGCAATTATTGCAAGGCCACTCTGAGAATGCTTACTTAAAAAAGAATCAAAAAAACCAAAAGCGTACACTTTCGTTTCGTGACTTAGTACATTTAATAACAGTTGACGAAACAGATATTATTGCAGAGGGATCGTCTTTTCAGTCTATTCAGTATACGGAAAAGACTGTTAGAAAATCTGTTCTCAAATATATAATAAGTGGATCAGATGATCAAAACATTGAAGAAATTGATGATATAGAAAATGAAAACATTCGTCGGGCAGGAATCGTGCAGTTTCTTTTAAAGAAAAAAGATATATTAAAAGGAAAAATTACAGCAATTAAAGAAAATCCGAATTATCAACTATATACAAAATCAGAAACCACACAGCTAATGATGGAAGAAATAAGCCAACTGCGAGACTATATATCTTACTTAAATGCACAGATAACTCAAAATCAAGCTAAGATTGATGAATTAAAAAAACTTTGCTTTGAAGATGATGCCAAAATTTCTGAATTTGAAATTTTACATCAGCATTATGCAGAAGAACTAAAACGAAATGGTATGGTCTCAACATATGCTGATTTTCTTGAGCAACTTCCGCATCTGGATTGTCCTGTCTGTCGCCAGCCGATTACATCAAGTGTAATCGATTCAGATAGTAGTGAAACTCTATTTGAGTATTTTAAAAGTCACACCGTTCAACTAAAAAGTAAAATCCAAGATTTGACATATTCAATTAATGATATCAAAGAGCGATTTAACGGTAATAAAGAAGCCATTGGATGTTTATTAAATGAGAACTCTCAACTGTCAGAAATTATTGCAGAAAAACAAGCTTCGTTGTTCACGCTCAGTAAAAATATTGCAATAATTAGGCAATTAGATGCAATGAAAAAATCTCTTGAAATTTACCAGCAAGATTTAGCCTCCGTTGAAATGGATATTATTGCGTACAGTGAAAAAGTTAGAAAATCAAAGCAATCCAAGAGTAAGTCTGTTTCATCTCTTTATAATGATTATTGTAGCGAAATTGCAAGCGTACTAAAGAAGTGGGGATTTCAAGAAAATGTGGATGTGACTTTTGATGATGAAACGCTGGATCTATCCATTGATGGGAAAGCCCGCTCTGACTGGGGAAAAGGCTATAGGGCATTTATTCTATCTGCCATGGTCATAGGATTAATGCGCTATTGCTTTAAAAATAATCGTCTACATCCCGGATTTGTTATACTTGATTCACCGCTTGTCTCTCTAAAAGAACGTAAAAAAGATAAAGATGGTGAGTGGGTTGACGACTATATGGAAAAGAAAATGATTGAAGACATTTTGGAAGAAGATTGTCTTCATCAAGTTATCATCTTTGAGAATAAAGATATTAAATATGGCTATCAGTATAACTATGTCCAATTTAATCACGAAGGCAATGCTCGCAGAGGATTTATTCCTTCATAAGGAGTAAGGCTATGTTTATGTGAATGGTGTCCGTTATTCGAACATTTTATCAAAAGCGGAATTTTTATTTAATGATTAGATAGTAACTGGTCTGGTAAGTGAGCAATATGAAAAAATTTAAAATATTTTACTCTTAGCAATCAGACTTGCCAAGTAGCAAGACTAGAAATTTTATACGGAAATGCATTGATGAAGCAATCGATCTTGCATTAGAATTAGAAATCATAGAAGCAGAAAGAGATCTTTTTGTCAACGCTTCCTAGCAGACAGTGTCAATCCCCTAATATCGCAATTCACTTTGGTGGGCTGCGATTTTTTGCCTGAAGGGAAATATCCATTCCGGCAATATCTGCCACGTCGCATCAAGCGACTTTGACATGACCCCATCGCGAAAGCGATGGGGTCATTATCTTATGCCGCTGGTGCTCCTTTTCCAAGAAAAGTCACGTTTGCTGCGGCTATGCCCTTGTAAACACGGGCATAACGCCTAAACTGTGCCGCCATCTTTTCTCGGCTTTGAAATCGATAGTTTAAATCATATTTTTTTCAAAAACTTATATTTGCCTTATAGTTAGCGGCAGTGGATTTAATTACCCTTTCCTATGTACTGAATTTTCCATCGATCGATAATTATATATTTTCAGAAAGATATGGAAAGCAATTATTGATGAATTTCGGCTGGAAAAAATGTCAAGTATTTGATAAAAAACTGTTGACTTTTTTCACTACTAAATATAATATAATAGTAAATGATATGCGCATATCATTTTGAAAGGAGGCTGCATATGGGCATACAATACAAAAAGGGTGTGCTGGAGCTGTGTGTATTGGCATTGCTGAAAAAGCGGGATTGCTATGGCTATGAAATTTCCGAGTCCCTTTCCCGGCAGATCGACATCGCCGACGGTACGGTATACCCTATCTTACGAAAACTGAAAGCAGATGGTTTATTGACCACTTATTTGCAGGAAGAAAGCGGCGGGCCGCCGCGCAAATATTACTCTTTGACAGAGTTGGGAAAAGAGACCTATGAAAAGGACCGCAACACATATCTGCAGTTTGCCGGAGCCGTAAAGAAAATGTTGGAGGATGATAGCGATGACGAAACAACAATTTATCGAAACTCTTGAAATAGAATTAAAGCGCAGGAATATATCGGAAATCTCCGATATAATCGAAGAATATGAACAGCATTTCGCCTTTAAGCTGGCCGATGGTTATGCAGAAGAGGAAATCGCTGCAAAGCTCGGGGATCCCAAAGGCATTGCGGCACAATACGATGCTTCTCCCGCGGAGGGCAAAGGCGGCAAAAAAGTCATAACACGGATGGGACTGGGTGTGGCCGATTTCTTCTTTGGCATATTTTATATCCTTATGTTCGCTTGGGAAATCGTCATGGCGGCGCTTGCCGCTGCATTTGGAGCCGTATCCATCGGGTTACTTGCAAATATGAGAATTTCTGTATTTGCCTTGCTTCCGGCGATGCCGTATCACTGCGCCTTTCTATTCGGCGTTGCTTTTGCGGCCTTAACCATTCTTTCGGTTGTTGGGAGCATATATTTCTTTGGCTTTATCCGCCAGCTTATGCGCTCCTTCTGCCGCTTCCATAGAAACACACTTGCTTCTGTCTCAGGAGGCGCCGCATTGCCGTCTGTGGCGCCATATCCGCAGTTTTCTGCCAAAATGAAGCGTAATCTGAAAAAGCTCTCTCTGCTGGCAGTGGCCGTGTTTGCCGTGTGCTTTATTGCGGGCTTTATTATCTGCGGCATTTCGGCGGGGAGCGTGCAGTTTTGGCACACTTGGAGGTGGTTTGGCTATGTCGGATAAAACGGTTGTAATTACCGGAGCGACATCGGGCATCGGGTTGGAAACCGCGGCGCTGCTTGCCAAAGAAGGGTTTCGGGTGATCGGCATAGGCCGAAGCGGGGAAAGATGCCATGCGGCCCGCAAATATATTCTGGAAGCCGCACCCGAAGCTGATGTTGCCTATCTCACGGCGGATCTGTATCATCAGCGCGAGGTTCTCCGCGTGGCTCTGGAGATCCATGATATTCTGGCAGAGAAAGGCAATGGGGAGCTGTTTGCGCTGATTAACAACGCCGGCTGCGCCCAGAGCTATTACACCACATCCGAGGATGGAATAGAACGGCAGTTTGCGCTGAATTATCTGGCCGCATTCCTGTTGACGCATAAGCTGCTGCCCGACCTGATAAAGGGCAGGGGCAGAGTGATTATGACCGGGAGCGAATCCCACAAAGGAATCCGGGTTCACTGGGACGATATTATGCTTACCCATAGATATCATCCGCTGACGGCATATAAACAATCCAAGCTCTGCGGCATGCTTCTGGCGAAGGGATTGAATGACCGTTATGCAGGAATGGGGATCCGCGCTTTTGTGGTTGATCCCGGCCTTGTAAAGACGGACATAGGAGACAAAGCGGGGGGCATTGTAAAAATTGTATGGCATTTCCGCAAGCCTTTTGGCATATCTCCCGCAGTGTCGGCCCAAACCTATGGCTGGATATGCCGGCAGGAAACGCATCCTGCGGGACTATACTACTGCAAATGCCAGCCGTGCAAATATAGCCGCGAGGTGACCGGGCAGAATGCAGACCGTTTATTTCAGCTGAGCCACTGCCTCTGCGGGACAGAACAGAACAGCGAGGTAGCGCAATGAATGTAATGATAACGGGCGCCGCCGGAGGACTGGGGCGGGTTATGGCAATCGAATGTGCCAAACGGGGATATAACCTGTTTTTGACGGATAGAAACAAAGCCGGTTTGGAGGCCATCAAAATCGGCCTGGAACGGCAGTATGGCATTATAGCAGCAGCAAAAAAATGCGATTTGACGGACTGCGGGGATGTGGACGCGCTATTCCGCGAGATAGACCGCCACAACATTCGCTTTGATATGTTGCTCAATGTGGCGGGGATTGATTTTGAAGGGGGATTCCAGGACAGGGAGCGGGAAAAAGTGGTAAAAATCGTAAGCCTGAACGACGCGGCTACCCTGCGGATCACGCATGGCGTTTTGCAGCGTCGGAGAGAAAAGAAACCTTTCTATACAGTATTTGTATCCAGCCTTGCTTCGATGTTTCCCATGCCGCTGAAGGCCACTTATGCTGCTTCCAAGCGATTTCTATATGACTTTGCATTGGCGCTCGGGCAGGAGCTGAAGCACGAAAACGCCAATGTGCTGGCGCTCTGCCCGGGAGGTATGGTTACCAATGAAGAGGTGACCGCCGCCATTGAAGCGCAGGGCTTTTTCGGCAGGGTGACAACGGTTCCCATGGAAAAGGTCGCCCGGAAGACGATAGACCGGATGCTTAGAGGAAGCGGCACATATATTCCCGGGGGATTCAACCGATTTCTCTCCGTGCTCGGCAGGATCATACCGCGCCGGACGGTAGCGGCGGCCGTATATTGGCGGTGGAACCATACGCAAAAGAAGTGGATGCAGCTTTGATATCCGCCTGGCTTTTCTTTCCAAAGGCCGGCCTGGATGGATCGTTTTCCTCATTGGGGTGACGGCGCTGGTAAAAAAGCGATTCTTTTGGGAGAGCGGCTCACTTTGCTGGGAGCATTCTATGGAAATAAACCCATTTAGTGCCACCAAACGGAAAAAGGCGGAACCGGGGAGCCAGCGCCGGGGCGCAGAGAATCGGAAGATACGCCGCTTTGGAGATAAAACAGAAAATGTAAAAGGCCTCGCAATTTGCGAGGCCTTTTATGCAGCCCAATCTGCTGCGATATGGTAGCGGTGATGTGACTCGAACACATGACACTCCGGGTATGAACCGAATGCTCTAGCCAACTGAGCTACACCGCCATATTTCTCCTTGGAGCCTGTCCTGCCGCCAACGAAAATCCTTATTCATTATACCATTCCTCCAGGGAAAGTCAATAGGGAAAACGGCAGTTTTTTATTTGGCGGGAGGATTTTTATTTTTGTTTCTGCACTTGTGCAATTCCGGGGTTTATATAAAGGATCGGCCCCCGGTTTTGGCGATATATGCCTGCTATTCCCCAGGCCCCTTGAATAAAGAGGACGGACATGGTATCATTAAAAAATCAATACATGCTTTGTCATGGTTCCATCTTTTCCTTACTGCCGGTGCCCCTGGGCCTGTTTGCCTGCGGGAAAGCGGGACAGTCTGGGCAAAAATATATTCGGAGTGTTGAGCTTTATGGAAAAACGCAGTTCATTTTCGAGCCGCATTGGCTTTGTTTTGGCCGCGGCAGGTTCGGCCGTCGGGTTGGGCAATATCTGGCGGTTTCCCTATCTTGCGGCAAAATATGGCGGTGGGATCTTTCTTCTGGTCTATGTCCTGCTCGTAGTTACTTTTGGTTTTTCTCTGATGGTGGCGGAAATCGCCCTGGGGAGAAAGACCGGGCTTTCGGTGATCGGCGCCTATCGTTCCCTCAACCGCAAATGGGCATTTCTGGGCGTCCTGTCTGCCATCGTTCCCATTATCATTGTTCCTTACTACAGCGTCATTGGCGGGTGGGTGACCAAATACTTTGCCGATTTCGTCACGGGAATGGGCGCGGCCACGGCGGGCGACGCTTATTTTAGTTCCTTCATCAGCAACGACTGGATGCCGCTGATCTGGCTGGCAGTCTTTATCGGCCTCACGTTTGTTACGGTTTTGACCGGCGTGCAGAAGGGCATTGAAAAGGTCAGCAAATTTCTGATGCCCGTGCTGGTTCTTCTGACCATCGCTGTCACGATCTACTCCATTACACTGCCCGGCGCGATGGAGGGCGTCGCCTATTATTTTAAACCCGATTTTTCAAAATTCTCCATCGAAACCGTGCTGGCGGCCATGGGGCAGATGTTCTATTCCATGTCGCTTGCCATGGGAATTATGGTGACGTATGGTTCCTATATGGGAAAAAAGGAAAATCTGGAAAAGTCCGTCAAACAGATCGAGTATTTTGATACCGGCATTGCGCTGCTGGCAGGGCTGATGATTGTTCCGGCGGTATTTGTGTTCTCCGGCGGCGATCAGGCGGCGCTTTCCCAGGGCCCCTCCCTGATGTTCAACACGATGCCCAAGGTCTTTCACAGCATGGGGCCGGCGGGCAATGTCATCGGCGCTCTCTTCTTCCTGCTGGTGCTTTTTGCAGCCCTGACATCGGCGATTTCGCTGATGGAAACGGTAGTTTCGATCTTCTGCGACAAATTTCATATCTCCCGGAAGAAATCCTGTTTTATCACATTGGCGATTATTATTCTTCTGGCCCTGCCATCTTCCTTTGGGTTTGGGATGTGGAGCCATATCCAATGGGATGGAAAGACAATCCTGGATATTTTTGACTTTATCAGCAATTCCGTTTTGATGCCGATTGTGGCGCTGCTGACGTGTATCTTCATTGGATATGTCATCAAGCCCAAAGCTATCACGGACGAGGTGGAGCTTAGCGCAAAGTTCCGGCGGAAAAAGCTCTTTGAGGTGTTTATTAAGTATATCGCCCCTGTGATTGTGGCGGCCATTTTGATCTGTTCTGTATTGCAGGGTGTTGGGCTGTTGGCGGCCTTCTAGGCAATATAACAATACAGATTTGGCAGAAACAGAAAGAGACTGCATAACGCATATCGTTGTGCAGTCTCTTTTTTGCAGGCTGGTGCTGCGGCGATTTGGATACATACAGGAAAGAAAAGATAAACGAAGAAACGGGAATTTTATTTGGAAGTGCCGTGATTTTTTAAAGACGGATTCCCCTGCGTTCCTGTTTTTTGGATCAGAAAAAAGCATGCCTGCCGGGATATTTTTGCTGGCAGGAACCGAAGATTGCGCCGCTGGAGAGGGGCTGAAAAATAGGATATCCTAAGCATCTTTGCCGGAAGCCGCAGGGAAGAAACAAAATTTTATCCGGGCGATACTTCTTATATACGGGTGCTGATACCCTGCAACGGAGGGGGATGCTGCAGATCAGATCTGTTTGTATCTCTGCCGGTCAGCATCTGTGATTTCCCGCAGCACACGGCAGGGATTGCCGGCGGCAATCACATTTTCCGGAACGTCGCGGGTCACGACGCTTCCCGCTCCAATGACAGCGCCGTTGCCGATGGTTATTCCGGGAAGGACCGTAACATTGGCGCCGATCCAGACATGGCTGCCAATGGAAATGGGATGGGCAAATTCCAATCCCTCATCCCGCAGACCTGCATCCAGAGGATGTCCGGCTGTGGAAAAACAACAATTTGGCCCAATAAAAACAAAATCCCCGAAGGTCACCGGCGCACCATCCAGAATGATGCAGTTGTGGTTGGCATAAAAATCGTGGCCTATGAAGATATTTTTTCCATAATCGCACCAGAAAGGAGGGGTGATGACGACACGGTCGCCCATTTCGCCCAGGAGCTTTTTCAGAAGCCTGCGCTGCTCGCCGTCAGCAGAGGGGCGGCATCGGTTATATTGGAAGCACAAATCTTTGCATATAGCCCGTTCTTCCAGCAGCAATGCATCATGGTTGGCGTTATACAAAAGTCCGGCCCTGGCTTTTTCCCATTCTGTCATAGAAAATTCTTCCTTTCTCTTTTTTTGTTTCTCATCTTCTTGCAGTATACCCTAAAAAACACATAAAAGCGAGTGATGGGAAAGAAAAATGCCCTGACGGCACAGGGCCCAGGGCAGGCGAAATAAAATGAATGATAAAACAAGAATTAGGAACGGCCGTTTGCCTCCGCTTCGTTTTGAGATACCGGGTTATCGTCATAGAAATGATCTTTTGCAATATGGCGCAGCTCATGGAGATATGCTGCGCGCTGGGCCGCAGTATTTAAGGCGGAGTTAATATAAATGTTGAAAAAACCATCCTCGCTGGGAATTGTCACGGCGCGCACGGTGACCGGGAGGCGGATATAGCGCACCACTGTATTTTCTATCATTCGCTTTGACGAAGCGCCTCAATGATGCGAACAGCTTTTTCCACATCCTCTTTGGTGGCTCCCTTGGCCAGCTGGAAAAGCATGCGCATCTCCGAGCGGTTTTTCAGTTCCTCGAGATATTCTCCCAGTTCGCTGTCCACTGCCGGGGCAGGGATGGGAGTATCCATGGGGACATCCTTGCCCAAAAGCCAGGCTTCATTGACGCTGAGAACCTGGGCCAAAGAGGCGACATTGGCCTGCTTGGGTTCGTATTTTCCCGATAGATAGGAGCTGATCGCTCCCTTATTGATCCCGGTTTTTTCCGATAATTCAATCTGTTTCATCCCCCGGACGCTTAGGGCTTCCCGGAGACGGCTTGCAATGGTGGCCATGGGCAATCCTCCTTTTATATAAATATAAGGATATCATAGAAATTGGGAAAACGCAACCATAAACTAAAAAAATTTAGAAAACTAAAAAAATATCTTGCATTCTTGCGGAAAACGTGATAAGATACAATTGAATTTAGAAAACTAAACATTACTCTGAATAAGGGAATGTTTTGCAAATAAAGTTTAGAAAACAAAACAAATGAGGAGAAAAAAGATATGTTGGAAATCTGCATCGGAGTTACTGTAATCAGCGCCATTCTCGCTTTGGCTCATATAGCCGCACGTTTCCTGCCGGACAGCCTGATGGATCGGCTGATGAAAATTCTTCGCTAATACAGCGGTGCGCTTCAAACGCGCAGTATCCGCCCATAACTCTGGATTGGCTGTTGGGAAAATGGGAGACATGCATAGTCGTTTTGGTTTGCGGCCGCTGCCAATCCCGGCCGCTTTTTGCTTCCCGGCGGGCAGGAAACGGAGAAGAGCTGCGGCATAGGATTTTTCCATAGAAAAATTGGGAAAAACACTTGACAATGGGCAGGGGATTGTGTATTATATAGCATGTCCGTTATTTGCGGCCCCTTGGTCAAGCGGTCTAAGACACCGCCCTTTCACGGCGGTAACAGGAGTTCGAGTCTCCTAGGGGTCACCATTTTGGGAGCATAGCTCAGCTGGGAGAGCACCTGCCTTACAAGCAGGGGGTCACAGGTTCGAGCCCTGTTGCTCCCACCACGGGCGACGGCCCGGGCGAATATCGCAATTCACAAAAGTGGGTTGCGGTATTTTTATGCCCAAAAGAAATGCCCCATACGGCTGTCTCTGCCATATGGACGCAGGATTTTTATCGTTTGCGGTGTTTTTTTCATAAAAGATGCGGCTGCTCCTCTTCCAAAGAAAATTCCAGATATGCCCGCGGGAAAAATTTTTGTTTGCGCCATATGCGGCCCTTGGCCATTCGTTTTTTTCCATTTCTTGCGGGGCGGGGCCTGCTGCACCGGAGTGGGGGAGCTGTTTCCTGGAGGGTGCGGGCAATTTTGCCGGCAGTTTCTGCTGCGCTATAATAGGGATAAAGAGGATCTTTCTTGCTGCCAGGGCTTCTGTTCTGCAAGGGGCATGCCATCGGGGCGGCCGGGCGGTCTCATTTTTCAGGGGGCGCCTTAGCGTATTTGGGTTATCCGGGATTCCCCATTCCGTGAACAATACGGAAAAATTTTTTCAAACGAGTCTGCGGAAAAGGGGCATAAAGCAGAATCTGCACGGGAAAGCGGGTATTTTGTCCTTTCTTAGAAAAATTTGCAATTTGTTATGACTTTAGGTAAAATGTGTTAGAATACTAGAATATATGTTTTTTCAAAAACGGAGGTGGGATCCAGGTTTTGGAAAGATCAAGGAATTCCATGCGAAATATTGCGTTCGCCCTGGGCGGACAGATTCTGAATATCCTCATGAGTTTTGCCATGCGGACGGTGTTTGTCAACACCCTGGGGGAGGTATACCTGGGCGTAAACGGACTGTTTACCAACATCCTCATGGTGTTCTCTCTGGCGGACCTGGGCGTGGGGACGGCGATTATCTACGCCATGTACAAGCCGGTGGCCGAGCACGACACCCACAAAATCCAGGCGCTGATGAACATGTATGGGCGGGCGTACCGCACCATCGGTATGGTCATCATCGGCATGGGTCTGGCGATGACGCCGTTTATACGGTATCTGGTGAAGACCGACCAGGATATTCCGGATCTGCAGGTGATCTTCCTGCTCTTTGTGGCCAATACGGCATCGACTTACTTCTTTGCCTATAAAGGGACGCTGATCACGGCTCACCAGAAAAATTATATCGTGACTAATGTGGTGTATTCCACCTCCATTCTCTGCTATGGCGTGCAGATTGTGGTCATGTTGCTGACGCATAACTATATCCTGACGCTTTCCATCCAGGTGGGGACGAATATTCTGCAGAATATCATCACCATGCTCATCGCCAACAAGATGTATCCCTATATCAAAAAGCGCAATAACGAATCGCTGCGCCGGCGGGAAAAACGGGGAATTTACCGCAATATGGGGGCACTGGTGTTCTATCGTACCGGGCAGGTGATTATCAACGGGACGGATAATATCGTCATTTCCGCTATGGTTGGCATTGTGGAGAGCGGCATTTACTCTAACTATCTGCTTTTGACGACAACGATTAAAAATCTGCTGCAGCAGGTGTTCCATGCGATTACAGCCAGTGTCGGCAATCTGAATGTGGAAGAGTCGAACGAGACGAAATATAATGTGTATAACGCGATTTATTTCGGGAATTTCTGGCTCTTTGGATTCAGCACGGTCTGCTTCTGGGTGCTGTTTAACCCATTCATTGAGCTGTGGATTGGCTCGGAATGGCTTTTGAGCCTGCCGGTCGTCTTTTGGATCGTGCTGAATTTCTATATGACAGGCATGCGGCAGGTGAATATCACTTTCCGGGATACCATGGGTGTGTTCCGGGAAGGAAAATATGTCCCCATGATGGCGGCAATTATCAATGTGGTCGTCTCCATTTGGCTGGCGCCGACGCTGGGCCTGGAGGGCGTATTCATTGGAACCGCAGTTTCCACGGTCTCCACGCTGCTCTGGCTGGAGCCGCTTATTCTGCACCGCTATGGATTTAAACGCGGCTGCGCCGAATATTTCGTCAAATATGCGGCCTATTTCCTGACGACCGCCCTCTCCTGCTGGGTAACCAAGTTGGCCTGCGACGCGGTGTTCCCGGTGAATACGATTCTCACCTTCATCGGCCGGCTGTTTTTCTGCCTGGTCATTCCCAACGCCATCATGCTGGGAATCTTTTGGAAAACAAAGGACTGCCATATGCTCCGCAACATGGTCATGGGTGTGCTGAAACGGCGGTCCCACAGAAAGAAGAGGAGAGTGACAGCATCGTGATACGGTTTGGTCCGGCAGGAAATTCGGATGCTTTTTATGAAGAGGGCCATAAACATACAGTAGAAGCCATGGAATGGGTGGCCCGGATGGGGCTCAATGCCTATGAGGTTTCCTTTGGCCGCGGTGTGCGTTTAAAAGAGGAGACGGCAGGAAAAATCGGGGAAGAGGCCCGCAGATACGGCGTGGCCCTCAGCGTCCATGCGCCGTATTTTATCAATCTGGCGACAGACGATCCGGAGAAGATCGCCAAGAATACGTCGTATTTTCTGGAGAGCGCCCGGGCGGCCCGATGGCTGGGAGCGGATCGGGTGGTTTTTCATCCGGGATCCTGCGCAAAAATGGACAGAAATCTTGCATTTAACATGACAATCCGCAACTTTTCTGCTATTATGAATAATATGGATGAACAGGGCTTTGGAGACCTGACGTTCTGCCCGGAAACCATGGGAAAGATCAATCAGCTGGGGGATCTTTTTGAGATTATCCAGCTGGCAAAAGTGGATGAGCGGGTGCTGCCCACCATCGATTTTGGGCATCTGCATACCCGGGGCCGGGGAGCCATCCAGACGCAGGAGGATTTTCGCAAAATTCTCGATGCCCTGGAGGACGGCATTGGCCATGAGCGGACAGCGCGCATGCACGTCCATTTTTCCAAAATTGAGTATACGGCTATGGGCGAAAAGCAGCACCGCACCTTCGCAGAGGAGGGCTATGGACCGCACTTTGAGCAGCTGGCGCCGCTCCTTTGGGAAAAAAGGCTGGAGCCGCGGATTATCTGCGAAAGCAAAGGGACAATGGCAATGGACGCCCTGGCCATGAAAAGGATGTTTGAGCAAGCAAAGGCAGGAAGACAGCAATGAACAAATTGGAACAGATCAGAGAATATATGAACAGAAACGATATCGACGGAGTGCTGTTAATCAGCCCGGAGAATGTCCGGTGGCTGTCGGGTTTCAGCGGCGACAGTGCCCAGATTCTGGTGACGCAGAACCACCAGTATTTTATCACGGACTGCCGCTATATTGAGCAGGCGGAACGGGAAATGGGCGATACCTTCCGCTATATCAAGGCGGCCCATGCCGAGCGTCTGCGCCGGATCGACAAGCTCTTAGACAAGCATGGCACCAAATGCCTGGGCATTGAAAAAGAGGTTGTGACCATCAGCCTGATGCAGAAATACCAGGAATCCTGGTTTATGAAATATGCGTATATTGATGAAGAGCTTAAGCGGCTTCGGAGCATCAAGACGCCCGAGGAGCTGGCGCGCATGCGCGAGGGGGCAAAGATCACCCAGGCGGCGTTTGAGCACATTTTAGACTATGTGAAGGAAGGCGTCAGCGAATTTGATCTGCTGGCGGAGCTGCAGTATTTCCTGAATAAGCAGGGAACTGTGCCCTCTTTCCCGCCCATTATTGCCAGCGGGGAGAACGCCGCGCTGCCCCATGCGACGGTGTCTCACCGGAAGCTGCAGGCCGGCGATCTGCTGACTATGGATTTCGGCTGCATCTATCAGGGAATCTGCACGGATTTTACCCGTACAATCGGCATTTCAGGGGTTGAAGAAGAACTGGAAATGATATATAATATTGTTAAATCTGCGAATTTGGCGGGTCTGGAGGCCGTGCGGGCCGGGATCGGCGCCAATGAGGTGGATCAGGTGGTGCGTTCAGTGATCCAAGAAGCCGGTTACGGCGCGTATTTTGAACACGGAACCGGCCATGGCGTAGGGGTCGAGATTCACGAAGCCCCTGCCATCACTGCCTATTCCACGGACGTCCTTAAGGAAAACATGGTGATTACCATTGAGCCGGGGATCTATCTGCCGGGGAAGGGCGGCGTTCGCATTGAAGATATGATCGCTGTTACCGAAGAAGGGTACGAAAACTTCTATACGGCGGCGAAGGATTTAATTATTAAATAATCGGAGGTTTATGCATGGTATCTGCAGGTGAATTTAGAAAAGGAATGACTGTTGAAATTGACGGACAGGTTTGGATGATCGTCGATTTTCAGCATGTAAAACCGGGGAAGGGCGCTGCTTTTGTCCGCACGAAAATTAAAAACGTCATGACGGGGAACGTATTGGAACGCACCTTCAACCCCACGGAGAAATTCCCGCGGGCCATGGTGGAGAAGAAAGAGATGCAGTATCTCTATTCGGATGGGGAACTGTATTATTTCATGGATACGGAAACGTATGACCAGCTGCCGCTGAACCTGGATAAGGTGGAGGAGGCGCTGCCCTATATCAAGGAGAATATGAATGTGACCATCAAGTTCTTCAAGGGCGAGGCGTTTTCCGTGGATCCGCCGAACTTTGTGGAACTTCAGATCACGGAGACCGAGCCGGGCTTCAAAGGCGACACGGCGACGGCGGGCAACAAGCCGGCAATCCTGGAAACCGGGGCCAAGGTTATGGTTCCGCTGTTCATCAATACCGGCGACATGATCCGCATCGATACGCGCACCGGCGAATATATGGAGCGCGTCTAAGAGAAAATGGGAATGCGGGGTTTTGCAGAAAAACCCCGCATTTTTTTGAAAAAAGTGTTGAAAAATTCATGGAAAGGATGTATAATAACATCCGTAGCCAAAATGGGGGTATAGCTCAGCTGGTAGAGCGCTTGCTTCGCATGTAAGAGGCCAGGAGTTCGAATCTCCTTATCTCCACCACGGGCAACTGCCCGAGCGGATATCGCAATTCACTTTAGTGGGTTGCGATATTTTTGTTGCCCGAAAGAAAATATCCATTTCGGCAATATCTGCCACGTCGCGGTGGACTTCGCGATTCATAACCCGCTCGGAAAACCGAGCAGGTTTTTAAATCGCTCCGTCACTGCTCCTTTTCCCCACAAAGACACGTTTTCTTCGGTCACTACCAGCCCCATTTTCCGAGCCGCAAGACTTGCATCTAAAAGGTCAATATTAGGCACAGGCAACGGCCCGGGCGAATATCGTAATTCACATGAGTGGGTTGCGATATTTTTATACTCGAGCCAAAGATTTTGTCAATAATAAACAAAACACGGCAAAAACCCACTGTTAAGCGGGTTTTTGTTTTGCCTTACACGATTTATTTGCGAAAAAGCATTTGTAGGCGATCTTAGGCCGTACTTTAGCGAGCGGCCCTTTATCAAATGGAGAAAAGAGGAAATGCCATGTGTTGAAGAAGAGGATGCATGGCAGCGGGTTAGCATTTATGCAATGGGCAATAAGGAAATAGGGTATTCCCCGGATGGGTTTTTAGTTGGGGAAAACTAAATGCGGCGAAAAGAGCGGGATTGGTTGGGGAGGATAAACTGCTGACGGCGCATATCGCGAATGGAAGAGGCCGGAGGAAAACCCTTTGGGAAATTGTGTGTTCCAATAAAATGCGACTTTATTGGGAATATACGGGGAAAGAATGGAGCGGATATATTCTTCTCGTCCTAGAATACGACGGATTCTGGGGGAGATTTAGAGGCAATACAATAATAAAAAGAACCGGAAAGAGAGCTCTCTTTCCGGTTCTTTGACAGAATAGTAAATCTGATTTTTTATGCCTGGGCCGCTTCGCGTTTTTCGATTTTCCGGTTGCGGAAATAGAGGCAGATATCTGTACAAACCATGATGATATTGGGAATATAGAACCAGAAAGCCAGGTTATACGTCTGGGTCATGATTTTGGAGATGATGCCGCAGACATAGCCAAAAGCGATAAAGCAGCTGAACATCAGGCTCTTGCCCTTGGTGGAGCGGGAGCGATAGGAGCGCACGATGGACATCGGCCAGGAAATTCCGAAGCAGATAATCATCATTGTTTCAAAGATACTTGCAAGTTCCATGGGATAAAATCTCCTTTAAAATAAAATTATTTCATTACATAGGGATGCAGATGCCCGCAGGCGCAGACATCTGCATATAAGCCCTATTTGCATCAATGATTATTTTTTACGGCGATAGTCGGGGAGCAGCTTGGGCGAAACAATATCGCTTTCGATGCCCGCATCCGCCATCTCCTTGGCGAAATTGCTGACGTGCTCCAGGCTCAGCTTGCCGACCTTTACATCTTTGGCCTTGGCCGAAGCATTGCGGCCGGCGTTGCGGCCAAAGACGATGATATCCAGCAGCGAATTGCCCATGAGGCGGTTGCGGCCATGAATTCCTCCCACGGCTTCGCCGGCCACGAACAGGTTCTCGATGTTCGTCGTCTGGCCGTCATCCGTGATATCCAGGCCGCCATTTTGATAGTGCAGCGTGGGATAGACAAGGATGGGTTCCTTGCGGATATCGATATCGTATTTCGCAAACATGCGCATCATGGCGGGGATCCGCTTTTCAATGGTGCCTTCGCCGCCCTTCAGCTCGATCATGGGCGTATCCAGCCAAACGCCCTGGCCCTGGGCTGTATGCACGCCTTTGCCGCGGTCCGAGCATTCCCGGATGATGGAAGCTGCGGCAACGTCACGGGTTTCCAGAGGATGCATGAAAGCAACGCCGTCGACGTTGATGAGCTTTGCGCCGAGGGAGCGGACCTTTTCCGTAACCAACGCGCCGAAGATCTGTTCGGGATATGCGGCGCCGGTGGGATGGTATTGCAAGGTATCGGCATAGAGAAGCTTAGCCCCGGCACGGTATCCCAGAATCAAGCCGTCCGCCGTTGCGCCATAGTGATTGGAGGTGGGGAAGCCCTGATAATGCAGCCGTCCGGCGCCGCCCGTGGCGATGATGACCGTCTTGGCCCGGGCCACGAGGATTTCCTCTGTTTCCATGTTCATGAGAACTGCGCCGGCCGCATGGCCGTTTTCGTCCAAAATCAGCTCAATAGCCGCTGTATAGTCGACGACAGGGATTTCTCTGTTAAGGACTTCATCACGCAGTGTGCGCATGATTTCGGCTCCAGAATAGTCCTTAGCTGCGTGCATCCGCTTGCGGGAGGTGCCGCCGCCGTGGGTAGTGATCATGGTGCCATCCTTATCCTTATCGAATTCCACACCCAGATTGTTGAGCCACTGGATGGCCTCCGGCGCTTCGTTAACCAGCTTATAGAGCAGCTCGGGTTTGGCGGCAAAGTGCCCGCCGCCGAAAGCGTCCAGATAGTGGATGGCGGGGGAATCGTTGGGCTTATCCGCCGCCTGGATGCCGCCCTCTGCCATCATGGTGTTGGCGTCGCCCATACGCAGCTTGGTGGCGATCATAACCTTTGCGCCGTTGTTGTCTGCCTCGATGGCCGCAGACGCGCCCGCGCCGCCGCCGCCGATAATCAAAACATCCACGTCATAATCCGGGGAAGAAAGATCAATTTCTGCCGGATTTACACGGCTGTTCGCCTGCAGAAGGGCGGCCAGCTCGGTGGGCACTTTTTCTCCCTTATTGGGGCCGATCTGCAAAACGGCAAATTCGCCCTTTTTATAGTCCGGGTGATAGGTGGCAAGGAGAGTTTCCTTTTCCTCCGCGGTCATCCGGCGGGGTTCCAGGGCGGCGTTTTCCTTCCGGGCCGCCTCGACTTTTTTCATGGATTCAAGCATTTCGTTGGTATACATATCCATTTTCTCCTTACTGTTCGATTTCCCGGTGGTTATAGAGCTCTTTCATCTCTTCGATGGGCTTCTGCATGAGTCCTTCCAGCAGTTCCTTGAAGTCGCCGTTCTGGATTTCCTTGACCCGGTCCTCGAGATGCTGGGACTTGGGCGCAAGATACTTGCCGTTCAAGCGGCGGGCCAGAAGGGCCACCTGGGGATGCGAGATCCCCGCCGGACAGCGGGACGAGCAGACGCCGCACATGACGCAGTCAAAGGATTCCTCGGCACACTTTTCGTATTCGCCACGCTGGGCATAGGCGATATACTGCATGACGTTCAGGCCCTGGGTGCAGCTCTTGGTGCAGGCGTTGCAGCCAATGCAGCTATAGATTTCGGGATAGAGCTGCATCATAATCTGTTCGGTAGGCTTGATTTTTTCGATATCATAGACTTCTTTGACGATGGGGAAGAAGGGCAGCATGGCGATATACATGTTGTCCTGCACCTGGGTCTGGCAGGCCAGGCAGGCCTTCAGCTCCCGGTCTCCCTTGATGCGGTAAACCGTGGCGCAGGCGCCGCAGAAACCGTTGCGGCAGCCGCATCCGCGGATGAGCTGATAGCCGGCATATTCAATGGCGCCCATGATCGTCAGGCTTGCGGGCACTTCATATTGCTTGCCCATAATATACACATGAACCATATTTTCCATTTTGAAAACCTCTCCTTATCAATATTCGCTGGGAAGCTCATCCAGCTGGTCAAAGCGGAACACGGGGCCGTCTTTGCAGACATATTTATTGCCGATGTTGCAGCGGCCGCATTTGCCGACGCCGCACTTCATGCGAAGCTCCATGGTGGTATATACCTGGGTTTCCTTGAAGCCCAGCTCCTTTAAGCCGGCCAGAGTGAACTTGATCATGATGGGCGGGCCGCACATGAGGACCGTGAGCCCCAGATCCGGATTCAGCTCCTTGACATAGTTGGGAACAAAGCCGACATGGCCATCCCAGCCCTCCTGTTCCCGGTCGATGGTCAGGAACACTTCCACGCCATCGTCCTTCATCCATTCATTGATGATCTCCTGGTAATCCACCAGATCCTCCTTGGAGCGGGAACCATAGACGATCTGCACCTTGCCGTAGTTTTCCCGCTTATCCCGGACATAGTTGATGACCGAGCGCAGAGGCGCCAGCCCGATGCCGCCGGCGATGAACAGGAGGTCTTTGCCCTTCAGCGCGGATTCCACCGGGAAGCCGTTGCCATAGGGCCCGCGGACCGTGACCTGCTGGTCGGGTTCGATCATATGCAGCCAGGAGGTCAGGCAGCCGCATTTTTTGATGCTGAACTCCATATAGGCCTCGTTGGTGGGGGAAGATGTGATGGAGAACATGCCCTCGCCCACGCCCGGCACCGAAACCATGGCGCATTGGCCGGGAATATGCTCGAAGAGTTTTTTTCCATCCAGACCCACCACGCGGAAGGTTTTTACGTCGGGGGTATCCTGCCGGATATCCGTCACAACCCCAACTTGCGGAATTAACGTTTCTCTATCCATTATTTATCCTCCCCCAGCGTTTTGATGACTTTGACAATATTCATGGAAATCGGGCATTTGCTAAGGCAGCGCCCGCATCCCACGCAGCCATATTCGCCGTCGTTATTGGACGGGAAGTAGACCAGCTTATGCATGAACCGCTGGCGGAACCGCTCCAGCTGCGTCAGCCGGGGGTTGCCATGGGCCATGCGCGTGAAATCCGAATACATGCAGCTGTCCCAGCAGCGGAACCGCTGGATGCCGTGCCCGGTGTTGAAATCGCGGATATCATAGCACTGGCAGGTGGGGCACACAAAGGTGCAGGTGCCGCATCCCAGACAGGCTTCGGAAAGCCCGGCCCATTTGGGAGAATCAAACAGCTTTAACAGGTTATCGCCGTTAAATTCCTCCATATCCAGCTTGGAGAAGGGGAGCTTTTCCAGAATCTTTTTGGTGTTCTCTTTTTGTTCTTCCACAGGCGCGGCGTCCGCATCCTCCAGAAGATCCCCCAGCGCCTGGGCCAGAGCTGTGCCCTTTTCGGTAACCGGCTCGAGATAGAGGGCGTCCTCAGTCATCCAGCCGCGCATATCGCCCTCGGGCTCGGTAGCATCGATGCCGAACAGGGGACAGAAGCAGGTTTCCTCCGGCCGTGTGCAGGCCAGGGAAATGATGGTTCCATGCTCCCGGCGGGTCTTATAGTAGGTGTCCACCGGGTCCACTAGGAATACTTTATCCAGAATGGTGAAGCTCCGGGCATCGCAGGCGCGCACGCCGAAAATTACGAAATCTTCGGATTCTTTGCGGGAATCGATGACTTCGATGGCTTTGCCCTGGGTCTTGAACTCCATCAGGTTTTCCGTCTGCGGGAAGAAGAAATCCTTCGCACTGCGCACGGTGTTGAGGGCGCGGGAGAGAGAAACTCCTTCCTTCCATTCCTTATACTGGGCCTGGCCCCCTTCGTTATCTACGGGGAGGTACAGCGTTTCCTTTGCCGCGATGGCGGCGAAGAATTCGTCGAGCTTTGCAATGGGAAGTTTCAGCATCACTTGTTCCCTCCTCTTTCATAGATAACGCTGGGCTCCGCATCCTCCTGGGTGAAGGTGTTGAGCGGCGGCTTGGTATCCGGATCGGCGCCGGCCTGGTACTCTCCATACAGCTCATCGATATCCTTGATGAACTTGCGGTTCAGGAGGTGCAGCGGGATGTTCTGGGGGCAGACCCGGGAACATTCGCCGCAGTCCGTGCAGCGGCCGGCCACATGGAAGGCGCGGATGATATGGAACATGTTTTCCTCAAAGGAATCCACCGCCGCCTTCTGGGCAATGCCGGAAGCGTCGTTATCGAATACGCACTTTTCGCAGGTACATGCCGGGCAGACATTGCGGCAGGCGTTGCAGCGGATGCAGCGGGAAAGCTCGCCCCGCCAGAAAGCAAACCGCTCGTCCGGCGTCATGTTTTCCAGCTTTTCCACCATATCGAAGCGGTGGCTGTCCAGCACGTCGCCCTCTTCGCCCATCAGCTCGTCATAGACCACATGCTTTTTGCTCTTGCAGTTCAGGCAGCGGTCGGCCATGGCCTCGTCTTTTTTGATGGATTCTTCGCCATAGAGGGTTTCCACGCGGACGGTTTCGCCGTCGCAGCGCATGGAGCAGATGCCCGTGATGCCCTTGGACTTCACGGTATCCACATCCACCTTGCCCTCGCAGGGGACGCCGATCACATAGACGTGATCCCGCCAGATGCGGTGTTCCTTCAAAAGCTGACTGAAGCTATAAGTATCGCAGGGCTTCAGAAACGCCAGAATCTTGCCCTCCTTGCGGGACTCTTTGATGAGATATTTGGAGAGGTTTGCCGCGCAGAGGTCGTTATAGAGGAAGCCTGCATCCAGTTCCTCCGCCGTGGTGAAAACGGCGGGCGTGATGTCATAGTCAAACTCGCCGGCCTTCCATCCGATGACACGGTTGACGGTCCCATCGGCCAGAAGCGCCTTGGCGCGCTCGATCATTTCTCTTTGCATCGTAAATCCTCCAATCTCTTATTCTCGCCGAGTTTGGTTACGGTTTCCACAAAGTCGTTCATGGTGGCGGCGAATTTCGCGCCCTCAGCGGCGGAAACCCATTCCACCCGCGTCCGCTCCTTCTCAATGCCCAGATAGTCGAGCATGGAGAACAGCAGCGTCATGCGGCGGCGGGTATAGTAGTTTCCGGTGGTATAGTGGCAGTCGCCCGGATGGCATCCGCAGAGGATCACGCCGTCCGCGCCCCGCTGGAAGGCCCGCAGGATGAACATGGGGTTCACGCGGCAGGAGCAGGGGACGCGGATGATCTTCACATCCGCCGGATAGTTTAAACGGTTGGTGCCCGCCAGGTCGGCCCCGGCATAGGAACACCAGTTGCAGCAAAACGCCACGATTTTCGGTTTAAATTCACTGTTGTTTACTTGCATATCGCGTCTACCTCCGCCATAATCTGGCTGTTGGAGAAGCCCTTCAAATCCATCGCGCCCGAGGGGCAGGCCACCGTGCAGGCGCCGCAGCCCTGGCAGACCGCTTCGTTGACGATTGCCACGCGGCGGATCGCCGTCGTCCGGTCGGGCATGCGGAATTCCTTATCCTCATAGGTGATGGCGCCATAGGGGCAGACCTTTTCGCAGGCCGAGCAGCCGTTGCACATCCACTCATCCGAATGGGCGACGCAGGGGTTGCAGGTCAGCTTATCCTTGCAGAGCAGGCCGATGACCTTGGAGGCCGCCGCGCCCGCCTGGGATACGGTTTCGGGGATATCCTTGGGGCCCTGGCAGGTTCCCGAGAGGAACACGCCGGCCGTCGGGCTTTCCACCGGCCGCAGCTTGGGATGGGCCTCGGTGAAGAAATCGTTGGTATCCATGCTGGCCGTGAGCATGGTGGCCAGAGGCCGCGCGCTCTTATCCGGCTCGATGGCCGCCGCCAGAACGACCAGATCGGCATTGATATGCAGCTGCTTGTTGTCTAAAAGATCCGAAGCCTGCACGGCCAGTGTGCCGTCCGCCTGGGGAACAATCTTGCCCACCATACCCTTGATATAGTGGACGCCGTATTGCTCGACAGCCCGGCGATAGAACTCGTCGAAGCTCTTGCCGGGGGTACGGACGTCGATATAGAAAACGTAAACGTCGGTATCCGGATATTTTTCCCGGGTCAGCATGGCGTGCTTGGCGGTATACATGCAGCAGATCTTGGAGCAGTATTCCTTGCCGCAGCCGGAGGTATCCCGGCTCCCCACGCACTGGACGAACACGATGGTGTGGGGATGCTTGCCGTCCGAGGGACGCAGCAGCGTGCCGCTGGTGGGGCCGGCGGCGTTGGTCAGCCGCTCAAACTCCAGAGAGGTGATGACGTCCTTAGACTGGGAATAGGCAAATTCATCGAATTTATCCAGGTTGATGGGATTATAGCCCGTGGCTACGACGATGGCGCCGTACTGTTCCTCGATGAATTCGTCCTTTTGCTTATAGTCAATGGCTCCCGCCGTGCAGACTTTGGCGCAGAGACCGCATTTGCCCTTTTTGAGCATGTTGCAGTGCTCGGGGTCGATGGTAGCGACCTTGGGAACGGCCTGGGCAAAGGGAATATAGACCGCGGAACGGTTGTTCATGCCCAGGTTGAACTCGTTGGGGACCTTCTTCATGGGACACTTTTCCGTGCAGATGCCGCAGCCTGTGCACTTGGTTTCATCCACATAGCGCGCCTTGCGCTTGATGGTCACCGTGAAGTTGCCCACGAAGCCCTTTACGTCCGTGACTTCGCTGTAGGAATAAATTTTGATATTTTCGTTCTGCGCGCAGTCCACCATTTTGGGCGTCAGAATACATGCGGCGCAGTCCAGCGTCGGGAAAGTTTTGTCCAGCTGGGTCATTTTCCCGCCGATGGTGGGCTTGGTTTCCACGATATCCACCGGGAAGCCCGCGTCCGCGATATCCAAGGCGGTCTGAATGCCGGCGATGCCGCCGCCGATGACCAGCGCCCGCTTGACAACCGGGCTTTCGCCGGCATAGAGGGGAGCGTTCAGATGCACCTTGGCAATGGCGGCTTTCCCGAGGGTAATGGCCTTTTCGGTGGCCTGGGGGATATCCTTATGAATCCAGGAACACTGTTCCCGAATGTTGGCGATCTCCACCATATAGGGGTTGAGGCCGGCCACTGCCGCCGCCTTGCGGAAGGTGGCCTCGTGCATGCGGGGCGAACAGGAACAGATCACGACGCCCGAAAGATGATAATCCCGGATGGCGTCTTTGACGATGTTCTGGCCCGCTTCCGAGCACATATATGGATAATCTGTGGAGAAAACTACGCCCGGCTCATGTTTCAGAGCTTCCGCAACGGCTTTGACATCCACGGTTGCCGCGATGTTCGTGCCGCAATGGCATATAAAAACGCCGATTCTTTGCATTGCTTTTTCTCCTCCTTATTTGCTGTATTTCCGAAATGCGCTGACGATGGCCTGCTGCGGCAGATCCGCATTCAAAACCTCGGGAATGGTCTCGGGCTTCAAATGGTTTTCGCCCTGCTGGCGGATGACAGCCAGGCGGATGGCCTCCACCAGCTTGGCCGGCTCCACATCCCGCGGGCAGCGTTCCACGCAGGCAAAGCACGAAAGGCATTTATAGATGGATTTGGATTTCAGAAGCGGTTCAATCTCGCCGTTTTCCACCATATAGACGAACTGATGGGGATGGTATTCCATCTCGTCATAGGAGGGGCAGGTGCCCGAACATTTGCCACAGCGCATGCATTTGCGGGGATTGACACCACTGATGCGGAGGATGGTTTCCTTGGTCACTTTGTTTTCCATTTCAGTTTCCTCCTTCTTTCAATCCGAGAGCCTCGGCCAGAAGCTCGGTGAAATAAACCACCGGGATATCATAGCCGTCGGGGTTCTGGTTCAGGTTATACAGGCAGAGGGGACATGCCGTCGCGAGCATTTCCACGCCGCTGTCCTTGGCGTTATGCAGGACGGCGCCGCTCTTCTTCCGGGAGATTTCGGGGTCCTCCAGCGTCACATAGCCGCCGCAGCACTCGTTGCGCATGGCATATTTGACGGGGGTCGCGCCGATGGCGCGGATGAAATCCTCGAGAATCGCCGGATTTTCCGGATTGTCCATCTGCATCACCTTGCCGGGGCGCAGGAGCAGGCAGCCATAGTAGGCGCCGATTTTGCGTCCCTTCAAGGGGTTGGTCACTTTTTTGGCAATTTCATCAAAGCCAACCACGTCCCGCAGGACCTCCAGATAGTGAAGAACTCTGGTTTCGCCGTGGTATTCCTCCTCCAGCTGGAGATAGTTGTTGGCCTTGAGGGCGATGTTTTCGTCGTTCTGCATGTCGCTGTTGACCTGCTTAATGACGTTATGGCAGGCCGAGCAGAGCGTCACCAGATCCTGCCCTGCGTCCCTCGCCGAAGCCAGGGCACGGACGGAGGAGAGCTTGGTTGCGATCTCGTCCTTTGCCATGGGATATGTGCCGCCGCAGCACTGCCATTCCGGGAGCTCCTCCAAAGTGAACCCCAGAGCCTCGGCCGAGAGGCGGGCATATCTGTCCAGCTCCTTGGCCTTGGTTTTGAGTGTGCAGCCGGGATAATAACTAAATTTCATAGATGTTTCCCTTTCTTCTTCCCCGGGCAGTGTCAGACCATCTGTTCCGGATGGAAGACCTCGTCGAATTTTTCCTCCGTCAGGAACCCGAGAGCAACGCAGGCTTCCTTTAAGGAGATATTTTCCTTGAATGCCTTCTTGGCGGTCTTGGCGGCGTTTTCATAGCCGATATAGGGATTGAGCGCCGTCACCAGCATGAGGGAGTTATGCAGGTTATGGTGCATTTTCTCTTTATTGGCCGTGATGCCCACCGCGCAGTTGTCGTTGAAGGACACGATGGATTCCGCCAGCAGCCGGGCCGACTGGAGGAAATTATAGATGCACACGGGCATGAATACGTTCAGCTCGAAATTGCCCTGGCTTGCCGCCATGCCCACGGCCACGTCGTTGCCCATGACCTGCACGGCCACCATGGTGACCTGCTCGCATTGGGTGGGGTTGACCTTGCCGGGCATGATGGAGCTTCCGGGCTCGTTTTCGGGGATGTGGATTTCCCCGAGACCGTCCCGGGGGCCGCTGGCCAGCCAGCGGACGTCGTTGGCAATCTTCATCATATCCGCCGCCAGGGCCTTCAGGGCGCCATGGGCGAATACCAGCTCATCCTTGCTTGTGAGGGCATGGAATTTGTTGGGCGCCGTGACGAACTGCTTGCCGGTGATCTGGGAAACGGCCTTGGCCACCTCCACATCAAATCCCTTGGGCGTATTCAGCCCCGTGCCCACGGCGGTTCCGCCAAGGGCCAGCTCCTTTAACTCGGGCAGGGCAATTTCCAGCATCCGTTTGTCCTTTTCCAGGGAAGAACGCCAACCGCTGATCTCCTGGGAGAATTTGATGGGCGTGGCATCCTGGAGATGGGTGCGGCCGCTCTTTACGATGCCTTCGTTTTCGGCTTCCAGCCGCTTGAAGGTGGCGATCAGCAGATCCAGGGCGGGGAAGAGCTTATCCTCGATAGCCAGCACTGCGCAGATATGCATGGCGGTGGGGAAGGTATCGTTGGAGGACTGGCTCATATTGATATCGTCGTTGGGATGCAGCAGCTTCTTGCCGGCGATCTCATTGCCGCGGTTGGCAATGACCTCGTTGGCGTTCATGTTGGACTGGGTGCCGCTGCCCGTCTGCCAGACAACGAGGGGGAAATGCTCGTTGAGCGTTCCGGCCATAACTTCATCGCAGGCCGCCGAAATGGCTTTGAGCTTTTCATCCGTCATTTTTTCCGGCTTGAGCGCATGGTTAGCGATCGCCGCCGCCTTTTTCAAAATGCCGAAGGCATGGGTGATCTCCCGGGGCATGGTTTCGATGCCCACGCCGATTTTGAAGTTTTCGTGGCTGCGCTCGGTCTGCGCGGCCCAATACTTATCGGCAGGCACCTTGACTTCGCCCATCGAATCGTGTTCAATGCGATATTCCATCGAATTGGTTCTCCTTTATCTAAAAAGATTATATATCGAGGTTTTTGATAACGTCCTTCAGGCTGTCGGCACTCTTCTTCAAAAGGGCCTGTTCCTGTTCGTTCAGAGGAGCGACCAGCTTGCCCTTGATGCCTTCCCGGCCGACAACCGTGAGGGTGCTCAGGCAGACGTCCTCAATGCCGTATTCCCCGTGCATCATGGAAGAGACGGTGAGAGTGGTGTCGGTGGCGGAGAAGATGCACTTGCAGATATGCACGACCGAAGCGGCCACGGCATAGAAAGTAGCGCCCTTTCTCTGAATGATTTTGCCGCCGGACTTGCGGATATAGGTTTCCACTTCTTCGTAGACCAGCTCGGGGCTCAAAACTTCCTTATCCTCTTTGAGACATGCACGGTACTGGGTAATCGGAATGTTGGAAATATTGGCCAGGGACCAAGGAACGAAGGAGGTATCTCCATGTTCGCCAAACACATAGGCATGGACGTTCTGCTGGTTGATGTTATAGTATTCCGAAAGACGCGAACGCAGGCGGGCGGTATCCAGAATCGTGCCCGAACCGATGATGTGGTGTTCCGGCAGACCCGAGGTCTTGCAGAACTGATAGGTCAGGATATCCACCGGGTTGGCCACGACGATATAGATGGCGTCCGGCGCATATTTCACCAGCTGGGGGATGATGGTCTTTGTGATATTGACGTTGGTCTGGGCAAGATCCAGACGGGTTTGGCCGGGTTTTCTCGCAACGCCGGAGGTCAGGATGACGATATCCGAATCCTTGGCGTCCTCATAGCTTCCCGCATAGATGGAAACCGGCGCGCAGAAGGGCGTTCCCTGGCGGATATCCAGCGCCTCGCCCAGAGATTTTTCCCCGTTGATATCGATCATGACGATCTCCGAGGCCGTTCCGTTGACAACCATTGTGTAGGCGATGGTGGCGCCGACACTACCTGCTCCGATAATTGTAATCTTGCTCATAAACTCTCTCCCTCTTGTGTATTTTTTATAGAATCCTTATGCATCTGCTCAAACAGATGATTGGACAGCACAGCCAGCGACGCCGCCAGGTTCTCGTTCTGCACGAGAATGCCCTCGGGAACCGTCAGATGTGTGGGGGCGAAATTCAAAATTGCGGAAATCCCGCTTTCCACCATCTGGTCGCAGACCTTCTGCGCCTGATCCGCCGGAACCGTCAGAATGCCGATCCGGATGTTCATCCGCTTGCACAAATCTTCCATTTTAGACAGCCCGAAAATGGGCTTTCCGCCCGCCGTGGTTTCCTCCGAGGCGACCCGGATATCCAGCCCGGCGACGATATGCAGGCCATATTCCGAAAACCCTTCATAGTCGAGAAGCGCCTTTCCCAGCTTTCCCGCACCGACGATGACGGCATTGCTCACGTCGTTGCAGCCCAAAAAGGCCTCCAGATCCTCCACCAGCTCGGAAACGATATAGCCGATGCGGGGCCGCCCCGCCTTGCTCACCGAGGCCAGATCCTTGCGGACCTGAACTTCACCCATATGCAGCGCCGCGGCGATAGCCGTGGCTGAGATATGGACCGGCCCCTGGGGCGGAAGCGATTTGAGATAGGTCAGGTAAATGGGGAGCCGCCGGAGAATGGCCTGCGATATTCCTTTTACTTCCATCTGCACTCACTCCTTTCCCCGAAAAAACGCATGAATACGCCAAATTCCGCATTTTTCTATATACTATCATAAATATATACGGATGACAAATACAAAAAATTATATCGATATAAAAATATCGATATAATTTTTCTTAATTAATAAGGTTTTTAGGCCTGGGGATAGATTTTGAATTCGTTGATTTCCGTCCAGGGGATTTCCGGGGGTGTTCCGTGATTTTCCACCAGCTCAAACCGCACATATTTGGCCTGAACCGGAGCGTCGAGAATGACTTCCTGCCACCCTTCGGCCTTTTCGGTTTCCACAGTCTTGACGAGGGTCCAGGGCACAGAATCGACGGCGTCCTCCGCCGTCCGCAAAGCCTCTGGTTCATCGGTATTGCTCACATAGATGCGGATAGTTTTGGCCAGTTCCTCCAGAACGCTGATATCTACGCCCACATTGCGGAAGATCCGGACTTTGGCGACCGTCTGTTCCTCGCCAAAAAAGCTCAGAACGACGTTGGCAGGCCCCATGGTATTGGCGCCCCATGTGCCGCCGTTGCGCCGGTTATCGTCCCGGATTACGTTTACGACCCAGAGCTTCGGGTCGCTCTCGGTATGGCTGGCCCATTCGATGCGGGTATAGAGAGAACCATCCCGGCGAAGGCCCACGGGCAATAAGGTCTGTTCCATTATATTTCCTCCCTTTTATGATATTGTATACATTATAATATATATTTTACAGCAGACCCCTCCGTTCTGACAAGGAGGGGTCTGCAAAAAAACAGAAATTCTGTCATTTTTTTGACGCATTCTCTTTTCTTGTCTTTAGTATTCCGTAATCCGGTTGATGATGCTGCCGTCCAGAGCGTTGACGGTAAGCTGGCTGTGGCCAAGATATTCCTCTTTTTCTGTTTCTCCGGTATGTGTGTTTTCCACGATGTTGTATCCATAAAAATCCCAAACCGGAATAAGCCGCAGGACATCCTGCCTGTCCTGCCGGGGAACCATCATCCAGCCAAGGCGGACATCGTTGATATGTACCTGCGTAACTCTGGCATCGATAATCTCCATGTTTGCCGCCATAAGAAAATCCCGGCACCTTTGCTTGATTTCCTTAAAATCCAGCAGAGAGGGCTGAAAGGGAAAACTTTTTCTTCAACAGAAGGATATGACGGATAATATTCTGAAAAAACGTTTCTGGCTTTTTTTCATGGCAAAGCCGGGAGAGATATGCTATAGTAAAATGGGGATTTAGGGAAAGGAAGAAGCAATGGATATTCGGCTGATTGTTGTGGATTTGGATGGGACGCTGATGCAGAAGGACGAGACGGTTTCGCCCCGGGCGCAGGCAGCCTTTGCCCGGGCACGGGAGAAGGGAATCCGCGCGGTGGTGGCGACGGGGCGCTCGATGGCGGAGGGACAGCACGGCGCGGAGGCCGTCGGGGCTGACGGATATATGATCACCCTGGCCGGCGCCCAGATTATGGATCGGCAGACCGGGCGGGAAATCTATGTCCGGCATTTGCCGCTGGAGCAGTCCCTGGCTGTGGCGGATATCGTGGATGCCAGCGAACAGACCTATTTTCAGCTGTATTCGGGAACGGATCTGGTCAGTACGCATAAGGCTGTGAAATTGATTCATGACTGCGAACTGCCGGCAGGCTATGCGGAAGCAGCAGTGAAAAAGATGGTTCTTGTGCCCAATCTGCGGGAATATCTGGAAAAGACGGGCAAGCCCGGGGAAAAGTATTTTATTTTGTCCAAAGAGCCGGGAAGAATCGAGGCAATCCGTCAAGAGATGGAAAAAATACCGGATATGTTCGTAGTTAGAGCACATCCCTATGGCATTGAAACTATGCAAAAAAATGTAAATAAAGGGACGGCGCTGCGGATTCTCCGGGAGCATCTGGGATTAAAAAAGGAACAGGTGCTGGTGATGGGCGACAGCGAGAACGACCTGGCCCTGTTTGCCGAGGGAGGTTTCCGAGTGGCCATGGGGAACGCCTATCCCTGCCTGAAGGAACGGGCGGACTATATTGCGCCCCGCTTTGACGAGGATGGGGTGGCCCGGGCTATTGAGGAGCTTTTGCTGCGGGACTGACGGGAGGAAGAAAGAGATGCCGGTTTGGGGATGGATTTGCCTGGGGCTGCTGGGCGGCGGGCTATTAGTGCTGTTCTGCTGGTGGCAGAACAAGGGCCTCACGAAAACATGGATCTGCCTGGATTTTTCCCGGGTGGAAACCCCCTTCCGCCTGATTCACCTTTCGGATCTGCATGCCCGGAGTTTCGGGCGGGGCAATGCCCGGCTGCTGGCCATGATCCGGGAAGAGGCCCCGGACGGGATTGTCATTACGGGGGATCTGGTGGGGCGGTTTTCCCGGCGGACGGATCCCATGTTCTCCCTTTTGGAAAAGCTCTGCCGGATAGCGCCGATATACTATGTGAGCGGCAACCATGAGTATGGGCGGCGGGATCGGGAGGAGATCTTCGCCCGGGCCGCCCAGGCAGGGGCCGTCGTGCTCCGGCATGCGATGCGAAGGGATACAATCGGAGGGCAGGAGCTTTGGATCCTGGGGTTGGACGAGATGGGGTATCACCGGAAAAGCCGCCGGCTTTTGGAGGAATTTTCGCAAAAAGAGGGATTCAAGCTGCTTCTCTCGCACTTTACCGAGCGGTTTGCCGGAGAATACCGAGAGTATGATATTGATCTGATATTGACAGGGCATGCCCATGGCGGGCAGTTCATCCTTCCCTGGATCGGGGGCGTTTATTCCCCGGGACAGGGGCTTTTTCCCAAGTATTACCGCGGTGTATACCGGGAACAGGGAAGCGTCCTGGTGGTGAGCCGGGGGATGGGAAACAGCCGGTTTCCCCTGCGGCTGTTTAACCGGCCGGAGGTCGTGGTTATCGATATCATACCCAAAAGAGCCGAGGAAAAATAAAAAAAGCCCGGGGCATACGCCCGGGCTTTTTGTTAGGTAAAGATATTTTATTCGGAGGCGTCATCCTCAGAGGCAGTATCTTCTCCGGAAACGATGGAGTCATATTCCTCCTGCGTCATGTCGATAAGATCGAGATGAAGCTCGATATTGATATCCTTCTTCCATTCCTCAATCATCTGAATAAATGTGGTTTCCTGCTTGGAAGCCAAAAGCTCTTCGGTGAGCTCAGCCTTGACGGAATCCAGGGGAATTGCGCCGGCGGGAATGATCTCCTCCAGACGGAGAATATGATAGCCATAATCCGTTGGCACCAGGCCGCTGACGTCGCCTACATTTTTTAAATCGAAGGCCGCATCCTTGAAATTGCTTTCATACATGGAATCCTCAGAATCCACGACATAGTAGCCGGCGGTATACTGCTCATAGGAGGTGTCGTCGGAATGCTCCTTCATGAGATCTTCAAAATTCGAGCCGTCGTCGCTGATCTGGCCCAAAACGCTCTCGGCATCTCCCTTGATCTTGGCGAGAGCTTCCTGCAAAAGGGCGTCGGCCTCTTCGGTTTTCCCGTCTGCCGTCAGTTCATCGATTTGGGCCTGATCCTCGTCGGAAATGCCGATGAGGATCTGTTGGACTCGGCGGGCCTCCTGGGGAACGTAATAGATGGTGGAATAGGCCTCGGTTGCCTCGTTTTCATAAGACGCCGGATCGGCATCATATGTCTCTTTGGCAGAGGCTACCTTTTCGTCATATCCCTTTTGCAGCTCGTCATCCGAAATCGAGACCCCCTCGGTTGCGGAAGCATAGATCTTGTTGAGCAGGGCACTCTCCGTCTGGGACTGCCGGATGCTCTCTTCAATATAGCCGTTTTCCGTCATCATGGTAGTAACCAGCAGGTCGATTTCGGACTCCGTGGCATCGGGATTTTCCTCTTTTGCCTGGCTTTCAAAGGTCGTGCGGCCCTCTTCCATGGTCTGCTCCACGTATTCTTCCACTTCCGCCTTTTCTTCGTCCGAAAGGGTGAGGCCCTCTTTTTCCGCCTGTACAATGGCAACCTCATTGTTGATGAGGGAATAGAGCAGGCTGGCCTGAATAAATTTCAGTGTGCTCTGGGTGTCTTCGCTGGTATCGGAAGTATCAATGCCATAGAGGCTCAGATAAAAATCCGAAAACATATTGAAGTCCGAAAGGGAGATCTCTCGGTCGCCGACCTTTGCCAGAATATCGTCATCTCCAGTTGTGGCGCTGCAGGCGCCGAACAGCATGGCGACAGCCAGCAGCAGGGCAATGATGCCCGCGTATTTTTTCATGAATGTTCCTGCCTTTCCAGTTCTAACAAATATTTTTTCCATCATAACATAAAATTATGATAGATTTGTGAACAACATGTGGAGAGGGAAAGAAACATGGCGCTCTCCATGGATCACATATTTATCAGTATACCAGAGTTTATGGAAAAGGCAAAGAGCCGGGATTTACAGAAAGAGGAAAGTGGGGTACAATAAAAACAGGTTAGATAAGCAGCAGTTAGCGGAATCTGGCACACCGCAGTGTGCAAAAAAGGAGAAGCAAAATTTATGAATGAAAAACGTGCGACATATGGAAAAGGCGCTCTGGGGGCGTTTGTAGGTGCGCTGGCCGGATTTGCGGCATGGTGCATTGTGGCCTATTTTGTTGGAGGGAACCTGCATCTGAGCTTTGGTTTTGTGCTGGCGCTTCTCGTCTATTTGGGCTACACGGGAATGAACGGAAAAAACGGCCGGGGAGCCTACCTTATCTATATCGCGTTTGTTTTGGCGGTTGGCTTTGCCGCCTATCTGGTTGCCTCGGGTATGATAGCCGTGAACGAGACGGTTGGCGCAGAAACGATGGCCGCTTATGCAGAGGGGCAGTTTGGAGGAAATGCTTTTGCCGCTTATTTCTCCCTTCTGGGGGATGGAATCCAGGTGGCATGGGAGGGACTGGCTACCGGATGGACGAATTTGGCCATCGCTGTCATCTTTGAGGCGGCAGGCGGCGCTTATTTCCTTTTGAAGCTGCATGATGCCGTGAAGGAACAGGCTGCGGACGCCGGAAAAAAGACGGAGTCGGCGGAGAATCGTGGTTCTGTCCAAGAAGAGGAACCGGAGGAAAACGCCGGAGCAGAGGGCGAACCCGCCCAAGAGGAAGAAGAGGCGGCCGAAGAAGCCGGCGGACAGCCCGAAGAGGGAGAAATATAGGATAGAAAAGAACCCGGCGGCTATAGAAAGCAGACGGGAAAGGACGCGGGGACGGCGGAGCTGTCCCCCGTTTTTTTGTTTTTTTGCGGACAGGTGTTTGAAAATGGGGGGAACTATGGTAAAATAAGAAAAATGGCTGCGGGGGCCTCTTTTAAAAAGAAACCGACGCTTGCGGCAAATCACGAAAGGATAGCAGAAAATGAACAATCGAAAATCCAGTTTGGGAATGAGCTTGAATCTTGTCTATGTGCTGATCTACCTGCTGCCGCTGGCCGGGAGCCTGCTGTTTTTAATTTTTGACTATAAGGACCGGGAGATCCGCCTGCATGCTTTGCAGACGCTCTATGTGGCCATTGCTGTTGTTCTGGTGCATATCATTCTGGGGCTGCTGGCCTCCATACCTTTCATCGGGGCATTTTTCAGCGTGATTATCTGGGTGATGTATATCCTCTATGTGTTCGTCATGCTGGTGGGACTGATCAAGGCCCTGAACGGTTCGATCCTGACCATCCCGTTCTTTTATGAAATGGCCTACAAAGGAAGCTACTAATTATTTTTGCAATAGAAGAGGAAAAGGAATATGGAAAAAATTCAAATGCCCGTGCCTCTCGTGGAGATGGACGGAGACGAAATGACGCGCATTATCTGGCAGGAAATCAAAAAAGAGCTGCTGGAACCCTTTGTCGCGCTGAACACGGAATACTATGACCTGGGCCTGCCCCATCGGGACGCTACCGGCGACCAGGTGACGGTGGACGCAGCCAACGCCATTAAAAAATACGGTGTCGGCGTAAAGTGCGCCACCATCACGCCCAATGCCGACCGGGTGAAGGAATATAACCTGAAAGAAATGTATAAAAGTCCCAACGGCACCATCCGCGCCATGCTGGATGGAACGGTGTTCCGGGCGCCGATTCTGGTCAAGGGAATTCATCCTTCGGTCCGGACCTGGGAAGCCCCCATTACCATTGCCCGTCATGCCTTTGGCGATGTGTATAAGGATACCGAGGCAAAGGTGCCCGGCGGCGCGAAGGTGGAACTGGTGGTGACAGATGAAAACGGCGAGACCCGCCTGCCTGTGTATTCCTATAACGAAAACGGCGGCATTGCCCTTTCCATGTATAACACGGTGGATTCCATTTCCAGCTTTGCCCGCAGCTGCTTCAGCTTTGCCGTGGATACAAAGCAGGATCTGTGGTTCTCCACAAAAGACACGATATCCAAAAAATATGACCATACCTTCAAGGATATCTTTGCGGAGATCTATGAAAACGAGTTTAAGGCCAAATTTGAGGAGCTGGGGATTGAATATTTCTATACCCTCATCGACGACGCTGTGGCGCGGGTCATCCGCTCCAAGGGCGGGTTTATCTGGGCCCTCAAAAACTATGACGGCGACGTTATGAGCGACATGGTGGCGACGGCTTTCGGCAGCCTGGCCATGATGACCTCTGTGCTGGTTTCGCCCTATGGTTATTATGAATATGAAGCCGCCCACGGCACGGTGACCCGGCACTATTACCGGCACCAGAAGGGCGAGGAAACGTCCACCAATTCCATGGCCACCATCTTTGCCTGGAGCGGCGCCCTCCGCAAGCGGGGCGAGATGGACAAAAATGCGGCGCTCATGCAGTTTGCCGACGATTTGGAGGCGGCCAGCATCGCTACCATCGAAGAGGGCGTTATGACCAAAGACCTGGCGCTGCTCACCGAGCTTGACAATGTCAAAGCCGTCAATACAGTGGACTTTATCCGGGAGATCCGGAAGAGATTAGAGAAAAAATATAACTGAAGAGGACAAGAAAAATGAGCTTATATGAACAATGGAAAGATCTCGCCAATATGCAGCAGACCCAGCAGGCGCAGGCCGCTTTCTGGAGCGAATATTTCAATGCGGAAACCGAGAACTATAAAAAGATTCTGGCCAACAAGGACACGGTGTTTTCCGGAAAGCTCTCCGAGCTGGCAAAGGAATTCGGCATGACGGACGTGGTTTTTGCGGGCTTTATGGACGGGATCAACGAGAGCCTCAAAGAGGGCTATGAGCTGGATTCTCTCACCGAGGAGAGCGAGATCTCCCTCAATGTAGATTTTGAAAAGCTGTTCTATAACATGCTGGACGCCAAAGCAAAATGGCTCTATACGCTCCCGGAATGGGCAGATATCCTTTCGGAGGAGACGCGCCGTGAGCTGACCAAAAAATGGCGGCTTTCCGGCCAGGCGGTCAGTGAAAAGACTGTGGGCCGCAACGATCCATGTCCCTGCGGCAGCGGGAAAAAATATAAGAAGTGCTGCGGAGCAAACGCATAAGAGCTTTTTTTGCAGCGCAAGGACAGAGAATGAGATAAAAACAGCGGATGGCAAAGATCCGCTGTTTTTTATAAGGGGAAATGCCGATGGAAGAAACAGGAGGGCGTCTGGCAGATTTCTTGCCATTTATGCGGGATTTTGTTATAATCGCCCGTGGAAAGGATGCCGGCGGGGATGCGGCAGGGTGGCATATGAAAAAACGGATTTTTTTATCGGATATTGATGGAACACTGCTGAAGGGACGCGGAAGCATTCCGGAGGCGGTTGCGGAGGCGGCCCGGAAGTTTGCGGAGACGGGATGGCTCTGCCTGTGCACCGGGCGCTCTCTGGCGTCGGCGGAGGGTATTGCCGGGCTTTTGGGCGTCAATGCGCCTTCCATTCTTTTAACAGGAGCAGAGCTTTACGATTTTCAAAAGAAGCGGGCGGTTTGGACCCAGCCCATGGAGGGGGATATCCGGGAGCGGATTGCCTGGGTCCTGGAGAGATACCCGGGAGCCGGCATGCAGGTCTGCACGGAAACCGAGATCTATCACCTGCGCCTGAATGAGCGGCAGCGGCAGTACGGTGTTGTGGAGGAGGCTATAGGGCGGCCGGAATACCGCCTGGAGGATGTAAAAGGCGAGATATTGAAGCTGGTGATTGCCGGGGACGATATCCGGGAGCTGGAGGCTTTGGGCCGGGAGGTATTTTCCGGCGAGGAATATAAATTTGCCTTTGCCAGCCGCCATTTTACCGAAGTGGTCAGCAGCCGGGCCGGGAAGGATGCCGCCATGAAAAAGCTGGCGGAGATTATGAAAATTCCGGTGGGAGAGTTTTTTGCCGCGGGAGATTCCATGACCGATCTGCCTATGCTGAAGCTGGCGGGAACCTCCTTTGCACCCGAGGACGCCATGGAGGCTGTCAAAGCCTGCTGCGGGCATATTGTCCCTTCGCCGGTTCATGGAGGAATGCAGAGAGCATTTGCCATGGCCATGGGAGAGGAATAAAACAAAAAGAGGCCCCCACGGGCCTTTTATATTGGAAATTAAATGGGCGCGGTTCCTTGTCGTATAGCGGGAGCCGAAGAGAAAATACACGCAGCAAAAATAATCCGGCGGCTGAAAAACGAGAATGCAGCGGCCTGGCCCGATATCTATAGTATCTGCCGGCGATAGACAAGCAGATGGATCAATCCGGCCAGCAGATTTCCCGGCATGGCGTCCGCAGATACTTCCATAAGCCGCATTATTTTGTTTTTCAGAAGAGCCCCCCGTGTTTCTGCGAAATGCACGTTTGCCATGGATTGGCGGAAAATACGCGGGAGAATACAAGAAGTCCTGTGCTGCAAAGATGCGCCCATGGAACTCAGCAGGGCCGAATGATTCTTTCCTTTATTCTGAAAAAAGAAGAGGCAGAAACAATTTCTGCATAGAAACAGTTTATGTGCTTTGGTTATTCTGCGCAAGAAGGGCGTCGTAATAAGCGACCTTTTTTTTGATAGTTTCCAACTGCTGCTGCAGAGCGTCGATTTGGCGGAGAGTGACCTCCTCCTGGCGCTTGATGATCTCGCGGCGGACGGAGAGAGTGGCGTCGCCTTCCTGGCAGAGCGCAAGGTAGTCGTGGATCTGGGCGATGCTCATGCCCGTGCCGCGCAGGCAGACGATGAGCTGGATGTTTTTGATGTCCTCCTCACTATAGGCGCGCACGCCCCGGGAATCCCGGGAAATATGGGAGATCAGTCCCTCCTTTTCATAATACCGCAGGGAATAGGGGGATAAGCCCACCAATTTTGCTGCCTGATGAATGGTATACACGAAAATAAATTCTCCTTTATGGTCTGCAAATTTTATTTTTAATAGTATACCATATTTATGCCGTGATTTATAGAGACAAAATTGCCTCAAAACGATGGAGATGCGCCCATGGCTGTGTGCAGCAAAAAGCTGGCTCCCGCGGGCGGCATTTGTCCTCCGCCCTGGGCCGACCGGAGCGACGAAGCAGGTTAATAAGTATTTTTTACTTGACTTATAGTGACTCGAATGCGTATAGTTATAATTGTCCAAAGAGATTTGAAAAAAAGAAGGAAAGGATGAAGGAAATATGTATAATTTTACGTATGACATCGGGACAAAGGTGCATTTTGGCAAGGGGCAGATTGAGAAGCTGCCGGAGGCGGTGAAGGAATACGGAAACAAGGTTCTGCTGGTCTATGGCCACGGGAGCATCCGGAAAAACGGTCTCTATGACACGATTACAAAGGGTTTCCGCGAAAATGGCATCGAATGGGTGGAGCTTTCGGGTGTGGATCCGAATCCGCGGCATACCAGCGTGGACGAAGGGGCGAAGCTCTGCCGGGAAAACGGCGTGGATGTGATCGTCGCGGTGGGCGGCGGAAGCACCATCGACTGCTCCAAGGTGATTTCCTGTGCGACGTTCTATGACGGCCCCTCCTGGGACCTTCTCATCAAAAAGGCAAAACCTGAAAAATTTTTGCCGGTGATGACAGTTCTGACACTGGCGGCCACGGGATCGGAAATGGACTGCGGCGCGGTGATCTCCAACATGGAGACAAACGACAAGCTGTTCCTGGCCGCTCCCGAGATGCGGCCCAAGGTTTCCATCCTGGACCCCACCTATACTTTCAGCGTGAACAAATACCAGACGGCTTCGGGGACGGCAGATATCATGTCCCATGTGCTGGAGACCTATTTCTCCCCGGAAAAGGATTTCTATATGCTGGACCGCTTCTGCGAAGGGCTTTTGAAAACCTGCATCCATTATGGGACGATTGCCCTGGAACAGCCGGAAAACTATGAGGCCCGGGCCAACCTCATGTGGGCTTCATCCTGGGGAATCAACGATATGATCGGCTATGGCAAGCGCGGCCCGTGGACCGTGCATCCCATGGAACATGAGCTGAGCGCCTTTTTCGATATCACCCATGGCGTGGGCCTGGCGATTCTGACACCCGCCTGGATGGAATATGTTTTGTCTGACAATACGGTGGACAAATTTGCAGAATACGGCGTAAATGTCTTTGGAATCGATGCGGGACTGGAAAAATATGAGATTGCCCGCGCGGCGATCCGGAAGACCCGGGAGGTTTTCCGGAGCTGGGGCATTCCGGAGACGCTGCGGGAAGTGGGGATCACGGAGGATAAGCTGGAGATCATGGCGCAGAAAGCGGCAAAGAGCCTGGGAGGAGATACCGTATATGTGCCCTTGAACGCCGGCGATGTTTTGAAAATTTATAAGGCCTGCTTTTAAAAGAAAGAAACCCGGCACTGTTGTGCCGGGTTTCCTTTTCTAGAAAAAGTGAAAAAGAATTTTGGGAGGCTGAGTTTTTTGCATTCAGCAGTCAGAATGTGCAACAAGCAGGACCCAGCCACCGCATGCGAAAAAAGGGGATGCTGTTATTCAGAATAAAAAAGTAAATCCAGTGGTCCGTGGGAAAAATAAGCACCGCCTGCCGAATGGACCAGAAAAAAGAGACATTCTTTCGGATCAAAGGGGGGGAGCATACATAAAAAAACAGGTATTTAGAGAAAAAATTTCCTGTGCGTCATTTATCTGCTGAAGAACCAGCGACTCGTATATCCGGTATTCTCGGAACACTAACGCAATCCCTTGTTTTTACGCAATTTTAGCTGATACGAAAGAAATGCAAAAAAAGCAGAGTTCCTCTCGCCCCCTGCATATTCGAATCATTCGGAAGCGAAGGAACTCTGTATAAAATTTTTCTGCCTGCTTTTTTAACGGCAGTTTAAAACCCCAGATCCTCATCCACCAGGACGATATGCACTTCCCGGTCGGGCAAGGCATATTCCATACGGGAAGTAATCTTGCACATCCGCGCGGGGAGATCGCAGTTGCCGCATTTTCCGGTCTGGGCGCAGGGAAGCTCGGGATGCTTGTTGCGGACGGCATTTTTGGGACATGCCTCCCGCTTGATCCGGGCGATGGCCTCGCCATAGTTCTTGCAGATCTTGTTGCGGCCAACAACGAGAATGGATTTTTTCGGCCCATAGATGAGCGCCCCCACCCGGTTGCCCACACCATCAATGTTAACGATATCGCCCTGCAGGGTAATAGCGTTGGCCGAGCAGATATAGCAGTCGGCAAACATGGCCTTTTGCAGAGCATCTTCCTTGCTTTCGCCCCGCATGGCGGCCAGCGTCGTGGAATAGAGGGTGATTTCATCCTGGTTCAAAAGGGCGTCCCAGATGCCGGTTTCCTGCAAAGTGACGCTGCCGCCCTTGCCCAGGGTTTTGACGCCCTTCAAAAGCTCATTCATGACAAGATCCCTGGCTTCTGCCGAGGTTTTGACGAAATAGGGGGTATAGCCCTTTTTTCGCAAAGTTTCCATAAAAGCGGTATAATCCATCTTTCCTTCCTCCTGTGCTTGTTGCTGATGCCAACAGTATACAATATTTTACAAAAAAAGAATAGAGCCATCCTTTAAAAATTTAATTAAAAAAACCGAGGGCGGCGCAGAAATTTTTTGCAGAATCATGGAGCGCCTTGCCGGGCCTGGATGAAAAGCAATAGAAAAATGAAAAAGAAAACAAAGGAGAGGGGAGATTGCCGCATATGCGGCAAATCCGGCAGGTCCAAAGAAATGGATTGCTTTTTTATCCGGTTTTGGCTAAACTAATAGACGAAAGATAAGGGAAGAACGGGCGGATTTCCGCCTTTGGAGGAATGGATGGACAGAAAAGAACAAATCCGGAATTTTTGCATCATCGCGCATATCGACCATGGGAAATCCACGCTGGCCGACCGTCTCATCGAGATGACGGGCACGGTTTCCAAGCGGGATATGACCGAGCAGCTTTTAGACCAGATGGATCTGGAACGGGAGCGGGGCATTACCATCAAATCCCAGGCTGTGCGCATGTTTTATGAAAAGGACGGGGAGGAATACACGCTGAACCTGATCGATACTCCCGGGCATGTGGACTTTACCTATGAGGTTTCCCGGTCGCTGGCGGCCTGCGAGGGAGCGATTCTGGTGGTAGACGCCAGCCAGGGCATCGAGGCCCAGACGCTGGCCAATGTATACCTGGCCATGGACAACGATCTGGAGATCCTCCCGGTGATCAACAAGATTGACCTGCCCTCCGCCCGGCCGGACGAGGTCTGTCAGGAAATTGAGGATGTTCTCGGACTGGACTGCAGCATAGCCCCGCGCATCAGCGCCAAGGCCGGGATCGGCATTGAGGCAGTGCTGGATGCGGTGGTGGACTATCTGCCCGCGCCCCAAGGGGACGAATCTGCACCTTTGCGGGCCCTGGTCTTTGACTCATATTATGATAATTATAAGGGTGCTATCAGTTATGTCCGGGTAAAGGAGGGGACCGTAAGGCCCGGGGATACCATCCGGTTTATGGCGACGGGCAAGAACTACGAGGTGACGGAAACCGGCGTGTTTTTGCCGTCCTTCTGCCCGGTGAAGGAACTGAAAGCGGGAGATGTGGGCTATATTGCCGCCAGCATTAAAAACGTGGCGGACACGCGGGTGGGCGATACGGTAACCCTGGCAGGCCGTCCGGCGGCAGAGCCGCTGCCCGGCTATAAAAAGGTCACGCCCATGGTGTTCTGCGGCATCTATCCGGCAGACGGGGCGCAGTATGACGATTTGAAGGATGCGCTGGAAAAGCTCTCCCTGAACGACGCCTCCCTGCTCTTTGAGGCCGAAACATCCGTAGCCCTGGGCTTTGGGTTCCGCTGCGGCTTTTTGGGACTTCTCCATATGGAGATCATTCAGGAGCGGCTGGAGCGGGAATTTGACCTGGATCTGGTGACCACGGCGCCTAGCGTGAGCTATAAGGTGGTTAAGACAAACGGGGAAATGCTGATGGTGGATAATCCCTCCAACCTGCCCGAAGCGGCTCTCATCGAATATATGGAAGAGCCGGTGGCGGACGTTTCGGTTATGACGCCCAACGACTATGTGGGGGCGGTCATGGAAATCTGCCAGGAAAAGCGGGGGAATTTCCGCAACATGGAATATATGGAGGCAAATCGGGTGGTATTGCACTATGACATTCCGCTCAATGAGATCATCTATGATTTCTTCGATCTTCTGAAATCCAAAACCCGGGGCTATGCTTCCATGGACTATGAACTAAAGGGCTATCAGCGAAGCGAACTGGTCAAGCTGGATATCATGCTCAACGGCGATATCTGCGACGCCCTCGCCCTCATAGTCCATAAGGACCGGGCCTATGCCCGGGGCCGCAGCATTGCCGAGAAGCTCAAGGAGGTCATCCCGCGGCAGATGTTTGAGGTGCCCATTCAGGCAGCCATCGGCGGAAAGATCATCGCCCGGGAAACCGTCAAAGCCATGCGCAAGGACGTTCTGGCCAAATGCTATGGCGGCGATATCTCCCGGAAGAAAAAGCTGCTGGAAAAGCAGAAGGAAGGAAAGAAGCGGATGCGCCAGGTGGGGAGCGTAGAGGTGCCCTCCGAAGCCTTTATGAGCGTGCTGAAGCTGGACTAAACCATGATTGGACTCTATATTCACATTCCGTTCTGCGAGAAAAAGTGCGGGTACTGCGATTTTGTATCCTATCCAAACCGGCAGGAACGGATGGGGGATTACATTGACGCGGTCATCCGCGAGGCGGAAAACTATGCGGGCGAGACGGCGGACAGCGTGTTCATCGGCGGCGGAACCCCTTCCTTTCTTCCGGAAGGGGAGATGCGCCGGCTGGTGGAGGGAGTGGCCCGCTCGATTGGGATTGCGCCGGGAGCGGAATTCACCATCGAAGCCAACCCCAATTCCCTGACGCCGCAGAAGGCGCGGGAATATGCCGCCCTGGGCGCAAACCGCCTGAGCCTAGGGCTTCAGGCCGTGCAGCCGGAGCTGCTGGAGCGCATTGGGCGGATTCATACCTATGCCGATTTTCTGAGGGCTCTGGAAGCGGCCCAGGCTGCGGGATTTTCCAATATCAGCGCGGATATCATGTATGCCCTGCCGGGGCAGACGCTCGCCCAGGCGGAGGAAACAGCGCGGACGGTGGCAGCGCTGCCGCTTTCGCATATTTCGGCCTATGCCCTGAAGCTGGAAAAGGGAACCCCGATGTATGGCATGAAGCAGCCGGACGAGGAGCTGGATCGGGCCATGTTCCATGGCATCCGGGCCATTTTGGAGAGGGCCGGCTTTGCCCGCTATGAAATTTCGAATTTTGCCAAACCTGGGCGGGAGTGCGCCCATAACATCAAATACTGGACGCTTAAGGACTATGTCGGCCTGGGTGCAGCGGCCCATTCCTGCTATCAGGGAGCGCGGTTTTCCAATGAGGACCGGCTGGACAGCTATATTGAGGGGATGACCAAAAGGGGAACCGGGCGGATCACCTATGTGAAGCGGAGCGAATACGACCGGATCTTTGAAAAGATCATGCTGGAAACCCGCCTCACCCGAGGAATGGAGCTGGCAGGGCTGCCCCAGGGCAGGAAGTTTATGGACTGCGTCAGCCGGTTGGAGCTAGGCGGCCTGCTCACGCGGCAAGAGGGCCGGATCGTTTTGACAAACCGGGGCTTGGATTTGCAGGACGGCGTGGTTTTGGACCTGGTCGGCAGTATATAATGGCAAAGAAACAGCGCGCCCTTTTGAGGAGGGTCGGGAAACCGGCATTGCTTTCTCGGGGGGGGGGCGCTATTTTTTTGTGGATGCTTTAAAGGAAACGGCGAATAAAAGAGCGGGATATGCACGATGATGAGCAGTATCCGGAAAAATTGCCGGAAACCTGAAGGAAGATTTGGGCGGCTCGTGCTTTGGCCATGAATCATGGCCTTGAACGCTTTGCCGGGAGTGTCTGCATGAAGCGGGAAAGAAATGCGAAGCGGCTGGGGAAGGAATGTGATATCGGGCTGAACGGCGTAATGGCGCATCCCCATCCCAAGGAAAGCTATGATATGGCGAGAGCCCTATTTTGGACAGACGCTTAAACCCGGCGGCAGATACAAAGGCCTCTCGATCTTATATGACAGCACAGATTCAAAAAATGATGGAAAAGACTGCATATAGCGCGGGTAAAACGGAAAATCGCATTTGATGAATTTGCCTGAGGATGAAAAAGCGGGGAAGCCATAGCCATTTTTTGTTTTTCAGCGGTTTTAAACAGCTGTAACCGGGTATAATTAGGATGAGAAAAAGCGAAGGCGCAGCCGCCGAAAAGATATGATAAAGAAAGCGGGAATTCATGCTTTCGTAACAAATAGCCTATTGACTTCCATGGGAAATAGTGCTATTTTTAAGACATGGTGTTAGCACTCAATAAGAAAGAGTGCTAACAAATTTGCGGAAGGAGTTGGGAGAATGAACGTGACGCCGCGGCAGTTATTGATTCTGCATGCGATTATCGACGACTATATTTTGACCGGAATCCCCGTCGGATCGCGGACGCTGGCAAAACGGCCGGACCTCCCCTATAGCTCTGCCACCATCCGCAACGAGATGGCGGACCTGGAGGAAGAGGGATATCTGGAGCAGCCCCATACCTCCGCCGGGCGGCTTCCCTCGGATAAAGCATACCGGCTGTATGTGGATACGCTGATGCGGGTGAGCAGCCTGCAGGATGAGGAGATCCAGCTGATCCGCCAATATTTCAGCTCTCGGATGGGAGAGATCGAGAGCGTCATTGAAACGACCGCCAAGGTACTTTCGGATGTGACGCATATGACGTCCTTAGTGCTGGCGCCGCAGCTTTCCAAAATTGAGCTCAAGCGGATCCAGATCGTCCGTATTTCTGACCAGAAGGCCATCATGCTGTTTGTGTTCAGCACGGGCATGGTGAAGGATGTGATGATCGATATTGCGGAGGATATGGATAACGCCTATCTGGAGATGATCTCCAACCTGCTGACAGATAAAGTGAGCAACCTGCGGCTGTCGGAGGCTGTGGAGGCTGTGCGCAGCACAATTCCGGGAGACATCGAGGGGCACCGCCTCTTTTTGAACAGCATGTTGGATGCCGTCCGCAAAAATATTGCGCCCCGGGCGGGAAAAGAGGTCGTCCTGGGGGGGACCAAGAACATTTTCAATCATCCGGAATACCGGGATGTGAGCAAGGCTCAGAACTTTTTGCAGCTTCTGGAAACCAAGGATCAGTTGTATGACATGCTCACCCGAGCGACGGATATGGAGTTTACCATCAAGATTGGCAAGGAAAACGAAATTGACGAGCTGAAAGATATGAGCGTGGTGACGGCGACATATAAAGTCGGAGATAAAAAGATCGGGTCTTTCGGCGTTATTGGGCCGACCCGCATGAACTATGGCAAAGTGCTCTCCATCATGAGCTGCGTAGGCGCCAGTATGAATGAGATACTGCAATATTGTTTAAATATGGATACAAACAGAAAATAGAGGAGAAGTGAGATGGCAAAAAAGAAAAAGGAAGCAGCAGAAAAAGCAGAGACGATAAAGGAAGAAACCCAGGCAGAGGCGGCACAGGATGCGGAGGCAGAGGCCGGAGCGGGAGAAGAAACGAAGGAAGCGGTTCCACAGGAAGCTGGAAAAGCGGCTGCCGAGAGGGATGAATATTTGAATGCCCTCATCCGGGAGCGGGCGGATTTTGAGAACTATAAGAAGCGCAACGCTGCCGCGGTATCCCGGGCATTTGCGGATGGGCAGATGGAAACCGCCCTGCTGATTCTGCCGGTGCTGGATAACCTGGAGCGCGCATTGCAGGTGGAAGTGAACGAAGAGAGCGCAAAGGCCATTAAAACCGGCGTGGAAATGGTGGAAAAACAGCTGCGCGAGGTTTTAGAGAAGCTGGGAGTGGAGGAAATCGAAGCTCTGGGCAAGGAGTTTGACCCAAACCTGCATAACGCAGTGATGCAGGAGGAGGCCGAGGAAGGCCAGGAAAGCGGCATCGTAAAAGAAGTGCTGATGAAGGGCTATAAGACAAAAGACCGGGTTCTGCGCCACAGCATGGTGAAAGTAACCAACTGAAATTTTAATATTTAAGGATAGAAAACAGGAGGAACAGAGCATGAGCAAAGTAATTGGTATTGACCTTGGAACGACAAACAGCTGCGTAGCCGTTATGGAAGGCGGCGAGCCGGTAGTAATTCCCAACGCAGAGGGCGCCCGGACGACGGCATCGGTCGTGGCATTCTCCAAAAACGGCGAGCGTCTGGTGGGCCAGATCGCAAAACGGCAGCTGGTGACAAACCACGAGCGCACCATCGCTTCCATCAAGCGGGATATGGGCACCGACCGCAAAGTGAAGATCGACGATAAGGAATATACGCCCCAGGAAATTTCCGCCATGATCCTGGCAAAATTGAAGGCAGATGCCGAGAGCTATCTGGGCGAGCCTGTGACCCAGGCGGTCATTACGGTTCCGGCCTACTTCTCGGATTCCCAGCGGCAGGCCACTAAGGATGCCGGCAAGATCGCGGGTCTGGAGGTGCTGCGGATCGTCAACGAGCCGACGGCAGCGGCCCTTTCCTATGGGCTGGATAAGGAAAACAGCCAGAAGATTCTGGTATATGACCTGGGCGGCGGCACCTTCGACGTTTCGCTTCTGGAAATCGGCGACGGCGTCATCGAAGTGCTGGCGACCAACGGCAATAACCGTCTGGGCGGCGACGATTTCGACGACCGCATTGTCAACTGGCTGGTAAGCGAATACAAAAAATCCGACGGTATTGACCTTTCCCAGGATAAGGCGGCGATGCAGCGGCTGAAGGAAGCGGCGGAAAAGGCCAAGATTGAGCTTTCCGGCGTAATGCAGGCCAACATCAATCTGCCCTTCATCACCATGGACGCCTCGGGTCCCAAGCATCTGGATATGAACCTGACCCGGGCGCAGTTTGATCACCTGACCGAAGATCTGGTGAAGATGACCGAAGGCCCGACGACTAAGGCGCTGCAGGATGCGGGCCTGAAGGCCAGCGATATCGACAAGGTAATCCTGGTGGGCGGTTCCTCCCGGATTCCCGCCGTGCAGGAGATGGTAAAGCGCATCACGGGCAAGGAACCCTATAAGGGCATCAACCCGGATGAATGCGTGGCTCTGGGCGCGGCCATTCAGGCAGGCGTTCTGGGCGGTGAAGTCAAGGATGTGCTGCTGTTGGATGTTACGCCTCTGTCTCTTGGCATTGAGACGCTGGGCGGCGTATGCACGCGGCTGATTGAGCGCAATACTACCATCCCCGCGAAAAAGAGCCAGGTATTCTCGACGGCGGCGGATGGGCAGACCAGTGTGGAAATTCATGTGCTCCAGGGCGAACGGGAAATGGCGGCGGACAACAAGACGCTGGGCCGTTTCACGCTGACAGGCATTCCGGCGGCTCCCCGCGGTGTGCCGCAGATTGAAGTTACTTTTGATATCGACGCCAACGGCATCGTGCATGTTTCCGCCAAGGATCTGGGCACGGGCAACGAACAGAATATCACCATTACGGCTTCCACCAACCTTTCGGATGCAGATATCGACAAGGCCGTGAAGGATGCGGAGCGGTATGCAGAAGAGGATAAGAAGCGCAAGGAAGGCATTGAAATTCGCAATAACGCCGACTCCCTGGTATATCAGACTGAAAAGACGGTCAAGGATCTAGGCGACAAGATTTCCGAGGCTGACAAGAAGGCCATCGAGGAAAAGGTGGAGGATCTGAAAAAAGCCCTGGCCGGAGACGATAACGATATGATCAAGAAGGCCACTGAGTCTCTGACTTCGGTTTCCTATGAAGTGTTCGGCAAGGCTTATCAGCAGACGGCAGGCCAGCAGGCCGGCGCGCAGGGTGCACCCGGAGCGGACGCGGGCCAGCAGGCGCCCCATGACGACAACGTGGTGGATGCCGATTATGAAGTCGTGGACGACGATAAGGATAAGAAATAAGGCGAAAATAAAAAGCATAGCACTCGCAGCAAAGAAGGCGGATTTTCTGCCTTCTTTGTTCGGGGTTATGGAGCTTTTTGGGCAGGGGAAAAAAGAAAAAGGCGGTAGAGGCATTTGGCAGAAAAAGACTATTACGCGACGCTGGGCGTAGACAAAAGCGCCAGTAGCGACGAAATAAAAAAAGCATACCGGCAGCTGGCGAAAAAATATCATCCGGATATGAACAAGGATGATGAGAGCGCCGCGCAGAAATTCAAAGAGGTAAACGAAGCATACCAGGTGCTTTCAGACGATAAAAAACGGGCGCAGTATGACCAGTTCGGCTCGGCGGCCTTTGACGGCAGCGCCGGAGGCGCGGGATATGGCGGCGGCTTTGGCGGTTTCGAGGGCTTTGGCGGCTTTGGAGATATTTTCGACAGCTTTTTCGGCGGCGGCCGGACAGCCCAGAGAAACGGCCCCATGCGGGGCGGCGACGTGGATGTGAGCGTCAAGATCTCCTTTGAGGAGGCGGCCTTTGGCGTCAAGCGGGATATCAGCATTTCCCGGCAGGAAAACTGCGAAACCTGCGGCGGCAGCGGCGCAAAGCCGGGAAGCAGCACGAAAACCTGCCCCACCTGCGGCGGCAGCGGCCAGATCCGGCGGCAGCAGCAAAGTCTGTTTGGAAGCGTGATGAACGTCACCACATGTCCCACCTGCCATGGGGAAGGGCATATTGTGGAGGATCCCTGCGATCATTGCCGGGGCACGGGGCGTGTACTGCGAACCCGGACCATCAGCGTCAATATTCCGGCCGGCATCGACGACGGCCAGATCATCACCCTCACCGGCCAGGGCGACGCCGGGCAGAAGGGCGGCCCCAGCGGGGATGTGCATGTATATATTACCGTGAAGCCCCACAAGACATTTAAGCGCGACGGCGTCAATCTCTATATGGATATGCCCATCAGCTTTGGCCAGGCGGCGCTGGGCTGCGAGCTGGAGGTGCCGACACTGGACGGCAAGGTGAAATATACCATTCCCAGCGGAACGCAGCCGGGAACTGTGTTCCGCCTGCGGGACAAGGGCATCAAATACCTGCGGCAGGATCGGCATGGCGATCTCTATGTGAAGATGAACGTGGTGGTGCCGCGCAAGCTCACAGAACGGCAGAAGGAGCTGATTTTGGAGATGGAGGGCATGCCCAACACCCGGGAGCACAAAAAGGGCCGGGGGATTTTCAAAAAATGAGGGAGAAAAGCGGGATAGTATCCCGCTTTTTTTATGAGGGCTGTAAAAAGGAGAAAAAAGCCGTATTAAAAAGCAATAAAAGGAAATATGGCGCATTTTCATTGACACAAGTTCCTGGGAAAATTATAATAAACATGATAGAGTAAGAACGTTGGCCAGGAGGCCTGTCCGTTTTAGAAAGAAAAAAGAGTAGAGGGGAAACAACATGCTATTTGATACCAGTGTGCAGGAACTGAAATATAAGGTCTTAAAAGAGGTTGCAACCTTGGCTTATGAAGACAGGCTGCAGGATGAGATCTATGAGATCCCGGAGCGCATCATGCCGGGGCCGAACGCCACGCTGCGTTGCTGCATCTATAAGGAGCGGGCCATCATCAGCGAGCGGGTGCGCCTGGCGATGGGCGGCGACCGCCGGATCAAAAACGTCATTGAGGTGCTGAAAACCGCCTGCGACGAATGCCCCATTACGCAGATCAGCGTGACCGAGGCATGCCGCGGCTGCGTGGCACACCACTGCATGAACAACTGCCCCAAGGGGGCGATCTCCATCGTCAATCACCGGGCTGTGATCGACCATGATAAATGTGTGCTCTGCGAAAAATGTGTCAAATCCTGCCCATATTCCGCCATCCGCAAATCCCTGCGTCCGTGCGAAAACGCATGTAAGGTCAAGGCGATCTCCATGGATGCGGATAAAAAGGCGAAAATCAACGATGAAAAATGTATCGCCTGCGGGGCGTGCGTATACCAATGCCCCTTTGGCGCGATGATGGATAAATCCTTTATTCTGGATACCATCAAAATCCTCCGGGGTTCGGAAAATAACACAAAATACCAGGTATTTGCCGTAGTAGCCCCCTCGATTTCCGGCCAGTTTAACGTCCCCATGGGGCAGGTGGTTTCGGGCATCAAGAAGCTGGGGTTCTACAGCGTCGTGGAAGCCGCGCTGGGCGCGGATATGGTGGCCTATAAAGAAGCGGCGGAGCTGGCGGAAAAGGGATTTTTGACGAGTTCCTGCTGCCCGGCGTTTGTGCGCTATATTGAAACGCAGTTCCCCAAGCTGGTGGATAAGATCTCCCATAACCTTTCGCCGATGGCGACCATCGGGAAATATATCAAGGAGATGCACCCGGGCTGCAAGATCGTGTTCATTGGGCCCTGCACGGCGAAAAAGGCCGAAATTCAAAAGGACAGCGTGAAGGATTATATCGATAACGTCATTACTTTTGAGGAATTGCAGGCGCTGTTCGACAGCCGGGAAATCCCTCTGGGCGAGCTGCCGGAGGAGGTTTTGGACAACGCGTCGTATTATGGCCGGATCTTTGCCCGGAGCGGCGGCCTGACAGACGCGGTGGCCCAGGCGCTCAAAGAACAGGGCATCACGGAGGAACAGTTCAAGCTGAACGCCGTGTCCTGCAGCGGGATTCAGGAATGCCGCACGGCTCTTTTGAAGGCCAACAAAGGTGTGCTGAAGGAGAATTTCATTGAAGGCATGGCCTGCGTTGACGGCTGCATCGGCGGGGCGGCCTGCCTGACTCACGGCCCCAAGGACCGGGCGGCTGTCGATAAATACGGAAAAGAGGCTATGGAGAAGAACATTACAGACGCAGTGAGCGTCTTGGAAATCTGAAAGGGATAAAAGAAAGAGACGGCCCGGAGGCCGTCTCTTTTTCGTTGAAAAAAGCCCTTTCCGAAAAGGAAAAGGCAAGAAATAAAAAACTGCGTCGTAAACGGGCCAAAGTCATATTTTCTTCTATTTTTCCGTGAGGCCATACCAGAGGGCTTCCCGGCTGGTGGAAATGGCGACGGCGCCGCTTTTCAGGGCCGCCAGGGCCTGGGCGCTTTCCTCAATCATGCCGCCGGCGACGATGGGAACCAAAACACGCTGCCGCAGTTTGGCGATGATGCCGGGCAGCAGACCGGGCATGACTTCAACCAACGCCGGATGACAGGCGGAAATCCCCTGCACGCCAGTGTGAAAGGCACTGGCGTCAATCATAAAGATGCGAAGCACACCCTGCAGGCCGCAGTCGGCCGCCAGCTTGATGGTGGCGGGGCGGGTGGAGATGATGCCATGGGGGCGCACGGTTCTGGACATATAGAGGATCCCCTGTTTATCCGGCTTTAGTCCATCCACGAGATCCACATGGACAAATACCCGCTTGCCGGCCCGCTTGATCTGCTGCACCTTATCCGGCAGATCGATAATGCTGCCGGAGAGCAAGAAAACCACCTTCGCCGGGGAGAGACAGGCCGCCTCTAAGCTGCGGGTGTCCTTTACTGCGGCGATGACCGGGCTGGATTGCAAAATTTCCTTCAAAAAAACCACCTCAAGGGTATTATACCGACTTTGTTGCCTTTACGCAAACCCCGGTTCCGCAGATATTTTCCGCCACGATCGTACCGATGGCGATGGGTGCATGGAGGCAGAGAGCTTTGATGGCCGCGACGCACTCGAAAACCATATCCTTGGGAACGCCGCTCTCGGTTTTGACAGACAAAGGCTCGCTGGCTCCCTGGACTTTCACCGAGCAGGTGACAATGCGCCTGGGGCAGGTTAGTTCCTCCCGGGCATATTCCTCGCCGCGCCGGCAGGTATTGCCGGTGACGAACAGCGTGTCGTCTATCAGCTCTGCCTGCAATTTGCATCCCATGGGGCAGCGGATACATATGAGTTCCTGCATAATCTATTCCTCCACATGAAGGGAGAGGCTTTCTCCCAGACTGTTCAAAAGTTCGGGCTTCAATACCAGCGTCTGCATCTCTCCCGGCGCCATGACCGGGCGTTTGAAGGAGGCGATGGTTTTTCCGCCGCTGGAAAGCACCAGGCGGGCCTGTTTATATACCCGGCGGGTGCGGAAGCGAAGGGTGATATTTTCGCGGAAGGATTCGCCCGTAAGGCGCTGGGGAACCGTGTAGGTAATTCCCTCTCCCGGCTGAATGGGAATTTCCCTGCCGTCTGCCGGGCGCGCCCCCTTGGCATAGGCCGCCGCAAACTGCCCGGCCACCGTGCTTTCCTCCGTGACATAGTCCACCAGGTCATGGACATGCAGCGTATTGCCGCAGATGAACAGGCCGGGGTGGGAGGTGGAGAAATGCTGATCTACCCGAACCTGGCTGCCCGCCAGTTCTGCTCCGGCCTTGGTGGCCAGCTCGACGGTGGGGATCAGGCCCACGGAGAGAAGCAGCGTGTCGCAGGGGATGATCTCCTCGGTTCCTGGAATGGGGGACAGATTATCATCTACTTTTGCGATGGTGACGGCATCCACACGGTTCTTCCCGTGAATTTCCACGACCGTATGGGAGAGCAGCAGGGGGATGCCGAAATCGTCCAGGCATTGCTTGATGTTCCGGGCCAGGCCGCTGCTATAGGGCATAAGCTCGACGACCGCTTTCACTTTGGCCCCCTCTAGCGTCATGCGCCGGGCCATGATGAGGCCGATATCCCCCGAGCCCAGGATAACGCACTCCCGGCCGGGCAGATAGCCGTCGATATTCACATATTTTTGGGCGGCGCCCGCCGTAATGACGCCGGCCGGACGGGTGCCCGGAATGCCGATGGCCCCGCGGGGGCGCTCCCGGCAGCCCGTGGAAAAGACGACAGCGCCGGCTTGAATCTCCAAAAGCCCCCGCTCTTTGCTGACGGCAAGCACCTGGCGGCCGGGGGATACATCCAAAACCAGCGTGTTCAGCAGCACTTCCACCGGGGAATCTTGGATCTGGCGGATGAACCGATGCGCATATTCCGGGCCGGTCAGTTCCTCTTTGAAAATATGCAGCCCAAACCCGTTATGGATACACTGGTTCAAAATGCCCCCCAGCCGGGGCTCGGTTTCCAAAAGCAGGACGGAGGCGCCTTCTTTAGAGGCGGCAAGGGCCGCCGCCATTCCCGAAGGACCGCCGCCAATGACGGCAACATCATAATGCAGCATAGCGTTCTCCTTATCGAATGGGCCCAACGAGAATGTTGGAGCCCGGAGCATCTTTGAGAATTTCCGTGGGATCGCATCCCAGCTCCCGGGCCAGGATTTCTAGAATGACCGGGCCGCAGAAACCGCCCTGGCATTTCCCCATACCGGCACGGGTGCGGCGTTTCACGCCGTCCACCGTTCGCGCTCCCCGGCGGATGGCTTCTAATACTTCGGCCTCGGAAACCTGCTCGCAGCGGCAGATAATATGGCCATAGAGAGGATTCTCCGCAATGGCCTGGCGGCGCTGTTCATTCGTCATGGTGCGGAAGGAACGGATCGCCGGGCGATGAGGCTGAAAATTGTCCTTTTTTTTCGCTCCGCAGTAAGCCGCGATCTGCCGGGAAAGGTCTTCCGCAATGGCGGGCGCGGAGGTCAGGCCGGGGGACTCAATGCCCACGGCGTCAAACAGCCCGGGAACATCCGGCGCCGAGCCGACGATAAAATCGTCTCCTCCCTCAATCAGATGGGCGCGCAGCCCGGTGAAGCCGGTGATAAAGCGGTTTTTGGGGAAATTATCCCAGCTCTCCGCCGCCTTTTTCAAGATAAAAGCCCGGCCTTCGGCAGTGGTAGAGGTATCCTCCTTGTCAGTGCTGTCCAGGGAAGTGGGGCCGAGATAGAGGTTTCCATCCACAGTGGGACTGATGAGCACTCCCTTGCCCATGGGGGTGGGGAGGGTGAAAATTGTCCGGGTGAAAAAAGCCCCGGCGGCATTGTCCATCAGCTGATATTCACCCCGGCGGGGCTGGATGCGGTAAGGAACCCGGCTCAGCAGATTATGAATGGCGTCGGAATACAGTCCGGCGGCGTTAAGGATTGTCCGGGCATGGTATATCTTTTCGCCTGCCGTTATGGCAAAGCCGCCGTCCTCCCGGCGGATCTGGGTGACGGGTGCGTTAAAGATAAATTCCGCGCCGTTTTCCCGGGCATTTTCGCCGCAGGCAATGCAGAACTCATAGGGACAGGTAATGCCGCCGGTTTTGGCATAGAGCGCGCCCCTGCAGGCCGGTGAAAGATTTGGTTCCAGAGAATGAAGAGCATTTTCATCCAAAAGCTCCATGTCCGGGACGCCGTTCTGCACTCCCCGGTCATAGAGAGCCTGAAGGCCGGGAAGATCCCCGTCATCATGGCAGACGATAAGAGAGCCATTTTGGATAAAGGGAAATTCCAGCTCCCTTGCCCAAAGGGGATAGAGGGCATTGCCGCGGACGTTGTATTTTGCTTTGTTTGTTCCCGGCTTCGCGTCATAGCCGGCATGCACAATGCCACTGTTGGCGCGGGTGGCACCGGCGGCAAAGTCGTTTTGCGCTTCCAGGCCCAAAACGCGCAGATGATAGCGGGACAGCTCCCGGGCGCAGGCGGCCCCGGTGATCCCGAGTCCGATGATGGCGACGTCAACCATAAAAACGGCTCCTTTCCTCGCTGGCCCGTCCCGCTGGCCGGACAAACAAAAAACATACATCAACAAAAGCGATGTATGTTTCTCTTTTTCTCTGCCAACATCAGCGGGGACGGATTATGATTGGGATATTTCGTCGAAAATATCCGTATTTTTCTATTATTTATTATGCCCGCAGAAAAAAACTTTGTCAATACTGGATTTTCCCCAAAAAAAGGATATAATAGAGAAGTGTATAGGAAGAATGCCTGGGAATGGAGTGAAGAGAGATATGAAAATGAAGCAAAGAGAGATTTTAAACGCTCTGCCGCTGGATTTCCGGCGGGATTGCCAGACTCAGGAGGAATACCTGGACAAGAAGATAGAGGAAATCAAGGCGGCGATCCGGGAATACCTGAAAAATACAGGGCTTCGGGGATATATGCTGGGATTGTCCGGCGGGATCGACAGCTTCGCTGCGGCGGCCCTGGCGGCGGATGCGGTGAAGGAGATCAGTGGTGTTCTCTATCTGCTGCTGCTTCCCAACGGCGAGCAGGCGGATATGGCGGATTCCATCCAGTGCCGGGATGCGCTTCTGGCCCGGTTTGACAATATCGAGGCGGCCACCGTCTCCATCGAAAACGCCTATGCCGGCGTGCTCGCGGATATCTCCTCCTGCCCCTTTTATGATCCGGAGAACCGCTATGCGCTGGGCAACACCCAGGCACGGCTGCGGATGGTGGAGCAATATGCCCTGGCGAAAAATCTGCTGGTGATAGGCACCGACCATGCCACCGAAAATGTGACGGGGTATTTCACAAAATATGGCGACGGCGGCAGCGATTTCAACCCGCTGGATGGCCTCATCAAGCCGGATATCTATGCCATCGCCGCGCGGTATGGCGCGCCGGAATGCGTCATGAAAAAAGCACCGGCGGCGGGGCTCGGCATTTCCTCTTCGGACGAGGAGGAACTGGGCATCCGCTATGAGGAACTGGCTCTCTATCTGCAGGGTAACCTGATCGATAAGGAGAAGATGCAGCGCATCGTGTCCCTTTATGAGCGCGCGGAGCACAAGCGGCATATGCCCGCCTCCCCCATGAACACCTGGTGGAAGGGTAAAGCCGAGGACACTACCCATGTGGTGGTGGATATGATTCACGCCTTTGTGGACGGAAGCATGGCCTGCCAGGGTGCGGAGGAGGCCGTGGCCTATACCTGCGGCTATATGGACGCCCACCCGGAAATGCGGGTGCTCTATGTGGGCGACTGCCATCCGGCGGAGCACTGCTCTTTCAAGGAAAACGGCGGCGAGTGGTCGGCCCATGCTGTTCAGGGGACAGAGGACAGCACATGGCCGGAGGCGTTTTATCAGATCCATAAAACCATCAACACGCCTCTTGTGCGCTATAATGTCTTTTGCAAGGGAACCGACCCCATGCGGGAGGAATATTCCGGCTTCAACGCCCAAAACGAATTCTATGGCGCGCTGAAATATAACCTGACCCGCCGGGTCGTCGTGAGCGGGATTGCCACGGAATACTGCGTGAAAAATACCGTGATAGATTTATTGAAGAATGGATTTGAAGTGATTTTACTCGAAAAGGGTTTGGCCTATATTGACCGCGATGCCCATGAAAAGACGCTCCTGGAACTTAAAGAGATGGGAGCGAAACTGGTTTAGCCCATGCGGCAAAGAGGGAAAGGGAAGATGGATTCGACGACACAATGCAGGAAAAAAAGGAATCGGAGGAGCCATTGATTTGAGCAGAGGAAATGAGGAAAGCGTATTCGCGGAGGAACGCAAGCATCTGATTGTGGAGCTGGTCAACAAGCAGGTAAAGACCACAGTGGCGCAGCTCTGCGATGAATTTAAAGTATCCCCGGCGACCGTCCGCAACGATTTGCGGGAGCTGGAATTTGCCGGGCTTTTGAAGCGGACCCATGGCGGGGCCATCAGCAACCGAAAGACCAATTATGAACCGACGTTCTATGAAAAGCTGGTGGAGCGCATCGATGAAAAGCGGGCGATTGCCGAGGCGGCGGCGGCCATGGTGCAGGATGGGGACACGGTTGCCATCGACAGCGGCACCACCACCCTGGAGCTGGCCAAGCACCTGACCCATGTGCAGAACCTGACGGTTGTCACCTATGATTTGCAGGTGGCGACTTTTCTGGAACGGAACTCCCAGGCGACCATCATTCTCATGGGCGGCATTCTGCGCCGGGACCTGTTCTATACCTCCGGCCCCATGACCATCACGGCCCTTCAGGGCTTGAACGTAGACCGGGTGTTTCTCTCCACCAACGGTGTCGCAGCGGGAAAGGGAGTCACCTCTCCCAATATGGACCAGGCCAAGCTCAAGGAGGAAATGGTGCATATCGGGGACGACGTGATCCTTCTGGCCGATCATACAAAGCTGGGAAAAGCCGCGTTTATCAAATTTGCGGACTTATCGGAGGTGGACGTTCTGTATACGGACGACCGGGCCGACGAGCGCATTGTGGAGGAGCTGCGGAGCGAGGGATTGGAAATTGAGGTCGTAAGTGTGGAAAAATAGGCAGATAAAAAACAGGAGCTATATAGCTCCTGTTTTTTGCTTGCCCCGAGATCAGGAAAGAGGGGTTATGCCGGAAACCAGGGCCTCAATATCTGCGCTGTTCCCGGGAGTATAGGAGGCCGTCAGACAGGCCATATATGTATCCTTGCTCAGCAGATAGGTTTTCTGTTCAACCGTGTTTCCCTGGGAGACTGCCGTCATGGAATGGCAGAGCCACTCCTGCCCGCCGATGGAAACGCTGGTTTCTTCGCCAAAGGTGACCTGGATGTTTTCCATCTTTTCCAGCTGGAGCTTTACGGCGGAGAGATACTCTTCCTCCGACAGGGAGGAGGAGAGTTTCTCTACATTGAAAGAAATATTGGAGAGCGTTTTTTCGTTATAGACGAAAAATTCATAGGAAACCCGCTGTTTCAGGCTGCTGGCATCTGCGCCTATGCCCTGGGCCACCGTATCCATCGCGACTCCCATGCGTTCCGCCAGCTCCTCATCCGTATCCGCTTTCCAATCCTCCGGCAGCGTCAGCTGGATGCCAAAAAACGTATTTTTATAGACGCCGTTGTTCCAGGTTCCCCGCTCATAAGCAGGGGAAGCGTCATTGGACGGCGCGCATCCCGCCAAAAGGGCGAAGAGCAGGAAGAGAGAGGCCAAACAAGCGATTCTTTTGCAATTTTTTTTCATAGAAAGACTCCTTATACATGCCATCGAGGCAGCGGTTTATACATCATCCTCATGGTATCCGCCCGGATGGCGGCTGTCAAGGATTTATTATAAAATGAATCCGTAGGCTAAAAGAATTCAGATTCCCGCAAAAACCGCGGCAGAGGGAGGAATACAATGGAATCAGGGAAAATGTTTCTTTCTCTATGTGCGGGGCAAAAGTGGCATTTGTTGCAAAATTTTTAGGCGAAATTTATATTTATTTCACACAACACATATTGCATTTTTGCCATATGCTTGTTATAATAAGTCATAAGATTACTAACAACAGATCCATGATATAAAAAAGCAGACGGCAGGAGGGGAAACTGGAATGGCAATGGAAGGCATGGTGCGGACGGTTCTTGGCGATATTGCACCCGCAGATCTGGGATGGTGCCAGTGCCATGAGCATGTGTTTTTGGAAAAGGGAAGATCTTTTGAGCTTCATAAAGCCCTTTTAATGGACGATTATGAAAAATCCCAAGCCGAGCTGTTTCTCTATAAAAACGCCGGGGGAAGTGCCTTGGTGGACGCCCAGCCGGGCGGCGGCGGGCGCATGGCGGAGCGGATGGTTCGTGCGGCAAAGGCGACCGGCCTTCATCTGATTGCCAGCGCCGGTTTTCATAAGACAGTGTTTTATTACGACGACAGCTTTCTGTTCCGGGAAAGTGAGGAGCAGCTGGCGGACCGTTTCATCCGGGAGATCGAAGAGGGAATGCTGAGCTCGCAGATGGATGGTGAGCGACGCCTGCCGGAAAAAGCGGGGATTTTGAAGGTGGCCGTGGATGAGGGCGGCCTGCACAGAGACGCTACCTATGAAAAGTTGTTTCATGCGGCAGCAGCCACGGTCAAGGCCACAGGTGTCAGCATTTTAGCCCATTTTGAAAAAAATTCGGATGCTTTTGAAGTACTTCGATTTTTTGAGGACGCGGGGATTCCCGCCAACCGGCTGCTGGCCTGCCATCTGGATCGGACGCGCCATGACCTGGGATATCATAGGGAACTGGCGGCGGCGGGAGCCTATCTGGAATATGATACGATCAACCGACTGAAATATGTGAGCAATGAGCAGGAAATTGCGCTCATTCAGGGGATGCTGGAGGCTGGGTATCAAGATCAGCTGTTGTTTTCTCTGGACACGACCAACGAGCGCCTGGCCAGCTATGGCGCGCCCATGGGGCTGGATTTTATTTTGAAGCATTTTTCCGGGATGCTGGAGCAGGCCGGTGTTGGAAAAGAAATTTTGCGGCATGTGATGGTGGAAAACGCCGCCCGTGCCATTGCGATACAAGCGGTTTAAAAATAGAAAGTAAAGGAGAAAAGGACTATGTTCAATTTTGAAAAGGCAACACAGCCGACGATCTATTTTATCGGCGTTACCACGGGAAGTTCCTCCATCATGAAGGTGTTCCCCGAATGGGCAAAGGCAATGGGAATTCCGGATGCCGTGATCAAGGGCATCGATATTGAGATCCACGCGGAGCCGGAAGTTTACCGCAAGGTCGTCGACTTTATCAAGCATGACGAGCTTTCCTATGGCGCTCTTGTCACCACCCATAAGCTCGACCTCTATAAGGCATGCAGCGATATGTTCGAGTATCTCGATCCCTATGCCCTGATGTTTGGCGAGCTGTCCTCGATTTCCAAAAAGGACGGCAAGCTCTGCGGCCATGCCAAGGACCCGATTTCCAGCGGCTATGCCTTAAACGACTTTGTCCCCAAGAACTGGTGGAAGGATCACGGCGGCGATTTCTATGTGATCGGCGCGGGCGGCAGCGCCATTTCCATGGGCGCGTTCCTCATGCGCGAGGAATTTGCGGGCAACTATCCGGGGCGGATCATCTGTTCCAACCGTTCCCAGCCGCGGCTCACGGAGATGGAGAAAATCTTTTCCAAGCTGAAGCCGGAGGGCGTGGAGCTGCAATACCACCTCTGCCCGGAATATGAGCAGAACGACGCGGTTTTGAAAACTATCAAGCCCTATTCGGTCATCGTCAACGCTACTGGTCTGGGCAAGGACCGCCCGGGTTCCCCGCTGACGGACGCCTGCGAGTTCCCGGAAAACAGCCTGGTCTGGGAAATTAACTACCGCGGAGAGCGGCGGTTCATGTATCAGGCGCTGGAACAGAAGGAAGCAAAGAACCTGCATGTGGAGGATGGCTGGCGCTACTTCATCTATGGCTGGACTCAGGTTATCAGCGAGGTGTTCCATATTCCGATCGAAGGGGAGCTTCTCGACAAGCTGGATGATATCGCCTCGGGATTCCGCAAATAAAGCCTGAAAAGAGGGGCGGCATCCCGCCGCTCTCTCATGCAGATAGAAATGAAAAAAGGAGAAAAAAGAAATGGGCAATAAAAATTCGGAAATTTTTGATTATGTACGGGGATTTACCTGCGATTTTGACTCGGTGACCGGCGTTTCCAAGACGGCGGTTCCCACGTCCCGCAAGCTTTCCCAGATGAAGGGCATGTTCGCAGACGACGCGGCTTATGCGGCGGCGCTGGAGAAAGAGGACACGGTGGTCTATGATTTCTATGAAATGGGCGCTCCCGAGAGCGAGGGCGAAATCGCCATGGGTACTTCCATCCTGCATCCCGGAAAGATAGGCGACGAATATTATTTCACCAAGGGCCATTATCACAGCAAGCTGGATACCGCCGAAGCATACTACTGCATGAGCGGCGAGGGCTTCATGCTCATCGAGAATCCGGAAGGCGACTGGCGCGCGATCCCCATGAAGGGCGGCGAGGCGGTCTATGTTCCCAAACGCTATGCCCACCGCACGGTCAACACCGGCAAAACCGACCTGGTGACCTTCTTTGCTTTCGGCGGCGAAGCCGGCCATGACTATGGCACCATTGAAACAAAGGGATACCGCAAGCTGATCGTGGAGCGGGACGGCAAGCCGGAGATCATCGACAATCCCAAGTGGAAATAAGGGGAGGATGCGGCAATGAAAATTTTAGTGACGCCGACTTCCTTTGGAAAGCCGGAAAATGCGAAATCCCGGGAGCTTCTGGAGAGCTTTGCGGACGAAGTTGTCTATAACGATCTGGGGCGTCCGCTCCAGCCCGAAGAGATCCTCGAGCGCCTGGACGGCGTGGACGGATACCTGGCGGGCGTAGATTATATCACGGCGGAGGTCATTGAGAAGGCCCCGGCTTCCCTGAAGGTGATTTCCCGCTATGGCGCGGGGGTAGACCGGGTGGATATCCCGGCAGCTACCAAGAAGGGAATCAAGGTGACCTTCACGCCCGGAACCAACTCGATTGCCGTCTGCGAGCTGGCCTTTTCCCTCATGCTGGCTTCGGCCCGGAGCATTCCGCGCCTGAATGATGCCGTGCATAAGGGCGAATGGCCCCGCAACCAGGGCATTGAGCTTTATGGAAAAACGCTGGGCATTGTGGGACTGGGCCATATTGGCAAAAACCTGGCGCTGCGCGCCCAGGCCTTTGGCATGAAGGTTGTGGCCTATGACCCATATCTGGATGAAAGCTTTGTGAAGGAAAACGGAATGGAAGCGGGCGATCTGGAATTTGTCGTGAAGCAGGCCAATTTCCTCTCCCTGCATGTTCCCTTCACGCCCGAAACCAAGCATATGATCGATGCGGAGATGATCGCAAAAATGCCCGACCGCGCCGTTATTATCAACACGGCCCGGGGCGGCATCATCGATGAAGAAGCTCTGGCGGCGGCGCTGGAATCCGGGAAGATCGCTGCGGCGGCTCTCGATGCCTTTGAGCAGGAGCCGGTGGTGGATTCCCCGCTTCTCAAATTTGATAATGTCATCATGACGCCTCACACCGGCGCGCATACCAGCGAAGCTGTGAAGGCCATGGGCGCTCTGGCAGCGCAGAACGTCATCGATGTGCTGACGGGAAAAGAATGCAAATACATCCTGAATAAATAAAAAAAGGAGATAGATGAACATGGATAAGAACAAAATTTTGCAGATGCTGCAGGACTGCGGCGTTGTGGCGGTTGTCCGTGCGGACAGCGAGGATATGGCCTTCAAAATTGCGGATGCCTGCATTGCCGGCGGCGTAAAAGGCATTGAAATCACCTTCACGGTTCCCGGCGCGGCGGATATCATCAAGGCTCTGACCCAGAAATATACCCCCGAGGAAATGATCGTCGGCGCGGGCACGGTTCTCGATCCCGAAACGGCGCGGGCAGCCATTCTGGCAGGCGCTAACTATGTGGTTTCCCCCTGCCTGAACGTGGATACCGTGAAGCTCTGCAACCGCTATCAGATCGCCTGCATGGCGGGCGCTATGACCATCAAAGAGGCTGTGGAGTGCATGGAAGCCGGCTCGGATATCGTAAAGATCTTCCCCGGAAACCTGTTTGGGCCCAAGATCATCAAGGCTATCAAGGGACCCATCCCGCAGATGAAGATGATGCCCACGGGCGGCGTAAATGCGGACAACGCGGCGGAATGGATCAAGGCCGGCGCTGTTGCCGTTGGCGCTGGCGGCGACCTGACGGCGGGCGCCAAGACCGGCGACTATGCTCAGGTGACCGAGGTTGCCAAGAAGATGGTGGCGGCGGTAGCCCAGGCGCGTGCGGAAATGAAGAAATAAGCAGAACAGCGAAAAACGCGGGAATTTTCCCGCGTTTTTTTGTTGGCCTGGAAACCACTTGCAGAGGCGGCTGGATATCCGGATCATGGGAAAAAGCTTTATAAGCAAGAATTAAATGAAAAGGTAAATTTCCCTTTCAAAGGCAGGGGAAGCAGGCGTTGGAGAAGATGGCTTTGCCGCTGCCATACCCATTTAGAACTCTATGCGAGCGGCTTAGCCAAAGACTCTTAAAAGTTGCATTATATAAAAAATCACAGAGAGAATATAGAAGAAATGGGAAATTTCGGGATGAGGACGATGCCTGTTCCGATAAAGAAGAGGTCAGAAGAAAAAATATATGCAGCGGAAAACAAAACGATATGGCGGGGATGGACTACGGCGGACGGCCAGCACAAAGGAAATACCCAGTTTCAGAAAGATGATGCTGTTTTCTGCGGTTATGATGCACCTTTTTGGCCGGGGGCCTTCGCTCTGAGGGAATCCCAGGGGCGAAGGAGGAACCCTCAGCTGGGCGCAAAGAGGATGTCTGCCTGGCGGAAAGGCGATAAAACGGGGGTTTTGTCGGATAGCGGAAGAAAGCTTTGCATCCCTCTGCTTTTTTGTTATACTGTCTCTGACAGAATACCGCCCGGTTTGCAAAAATGAAGGCCGGGGGCCGGCGCCTTCTGCGCGGCGAATGCAGATGCGTTCCGGGGGTTCTGTCTCCGGAGAAATATGGCTGTAATAAACGACAAAAAGGGCGATTGAAAAGGAGATAAGCGGATGACGCTGGTAATCACCGATCTGGAGAGGCAATGGATTCCATTTGAGGGGGAGATCGAGGTCATTGGACCGGACAGCTCTATTCTTCCCTGCATCGGCTGCTTTGGCTGCTGGACCAAAACGCCGGGGAAATGTATATTGAAGGACGCATTCTGCGAAACGGGACAGAAAATCGGCCGCTGCGACAGGCTGGTGATCGTCAGCGAATGTGTCTATGGGGGCTATAGTCCGTTTGTCAAAAATGTGCTGGATCGGGCCATCTCCTATATTCATCCCTATTTTTGCATACGCGGAGGGCAGATGCACCATCGGCCGCGGTATGCCAATGCGATGGATTTTCAGGTATATTTTTATGGGGATACCACGCCGCAGGAGCGGGAAACGGCCCGGAAGCTGGCGGCGGCCAACGCCCTCAACTATGACGCCAAATCTCACGCGGTCACTTTCCTGGAAGGCCGGAATCCGCAGGCGGAGGCAAGCCTATGAAAATTCTTCTGATCAATGGAAGCCCCAAAACGAAGCAAAGCGCCAGCGCAGCGCTGCTGGACGATTGCAAAGCGTGTTTTTCCCGGGAAACGGAATGGAGGGAGCGCCATGCTGCCAGGCCGGTCTTTTCCCCGGAGGATGCCGCCGCTCTATCCTGGGCAGACGGCGTGGTATTTGTCTTTCCCCTCTATGTGGACGGTATTCCCTCGCATCTTCTCTCCTGGCTGCGCCAGGCTGAGCGGTCGGGGAGTATACGCCCGCAGACGCGGATATATGGGATGGTCAATTCGGGATTTTTTGAGGGAGAGCAGAATGCTTTGGCCCTTGCCATGCTCAAAAGCTGGAGCCGGCACGCCGGGGCTGTTTGGGGCCAGGGCCTGGGAATCGGCGGAGGCGGCGCATTGACGGCCATAGCAAGCGTGCCCTTGGGAAAAGGGCCCAAGCGGGATCTGGGGCGGGCCCTGGGGGACTTGGTGCGGCATATCGAGACGGGTGCATCGGCAGAGGAGCGATATGTTCATGTGAACTTTCCGCGGTTTCTCTATATCTGGAGCGCCCAGATGGGCTGGCGGAGCCAGGCCAAAAAGAACGGCCTTACCCGGCGGGATCTGGACCGGCGGCAGTAGGTTCGCCGCGGAAAAAACACAAAAAAGCGGTTTTTTTCTTTGTTTTGTTAATAAATAGTAACCTTTGCCGCCGGGGCATTTACAATGCGGCGCAAAAGAGGCTATAATGGATCATAGTGAAATAATGGCAGGGGCAAAGACGTGAATTTAGAAATTTTTCAACATATTGACGACGTCGTTGAGCTTTTTGAGGGGAAACGCGATGTCTATAAGCTGATTGCAGAGGAAATCAAGGAATATTTTGACGACCATGTGTTCGATCAGAGCAAATATACCCTAAATCTGATTTACCGGATCAAGACCGTAGAGAGCATCCGGGAAAAGCTCCTTCGCAACAGCTATATCAGCAAATATAAGACGGATGAAGAGGTGCTGGCGAATTTTCAGGACCTCATTGGCTTCCGCATCGAATGCAAATTCATCGACGACGAAAAATATGTCTATGAGCTTTTGAAAGAGGTCTTTACCGAGACAGAGGATGGGCTGTATTTCTGGGAGCCGACCATGCCAAAAATCAAGCTCAAGCTGGGGGAGGAACAGCCCCAGAAGCAGAAAAACGGCTTTGATATCTATAAGATTGACGGCCTTTTCATGCTGGGCAAGGACCACGTCCGGTTTGAGCTGCAGATTAAAGCCCTGGTCAACACCTTCTGGGGCGAGATCGAGCATAAGATCATCTATAAAAACAATTCCTATCTGCTGGCGGATAATTTTGTGGTGGACCTGATGACATCCATCAAAAAGAGCTTAAACATGATCGACAGCCAGCTCTATGTCCTCTATAAGCGGTTTCGGCGGGCCGAGGGCGTGGAATTTGAAAAAAACAATGCCCGGGCCATCGAACGGTTTATCTCCAAAATGGTCTATGACACCTTTGCCGCACTGATGCGGGATCAGATTGGCTTTGCCATCGATTTCAAGAGTAGCTGTGATGCGGTGGTGCGTTATCTGATGGAGGTGAATAACGCCGAGGATATGGAGGATTACGGCCGCGTCATGCTGAATATTTTCTATATTCTCAACGGCCTGCAGGACGATGCCATCCGTGTGGACGACCAGCTGGAGTTTGAGCGGGCACTTTACTATGAAGATACCTTTTCGGCCAATATTCTGGAGACAGTGTTGCGGCTGGTGAACATCAACTATAAATGGCATTTGTTCTTTCTCGTGCTTTTCAGCATCGAGCGGGGAGACAATGTGGAGGATCTCGAGTCCTTTATTTCCTATTACCGCAATGTGATTCTCTCCAACCGATCCTTCGTGATGCTGGATGAAGCGGCGCCCAAGGACGCCGTGCGCATCCGGTTCGATATGCTGAACGCGATTTCGGAAGTGTTCAGCGAGAAGCAGAATATCGAATATCTCTGCGAAAGCGGAATGGCAACTATCCATCGCGCCCTTAACTACGTCATTCCCCAGGTAGTGGCAGATATTCAAAACAACAAGTCCTGGGATGATATCCAAAGCGCCTATACCAATGTGCTGAAAAGCAGGCTGGCGCTGTGAAGATGAAAAGAAAAAAGCAGCCTTTGGAGAGGCTGCTTTTTTGTGCTTTTTCGCCGCTCATTTGTGCAGAAGCGGGGAAATCCGTTGATAGAGAAGAAAGGTAACGGCGCTGTTGATGCCGGCTTTCAATAAGTTAAACCCAAGGATCACGGGCATAAGGCTCCAGACGACTTCCCGGGAAACCCCCATAAACAGAGGAGTGACGAGCAAATTCGCTCCCAGCATGACGGGAACGAGAGCCGCTATCCCCAGAAACAGGCCCCGCAGGGCAGCCGGCTTTGTCCGACGCCGGCGATAGCAGAGGCCGGCTGCGAGAACCAGGGTTCCCGTGGAGAGAATGTGCATGAGAATGCCATAGACACCGCTGTGGGCGCTTACGGTCAGCCCCTGCAAGAGGGATGTGGCCAGCGTGAGAAGGATCCCAGCCAAAGGGCCATAGGCAAAGGCACCAATGAGAATGGGAATGTTGGCGGGATCGTATTCCAAAAAGGGAGCCGCAGGGAAAATGGGGAAATGAAAAAGCCAGACAAGGACGATGGAAATCGCCGCCAGCATGGCTGTTTTGGCGATGGGCCAATTTTGGATTTTGCCTGCGCCAGTGGGGTTGTGTGTCATTGCAATTCCTCCGCATGTATAGATTTTTTAAAAATCCGACAGGAAAGAAAAAACCCTGAAATCAAAGGATTCCAAGGCAAAACACAAAAAATAAATATTTTTGTTTCTTTTATCCGGACTATACCGTTGGTATGGGATTTGAAAACCCATTCTGCCTGTGCCTCCGGCGCAGGCTCGCGGACTCGCAGCCTTTGCTTTTCACCGCCAGTGGGGAATTTCACCCCGCCCTGAAACAGATTTTTATATGTTTATGACAGCACCCACGACAATGGCCTGTCAATCGTGGTAACCATTTCTTTGGCTAAAATTGGCGAAATAGTTTGACGGGGGAATTGGCAGAATATTTGGGTAAACCTTTCAATGGCTTTTGCATATTTTATTATATGGCGCAGCAAAGGGGGGCATTGGGCATTGGAATACACTGTGGGCGTATCCAATATGGATATTGAATTGCGTCCGTTAATCGAAAACCGGCTGTCCGCCGCAAATAAGCGGAGCGGGCAGATTCAAATAAAAGAAGACCACAAAAATTACGTTGCTTTGGACTTTGCCGGCCGGGAGCAGCTCTTTGAGCTGGCCGATATTCTGGCGGATATTGTGATCGAAAACCTGCAGATTCGTTTTATTATGCGCGAAATCGCTCATGATTATGATTTTGTGGCAGAGAAGGATCAGTGCGAGATTTTGATTAACACGTTAAAGCGGCTCTGGTATCATGGCGAAAAAGGGGATCTGGAGCATCTTAAGCAGGATATCAGCAGTCGGATCGCCGTCTGCATGCTGGAAGGGCAGGAGCATGTGCTCTGGCTGGACGGCGTCCTGCGGTTCCGCATGCGGGATTTTGTGGAACAATGGAAGGATACACTGGAGGACTGCGTGGACGACTATCTGCTGGAGAGCGAAAAGCACGAGTTTATCAAGCTCCTTCGGTATTTTGTCAGCATGCGGGACCCGATCCTGCCCTATGTGATTATCCGGCCGGGCGAAGAAGAGTATCAGATTTTTGACGGCAACAGCGCAAAGGTCAGCGTGATCCTGCCGGGCAGTGAACACGGGGGCACGCGGGAGGTGAGCAAGGAGGATCTGCTTCTCTCCCAGCTCATCAACCTGGCGCCCGAAAACATCAACATTTCGGAGATTCAGGATGAGGATCTAAAAACACTTCTGCACCAGGTTTTTATTGGGAGAATCCGCTCGTAATGGTTGACAGAACGGCGGGGAGGAGTATAATAAAGGCAGAAACATAAAAACGTTTCGCAGAGAACCGGATAGTAGCAGGCGAAGGAAGGCTTTTCAAGAGAGGCTGCCCCAAAGGCTGAAAGGGGGCCGGGCGGTTTGCCATGTGAAGACCAGCCGGGGAGCGAGGCGCGTCCGGGCGGCGATATACGCCCGAAAGAGCGGGTTCTTGGCGTGAAAACCGGCATGGACTCATCAGGGTGGAACCACGGAGATTTTTCGTCCCTCAATTTTGTATTGAGGGGCTTTTTTTGTAAACTAAGAAAAGGAGATAGAGAAATGAACATCACGTTAAAAGACGGAAGCGTTTTGGCCATGGAAGGGGGAGCGACCCCGCTGGACGTGGCGGAGAAGCTCTCCTCTAAGTTGAAAAAGGCGGCGTTGGCGGCCAAGGTGAATGGGGAGCTTTGGGACTTGACCCGGGATCTGCCGGGGGACTGCACGCTGGAGATCCTGACCTTTGCGGACGAAGGCGGGCGCTGGACGCTGCGGCATACGGCTTCCCATGTTCTGGCCCAGGCCGTGAAGGCGCTGTATCCGGATGCAAAGCTGGCCATCGGTCCGGCCATTGACAATGGGTTCTACTATGATTTTGACGTGGAGGTTCCTTTCACGGCGGCAGATCTTTTGAAGATCGAAAAGGAAATGAAAAAGCTCATTCAGCAGAACGAAAGCCTGGAGCGGTTTGAGCTGCCCCGGGCGGAGGCCATCGCTTTCATGAAGGAAAAGGGCGAGGATTACAAGGTGGAGCTGATTGAGGATCTGCCGGAGGACGCCGTGATCTCCTTCTATAAGCAGGGGGACTTTGTGGATCTCTGCGCGGGGCCGCACCTGCCCTCCACCGGGCGCATCAAGGCCGTGAAGCTGATGAGCACGGCGGGAGCCTATTGGCGGGGCGACGAACACAACAAGATGCTCAAGCGCATCTATGGGACAGCCTTTGAGAAGCAGGCTGAGCTGGACGAATATGTGAAGCAGCAGGAGGAAATGCTGGCCCGCGACCACAATAAGCTGGGCCGGGAGCTGAAATTCTTCACCACCTGCCCGGAGGTGGGCCAGGGATTGCCGCTTCTGATGCCCAAGGGGGCCAAAACCATCCAGATTCTCCAGCGGTTTGTGGAGGACGAGGAGGAGCGCCGGGGCTATCAGCTCACAAAAACGCCTCTTATGGCGAAAAGCGAGCTCTATAAAATCTCCGGGCACTGGGATCACTATAAAGAGGGGATGTTCGTCCTGGGGGACGAGGAAAAGGACGACGAGGTTTTCGCTCTGCGGCCCATGACCTGTCCCTTCCAGTATATGATCTATAAATCTGCGCAGCGCAGTTACCGCGACCTGCCCATCCGCTATAACGAAACATCCACGCTGTTCCGCAACGAGTCCTCCGGCGAAATGCACGGACTCATCCGCGTGCGGCAGTTTACGTTGGCAGACGCCCATATCATGTGCACGCCCGAGCAGGTGGAGAGCGAGTTCCGGAATGTTCTGGATCTGGTGCAGTATATGGCAAAATGCCTGGGGATCGACAAGGACATCACCTATCGTTTCTCCAAATGGGATCCCAACAACAAGAAAAAATATATCGACATGCCCGAAGCCTGGGAGCAGACCGAGGCGGCCATGAAGACCATCTTAGACCACATCGGCCTCAACTACACCGAGGAAAAGGACGAGGCGGCTTTCTATGGCCCCAAGCTGGATATCCAGTTCAAAAATGTGTTCGGCAAGGAGGATACGCTGTTTACCATCCAGATCGACTTTGCTCTGGCCGAGCGGTTTGATATGGTGTATATCGACAAGGATAACCAGAAGAAGCGGCCCTTTATCATTCACCGTTCCTCCATTGGATGCTATGAGCGGACGCTGGCCATGCTCATCGAAAAATACGCCGGCGCGCTGCCTCTCTGGATCGCGCCTGAGCAGGTACGGGTTATGACGGTAACCGAAAAGTCCAACGAATATGCCAGGGAGCAGGCGGAAAAACTCAAGCGCCTGGGTATCCGCGCCACTGTAGACGAGCGGCAGGAGAAGATCGGCTATAAGATCCGCGAGGCCCGCAATGAGAGAATCCCCTATATGCTGGTGGTGGGGGAAAAGGAAGTGGAAGGAAACTCCTTTGCTGTACGCCGCCGGGGCGAAGGGGAAATTGGCAGTATGTCCGTTGAGGACTTTACGGCAATGGTTTTGAAGGAAAATGCCGAAAAGGTAATTTTTTAAGTCCGGAATGGATAGGATAGGCAGGGGAGCGTTCCCCTGCCTTTTTGCATGCGGAAAAACCGAACCATTCGGATCGAGAGGGAAGAGGCGGACAAAAGAAGGAAGGCACGAACAAAAGAGCCGTGACTTCCGGGAATTTGGGCAAGCTGATGCGTCGTGCGTGGGATAAAAGAGCTGTCTGCGTTTCCCCATAATCAAGGGAATCCCCGGGAAAGTTATGTTCGGTTTTTGGGGATAGAGGTCTATCCGGCGGAGAAAGGCTGACAGAGGCTGGCGCGGGAGGAAAGCAGCAAACGAACGCCAGGAATGAGCGGCAAAATCCCAGAGGCCAAAAATGGGAAGGTAACAAAAGGAAAATCCTTCGCAGAAGGGATGGCCCGCGATGTCCCGGCATGGCGAAAAATGGGAGTTTGCCTTGCAATGGAAAGGGCAATCTGCTACAATAAAAAAGTACGGTTTGTGCGGAAAATTGCGGCTGCTGCGGACGGAACCGGCCGCGGACGCCAAACGGGAAATTTTGGAGCAGAAGCCTTCCGGCGCGGGCTGGAGGGATTTTTTTAAGAAAGTTTTGCGACGGGAGGAACTATGTCACTGGAACATCTGATATTGCCGGAGAATTACCGATCGAGCTTGTCGGTCCGGGAAACCGAACACGCCATCAAGCTCATCAAAGACCGCTTCCAGATGGAGCTGGCGGCCGAATTGAATTTATACCGCATATCGGCGCCGCTGTATCTGCGCCCGGAAAGCGGACTGAACGACGATTTAAACGGCGTGGAACGGCCGGTTTCCTTTGATATCCGGGAAATGGGGGCGACGGTGGAAATCGTCCATTCCCTGGCGAAATGGAAGCGGGTAGCCCTCAAGAAATACGGCTTTGAGCCGGGGGAGGGGATCTATACCGACATGAACGCCATCCGGCGGGACGAGGATATGGATAACCTGCATTCCACCTATGTAGACCAATGGGACTGGGAAATGATTATCACCAAAGAGGGGCGCAATCTGGAAACCCTGAAGAGCATCGTCCGGGGAATCTATTCGGCCATGAAAAAGACCGAAAAATACCTGCTCAGCCAGTATCCCCGCCTCAGACAGAACCTGCCCGAGCGCATTCATTTCATGACGACCCAGGAGCTGGAGGACCGCTATCCGGATCTATCCCCTAAGGAGCAGGAGGACGCCATTACCCGGGAGCTGGGGGCGGTGTTTCTGATGCAGATCGGCGGCGTTTTGAAATCCGGCCAGAAGCACGACGGCCGGGCGCCGGATTACGACGACTGGTCGCTGAATGGAGATATTTTGCTGTATTATCCCGTGCTGGACCGGGCCTTTGAGGTTTCCTCCATGGGAATCCGGGTAGACGCGCCCACGCTAAAAAAACAGCTGGCTCTTGCCGGCTGCCAGGAGCGGGAAAAGCTGGAGTTCCATCAGGCGCTTCTGAAGGGGGAACTGCCTTTGACAGCGGGCGGCGGAATCGGGCAGTCCCGGCTCTGCATGTATCTGCTGGGCAAGGCGCACATCGGCGAGGTGCAGGCTTCGGTTTGGCCGGAGGAGATGCTGCGCGTCTGCCACGAGCACCATATTGATCTGTTGTAACCAGACGGCGCGGGTTCTCCGCGTTTGCGCTGCCGCGAAATGGTTGTTTCGAGATGTAATTCCGCGGCAAATGAAAAATCGAGAATATGCCGGTTATCTTATGCGGACCGGCCTGTTATAAAAAAGGAGTTTGGGATATGTTGGATATCAGGGAATTGTTCCGCCATGCGGAAAAATATGCGGATCAGACCGTGGAAATCGGCGGATGGGTGCGTACCATCCGGGATACCAAGGCCTTTGGGTTTATTGAGTGCAACGACGGCACGTTTTTCAAAAATGTGCAGATTGTCTTTGCGGCGGATACCATCACCAATTATAAGGAAGTCGCCAAGCTGGGCGTGGGGACTGCCATTGCCTGCAAAGGGCGGCTGGTGCTGACGCCTGAGGCCCGGCAGCCCTTTGAGATCAAGGCGGAGGAAATTTCGGAGGTAGGATCCTGCCCCAGCGATTATCCGCTGCAAAAAAAGCGGCACAGCCTGGAATTTCTGCGGACAATATCCCATCTGCGGCCCCGGACGAACACCTATTCCGCGGTGTTCCGGGTACGCTCGGCGGTGGCCTATGCCATCCATAAATATTTCAATGAGCGGGGCTTTGTCTATGTGCATACGCCGCTCATCACGGCCAGCGACTGTGAAGGCGCCGGAGAGATGTTCCAGGTGACAACGCTGGATATGGATAACCCGCCCCGCACTCCGGAGGGGGCCATTGACTATTCCAAAGACTTTTTCGGCAAAGAAGCCAACCTGACGGTATCCGGCCAGCTGGAGGCAGAATGCTATGCCTTGGCCTTCAAAAAGGTCTATACCTTTGGGCCAACCTTCCGGGCGGAAAACAGCAACACGGCGCGCCATGCTTCGGAATTTTGGATGATCGAGCCGGAAATCGCCTTTGCGGATATCAACGATGATATGGATCTGGCAGAGGATATGGTGAAATATATCATTCAATATGTGCTGGAAACGCTGCCGGAGGAGATGGAGTTTTTCAACAGCTTTATCGATAAGGGGCTGCTGGCGCGGCTGGATAACATTGTCAATTCGGATTTTGCCCGCATCACCTATACGGAGGCGGTGGATATCCTGAAAAAATCCGGGCAGAAGTTTGAATATCCCGTGGAATGGGGTATCGATCTGCAAAGCGAGCATGAACGGTATATCACCGAGAAGGTGTTTGGAAAGCCCGTGTTCGTGACGGCCTATCCCAAGGAGATCAAGGCGTTCTATATGCGCATGAATGACGATGGGAAGACCGTTGCCGCCATGGACCTGCTGGCCCCGGGCGTGGGCGAAATCATCGGCGGGAGCCAGAGAGAGGAGCGCCATGATGAGCTGGTAGCCCGGATTCGGGAGCTGGGTATGGATCCCAAGGATTATTGGTGGTATCTGGATCTGCGGAAATTCGGCGGTGTATCCCATGCGGGCTATGGCCTGGGCTTTGAACGCATGATTATGTATCTGACCGGGATGAGCAATATCCGGGACGTTTTGCCCTTCCCCCGGGTTCCCAAGTGGGCGGAATTTTAACACCTCGGCGGTGGGCCATGACTCGGTGACAGTTCAGTGGGAAAAGCAAGCACGGTACACGAGCTGAGAACGCGGCAGGAAAGGAATTGCGGTTTCCCCGGCGGCAGGCCGTGACTCGATGACAGTTCAGCGGGAAAGGCGGACACGGCGCAAGAATAGGTAAATAGGCGGGGAAGCATTTATATCCCGGCAAGGGAATGCATTTCGGCAGATATCCGGAAGGCAGTTGTCTGTCTCATCCGCTATGGGACGGCGGCAGAAAATTTTCAAAAATAAACAGATCAAATCGGGTTTCATCCATCTCGCTGGGCTGGCGTACCGTCCAGGCTGCACAGAAAGCATGAAATATTCGCCGGGCGAAAACCAGGCTGAGATTATTTTTATAAATGTGTTCATAGGCGATGAAATGCGGCCGCCCGAGGAAGTTCAGCCAGAGGCTGCGCAGGGCAAAGCGCAGAGGCGCGGGGAATCCGTCAGCGGGCTTTAGGTGTGTAGCCAAAATGCCGCGGACGACTTGGGGATGATGCCGTTTAAACCAGGTAAGAATGCGGGGATCAAAGGATTCCACGACAAAGGAGCCCGGATAGCCCTTTAAAAGCTCCCATGCCTTTTCGCAAAGCTCCCGGTTTCGTTTGCTGGTTTTGAACTCGATGATGAGGGGGACCTTGCCCTGCACCAGGGCAAGGACATCCCGAAAAAGTGGAATATGCTCCTGGGTTCCCGATAGGGAAAAGCGGCAAAGCTCCGGATAGGAATAGGAGGAGGCCAGCCCCTCCGCATGGCATACGCGGTTTAAATAGTCGTCATGAAAGACGAAAACCTGCCCGTCCTTGGAAAGCTGCAGGTCCAGCTCGATGCCATAGCCATGGGCGATAGCCTGGCGGAAAGCGGAAAGGGAATTTTCCGGCGTATCCGGAGAGAGGGAATGCAGGCCGCGATGGGCGAAATGCCAGCCCGCATAGGCAGTTAGGTCCTGGGAGTGGGACGGGGCGATGGCAAAGAGATAGAACACCCCCAAAACCAATATTCCCACGAGAATATATAGCAAAATCATAATAACCTCTTCATTTCAGCAAGTTTGTATCCAAAAGATACTTCTATAATAAATATACACGAGGAAACAGAGGAAAAACAAGGGAGAGCCTGGTTTTTCCGGGAAAGAGAAATGGGAAAGAATCCTTTGATCCTGACATTCGACTGCGGAACGCAGAGTGTCCGGGCGCTGCTGTTTGACAAAAAAGGGAATCTGCTATTTAAGGAACAAATCGCATATGAGCCATATGAGTCTCCCGAGCCGGGCTGGGCTGAACGGGAGCCGGATTTCTATTGGGAAAAGCTGGGGGAAGCCTCCCGGCGCCTGAAGAAAAAGGCGGGGGACGTTTTTTCGGATATTATCGCCGTGACGCTCACAACTATGCGGGATACCGGCGTAAACCTGGATGCAGATCTGCGGGTGCTGCGCCCCTCGATTTTGTGGGTGGACGAGCGGTCTGTGCAATGCCGGGCGCCGATGCCCGCCATCAACCGGGTGCTGTTCGCCCTGGTGGGCATGCTGGATGCGGCAACGGCCAACCGGGCCAACACCAAATCCAACTGGATCCGGGAAAATCAGCCGGAGATCTGGGAAAAAACCGAGAAATATGTGCTGCTCTCCTGTTATCTGACCTATAAATTCACGGGGAATCTTGTGGATTCCGTGGCTTCGCAGGTGGGGCATATTCCCTTTGACTATCGCCATAAGCGGTGGATGAAAACCAGCCAGCTGAAATTTCCGGTGTTTAATGTGGAGCCGGAAAAACTGCCGAAGCTGGTGGAGCCGGGAGAATGCCTGGGGAAAATCACATCGGAGGCGGCCGCCTGGACTGGGATTCCCGCGGGACTGCCTCTCATTGCCTCCGGTTCGGACAAGGGATGTGAGACGCTGGGCAGCGGATGCGTAGATGCGGCGGTGGCCAGCCTCAGCTTTGGAACTACCTCAACCGTGCAGCTCACGATTCCCAAATATGTGGAGCCGCAGCAGTACCTACCCGCTTATCCGGCGGTGATGCCGGGGATGTATAACCCGGAAATCGAGATATACCGGGGATATTGGATGATCTCCTGGTTTAAGAATGAATTTGCCGAGGAGGAGCGTCGCACGGCCCAGGAGGAGGGCATCAGTGTGGAAGAGGTCCTGAACCGGCGGCTTTTGGAAGTCCCGCCGGGTTCCCATGGCCTCATGCTTCAGCCCTATTGGGGGCCGGGCATTAAAAACCCCGAGGCCCGCGGCGCTATTGTTGGGTTTTCGGACGTGCATACCAAGGCCCACTTATACCGCGCCATTGTGGAGGGCCTCAACTATGCCCTGCGGGAAGGGCTGGAAACGCTCTGCCGCCGGGCCAAGTGCCAGGTAGACTATTTGACGGTTTCGGGCGGCGGCGCCGTGAACGATCTCATCTGCCAGATCACGGCGGATATGTTTGGCAAAACCATCAAGCGCGCCCAAACCCATGAAACGGCAGGGCTGGGCTCCTCTATAGCCGGTTTTGTCGGCATGGGCGAATTTTCCTCCTTCCCTGAAGCCGTTGGAGAAATGGTGCGGCATACCAGCGTGTTTCAGCCAACGCTGGAGGGCTTTCAGATTTATGATGAGCTATACCGGGAGGTTTACCGGGGAATCTATCCCAAAATGCGGCCTCTATATCAGAAAATTCGCGAGATTTACCGGAAATATGGCAAATAAGAAAAGGCCCCATCCGACAGGGAGGATGGGGCCTTTTTGACAAACGGTCGATAGAAAATGTACTGTCGGCAGCAGGGAAACAGTTGTAAAGAAAATTTAAATTTTTTTTGGTGAAAATATTGACAGAAGCAAAGCCATTTGGTATGCTATACATAGGTTAGCAAGTGCTAACCTATGATTTGGACAAAAGGTTAGTAAAGGCGAACAAACTAAGAACAAAGGAGGCAGAATGATGCCGTTGATTTTGGCAAAAGCCGGGCAGACAAACACAATTGTGAAGATCGGCGGAAAAGAGAAAACCCGGAAGTTTTTGGAGAGCCTGGGCTTTGTTGCGGGCAGTGAAGTGACGGTGATTTCAGAAATTGCGGGGAATGTCATTGTCAATGTAAAGGATACTCGGATTGCCATCAATAAAGAGATGGCAAAGCGCATCATGGTGTGACGGAAAAAGGATAATGCCGCCGTTTTGGCGTGCCCATAGAATTTTTTTGAAGGAGGTTGGCAATGAACACATTGCGGGAAGCAAAGGTCGGGCAGAATTTGCGCGTTGTGAAAATTCATGGCGATGGCGCGGTAAAACGCCGCATCATGGACATGGGCATCACAAAGGGCATTGAGCTGCATGTGCGCAAAGTGGCGCCGCTGGGCGATCCGGTGGAAGTGACAGTGCGTAACTATGAGCTTACCATCCGCCGGTCGGATGCCGAAATCATTCAGACAGAAGTCGTATAAGCATGATACCCCAGGCGTTCACGCGCCCATTTTTTTGCACAAAGGTTAGATTAGGGTAACTGAAGGAGGAAAACAGATGCGGATCAAAATCGCCCTGGCGGGAAACCCCAACAGCGGAAAAACGACCCTTTTCAATGCCCTGACTGGTTCCAATCAGTTTGTTGGAAACTGGCCGGGGGTTACGGTTGAGAAAAAGGAAGGTGGTCTGAAAGGTCATAAGGATGTGACCCTGACGGACCTGCCCGGTATTTATTCGCTTTCTCCCTATACACTGGAGGAAGTTGTCGCACGGAATTATTTATTAAAGGAAAAACCGGATGCCATCTTGAATATCGTGGATGGAACCAACCTGGAGAGAAACCTGTACTTAACGACGCAGCTCCTGGAGCTGGGGATTCCGGTTGTTGTGGCTGTCAACATGATGGATGTTGTCAACAAAAACGGCGACAAAATTCATGTGAAAAAGCTGGCAGAGGAGTTAGGCTGCGAGGTTGTGGAGATTTCGGCCCTGAAAGGAACAGGAATCAAGGAAGCGGCCAACCGGGCTGTGGCACTGGCGGAGCAGAAAAAAGCGATGAAGTCCGTGCACACCTTCTCCAGCCGGATCGAAGAGGCATTGAATGCCATCGAAGCAAAGCTGCCGGATTCGGTTCCCGAAGAGCAGCGCCGTTTCTTTGCCATCAAGCTGTTTGAACGCGATGACAAGGTAAAGGAGCAGCTGAAGCCGGTTCCGGATGTGGAAGATATCGTTACGGCGGCGGAAGAGGAATTGGATGACGACAGCGAAAGCATCATCACCAATGAACGCTATACTTTCATCTCCTCGATCATCACGGACTGCTATACGAAAAAGAGCAAGAATAAGCAGACGATTTCGGATAAGATCGACCGGATCGTTACCAACCGCTGGCTGGCGCTTCCCATTTTCGCCGTCGTTATGTTCGTTGTCTATTTCGTGTCTGTAACTACCGTGGGTACGATTTTGACTGACTGGACCAACGATGGACTGTTTGGTGACGGCTGGCATCTGCTGGACATCGGTGCGGCGGAATATGCCGATGCATCGGATGCCTATTCGCTGGAACGCACCAAGATTGACGCATATCTGGCGGCAGCGGAAGAGAGCGGCATTGATGTGGAAGCTGTGACAGAGGCGCTGGATCCTGAGACAGAGAACCCGGATGCGTCGGCGGTAACTGCTTTTGAAGAGGAAGCGGCAGCGGCGGGCATTGAAGGAACCGCGGAGATCTATAACGACGAAGGGGAAATTGAAGAGACTTTCCCGGTCTCCCTGGAAGATTTCCAGACAGCAGCGCAGGCAGAAGAACCGGATCCGGCGAATTACGGCGTTTGGGTGCCGGGCCTTCCGGGACTCATCAAGAGCGGTCTGGAATCCATTAACTGCGCTCCCTGGCTGGAGGGCTTGATTCTGGATGGTATTGTGGCCGGCGTCGGCGCGGTTCTGGGCTTTGTTCCCCAGATGCTCGTGCTGTTTATCTTCCTGGCCTTCCTGGAATCCTGCGGCTATATGGCGCGTATCGCGTTTATTATGGACCGGATTTTCCGCAAGTTTGGCCTCTCGGGCAAATCCTTTATCCCGATGCTGATTGGAACGGGCTGCGGCATCCCGGGCGTTATGGCCTCACGAACAATAGAAAACGAACGCGACCGCAGAATGACCATTATGACGACAACATTCATTCCCTGCGGCGCCAAGCTGCCCATCATTGCCCTGATTGCAGGCGCACTGTTCCATAACGCGTGGTGGGTTGCGCCCAGCGCTTACTTTGTAGGAATTGCGGCAATCGTTGTTTCCGGCATTATCTTGAAGAAAACCAAGATGTTCTCCGGAGAGCCGGCTCCCTTCGTTATGGAGCTTCCGGCATATCACTGGCCGACGGTGGGCAATGTGCTCCGCAGCATGTGGGAGCGCGGCTGGTCCTTCATCAAGAAGGCCGGAACGGTCATCCTGCTGTCTACCATCTTCATCTGGTTTGTCTCCAACTTCGGTGTAGTTGACGGACAGTTCCAGATGGTGGAAGATTTGAGCGACGGTCTGTTGGCAGTTATCGGCCGGTTTATTGCCCCGATCTTCTCTCCCCTGGGCTGGGGCGAGTGGAGAGCCTCTGTGGCGGCGATCACGGGCCTTGTGGCAAAAGAAAACGTCGTTGGTACCTTCGGTATCCTCTATGGATTCGCCGAGGTGGCAGAAAACGGCTGGGAAATCTGGGGAACACTCTCCAGCAGCTTCACGGGACTTTCGGCGTACTCCTTCCTGGTATTCAACCTGCTCTGCGCGCCGTGCTTCGCGGCTATGGGCGCCATCAAGCGGGAGATGAACAGCGCCAAGTGGTTCTGGTTCGCCATCGGATATCAAACCATCTTCGCTTATCTCGTGTCGATGTGTGTATACCAGATCGGCATGCTGGTGACGGCAGGAAGCTTTGGTGTGGCGACAGTGATATCGCTTATTGTCCTGGTAGCGTTCTTCTACTTGCTGTTCCGGCCCTATAAAGAGAGCCAGCGGCTTGAAAAAGAGGTGCGGGTATAGTGATGGAATTTTTGGCAAATAATTGGGGAAGCCTCCTTGTGGGAGCGATCCTGCTGGTGGTGGTAGGCAGTATTGTGCTGCGGCAGATCAAAAATCATAAGCAGGGCAAAAGCTCCTGCGGCCGCGGCTGCAGCAACTGCCCCATGGAAGGAAAGTGCCATAAATAATCCAAAATAAAAAGGGAAACGCACAAGCGTTTCCCTTTTTTATTCTGTCAATTCTTGATGTTCTTAAAAAAATCCGTAAAGTCGAAAGTGGCAAAATAGTCGGCGGGTGTTTCAGCCCGGCGGATAAGCTGGAAGCTGCCGTCCTCTTTCAAAAGAATCTCCGCAGAGCGCAGTTTCCCATTGTAGTTATATCCCATGGAGAAGCCATGAGCGCCCGTGTCGTGGATAAAAATTCGGTCTCCCAGCTGAATTTCCGGAAGCTCCCGGTCCACGGCGAACTTATCGTTATTTTCGCAGAGGCCGCCAGTGATGTCATATACATGGTCGGCGGGGGCGTTTTCCTTTCCCAGTACCGTGATATGGTGATAGGCGCCATACATGGCGGGACGCATGAGATTGGCCGCGCAGGCGTCCAGGCCGATATAATCCTTATAGATCTTTTTCTCGTGGATGGCCGTGGCCACAAGGCCGCCGTAAGGGCCGGTCATGAAACGGCCCAGCTCCGTGTAGATAGCGACATCGCCCATGCCGGCGGGGACGAGAATTTCCTCGAAAGCCTTGCGGACGCCCTCTCCAATGGCGAAGATATCGTTTTTCTGCTGGTCGGGCTTATAGGGGATTCCCACGCCGCCGGACAGGTTGATAAACGCGATATGGGCGCCGGTCTCCTGATGCAGCTCGACAGCCGTCTGGAAGAGGATTTTTGCCAGCGTGGGATAATATTCGTTGGCAATGGTGTTGCTGGCCAGGAAGGCGTGGAGGCCGAAATGCTTGGCTCCTTTTTCCATGAGGAGCTTATACCCCGCCGTCAGCTGTTTGCGGGTGAAGCCATATTTGGCGTTTGCGGGAAAGTCCATGATGGAGTTTCCGATGGTGAAGGAGCCGCCGGGATTATAGCGGCAGCTGATAGTTTCGGGAATCCCGGCCAGCCTGTCCAGCGTTTCGATATCCGAAAAGTCGTCCAGATTGATGGTGGCATGGATTTTATGAGCCAAAAGGAAATCCTTTTCCGGTGTGGCGTTGGAAGAAAACATGATGTTTTCCCCGGAAAAACCGAGCGCGTCTGCCATCAGAAGCTCGGTATAGGAAGAACAGTCCACACCGCAGCCTTCTTCCTGAAAGATTTTCAGCAAAAACGGATTGGGAGTGGCCTTGACGGCGAAATATTCTCTATAGCCTTTGTTCCAGGAAAAGGCTTTTTTCAGCGCCCGGGCGTTTTCCCGGATTCCCTTTTCGTCATAGATATGAAAAGGGGTGGGATACTGCCTGCAAATTTCGTTGACCTGCTGCAACGTGACGAATGGGGTCTTTTTCATATATTGTGTTCCTTTCCATCAACCAATATTTATGCCAGTCCATCCTTTTGAATGAGCCGGATTTCGTTTGATAAAGATTCTTTGATGAGCTCCACCAGATTTTTCTGACAGGAATAGACGCAGCTGCTGGCCTCATCCCTGGCATCGCCCGCCAGGGCTCTGGAGGAATCCACGATCAGGCGCACCTGTCCATCAGGAATGGGGGCGGAATAGAGATACGCACCCTCTATGGAAAACTCCGGCGAGGTGATGAGCGTGACCTTCCGCCCCGCGTCCATTGCCTCCTGAAGGGCGGGAGACAATTCCTCTAAAACCCCGGGAGAGGCAGAGAGATAGAGCCGCTTTTGCGCGGCGCGGATCATACTGCGCATCCGGTCTAAAATATGGCGGCTTCCACGAATGGTTAAATAGCCGTCCTCCACAGCCGCTTGCCGGGGCATCTGCGCAATGAGCTGTTCCCGGGTTTTTTCGAGATTGTGGAGATAGTTCTCGGAAAATTCTTCCACGGGAACCGGGGTATAGTGGGAAGCGGCCTCTTCTCGCAGATAGGCGGCTCCCTTTTCCACCAGGCCGGCTAAGGCCGTATAGGTGCCGGAACGGGAGATGCCGGTGAGCTTGGCCGCCTCATAGCCGGTGAGATCGCCCCGGCGGCAGAGAAGGATATAGAGATTCGCCTCCTGCCGGGTGAGGCCAAAGCGGGTGAGAAGCTGAACCGTATCCATATTCCCATAAACCCTCCCATTGTTCCAATATAAGAACACTATACTACGGTATATGAGGAGTGTCAATAAAAACCGCATAAAGATATAATCCGCGCGATTCTGAAAAAATTCGGTATTATTCGGCAAAGGATGATTTTGGAATGGAGAAAGACTTATGGAGAAATGAGAGAAATAGAGAGTATAGCACCAAAGCGTGTTCAGAAACATAATGGTCTATGTATTGATTCGTGCGGCTGGATTTTGCAGAGATTTTGAGGTATCGTCGGGAAAATGATTCTGGCAATGACTAAAAAAACGTCAGAAACATGATTGCCTATAAGAAAAGGATGGGAGAAACAATCTTGCGCGAACTGACCTGGGGAACAGAGATGCAGGAGTTAGAAAAGAATACAGGCAGGAAAAGATCATCGTGAGCATCAACTTTCAAAAAGTGCCGGAATTGTAATTTTTAGGGAAAAATTTACGTTCATATAAAAAAGCAGCATAGCCATTTTGCCATGACCATGCTGCTTTTTAGCACAGTTTTCTTCTATTTATTATATATGCCAGGAGACCCCGATGGAACCGACCCCCAGATGGATGCCCAAAACTGGGCCGATGGGACGGATAAGAACCGTGGAATGGCGTTTTTTCAACTGCATAGCCAGCTTTTCCGCCTCGGAATCGTTCTTGAGATGGTTGACGATTACCTCCCTGGCTTCCGCTGGCACCAGCTTTTCCAGTGCCCGGAGTTTTTCATGATTGCCGCGCACCGTACCTGTGGCGACGACGCAGCCGTTTTTGATGGCCAGAAGGGGACGGATATTCAGAATCGTCCCGACGGACTGCCGGACGACTCCCAGGCGGCCGCTGCGCCGCAGGGGAGCCATATCCTTCACGGTAAAATGTGTCTCCATCTGGGAACGGATATCGTGAACATAGGCCGCCGCTTCCTCCAGCGTCGCACCGTCCTGGATTTTCCGCTTGGCCTCTCGGGCCAGGAGAAAGAGCCCGCCGGAAGTCGTCCGCGAATCCACAACGCGGATATGTGCCTTTTCCTCATCCAGATTGCGGGCTGCAACGCAGGCGTTGTTATAGGTTCCGCTGAGACGGGAAGAAATGCTCAAACAGAGGATGTCGTAACCTTTTCCCAAAAGATAGCGGAAAATATGGGTAAACGCCCGGATGGAGGATTGAGAAGTACGCAGCTCGCCATCGTCCTGCTCGATCAAATCTTCATAGTTCCGGTTTTTGCCGATATAATCCTCAAAAAACTGCTTTTCATCGGCTGTATAGGTCATGGGAACGATGGAAATGCCCCATTCCTTTGCATCTTCCCGGCTGATGCCGGCCGAACTGTCTGTCACAATGGCGATCATACTTGCCTCCCTATCTTTCGGAATTTTTCATATCGGGTTTTCAAAAGCGTTTTGGATGAAAGCGTGCTTTCCTGCTCCAGGGTCTGCACCAGCGCCTGGCGAAGTTCCTCATAGAGAGGGGAGAAATCCCCGCCCTCCGGCTCCGCAAAGATGCGCTCAATGATCCCAAAGGACAGGAGATCCTGCGCAGTGAATTTCAGGGATTCGCTGGCCTCTTCCACCTTGGAGGCATCTTTCCAGATGATGCTGGCCGCGCCCTCCGGCGAGAGGACAGAATATACCGAATTTTCCAGCATCCAGACCTGGTCGGCCACGGCCAGAGCGAGAGCCCCGCCGCTTTCACCTTCGCCGATGAGGATGGATATAATTGGAGTTTTTAAAGACATCATTGCCATAAGATTTTCGGCAATGGCCTGCCCCTGGCCGCGCTCTTCCGCGCCAATCCCGCAATAGGCGCCGGAGGTATCGATTAAACAGATTACCGGACGGTGAAATTTTTCTGCCTGCCGCATGAGGCGCAGGGCCTTTCGATAGCCTTCCGGGTGGGCGGAACCGAAATTCCGGGCGATCCGATCCTTGGTATCCGCCCCTCGCTCCAGGGCGATGACCGTTACCGGCCGGCCGGAAAGCGTGGCCAGCCCGCCGATTACGGCGCTGTCATCGGCATAGCGGCGGTCGCCATGCAGCTCAAAAAAGCCTTCAAAGATGTTCTCTATATATTTTGTAGCAGTGGGACGGTCTTTGTCCCGGGCTGCGCAGATTTTTTCATAGGCTGTCATGCGTTGCCACCTCCTTCATGCAGGGCCAGCAGATGAGCCAGTGTTTTTTTCTGTTCCCGCCGGTCTACAATATGGTCAACAAAGCCGGTATCCAGCAGGAACTCCGCCCGCTGGAATCCCTGGGGCAGCTTTTGCCGCATGGTCTGCTCAATGACCCGGGGGCCAGCAAAGCCAATGAGCGCTTCGGGTTCGGCGAGGATAATATCTCCTTCCATACCGAAACTGGCAGTGACGCCGCCGGTGGTGGGATTGGTGAGAATGGTGATATAGAGAAGGCCGGCATCGCTATGCCATTTCACGGCCCCGCTGGTTTTGGCCATCTGCATGAGAGAGAACATCCCCTCCTGCACCCGGGCGCCGCCGGAAACCGTATAACCGATGACCGGGAGCTTTCTCTCAGTGGCCTCTTCAAACAGGCGGGTGATCTTTTCGCCCACGATGGTTCCCATGGAACCCATCATGAAATAAGGCTCCATGACGAAGAAGCCGCAGGCATAGCCGGAAATCTTGGCAAAGCCCGTGACCACCGCATCCTTTTCCGCACTTTCCAGCTGGGCCGCTTTGAGCTTGGCGGCATAGCCGGGGAAGCCCAGGCGGTCTTCCGAGGAGAAATCGGCATCCTTTTCCTGGAAGGAATCCTCATCGCAGATAAAGGCAATGCGCTGCCGGGCGTTGACGCGGAAATGATGGCCGCAGCCCGGGCAGACATATTTGTGTTCCCAAAGGTCGTTGGAGAACAGCATGGTCTTGCAGCTGGGGCAGGAGACGCACATCTCGTCCGGAACGCTGGGGGATGAGGTCTGCTGGAGCTTGTCATAGCCCTCCAATTCTATTTTGGGTTTGCGAAACATACTCTTTTTTAACATCATCGTTTCACTCCCTGTTCTCTAAAAAACTCGTGGTATAGCTGCCGTCAATAAAGGCCGGCTCATTCATCAGGTCAATCTGGAGCGAACCGTTATGGTCGATTCCCTCCACCACCATCTCGCATAGGGCAGCCTGCATCTTGCGGATGGCCTCCGCCCGGGTTTTGGCATGCACAATAAGCTTGGCGATCATGGAATCATAATAGGGCGGGATGAAATAGTCCTGATAAAGCGCCGTGTCAAAACGGACCCAGGGGCCGCCCGGGACATGCAGAAGCGTGACCCGACCGCAGCTGGGGCGGAAACCGTTATCCGGATCCTCAGCATTGATGCGGCATTCGATGGCATGGCCGCCAAGAGTAATGTCCTCCTGGGAAAAATCCAGGGGAGCGCCCGCCGCAACGCGGATCTGCCATTTCACCAGATCGATGCCCGTGACCATCTCGGTGACCGGATGCTCAACCTGCAGGCGGGTGTTCATCTCCATGAAATAGAATTGATGATCCTGAGTCAAAAGAAATTCAATGGTCCCCAGGCCCACATAGTTGGCCGCTTTGGCCGCTTTTGTGGAAACTTCGATCATCTGGCGGCGCATCTCCTCAGAAACGGCCGGAGAAGGGCTTTCCTCAATGAGCTTCTGCTTTTTGCGCTGCATGGAGCATTCCCGCTCACCCAGGCAGACGACATTTCCCTGCTGATCTGCCAGCACCTGCATTTCGATATGCTTGACGGGGAAAAGATATTTCTCCATATAGCAGGCGCCGTCGCCAAAGGCGCTCTCTGCCTCGGAAGAAGCCGAGAGAAAGGCGTTTTCCAACTCGTCCTCGCTGTTTACCAGCCGAATGCCCCGACCGCCGCCGCCGGCGCGGGCCTTGATGAGCAGGGGAAAGCCGATTTTCCGGGCAGCCACTTTGGCCGCATCCACATCGGCGAGAATATCGCTTCCGGGGATGACAGGGACACCGGCCGCTTTCATGGTCCGGCGGGCTTCGTCCTTATCGCCCATCTTCTGGATTACCGCCGAAGGCGCGCCAATAAAGCCCAGATGGCATTGCTCGCAGAGAGAGGCAAACTTGGGATTTTCCGAGAGAAGGCCATAGCCGGGATGAATGGCCTCGGCCTTGCTCAATATGGCGGCGGACAGAATGGAACCCATATTGAGATAGCTTTTCTGCACAGCCGCCGGGCCGATGCAGTAGCTTTCATCCGCCAGGCTCACATGCAGGGCGTCGCGGTCGGCCTCGGAATAGACGGCGACCGTGGAAATGCCCATTTCCTTGCAGGCCCGGATGATGCGCACGGCAATTTCCCCACGGTTGGCAATCAAAATTTTTGCAAACAATCCGGTCCCTCCTTATTTGCCGCTGTTTTCAATGAGCGCAAAGGAGAATTTGCCGGTGACGCAGAGCTTGCCGCCCACCCGAAGCTCCCCATGGGTGAAGTAAAACACGCCCTTTTGTTTTTCAATATAGGCCGTGATCTCCGCCGTGTCGCCGGGAACCACCTGATGCTTGAATTTTACCTTGTCGATGCCCGTATAGAAAGGGGTTTTGCCCTTGAGGGCATCGCCCAGAAGCAGGGCGCAGGACTGGGCAATGATCTCGCAGAGGATGACGCCGGGAACCACGGGCTGGCCGGGGAAATGCCCCTGAAGGAAGAATTCGTCGCCGCGGACATGATAAATGCCGTGTGCCACGTTGTTTTCATCCATTGTGATTTCATCCACCAGGAGCATAGGTTCCCGGTGAGGAAGATATTCCTTCAATTCTTCGCGTGTCATAGCAGGTTTCCTCCTAATTAGCAGATTTTAAACAGCGGCTGTCCATATTCCACAACATCGCCGTCCATGGCGCAGATATCCACAATTTCGCCGTCAAAATCCGAAGTAATCTCGTTCATGAGCTTCATGGCCTCGATGATACAGAGGACATCGCCCTTTTTCACCTTGCTCCCAATGGAAACATAGGGTGTGGCGCCCGGGCTGGGGGCAGAATAGAATACGCCCACCATGGGGGCCTTGATATCCTTGGCGTCGTTGAAATCCAGCTCAGAGGAACGGTCCTCGGGAAGCAGGGATTCCGCCGGAGCTGTTTCCGTCAGGCCGGCTGCCGGAGCAGCAGGAGCGACGGCAGCGGGAGCCGCGGCTGTTCCGCGCTCCAGGTGAATATGCAGCTCGCCTTCGGAAATATCCAGAACGCTCAGGTCACTTTCTTTCAAAATATCCGCAAGGGATTTGATCTGTTTGATATTCATGGGTGGTTATGCCTCCTCGCAAACTTTTCTGAGGGCAATGCAGCCGTTATGCCCGCCAAAGCCCAGGGAACTGGAAAGGGCGACGGTGACATCGCATTCCCGCGCCTTCAGGGGGACGTAGTCCAAATCGCATTCCGGGTCCGGCTGGGTGAGCCCAGCGGTGGGGGGGATGATGCCGTTCTTCAGGGTCAATGCCGAAACAATGGCCTCGATGGCCCCCGCAGCTCCCAGCATATGCCCGGTGACGGACTTGGTGGAGCTGATCTGCGCCCGGCGGGCCATATTCTCGCCCAGAGCCTTTTTGATGGCCAGCGTCTCCGCCTTATCATTCAAGGGGGTGCCTGTGCCGTGAGCATTGATATAGAGAGTATCCTTTTCCGTCAGGCCGGCTTCCTTCGCCGCGAGAGCGATGGCGCGGGAGCTGGGTTCTGCCTCCGGGCTGGGAGCGGTGATGTGATAGGCGTCGCAGGTGTTTCCATAGCCGCAGATTTCGGCATAGATTTTCGCGCCGCGCTTCTTGGCGTGCTCATATTCCTCCAGAACGAGGACGCCCGAACCCTCGCCCATGACAAACCCGGCCCGCCGCTGATCAAAGGGAAGGGAAGCCGCCGCCGGGTCTTCGGAAAGGCTTAGTGCCATGCAGTTTATAAACCCGGCGACCGCCAGAGGCTCAATCGTCGCCTCTGCACCGCCGGCAATGATGGCGTCGGCATAGCCGTGGCGGATGGCATGAAAAGCCTCGCCCACGGCATGGGTGGAGGTGGCGCAGGCGGTCACCACCGGGAGGCAGGGCCCCTGAGCGTTAAAATGAATGGCGATATTCCCGGCGGCAATGTTGCCGATCATCATGGGAATAAAGAGGGGGGAAACCCGCTTCGGCCCCTTGGTCAGGAGCTTTTCCGTCTCCGTGACAAAGGTATGCATGCCGCCGATGCCGGAACCCACATAGACGCCCAGCCGTTCCGGCTCGATGTGCCCCGCAAGGGCGCTGTCCTCCATAGCCTGAATAGCCGCCGCCATGGCATATTGGGAATAGATATCCATGCGCCGGGCTGTATTTTTCTCAATTCCAAAGGCGATGGGGTCAAAATCCTTGACCTCCGCCGCCACCTTTGCCTTGTAATCCGTCGTGTCAAACCGGGTAATCGGTCCGATGCCTATTTCTCCATGAACAATATGATTCCAAAATTCCGGCACGCTGTTCCCAACGGGAGAGATCGTGCCCAGTCCAGTAATAACAACTCGATTCATAGGTACCTCCGCTTACATATTCAAGCCGCCGTCCACCTGAAGGACGGCTCCGGTGATATAGGAAGCCGCATCCGAAACCAAAAAGGCAGCAACATCGGCAATTTCCTCCGGGGTTCCCATCCGCCGCATGGGGATGGTGGCAAGGGCGCCCTCCTTTACCTTTTCAGGCAAGGCATCGGTCATATCCGTGGCGATGAAGCCGGGAGCGATGGCGTTGCAGGTGATGCCCCGTGAGGCCACCTCTTTGGCAATGCTTTTGGTGAGGCCGATCATGCCCGCCTTGGCGGCGGAATAGTTGGCCTGGCCCGCGTTGCCGCAGACGCCCGCCACGGAAGAGATATTGAGAATCCGTCCGCTGCGCCTGCGAACCATCAGAGGATAGACCTGCCGGATGGTGTTGAAAGCGCCTTTTAAATTGGTGGCGATGACGTCGTCAAAATCCGCTTCCTTCATCTGCATGGCCAGCTTATCCCGGTTGATCCCGGCGTTGTTCACGAGAATATCGATGCCGCCAAATTCTTCCTTTACCGTGGCGACCAGCTGGGCCACCTTGTCAAAATCCGATACATCGCAGCAATAGCATTCGGCTTTCACGCCGTTTTCCAGAGCCAGAGCCTTGGTTTCCTCTGCGGCGGCCTGGTTTCCGGCATAGACGATGGCGACGTTTGCTCCTTCGCTGGCCAGCTTTAGGGCGATGGCGCGGCCGATGCCCCGGGATGCGCCGGTGACGAGAGCGGTTTTTCCTGTCAGCATGCTGAGTCCTCCTTTAATGCTTCCAATGTAGCCTGTAAAGTGGCGCAGTCGGTCACGTTGCAGATCCGCTTTGCGCCGCCGATTTTTTTGATGAGTCCGGCGAGGGTCTTGCCCGCGCCCACTTCTATAAACGTATCATACCCGTCCGCCAGCATATTTTCAACTGTCTTTTGCCACTGCACCGGGCTTTTCACCTGCCGGGACAGCAGCTCCGCCGGGTTTTCCCCATAGGGAAGGGCTGTAGCGTTGGCATAGAGGGGCAGAGCGGGAGGAGAGAGGGGCAGAGAGTTTAAAAGACCATGCAGCTTTTCTGAAGCCTCCTCCATGAAGGGGGAATGAAACGCGCCGCTGACCGCCAGCGGGATGGCCCGCCCGCCTGCCGCCGCTGCTTTTTCCATGAAAGAGGGCATTTCCTCCCGGGCGCCCGCGACCACTGTCTGGCCCGGGCTGTTATAGTTCACGGAATAGACCTGGGAAAACTCCCGGCAAAGAGCTTCCACCTGCTCCGCCGTCAGTTTGACGATGGCGGCCATGGAGCCGGGATGGGCCTGGGCGCAGGCATCCATCCATTCCCCCCGCTTGCAGACGGCCTGAAAGGCGTCCGCTGCCGGCATCATCCCGCAAAAGGCTGCCGCCGCCACCTCTCCCAAAGAGAAGCCCGCCGCCGCCTCTGCCTTCACGCCCGCTTCGGCCAACGCCGCCGCACAGGCCAGATCCATGGCAAAGAGGCAGGGCTGGGTGTTGATGGTTTGGGAAAGCTCCTCCTTTGTTCCCGAGAAGCACTGGGAGAGCGTCCCCGGGCGGAGGGATTCCGCCAGATCGAAGATTTCCCGGGCAGCGGGAGAAGCCTCATAAAGATCCCTGCCCATGCCGGGATACTGCGCTCCCTGGCCGGAAAATACGAAAGCTATTCTACCCATCTGCCCGCTCCCTTCAAAACCTCATCCGCCTCGCGGAACATGCGCTCTATGATGTGCGCTGCGGTATCCGGCTGATTGACCATGGCGGCAATCTGCCCGGCGGGGAAACAGCCGTTTTGGACGTCGCCTTCCCGGGCCGCCTTGCGCAGTGCGCCGACGCCCAGCTGTTCCAGCTCGTCGTCCGAGCAGGCCGGGTCATATTCCCGCTTCATATAATTGCGGGAAAAAGGATTTTTCAGCGAACGGACGGGATGCCCCAGGCGCTTGCCCGTGACGATGGTATCCGTATCCTTGGCCTTTAATACCTTTTCCTTGTAATTCTCATGCACTGTGCATTCCTCGGCCACCAGGAAGCAGGTGCCGCACTGTACGCCTTCTGCACCCAGCATAAAGGAGGCCGCGATGCCGCGCCCGTCTGCAATGCCGCCGGCGGCGATGACCGGAATGTCTACAGCGTCGCAGACCTGGGGCACCAGAGTCATGGTCGTCAGATCGCCCACATGCCCGCCGGATTCTCCGCCCTCAGCGACGACGGCAGAAGCGCCCATCCGGGCGACGCGTTTGGCGATGGCCGTGGAAGGGACGACGGGAATGACCTTGATGCCGGCATTGACCCAATCCCCAATATATTTGGAGGGAAGCCCGGCGCCGGTTGTTACGACGCTCACATGTTCTTCCATGACGATTTTCGCCACGTCATCCACATGGGGACTCATGAGCATGATGTTGACACCGAAGGGTTTATCCGTGATCTTTCGGCAGTTGCGGATCTGCTCCACAAGATAGTCCGCATCTGCGTTCATGGCGGAGATAATGCCCAACCCGCCCGCATTGCTGACGGCTCCGGCCAGAGAGGCGTCGGAGATCCAGGCCATGCCGCCCTGGAAAATGGGATATTCGATTCCCAGCATGTCACAAACTCTTGTCTTTTTCATAAAACCTCACCTTACAATAAAAAATAGAATATGATTTCAAAAACCGGAGATCCGGTTATTTGCCCCAACGGAGAACGCAGGAGCCGGTGGTCAGCCCGGCGCCAAAGGCACTGATGGCCAAAAGATCGCCCTCTTCCAGTTGGCCCGTCCGGTTTAGCTCATCCAGAAGCAGAGGGACGCTGGCCGAAGACGTGTTGCCGCAGCGGTGGATGTTGGAGGGGAATTTTTCCTCCGGCTGCTTTAAGCGCTTGCGGACGGCATCCAGGATGCGGTGATTGGCCTGGTGCAGAACAAAATATTTGATATCGTCGAGAGAAACCCCTGCATCTGCGGCGACGATCCGGAGATCCTCCGCAGAGGTAGAAACGGCAAAGCGGTAGACCTCCTGCCCGGCCATATGGAGATAGGGGGCGGAGGGCTTGTGTTCGGTATAGGGGCAGTTGCCGCCAAAAGAGGGTGCATAGAGAACCGGGGTATTGCTGGTGGTTGTGAGCCGGGAGGAAAGATAGTTTTCCCCGGCGGCAGCGACGACAGCGCCCGCTCCATCCCCGAACAGAACACAGCTGGCCCGATCCGACCAGTCGGCGATCCGGGTCACAGCCTCTGCGCCGACGATGAGGATATGCTTCGCATGCCCGGCCCGCAGGTACATTTCGGCGATATCCATGGCAAAGACGAAGCCCGCGCAGGCAGCATTGATATCAAAAGCAGGGCATTTTGCTCGGATTCCGCCGGCGATGATGCAGGCAGTGGCAGGAGTGATATGGTCGCCCTGGACGGTGGAACATACGATTAGATCCAGCTGCTCCGGGGAAATGCCCGCGTCCTCAAGGGCGCGCTGGGAGGCGGAAATGGCCAGCGCATCGAGAGTTTCCGTGGAAATGACCTGCCGGGTCTTGATGCCGGTGCGGGTGGAGATCCATTCGTCGCTGGTATCTAAAAAGGTAGATAAATCGTCGTTTGAAATTGTCATGGCAGGCTGCATGCTGCCGGTTCCCAAGATTTTCAAGATGTTCACTCCTTGCTTCGTCTGCTGGCAGACGCTGATAAATTTTCAATGGTATGCTGAATAAAGGCATTTAATTTCTGCATGGCGCGAAAAAGCTGCTGTTTTTCGCCTTCCTCCATGGAAGAGAGAAGGGCGCAGACAAGCTGGCGGTGAAAATAGCGGTGCATAGCCTCCATTTTTCGGCCGCGCCGGGTCAGGATCACATGGACGCGCCGGGCGTCGCTGTCGCTGCGGATTTTCTGGGCGTAACCCTTCTTTTCCAGTTTTTTTATGGCGACGGTTACCGACGGCAGGGTAATTCCCATATCCTGGGCCAGCTGGCCGATGGTATAGCCCTCCGCATTGCCTTTTCCAATAGCCTCCAAAAGGTGAAGCTCGCTGATGCTCAGATCCACGGACTTGACGCTTTTTAAGGATAATTCTTCCAGTTTTCCGATGGAATGATAGGCGCCAACCAACAGGTCGTTGAGCTGGGCAGAAAAATTGTCCATGGAACGCTTCCTCCCAATTACTTAGATAAACAAACTAATTATAAAACCCGTCCTTTTCTTTGTCAATAAAATGGAAAAGCAAGGAAGGCATTCTTCATAGAAAATTCACAAGCGGCGGGAAAAAGGAGGGCGAGGGAACCAGACACCAATTTTTGGGGGCGGACATAGTATATAGTGTTAATTTACATTAAAAAAAGGAGGCAAATGCCGATATGAAATGTAACAGTCAGGCTCCTTACTTCTATAGTGCATATACTAAGGCGCCCACCTGCGCCCAGGAAGCACAGAAGTGTAAAGTGGCAAACTTTTTTGCCGATGCAGGCAGCGCAATGAATCCCTATGCGCGGGCATATGTGGTATCCCAGACATATACCAACTGTGCCGCGCCGGAATGCGCCCTGCATAACGGGACATTCTTCAACGATTTGTATATGCCCTATACAAATATCTCGAAATAGGGAAAGGAGGGAAACAAAATATGATGCCGTGCAATATGAATAACAACCGGGCAGGGCGCTCCTGCTCCTGCGGCCGTCCGGCGCCGCAGCCCCGCAGCTGTGGCTGCTCCAACGGTACGGATTTCCGTTCGCGGGGAAACTGCGAAAACCTGCGTGGCGGCCGTCCGGCTTGCCCGGAAAACCAGGCGAGACTGATGGAACAGATCCAGCAGTGCGAATTTATCTGCGTTGATATCAATCTGTATCTGGACACTCATCCCGATGATAAGCGGGCGCTTTCGGATTACAACTGCTATGCCGAGCAGCTGCGGGCCCTGAAAGATATGTATGTGAAAAATTATGGCCCCTTGCAGAACTTTGGAAACTCGACCAGCGAAGGGGAATGGAAATGGGTTTCTCAGCCCTTCCCCTGGAGCCAGAATTGCGGTTGCGGAATGGAGGACAAATAAACTATGTGGATCTATGAGAAAAAATTGATTTATCCTGTAAAAAATCTCAGACCCAATGCGCGGATGGCAAAGCTCATCGCCATGCTGCTGGGCGGGCCGAATGGAGAGATGACCGCCAGCACCACATATTTGAACCAGCGGTACTGCATGCCGGTGGGATGTGTGCAGGCGACATTGACGGACATCGGAACCGAGGAACTGAGCCATGTGGAAATGCTGAGTGTAATGCTGAAAATGCTCTTAAACGGCTGCTCAAAAGATGAGCTGCGTGCGGCGGGCATGGATGGCTGGGCGGCGGAATTTGGCGATTGCCCCTTCCCGGCGAACTGGAACCGCGAGAGCTGGACCGCGGCCTATGTGGGGACGACGGGCGATCCTATTGCGAATATTGCCAACGATATGGCAGCAGAGGAAAAGGCCCGCGCTGGATATGAAGGCGTCATCCGCATGTGTGACGACCCGGATACCATTGGAGCGCTGCAGTTCCTGAGGGAACGGGAAATTGTCCATTATCAACGGTTCGGAGAAGCGCTGCAAATCCTGTATAATTACTACGATTCCAAAAAGTGCTTCTAAAGGCAGCGACGACCGCCGGATTTCCGGCGGTCTTTTTGGTATAGGAAAGTTATAAAACCTCCACGATAAAAATGATAGGGCGTTATTTAAACTCTGGCGCTGTAAAAATCTGTAATAGACTTTTTAAAGTCTATATTATATTCCATTTTTTCCTAAAATTGGAAACAAATACGGACTATAAAAAGTCGATGATCGAGGAGGTATTTTTATGAAACTGGAAGATGTTCTCAAAGAAAGAATCGAGGAATTGTTGCTGAAGGAAGGGATTTCCGTCAACGCCTTGGCTACCCGGATGGGAGTGAACTGCACGACCATCAAGAATATCCTATATGGGAAAAGCTGCAATCCAACGATCCGCACTATTTTTCTGCTCAGTTCTGCCTTTGAATTGACGCTATCCAAATTCTTTGAGACAGAAGAATTTGAAAATCCGGAATTGGAAGCAGGTGAACGCAAGCCGCGCCGGGACAGGAAAGACGGAGAACTGCCGAAGGAATAAGAAAGTTACAATTCTGTTAAAAAAAGATAGGGAGGTGGGGAGAAAGATTGGCATTGCGCTGCCGGAATGGTATAATGAATGCACGGCCCTCGCCGGACAGGCACGGCTGGATCAGCAATGCGAGTTATCCAGAAAGGGATAGGCGGGAGACTACCCGTTGCCCAAGGAATAGGGAGTCTCGTTGCCCTCGCCAAACAGGTATGACCGGCAAGGCAAGTCCCGTTATCCGGAGGGATGTGGACGGGAAATGCTCGGGTGGTTTTGGATTGGGCGGCGCATGTGATATAATTATATATAATATGTAAGAAAGACGGCAAAACAGCCCGCAGCAGGGGGAAAGCGTTTGTTTGGATACATCAGCATAGACAAGCCGGAGATGAAAGTCCGGGATTTTGAAACCTTTCGGGCATATTACTGCGGCCTATGCCGCCAGATTCGCCGGGACTATGGACAGCTTCCCCGGCTTGTGCTGAGCTACGACTGCACCTTCCTCTATATCCTGGGAGCGGCGCTGGAGGACAGCATCCCAGAATATGCAAAGAAGCGGTGCCCTGTGAGTCCTATCCGAAAGCGCGGCTTTGCCCGGGACCATGGCGCGGAATATGCGGCGGCTGTCAACGTTCTGCTCGCTGCGGACAACTTGAGGGATAAGGTGAAGGATGATAAAAACCTGGGGGCCGGGGCTATGCTGCTGGCTTACCGGGGCGTATACCGCAAGGCGGGCCGGAAATACCCCCGGGCGGCGGCATCCATTGGAGAGGCACTGGAGCGGCTTTCCCAAATGGAGAGGGAGAAAGAGTCCAATCTGGATAAGGTGGCCGATGCCTTTGCGGGCATGCTGCGCGATATTTTTGCCGGGCTGGGGAAACATAAGGACGAAGAGAAGGTGCTGGGGCATCTGGGATATAACCTGGGCCGCTGGATCTATCTGGCCGACGCATATCATGACCGGCAGCGGGATGCCAGGAAAGGCGCCTATAATCCGTTTCTCTGCCGGTATGGAAAAGATGCGGCGGAACAGTCCGGCGGGGAGATGAAGGAAACGGCGGCTTTCAGCCTGAACAGTTCGCTCCATGCAGCCTGCGCGGCCTATGACCTTCTGGAGATCAAAAAGCACAAGGAAATTCTCGATAATATTCTCTACAGCGGGTTATATAAAAAGACAGAACAAATTCTAAAGGAAAGCGGAAAGGAAACGTGAATGGATCCATACAGTGTGCTGGGCGTGAGCCGGTCAGCGTCGGATGAGGAAATCAAAAAGGCATATCGGGAGCTGGTGAAAAAATACCATCCCGATAAATATAAGGACAGCGATCTGAAGGATATGGCCTCGGAAAAGCTCAAGGAAGTCAACGCGGCCTATGACGAAATTCAGCGCATGCGGCAGAATAAGTCCTCGGCCAGCTATGAGAGCGCCAACGGGAGCCGCTATCAGTCCTCTTATGGAAACGCGGGCTACCGCAGCTCCTATAGCAGCTATAGCAGCAACCCCAAATACAATACCGTCCGCTCGAAAATCCAAATGAACGATATCGGCGGTGCGGAAGCTATTTTAAATTCCATGACGGATCACGATGCTGAATGGTATTATCTCATGGGGGTGGTGTGTCTGCGTAAAGGCTGGTATGACGGTGCCCGGCAGCATTTCACCCAGGCCTATAACATGAATCCCTCCAACCCGGAATATGCCCAGGCATATCAGTCCGTCAACCATATGGGCCAGGGATTTGGAGGCTTTTATGGCAACGGGACCAATGTGGGCGGATGCAGCATGTGCGATATTTGCACAGGGCTAATGTGCGCGGATTTGTGCTGCGGCGGCGGACGCTGCTGCTAAGGAGGGAAAGGAATGCGCAAGGATTACACGGTCAAGACCCACCGGATCAGCCTGGCGGCCATGTTTGCGGCCATGACGCTGATCGTTCTCTATCTGGCGGCGATCCTGCCCAGCGGCCGGCTGTCTCTGTATTTTTTGAGCTCGATTTTCATTGCCGGCCTGTTGGTGGAGGATGAGCCGGTGACGGCGCTCATGACGTTTGCCGTGGTGTCGGGGCTGGGGCTTCTCATCGTTCCCAATCTGCTGACCGTGCTGCCCTATGTCCTCCTGTTTGGACACTATGGAATCGGGAAATACTTTATTGAGAAGATCCGCGACAAGGTGACGGCCTTTATTTTGAAGCTGCTCTATTTTGACGTATGTCTGGCCGCCATCTATTTTCTGGCATATGGGGTATTTGCCCCGGGATTGCTGGAGGCGCTGCCCCTCTGGGCGCTGATCACCATTGCCCAGGTCGTGTTTGTCGTCTATGATTTTCTGTATTCCAAGCTCACCTTATTCTATGTGCGGGTGATCCGCAGCAAGCTCATCCGGGGATAGGGCAAAAAGGAAAGGGGATAAAACGGCTATGTCCAGCGAGATTTATCAAACCGTAGCCTTTGGAATGCGCTATTGGTTTATTCTGATTATCGGCCTGATGCTGCTGACGCTGATCCTGGTTTCCCGTTCGGAATACCGGGAACGCAAAGCGGTCATGGGCGAAGTAGGCCAGTATATCGGCTATTTGGAGATCATCGGCGGCGCGGACGACGTGCTGGGCGAGCGCATCGGGATCATGAAGGAAAACCTGGTGGGAAATTCGCGGAGCGCGGATATCGTCATTGCCGACCCCAGCGTTCATAAAAATCATGCCATGATTAACCGAAAAAAGGGGCGGGTGATGCTCATTCCCCTAAACGGCAGCGACACGAAGATCAACGGGCGCAAGGCGACCCATCCCCATGAAATTTTTACGGGCGATACCGTGAGCTTCGGGGAAATTGAGGCGTCGGTATATATCAAACCCCAGGAGGAGGAAGAACCGCATGACGATCAAGCGTAAAGGCGCGACCTCCATCCTGTTTCTGCAGCTTCTGTTCATTCTTCCGGCGTTTGGCCTGCTTTCGCTGCGGGATGGAAAATTCGATATCATGACGCTGGTAGCCGGCGGCGTCCTCGTGTTTTATAATTTGTTTCAATATAACATGATGAAGGTTTCCTTCAAACATATCGATCGCTTTGTTCTGCTGGCGGCGCAGTTTTTGTGGTCCCTTGGCCTGGTGGTGTTATACCGGCTGGACCCGGAGCTGGCCCTCAAGCAGTTTGTCTGCCTTCTGATCGGAACCCTGGCTATGATCGTCATGATGGTGCTCATCCGGCGCAGCCGGGACTTTGGCCGCTTAAACTGGGTGTTCATGGGCCTGACGCTGCTGCTTCTTGCCAGCACGCTGGTGCTGGGGCGGACGACAGGCGGCGCAAAGAACTGGATCGATTTGGGATTCATCTCGGTCCAGCCCAGTGAGTTTGCGAAGATTCTGTTTATTGTGGTTTCCGCCTATTTCCTGACGACCCGGGATAAGCTGGTTTCCTTTATTCCGTATATGTTTTTTACCGCCGTCTGCGTCATGCTGCTGGTGGTGGAAAAGGACCTGGGGGCGGCGCTGCTCATCAGCGGCACTTTCCTCATTATGTTTTATGCGGCCACTGGGCGCACCTGGCTCACGCTGCTGGGCGTGGGGATTTTGGGCGGCGGCGCTTTTGCCAGCTATAAGCTCTTCAGCCATGTGCGGACGCGGGTGGAGGTCTGGCAGGACCCCTGGAGCGTCTATCAGGACGGCGGCTATCAGATTGTCCAGGGCCTGATGGCGCTGGCCAGCGGCGGCCTTCTGGGCGTGGGCCTGGGGCGCGGGATGCCGGAGGTGATTCCTGTTCGCTCCAGCGACTATATTTTTGCCGTGATCGGCGAGGAATTTGGGATTATCATCGGGATCTTCGTCATCATCTTCTATCTCGTGTTTATTGTCCGGGGAATTTTGATTGCTCTGGATGCCCGAAGCACCTATGACGCCCTTCTGGTGTTTGGCTGCACGGCCATGCTTTCGCTTCAGAGTTTTATCATCATCGGCGGCGTTATCAAGCTCATTCCTCTGACGGGGATCACCATGCCCTTTGTCAGCTATGGAGGCAGCTCAATTCTCGCCTCCATGATTCAGCTGGGGATCATCGAAGGTGTGGCAGTGAAAAACGGGAAGGCGGATGAAGCGGCGCTGGAAATGATGGGTGGTGAGATGCGATGAAGGATACGCAGAAATTTAAGCGCCATGTGCGGGTATGTATGGGGATATTCATTACCCTGTTTGCTGTGCTCATCGTATATCTGGGCTACTCTGTCCTCATGTATGGGGAAAAATGGTTCGCTACGCCCTATAACCCGCGGCTGCACAGCGCCGCCGAGTCCATCATTGCCGGATCGATCTATGACCGGAACGGCAACCGGATGGTATGGACAGAGGATGGCTCCCGCCAATATGCCGGGAATGCAGATACCCGGCGGGCCCTGTCCCATGTTTTGGGTGACGCCTATGGGAAATCTGTGGGAGCGGAGACAATTTTCGCCAAGTATCTCTATGGCATGGATAAGGATATTCTCGAGCGCATCAAGGATATCGGAACCGGGCAGGATAAAAACGGAAACGATATTTCCCTGACCATTGATTCCGAGCTTTGCGAATATATCTATGACCAGATGGGCGGAAAAAAAGGCTCTGTCGTGCTTTTGAACTATAAGACGGGGGAAATTCTGGCCAGCGTTTCCCTGCCGGCCTTTGACCCGCAGACTGTGGGGAAGGATACGCCGGAGGATACCAGCCTGGTTGACCGGGCCACCATGGGCCGCTATCCGCCGGGATCTGTCATGAAGATCATGACGGCCGCCGCCGCTGTGGAAGAAGGCATCGATATCAAATATACCTGCACAGGCGAGGATATTATTGAGGGGCAGAAGGTCACCTGCGCCGGAGGTACGGCACATGGAGAGCTGACGCTGGAAAGCGCCTTTACCAAATCCTGCAACACCTATTTTGCTAATCTTGCCGTCAAGATCGGCGGACAGCGGCTTTTGCAGGAGGCGTCCAAGTTCGGCTTCAATAAGGAATGGAATTTCTCGGATATCAACCTGTACCGCAGCAATTTTGAAGTTTCGGAGGAAGAAGGCGACGTGGCCTGGGCCGGCATCGGGCAGTATAACGATCTGATTACCCCTATGCATGCGGCCATGATCGCTGGCGCGATTGCCAACGATGGCGTGATGATGGAACCCAAACTGCTCAAGAGTGTGGATTTCAATGGATACACCCAGTTTAACTATACGCCGGCAAAGGCCGGCCAGGTGACGGATGCCGCCACTGCCCGGACCATCAAGAAATATATGATGGAGGTGGTGAAATCCGGAACCGGAACTTCCGCCGCCGTCAAGGGCACAACCATGTATGGCAAGACGGGTACGGCGGAATTTGTGGAGGACGGCGAAGTGAAAAACCATTCCTGGTTCGTGGGTTTTATTGAGGATTCCGCACATCCCTATGCCATTGCCGTCATCTTTGAAGGAGCGGGCTACGGCTCGCGGTATGCCGCGCCCATGGCGGGCAAAGTTATGGCAAGGGCCATCCGCTGAAAACAGAAATGGAACGACTTTTAAATAAAGAGCTGGAGGAGAAAATCCGCACGCTGCCCAAGGATCCCGGGGTCTATCTCATGAAGGACCGGGAGGGCAACGTGATCTATGTGGGCAAGGCGCGCAACCTTTCCAACCGGGTGCGCCAGTATTTTGGCGCCCTTTCGGGAAAGCAGGCGAAGGTAGCGGCCATGGTGCAGCATATCCATACCTTTGACTATATCATTGCGGACAGCGAAAAAGAGGCGCTGATCCTGGAATGCAATCTCATCAAAAAATACCAGCCCTATTATAATATCCTCCTGCGGGACGACAAGCATTTCCCCTATGTCCGCATCGATCTGAAGCAGGATTATCCCCGCATTGAGATCGTCCGGAAAGTGGAGCGGGACGGCGCAAAATATTTTGGCCCCTATCTGGCGGCCCATTCCATCCGGGATCTGATGGATGCGGTCTATAAGCTGTTCCCCCTGCGGAGCTGCAAAAAGGATATTCAGCTGCCGCCGAGGAAAAACGCCCGCCCCTGCCTGAACTATCAGATGGGCCGGTGCGCCGGGCCTTGCTGCGGGCTGGTGAGCAAAGAGGAATATGCAAAGACCGTCAAGGAGGTGATCGACCTTCTTTCCGGGAAGTATAAGGCGTTGGAAGCTGAGCTGAAAAAGCAGATGGAGGAAGCCGCGGAAAAGCTGGATTTTGAGCGGGCGGCTTCGCTTCGGGATAAAATCGTGATTTTGAAAAAGGTGGCCGAGCGGCAGAAGGCCGGATTCCCCGATCTCAACGATAAAGACCTGTTCGCCGCGGCCATGGGGGAGCGGGAAGCAATCGTCCAGGCGTTTTTTGTCCGGAAGGGAAAGCTGTCTGAAGCTCAGCGGTTCACCATGAGCGATGGAAGCAGCGAGGCTGAGGTGCTGGACAGCTTTTTGAAGCTCTACTATATGGATAAAACTGCCATTCCTAAAAAGATCTATGTGGGGGCGGAGCTGGAGGATACGGCGCTGTTGGAGGAATGGCTCTCGGATATCCGCGGGTCGAAAGTGGAGATCGTCCGTCCCCAGCGGGGCGACAACAAAAAACTGGTGGATATGGCTCGGAGAAACGCCCTGGAGGCCCTCAAGCGAAAGGAACAGAGCGCCAAGCGGGATTATGAGCGGACGGTTGGCGCAGCCAAAGGATTGGGCGATATTTTGGGAACCGGCTATATCCGCCGCATGGAATGCTATGATATCTCCAATACCCAGGGGACGGATTCCGTGGCCAGCATGGTGGTGTTTACCGATGGCAAGCCGGATAAAAAGGAATACCGCCGTTTCAGGATCAAAACTGTGGAGGGAGCCAATGACTTCGCCTCCATGGCGGAGGTGCTGACCCGCCGCCTGCTGCGTGGCTTTGCGGCCACGGATAAGGAACATGGGTTTGGCGCAGTGCCCGATCTCATCATCGTGGACGGCGGCAAGGGCCAGCTCAGCAGTGCGGTTTCCGTGCTGGAATCCCTGGGGCTGGAGGATATGAACATCGTCGGCCTGGCCAAGCGCGAGGAGGAGATTTTTCTTCCTGGCGAGAGTGAGCCGATTGTCCTGGCGAAGAACGCCCCCGAGCTTCGCCTGATTACGGCCATCCGCGATGAAGCCCACCGCTTTGCCATCACCTATCACCGCGCCCTGCGGCAGAACCGGACGCTGGCCTCGGAGCTGGACCGGATTGCCGGCGTGGGGAATAAGCGGAAGCTCCTGCTTTTGGAGGCGTTTGGCGACTTAGAGGGAATCCGGGGGGCATCGGTGGAAGAGCTTTCTGCCGTAAAGGGCGTGGATATTCGAACTGCCCGGGCCGTCTATCAGTATTTTCACGAATAATGGACAGAAGATGCAAAAAAGCATTTTGCTGTTCGTAAATACCTTGACAATCCTGTATTTTTTGTCATATACTTAAGGTAATCGAAATAAGTGGTGGAGTCTGTCATAAGGTCCTTTTACGGTGCTTTATTTATTTTGATTCATGAGGTAAAAAAGAACAGTGTTGTCGCATTGACAAACAATGTTAGCCATTTTTACAAATTGGAGGACAGAACCATAGCCTGTATGTTTTGTCCTCCATTTTATTTTGGCGCATGAATTCTGCCCCGAAGCCCCCTGTGCAAAACCGCCTGCTTATTTCCGAAATTTTTGGAGGGTAGGTGGTTTTTTATGGAGTCACAGTTGTCACTGTTCTATGGACTCTCGTTTCTGACGGCAGCCCTGGCGTTCGCCTTCGCCGTATACCTGTATTTATGGGTTAAGAAACGTCGGATCGAGAACAAAAAGATCTTGGAAGTATCCGCACTCATCAAAGAAGGTGCGAATACGTTCATGCGCAGAGAGTACAAAATTCTGGCGATTTTTGCCGGCGTTGCTGCTGTCGTCATTTTTGTGCTGCTGCCTTCGCCGGTTTGGAAGGGGGACATTGTCCAGAATATTTCCATGACAGTGGCCTACATACTGGGAACGGCGCTGTCTGCGGTGGCAGGAAAAATCGGCATCCTTGTGGCGACGCTGTCCAATGGACGGGCGGCAGAGGGCGCGCAGAAGGGAATTAAACCGGCCTTTTTGATCGGGTTCCGCGGCGGTGCCGTGATGGGGCTGCTGGTAGTGGGATGTTCGCTGCTGGGTGTGGCGGCGGTTCTGCTCATTGCCGGCGATGCGACGATTCTGCTGGGCTTCTCCTTTGGCGCCAGCTCGCTGGCTCTGTTTGCCAAGGCCGGCGGCGGAATTTTCACGAAAACGGCAGACGTTTCTGCCGACCTGACAGGCAAGGTCGAATTGGGAATCCCCGAGGACGATCCCAGAAACCCGGCGGTTATTGCCGACAATGTGGGCGATAACGTAGGCGATGTGGCCGGTATGGGCGCAGACCTCTTTGATTCCAACGTTGCGGCTATGGCGTCGGCTCTGGTCATTGCCCAGTCTCTTACGGGCGGATTTGCGAATATTTCCATGGTGTTCTGCTATGCAATTCTGGGCCTGCTGGCATCCATCATCGGCATTGCCACGGCGCGGGTCGGCAAGCACGGCAATCCGACGCGGGCGCTGAACTCTTCCACATATGTGACAACGGCGGTATACCTGGTGCTTACAGCGCTGGCAACCGTTATATTTGAGGGCTTCTCCTGGCGGATCTGGGGCGCCTCCGCGATTGGGCTGCTGGTCGGTGTGATCATCGGCATCACGACGGATTATTTCACAGACGATTCCAAGCCCATCGTCCGCAAAGTAGCACACGCTTCCGGCTCCGGCCCGGCTTTCACCGTGCTGTCCGGCGTTTCCTATGGATTTATCTCCGCTCTGCCGGCCATGGTGGGCATTGCGGTTTCCGCACTGGTTGCGTATAAGCTTTGTGAGCCCATGGGAGCAGGCTATGCCATCTTTGGAATTTCCATGGCGGCAGTCGGCATGCTCTCCATTGTGGGAATGATCATTTCCAATGATGCGTATGGGCCGATTGTAGATAATGCCCGCGGACTGGCCGAAATGGGTGGTCTGGGCGAAGAAACCATCCGCACGGCGGATGAGCTGGACAGCGCAGGCAACACGGTCAAAGCTGTGACCAAGGGCTTTTCCATCAGCGCCGCCGGCCTGACGGTTATCTCCCTTCTGGGAGCGTTCATGTCGGAGGCGAACGCTGCGCTGGCGGCAGCAGGCAAGCCCCTCATTACCGGATTTGATATCATGTCCCCCACGGTATTTTTCGGAATCCTGGTGGGCGCGGTAATCCCCGCGGTGTTCTCGGCGATGCTGATTCTGGGCGTGGATAAAAATGCACAGCGCATGGTTTCCGAGATTCACCGGCAGTTCAACACCATTAAAGGACTGCGGGAAGGCACCGCCAAGCCGGAATATGGAAAGTGCATCGATATTGCAACCTCAGGCGCGCTCCGGGAACTCATCCCGGCCGGCCTGATGACGATCATCGCAACGCTGGTTGTTGGATTCATTGGCGGCCCCATGGCCATAGGCGGATTCCTTCTGGGCAATATCGTCAGCGGCCTGCTGCTTGCATTGTTCATGTCCAATTCGGGCGGCTTGTGGGATAACTCCAAGAAATATGTGGAGGCCGGAAACGAAGGCGGAAAGGGCAGCGAGGCCCATAAGGCTGCGGTAATCGGCGACACGGTGGGCGACCCCTTTAAGGATACGGCAGGGCCTTCCATCAATACACAGATCACTGTGGTATCTCTGGTGTCCTCTCTGGTATCTTCGCTGTTTGTGGCGTTCTCCCTGTTTGGCTGATCTCATGGGGAAGAAATAGAAGGATTGAACAGCGGCGGCGATCCGGCTGCCGCTGTTTTTGTATGCAAAAATACAGAGATGCCCGCATAGGTGGCGGAAGGGAATGAAATCCAAAAGACGTATGCAGCGGAATTGTCAGGGGGACAGCGACGAGAACAATCCGAAGGAAAGCTCGAAAGGCCAGGAAAAAGCGATAGAGTGAAATGAGAAAATGAAACCGGGAGCCATGCATTCTATAGGCAACTGAATCCGAAAACGAAGAATATGAGAAAATTGGTTCGATAATTGCAGCGGAATACAGAATAGAGAAGAGGATAGAGGAGAAGAAGTGCCATTTGGCGTGAGGGTGATTCACTTGCCGAAAGGCGGGAAGAAAGGCAAAAGACGGGAGCTGCCAGCGCAAAGGGCAAGAATGTAACCCACGATTTCGTTAAAGTTTCCCAATCTCTCTTTGCGGTATAAAAAATCCCTTTGTTAAGGTTTTTTTGGCTGAGGGACAGGGATTTGAACCTTGGGAACAATTTCAACACAAACACGATTTCCAGTCGTGCGCCTTTAACCACTTCCTTTTTTGCATTTATTTTTGACTTTGGTTTTAAAGCCTGCCGCGGCTTCCCGGTTTTAGGTGCGGATGACAAAGACGGTTTTGATGCCAAAGCAAAGCCGGAGGCAGAGAAAGACGGCAGGAAACGGCTGCTCCGTCGGATAACCAGAAATATAGAAAAAACAGCTTTTTCAGGGAATAAAAAAACCGGGGGCAGATGAGGCTGCCTCCGGTTCTTTTTATCAGAATCAGACGTAGAACATGAGCTGAGAATATGTGGGGAAGGGCCAGAGATTTTCCGGCGCAATGGTTTCCAGCTCGTCGCAGCTTTCCCGCAGCTCCTGCATGGCGGCGAACACATGGTCGTGATAGCAGCGCGCCGCCGCAGCCACATCCTCGATCCCCCGGGCCTGGATTACTTTGGCTTCCAGCGCCTGGATCTTTTGAGCAATGGAGGCGCTCAGATAGCTGACCTTTTTCAGTAGTCCTTCCTCTGCTTCCAGGGAAAGGTCCAGACCGCACTGCTTCTTTGCCATATAGGCGTCGGTGAGATGCTTCCCGAAGGCAATGGCGCAGGGGAGAATCTGTTTTTTCGCCATATCCAGCATGGTGAGGGCTTCGATATTGATGGCCTTGTTGTAATTTTCCGTCAGAATTTCCTGGCGGCTCACCACCTCGGTTTCGGAAAAGACATGATGCTTGCGGAACAGCTCCAGATTCCGCGCATCCGAGAAATGGGGAAGGGCATCCGGCGTGGAGGGATAGTTATGAAGTCCGCGCTTTTCAGCTTCCCTGACCCATTCCGCCGCATAGTTGTTGCCGGAGAAGATGACGCGCTTGTGTTCCCGATAGGTCTTTGCCAGCAGGTCGTGGAGGGTGTCGTTGAAGTCGTCGGCCTTTTCCAGAATGTTGGCAAATTCGCAAAGCTCCTCCGCCATGATGGTGTTGAGCATGATATTCGGTTCAGCGACAGAAGCACTGGCGCTCAGCATGCGGAACTCGAATTTATTGCCCGTGAAAGCAAAGGGCGAGGTCCGGTTCCGGTCCGTGGAGTCCATGGGCAGCTTGGGAAGGGAGGAAACGCCGATTTCCAGAACCTTGCCCGGCGAACTCTTGAGGGAGCGGCCGTCTGCCAGGGCTTCCAGAATGTCCATGAGATCGTCTCCCAGAAAGATGGAGATGATGGAGGGCGGCGCCTCGTTGGCTCCCAGGCGATGGTCGTTGTCCGCCGTGGCCGTGGAAATGCGGAGCAGATCGGCATATTCGTCCACGCCCTTGATAACGGCGCAGAGGAACAGCAGGAACTGGGCGTTGCGCCCCGGGGAGGAGCCGGGCTCAAACAGGTTTTCCCCGGTATCCGTGCAGAGGGACCAGTTGTTGTGCTTACCCGAGCCGTTGACTCCGGCGAAGGGCTTGGCGTGCAAAAGACATGCCAGTCCGTGATGATCCGCAATCTTTTTCATCAGCTCCATGGTGAGCTGGTTATGGTCGCAGGCGATGTTGGAGGTGTTATAGATAGGCGCCAACTCATGCTGGGCCGGGGCGGCCTCATTATGCTCAGTTTTGGCAGAAATGCCCAGCTTCCAAAGCTCGATATCCAGCTCCCGCATAAAGCCGGCCACCTGCTCCTTGATATTTCCGAAATAGTGATCCTCCAGCTCCTGGCCCTTGGGCGGCTTGGCGCCAAAAAGCGTCCGCCCCGTGAAAATCAGGTCCTTGCGCTGGCGGTAGAGGTCTTTAGGGACGAGAAAATACTCCTGCTCGGAACCCACGGTTGTGATGACCCGACGGGCTGTGGTGTTTCCAAAGAGGCGGAGCACCCGGAGCGCCTGAAAGCTGACGGCTTCCATCGAGCGGATCAGCGGTGTTTTTTTATCCAGGATCTCGCCGCCATAGGAGCAGAACACCGTGGGGATATAGAGCGTATAGTCCTTGACAAACGCATAGGAAGTGGGGTCCCATGCTGTGTAGCCCCGGGCCTCAAAGGTGGCCCGCAGGCCGCCGGAGGGGAAGCTGGAGGCGTCTGGTTCGCCCCGCACCAACTCTTTTCCGGAAAATTCCATGATGGCTTTTCCGTCGGCGATGGGGGAAATGAAGGAGTCGTGCTTCTCCGCGGTGATGCCGGTCATGGGCTGGAACCAATGGGTATAATGTGTGGCGCCCTTTTCAATGGCCCAGTCCTTCATGGTGCTGGCAACGACCTCTGCCAAACTTTCTTCCAGCCGGCTGCCCTGTTCAATCGTCTTTTTCAGGGATGTGTAGATATGGCGGGGCAGGCGCTCGCGCATGACGCTGTCATTGAATACCATGGACCCGAACAGTGCGGATACGTTCACAGGCTCTTCATATTCACAATGCATAAAATTCCTCCTTTGTGGCAAATCAGCAAACAATAAAAAAGGCGACAGAAATACAAATGAATTCTGCAGCGCCTTTGCTACCCTAAAACGTTATAAAGCATATCATAAATCCGCCGCTTTTGCAAGTTTTTTTGCCGGAACCCATGCATTTTTTGCAGCAGTTGACAAACCGGGTTTTCATACAGTACTATCAATATACATAGAGATAAAGGAGCGCAGACCACGAAAAGAGGATGGACGAATGAAACGGGCGCTGATTATTGCGGCATCGGACGAATTATATAGGGCGATCAGCGAAGTGCTGGCCGAATCCGAATTTGAAGAGATTTTGTGCGCCCGGGGCATCTCCCAGGCGGAGGATATGATTTCCGCTGCCCCGGTAGATCTGGTGTTCATCTATTCGTCCTGCCCGGAGGACGCGGAGACAGCCTTTGCGAAAAAAATTTCCGCCCGGCCGGATATGGCATTGGTGTTCATGGTGCGGGAGGCGCAGCGGGAAGAAACCGAGCAGGCCCTGCTCCGGACCAAGGCTCTGGTGCTGGGAACGCCCATCTCCCGGCAGGGGTTGCTGCAAAGCATCAAAATTGCCCGGTCCCTCACGGGAAAATTTGCGGAAATGCAGCGAGAAAACGAAGCGCTCAAGCAAAAAATTGAGGAACTCAAGGTGGTAGACCGGGCCAAATGCTGCCTGATCTCCTTTCTGCGGATGGATGAAGCCCAGGCCCACCGCTATATTCAAAAACGGGCCATGGATATGCGGGTGACGCAGCGGGAGGTTGCCGAAGATATTTTAAAGACATATGAATATTAAGCAAAGAAAAAGCAGAGGAATTTGCCTCTGCTTTTTTTGCCGCATTGTTATTTTTGTTTATTCGGTCTTTTCCGCCAGCTCTTCCAGGGCGTCCAGGGCCTCTTTTTCGTCCTTGCCGTTGGCCAGGACATAGATGGATTCGCCGCAGCGGATTTTCAGAGAGAGCACGCCCATGATGCTTTTGGCATTGACCTTTTTATTTTCGCTTTCAATGAGGATCTGCGATTCATAACAGCCGGCCGTCTGCACAAACAAGGCTGCCGTGCGGGATTTCAATCCATCGGGATGTTTGATGACAAGTTCTTTATAAAGCATTCGGATTCCTCCTTTAAAGATGCAAATCGCGGCGGCGGAACGCCGCCTATGTTGTGTATATGAAAGTCCTTGAATACTATTTATAAATATTCCATAAGTATAGGGGAAAATCCTCTAAAAAACACGGGATTTTTCCAAATTATTTTCGATAGGCCAGCTCTTTGGCAACCTTTGCCACCAGGGAATAGTTGGGGTCCACCATATTTCCCACATAGAGGGAACTGTCCATGGTGATGGCTTGATAGGCGTCCATAGCGTCCCAGCCCAGCTCTATCATCCATTGCACCAGCTCATAACAGGCGATGCGGGCGGCATCCTCCATGGGCCGCGCGCTTCCAATGCACATAAGCTCGGTGGGGCTTTCAATGCGGGGCTGGCGCAGGGTCAGGCCGGGGACGACTTCCAACTTCAGCGTTACCCGGGCCGCAATCTCCAACGCCGCGCCGCAGGCTTCTCCCTGCCCCTGGCGGGCGTGGCAGTCGCCCAGATAGAGATAGGCGCCCTCCTTCTGGATGGGGAGATAGAGAATATTTCCGGGCTTCACATCCGGGACATCCATGTTGCCGCCCTGCTCAAAGGGGGTGTTGGAGGAAGGGGCCTGGATTTCCGGCGCGGTAGCGATGGTGCCGATGAAGGGATCGGGGGAGAAGGAGAGGCGGTTTCCGTGGGAATAGACTCCATCCTTATAATGATAGAGATAGACCTTGAGGGGAAGGGGATCGTTTAAAAATTTGACGCGCCGGTTATACTGCAATGCGCCGAACTCCCGGTGAATACAGCTCACGGCTATGTCCCGTGTGGGCGTGATATCCAGAATGGAAATTTTGAGGGCATCTCCCGGATGCGCCCCCTCCACATAGACCGGGCCCACCAGAGGATTGGAATATGTATTGAGCTGTTTGGGGTCCAGATCCTCGGAAGTGAGATCGCCCCAAAAGGCATCTTCGGTATAAAACACGGCGGTTTCCCCATCCCGGACGTGGGCTACCGGCGCCGCATAGGGGCTGATGACACATTGGTATTGGCTGCGTTCCAGGCGAATTTCCTGCATGATGATTTTCCTCACATGATAAGATTACAAGCATATATAGGTTTTATGTGTTTTCTCAAAAAGAGAAAGGATTTCACCCCTCTGCGCAAAAGTGAAATGAAAAAACGGCTGAAGATCCTATGTTTTTCTGCAAAAACAGATAAAAAGCGGTATTTTTCCGCTGGAAAACGATGGTATTGTCTGCTGGAGGATAGAAGCTCATATATTATTTTCTTCCCGGAGAGTGCGGGCGATTTCATTGAGCTTGCGCAGCCGGTGATTGATCCCTGAGCGGGAGGCTCCCGGGCAGAGAGCTGCCAGCTCGCTCAGGGAGGCTTCCGGATAAGAAAGGCGAAGCTCCGCCGCTTCCCGCAGGGCCGGGGAAAGCCATTCCAGGCCCCGGGTCTGCTCGATAAACCGGATATTTTCGGCCTGCTGGACGGCGGAGCGAACCGTGCGGTCGATATTGGCGCTTTCACAGTTGATCTGCCGATTGACGTTGTTGCGGATATCCTTGAAAATGCGGATATTTTCCAACTCCATCACGCTGGAATGGGCGCCGATACGCGTCAACAGGCCGATGATATCCTCAATTCCCTTGATATAGACGACGCTTGTTTCCTTGCGCTGCGTTTGGCGGGCATTGAGGGAAAACCCTTGCAGAAGGGCGCAGAGCGGCTCGGCAAGGGAGGGCATGGAGACGACAAACTCCAGGTGGTATTCCTTTTGGGGGTCGCTGATGCTGCCACCGCCCAGAAAGGCGCCGCGCAGAAAGGCTGCCCGGCAGCATTCCCGCTGGGTCAAAGCCGAAAAGGCCTCGGGCTGCAGACGAATCCCCAGGGAAACGGCAATGCCCAGATCATCCAAAATTGAAAGCACCTGCTCCCGGCCGCTGATGCGCACCGAATAGACCTCGTTCTTTTTGAGGGGGCCGGTTTTGGAGAGAAGCTCGCATTCCAGGCCATAGACCCGTTTCACCAGGGAAAAAATCCGAGTGACAACGCCGCGGCTTTCCGTGTTTAGAAGTAAACTCAGGCCGCCCGAGCCCAGGGAGATGGTGCCGCTTAAAAGCACAAGGCCGGCCAGCTCTGCCCGCAGGCAATGCAGATGCTTCCCATGCACTTCACAGCATTCGGTTTTTACATCAGCGGAAAAAGACAAAAAAACCTCTCCTTTGAAAATGAGATGGAACATCCGCTCTCCGGGAGAACCGGAAAGCGGAGCAGCTGCGGCATGTCGTGGAAGTTCCCTGGGGGATATGGATATTCTTCCAGCGATTCAAGAGGATACCGTTAAGCTCTTTTTGCATCTTGGGTGTTTCATACATCCGCAATGCTCTGGAATAAAACCGGATTGGGATAGGACAGATCAGCCACCGGCCCAAACCAAGCCGTTTTCTTCGTCCGGGAGAAAATGATATGCCGTGTCCCTCCGAATCTATCCGTCAATTATGGGTGGGGAAACGGCTCACGATGGAAGCCTGCTCCAAATTCAAATCCCGATGCTCAATGGTGACGCGGTTGCCCTTCTTTTGCAGACGGGCATAAAGCTCCTCGCCGATAACCACGCTGCGGTGCATGCCGCCCGTGCAGCCGATGGCGATGACCAGCTGCTTTTTATCCTGTTCCAGATAACAGGGGCAGAGATAGGTGACGAAATTGGTCACCTGGGTGAGAAAATACTGCGCCGCGTCAAAGCTCAAAACATAGTCCCGTACCTTTTCCGTCAGGCCGGAATTGGTCTTGAGATCGTCCAGATAAAAGGGGTTGGGCAGGAAGCGCATGTCAAAGACCAGGTCGGCGTCAATGGGAATGCCGCGCTTATAGCCAAAGGTGATGACGGAAATCAGAAGCCGTTTGTCCCTCTCCTGGCTATAGCGGCGCTCAAGAACCGAAGAGAGAGCGCGGACAGTATAGGTGCTGGTGTCGATTACTGTGTTGGCCATCTCCTTGATGCGCTGAAGCTTTTCCCGCTCGGTCAGAATGCCCGAGAGGATATTGCCGCTCCCGGAGACCGGATGCCGCCGCCGGGTCTGGGTGAACCGACTGACGATGGCCTTATCCGAGGCGTCCAGAAACAGGATATCCAGGTTCAAGTTCATCTGCTTTAGCTGATCGATGGCTTCATAAACCGAATCAAACATATCGCCCATTCGCATATCCGCCACAACCGCCACATTTTCCAGCGGCACCGCCCGGTTTTGACAGAGACGGGCGAAATCCGGAATGAGCTGCGGGGGAATATTGTCTGCGCAGAAATACCCGAGATCCTCCATGATTTTCAGGGCGGAGGAGCGCCCGGCGCCGGAAAGCCCGGTGATAATGGTAAAATTCATGCTGCTGTACCTCCTTGGATGCGGCGATGGCTGGGCAAATCCCGAAGAAAACCCAGGGGCTGGATAAGATGGAAAGCCGGGACACGGCGCGAGGGCATGTCCGGCAAAGAAAACTATTGAAAATTCTCCGCTCCCTCGCCGATAATGCGGACCTCCCGCTCCAGTCGGACACCGGAGGCGGCATAGACCCGTTCCTGAACGGCGGCGATCACCTGCAAAAGCTGGGCGGAGGTGGCGCTGCCGCGGTTGATGACAAACCCGGCATGCTTCTGGGAAACCTGGGCGTCCCCCACGGAAAAGCCCTTGAGGCCGGCTGCCTGGATGAGCGCTCCGGCATACTGCCCCGGAGGACGCTTGAACGTGCTTCCTGCGCTGGCAAATTCCAGAGGCTGCTTGGCCTTGCGCCGGGCGTTATATTCCTGCATCTGCCTGCGGGCGGCATCCGTATCTCCCCGGGAAAGGGAAAAATGCGCCTCCAGAATGATATAGGGCTGTTCCATAAAGATGCTGTGGCGATAGGAAAACTGCATCTGTTTCCGGGTGAGGGTGCAGAGCTGAAAGTTTTCATCGAGGCAGAGCGTGCTCTCCAAATGGGGCGCCAGCTCGCCGCCATAGGCTCCGGCGTTCATATAGACGCCGCCGCCCACGGTTCCCGGAATCCCTCCGGCGAACTCCAGGCCGACATATCCCCGGTTGAGGGAGAAAATTACAAGAGAGGACAGGCGCGCCCCGGCCTGGGAGACGATTTTGCCTTCCCGTTCCTCCAATTTGGCAAAAGCACCGCCCAAATGGATCACGGCACCCCGGATGCCCGCATCCGTGACAAGAACATTGGACCCATTCCCTAAAAGGACAAAAGGGAGTTGCTCCCGGGAAAACAGACGCAGGACAAAAATAAGCTGTTCGATGCTTTGGGGCTCCACAAGAAGATCGGCAGGGCCGCCGGTTTTGAAGGTGGTATATTCCCGCATGGGAGCGTGAAGGCGCGGGGAAATATGCTGTTCATAAAGCGCCTCGAGAATTTTCTGCATGCTGCCGCCCCCTTTGCTGTTGCTTTCTTATGTTTTATTGTACACGAAGGCGGGCATTTATTCAACACGCCCAAACAGGAGATTTCGTGACTTTTCTTTGAAATTTTTGTCACCGGCGAGGGCAGTGTCCAATGCGGCGTCCACCTCTTTTTGATTTGCGGCCAGAAGGAAGTTATTGGGAATATTGCCATCGGCGCCAAGAGCCGCATACTCCTCCAGATACAGCGTTTGGCCTTCATATACCCCTTCCTGAGATGTAACCGGCAGCATTTTCATGCCTTCCACGGCCTTTTGGGCCTTTTCCGAGAGAAGCTGCTGGGCAAAATCCAGGCCCGCCGTATATTTGGCGGAATCCTCCGTGGCCATCAGGCCGATCATCTGCACCATATCCGAATAGCTGGAAATAGAATAATTGGAGAGGCTCAGGGAATTGGCCCGCTGGTCGGAAAAAAGCTGTTCATATTCTGCGGCGGGGCAGAGATGCATGGCGGATTTTCCCGAAAGAAACATTTCCCGGCCACCGTCCTCCGCGATGGGAAAAGCGCCGAGAGGCGTATCCAGGGGAAGGTCGCCTTCCAGCCAATCCTCCCCGGAAGCGGCTGTTTTGAGCCAGAGAAGCGCGGCTTTGGGATGCAACCCGGAAGTGACCGTGAGAGAAAGGGGGAGAATCTGCTGGTCGTCCACCGTAAAAGAGAGGCGGGAGAGGGCGGCGATGAAGTTTTCATAGGAAATTCCGCTGTCCAATGGCGTGGGGACATCCTGGGCCGCAAACAGATCCTGGTTGCAGGCAAGGGTATAGAAATCCGCCATATAGGGATAGGCATAGCAATCGTTATCCTGGCTGCCGCAATCGGCATAGGCAGGGAGAAGGCTCTCCGCGGCGGGAAGCCGGGAAAAATCCGCGGCATTGCCCATGAATCCCAGGGGGAAGGAGCAGAGGTCCGGGCGCTCCCCGGCGGCCAGCTTTTTTTCCGCCTCTTCGGGCGTCAGGGGAACAAGATCGATAAAGACATAGGGATGCTGTTTTTCAAAGGAGCGGATCTGGGAGCGGAGGAAGGAGACGCCGCTGGTCCCGCCGGTTTTGAAGGAAACGATATGCCAGAGAGTGAGGGAGCCGCGATACTGCTCCCTCTGCTTCTGCTCCCGGATGGTATAGGTATTTTTATGAACGCCGCCCACGATAAAGGCGGGAGACAGCACGAGGAATGCCAGACAGGCAAAGCATAAAAAAAGAGTAAAAGCTTTTTTCACGAGGACTCACTCCCAAGAATCAGACTTTTACTCTAAATATATTGGCTGGTTCTGTTTTTTAGACGCGTCAGCCCAAAAGCTCCAGCATCTTCTGGTCGAGATTGGCCGTGGCGTCGTGGCCCAGGCTCTTCAGGCGGAAGTTCATGGCCGCCACTTCCAAAATGATGGCGATATTCCGGCCCGGCCGCACGGGGATGGTGATTTTGGGCACCTTGACCCCGAGAAGGGTCACATAATCTTCTGCCATGCCGATCCGGTCGATATCTTTCACATCGCCCAGCTCCAGATGCACGCAGAGACTGATGGTTTTGTCAACCATGACGGCGCCCATGCCATAGAGCACGGAAACATCGATGAGGCCGATTCCGCGGATTTCCATGAGATGCCGGATGACATCCGGCGAGCTTCCCACCAGATGATTGTCGGAAATTTTGCGGATTTCCACCACGTCGTCCGCCACCAGACGGTGGCCGCGCTTGACCAGCTCCAGGGCGGTTTCGCTCTTGCCCACGCCGGATTCGCCGGTGATGAAAATGCCGATGCCGTATACGTCCATCAGGCCGCCGTGGCGGGCGATGCTGGGAGCCAGCTCATTATCCAGAAACAGCGTCGTCATATGCGAGAGCTTTGTGGTGGTGAGGCCGGACATAAGAACAGGAACGTCATAGGTTTCCGCGATCTCGAGAAAATCGTCGGGCGGCGTCAGGTTCCGGGCAATGAGCACGCCGGGAATGGGATAGCTGAAATACGTTTCCAGACGCTCTCGCCGCACTTCGGGGGAGAGATCCTGCAAATAGGTCATCTCGGCCATGCCAAAAAGCTGGATCCGCTCGACGGCGAAATATTCAAAGAAGCCGCACATCTGCAGGCCCGGCCGGTTCAGATCGCTGGTGTCGATCTCCATATGCTCCCGGTCGCCCAGATAGAGGGGCGTGAGGCCCAGCTCATCGATGAGTTTTTGAATTTTGATGGATCGCTTCATGATTGGCACTCCCTATTTTTCAAAGATGAATTTGTCGATGATTTCCTTGATGGCGTCGTGGTCGTTGTCTGCCGCGGCGACATAATCGGAAATTTCCTTGATCTCGTCGATGGCGTTGCCCACCGCCGCACCTACGCCGGCATATTTGATCATGCTGGCGTCGATCTGGTTATCGCCCACGGCGATCATCTGGCTTTTATCGATGCCATAGTATTCCGAAAGGGCCTTCAAAGCTCCGCCTTTGGTGGCCGCCGGGTTGTTGAACTCCAAAAAGATGGGTTTGGAACGCCCAATGTTCAGATGCGGGAACCGTTCCCTGAAGATCGGCTGAATGCGGGCGGTTGTGGCCTCGTCGTTGATCATGAGGATTTTGGGAGTATAGATGTCTTTCATCTCCCGCAGGTTGGGAACCAGACGGTCGCCAAAGCCGCAGACGCTCTTGTAGTAATCCGAATATTCCGTGTGCTTTTCGTAGCAGAAGTGGTTGTCGATATAGACGTGCACATACACGCCCAGCTCATGGGCCAGCTCCAAGATTGCGGAGGTATCCTCTGGCTCGATGGGGCAGGAGGAAATCTCCCTTCCCTGATGATCCACCACCTGGGCGCCGCTGCAGCAGATGCTGGCGTCCTGAAGGGCCAGCTCGTCATAAAGCCGTTTCAGGCTGATAAACAGCCGCCCGGAGGCCAGGATTACCTTCACGCCCGCCTTCATGGCCCGAGCGATGGCCTCGGCATTGCCCGGCGTGATCTTGCGGTCGTTGTTCAGTAAAGTGTCGTCGATATCCAATGCAATGAGTTTATAATCCATAGGTTCCTTCCATCCATATATCCTTGTTCATTGATGCTTTCATTATAAACGCGGGGGGCAGGGAATGCAAATACTTTTTCGCGGGGGGCTGGAAAAAAAACTGGTTTCCGATATAATAGAAAATAGAGAAATATGGAGGAGACGAATTTGAAGGATTTTGTGCATCTGCATGTTCATAGCGAATACAGCCTGCTGGACGGCGCATCCCGCATCAGCGACCTGATCTCCCGGGCGAAGGAGCTGGGGCAGAAGGCCATTGCCATCACGGATCACGGCGCCATGTACGGTGTGGTGGATTTTTACCTGGAGGCAAAGAAGCAGGGCGTGAAGCCGCTTCTGGGATGCGAGCTTTATATCGTCCAGGGGGATCTCCATGAAAAGTCGACGGCGGCCCGGGAATATGCCCATCTGGTGGTTCTGGCAAAAGATAACGAGGGGTATAAAAACCTGATGCGCCTCTGCTCCATCGGATTTGTGGAGGGCTATTACTATAAGCCCCGGGTGGATTACGACACGCTCCGCAAATATGCGGGAGGGCTGGTCTGCCTTTCCGCCTGCATTGCGGGCGATGTGCCCGCGCATCTGCTGCGGGGGGAGAAAAACGAGGCATACCGCATTGCCGGCGAACTGAAGGACATGTTCGGCGAGGATTTCTATATTGAGCTTCAGGATCACGGCCTGGCCGAACAGAAGCGGGTGAACCCGCTGCTGATCGAGTTGGCGCGGGATCTGGGCATCAAGATGGTTGTCACCAACGACCTGCACTATGTCCGCAAAGAGGACGCCAAGGCGCAGGATATCCTCATGTGCCTGCAAATGGGGCGGACGCTGGACGAGGGCGGCCTGTTCGAAACCCAGGAATTTTATCTGAAATCGGCGGACGAGATGGAGGCGCTGTTCCCCCATATGCCCGAGCTGATGGAAAACACCCTGGAGGTGGCGGAAAAGTGCAATGTGGAGCTGGAACTGGGCAAAACCCACCTGCCGAATTTTGATGTTCCGCCGGAGTTTCCCTCCCATGAAAGCTATCTGGAGCATCTCACCCGGCAGGGCATTGCCGAGCGGTACGCCGATCCGGCGGCGGTGGAGGAACGGCTGCGCTTCGAGTTGGATACCATCAACAACATGGGGTTCACGGATTATTTTCTCATCGTCTGGGACTATGTCCATTTTGCCAAGACCCATGGCATCGTCGTGGGCCCGGGTCGGGGCAGCGCGGCGGGAAGCATCGTCGCCTATGCCCTCAAAATCACGGATATTGACCCCATTGAATATAACCTGCTGTTTGAACGGTTCCTGAATCCGGGGCGTGTGAGCATGCCGGATATCGATATTGACTTCTGCATTGAACGCCGCGGCGAGGTCATTGACTATGTCGTATCCAAATATGGGGAGGACCATGTGGCCCAGATCATCACTTTCGGCACGCTCGGGGCCAAGCAGGTGGTGCGGGACGTGGCGCGGGTCATGCGCATCCCGATCCCCGAGGCCAACCGGATCGCCAAGATGATTCCCTTTGCCCTCAAAATGACCATCGCCCGGGCGATGAAGGAAAATCCCAAATTAAAACAGGAATATGACAACAATCCCGAAGTCCGGGAATGGCTGGATATGGCTATGAAATTGGAGGGGCTGCCCCGCCAGAGCTCGACGCATGCGGCAGGCGTGGTGATCTCCAAGGATCCCATCACGGAATATGCGCCGCTTTCCCGCAACAAAAAGGATGAGTCCATTACCACCCAGTATACCATGAACAACATTTCCGATCTGGGCCTTTTAAAGATGGATTTTCTGGGGCTTCGGACGCTGACGGTGATCCGGGATACCGTTGCGATGGTGAAGGAAAACCGGGGCGTTGTATTGGACATGCAGAATCTGCCCATGGACGACCCGAAGGTATATGAGCTGATTTCCTCGGGAGAGACGGACGGCATTTTCCAGCTGGAAAGCGACGGCATGCGCTCCCTCATGACCCGGCTCAAGCCGGAAAACCTGGGGGATATCATGGTGGGGATTTCCCTGTTCCGGCCGGGCCCGATGTCCAAGATTCCGGATTATATCGAATATAAAAACCACCCGGAGCGGGTGAAATATGCCCATCCCATGCTGGAAAAATCCCTGAAGGATACCTATGGCTGCATGGTATATCAGGAGCAGGTCATGGAGATCGTCCGGGATATGGCGGGATATTCCCTCGCCCGAAGCGACGATGTCCGCCGCACCATGTCCAAAAAGAAGGTGGAGGCCATGGAGCGGGAACGGAAAATCTTTATCTATGGCGGCGACGGCGTGGACGGCGCCATCAAACGGGGCGTCAGCGAAAAGGTGGCGACGGAAATTTTCGACCAGATGATGGATTTCGCCCAATATGCCTTCAACAAGTCCCATGCCTGCGCCTATGCCGTGGTGGCCTATCAGACGGCTTTTTTGAAATGCTATTATGAGGCCGAGTTCATGACGGCGCTTCTCAACAGCTTTATCTCCAATTCGGATAAGCTGGCCCACTATATGCGCTATATCAAGCAGACGGGCATTAAAATTCTTCTGCCGGATATCAACCGCTCAAAAAAGCTGTTTTCCGTCGAGGGGGAAAATATCCGTTTTGGTCTTTCGGCGCTGACCAATGTGGGGGATTCCATCGGTGCGGTCTATGAGGAGCGGGAGAAAAACGGGGATTATGCGGATTTCGAGGACTTTGTCCGCCGCAATACCCACGCGGTCAACAAATCCCAACTGGAATCCCTGATCCTCTCGGGCTGCTTTGACAGCACGGGGGCGCGCCGCTCCCAGCTGATGGCGGTGTATGAGACGATTTATAAAAACGCCCAGGCGGACAGCCGGCTGGCGGAAAGCGGGCAAATGAGTCTGTTTGCCTTTGGGGATGAGCCGGTGCAGGCGGCCAAAACGGCGCTGCCGGATATCCCGGAATACGACATGAAAACCAAGCTCACCCTGGAAAAGAACAAGGCGGGGCTGTATCTGAGCGGCCATCCTCTGGAGGAATATGCCGGGGCGCTCAAGGGCCGGCGGGGAATCGGCGATATCCTGGAGGCTCGAAACAGCGAGGAAAAGGCGGAATACTACGACGGGCGCAGCGTGGAGGTGCTGGGGATTTTTACCAGCCTGCGGGTGCGTTCCACCAAGCAGACCCGCCAGCAGATGGCCAGCGGGAACCTGGAGGACATGGAAGGAACCATCGGCGTCACGATTTTCCCGCGGATCTATGCCAAATATGAGGAGCTAGTGCGCACGGACGAGCCACTCATTGTCCGCGGACATGTGGCGATCAGCGAGAGCGTTCCCGAGATTGTGGCGGATGAAATTCTGGAATACGAGGAAGGAAGCCTTTCCGGCGGCGAAACCGGCGAAAAATGCTTCTACCTGCGGGTGTGGGAGGAGGACCCGGCGCTTCTGGCAGTGATCCGCCGCTGGGCCGAGCGGTATCCCGGGGAGCAGGAGATCCGCATTTTTGCAAAAAAGAGCGGGAAGCTCTATGCCCTGGGCCGGGAATACCTGGCGGCCAACACCCGGGGCGCCTTGGAGGAGATGCGCACGCTGCTGGGCGGGGAGAACGTCCTGGTTGTGTGAAATGTAAAGCAGTTTTCTGTTGCGCGAAAAAAAGCGATATGATAGAATGAAAAAAACAGGATAAAAAGGAAGGAGTGTGGTTGCCATGGGGCCTGAAAATGGGGAGTTCATCGTCGTGAAGGCATTGGAAGACGGCGTGAACTTTATCGGCATGACCCGGGGGCGCGACACTCGCCTGCAGCATACGGAAAAGCTGGACGCGGGGGAAGTGATTCTCGCCCAGTTTACGGAAAACATTTCTGCAATCAAAATCAAGGGACGCGCTATGATCTTGACCAAACATGGCTCCCTGCTTGCAGGGAGAGAGGAGGAAGGAGAATAACGAAGTCCCGCCGAGGAAAAATAGAAGAGGGGGCGTCGTTTATGTGGATCGTTATTCATATGGCCAAAACCAGCGCGGTGACCGATGGGATCCGGGCGCTGCTGGAAAATGAAGGGATTCTGGTGAAGGTGAAACCCGTCTATAAAAAGATGAGCAGGGAAGAGAATTACTATGAAATTCTCGTTCTGGAAAGCGAAGCGGAAGAAGCCCGGGAGATTATCATTGAAAACGGGCTTTGAGATAAATTTTTAAGTTAGGGAGAAAATAGGTATGAGAAGAATTGCAATATTGACAAGCGGCGGCGACGCCCCGGGCATGAACGCGGCCATCCATGCCGCCGTGCTCACGGCCAAGGCCAACGGTTTGCAGGTCATTGGCGTGTATAAGGGCTATGCGGGCCTGATCGAGGGCCGTTTGGCGGAGATTCGCTCCAAGCAGGTCCGGGGGATCGTCAATCAGGGCGGAACGATTCTGAAAACCGCACGCTGCGCCGCGATGAAAACAGAAGAAGGACAGAAGCAGGCTGTCAAAGTATTGGAGGCCTTTGGAGTGGATGGGCTGATCGTCATCGGCGGCGACGGCAGCTTCAAGGGCGCGCAGATTCTTTCCCATATGGGAATCCCTGCCATCGGCCTGCCGGGAACCATCGACAACGACCTGGCCTATACGGAATTTACCATCGGTTTTGATACGGCGGTCAATGGGGTTACGGATGAGATCGCCAAAATCCGTGAGACCATGCTTTCCCATGAGCGTATCGGTGTAATTGAGGTCATGGGCAATAAATGCGGCGATATCGCCCTGCATGCCGGTGTAGCCGGCGAGGCGGAATATATCCTGCTGCCGGAGGTGGAATTCGATGTGGACGCCATCTGCGAGAGCTTGCAGCACCGCCGGATCAAGGGCAACATGACCAGCATCATCGTTATTTCCGAGGGCGCCGGCAAGGGCGAAGCCCTCTCCAACTATATCCGTGCGAAGACGGGATTTGACGTGAAAGCCATCGTCCTGGGCTATGTGCAGCGGGGCGGGACGCCTTCCGCTTTTGACCGCTATATCGCCACCAAGATGGGCACAAGAGCGGTGCATTTGCTGATGGACGGTGTGGGCGGCCGCGTCGTGGGCATCCGCCAAAATCAGATCGTGGATATGGATATCGACGAGGCTCTGTCCATGGAGAACCAGTTCGACCAGCAGATGTATGACGAACATAGTGTCATCTATAACTATTGATCTCAGCTTATAAAGACAGAGGGAGGAAGCGGCATGGCGACATTTGATCTGCGCGTCCGGTATAGTGAAACAGGGGCGGAGGGCTTTGCCTATCACGCCAATTACTATAGCTGGTTTGACATGGTGCAGACCCAGTTTCTGGAGGAGAACGGACTTTCTTACCAGGAGATCGCAGAAAAAGGGGTGCATTTTCTGCCCATCGATGTGAAAAGCCGCTATCACGCGCCGGCCTATTTCGGCGATACGCTGACGGTGGAAATGAAGGTGGAGGCGCTCTCCAATGTAAAGACTACCCTCAGCTACCGGGTTACCCGCAAGAGCGACCAGGCGCCCATCGTGCAATGTCGGATTACCTATGCCTGCATGAGCCGGGATTTCCGGCCGCTGGTGCTGAAAAATGCACTTCCCGCCTTATACCGGGCGCTACAAAGCGAACTGGATAAAGCATAAGCCATGAAAAGTAAAAAGCCCGCTGCGCAAAAAAGCGCGCGGGTTTTTTTCGTAAAAATTATATTATTTGTGAAACGAAACCGGAAGCTGCGGCGAATATAAGGAAAACGATGCGAGGACGGGCGGGCATGGCCGACGATACCAGATGGATAGAAAAAGCAAAGAGGGGGAGCCGGGCGGCAGCGGAGGAGCTGATTCGCCGGTACTATGATGAGATCTACCGCTATGCCTTTCGGCAGACTGGGCAGAAGGAGACGGCGATGGACATAACGCAGGAAATCTTCATCGCCGTGCTGCAAAGCCTTCCCTATTATGACGAGAAAAAAGCCGGAGTCCGCACCTGGATCTACCGTATTGCCACCCACAAGATCATCGATTCCCGGCGGCGGGCGCCGATCCCCGCCCTCGATATCGGGGAAATGGTGCTGGCGGATGAAATGGATGTGGCGAAACTGGCGCAGGATCGGTTTTTGCTGGAAAAAATACTGCGTTATATTGAAAGCCAGCCGGTTGTCCTTCAGAAAATTGCGCGGATGCGGCTCTATGGCGGGTGCAGCTTTCCCGAGATCGCCCAGGCCCTGGGGGAGCCGGAAGCCGCGGTGAAATCCAGATATTACCGCCTTCGCGCGGCGCTTAGAAAGGAGTTTTGGGATGAATATACCCATGCCGGAGGAAAATGAGAAACGGGCGGCGGTGGCGGCCATTCTGAAAGAGGGATGGCGTCCGCGGCGGATGCTTCCCGAGCTTTGGCGGATGCTGCGGCGCATGGGGCTGCGCTATATGTTCTATGGGGCCCAGGACGTGCTGTTCCTGGCGGCCTGCGGGGTTTTGGCCGTGTTCCTCCTGCTCCGGGAGCAGGGAGATGTGGCCTATGCGGCCCTGTTTGCCGGAGCACCTCTCTGTTATATGCTGTTTTGTGGGATTGCGGCATGGAAGGAGCGGCAGATTGGAGTGATGCAGTGGAAAATGGCGTGTACTTATGACTTGCGCCAGCTTACGGCCTGCCGGATGCTGCTTCTGGGCGGTCTGGGGGCGGCCCTGGAGGCGCTGCTGGGCCTGTTCCTGTCGGCGGGAACCGGCGGGGAAGTGGAGGTTCTCCGGGCGGTTGGTGTGTCGCTCTGCGGCCTTTTTGCCTATGGCTGGGCACAGCTGCTCCTTCTGCGCAGCGCCAAATGGGCGCGGAACGGATGGCTCCTGCCCTGCGCCTGGATTATGGCACAGGCGGCGCTGCTGGCAGCGGTCGATCCCCGCCGGCTCAACGGATTTTTCGTGCAGGTTCCTCTGGCTGTTTTGGGGACCGGGGTACTGCTGCTGCTGGCGGCGTTCTTATGGGCGCTGCGGGGTTACTATTTCTATGGAAACCGGGGAGGGATACGCTTTGCTGCAAATCGATAATGTCACCAAGCAATATGGAAAATTTACGGCTCTTTCAGAAATCGATCTTTCTCTGGAAAACGGGGTATACGGCCTGCTGGCGCCCAATGGGGCGGGAAAGACGACACTGCTGAAAATGCTGGCGACGCTGCTCTTTCCCACCTCCGGGCAGATCCGCCTGGACGGCGAGGATATTTTCCAGATGGAGAGCCGCTACCGGGAAAAAATCGGCTATCTGCCCCAGGAGTTCGGCTATTATAAAAACAATACGCCGCGCCAGTTTCTGCGCTATATTGCCGCGCTGAAAGGGATTCCTGCGAAGCGGGCAAAACTGCGCATCGAGGAGCTTTTGGAAACCGTGTCTATGACCGAACATGGGGATAAAAAGATGAAAAAGTTTTCCGGGGGGATGATCCAGCGGATCGGCATTGCCCAGGCGATGCTCAATGACCCCGAGATTCTCATTCTCGATGAGCCGACGGCGGGATTGGACCCCAAGGAGCGGGCACGGTTCCGCAATCTTCTGCACGGTTTGGCGGAAAACCGGATTGTACTGCTCTCCACACATATCGTTTCGGATGTTGAAACCATCGCCCATCAGGTGATTCTGCTGCGGGGGCACCGGCTCCATGCCTGCCAGCCGCCTGGCGAAATCTGCCGGACGCTTTCGGACAGGGTATTTGAACTGCCTCTCGGCGAGGCATTGCCGGAAGGGGCTGTATTCCTGTCCGAACGGCAGACCGGGGCCGGCGCCGTGCAGCGCGTGGCCTGTGAAACCGCTCCGGAAGGGGGCATGCCGGTTCCCGCCGGCCTGGAGGACGTGTTCCTATATCTATACCGGGAAGAGGGGGTATAGGGACATGCGCTGCCTGGGGTGGGAATTGAAAAAAATTTTCTCGATGCCCATGCTCTGGATCTTTCTGGCGGGGTGTATCCTGGTCAATGGCTGGATGGCCGGCAGCGGAGTCTCTCAGGAGGAGAGGGAACGACTTGTCTACCGGCAGACCGTGCAGGAAAAAAACGGCGGGCAAATGGTGCCGGATTTTTGGGAATCGCTGGCGAAAGAGCCGCCATCTGCCCTTCGGGAGCAGCTTCTGGAGGAGACGGCAGGGGCGGAGAATACCTTGGAAGACCTGAACACGGCGGAACTGGCCCGACTCTATCTCGGGCTTTACCAGCCGGGCGGCGGCCTCGTGGGATTGCTGGAGAAAAAATACGCTGCATTGCAGGACGCGGTGGATGCGTTGGGAGGGGAAGGAGCGGCTCTCAGCGTCTATGCGGCCCGCGATACAGACCGGCAGTTTCAAAGGCTATATGACGGCCTGCATGCGGCACTGACGGAAAGCGCTTTTCTCGCCCTGCTCCTCGGCATCTATACCATGGGCATGGAGCGGCTTTGCCGGACGGAAAGTCTTCTCCTGAGCGCCAAACGCGGCAGAAAAACCGCCCTGGAAAAGGGGGCGGCGGCCTGGATTGCGGCGGCGGGAAGCTATCTTCTGTTTGTTGGTTTTTTTCTTGCGGTTTATGGGATTTTCTGGGAGGGGACATTTTTCTGGAATGCCAACGTGGCCAGCCAGTTTCATACCGTGCAGGAGGCGGTGTTTACCAAGCCGTTTCTCACATGGGGTTCCTTCACTCTGGGAGAATATTTCGCGGCGCAGATGGGCCTGAGCCTGGGACTTTTGCTGGTGTTTTCCCTCATGGGGAGCGCAGCGGGCCTTTGGCTGAAAAACAGCTATATCGCGTTCCTGGCGGTCTTTGCGTTTCTTTTCGCCCAATTTGCGGCGCCCATGTTGCTTTCGGATGCAGGATGCTGGAACGGGTATATCGCGGCGACCTTCTTCCCGGCGGTGCTTTGGCATACCCAGCCCCTCTGGTTTACCGATGGAGGCATCAGCACGGTCATCCCCTGGCAGGAGAGCTGGGGAATCTGCCTGAACCTGGTGCTGTGGGCGGGAATTTTTCTCCTGGCCTATCGGCGTTTTCGAAGAAAGGATGTGGCCTGATGCGGGTTTTTGGATGGGAATTGAAAAAGATGGCGGATTTCCGCATTCTGGGGATCCTGACTGTGGCAGGGCTTCTCCTGTACCTGATGTTTATGGAATTTTATACAGTGTTTGGCGGCTATCCCAACGGCCATCCTCTGGAGGAATACAATAACACTGCGATTCAGTGGGTAAAAACCTATGGAAACACCATGGAGCCGGGGGAATATGAGCAGGCAAAAGTGGAAATGGATGATCTCCTTATGGAAGCCGATGCGTTTATTGCCTCCCATCCTGCCTTTGCCGCGGCGGGAATCCAGTCCTATGCGCAGTTTATAGAAAAATATGATCGCTGGGCTGGGGAAAATTCAAGCGAAGAGGATGCGCGGTTTTGGGCGGCGGAGTCCCTGCTTTTTGGGGAGGAGAGCGGTTGGCTGGGATATCGGATACAGGCGCTGGAGTTTTGCCTGGGGGCATATGAGCTGGACCCTGCGCACCCGGATATACTGTCTGACGAATTGTTAGAAGCTGGCTACCATTACTTTGCCTATGGCACGGGCCTGCTGATTCTGGGGGTGTTTCTGGTGACGGCGCCCTTTGCCGTCCGGGATTCCATGAACCGGATGCGCCCGATCCAATGGAGCGGCAGGATGGGCCGGCGGATGGAGGGCCTGCGGTTTCTCGCCTGCCTGGCGGGAGCGGTTCTTCTGGCGATGATAGGGTTGTGGATTTTTGCCGCCATATTCTCGCAAAACGGGGTTCGGGTTTTCTGGAACAGCCGCCTGGATTCCTTTCTGACTGGTCTAGACGCCGTTTTCCCTATGACCTATGGCCAGTATTTTTTGAGCAATATGGGTCTGTCGCTTTTGCTGGCGGCAGGGGCGTGCCCGCTGTTTTTCTGCCTGTCTCAAGCCAGCGAGCACTATATTGCCATGCTCCTGAAGGGTGTTCCGGTGCTGATCGTCTATGAGGCGCTGTCGGCCGCCGTCATGTTTCAGGCATTTTATAGGGAAAATACCGCATACCGGCTGTTTCGGATTCCGGGAGCGGAATGGCTGGCGGCGGGCCTGCTGCTGGCCGCGGGGCTGGCGGCGCTGCTGATCCTTCAAATGCGGATGCGGAAAAAGGACCTCTTGGATTAGCAAAATGAAAGGAATGCGGGAAAGCCCTTGTGAGAAAAATTGCAGGGGCTTTTGCCGTTTTGGGAAAAAAACCAGTTGACTTTGCTATTCGTCTGCGGTAAAGTGATAGTAGCCAAGGAAAGTCATTTCAATAGGAACAGAACTGCGGCAAATTTTTTTCGGATAAAATGTAAGGGCTTACATTTCAAAAAAGGAGAGTGGAAAAACGATGGAAACGATGAAAGGTGTAGTTGTAACGGCGCCGGGCCAGGTCTGCATCCGGGACGATATCCCAAAGCCGGTCTGCGGGGATTATGAGGCGCTGGTCCATGTGAAATACTGTGGTTTCTGCAACGGAACCGACCTGCATATCATCGACGGGACCATGACCAAAGAGGCGGGACTGGGGGAATACCCTACGGTTCTTGGGCATGAAAGCTCGGGCGTCGTCGTGGAAGTGGGAAAAAAGGTAAGGAACATCAAAATCGGCGACCACTATGTGCATATCAATCTCTATCCCGAGGTGGGCGGCGGCTATACCCGCACCTATGGCGGCATGGCAGATTATGGCCTGGTGGCCGACTATGAGGCCATGCGGGAGGACGGCATTCCCGAAGAGGAATTTCCCTTCTTAAATCCACAGCTTCCCCACTATGGGAAATTCGGCAAGATCCCGGAAGATATCGACCTGGAAGGCGCGGGCGCACTGCTCTCCATGAGCGAATGCCTGAGCGCGGCCAAGAACGTGGGCGTGGATGAAACCAAAAAGGTTCTGATCTATGGCGCCGGTCCCATGGGCCTGGGCGTAGCCCTCTATTGCAAGGCTCTGGGCGCCAAAAAAGTGGTTGTGGGCGATTTGCAGCCCGGCCGGCTGGAGCTGGCAAAGAAGATCGCCAAGGTAGACCAGGTGGTTGACCTTTCCAAAGCCACCATGAAGGAGGCTCTGAACGGCGAGCTCTTTGATATCGTCATGGACATTGTCGGCCTCACCAGCATCCTTCTGGAGGGCTCCCAGTTCCTGCTGCCCTTCGGGCGCGTGTGCTCCATGGGCGTGCTGCGGTCCAACGACTTACAGATGAACATTCAGGCCCTCAAGAACAACACCATGCTGCAGATGCTCAATCTGCCCTATCAGGAATATAAAGCCATGGATGAAAACGTGGAGCTGATCCGGGCGGGAAAAATCAGCATGAAGGATTTCTATTCCCATGTGGTAGACCGGGAAAACATCCAGGAAGCCATCGACCTGGTGCGCCGCAAGGAGGCGCTGAAGGTCATCATCAAGGTGAACGATTGAGAAATGCCATGAGCGCGGAACGGGAAGGAGGGAAGCGCGTTGACGACCATATATGACATTGCCGTGGCGGCTAAGGTGTCGACGGCGACTGTTTCCCGGGTGATCAACACCCCTGAGCTGGTTTCGGAAAAGACGCGGGCCAAGGTGGAAGAGGCCATTGAAAAGCTGCACTATGCTCCCAACGCTCTGGCGCGCGAGCTGGTGACCAAAAGCACCAACCTCATTGGCCTGCTGATTCCAGACATCGCCAATTCCTTTTCGCCGGCGGTGGTGGACAGCTTTGTGGGCGAGATGGAGCGCAACGGCTATAACATCTTCGTGAGCATCACGGACGCAGACCCGGAAAAGGAAAACAAGTGCATCGATATCATGCTGAAAAAGCGGGTAGAGGGCATTGTTCTTTTGGGAACACGGCGGATGGACCGGCTGGCCAATGAACGCATCGGCATTCTGGCGCGGCGCATCCCCATCGTGGCCATCGATTATATGCCCGGCGCGGAAGGCGTCTGCTGTGTGCGGTGCGACGAAATTTTGGGCGCCTTTTATGCCACGGAATATCTGATTCAGCTGGGCCATAAGCGAATCGCCCTGCTGAACGGAAACGAGGAATACACGACCTATTACTATAAGCGCAAGGGTTATCGGCAGGCAATGGAGAAATACGGCCTGCCGGTGCGGGAGGAATACTGCATTGCGACAACCCCCTATTTCCGAGGCGGATATGAAGCCTGCATGCAGCTCCTGTCCCTTCCGGAGCCGCCCACGGCCATGTTCATTTCCGGCGACCAGATGGCGGTCGGCGCCTATAACGCGATTCTGTCCTCGGGCCTGAAAATCCCGGACGATATGTCCGTGGTGGGATTCAGCGGTTCGCCGCTTTCCAAAGCGGTCTATCCGCCGCTTTCGACTGTTTCCCAATATGCCCGGGAAACCGGCAGCGCGGCGGCGGGAATCATGCTGCAAAAGCTCCGGGGAGAAGAGACAAAAGAGCGTGTGGTTTTTCAGCCCACGCTTGTGAAACGGGCCTCATGCGGCCCGGCAAAACAATAGAAAAATTTTTTTAGGAGGAAACAAACATGAAATTTGTAGTTGGTTCGGACAAAATGGGTCTGAAAATCAAGGATGCCTGCGTGGCGATGCTCAAGGAACAGGGACACGAGATCGAGGATGTGGGAACGCTGAGCGAAGATAAGCCCATGCCGCATACCCTGGTGGGCGCCGCGGTTGCGAGGAAAATTCAGAGCAAGGAAGCCGATCTGGGCCTGCTGTTCTGCGGCACGGGAATGGGCGTTTCCCTGACGGCCAACAAATTCAAGGGCGTCTATGCCGGCGTTGTGGAAAGCGTCTATGCGGCGCGGATGTGCCGCCAGATCAACAACTGCAATGTGCTGGCCATGGGCGGATATATCATCGGCGAGACGATGGCCAAGGAAATGGTGGAAGCCTTCGTGAACACGGATTTCCACCCAGGCTTCGCTCCTGCGCGGGTTGAGCTGCTGGAAGGCCAGTTCAAGATCATGCAGGATATTGAAAACGAAAACTTCAAATAAACCAGACCGGCGCCGCCCGGAAGGGCGGCCCTGCCATACATAAGGAGGACCAGTCAATGATGCTTCGGGCAGATGCGGATACCAAGCTGTTTTTTCTGGCAGGTGATCCCATGGATTTCAGTTGCGGCGCGGCAGTCAGCAACGCAGTTTTCGATTTTGCGAATGTCAATGCGGTAAATTTAAGCCTTACCGTGAAAAAAGGCGAACTCGGCCCGTTTGTCAAGGCGGTGCGCACGTTGGGGCTGGCGGGATTTTTCGTCACCATGCCCCATAAGAGCGACATCATTCCCTACCTGGATGAGGTGGACCCGCTTTCCCGGGCATTTCATTGTGTCAACCATATCAAAAACGACCATGGCAAATTGATCGGAACAGCTCTTGACGGCGTGGGCATGCGCATGGCCATTGAAGGGGCGGGCGTGAGCCTGCCGGGAAAGAGCGTTCTCATCCTGGGCGCGGGAGGCGTCGCAGGCCCCATTGCGGCGGAGCTGGCAAAACAGGGGGCCAGGCGGTTCGCCATTTTGAACCGGACGGTGGAAAAGGCAAAATTTATCGAGCAGGTTCTTCATGAGCATTTCGATGTGGAAACCGCCGTTGCGGAGATGACCCCGGAAAACCTGCATATATATGCAAAGGACATGGATCTGGCCGTTCAATGCACCAGTCTTGGGATGAACGGCGGTCCGGCAGACTATGCGGATGTGACCTTTGTGGATGAAATGAAGGATGGCGCTCTGGTGGCGGATGTATTGTATATCCCGGACCGCACCAAACTTCTCAGCTATGCAGAGCGGCAGGGGCATCCGGTGGTCAACGGCATGGGAATGATGATCAGCCAGCAGAAGGCCTGCCTGAAATTTATGCTGGATATAGATATGGACGAGGATTTGACAGAAGCGGCCGAAGAGGGCCTCATGGTTGCGGTGGCGCGGCGGCAGGCGCGCAGAAACCGGATGGAACGGAAAAAGAATCAAACGAATCATGGAGGAAAAGAATGAATTTAAGAGCGGATGCGGATACACAGTTATATTTTCAGATTGGATATCCCCTGGATTTCAGCTGCGCGGCGTCGCTGCATAACGCCATGTTTGAATATGCCAATGTTAACGCGGTGAGCCTGAACATCGAGGTGGAACCCGGCCATCTGGGCGAGTTCTGCGAGGCGGTCAAGGCGCTGAAAATCGGCGGCTTTGATATCACTATGCCCCATAAGAGCGCCGTCATCCCCTTCCTGGATGAAGTGGACGACATCAGCCGGGATTTCAACTGCGTCAACCATGTCAACCTGCGGGACGGCAAGCTCATCGGGATCTGCCTGGACGGCACTGGCATGTGCATGTCCATCGAGGATGATGCCGGCGTGAAGATCGCGGGCAAAACGGCACTTATTCTGGGCGCGGGCGGCGTGGCCGGACCGATCTCTGCGGAGCTGGCGCGGCGCGGGGCGAAAAAGATTATCATCTTGAACCGCACGGTTTCCAAGGCTGAGTATATCGAAAAGGTTCTGCATAAATATTATGAAATTGAAACTGAATCCGGCGAGATGAACATTGAGAATCTGAAAAAATATGCCAGCGAGTCTCAGATTGTTGTGCAGTGCACCTGCTTGGGCATGGATGGGCACGATGGCGACTATGAGGACGTCACCTTTGTCGACAATCTCCCCAAGGGAGCGGCCATTGCCGACGTGCTGTATACGCCGGACCGCACAAAGCTCCTGGCTTATGCGGAATCCAAGGGATACACGGTCATCAACGGGCTGGGGATGCTCATCAACCAGCAGAAGGCCATGCTGAAATTCCACTTTGATATTGACGCGGGCGACGACGCCTATGATTTCGGCGAAGAGGGCCTGATGGTAGCCCGGGCCATGCGGGAAGCGCGGGCCAACCGCCGCAAACGCGCCGCGGAGAAAAAATAAAGGGAATCACAACAAAATAAAAGGCGGGGGAAAAGACATATGGTATTTCGAGCGGACAGCGACACGCAGATCTATTTCCAGATTGGCGATCCGTTGCGCTTTGCGACAGCGGCAGTGCTCCATAACGCCATGTTCGCCTATGCCAACGTGAATGCGGTCAGCATCAACAAGGTTGTGAAAAAAGGGGAGCTGGGCCGGTTTATCGAGGGCGTGAAGGATCTGGACATCGATGGCTTTGACATCACCATGCCCCATAAGCAGGATGTTATCCCCTTTTTAGACGAGATGGACGACATCAGCCGGGAATTTCAAAGCGTCAACCATGTCAATTACCGGAATGGGAAACTCATTGGAACGACGCTGGATGGCATCGGCATGCGCCTGGCCATCGAAGCAGAGGGCGTCGATCTCCGGGGAAAGAATGTTTTGATTTTGGGCGCCGGAGGCGTAACCGGCCCGGTGGCGGCGGAAATATGCAAAGCAGGCGCATCGCGCATGGCGGTTTTGAACCGGACGCCCGAGAAAGCGGAGACGCTTGCGGGTCAGCTGGAAAAGCATTTTGCGGCAGAGTTTATGCCGGATGCCATGACGCCGGAAACGCTTTGCCGGTATGCCCGGGAAGCAGATGTCGTCGTCCAGTGCACCTGTCTGGGAATGCTGGATAAGCATGTGGACTTCGAGGATCTGTCCTTTGTGGGGCAGCTTCCGCCGCATGCGTTTGTGGCGGACTGCGTGATCTTCCCGGAGCGGACGAGTCTGCTTCGCGCGGCGGAGAGCCGGGGGATCCGGGGCATCAACGGCTTTGGAATGCTGATCTGGCAGCAAAAGGCCATGTTGAAGTTTCACTGCGGCGTGGACGTTGACGACGGGTTTTATGACGCGGGAGAAGAGGCAATTTACACGGCCCTGGCCCTGCGGGCCGCCCGGGACCAGCGGGATGCACGCCGCGCGGCAGGAAAATGAAGGAAGATAAAGGAACAGCGTCTTTCATAAGACGCTGTTTTTCCATGGCAGGAAGCGGGTATATATAGTTAGAAAAATGCAGGTTTTATGAAAAACGCATGCAAAATTTTCGAATATTTGAAAAAATCCTCACTCTCCAAGGGGCGTTTGCCTTGCAAATGGAAGAGGCGTTCTATATAATGGGGAAGAGGAAAAATATTGGCAAGGAGAGAATGGCATGTATCGGATTTTAGAGAAAAAGGTTTTGGGGCCGCAGGTGACCAAAATGGTGATCGATGCTCCGGCCGTTGCAAAAAAGGCGGAGCCTGGCCAATTCATCATCTTCCGGATCGATGAAAAGGGAGAGCGCGTTCCCCTGACTATCGCAGATTATGACCGGGAGGCCGGAACCGTCACGATTATTTTCCAGATCGTCGGCAAGACGACAACGCAGCTGAACGAGCTGAATGCGGGCGACAGCCTGCTGGATTTTGTGGGGCCGCTGGGAACTGCCTCGCATTTTGATGAAAACGTGAAAAAGGTTGCCGTCATCGGCGGCGGGCTGGGAACGGCGATCGCCTATCCCCAGGCAAAAAAACTGTTTCATATGGGCAAAGAGGTGGATGCCATCATCGGCTTCCGCAACAAGGATCTGATCATTCTGGAAGACGAGATGCGGCAGAACTCCACCAACCTGTTTGTGGTTACGGATGACGGCAGCAACGGAAACCAGGGCTTTGTCACCGACGCGCTGAAAAAGCAGATTGAAGCGGGGGCGAATTACGATCTGGTTATCGCCATCGGTCCCCTCATTATGATGAAGTTTGTATGTCAGCTCACCAAACAATATGGCATCAAAACCATCGTCAGCATGAACCCGGTTATGATCGATGGAACCGGGATGTGCGGCGGATGCCGTGTAACCGTGGGCGGAAAAACCAAGTTTGCCTGCGTGGATGGCCCGGATTTTGACGGCCATGAAGTGGATTTTGACGAGGCGATGCGGCGCCAGCAGATGTATAAAACCGAGGAAGCCGAGAGCCTGCGGGATCATAAGTGCAGATTGGAGGGCATGGCGAACAATGGCTAAGAATATGGCGAAAGAAAAGGTGAAAATGCCGGAGTTGGACCCCAACGTCCGCAATAAAAACTTTGAAGAGGTAGCCCAGGGCTACACGGAAGCGATGGCCCTGGAAGAGGCGGCCCGCTGCCTGAACTGCAAGAACAAGCCCTGCGTGTCCGGATGTCCAGTGAACGTCCGCATCCCGGAGTTCATCGAAAAGGCAGCGGCGGGGGACTTCATCGGCGCCTATGAGATCATTAAGACGACCAACGCCCTTCCGGCGGTCTGCGGGCGGGTCTGCCCCCAGGAAACCCAGTGCGAGCAGAAATGTGTGCGCGGGATCAAGGGGGAGCCGGTGGGAATCGGCCGGCTGGAGCGGTTCTGCGCGGATTATGCCATGCAGCATGGCTATAAGCAGAATACCGACGTGACCAAAAACGGCAAAAAGGTCGCCATTGTGGGCTCCGGCCCGGCGGGTCTTTCCTGCGCGGGTACGCTGGCGCGGATGGGATATGATGTGACCATCTTTGAGGCATTCCATGTGGCGGGCGGTGTGCTGCAATACGGCATTCCCCAGTTCCGGCTCCCCAAAGAGCTGGTGAAGGCCGAGATCGACGGCTTGAAGGAACTGGGCGTAAAAATCGAAACCAACATGGTCATCGGCAAGGTAGATACCATCGATGAGCTGAAAGAGATGGGATATGAGGCCATCTTTATCGGAACCGGCGCGGGCCTGCCCAAATTCATGGGCATCCCTGGTGAAAACCTGAACGGCGTTTATTCCGCCAACGAGTTTTTGACCCGGATTAACTTGATGAAGGCCTATAAGTTCCCGGAATTTGACACCCCCATGAAGCACTATAAAAAGGTGGCGGTCATCGGCGGCGGCAACGTGGCTATGGACGCGGCCCGCTGCGCCAAACGGCTGGGCGCGGAAAAGGTATATATCGTCTATCGTCGGGGCGAGGAAGAAATGCCCGCCCGGAACGAGGAAATTCATCATGCCAAGGAAGAGGGCATCGAGTTCCATCTGCTGACGGCGCCCCTGGAGGTTGTCGGAGATGAAAACGGATGGGTTACCGGCCTCAAAAACATCAAGATGGAGCTGGGCGAGCCGGATGCCTCCGGGCGGCGGCGGCCTGTGCAGATTCCGGGCAGCGAATACATCATGGATGTGGATGCGGTGGTCGTGGCCATCGGCCAGAGCCCGAATCCTCTCATCAAGAGCGTAACGCCGGATCTGAAAACCCAGCCCTGGGGCGGCATTGTGGCGGAAGAGCCTTCCGGAAAGACCAGCATTGAAGGCGTATATGCCGGAGGCGACGCGGTCACCGGCGCGGCAACAGTCATTCTGGCCATGGGCGCGGGCAAAAACGCGGCGGCGGCCATTGACGAATATTTGCAGAACAAATAAAGAAGAATAATAAAAAAGGACGGGGGCATCCCGTCCTTTTTGCGTGAAAAAGTGTTTTTTCGGGCGAAACAGCGGTTATATTGCAATTTAAGGGGTTGTATAGTACAATCAAATAGCCCTGAAATTTAGGAAATGGGGAATGAAAAATGAAACCGACAAAAAATCAACAGGAAATTCTGCGGCGCATGGAGCAGGTCTATGCGGACGCCAAGCCGGCGCTGCATTTTCAAAACGCCTATGAGCTTCTGGTGGCGACGATTCTTTCCGCCCAGTGTACGGATGTGCGGGTAAATAAGGTTACAAAAGATTTATTTGTGCATTATAAGAATGCAGAGGAGCTGTCCCGGGCGGATTATTCCGAGCTGTGCGACGAGATCCATAGCTGCGGATGCTATGCCGTGAAGGCGAAAAACCTCATCAACACAGCCAAACTTCTTATGGAGCAGTTTGGCGGCGAGGTGCCGCAGACCATGGAAGAACTGACGACGCTGCCCGGCGTGGGGCGGAAAACCGCCAATGTGGTGCTATCCAACGCCTTTGGGATTCCGGGATTTGCCGTGGATACCCATGTATTCCGGGTTTCCAACCGGCTGGGGCTGGCCCATGCCAAGGATGTGGCCAAAACGGAAGAACAGCTCTGCGCTCTGGTGCCCCGGGAAAAATGGGGCAATGCCCATCATTGGCTGATCTATCACGGGCGGCAGATCTGCAGCGCCCGCAAGCCCAAGTGCGGCGAATGTTTTTTGAAGGATATCTGCCCTTCCAGCGAGGCGGAAATACAGGATAAGGCAAAAGAAGCATGATTGTAGATAAGGTCAAAATTTATATCAAAGCCGGCAACGGCGGCAACGGAGCCGTTTCCTTCCGGCGGGAAAAATATGTGAATGCCGGCGGCCCGGACGGCGGAGACGGCGGCAACGGCGGAAACCTGGTATTCCAGGCCAGCGAGGACCTGCGCACGCTGATGGATTTCCGGTTCTCCAAAAAGTTTATTGCGCAGAACGGGGAAAACGGCCAGAAGCGGAATATGCGGGGCAAGACCGGGGAAGATCTTGTCATCAGGGTTCCCATGGGAACGGTGATTATCGACGAGGAAACCGGCCGCGTTGTGGCGGATCTGCATGACGATGCGCCGCGGGTAATCCTGCGGGGTGGGCGCGGCGGAAAGGGGAATACCCGGTTTGCCACCCCCACCCGCAAGACCCCCCGGTTCGCTACGCCCGGGCGGAAAACTCTGGGGCGGAATGTGATTCTGGAGCTGAAATCCATTGCGGATGTGGGCCTGGTGGGCTTCCCCAATGTGGGAAAATCCACGCTGCTTTCTGTCGTATCCTCCGCAAAACCCAAAATCGCCGACTATCATTTCACTACGCTTCGGCCCAATCTGGGCGTGGTAAACGCAGGCGACCAGAGTTTTATCATGGCGGATATTCCCGGGCTGATCGAAGGCGCCAGCGAAGGCGTGGGTCTGGGTCATGATTTTCTCCGGCATATTGAGCGGACGCGCATGCTGGTGCATGTGGTGGATGTTTCAGGAACCGAGGGCCGCGACCCGGCGGAGGACTATGAAAAAATCCGCGGGGAGCTGGAAAAATACAGCCAGGAATTGACAAAGCGGCCGGAAATTGTCGCCGCCAACAAGACGGATATTCCCGGCGCGGAGGAAGGCCTTGCCCGGCTGCGGGCGGCGCTGGAGCCCAAGGGAATCCCGGTCTATGCTATCTCCGCCGCTGCGCACCAGGGTATCACGGAGCTGCTGCGGGCCGTGGCTGCCCAGCTGGAGACGCTGCCCAAGGCCCAGCCCATCGAGGAAGAAGGCGTTATCGAGGAATGGGAGCTTGCGTCGGAGGACATGTCCTTTGAAACCAGCCGGGGCGAGGACGGCATTGCCGAAGTCAACGGCCGGGTCATCGATGAGATTTTTGCCCGGATCGATCCAAACGACCCGGATTCCATGCGGCATTTTGAAAAGCTGCTGAACGATTTTGGAATTATCAAGGCCCTGCGGAACATGGGCGTAAAGGATGGAGAGGAAGTCCGCCTGAACGGCGAGACATTTGACTTTGTGGATTAAAAGAGAGGAAAAACCATGACAAGTGCAACGCGGGCAAAGCTGCGGGGAATGGCCAATACATTGGAGCCCATTCTCCATATTGGAAAAGAGGGCATCACGGAAAATATTGTGACCCAGGCGGATGAGGCGCTGGAAGCCAGAGAGCTGATTAAGGGAACCGTGCAGAAAAACTGCGACGATCCCGTGCGGGAGGTATGCCACGCCCTGGCGGCCGAACTGGGGGCGGAGCCTATCCAGGTGATCGGGCGCAAATTCGTCCTCTATCGCCCTTCCGAGAAAAATCCCAGAATTGGATTATAGGGGCTGAGTGAAAAAGAAACCAGCGACGGAGATGCGGACGAGTTAAAAAAGCAAAAAGCGCCGGGACAGGCTGTCCGGCGCTTTTTACATGGGAGAATAGACAGAAAAGGCGCTTTTGAGGAAAAGGATTATGCGGCGCTGTTCTTTTCCTTTTTTTCACTGATATACGAATAGAAGGAGAGGAACACGCAGAGCGCCGCCAAAATGGGATAGAGGAGATTGAAACCGATAAAGAAAGACCAGGCGATGAGAAGGAGAGCGCAGAGAAGATATGCCCGCTGTTTGTTTTCCGCGAGAAAGGAGCGCTTGACCTTTTCCCGGGTCAGTTGCGCAGACATCCGGGCATGAAGGGCATCCATCACCTGTTCATCGCTGATAGACTGGGGCGGGACAGCCTCCAGCAGGGCCTCTTGGCCCAATATATGGACCGGAATCCCCAGCCGTTCGGGCATGGCGCTGGCATCCTCCTCAAAAGGGGCGGCGGAAAGCAGCAGGGCGGAGCGGGCATGCAGCCGCTTGATTTTGCGGTAGAGCAGCAGGATCTGCTGGATGCCGACGGGGTTCTGGGGATGGTTGGGAAAGGCATAGCAGAAAATTTTCTCTTCAGGGAGAAACAGTCCGCCCAAAACACTCTGAAACTGGGAACGGCCTGTCTCCTCCGCAAAAATTTCCCGGCTCAGGGAGCGGAACTCCCCTTTGGAGAGAAGCAGAATCTTTTCCAGGGCGCATTCCCTGCGGATTTCTTCCAGCTGGGCGGAAATAAACCGTTCCCGGCGGTATTTCGCCACCATCAGCCATAGGATCTCCAGCGTGAGGGAAGCTGTCAGCGCAAGGATCAGAGAAGAGATCAGCCGCAGATGCAGACTCCAAAATACGGAAAATAAAAAGACGGTCAGGGCTGCGCAGCCCAAAACGCGGTCCAGGATCCGGGCAAAGCAGTTTTTGCCGTGGTGGAATTTGCCGATGAGATAGCTTCGTGCTTTTTTATCCAGTGTCATATCGAATTTCCTCCTGTTTCCAAAAAGTATGGGCAGAATTTACAATTCTCATACGCCGCCGGGGTTTGGAATCCGGAAAAAATGTAGTATAATATGGATAAATCATATCGTGAGGAATGCTATGCAACTTGGCAAACTGCCCCAAACCGGCCGCCCGGTGATGGATTTTGAGAGAAACAAGAAAATAGGGATTTTTGGGGGGACTTTCAACCCGCCCCATAACGGCCATTACTATCTGGCAAAAAAGGCATTGGAGGAATTTTCCCTGGATGAAGTCCTGCTCCTTCCCGTGGGTCTGCCGCCGCATAAGATGCAGGACCCTGTCCTGGGGCGGGAGCTGCGCAGGAGGATGGTGGAGCTGCTGGCAGAGATGGATCCGCGTTTCCGCCTCTGCACTATGGAGCTGGAGAGGGATGGCTATACCTACACCATCGACACGCTGCGGGCCATGCGCAGGCAGCTGGGCCCCGGAACCGAGCTGTATTATATCATCGGGACGGACACGCTCTTTGAGCTCCCCACCTGGAAGGAATATGAACAGGTGTTTTCCTATACAACCTTCCTATGCTTTCCCCGCCCCGGGGATTCCATGGCGCGGGTGCGGCGGCAGATCGCCTATTATCAGGAGAAGTTTCAAAAGACGGTTTTGCTGTCCCGGCATTTGGGGCCGGAGATCTCTTCGACGGAGATCCGGGAAATGTTTGTAAACGGCGAGCCATTGGATGGGCTGGTTCCGGATGCCATACTGGAATTTATGGAGAAAAATCATGTGTTTAGATGAAAAAAAGCGGCAGGCCTATCTGGCCCTTATTGAGTCTCGGCTGGACCGCAAGCGGGTGCAGCATACGCTGGGGGTGGAAAAAGAGGCGATGCGTCTCGTCCGCCGCTATGGCGGGGATATGGAAAAGGCACAGATTGCGGCTTTGCTGCATGACGTTGCAAAAAAGATAAAAAAGAAGGAAAAATTGAATTTAGCGCAAATATATAATATAGAGATAGATCCTGTTTCCCGGCAGGATCCCGGCCTGCTTCACGGCCCGCTGGCCGCGGAGATGATGCGGCGGGAGCTGGGGATCAGCGATCCGGATATTTTAAACGCCGTGCGCTATCATACCACCGGGCGGGAAAATATGAGCCGCCTGGAAAAGATCATCTATCTGGCGGATCTGATCGAAGAAGGCCGGGATTTTCCGGGCGTCGAGGAGCTCCGGGAACTGGCGGAGGAGGATTTGGATACGGCGTTATTGGAGGGGATGCGGCATGTGCTTCTATATCTTGTGGAAAACCGGTCGCCGGTGCAGCTGCTGTCGATTGAGGCGTATAACGATCTATTAAAAAAGAAGGAGAAATAGCGTGGAGAAAGATACGAGATTTGATCCGGTTGTGTTTGAAATGGCGAAGGTGCTGGATCGGCGAAAAGCCGAGGATATCATCCTCCTGGATGTAAAAAAGGCGACCATTCTGGCAGATACCTTTATCGTATGCAGCGGGCGGTCGACGCCGCATGTGAAAACCCTGGCCGACGAGCTGGATGAGGCCATGGGCAGGGCGGGCGTAGAGCGCAGGCGCATGGAAGGCTATGCCGCCGGGCGATGGATCGTTATGGACTTTGGGGACATCCTTGTGCATATTTTCCATAAGGAGGAGCGGGAGTTTTATAACATCGAGCGCCTTTGGAAAGACGAGGGGAACTTCCTGGAATACGAAGGAACGCCGGAAACCGACGCGGAATAACAGGAAGGGGCAGAGGCGGTCTCTGCCCCTTTTTCTATGGAAAAATAAAAGAATGGGGGAGAAGCTATGCTGAAGCATTGGATCGCGGCTGAACGGCCGCAGGAGGACGACCTGAAAGCACGGCTGGAGGCGGCGAAGCAAAAGCTGGCCAGCCTTCAGATGCAGCTCAAGGAACATAAGGTTCCCGTGCTGGTTCTGGTGGAGGGATGGGGCGCCGCCGGGAAGGGGAGCACCATCGGGCGGATCATCCGCAATATTGATCCGCGGTTTTTCAAGGTGGCGACTATGGCGGCGCCCAGCGAGGAAGAACGTCGCAAACCTTTTTTATACCGCTATTTCGCCCAGCTGCCGGAAGCCGGGAAGTTCACATTGCTGGATTCGGGATGGATGGACGAGATCACGCGCAGCCGCCTTCATGGAAAAATGGACGACCAGGAATATACCGCGCGCATCGACAGCGTCAAACGCTTTGAGCGGCAGCTCACGGACAACGGCTACGTTGTTGCCAAATTTTTCTTCACCATCAGCCGGAAGGAGCAGGCCGCCCGCATGAAGAAGCTCCAGAGAAAGAAGGACACAGCATGGCGGGTGAGCGAAAATGATATCTGGCAGAGCACCCACTATGAAAAATGCCGGGATGTGTTCTCCCAGTATATGTCGGATACCAACACTTCCAACGCGCCGTGGTATATCGTGGACGCGGAGGATAAAAAGTGGGCCGAGCTGCAGGTGCTGGAAACGCTGGTGAGCGGCATCGAGGTGGCTCTGCAAAACCAGAGCCTGGCGGTCCCCATCCTGCAAAACGTCTTTCCCCTGGTGCGCATGCCCAAACTGGCGGAAATTCCTCTGGATAAGCAGGTAGACGAGGCGGAATATAAGGAAAAGCTCAAAGGACTGCAAAGCCGGCTGGGGGCGCTGCACAACCGGCTTTACCGCAAGCGCGTGCCGGTGGTCATCGCCTATGAGGGCTGGGACGCTGCGGGCAAGGGCGGAAACATCAAGCGGGTCACGGGGGCGCTGGATCCCCGGGGTTTTGAGGTGCATCCCATCGCCAGCCCCGAGCCCTATGAAAAGGCCCGCCATTACCTCTGGCGCTTTTGGACGCGCCTGCCCAAAACCGGGCATATCGCCATTTTTGACCGCAGCTGGTATGGCCGGGTGATGGTGGAGCGGCTGGAAGGTTTCTGTTCGGAAAATGACTGGCGGCGGGCCTATAACGAGATCAACGAATTTGAAAAGGAGCTGGCGGACTGGGGTGCGGTCATCATCAAATTCTGGGTGCAGATCGACAAGGATACCCAGCTGGCCCGGTTCACGGAACGGCAGAACACGCCGGAAAAGCAATGGAAAATCACCGACGAGGACTGGCGCAACCGGGAAAAATGGGATGCCTATGAGCAGGCCGTGGATGAAATGCTGCAAAAGACCAGCACGGTCTATGCGCCCTGGCATATCCTGGAATCTGTGGATAAGAAATATGCCCGGCTGAAGGCGTTGGAAATCATCATTGCCGCATTGGAAAAGGCGCTGGATTGATATGGAAAGCACGCGAAGGAAAGACAAATGAAACGGGAAATCATCATTGGAGCATGTGAGGGAAGATGCGCGGATGCCGAAAAAGGGCAGACCATCACAATAGTAGATATGGAGGGAGGACAGGTTCTTGATTTTTTTGCGGAATCGAGGAAAGACCCGGATGAGTTCCTGTCCCCAGGCGTCACGATAGACTGCAACGATTCCCTGCGGCTGAAAGTGGGAGACAGGATATATAGCAATTTATACCAACCCATGTTTTTGCTGGCAGCGGACGATGTGGGGGAACATGACCTGCTGCATCCCTGCTGCCGGCCGGAGATGTATGACTTTTTCTATCAAAACGGTGAAGGGCACCCCAACTGCCTGCAAAATATCAATGTTGCTTTGGGCCGCCGGCGGCCGATGATCCATCCTGTCAATTTCTTTATGCACACGGAAATCCGGCCGGATGGGAGTATATCCGTAAAGGCGCCGCTTTCTAAACCGGGCGACAGCGTCACGCTGCGGGCACTGATGGATGTGCGCTTGGGCATGGCGGCATGCAGCGTGAAAGAGAGCGAATGCAACAGCGGAAAATGCTCCCCGATCAAGGTGATTATTTCCGAATGAGGCTATGGCGCAAAGCAAACAACACCGGCAATATTGCCGGTGTTATTTATTTCTGTAAAAATCGCCAACAGAGCCAATGAAAGTTTCCCGAAAATGACGGATGGATTGTTAAAAAAACACCATCATCCGGGGGATTTTTCCGTGTGTCTTTGGATGCCCGCTGTTGTCTGCACTTTTGGATTATGATTTTATAGATTGACAGACTGCAAGAATCCCTGCAAATCCTTTCCATAGGGTTCCGGCAGGACCGATAAACTGCCTGTCAGGGACTCTCTGGCATAGCGGCAGCCGCGGAACGCCTTTTCTATGGCAGCGGGCAGCTCGGGGTCCAGGGCATCGGAATAGACGCGGACGGCTTCGATATAGCCTTCCCGCAGGGATAGATGAATTTCCACACCGCCCCAGGGAAAGCGGGCCTCCCATTCCAGGGAAAAGCGCGGCGCCTGCCCGAGCCGCCATTCCCAGGACGCATGTTTCTCTTCAAGGGCGGAAACCTCCTGTTCCCAGGAGGAAGGGAAGGGATAGGGGGCCAGCGGTTCTTCATAGGTCTCCTGGAGCGATTCCCGCAGAAGATGGAGCATTGTCTCCCCGGCATCCTCCCGGGAAAGGGCAGGGGTCCATTCACTGAGGTTGCAGACCCGCGCCCGCACGGAATCGATGCCCTTGGATTGGATTTTCTGAGGGGAGACATGGAGATAGCGGGAGAGGCGGGAAAGATCCGAATGGAGGAGCAGCGTGCCATGGTGCATGCGGTTATCCCCCCGGGCACAGAAGGCGTTGCCCGAAAATTTCTTTTCTTCCACGGTGATATCGTTGCGCCCGCTGAACTGCGCATCGATCCCCAGCTTTTTTACTGCTTGGAGAATCACATTCATCTGCTTTTCCAAACAATAGACATCCTTTGCGGCGAGAAAGGAGAAGTTCAGGTTCCCCAGGTCGTGATAGACGGCGCCGCCGCCGGAAACGCGCCGGGCCAGCCGGACGCCGTCCCGTTCCATGGCGGGAAGGTCGCATTCCTTCCAGGCATTCTGGTTTTTTCCGATGATAACGCTGGGCGCATTGACATAGCAATAGAATAGCAGGGTATCCGCGGGAAGATTCGCAAGAAGCCACTCATCCTGAGCCATGTTGCGCCAGGCATTGTTGGAAGGGGAAAGATAGAAATAGATATGCATGGAAGGAAATACCTCTCTGATAAATGTATGCCGCGCGCTATGCGAACAGGCGGAGAATCGTCTGAATCACGGCCTCTATAGCGCCGCTGTCAGCATATGTGTCGCTTTCGCTGCGATAGGCGCCGATGGAATAACCGATGGGACTTTTCCCGACGCAGGAAAAACGCAGAAGAGCGAGATCCGCCGGACGTTTCCGCTCCCAGAAGACGGGCGCCGGTTCCTGGGACTCAGATTCCAAAAGCTGGGCCATGGGGGCCGCCTTTTTGGTATATTCCACAAACACCGTGTCTCCCCGCCCGGAAAAATCGAGATATATCATGTTCTTTTCCGCGAGAAGCGAACCGTATTCCTTGAAAAAGGCACGCCGGCCCAAAGAGAATAGATCGCTGTTATCCAGAAGGACGACGGCAATTCCGGGATTTTGGGGCATGCGCTCCAGGCAGGCGTTCAGAACCAGAAGGGGCGAGGAGGCGTTATAGTTATTTTTGTTGTTTACCAGATAATAAAGGGCGAATGCGGACCCTAATAAGAGCAGTTCAGCCGCAAGAACGGGCAGGCGCAGAAAAACCACCAGAAGGGCGGCGATTCCCGCCAGAAGCAGCATGGGAAGAAGATTCAGGAAAAATTGAAGGCCGGGCCGCCCGGGCAGCCGGAACTGAGGAACGAAACGAGTTTTGGGCGTGTCATAAGAAAGAAGAAATACGGTTTTGCAATGCCGGAGGCTGCCGCCGATAAGGTTGTTGCTTTCCACGCCCATTATCCGGGCGGACTGCACAATAGGCTCATATCCATAGGACTGCAGAACCTTGCTGAAATAAAAGCGGAAGGAACGCTTTTCTGCATAGGTATTCCGGACGAGATATTGCGTATAGACGGCGTCTCTGATTTCCATAGCCCATTCCCCTTTTTGTTAAAATCATATCATTTTTAACTTTTTTTTGCAAGATATATGGGAAAAGGGAATATCGGCCTCCCGGCGCACATAGATTAGACAAAAGGAGGATAGAATATGGACAAGAGCATTGTGAATCCCCTGGTTCCCTATGCCTATGAGAATTTGATGCGGGAAGCCCTGCTGCTGCGGGAACGGTATCCGGAGCTGATCCAGCTGGGGAGTATCGGAAAATCCTCCGAAGGAAGGGAGCTGACAGTTCTCCGGCTGGGAGAAGGAGAGCGGCATGTGCTGCTGGTGGGGGCGCATCATGGCCGGGAATATATTTCGAGCGCCCTGCTCATGCGTATGTGTGAGGAATATGCCGGGCGCGCCGGTCTCCGGCCGCTTTGGAGGCGGGTTTCCCTATGGTTTGTGCCCATGCTGAATCCCGACGGCGTGGAAATTTCCATTTATGGGAAATCGGCGCTTACGGAAGAAAACAGGGATTTTGTCTGCATTTTGGGGGACTATGCCACATGGAAGGCCAATGCCCGGGGGGTGGATCTGAACCGCAACTATCCCTGTCTGTTTGAAGAAAAGCGCAGCACTGTGCTGGTTCCGGCTTCCGAGATGTATAAAGGGGAAAGACCGGCCAGCGAATGCGAAGTGCAGGCTCTCATGGCATTTACCCGACAGATTCCTTTTTGTTTTGCCGCGACCTTTCATGCCAAGGGAGAGGAAATCTTTTACGGCGACAGCAATACGCCCGAGACGACGGACATTTCTTTTGAGATCGCAAAAACCCTTCAAAGTGAATGCGGCTATGCCCTGGCCCCGATTTCCCAGGACCCCGGGATCTTCGCCGCCGGCTTTGAAAACTGGTTCCGGCAGGAATATAAACGGCCGTGCCTGCTGCTGGAGCTGGCGCCTTTTGACGGATATATCCCCCATAATATGAAAAATTTCGACCGGCTGGTTTGGCAGAAGATGCGGGAAACGGGGAAAATTTTGGCAGAATGGGTCGATAATAAATGAATACATTTTGTTAAATTTTACAAAATTGTTGCAATTCTGGGAAAATATCTTTTTTTTTGCCATCCCGTATGCTATAATAGCTTTCATGTATGCGGCTTGGTGGAGCCGTTGCTTTATGATATATATTGGGAGGAAATTTCTCTTGAAAAATAAAGTCCTGCTGCGTGTTATTGCCGTCGCATTTGTCGTTGTGTTGATTGTATCCTGTATTTGTTCTGTGGTCCTTGCGGCGGCTCCGGCCATGGATGAATCTCTTATAACGGCACCGGCGGCCATGCTTTTGGACCGCGATACGGGAAGAGTTCTCTATGCCAAAAATATTGACAAGCAGCTTGCCCCCGCCAGCACGACAAAGCTCATGACGGCGGTTTTGGCGCTGGAGCACTGCCAGCTGACCGACGAGGTGACCGTGGGCAATGAAGTACAGCTTTCCGGAACGTGCATGGGGTTGAAGCCGGGAGATACAGTGACAGTGGAAACTTTGCTTTACGGCATGTTCCTGGTGTCGGGAAACGATGCGGCAGAGGCGCTTGGTGTGCATATTTCAGGTTCCAGGGAAAAATTTGCCGAGCTTATGAACCAGAAGGCACAGGAGCTGGGAATGGAAAATTCCCATTTTGTCAACGCCTGCGGGAAGGATGCGGAAGGGCACATGGTCACTGTGCGGGATATGGCGGCTCTGGCGCGCTATGCCTGCCAATATGACCTGCTGTTTACCATTGCGCAGATCGGCAAGACCACGCGGACTACGGTAAACGGCGAAAAGACATATGAATTGGAAAACACTAACCGGCTGATTTATAAGGGCGCGGAAAAAGAGGGCGTCACGCTGCCGGATTATACCTATGCCTATGCGACCGGGCTCAAGACGGGTTCTACCCCCAACGCCGGCAAGTGCATCGTCGCCACGGCGGAAAAGGACGGCCAGCGCCTTATCGCCCTTGTTTTTGGGGATACTTCCAACGAGGGAGTCGAGCGATGGAAGATGGCGGCCAATCTGTTTGATTATGGCTTTGCGAATTATAAAAATGTGGAAGCGTCCAGCCTGGTGGATGCAGCGCAGATGCGGATGGAAGTGCCTGGAGCGGCGGTTTCTGCGCAGGAGGGCCTGGATGGAACCGTGGAATGCGTGCCTGCCACGGGCAATGGCCAGCAGCTGATTACCGTAGACCGGAATATGCCGGAGGATCAGCAGGTTCAGGCAACCCTGACGCCGAAAGAGGGTCTGGCGGCGCCTGTTCAAAAGGGAGATGTGATCGGAACCGTAACATATACTTTGGGGGAAGAGACGCTGTATACCAGTGAGGTGACGGCCGCTTCGGAAGTGATGAGCCAGGAGGAATACGATAAGCTGATCGTAAAACCCCTGGATCCGGTGGACTTGGAAGAACAGAACAGCCAGAAGCTCCCCTCAAAATATCTTTGGATCTGGCTGATCGTTCCTGTTGGCCTGATCGTGTTTCTAATTCTGCGGGCGATAGTTGTCCGGCGCCGCCGGCACCGCTATATACGCGGCCGCCGGAGAGGAAATTCGCGGGCCGCGGTTTATCGGCGGAGAAGAAGACGGCGCCGGTATTGAGAATTTATGCCGGAGAAGTAAATATTGTCTTGTAATTGCAGGGGATTTTTGATACAATAACTCTTGTGATTGCGGGGAGGAGTATCGAAGAGGTCATAACGAGCTCGACTCGAAATCGAGTTGGCGTGATGAGCGCCACGTGGGTTCGAATCCCACCTCCTCCGCCACGTCGCGAAGGACTTCGCGATCACAATCCCGTCCGGGAATCCGGGCGGGATTTTCTATTGCTCCGTCATCGCTCCTTTCCGCAAAAAGTCACGCTTGCTGCACTTGCTCGCTTGTAAACGCGCGCGACGGCTTCGCAGCGCGCTATCAACTTCGCGGGTGCGCGCGACTATAGCACGCTTTGTAGCGTGCGAGAAGGGGTAAATTTGGCAGGTTACTCCATGCCGGAGCAAAGTTCGCTTTGCTCCGGCTTTTTTTGTCTGCGGCGGGAAATAGTTGTTTTCACAGAGGAAGAGCATGGGAAAAACGCCTCCCTTGTATTTGAACATTCAAATAGAAAGGAATGATAAATGAAATACATCTGAATAAATTTTCGGCCAAAGCAGCGAAAAATGCGGCATGAAAATAAAAATATGCAAAGCAGCTTATTCTTTTTGCATAATCACAGAATGAACATTGGTACGTCCGGAAATCGAGAGATAAGGCAGAAAAGAGAAAGGGAATGGATACATATTTCCCGGTTTTTTGCGGAAGCTAAAGGGGAAAGGAGATGACGAAAATGTTTAAACACGAAAAGCAATTATTCCATCCCGTTTCTGTGGAGCGGCCTAACCCGCAATATGCGGCCCTTTTGCAGGAACAACTGGGCGGCGGCAACGGCGAATTAAAGGCGGCTATGCAATATATGTCACAAAGCTTCCGCATCAAAGATCCAGAGATCAAAGATCTGTTTTTGGATATCGCGGCGGAGGAGCTGGGACACATGGAAATGGTGGCGCAGACAATCAACCTGCTCAATGGGCATGATGTAGATGCGGGCGCAGTTGTGGCGGGAGAGATCGAATCTCATGTGCTGTTGGGGCTGAATCCCGGCCTGATCAATGCCTCGGGTTATTCCTGGACGGCAGACTATGTGACAGTGACAGGGGATCTTTGCGCGGATCTGCTCTCGAATATCGCATCGGAACAGCGGGCAAAGGTGGTCTATGAATATCTATACCGGCAGATTCAGGATAAAAAGGTCAAAGAAACCATAGACTTTTTGCTCAACCGGGAAGAGGCTCACAATGCCATGTTCCGTGAGGCCTTTAACCGGGTGCAGGATACGGGTTCCAATCGGGATTTTGGGACGACAAAGGCGGCGCGGATGTATTTCAGCATGTCCAACCCCTCTCCGGGAGGCAACAGCTTTGCGGATACGCCGGTTGCCCCGCCGGCATTTCGTCAATAGCCTTTTGGGGAACCCCACAGGGATAGCCCCAACCGCCGGAATAGTTCCGGCGGTTTTTTCTGCCATTTTTTCTTATGCTGCGATTACAGATTGCGCGAAAGGCAAATGCAGGATATAATAGATAAAAACGCTGTGAAATGAACATATGGTATGACAACGGAGGAAAAGTGATGAAACTGTATGTATTGAACACGGGATATTTGGAAACGGATAAAAACGGGGTGGTGGCTTGCGCGACGATTGGAACCAAAAGCCGGCCGCATGTTTCCAACGAATGGATCAAGCTGCCGGTAATGGCGTTTTTGCTGGAGACAGAGGGGGGCTATATTCTCTTTGACACCGGCAGCCATCCGGACGCCATGAAGGGATATTGGCAGGAGACGATGCAGGAGACCTATCCTCTCTATCAGAAAGAAGAGGAGCGTTTGGAAAACCAGCTGGCTCTCTGCGGTGTGAAGCCCGAGGATATCCATACGGTGGTCATGTCGCATATGCATCTGGATCACGCCGGCAATCTGCATTTGTTCCCCCATGCGGACGTCTATGTTCCCAAGGCGGATTTCATGTATGGACAGACGATGGTTCGCCTGAATCCCGATCCCAATACCCATGGCGGATATATCAAGGGGGATATGGACTGCCAGGTGAAGCAATATCACCTGGTGGAAGAAGATTTCACTTTGGCGCCGGGCGTCGAGGTCGTCAATCTGCCCGGGCATACGCCGGGGCTTTTGGGCCTGGTGGTGCATTTAAAGGGTGGCACGGTGATCCTGCCCCAGGACTGCGTCTATACGAAAGAAAACTATGGCCCGCCGGCCAAGGCTTCGGGATTTTTATACGACAGCCTTTCCTTTTTCTCCTCCATTGAGAAAGTGCGGCGGCTGGAAGAGAAATATCAGGCAAAGGTGATTTTTGCGCATGACTATGAATTCTTTCAGACCCTGAAGCTGGCGCCTGCGTATTACGAGTAAAACCCGGGCGGCCTTCGGGAAACTGTTTTTCAGAAAAAGGAAATGAGAAGGGAGAGATTGTTTTGCACATAAGGGAATCGGCGGAGAATTACCTGGAACGGATTTTGATGCTGCAAAGGTCAAAGGGCTATGCCCGGTCTATCGATATCGCCCGGGAACTGGGTGTGAGCAAGCCCAGTGTGAGCGTTGCTATGAAGAACCTGCGGGAGAATGGCTATATTGAAATGGATCCGGAAGGGTTGCTGTCCCTGACGGACAAAGGGATGGAGATTGCGGAAAAGATGCTGGAGCGGCATACATCCCTTTCCCGGTTTCTCATCGCGCTGGGAGTGGAGGAAGAGACGGCCTATGAGGACGCCTGCAAAATCGAGCACGATATTTCCGAAGAGAGCTTCCAGGCAATCTGCGCGCATATTGAGAAAAACGGCGGGCTGAAATAGGAGCAGGAAACGCATTCGGCAAGTTATTGAAAAAATACTATCAAAACAGGACAGGCTTGGGCGCTGTTCTGTTTTTGATTTTCAGGATATGGGCGTGAATTTCCCTGGCCGCTATTTCTGGCCATGCAGCGTTGTGGTGTCATAAAGAAAAATCAAAAGATGCGTATTCAAAGCATAAAAAATCAACGCCTGAATATCACAATATCTGCGATATTCGGGCGTTGTTCATTTATATATGCTAATGCAACAGCGGCGGATTTCACTGCATGTCTAAAAGACCCCGTCCCGTTTCGGACAGACATAATTTCTTGATGCAGATTTCTTCCTGATTCCGGTTTTATCGAATGCCTTCTTCTGGCTGTCATACACCGCTTTCCGCATTGCCTCAGAATTGCCTGCATGGATGGCCCAAGCCGACGGAAAGCAATTCTCGGTTCTCTTTACTAATTTAAACGAAAGATTCGCCGGATGCATAGAACAGGCCGTTGTATTCCTTTCTGCGGAGGAATGTCATGCCGGGAGCGTGTTATAGACTGCCCCCGGAAAAACACCCCGCGAGCCATAGGGAATCAATCGCCAAACTGGCTGTTATACAACTTCGCATAGAACCCATTCTTTGCCATCAGGGTTTCATGGCTGCCCTGCTCAATGATATGGCCGTCCTTCATGACAAGGATCACATCCGCTTCCCGGATGGTAGAGAGCCGGTGCGCCACGATAAAGCTGGTTCGCCCCTCCATCATGCGGGCAAAGGCCGCCTGGATCTTGATTTCCGTCCGGGTATCAATGCTGCTGGTAGCCTCATCCAAAATCAGCATCGGGGGAAGGCAGAGGATCACACGGGCAATGCAGAGAAGCTGCTTCTGGCCCTGGCTGATATTGCCGCCGTTTTCCGTGATGACCGTGTCATAGCCCTGGGGCATGCGGCGGATAAAGCCATGGGCATGAGCGGCCTTTGCCGCCGCGACGATTTCCTCCTCCGTGGCGTCGGGTCTGCCATAGGCGATGTTGTCTCGGATAGTTCCGGCTTTGAGCCAAGTATCCTGGAGCACCATGCCATAATTTCCCCGCAGGGAATGTCGGGTCATATGCCGGATATCCGTGCCGTCGACGGCAATGCTGCCTTCGTTGACGTCGTAAAAGCGCATGAGAAGGTTAATCAGCGTGGTTTTTCCGCAGCCTGTCGGGCCGACGATGGCAATACGCTGCCCGGGCTTGACATCGAGGTTGAGATGATCGATCAGCGGTTTATCCGGAACATAGCGGAAGGCCACGTCCTTAAGCTGCACATGCCCGGAGCTGGAAAAGGAAACGGCATCCTCCGCATCCGGCACCTGGTCGGGTTCATCAAGGAGATCAAAAATACGGGCCGCACACGCCAAAGCATTCTGAAGCTCGGTGACAACGCCGGAAATTTCGTTGAACGGCTTGGCATATTGGCTGGCATAGCTGAGAAAAACGCTCAGCTGGCCGATGGTGATTCCGCCGGAGACGGCAGATAACGCGCTGATCAGGCCAACGGCGGCATAGACGATATTATTGACAAGACGGGTGCTGGGATTTGTGAGGCTGGAGAAAAACACGGCTTTGAGGCTGACCTTTCCCAGTTTTTCGTTCACTTCATCAAAATCCCGGAGGCTCTGCTCCTCGTGCCCATAAGCCTGGACGACCTTTTGCCCCTCAATCAGCTCGTTAATAAGGGCGGTTTCCTGACCGCGGACCTCGGTCTGTTCGCGGAAATACCGATAGGTACGTTTGGCGATGAAGGCTGCCAAAAATAGGCTGAGAGGCGTGAGAACAACCACCACCATCGTGATGGCAAGGTTCAGATAGAGCATGATCCCCAGAGTTCCCAGAATAGTGAGAATCCCGCTGAACAGCTGAGTAAATCCCATAAGCAGGCCATCGGCAAAAACATCCACATCCGCAATGATGCGGCTGACCAGATCACCGGAGGGATGAGAATCCAGATAAGAGAGAGGGAGCTTTTGGATCTTCCGGATGGCGGCATTCCGCAGATCTCGGGATACGCAGAAGGTGATGCGATTGTTGCATGCGGCGAGAATCCATTGGGCGACGGCAGAAACCGCAACGACGACCGCAATGGCAATGGCAAGCCGCAGGACGGAGGCAAAATCCACCTGTCCCCGGCCGATCATATAGTCGATGGCATCCCCGCAGAAGATGGGGACGATCAACTGGGCGGCCACGCTGATGGCGGCGCAGAGAAGGCTGGAAAAGACGAAGAGGCCATAGGGCTTGATATAGAGGAGAACACGCTTGAATGTCCGGCTCTGGAGGGCTCTTGCCGCTTTTTTATCCGATTTTTTCATTGTCTCGCATCTCCTTTCTGGAACTGGCTCTCATAGATTTCCCGATAAATTTCGCAGGAGTCCAGCAGCTCTCCATGGGTTCCGCGCCCGACAAGCCGCCCGTCATCCAAAACCAGAATCTGGTCGGCATGCTGGATGCTGGAGGTGCGCTGGGACACAATAAACACCGTGACGGAATCCGGAAGAGACTTCAGGGATTTTCGCAGAGCGGCGTCGGTCGCATAGTCCAGTGCGCTGGCACTGTCGTCCAGAATCAGGATTTCGGGCTTTTTGACCAGGGCACGGGCGATGGTCAGGCGCTGGCGCTGCCCGCCGGAAAGATTTCTTCCGCCCTGTTCCACGATCTCATCCAGTCCATCCTTTTTGGCGAGGACAAATTCCTTGGCCTGGGCAGTTTGGAGAGCCGCCCAAAGTTCCTCGTCCGTTGCCTCGGAATTGCCCCAAAGGAGATTGGAGCGGATGGTTCCGGCAAAGAGCTGCGCCTTCTGCATCACGATGCCGACCTTGTTGCGCAGCGCGGCGCGCTCCCATTCCTGAACCGGCTTTCCCATCAGGGAAACACTGCCGGAAGTGGCGTCATAGAAGCGCGGGATCAAATGGACAAGGCTGGATTTTCCGCTCCCTGTCCCCCCGATAACGCCGATGGTTTGGCCTTTTTTTGCGCAAAAGGAGATATCCGTCAGGCTCTCAGCTCCGGCGCCCGCATAAACAAGGCCAACGTGGTCAAAGCGCACGGCTTCGCTGCTTTGGGCAGTTTCCGCAGAAACTTCGGGGAAGGCCATGGAGGGCTTTGTATCCAAAACCTGCTCCACCCGGTTCAGGCTCGCCAGGGCACGGCTGATGCTGACGATAAGGTTGGCCAGCTTGACCAGCTCCAGGAGAATCTGGGTCATATAATTGACCAGGGCGATGATATCTCCGCTCAAAAGTGTTCCGCCGTTTACCTTGTTGGCTCCCATATACAGAATGGCTATGATGCCGATATTCACCACCACATAGGTGAGCGGGTTCATCAGTGCAGAGATATGCCCCACATGAAGCTGTTTTTTCACGAGGGAATCATTGGCCTGGGAAAACCCTTGGACTTCGGCTTCCTCTTTTCCAAAGGCCCGGATCACCCGGACGCCCGAGAGGTTTTCCCGGGTGGCGCCAGTCACACCGTCCAGCTTGGCTTGGATCTGCTTATAGCGCGGCGACGTCCAACGCATGATCCCAAAGATGATGATGGAAAGAATGGGAATGGCGACGACAAAAATCAGCGCCATCTGCGTGTTGATGGTGAAGGCCATCACGATGGCCCCTAACACGATAAATGGACTGCGGAGAAACAGGCGCAGGAAAAGGTTCAGCCCGTTCTGAACCTGGTTCAGGTCGCTGGTCATGCGCGTGATGAGCGTGCTGGAACCGATGGTATCCATCTCAGAAAACCCCAGGGTCTGGATATGCTTGAAAAGCAGGTGCCGCAGGCCGGTTGTGCTGGCGATGGCGGCTTTGGCGGCAAAATACTGGGCCGTGAAACTGCAGGCCAGCCCCACAAGGGCCATGAGGATGAGCAGGCCGCAGCTGCGGAGAATATAGCCCATATCCTTGCCCGCAATTCCTATATTGATGATATTGGCGACAACGATGGGAACCAGAAGGTCAAAGGTCGCCTCCAGCATTTTGAAAAGGGGCGCGAGAATACTGGCCGCTTTATGATCTTTCAGATAGATTTTTAAATATTTCAAAGATATCTACCTCCCTCTTTCTACATCATCCAGTATATACGATGCCTTACCATTTGAAAAATATTGATTTTATAATGAAATTATATAAAAAACATATAAATTCAACTGGACCATGCGAAGAGGGGACGGCGTCGCAGAATATATAACGGAATGGAGCTGGCGCGGCGGCTGCGGAGAAAAAATTCCGGCTGATCCGGAAAAACAGCGGAATTTCCGCTTTCGTATATCTTTGCCGAAACTCTGCGGTTTTAGTCGGCTGGGCATCCATGGAAACCGGGAGCCGGAAAATGGAGACGGCCCGGCGAAATGGGGCCCTTAAGAGGTCCGGATATTTGCTGCCTGCCTTTGGAAAAACGAAAAACAAAAGAAACAGCCGCAGGAAGCGGCTGTCAAAAACAATAGAATATGCCTCTTGTTTTTAAGAGAGGAAACGGGAAGGGAAAAACTAAAAACTTGCCCGTCCCGGGATTTTGCGGTTAGAGCGCCTGGGCAATATATCTCCAGACGGCGGGGAACAGCGGGCGTCCCTCCAAAGCCTGCACACACACGACAGCGTTCTTTTTGGGCAGAACCAGGATATACTGTCCCAGCTTTCCATCCGCCCGATAGGACTCCCGGTCAGGATTGATCCAAAACTGATAGCCATATCCGTCCACCGGCCCGGAGGACGGAAGGTGGGGGAGATGGTTGCAGGTGGCCTCACGGACATAGGCAGAGGACAGGACGCGCCGCCCGCGGAACTCTCCCTCATGAAGCAGGAGCTCGCCGAAATTGCCCATCTCGTCGATGGTGAGGAAAAGGCCGTTGGCGGCATAGACATGCCCCTTGGGGCAGAGCGTCCAATCCGGGTTATGAATGCCGATCGGGGCGAAAAGCCGCTCCCGCAGGTATTCCAAAAGATTGCAACCCGCCCGCTTTTCGATGAGGCAGCTCACCATATAGGTGTTGAAATTGCAGTATAGAAATTCCTGCCCAGGCTCCCGGCAGAAGTTTTGGGAGAAGAAATAGGCGATCCAGTCTTTTACGCGGTACCGCTCCGGGTCATCGGCGAAAAAGAGGGCGTTTTCCAATCCGGTGGTCATGGTAAGCATATGGCGCACTGTGAGCGCCGTCAGATACGGGCTGGGCTGCGCCGGAAGTGCCTCGGGAAACGCATCGGCAATATGCTCATCCAAGTCGATCAGCCCCTCTTCTCTGGCGATGCCCACCGCAGCAGAAACCACGCTTTTACAGGCTGACCATGTGTTGAGGCGGGTTTTAGTGGGAAGCCGCTGGTATTCCGCCAAAATTTCATCGTTATGACGCACCTGCACATAGTTTACCACCAGGGATTTTTTCTCCGTGTAGGCTAGAAAATCGCCCAAAATATCCTTCTGCATCGGTTTGCTCCTGTTTTATTCGTTTTTCCCGGATTTCCATGCCTGCTCCACCGCGTCTGCCACTCGGTCGGCAATGCCGGGGTCAAAGACGCTAGGGATGATATGGTCGGGCGTGAGCTCGCTTTCCTGAACCGCTCCGGCAATAGCATGGGCGGCGGCCACCTTCATAGCCGGCGTGATGTCCCGTGCCTTTGCCCGCAGGGCTCCCTTGAAAATGCCGGGAAAGGCCAGAACGTTGTTGATCTGGTTGGGAAAATCGCTTCGGCCCGTGCCCATGACCTTGACGCCCGCTGCCATGGCGTCCTCATACAAAATTTCCGGCGTGGGATTGGCCAGGGCGAAAACAATGGGATCCTTTGCCATGGTCTGTACCATGGCAGGGGTCAAAAGCCCGCCGACGGAAACCCCCACAAAGACGTCCGCACCTGCCAGCGCATCCTCCAGACCACCCCGTAGGCCCTCGGGATTGGTGATCTGCGCCAATTCCTTCTTGTGGCCTGCCAGGCCTTCCCGGCCGGGATAGAGGATACCCCTGCGGTCGCAGGCAATGACATTTTTTGCACCAGCCGCCAGCATCATTTTTATGATGGCAGTTCCCGCGGCTCCCGGCCCCATGAGGACGATGCGGCAGTCCGCGATCCTGCGTCCTGTGAGCTTTAGGGCATTGAGGAGAGCGGCGGTCACCACGATACCGGTTCCATGCTGGTCATCATGAAAGACGGGAATATCCAGCTCCCGCTCCAAGCGCTGTTCGATTTCAAAGCATTTGGGGGAGGCGATATCCTCCAGATTGACGCCGCCAAAGCAGGGCGCGATGGCCTTGACTGTGCGGATGATCTCCTCCGGATCTTTGGTATCCAGGCAGATGGGAACGGCGTCTACATCTGCAAATTTCTTGAACAGAACAGCCTTTCCTTCCATCACGGGAATCGCAGCTTTGGGGCCAATATCGCCAAGGCCAAGGACTGCCGTGCCGTCCGAGACGATGGCAACCATATGGCCTTTGGCTGTGTAGGTATAGGCGTCGTCTGGATTTTCATGGATTTTACGGCAAGGCTCGGCGACACCCGGTGTATAGGCTACGCAGAGATCATCTTTGGTTTCCAGGGGCATGCGGCTGGAGATCGAAACCTTTCCCTTATATTTTTTGTGGCGCAGCAGCGCTTCTTCATTATAATTCATAACCATTCCTCCTGTTCGTCGGTTTGTTTTTTCTAATCTATAGTATACCGCGAAATGGAAAGGGATAAACAGGCGAATCCAGGGGAAAGCGGACATGCTGCGGAAATTTTTTGCCATGGGAGCAGTGCTTCGGATGATGGGAGATTTTTCGGCAATGGAATAGGACGCCGTTTAGGAAAAGAGCAGCATCGGCAACTTCCCTGGCATTGGGAAGATGGAAGGCGAAGGCGATATCTGAAATTCTGCCTGCGTTCCAGAGGGATGCCCGGAGCTAAAAAAGCGGATCTTGGTTTCTCCAAGGCGATGGCGGGATTGTTATATGGAAAATTCAAAAGTCATGGGGAGGGCGAAGGAAATGGGAATGATTTTGCAATAGGACAATAGAAAGGATGGCGCTCAGCAAACGGGCGGGGAGGGAAACTGTCTGGATAAGTTTGCTGCCGGCTATCGGATCGGCAGGGGAGCGGAAGAGGATTTCAGTTCCGCAATGAAAAACAAAGCAAGCTGCCCTTGGGGTTGCTCCAAACAGAAGAAAAGGAAAAGAACGGCAGACCACTTTCTTTCAAAGGATTCTTTGCAGGAAGGAGAAAATAAAAATAGGGGTTGCATTTTGGGTGAGGGATATTGTATAATAAATCTCGTGGAATCCAGAGGATGGAGGCATAGCTCAGCTGGGAGAGCACTTGCTTCACACGCAAGGGGTCACTGGTTCGAGTCCAGCTGTCTCCACCAAACACCCCAAAAACCCGCTATTTAAGCGGGTTTTTGTTTTGCCTTATACGTATTTTACACGAATAGTATAAAAAACGCGAATCCGGCTCTTTCATGCCGCCGAAAAATAAAGGCCGCATGCGATTGCGCTTTTTTTGAGATACTATTATAATTTTTTCGTATATTTTTTTGAACGGCAAGAGATCATAAGTTTTTATAAAATGAGAGGAGAAAGATTATGCAGAGGACGCAAAAAAAATGGGGATGCCTGTTGCTCGCGGGCATTCTGCTGTTGAGCTGTTTTGCCGGTTGCGCCCCCAAAGCGGAGGAGAATCTGGAAACTGGAATTGTATCGGGCACGGTTTCGCCGGATTCCATCGCCATCGTTCGGGGAGAAAATAAGCTGACACTGACAACCAGCGAAGCAGAGTTTTCCAAAGAGATTGGGGAGCATCTGGATGCGGTAATCGTCAATTATGGATGGGGAGAATGCAATCCATCCGATATTACCCGGCGGGATGACCATACGCTGGAGATTTCCTTCCAGGCGGAAGCGGCGGCGGATGATATGGACAGAGAAAACATAGGCTATACGGGATATCTCATGGTGAGCGGGGAATATTCCCAGGAAGGAACAGCGGTTTCGGCGTCCTTTCCCATTGCGATGCCGGTTCTGACTGCGCTGGGAACGGCGGCACGGGATGCTTCTTCCATAAATCTGGAGCTGGAGCTGGAAAACGCCCGGCTGGCGGATGAGGTGCAGAAAGGGGATATTGAGCTTTCAAAGGCATTTGAAGGAATGGAAGTGGCAAATATTCAGCGGCAGAGCGAAACGCGGCTGGCGCTTACGCTGAACGGCGAAATGAAAAGCGAGGGAGAAGATCTGGTTCCCTATATGGAGGGAGGCCTTGCGATCAAACCCCAGGCCACCAATGCGGCTGTCCGCGCCTATGGGGAGGTGCCTTTAGTAACGGCTACCGCCTATCTGGCAGGAACGCCGGCATTCACGGATTCCGCCACCCTTCGTGTGAGTGCAGCGGCAGAAAACTGCCAGTGGAGCCAGGTGCCCGCGTCGTCCCAGATCACTCTGTCGGGCGCATTTGCGGGAGCGACGGTGAAAAAGGTGGAAAAGTGCACCAAGAACCCGGATACCATGGATGTATATATCGCCGTTTCCCAGAAGGACTGCGAAGGCGTTGGCTCCATCGTGTTTGCCAGCGAGGCAACAAATGCGGGAAAGCCGGTAGGCGTGGATGTGAATTTCGATAATATCGGATTCTATGCGGGAGTGAAATCCCTGGAAAAGACGGCGGAGAAGGTGACGCTGACCATTTCGGCGGCCTCTCACGGCCTGCAGTTCAACCGGAAGCTGACGCCGGAGGATCTGACGCCGGCGGGCGATTTTGAACAGGCGAAGGTGGAGAACGTTTTGCAGGGCGAGGACAATTCCCTGGAGATTACACTCACTTTCTCCACAAGCGTGTTCGATGCGGTCGACGGGTATGAAGGAATCATTCTGGTGCCCATTGAGAGCCTGGAAAGCAAATTGGGCAATTTGGAGGATATGGACGCAGTCATCAGCGTCGGTTCTTTTAAGGAAGAAGAAACGGCGGCTGTGGCCAGCGACAGCTCCCAGAAAACCGGGAACGAGATTCAGCTGCTTTCGGCGGGAGAAACTACGCTTCTGGCGCTGGATGGAGACGCAGCTGCCAACGCTCTTTGCGGCTTTGTAAAAGATGGACTTTTGAGCATGGCAAAGGCCGGGCTGGGCAAGGTTGGAGAAATCGTCTCAGGGAAGCTCTTAAGCTGGCTGGGATTTGAGAGCAGCGAAGAACAGATCAACAAGAAGCTGGATGAGATCATTGGGCAGTTAAATTCCCTCACAGCTCGAATCAATAATATCGAACAGAGCATCAACAAGCTTATCGATGCCGTGGAAACTTCGGCCTTTAAGGAGCAGATGCGGGATATCCAGGCCAGCGTGCTCAAGCTGAAATCCCGGGTTTCGGGATATCAGGCCGCCCTGGGAGAGGTGAGCAAGCTGGAGGCCGGCTCCGATGAATATAAAAAAGAGATGAAGATTCTGGCCGATAAGATCAATAATACCAACGGCCTGGATTTCCATGGCGAGACGTATGCCCTGGGCGAGAAAATCCTGTCGGACGCGGCGGGAACAGCAGACGGCGCGCTGAAAGCGCATTATGACCGGATCACCACCAAAAACAACTGGGAACAGCAGACATATGATGAACGGGAGCGGTTCTATCTCTACTCTGTGGGAACCTATCTCCAGTCCGCTATGCTGGACAGCATCGCCCTCGGATATGTCGCAGATACATCGGACAGCGCCGTGGAGCGGAGCGAGGCCCAGAACAACTTAAAAGAGCTGAAAGCCCAGGTGACCCGGGTATCTTCCATGGCGGAAAAATACCAGGTCAAGCGGCTGAAATCCGATTATAACCGCAATCTGCGGACGGGAATCATCCTGTCTACCAAAGTGGAAAAAGTGACCTATGATGCGAATAACCGCCTGGTTTCCCATGCAGATACCTATCGGCTCATTAAGCAGAAGCTCATTGACGATACGCCAAAGGGCAAATATACGGCTATCAACGGAAGCGGGAATTTTACACTGCCGGAGTCCCTGGGACTTTTGACGGAAAAACAGGCCCAGGACATCATGAAATACAGCAGCAAGGGAAGCCTTGTGGAAGAACTGAAAAGCGCGGGATTTTCCATCCCCTCCGGCTGCCCGGATTCGGTGATGCTGCGGGATGTGCGGATTGAAAAGTCCCTGATCCGGACGGGAACCAGCGCCACACGCTATTGCTTTGCAGTCCACTATAAGCCCTTTAAAAAGAGTGTGAACGAGTATTTCTTCTCCAATATGTTTGTGCTTGCGGGCGGTTCCGAGAAAACCGAAAATACAGACTACAATAAAGTGCAGAAATGGAGGGAATACGACTGGGTCACTAAGCCTATTACGGCGGCTTCGGTGAAACAGGTTAAGGAATCAAAAGATCTATATGTGAACTAAAAAAACGGAGGCTTCGGCCTCCGTTTTTTCCTTGGAATCCGCCGGGATCAGCCGTCGCCCCGAAGGAGGTTCTGCGCATAATCCTTGAGGCTGGCCATGGAATTTACATGGTCTGCCCGCTGACAGATACTTTCGCGGACATAGTCCGGCAGGGTATTGAAAAAAGATTTTGCCGCCGGAGATTTGTCCAGAAGGGTGTGTAGGTCCTGATATTTCTGCATTTGTTTATCACCTCCCCTATAGGATGGCCGGGAGCGGGGGAAATATGCAGGGGCTGTCCCATTTGCGAAAAAGCAGAAAAAAGCGTATACTAAATAAAAAAACGCAAAAAGGCTGGAAGGATATCTATGAAGCGGGAAATTCTGAAAAAATTCAACAACAGCAAATTGTGCCTGGTCTGCGGAATGGAGAACGAACTGGGCCTCAAGGCGCGCTTTTATGCGATGGATCACGATGAGATCCTGGCGGTCTGCATGCCTATGGAGGAGCATCAGAGCTATCCGGGGCGGCTGCACGGCGGCATTTCGGCGGCTCTTCTGGATGAAACGCTGGGGCGGGCCATCAACCTGACCGAGCCGGATGCCTTTGGCGTGACCATCGGGCTGAACCTGACATACCGGCTGCCGGTGCCGCTGGACAGGGAAATTCATGCCGTGGCCCGGATCACCAAAAATACCCACCGCATTTTTGAAGCGGAAGGCGAGATTCTTTTGGAGGATGGTCGGGTGGCCGTGGAGGCTAAGGGCCGGTATGTGCGGATGCCGGCGGAAAAGATCACGGACGCTAGTCCGGAGGAGATGGGATATCATCTCTACGAGGGCGGTGACCTAAAGGAATTTGACCTGTAGCCTGTGCATTTTGCAAAAATTCTGTTTGACGGATTGTGTGTGTGGTATATATAAGGCATACTACGATTTACGATGAATCGGAAAAAACAGGAGGGTTATGGAAATGAAAAAGTTTGTATGCACGGTTTGCGGATACGTTCACGAAGGCAATGAGGCTCCGGATAAATGTCCGCAGTGCGGCGCTTCCAAAGAGAAGTTCATTGAAAAGGCTGAGGGCAAAAAGGAATATGCCTGCGAACATGAAGTTGGCGTTGCCAAGGGCTTGGATGAAGAGGTTGTGCAGGGCCTGCGGGATAACTTCAACGGCGAGTGCTGCGAAGTCGGCATGTATCTGGCCATGAGCCGCGTTGCGGAGCGCGAAGGCTATCCGGAAATCGCCGAAGCCTATAAGAGATATGCTTTTGAGGAAGCGGAGCATGCTGCGAAGTTTGCAGAACTGCTGGGCGAGGTTGTCACCTCCAGCACCAAGAAAAATCTGGAAATGCGCGCTGAAGCTGAACAGGGCGCCTGCGCTGGCAAGCTGATGCTGGCGAAGCGGGCAAAAGAGCTCAACTATGATGCAATTCATGACACCGTGCATGAGATGGCGAAAGACGAAGCCCGCCATGGCTGCGGTTTCGATGGCCTTCTGAAGAGATATTTCTAAAAAGTATTGCAAAATGCAGTAAAAAGGGCAGCGGCAGCTGCCCTTTTTTTGTTGATTGCGAAAACCAATCCCTGCGCCGCAGGAAAAGGATGCTGAATCAGGAATGAATATACAGGGAAAGAAAACCTTCGGCGCATAATAACAAAAAAGGAGGAAAGAACATGACAGAATTGGCGCTGCGGCCCTGGAGAGAAGAGGATATCTGCGCGCTCCCGGCGTTGGCCGGAGATTGGGAGGTCGCTAAGAACCTGCGGGATGTGTTTCCCCATCCTTATGGAGAAAAGGATGCAGTGAATTATATCCGCTCAGTGCAAGCGGCGCCCTCCCAGGAGGCCCTTATGTACGCTATTGCGGTTGATGGGCAGCTGGCCGGTTCCATCGGCATTTTTCGGGAAAAGGATGTATACCAGAAAAGCGCGGAGCTGGGTTATTGGCTGGGCCGGGACTATTGGGGCCGGGGGATTATGACTTGGAGCGTGGGGAAAATCTGCGCCGAGGCTCTGGAACAGTGGGATATTGTCCGAATTTTTGCTGAGCCCTTTGCCAGAAATCTGGGTTCGCGGCGGGTTTTGGAGAAAAACGGGTTCCGGCTGGAGGGCATCAAGAAAAAAAGCGTCTATAAAGCGGGGGAGCTTCTGGACTCCTGTATGTATGCCCTGGTTATCGGGGAAGATGGAAAAAGATAAAAAATCGCCCGAATGTTGCGGCATAGGAGAAACTATGCCGCTTTTTTGCAGAAAAAAAGAGATGGGCGGAGCCGCAGGAACGCGGGGGAAATTTGCAAGGGGGTGCCGGAAGGAAATGCGCCGGCGGGAAGAGAAAATAGCAGAAAATGCCGGACCGGAGATGCATTTCCGGCGCAAAAGTGCAGAATTACGAAAAAATCTGCATCCGGAATGGAAACGGAAAGGGATTGTCGGATTCGCGCTGGCGTGGCTGACCGGAGAGGCCGAGAATTGTGTTTTTAAACATACACGGTTCCTGACCAAAAGATTTTTAGAGCCCAGTCATTGCTTTTCTATTGCTCTTGGCCAATTTTTGTGTTAATATATATCCATAAGTAACAAAACTGCATAGAATTTCCCGGAACAGCCGGGAGGATTGGAAATTAGGAGGAAAAAAAGATGAAAGCGTATGGCTACATTGATGCGGATCATGTGGGCATGATTGATTATGCCCCCATGCCCAAGGTGACGCCCTATGGCGCGCTGCTGCGCCCGGTGGCGATGGCTCCCTGCACGTCCGACGTGCATAACGTGTTCGACAAGTTTTCCCCGACCCGCAAGCCCTCGGGCTGGGTGCTGGGCCATGAGGCCGTGGGGGAGATTGTGGAAGTGGGAGAGATGGTGCAGGATTTCCATGTGGGCGAAATCGTTGCCGTTCCGGCCATCACGCCAGACTGGCGGGATCGCGGGATCCAGGAACACAATTTCACCCATCCCAAGGGCACGCCTTTCTCAGGGCAGCGCCTCTGCAAGTCATATCCCGGTGTGTTTGGGGAATTTTTTCTGATGGAGGATGCAGATACCTCCCTGGCAAAAATTCCGGAAGGGGTCACCATTGAGCAGGCGCTTATGTGCGTGGATATGGTTTCCACGGGCTTCACGGGCGTGAACAACGCCAATATTCAGTTTGGCGATTGGGTCTGCGTCATCGGCATCGGCCCGGTGGGTCTGATGGCTGTGGCGGGGGCCAAGCTCAAGGGAGCGGCCCGGATCATCGCCGTGGGGACCCGGAGCAACTGCGTAAAGCTGGCTCGGGAATATGGGGCGACAGATATCGTCAGCTATAAAGAAGGGGATATCGTGGAGCAGGTTCTGGCTCTCACCGACGGCCGCGGCGTGGACAGCACGATCATTGCCGGGGGAAGCGACGAGGTCTTTGGCCAGGCCATTGCCATGACCTGCTTTGGCAAAGGAACCATTTCCAACGTTAACTATTTCGGCAAGGCCGACTGCTTGGAGATTCCCAAGCTGGCGTTGGGCCGGGGGATGGGCGGTAAGACCATCCATACCGAGCTGACCCAGGGCGGCCGCGTCTGGGTGGAGCGTCTCATGGCTATGGTGGCCTGCGGGCGGTTCGATCCCGGCAAGCTGATTACCCACCGCTTCTATGGTTTTGACCATATTGAGGAGGCCATGTTCCTCATGCGGGATAAGCCGGACGATCTCATCAAAACAGTTGTGCATGTAGATTGGGAAAAAGAAAAGTAAAGAAAGGAAAGGCCCGCTATATAGGCGGGCCTTTTTTGCTGGGAACACTATGGGCCCGATGGAAATTGGAATTTCCCGGGAGATATAGTATATTCCTGCAAATGGGCAGAATTGGCACTTTTTTAGGATTTTTCTGTGCTTTCTATATGTACTGGACTGCGTTCCAGCCGGTTGAAAAATCCGTTTGGAATCTGCTACGTGCAAACATGGTTTTACAGATGCGCAGGGGCCAAAGCGCTGGTGCGGCTGTCCGCACCATATGGGCGGGTATGGATCCATTAGGTTTTTGTGCGCGCTTCCAGCAGGCATGAAATCATTTTCCTCCGGAAGATTTCCGCAGAAAAATTTGCCACAAAAAAGAAAAGCCCCCAGGTCGGGGGCTTTTGCCTCTTCTTATCGGTTTAAGATTTCCATAAATTCCTCGCCGGTAATCGTCTCCTTTTCCAGCAGGTAATGGGCCAGCTCATGGAGCTTTTCCATATTTTCCTTGAGGATGCCGATGGCCTTTTCATGGGCGCTCCGGATGAGGGCGAGAACTTCGTCGTCGATCTTTGTCGCCGTTTCCGGGGAGCAGAGAAGCTGGGTATCGCCGCCCAAATACTGACTGCCCGAGGTTTCCAGAGCCATCATATCGAAATTGGTGCTCATGCCCAGCCGCGTCACCATGGCCCGGGCCAGCTTGGTGGCCTGTTCAATATCGTTGGAAGCGCCGGAGGTATAACTGCCGAAAATCAATTCCTCCGCTGCGCGGCCTCCTGTATATGTGGCGATCTTGTTATAGGCCTCATCCCGGCTCATGAGAAGATGCTCGCCCTCCTCTACCTGCATGGTATAGCCAAGGGCGCCGGAGGTGCGGGGAATGATGGTGATTTTGTGGACTGGCGCGGAATCCGACTGCCGCGCCGCCACCAGGGCATGCCCAATCTCATGATAGGCGACGATCTCCTTTTCCTTTTGGGAAACAACCGCGTTCTTCCGCTGATATCCCGCGATGACGACCTCGACGCTCTCTTCCAAATCGCTCTGGTTGACGGCGGAACGTCCCGCGCGGACGGCATGCAACGCCGCCTCGTTGATCATATTGGCCAGCTCGGCGCCGGATGCGCCAGCCGTGGCCCGAGCGATGGCGTTAAAGTCAACGGAAGGCTCCACCTTGATTTTTTTGGCATGTACCTTTAAAATAGCCTCCCGGCCCGCCAGATCCGGCAGCTCCACCGGAACGCGCCGGTCAAAGCGCCCGGGGCGGAGCAGCGCCTTATCTAAAATTTCCGGGCGGTTGGTGGCGGCCAGGATGACGACGCCTTTCTTTCCATCAAAGCCATCCATCTCGGTCAAAAGCTGGTTAAGCGTCTGTTCTCGCTCGTCGTTGCTGCCCATGCCGTTGTCCCGGCGTTTGCCGATGGTGTCGATTTCGTCGATAAAGACAATACAGGGGGCTTTTTCATTTGCCTGCTTGAATAGATCGCGCACCTTGGCCGCGCCCATGCCCACAAACATCTCCACAAATTCTGAACCGGAAATGGAGAAGAAGGGAACCTTTGCCTCCCCGGCGACCGCCTGAGCCAGCAGCGTCTTGCCGGTTCCGGGAGGGCCGACGAGAAGCGCACCCTTGGGCATGTTGGCGCCGATCTGGGCATATTTCTGGGGGTGATGGAGGAAATCCACAATCTCCTGAAGGGCTTCCTTTGCCTCATCCTGCCCGGCCACATCGGCGAAGGTCTTGCCCGTTTGGGCTTCCACATAGATTTTGGCATTGGATTTGCCAAAAGCCATGGCGTTGGGGCCGCCCATCCGTTTTTGCATCTGGCGCATGAGCAGCTGACCCAACAGCACAAAGAACAGAATGGGAACTACCCAGGAGAGCAGGAAGCTCAGCAGGGGGGAGCTTTCCTGGGGAATGACGGCGCCAAATTCCACGCCTGCATCGTCAAGACGCTCCACCAATTTGTCGTCCTCTGCAATCCGGCCAGTGAGATAGACGGCGTCCTTGCCGTTTTCATCCTGGGCGATGAATCCAATTTTCGTGTCCTCCAGCTCTACCTGAGAAATTTCACCTTTTTCCAACCGGGAGAGGAAAGTATTATAACTGACCTCCGTAACCCGGGGCTGCAAAAACAGCGGAAACACCAGCGAATTGAGCAAAAGGAGCACAACCGCCGCGATGACATAATAATAGATCATCGGCTTCTTTGGGGCTTTTCGTTCTTTCATTTGAATAACCTCCCTGGGGCAAACTTATTGCTGTTCGCGATATTCACACATTTGCTGCATGAATCCGCGGATTTTTTTCATGCTTTCCATAATTTCTTCCAGCTCTTCGCCGGATTTCTCCTGCAGAAACGGGCCGTATTTTTCTTCTAGGGAACAAATGGCGTCCTGGGCCGCCTGCCTGCCGGCGTCTGTCAATGTGAGAGTGACATAGCGCTCGTCCTCCGGCCGGCGGAAGCGGCGGAGCAGGCCTTGCCGTTCCATTTTTTTGCAGAGGACGGAAGCGTTGGCGGGGAGTATCTCCACACATTCGGCCAGAGAGCCGATGGTCAGGTCATGGAAGGTGAGCTCGCCGAGAATCCGTGCCTGCATCATGGTAAGCCCATACTGTTCCAGAATGGAATGAAAAGTCCGGTCTGTATAATCATGAAGGAACCGGAGAAAATCCCATACCTCATTTTTAAACGCGACACTGTCCATAATGCCTCCTAAAAAACTATACAACATAATATTTATATCACATATATAATATGACGCAAAAATAAACGCACTATAAATATAATATGAACAAATAGTGAACAAATTGGAGGCTCTGCGGCGGCGAATATTTTGTCCTGTCGGCAAGTCACTCAAGCCATGACACCGCAAGGTTCCCTGCTATGGAGGGAAAAGGAGACAAAATCCTGAAAACAGCGAAAAAGTGGATTGCGTCTGCAATCCACTTTCTGTAATGCCAAGGTCAATCGTTCCGGTGTGCAAGCTTGGAATAGAAAGAGATGCACCAGAGGCCTGCCAAACCAACCAAGGAATAAATGATTCTGCTCACAATGGCTGCCTGGCCGCCGAAGATCGCGGCGACGACATCAAATTGGAAAATTCCGATGAGCAGCCAGTTTATTGCGCCGATAATAACGAGTGTTAATGCTGCAATATTCATGGTTTTCAACTCCTTTCAGGAAAGTAGTATGCCCAGAAATATCCCAGCTTACGAATGCAATTATTGGATTTGGTATTCCACTTCAAAATAATCGAAGGATACAGGCTCGATGAAATCCGAAGGATAAAATTTAGTCGTTCCGAAACGCGATAGCTCTTTGGCATGCTTTGTCACCCAGACGGGTTCCGCGATATCCAGCTCTTTGTAAATTTTTTCCAGACATGCCAGCAGGGCTTCGGAAATATCTTCCAAATCGCTTTCTTCCGAGCAGCGGGCGATGACTTTGTTATTTTTATGGATGCTGGCCCAAACCTTCATGAAAAAACTCCTTTGGGATGTAGTATGTCCTTCATTATATTCTATATGCAAAGAAAAAAGCAAGGGTTCCCTTGCTTTTTTGCGTGTTTGCCAGTACAATTTATATGATATGCAAAAATAAATTTTTTGCGGACTTCTTTGTTTGTTATTTGTTGAAATATATCACGACGTTTGGAGGCAAAACAGATGGGAAAGACACTAACCTATAAGATTCTGGAACAGCACCTGAAATCCGGCAACATGGTTCCCGGAGAGGAAATCTCCATCGGGATCGACTATACGCTGACGCAGGATTCCACGGGCACGATGGCATATCTGCAGTTTGAGGCTATGGGAGTGGACCGGGTGAAGACCAAAAAGTCTGTGGCGTATATCGATCACAACACGCTGCAGTCGGGAAGCGAAAATGCGGACGACCATAAATACATCGGAACCGTGGCCAAAAAGCACGGGATCTATTTTTCCCGGCCGGGCAACGGCATCTGCCATCAGGTGAATCTGGAACGGTTCGGCGTTCCGGGGGCGACGCTTTTGGGCTCGGACAGCCATACCCCTACGGGCGGCGGCATCGGCATGATTGCCATTGGCGCGGGCGGCCTGGATGTGGCCGTGGCTATGGGCGGCGGCGCGTATTATCTCAATATGCCCAAGGTTGTGAATGTGGAACTGACCGGGCAGCTCCGGCCGGGCGTGGCGGCAAAGGATATCATTCTGGAAGTTCTGCGGCGCATGACCGTCAAGGGCGGCGTCGGAAAAGTCATTGAATACAGCGGTGAAGCGCTGAAAACCCTGACGGTGCCGGATCGGGCCACCATCACCAACATGGGCGCAGAGCTGGGGGCGACTACTTCGATTTTCCCCAGCGACGAGATCACCCGGGCATTTTTGAAGGCGCAGGACCGGGAAGAGGATTATACCGAGCTGAAAGCGGATGCGGACGCAGTATACGACGAAAAAATTACCATCGATCTGAGCGCCCTGGAGCCGCTGGCAGCCTGCCCGCATATGCCGGATAACGTCAAAACTTTGGATGAAATCGGCCCCATCAAGGTGGACCAGGTATGTATCGGAAGCTGCACCAACTCTTCCTATACGGATATGATGAAAGCGGCGGCGATTTTGAAGGGCAAGCAGGTGGCGGAGAACGTCAGCCTGGTTATCGCTCCGGGCTCCAAGCAGGTGTTCAACATGCTGGCGGAAAACGGCGCTCTTTCGGATATGATTGCGGCGGGCGCCCGGATCCTGGAATGCGCCTGCGGGCCGTGCATCGGCATGGGCCAGTCCCCGGCGACGAACGCCGTTTCCCTGCGGACGAATAACCGCAACTTCTTTGGCCGCAGCGGGACCAAGAGCGCGGATATCTATCTGGTGAGCCCGGAGGTGGCGGCGGTCAGCGCCATCACCGGCGTTCTTACCTCGCCTCTGACGCTCCCGGCGGAAAAGCTGGAGGAACTGAAGATCGAGATGCCCAGCCATTTCATGATTAACGACAATATGGTGGTGCCCCCGGCGGAAAACAGTGCAGATGTGGAAGTGGTGCGCGGGCCCAACATCCAGCCGTTCCCGATTAACGTGGAGCTGCCGGAGGAAGTGAAAGGCGAAGCGCTTTTGAAGATGGAGGACAACATCACCACCGACCATATCATGCCCTCCACGGCCAAACTGCTGCCCTATCGTTCGAATATCCCGTATCTGTCGGATTACTGCCTGTCTCCCGTAGACGAGACTTTCCCGGCCCGGGCCAAGGCGGCGGGCGGCGGCTTCCTGGTGGCCGGCCAGAACTATGGCCAGGGTTCTTCCCGGGAGCATGCGGCGCTGGTTCCGCTCTATCTGGGAATTAAGGGCGTTATAGCCAAGAGCTTTGCCCGCATTCATATGGCAAACCTGATCAACTCCGGAATTTTGCCCCTGGTGTTTGTCAACGAGGCGGATTATGATGCAGTGGCCCAGGGCGACCAGCTGGCGATCCGCGACGCCCGGGAGAAAGTGATGGGCGACGGGGAATTTGTTGTGGAAAACGTGACCCGGGGGACGTCCTTCCCGGTGCGTCTGGAGGTTTCCGGACGGTTGAAGGATATTCTGCTGGCAGGCGGCCTTTTGAACTATACCAAAAAACAGAACGCGTGAGGCTGCGTCTCTCCAGCGGATGGAAAGACGGCCGCAAACCCTGATTGAAGGAAAGGAACGGATGAATAAAGAGAGAATACCTGAGGCGGTGATTCGGCGCCTGCCCAAATATTTCCGCTATTTGAAGGAGATGGAGGAGAGGGGCGCAGTACGCGTCTCCTCCTCCAAAATGAGCCGGGATCTGGGCTTCAACGCCTCCCAGATCCGGCGCGATCTCAACTGCTTCGGCGGCTTTGGGCAGCAGGGGTATGGCTACAGCGTTCCCAAGCTGCGCTCGGAAATTGCCCGCATCATGGGCCTGAACCGGGAACATACCGTTGCCGTCATCGGCGCGGGAAACATTGGCCAGGCGCTGGTGAGCTATGACCGGTTTGCCCGCGAGGGTTTCAAGGTTGCCGCAATTTTCGATGTGGCTCCGGGGCGGATTGGCCAGGAGGCGGGCGGACAGCGCATTCGCCCATTGAGCGAGCTGGAGGAATTTGTAAAAAAGACGCCGGTGGAAATCGGCGTGATCTGCACGCCCCAGTCCGCCGCCCAGGATACGGCGGATCTGCTGGTGCGCCTGGGATTCCGGGGCATATGGAATTTTGCGCCTATTGATGTGCAGGTGCCGGCAGGGGTCTCTTTGGAAAACGTGCATCTCAACGACAGCCTCTATGTCCTGGCCTACCGGCTGCGGGCAGAGAGCAGTGAAATATAATATAGCGGGCGCTTTCTTCGGGAAAGCGCGGCCACAAGATGTGTCAGGCGGCTGCGGATGCGCAGCCGCTTTTATGTTCCCAAATAGGGAAGGCATATCCGGGGAAACACTTTTGCGGCCCCGGCATAAAATGGAGGGAGGGCAAAGGAGGAAACCATTTTATGATATGTTCAAAATTCAGCCTGGAGACAAGGCGCTATTTATGCCGGTTTTATCAGATTTTGGATGAGATGATAGCAAAAATGAACGGCGCAGAGCTTACATGCAGCATATCACGTAACTTTATCGTGCAGATGACCCCGCATCACGAGGCGGCGATTCAAATGTCGTGCAATCTTTTGGAATATTCGGACTGTGCTCCTGTGAGGGAGATTGCCCAGAATATCATTGAAGAGCAGACAAAGAGCATTGAAAATATGCGGGATATCCTGGAATGCTGCAGCATGTGCAGCAATTCCCAAAGGGAATGGAACGGATATCAGGAATGCTTCTGCCAGATCTCTCAGAGGATGTTCCGGCAGATGCGTGCGGCGGTATCCACCGATCAAATCGACGTAAATTTTATGCGGGAGATGATCCCGCATCATGAAGGGGCTGTCCGCATGTCGGAAAATGCCCTGCGCTATCCTGTCTGCCCGGAGCTGATCCCGATTCTTCAGGCGATCATCACTTCGCAGAGGCGGGGCGTCCGGCAAATGGAGCAGCTGCTCCGCTGTTTTGGCGCATAGGAATATCCTGGGGCGGCGCGAAGCGAGGGCATGCGCCGCTCATTTATGGGAAGGGCGCGGATATGCCCGCCCTTTGTATACATAGGACAAGCGGGAGAATCCCTTGCTGCTTTGCCCGAATGCCCCGGCGGGCAAATTTATTTTTTTGTAAGGAAATTTGTTTATTCAAGGGGAAAAGGTGGAAAATATACAAAAGGAAGAAATAGTTTCTTGTTTACTTTTAGGGTGTTTTACAGTATAGTAGATTAAGAACGCCAAACGGGAGGTTTGCAGAGTACAGATGGCTGGAAAGCAAAAGAAAGTGGTTCGGAAAAAGAATGCGTTCGGAGCGGATAAGGCAAAAAACATTCGGGTTTTACTGATCTGCGCTCTGGCGGTTTTGATAGTAGTTGCCGGCGTTTTGGCCTGGATCTTCATTGCCAAGGGAAACGAAGAGGCCAATATGAGCCGGGATGAGATTCTGGCGAAAGGGACGTATTTTGAAGGGGTTTCGATTGCCAATATCGATGTTTCGGGCATGACGCTTGCAGAGGCCAAGCCGCAGATTGAGGAAAAGGCGAGCCAGACGCTCATGGATCTCAAGATCACCTATTCGGCGATGGGAAACACCTATCCGCTGACGGCGGAGGAGCTGGGGGCGACCATCGACGTCCAGGCGGTGATGGAGAAGGCCCTGTTCTATGGCCGGGAAGGGGATGCAACCCAGCGGACGGCGGAAATTAACAAGGCCAAGGAGGAAGGCGTAAACTTCCCGCTGGAAGCCAAGGCGGATGAGGAGATTCTGGCGGCTTCCCTGGAGACGCAGGGAGAGGCCTATAATATTGAGATGCAGAATGCAACGGTCTCCGTCAAGAAAAACGAGGATGAGAAGAATCTTCAGGTTTCCGGCGAGCTGGAATTTATTGAGGAAGTGGCCGGCAAGGAGATTGACACGGCAAAGCTGATCGCAGACATTCAGACCAATCTGCAAAACGGGGATTTCACCTCTGTCATCCCTACGACGGTTGTGGATACACAGCCGGAGATCACATTGGAAGAGCTCAAGGAAAATTGCCAGCTCATGGCGTCGTTCAGCACGTCTTTCAAATCCTCTGCCTATGGCCGGCGGTATAATATCTGGAAGATGTCGACGGTGGTAAACGGTGTCGTGCTGCAGCCGGGCGAGAGCTGGTCCATCAACGAGGCGGCGGGGCCGCGGACGACGGCAAACGGTTGGGAAGACGCGGCGGGCATCAAAAACGGCGCCTATGTGGATGAGCCGGGCGGCGGGATCTGCCAGGTGAGCAGCACGCTCTATAACGCGCTGTTAAAGGCGGAAGTCGAGATTACCGACCGTTCACACCATTCCTGGCCGCTCAGCTATGTGGATCCCGGCCTGGATGCAACAATCTCGACAGGTGCGCCGGACTTCCAGTTCAAAAATAATTATGACTATCCCATCACGATCATCGCCACGACGGATGCGAAAAACGCGCGGACAGTCAAGGTCTCAGTCTATGGCCCCCCCATGGACTATACGGTTAAGATGGAAAGCAAGATTGTTTTAAATGAAGAACCGGGCCCGGCGGAAACCGTCTATTCCTCGGAAATGAAGCCGGGAACCAGCGAATGGACAAAGCCGCGGCATAACAAAATCAAAGCCGAGGTTTACAAGATCAAGATCGACAAGGAGACGGGAAAGGAAATCTCCCGGGAGCTGTATTATACGGATACCTATCGGGCCTTCACCGGGCAGATAACCATTGGGCCTTCTGCAACGCCGAAGCCGGAGACGACGCCGCCGGCGACCACGACGACAACCCCGGCAACGCCGACGCCCAGTAAGTCGGAAGCAGCAACGCCGACACCGGGCAATACAACTTCCCCGGAGACGGGCGGCACGGAATAAAGAAGGAAGAGAGCGGGAATCGGGCATTTTGCATGCCGGGTTCCCTTTCTTTTTTCCAAAAGAAAATGGCGGTTTTGTATTGACAAATAGTGGGGAAGACTATAGAATAGTGAAATAGAGCGGATGTGTGAAGGAATGCGGGTGTAGCTCAATGGTAGAGCTCCAGCTTCCCAAGCTGGCTACGTGGGTTCGATTCCCATCACCCGCTCCAAAAAAGGGATGACGGCGAGAAAATCCGTCTCCAGAGGCTCCGCTCGAGGCGGAAAATTTTGGATTTTAGCTAAGAAATCTAGGAGGAGAGAAAGAGAAAATGGCAAAGCAAGTATACGAGAGAACGAAGCCCCATGTAAACATCGGGACGATCGGGCACGTAGACCACGGGAAGACGACGCTGACGGCGGCGATCACGGCGG
>NZ_JACRSS010000005.1 GCF_014384805.1 Guopingia tenuis
CGGTGGCGATAGCTAAGAGGTACACCTGTTCCCATCCCGAACACAGAAGTTAAGCTCTTATACGCCGAAAGTACTTGGCTGGTGACGGCCCGGGAGGATAGGTAGCTGCCGGTATCTAATTTATAGCTTTGAGCGAGGAATCCTTTGGTCTAAACCGGAGGGTTTTTTGCTTTTATGGAAAAATTTAATGGAGCACCCATCTCGCTTTTTCTGCTTGACGCTGCCAGTCCTCCATGATACACTTCATTTGATTTGAAGAATCATACGTCCGTGACAAAAAACGCGAAAGAATTTGTGTTGGATATGGGCGGTGGAGGAATGAATAGAGAAGAAGCCAGCAGGGAAGCAAAACCAATGTTGGAAAAATGGCGCGATCAGAAAGATCAAATAGAGAAAGAAGCAAGAAAAAACGGATTGTGGAAGGACATGGGACTAGATTCAAACAACAAGCTTTTCAAAGACGCTGATTTTGATGCAAAAGAAAAGTTAAAGAATATACAATTTTTGTTACTATAGGCAGAGGAAAGGAATATTGAAAAATAACGCAAAGGAAGTAAATAGAGATCAAGATTTAGAGCGACTCCGAAAAATTCCCGGGCCGCTGGTTCAATGGTATCGGGAAAACGCCCGGAAACTGCCCTGGCGGGACGATCCTTCTCCCTATCGGGTGTGGGTTTCAGAAATCATGCTGCAGCAGACGCGTATTGAGGCGGGAAAGCCTTATTTCCTCCGATTTGTGGAGCGGCTGCCGGATTTCTCATCCCTGGCAGAAGCGGAAGAAGAAACGCTGATGAAGCTTTGGGAGGGTTTGGGATACTACAGCCGGGTACGGAACATGAAAAAGGCTGCTCAGATCATTGTGGAGAAATATGGCGGGAACATGCCGGCGGATTATGCGGCCATCCTTTCCCTGCCCGGTGTGGGAGAATATACCGCGGGCGCCGTGGCCTCCATTGCCTTTGGCGTTCCTGTGCCTGCCGTGGATGGAAATGTCCTGCGGGTCTTATCACGGATTCTGGCCAGTGATGCGAATATTTTGCAGGATAAAGTGAAAAAGAGATTCCGTGAGCTTTTAGAGCAGGTGATTCCGGCAGATTGTCCCGGGGATTTTAATCAGGCGCTTATGGAGCTGGGGGCTCTGGTCTGTATCCCCGGAAAGGCGCGGTGTGAAGAATGTCCTGCCCGGAAATTTTGCCTGGCACGGGAGCGGGGGATCACCGAACTGCTGCCAGTCAAGGCCAAGGCGAAGCCCCGCCGCATAGAAGAGCGGACTGTCGTCCTGCTGATTCGCCAAGGCCGCGTGGCGCTACAAAAGCGCCCTGAAACGGGATTGCTTGCCGGGCTATGGGAATTTCCTTCGGCAGAGGGAAAGCTCCCGGGCGAGGAAGTGCAGCAATGGGCCGAGGCGCAGGGACTGTCGCTGAAAATGTGGGAAATGCTTCCCCCTGCCAAGCATGTCTTTTCCCATATAGAATGGCATATGGCAGGAATTTTGGCTGTCTTAAAGCCGGACAGCCCGGAGGGTTCCTTTACATGGGTGGGGCCGGAGGAACTGGCTGGGGAATATGCTTTGCCTTCCGCCTTTCGGGCCTTTACTGAGCTTGCCTTTAAGATCCTGCAGTCTCCCAACGAAGTTTGAAAAGACAAAAATGCTTGCTAAAGTTAGCAAGCATTTTTTATATAGCGATGTAGGAAAGCAGCCGGGTGATGCCGCTTAGATGCTGGGATATAGCGGAGAACAACGCGGGGAAAGGGATGTGTGCTCTTTTCAGAGACCATGTTTTTTACTGAGCAGGAATAAAAAATGGGGAACGAAAAGGCAACGTTTCCAATGGGAAACGTTGCCCAGATCCTTACCCTATTTTTGTTTGGAAACGATTTCGTCCAGAAGCCGGACTGCTGCGAGACACACGGGCAGACAGCGCGTCTCATCCACATTGTATTTGGGCTTTAGCTCACTGCATAGGGTACTTCCCATCTTTTCCCGGTATTTCTGCATATATTCCGCGCATACCTTGCCGACATCCGAACCGTGAGCCTGCTGGGCTATGCGCATTTTCCCAATAGCACCGATGGCGCCGGCCACCGCGCCGCAGAGATGGCCGCAGCCGCAGCCACCGCCAAAGCCGCCGATCACCTTCATGGCGTTGTCGTCAAGACCCAGCTGATAGGCGTCGTTGGCGGCATGTAGAACAGTTTCCGCGCAGTTGCAGTCCTTTTCCAAATAATATTGGGCCGTCAATTCCTCAATATTCATCGGTTTTCCCTTCTTTTTGTTATACATTGAATTTGAACAGGACGATATCGCCATCCTGCATCACATATTCCTTGCCCTCCTGGCGAATCAGGCCCTTTTCCCTCGCCGTCTGCATATCTCCGCCCAGCTCCTTCAAGGCGTCAAAAGCGATGACCTCGGCCTTGATGAAGCCGCGCTCAAAGTCCGAATGGATTTTGCCAGCAGCCTGGGGAGCCTTCGTGCCTTTGGTAATCGTCCAGGCGCGGACCTCGGGCTTTCCCGCCGTGAGATAACTGATGAGGCCCAAAAGGGAATAGGATTTTTTCACCAGCTTGGAAAGGCCGGATTCCGCGATTCCCAATTCCTCCATAAACATGGCCTTTTCTTCACTTTCCAGCCCGGAGAGTTCTTCCTCCACCTTGGCGGAAACCGCCATCACTTCGGCGCCCTGCGGCTCGACATATTCCCGGAGCTGCTTGACCAGAGGAAGATTATCCACATCCTCTCCGAGATCGCTCTCTGCGATGTTGGCCACATAGATTATGGGCTTATCCGTCAGCAGGAAGAGATCCCGCAAAAGCTCCTGTTCCTCTTTTTCCAGTGCCACGCTGCGGGCGGGCTGGCCGCTTTCCAGAGCAGCATACACGCGCTTTAGTGCATCGACCTCAACGGCATATTTTTTGTCGCCGGTTTTGATCATTTTTTCCGAGCGCTGGAGTCGTTTGGATACTGTTTCCATATCCGCAAAGATCAGCTCAAAATTGATGGTTTCCACATCCCGCACCGGGTTTACACTGCCGTCCACATGGGTGATGTTTTCATCCTCAAAGCAGCGCACCACCTGAACAATGGCGTCTACCTCCCGGATATGGGAAAGAAATTTGTTGCCCAATCCTTCGCCCTTGCTGGCTCCTTTGACAAGTCCAGCAATATCCACAAATTCGATGGTGGCGGGTGTAAATTTTTCGGGATGGTATATAGAAGCCAGATAGTCAAGCCGCGCATCCGGAACGCTCACGATGCCCACGTTGGGCTCGATGGTGCAAAACGGATAGTTGGCGCTGGCTGCTCCAGCCTGTGTAATTGCGTTAAATAATGTGCTCTTGCCTACGTTGGGCAGGCCGACTACTCCAAGTTTCATGGTGACAGATCCCCTCTGGTATAAATTATCTGCTTCCTATTATATATGGATATGGGAGGTTTCGCAAGAAAAGAAACCGGCCGTGTCTTGAGAAAAAGGTTGTCCCTTTGGGATTTTATTGCTATAATGTCTTTTAGTTGTTTGAAAAATGGAAGGGAAGACTCAAAAAAGAATTGCAAGGAGGAGTCTATGGGTATATTAGAGGCCATCGTTTTGGGAATTGTTCAGGGATTGACAGAGTTTTTGCCGGTATCCAGCAGCGGACACCTGGTGCTGTTTCAAAATATTTTCAATTCTCAGGGAGATATGATATTTTTTGACACCATGCTGCATGTGGGAACGCTGGTTGCTGTGTTGGTGGTGTTCTGGCAGGATGTTGTGAGCATTCTGAAAAAGCCGGTGCAGAAGCTCACGGGACTGATCCTTGTGGCAACCGTGCCCGCAGTAGTGGCAACTTTATTATTTAAAGACTTCTTTGAGGGTTCTTTTGAGGGCCAATATCTGGGATATGGCTTTATCGTAACGGCGATTCTTTTGGTGGCGGCGGAATGGGTAGAAAAGCGGTATCAAAAGCGGCGTAATAATGTAAAGTACCGGGATGCGGTTATCATGGGATGTGTGCAGGCTGTGGCTATTATGCCGGGCATCTCTCGATCCGGTTCCACGCTGGTGGGCGGTCTGTTTTCGGGTATAGACCGCAATCTGGCCGCGCGCTTTTCCTTCCTCATGAGCATTCCGGTGATATTGGGGTCGCTGGTGCTTCAGGGATATGACCTGATTAAAACCGGCGTGGGACAGATCGCAGTTCTGCCCACGATTGTGGGTATGTTGTTTGCGGCGGTGTCCGGTTTCCTGGCGATCCGTTTTATGCTCAACCTTATCCGTAAAAAGAAATTATATGGCTTCGCCATCTATGTTGGAATTCTGGGGATCCTGGTGATCCTGGATCAAACGGTGTTCCATCTGGTATTCTAAGCGGCGCAGCCCTTGGGATTTACATGCAAAAGAAGAAAAAAAGATATTACTCGACGACAAAACGATATGCAGCATGGAAGCATCCGCATCTTTTCTTCCGAGGCATTCTGGCCATCGGCCGGCTGGTCTTTCCCAAACATAAAACCTGCTGGCAGGAGGAGCCCCCGCCGGGAGAGGCGGCCATTTATTGCGCAAATCATGCAGGGGCCTATGGCCCTGTGGTTATGGTGACCAATTTTCCGCGGCCGTTCCGGCCCTGGGTGATCGATCAGGTCTGCTTTATGAAAACCTTTCCGGCCTTTTCCCGGATGGATTTCTGGCATCCGAAAAACCCTTTTTCCAAGGGGCTGTTTTGGGTGCTTTCCTATCTGCTGGCGCCGCTGGCAAAGGTGATTTTCTGCGGCGTGGAAGCGATTCCGGCCCATTTTAACGATAATGCCCATGTCACCATTCAAAAGAGTGTTCAAACCCTGAGAGAAGGGAAGAACGTGGTGATTTTCCCGGAAAACCGGACGCCCTATTCCGAATATAACGAGGATTTTTCCTCTGGGTTTGTCTACGTGGCCCGGAGGTATTATCGAAAAACCGGCCAGTGCCTGCGGTTTTATCCCGTGTTTGCCTGCCGGTTTAACCACACGATACAGGTGGGAAAGCCCACTGTGTTCCGCCCGGAGGCGGATTTTGCCGAGGAGCGGGAGCGCATAAAAAATTATCTGCGGGATGAAATGACCCGGCTGGGACGCGCCCAGGGCGGCCCGGCAGAATACGACGTGGCGGACAAGCCTGTTTTATAGAGAGCAGAAAACGGCGAAAGCCGTTTTTTGTTTTGCTTTTCGCATTGCATTCTTCGGGGGAGAGTGATACAATAGCATCATCTTTTATGAATGTTTTTCCCAATGAAAAGGTCATATTGTTTGGGGGATTTTCCCCAGCTTCAAACTATACATGCAACAATGGAGGAATTAAAAATGAAAGTGTTTTTGAGCGCGGATATTGAGGGCTGCTGCGGCGTTGCCTTTATCCATGACATGATGCCCGGGAAGTCCTGGTTCCCTTATTTTCAAAAGCAGCTGGGCCGGGAAGTGTCGGCGGCCTGTGAGGGCGCTCTGGCCGCCGGAGCGGAGAAAATTTTGGTCCGGGATTCGCATTATCTGGGCTGCAATATTATCCCGACAGACCTGCCGGAGGATGAAAGGATCTTTTTGAGCCGCGGCGTACCCCATGACCCCTATGTGATGATGGGCGGCATTCAGGATGATAAATACGATGCGGCGATCTTTGTCGCCTCCCATAGCGGCCGGCATTCCCGGGATACCAATGTGGCCCATACCTTTACGGACGCGCTGGAGGTGTTCACTATCAACGGCGTGAATATGAGCGAATTTACCCTTTCCGCCCTGATGGCTTCCTATAACAACGTTCCCGTCGTATTCCTGAGCGGGGATAAGGGCGCCTGCGATGAGGCCGAGGACGTGATGCCCGGCATCACCACGGTTTCCACCTTTGAATTGCAGGGCGGGCGCGCAGTGGTGGCGCAGCACCCCAATATCGTCGTGAGAAAGATCCGCGAGAAGGTGCAGGAGGCGCTGGAGGGCGATTTCAGCAAGCTGATCGTACCGCTGCCGGAGGAATTTGATATGCGCATGCGCTTCCATGCCCATGCCCAGGCGTTTAATATGTCCTATTATCCCGGTGCAGAGCGGCTGGATAACTTTACGGTCCGCCTCTGCTCCAAGGACTTCATGGATATCCTGCGGTTTATTCATTTTGCCGTGATCCCGCTGCGGGGCGGCGAATTTGACCAAGACTAAAAAAGGAGGAAACTTTTATGGCACTGTTTCGAGGCGATATCTATTCCCATGCCCTGAAGCTGGATACTCAGCTTTGTGTGATTTTTCCGGATGTTCCCTTCAACGTCGTTTCCCCTTATAAGGAGACGAAGGTGCTCTATCTTCTCCATGGGCTGACGGACAGCGCAACCGGCTGGGCCCGGCTGACCAACGCGGAATATCTGGCCATGGTGAACAACTATATCCTCATCATGCCTGAAGTGCAGCGCAGTTTTTATACGGATATGGCCTATGGCCCCAAATATTTCACCTATATTGCGGAGGAACTGCCCGAGCTGGTGAACAAAATGTTCCGCATTCCGCAGGGGAAGGAGAATACGTTTATTGCCGGTCTCTCCATGGGCGGCTACGGCGCCTGCAAGATCGGCTTCAGCAAGCCGGAGAATTTTGGCGGCATCGGCTGTTTTTCCGGCGGCGTGGATACCGAATGGGTCGTCGGCGATTTCCTGAAGGAGAAAACCGAAGGGGATTTTGCCGATCAGAACGGCGATTATAAGGACGTTGTGGCGATCTTTGGCCCGGATTATGCGGAAAAAGACTTAAATGATGTTTTCCGCCTGGGACGCGAACAGGCAAAGAACCCGGACCGCCCCCGGCTGCTTCAAACCTGCGGCACCGAGGATTTTCTCTATCAAGGCAATGCGAAATTCCGCAAAGCCCTGGAGGAGGCGGGATACGGCCACACCTATCTGGAATGGAAGGGCGCCCATGAATGGCCTTTCTGGAACAAATCTCTCGAGCTGGCCATGCATTTCTTCCGGGGTGAAGAAGTCCGGCCGTAAAAGAAGTTATAGGAAAAGATTCCATGGGTTGGAGTTTTTTTAAACGGAGGAAGTCCCGCATGTCAGGAGATAGGCTCTACTTTGCCCTCCTGGGAGGAGGTTATTGCGGATTGCTATGACCGCAGCCCGAAATTTTCAAAACATGTGGCAGCGGTCTTGTATACCCCGGAAAGGGATTTCCGGGCAGCACTGCCGTTTAAAGTATGAGGGCCAAACCAAAGCGCCCGGCATATTTGCCGGGCGCTTTTTGCTGCTACATTTGAAAACGTGTATCCTCGGGCACTAAAAAGAGCTATTCCAGATTGGCGTGTCCAAACCAGAGATCCTCCGTGACCTCTACGCCCCGTTTCGCCAGGATCATGACGGCGACAATATCCCCCCAACAGCAGGACGCACTGCTCAAAGAGCGTGGTCATGGGCTGCTTGGAGGGGACGACATCGTCCATTGCCTTTTTATTCTTGCAGGGGATGCGCACGAAAACGTCGGTGATGGGGGAAATGGGATTATCCGGGATGCACCCGATATGGGCGATTTTCGCGACAAAGCCCTTGGCCTTTTTGGCCAGACCCGAGGGAACCAGCGTGGAGCCGCTGCCCGAGCCCACGATGAGAAGATCCTTTTCACCGATGGGAGGCTCCGTGGTTTCGCCTACCACATACGTATCAAAGCCCAGATGCTTGAGGCGTTTCGCAATGGCCTGCAGGCTCAGCATCACGCGCCCCACGCCCACAAAGAAAACCTTCTCCGCACTTTCCAGCGCATCAATCAAGGCGCCTACCTGGCTCGCGTCCACACCCGCCAATGCGGCATTCAGCTCTGCCAGCACCATGCTGCGCTTTTCATCGTATAATGCTTTGTAATCCATAGAACTTCTCCTTTCTTGATCCCGCCTGCACTCTTTTAAAAGAAAACAGACAAAGAATATCCCATTGGTGCCGCGGCAGATCACCGCAAAGAAATGGCTATAGCACCCGGGAATTCCCCCATATTTTAAAGGGGGAACAAAAAGAGGGATACTGCGGTTTGAGAGCAGCGCATCGCAAAGGGAAACAACCGATGCTGCTTCTTTATAAATGGTGTTGTTGTATCTTGGCAATACCAGACGGAAAAGCTCTCATTCGTGATACACCGCTCCGGCGAGCCATCCATTGCATATATCCTCCGGCACAGCAGCCGTTTTTTTCTCCCATGCCTTCTTAACACCAGAATAACGATAGGAAGGAGAAGCCGGCAGGGCTGAAAGAATAGCAGAGCGTGCAAGAATACACGATATAGGGATATTGCCTTATCAGGCGTCTAACTGTTGCCCTTTTGCTCTTATAGCTGCTTTTCCAGATTTTCCTTAAAGGCGAGGATCCGCTTGGCGTTTTCCTCCATGGTTTGGTTTTTCTGGAAACAGCTGGAACCACACACAAAGTGAGTGACGCCCAATTTTGCATAGGCCTCCACATCCTCCAGGGAAACGCGCCCATCGATTTCAATTTCCGTGTTCAGGCCGCGGCGATCGATCATTTTCTTCAATTCGGCCACCTTCCGGGCGGCATAAGGAACTTTCGTTTCGCCGGGAATATGGGCATATCCGGGATTGATGAGCATGATCATGATGAAATCGCAGCGTTCCAGGATATAGTCCAGCTGGCAGAGCGGGGTAGAGGGTTTGAGAGCGACCCCTGCCCGGACGCCGTGGCGGCGGATATGCGAAAGCAGCATGTCCGGATGCGGCTCGGTTTCCAGATGGAAGCACATCTGGTGCGGATTTGCCTTGAGCATTTCATCCACGAAAAAGTGATTGTCGTTCACCATGAGATGTACGTCGAACTTCAGCCCGGTTTTGGGAGCCAGCCGCACGACGGATGTGACGCCCAGAGGCATATCCGGGGAAAAATAGCCGTCGATGATATCCACATGCAGGGTGTCAAAGCCGCATTTTTCCAGACTGGAGGTCAGCCCCACCATATTGCAGTCGTCCAGGCTGATAAGAGAAGGAGCGAGAACAAGTTTTTTTGCGTTCTGTTTCATAAAAGAATCTCCCTTATTATGGTTTGAAAAGGACGGATAGAAATGTACTTATATTATTACAGCCAGGATGGCTGCGGTCAAATCATCTTGCGGCGGCGCGTGGGATGTGATACCATAAAAACAGGGATAGAAAATGCGAGGAAAAGAGGAAAAACAATGAAAACAAATGTTTCGCAGGCAATCATGGAGATGATCCAGTATGAGAGCGGCAATCCCCAGCGGATCAACCACTTTTTGAAGGTGCATTCCTTTGCCAAGGCAATTGGGGAAATGGAGGGCCTGGATGAGCGGACGCTGAATATTTTGGAAATGGCCAGTGTGATGCACGATATTGGCATCAAGCCGTCGCTCATCAAATATCATTCCAGCTCCGGACGCCATCAGCAGGTGGAGGGGCCGGCTCCGGCAACCGAAATCATGAAACGGCTGGGGCAGGATGCGGAGATGATCGACCGCGTCTGCTGGCTTATCGCCCATCACCATACCATCACGGGTGTGGAGAAAATCGACCATCGCATTCTTCTGGAGGCGGATTTCCTTGTGAATATTTTTGAAGGGGAATTCAGCAGAAAACAGGTGGATTCTATCCGGGAAAAGGTTTTTCGGACGCAGACCGGACGGAATATCCTGCAGCATATGTTTTATGAAAGAAAAGAGTGATTTTTTCTTGCAAAACAGGGTTGCAAGATCGGAAAAACTGTGATATGGTAAAATTAGAAGTGGCATCGAGGTTCGTGCAAAAAGCTCCTGCCACTTATAGTTTTAGGGGAAATGTAACCCCTTACATTTTAAAAAACCTTTTGTTTTCGTGAAAAATACAAAGAGAGGAACGGCATATGAGCAAGTACATTTTGGCGCATGACATGGGAACCAGCGGGGACAAGGCAGTTTTGTTTACCCTGGATGGAAAAGTGGTGAAGAGCGTTCACGGCGATTACCCCACCTATTTTGGAGAAAACGGGGCGGTGGAACAAAACCCGCTGGACTGGTGGAAATGCGTCTGTGACCGCACCCAGGAGATTTTGCAGGGGATCGATAAAAAGGCGATTGCCGCCATCACTTTTGGCGGACAGATGATGGGCTGCACCTGCATCGATAAAAACGGGAATCCGCTGCGCAATTCCATCATCTGGGCAGACGGCCGCTCGAAAAAGCAGATGGAGCAGCTGGCGGCGGCTTATGGCGAAAAGGAGCTGTATTACACCAGCGGGCACCGGGAAAGCCCCTATTATTCTCTGACCAAGTTCATGTGGGTCAAGGAAAACCAGCCGGAAATCTATCAAAATACCTATAAAACTCTCAACTGCAAGGACTTCATCGTCATGAAGCTGACGGGCAAATATATGACGGACTATTCCGACGCCTCCAGCACCATGGCCTTCGATATCCGCAAAAAATGCTGGGCGACCGGCCTCATCGAAACGGCGGGCCTGGATCCGGAAAAATTTGCCGAGATTCGGCCGGGCAATTCGGTGGTGGGTGAGGTGACCCGGGCAGCGTCGGAAGAATGCGGCCTTTTGCCGGGCACGCCGGTGGTTCTGGGCGGCGGCGACGGCCCCTGCTGCCGGGTGGGCATGGGCGTTGTGGCCCAGGGAGACGAGGCTGTGAACATCGGAACCTCGGCCTTTGATACTCTTTGCATGAATGAGCCGCTGGATGACCCCACCCGCCGGGTCATCAACTTTGCCCATGTCATCCCCGGGCTGGTGAGCGCCACGGGCACCATGCAGGCGGCGGGCGCTTCCATCACCTGGATGCACGACAACCTTTGTTTTGACGAGATCGCCAAGAGCAAGGAAACCGGAAAAGGGGAGTTCAGCTTTATCAACGCCAATGCGGCCAAGTCACCGGTGGGTGCCAACGGCCTTCTGTTCCTGCCCTATTTGCAGGGAGAGCGGGCGCCTCACTGGAACGCGGATGCCAAGGGCGTGTTTGTGGGCCTGACCATGAAGCATACCGTCAACGATATGAAGCGCGCGGTCTATGAGGGCATTGCCCTGAACCTGGGCTTGATCCACAACATCATCAAGGATCGGGCGACCATCCCCATGCCGAAACAGCTGGTGCTGACCGGCGGCGCGGCCAAGAGCAAAATCGTCAGCCAGACTATGGCGGATATCTTCAACATGGATATGCTTCTCACCAACGTTTCGGACGAAGTGGGTTCCCTGGGTGCGGCGGTCGTTGCGGGGTATGCCATCGGCGAATATAAATCCATGGATATGGCCCGCAAATTCTTTACGGTCACCGAGACCGTGCATCCCATCGAGGAAAATGTCCGGCGGTTTAAGGAGATCATCGGCGTGTTCCAGGAGGCCTATGACGCCCTGGTGCCCGTGTTCCCCAAGCTGCACGCATAAGGGACGGCTTTGGTTTTTGCACCCGAAAACATAAATGCAGAAAAGACATGAAGAGGCGAACATCGAATTCGCCTCTTTTTTGTTGGAATGATAAGTCTAGAAAAATATTTTAAGAAAAAATGTAAATATCGATTGTGTTTTCACAAAAATGTGCTATAATGAGAGCAACAGATTCAAAGGCAAATTATCATAGTCCAGCCTGCCCGGAGGGGACCGGGCTTTTCATGGGCAGAGAACAGCAATTCAGGAAATAAAATGGAATAATAGAGGAGGATTTGACGATGCGGTATCTGTTGGCGCATGACATTGGCACCAGCGGCGATAAGGCGACGCTGTTTGCCGAAGATGGAACGCTTATTGGCAGCATCCTTGGGGAATATCCCACCCACTATGACCGGGGCGGCGTTGTGGAGCAGCACCCGGAGGACTGGTGGCGGGCGGTCTGCGAGACGACGCGGGAAATGGCAAAGCTGGTGGATAAAAAGAGCATTGCCGCCGTGTCCTTTGGCGGGCAGCAGATGGGCTGCGCTTGCATCGACCGGGAGGGCCGGCCGCTGAGAAGTTCGATCATCTGGGCGGATACCCGTTCGGTGCAAGAGGAAAAATACATTGAAGAGGTCTATGGCCGGGATGCGTTTTACCGCAAAACCGGACACCGTTTATCTGCCTCCCACACCATCACCAAGCTCATGTGGGTGCGGGACCATCAGCCGGAAATCTATAAAAAAACCTATAAGACCCTGAATTCCAAGGATTATATCGTTTTAAAGCTCACGGGAAAATTCATGACCGACTATTCCGACGCCTCGGGGACTCTGGCTTTTGACGCGGTCAACTGCTGCTGGGCGGAGGATCTGATCCAGGCGGCCGGTTTGGAGCTGGATAAATTTCCGGAGGTCCGCAGCGGCCTGGAGGTCGTTGGCGAGGTGACGCCGCAGGCAGCCGAGGAATGCGGGCTGGCGGCGGGAACCCCGGTGGTTCTGGGCGGCGGCGACGGGCATATGTGCGCGGTGGGCGCGGGCTGTGCGTCGGTGGGAGAGATCAGCTGCAATTTGGGAACTTCGGCTTTTATCGGCGTCATGATGGATTATCCCATTGCCGATGAGCAACAGCGGATCGTTTCCTGGAATTCGCTGATCCCGGGGACTGTCACCGTGAGCGGGACGATGCAGGCCTTTGGCGCCTCGGTTGCCTGGATGCGGGATAATTTATGCCACGAGGAGCTGGCCCGCTCCAAAGCAGAGGGCGTGAGCCGCTATACCTATATCAACGAAAATTCACTGAAATCGCCGCTGGGATCCAACGGGCTTCTGTTCCTGCCCTATTTGCAGGGGGAGCGGGCGCCGCACTGGGATGCCCATGCCAAGGGCGCCTTTGTGGGTCTGACCATGAAACACACGGCAAACGACATGAAGCGGGCGGTGTTTGAAGGCGTGGCCATGAATATGGGCCTGATCTATAATATTTTGAAGGAAAACATTTCGGATAAGATGCCCAAAAAGATCATCGTCACGGGCGGCGGCGCCAACAGTCCGGTGGTGCAGCAGACGCTGGCGGATCTCTTTGAAGCGCAGATTCTTCTGACGGACGTTTCGGATATCGTGGGTTCCCTGGGCGCGGCGGTTGCGGCGGGCTATGGCGTGGGCATCTATAAGGATATGCAGCAGGCACGCAAGATCATGAAAATCACCAAAACCATCGATCCGATTCCGGAAAATACGGCCCGGTTCCGGGAGATCCTGCCGGTGTTTTCCGAGGCATATATAGCTCTTAAGGGGATCTTTCCCAAGCTGACCTTTTGAGATTGATGTGCGTCCGGCGGCCCCTGGGTGGGGAGGGAAAACCGGCGCATGAATATAAGGAGTAAAAAGAAATGACGAAATACTTGTTGGCACATGACATCGGCACCAGCGGCGATAAGGCGGCGCTGTTCCGCGAGGATGGAACGCTCATCAAGAGCATCATCCGCGAATACCCAACCTATTACAGCGCCCATGGCTGCGTGGAGCAGAATCCGGAGGAATGGTGGCAGGCGGTCTGCGAATCCACCCGGGAGATCCTCGGCTATGTGGATAAAAATGAAATTGCGGCTGTGTCCTTTGGCGGGCAGATGATGGGATCGCTCTGCGTGGATAAAAACGGGACACCTCTTCGCAATTCCATCATCTGGGCGGATACCCGTTCGGGAAAGGAGGCCCAGTATATTGCCGACCATTATGGCCGGGACGAGTTTTATTATACGACCGGGCACCGGCTTTCCTCCTCCCATTCCATCACCAAGCTGATGTGGATTCGGGATCATGAGCCGGAGGTCTATAAAAACACCTATAAGAGCCTGAACTCCCGGGACTATATCGTTTTGAAGCTGACGGGCGTTTTCGCCACGGATTATTCGGATGCTTCGGGCACCCTGGCCTATAATATCCGCAAGAAGTGCTGGGCAGACGACGTGATCGAATCGGCCGGGCTGGATATCAACAAATTTCCGGAGATCCACAGCGGCCTGGAGGTCATCGGCTATGTGACGGAAAAGGCGGCGGCGGAATGCGGCCTGAAGGCGGGCATGCCCGTGGTTCTGGGCGGCGGCGACGGCTGCATGGCCCGGATCGGATCGGGATGCGAGCGGCCGGGAGAATATAACATCAATTTGGGCACTTCGGCGGTAAATGGCGCGGTCTGCGCAGAGCCGGCCAACGATCCCAAACAGCGGATTGTGACCTGGTGCCATGTGGACCCCCGCTATGTCAGCGTCTGCGGGACGATGCAGGCCTGCGGGGCCTCGATCTCCTGGATGAAGAACAACCTCTGCCAGGAGGAAAAGGCCCTGGCGCAAAAGACGGGGGAGAGCGTATACACTTATTTAAACGAGAACGCGGCCAAGTCGCCCGTGGGATCCAACGGGCTTTTGTTCCTGCCCTATCTCCATGGAGAGCGTTCCCCCCACTGGAATCCGGATGCCAAAGGCGCGTTTATCGGGCTGACCATGAAGCACACGGCCAACGACATGAAACATGCCGTCCTGGAGGGCGTCTGCATGAATATGGGCCTGATTCATAACATCATCAAGGAAAATGTTCCGGATCTGCCGGATCAGGTGATCGTCTCCGGCGGCGCGGCCAATAGCCCCATCGTCAGCCAGGCCATGGCGGATATCTATAATATCTCCATGGCGACGACCGATCTTTCCGAGGAGGCCGGTTCTCTCGGGGCGGCGATCGTGGCGGGGTATGGCATCGGCCTTTATCCGGATATCGGCATGGCCCGGCAGTTTATGAAAATCACCAAGGTAACCCATCCCATTCCCGAGAATGTGGAAAAATATAAGGAGATCCTCCCGGTATTCCAGGAGGCATATGAATCTCTGATCGGAATTTATCCCAAACTTAACTGGTAATAAACGGAGCGTGTTATGAGTAAGTATCTGATCGCCCACGATCTGGGCACTTCCGGCGATAAAGCGACGCTGTTCTGCGAAGACGGCACGCTGATTCACAGTGTCACAAAGGCATATCCCATCTATTATGGAGAAAAGGGAGCTGTGGAGCAGAATCCCGAAGAATGGTGGCAGGTTGTCTGTGAGACGACGCAGGAGCTTCTCACAAAGGTTGATCCCCATAGCGTGGCGGCGGTTTCCTTCAGCGGACAGATGATGGGCTGCACCTGCATGGACCGGGAGGGGCGTTTGCTCCGCAACAGCATTATTTGGGCAGACACCCGTTCCGTCGCTCAGGAAAAGATCATTGAGGAGCGGTATGGACGGGAAAAATTCTTCCATACCACCGGATTCCGGCTGAACCCCTCCTATAGCATCACAAAACTCATGTGGGTGAAGGAGCATGAGCCGGAAATTTATCGCAATACCTATAAGACGCTTTGCTGCAAGGACTATATCGTTTATCGCCTCACGGGGGTTTTTGTGACGGATCACACCGATGCATCCCTTACACTGGCCTATGATATCAACAAGCGGGGCTGGGCCTATGACGTGATGGAGGCGGCCGGCGTCGATCCGGAGAAGTTTCCGGCCATTGAAAAATCGGCGACGGTTGTGGGGGAAGTGACGCGGGAGGCGTCGGCCCAGTGCGGCCTTCCCATGGGAACGCCCGTCGTGCTGGGAAGCGGCGACGGCGGCGCGGGCCGGGTAGGAACCGGGGTTGTCAAGCCAGGCCGTTCCTACAGCTCGCTTGGAACCTCGGCCTGGGTATCCGTCTGCACGGAACAGCCAGTGTTCGATGCGAAGGAACGGGTGGTCAACGTGGTCAATGCCGATCCGGAATACGTCACCGTGAGCGGGACGATGCAGGCCTGCGGGGCCTCCATCAACTGGATGCGGGAAAACCTCTGCCAGGAAGAAATTGCCCTGGCCAGGGAGACGGGAATCAGCAAATATGAGTATATCAACGCCAATGCGGCCAAGTCGCCGGTGGGGGCCAATGGGCTTTTATTCCTGCCCTATCTGCATGGAGAGCGGGCGCCCCATTGGAATGCTCATGCCCGGGGATGCTTTATCGGGCTGACCATGAAGCATACTGTAAACGACATGAAACGGGCGGTGATGGAAGGGGTTGCTCTGAATATGGGGCTGATCTTTCAGGCCATCCGGGAGAATGACATTGCCATTGCGGGAACCCCCAAGGTCATTGGCGGATGTATCAAGAGCCCCATCGTCAAGCAGGCGCTGGCGGATATCTATAATATCGATCTGGCCCTTACCAATCTGCCGGATGAGGCGACGTCCATGGGTGCGGCGATTCTGGCGGGCTGCGGCGTGGGGCTGTATCCGCATCAGGATATGTGCGAACGGTTTTCCCGAGTCGTGGAGACTGTGCACCCCATTCCGGAAAATGTGCGGAAATACCGGGAAATTCTTCCGGTTTTCCAGGAAGCATATGAAGCGCTGCGCGATGTGTTTGAAAAACTGGCATAGGGAAAGAAAAAGCCGGCAGGTCTGCCGGCTTTTTTTGCTGGGAATCATGTTCATAAGCAAAAGAATTCATTTGCCCGCAAATGGTTGGGATGTTTTGGGCGATTTTCTATTTCCCGCGGAAAATGGGAAACGATATTTGGAGGAGGATCTTGCATTCCAGCTTCCCCAATATTGTTTTTCCGCAAATCTTCCGCAAACGCATGAAAATTCAGCCGCCATCTGCCCGCCGGCATGGAAATTTGGAAGCTATGCAAAAGGAACGGTCACAAAATTTTTTTGCCTACTTTCTTTTGGAAGATGGCTGAGGAAAGGGGCGCGGATCGTTGGTTCTTCCCAGAATATAATCGGTGGAAGTTTGATAAAAATCCGCCAGCTTCAAAAGATGCGGGATCGGGATGGTTTGATATCCACGTTCATATCGGGAATACACGGTTTGCGTGATTCCCAAAAGCTGGGCAATATCCTTTTGATATAAATCTTTATCTTCGCGCAGGTCACGCAATCTTGGAAAATACATACAACACTCCTTAGTACTTTTTTATACTATTGACCATACATGAAACCGAGGATATAATGGGCTATAAAGTACTAATTAGTACTATTTGGAGGTTTTATGAATTTATACGAAGAAGATTTGTTCCCCCTGGAGCCCGGGGAGAAACGGGAATCCCATTCGGGAGACACCAGCTGCAAGTATATGGAGGCGATTTGGAAGATCCGGACAGTGCTTGCCGATAATTCGCTGGAGGAATCCGAATACTATAGAAAACTGGAAGCTATCAAGGGGATATTAAAAGACCTGGACCGATGAACCGGCAAAAAAGCTGCATTTTTTTGCAGTTGGTTTTGGGAATGTGCATTTTTTCTCGCCCATAGGCGGTTGTATTTTGAAAAGATGTATGCTATAATTATCTTACATTGTGGCGGAGGAAGTGCTCCGGGCCACAAAAATTTTTTGCAAGAAATGTAACCCCTTACATTTCTTGCACTCACGGGAAAATTTGCAATCTTTTCCCGCCTTCTTGCCAAAGGAAATTGAGACGTGCTATAATACTCCCATAGCGGTTTCAAAAAGTAATAAACTGCAGTTTTTTTGCGGTGCAAAGCATGGGGAAAATGAGGGAGGAGACAGAAAATGAAATATTTGTTGGCCCATGATTTGGGAACAACGGGCGACAAGGCGACCCTGTATTCTGAGGATGGAACGCTCATCAAGAGCATTATTGCGGAATATCCCACTCATTATGGAAAGCACGGCGTTGTGGAACAGAATCCAGAGGATTGGTGGAAGGCAGTCTGCGAGACGACGAGTGCGATGGCTGATCTTGTGGATAAAAAGGAAATTGCGGCGATCTGTTTTGGCGGCCATATGATGGGCTGCCTGCCCATGGATAAAAACTGTCGTCCCCTTCGCAACTCCATCATCTGGGCGGATACCCGTTCCCAGAAACAGGCGGACGAACTGGGCGAACGCTATGGGGTTGCTGAGTTCTATCAGACGACCGGGCACCGGCTTTCCCCCTCCCACACCATCACAAAGTTTATGTGGGTGAAGGAGCATGAGCCGGATGTATATAAAGAAACATATAAAACCATCTGCTGCAAGGATTATATCGCCTATAAGATGACCGGGCAGCTGGTGACGGATTATTCGGATGCTTCGGGCACCCTGGCGTATAACATCCGCAAAAAATGCTGGGCAGAGGATCTGATTGAATCTGCCGGGCTGGATATCGAGAAATTCCCGGAAATCCGGGACGGTTCCCAGGTGCTGGATGTCGTCACGGAAGCGGCCTCCAAAGAGTGTGGTCTGCTGGCCGGAACCCCGGTGGTTCTGGGGGGCGGCGACGGAGAAATGGCGGCTATCGGCGCGGGCGTGACCAAGCTGGGTGCCGGCTACACATGCCTGGGTACTTCGGCCTGGGATATGGCGTGCGTTCCCGAACCAGTGCAGGATCCCACGCGGCGGATTGTTACCTGGAACCATGTCATCCCCGATCTTTTGACCCCTACGGGCACGATGCAGGCTTTCGGTGCCTCCATCGCCTGGATGCGGGAAAACCTCTGTCAGGAGGAAGTGGCTCTCGCCAAGGAAACGGGAATCAGCAAATACGATTATATCAACGCCAATGCGGCCAAGTCGCCGGTGGGTGCCAACGGGCTTCTGTTCCTGCCCTATCTCCATGGAGAGCGTTCGCCCCATTGGAATGCCGAGGCTAAGGGCGTGTTTGTGGGCCTCACCATGAAGCATACCGTAAACGATATGAAGCGTGCGGTCATGGAAGGCTGCGTATTCAACATGGGCCTAATCCATAATATTTTCCTGGAAAACGGCCTGAAGGTAGACGCTCCCCTGATGGTGGTGGGCGGCGCGGCCAACAGCCCGCTGGTGATGCAGGCGCTGGCTGATATGTATGACATGGAGCTCTGCCGCACCAACCAGGTGGACGAAGCCGGTTCCATGGGCGGCGCAATCCTGGCGGGGCGTGCCACGGGCGTGTTTGATTCCCTGGACGTTTTGGACCGCTTTGCCAAGATAACCCAAGTGGTCAAGCCCATTCCGGAAAATGTGGCGAAATACAAGGAGATTCTTCCGGTGTTCCAGGAAGCCTATGACACCCTGGTTCCCGTGTTCCCCAAGCTGAATCAATTTTGACATAAAAATTATAGATTGAGAGGTTATTAAAGAAATGGAAGCGAATGAAAAGAAGTTCTTGAATGATGTCTGCAAACAAATAAGAAGAGACATTATCGAAGCTATCGGAAGCGCCGGCAACGGCCATGTGGGCGGCAGCCTGTCCATCGTGGAAGTGCTTTCGGTTCTCTACTACAAGCAGATGAACGTGGATCCCAAGAACCCGCAGATGGCGGATCGGGACCGTCTGGTTCTCTCCAAGGGCCATGCGGGTCCGGCGCTGTATTCCACGCTGGCGGAAAAGGGATTCTTCCCCCGCGAAATGCTCAAAACCCTGAACAAACCCGGCACCAACCTCCCCAGCCACGCGGATATGCTGCGCACCCCTGGCATTGACATGACGGCCGGTTCTCTCGGGCAGGGCCTTTCCGCTGCCGTTGGCATGGCGGTTGCGGCTAAGATCGTCAAGAGCCCCGCGACCATCTATGCGATCATCGGCGACGGCGAAAGCCAGGAAGGCATGATCTGGGAGGCGGCGATGTATGCCAACCAGAAAAAGCTGGATAACCTGATCGTATTCACCGACTATAACAACGCGCAGATCTCCGGCACCATCGACGAGGTCAACTCCCTGGAGCCGCTGGCGGATAAATGGAAAGCTTTTGGATTTGAAGTGTTTGATGTAAAGAACGGCCACGATGTGGAAGAGATCAACGACGCCATCGAGGCGGCGAAAAAGGCTTCCAAGCCCTCGATGATTATCCTGCATACCATCAAGGGTAAGGGCGTTTCCTTTGCGGAAGCTCTGGGAATTGGCTGCCATGCCATGCCCGTACCGCCGGAAAAGGTTGCAGAAGCTCTGGAAGAATTGAAGTAAGAGGTGAATATCATGGGAAATACTGTTGAAATGAGAGCCATTTTTGGCAAAGCTTTGGAAGAAATGATGGCAAAGGACGATAAGGTCTGCGTAATCGACGCCGACCTGGCCAGAGCCGATGGAACCTGGTATCTGCGCAACATTTATCCGGACCGCGCTCTGGATGTGGGTATTGCGGAAGCCAACATGGCGGGTGTTGCCGCCGGCATGACCTCCTTTGGATTCAAGCCCTGGATCACCACTTTCACCGCGTTTGCGACCCGCCGGATCGCCGACCAGGTTGCAATTTCCATCTCTTATGCCAAGAGAAACGTGAAGATTGTCGGAACCGACCCGACCATCACCGCGGAATATAACGGCGGCACCCACATGAGCGTGGAGGATATCGCCATCATGCGCGCCATCCCCGGCATCCTGGTGTTTGAAGCTGTGGATAACGAGCAGCTGCGTCAGGCGATGCCCCAGCTGGCGGCCTATGAAGGCCCGGCCTATGTGCGCCTGAGCCGCAAGATGGTGGAAGATGTGTTCGACAGCAGCTATAAATTCGACCTCTTCAAGGCGGATGTGATGAAGGAAGGAAGCGACGTTACCGTTATCGCCTCCGGCATCATGGTGAAGGAAGCCCTGGAAGCGCAGGAAATCCTGGCCAAGGAAGGCATCAGCGCGGAGATCATCAACCTGCATACCATCAAGCCGGTGGATGAGGAAACCATCATGGCTTCCGTCAAGAAGACGGGCTGCGTCGTGACTGCGGAAAACCACAGCGTCATCGGCGGCGTATATTCCGCCATCAGCGAGATCATGAGCCGGAAGAACCCTCTGCCCATCGTTCCGGTGGCGGTTATGGACCGGTTCGGCGAGGTTGGTCTGCTGCCCTATCTGAAGGATGCGATGCACCTGAACGTTTCGGATATCGTGGAAGCCGCCAAGAAGGCTGTTGCGATGAAGAAATAAGGGGCGTATCCCCGCTCTGGCCCGGCATGGAATTGACGGGCGGAAAAATGTGTGCTACGATTACCGGGAGATTTTTCGTCTCCCGGTATTTTTTTGCGGGGACGAAGGAAACAACAAATGCAGAAAACGGGAAGAAGGAAAGAAATATGATTGTCGATTTTCATACCCATGCGTTCACGGATGCTTTGGCGGAAAAGGCCATCGGGAAGCTGGCAAAGGTATCGGGGATGCCTCCGCAGAGCGACGGGACGGTTTCGGATTTGCAGAAAAAGATGCGTGAACAGGGCGTGGATACGGCGGTTGTGCTGAATATCGCCACAACCGCCCATTCCATGCACAAGGTGAATGACTTTGCCGCCCAAATCAACGCCCTTCCGGGCATTGTGGCCTTTGGCAGCCTGCATCCGGATGCGGAGGACTGGCGGGAGGAGATCGCCCGGGCGAAGGAAATGGGGCTCAAGGGCGTCAAGCTGCACCCCCATTACCAGGGCTTTTTTGTGGATGAGGAACGGATGTTCCCCCTATATGAGGCGCTGGCTGAGGCGGGCCTGCTGGTGACCTTCCATGCGGGCTATGACCCGGTTTCGCCGGATGTAAACTATTGCACGCCCAAAGCCGCCCGGATGGCCCATGAGGCGGTCCCGGGGATGAAGATGATCCTGGCCCATATGGGCGAAATCAAGGAGCCGGGCGAAACCGAGGAATATCTCATCGGGACGGATATTCTGCTGGATACGGCCCTTTGCGCCCGGGGAAATATCCCGGAGGAACAGCTCACGCGGATGATCCGGCGTCATGGCGCGGAGAAAGTTCTGCTGGGAAGCGACTTCCCCTGGCACCGGAGCGAAGAGGAAATTGCGCTGATCCGTTCCCTTCCGCTGACGGAGGAAGAAAAGGCCATGATCCTGGGCGGCAACGCCCAGCGGTTATTGGGGCTGTAGAGAGAGTACAGAAAAGCCGCAGGAATAAGAATCCTGCGGTTTTTTTAATGGGGATACAAGCAAACATTGTGAATTGACGGAATTATAGAAAGAAAAACAAATAAAAATAGTATTACCGGATACAGAAATGCCAGATGATGGAAATTCTAGGAAATTATATAATTTTCTTCTTTATCGGCGAATGTCCCGTGTGGGCACGATGGATAACAATTATTTTTAGTGAAACTCGAAGAAAAAGATAATTATAAAAGCAAACCAAAATATTATATTGTTATATATGTAAAAATATGGGAATTAAATATTTTCAATACCACAATAATTAGTTGTCGGATTTCCTGCAATGACAATAATATATTGTTTATAGAGAGATAAAGAAACAAATATATCATGTAATTAACAAATTATATGGAAAAATGGAACAATAAAAACAGGTATAGCTTGAAAACTCCAAATATACCTGCTTTTTAACAATTATTTATTGTTACCAGGGGCCTGGGCTCGGGTGGCGCCGGCGATCCGCCGTTCCTCCACAAGCTCCCGAAAAAGCGCAAAGCGTTCAGGAACCACGAATTCATAGATGCCTTCCTGGCAGAACCAATCGATACACAAATCCAAAAACTGCCGACGGGAAAGGGATTTGCGCCGGCGGGGGAACCGTTTCCTCTTCAGCTTGGGATAGCTATTCCAGAAATCCCACATGGCAAAATTTACCACGGCTTTCGGCAGGTCTGGTTCCCCCATGAGCAGCAACACAATTTGCATGAAGGGGCGGAGCAAAGTGGTGGGGTCCACATGGACGGTCTGGCCGTTTTCTTCATCCTCTAAATAGACAGGTTTTTCCATAATATAAAATAAATTCCTTTTTTAGACAGACACAATGACGGAGAGGGGGGCGGTTTCGGGATCGTCCGCGTCGGGGGGACAATATTTCATGATGCTATCCAGCGGGCAATCCAGGGCATAACAAATTCTGGAAAATACATCCAAATCAATCCGCTGCAACGCATCACCATTTTTATAATAGCGGTTAATCATGGAATACCGGATGCCTGTCATGCGGGCGAGCCGGCTTCGGGAAATTCCTTTGCTGTCCATCAAATCCTTGATATTGACGATGATGGAACCGTAATTCACTTTTGTTGTGATAATAATATCCCGTATTTCCGGCATCTTGCGTCCCTCTCTATTGCTATCTTAGCAAATCCGGAATTTTTTGGCATCTTCCTTCTTCATGTCCGACTTCTGCATGAACTATCATGTAGATGCTATAGCATGCTCATAGTATATTGCTTACTAAGTGATTATTAAATCAAGTATACTTATGATTTAGGTATTACTATAGTAGTAATTTGAAGTAGAGGATTCGTTTTGCAATTAAATGGATTTATGGGAAAAAGTGAATATCTGGAAAAGTTAATTTACATTTTTTATATGCGAAAGTAAAGAATTTTATAAATCGAGGATTTCTGTCTACATCTCAAAGGAACCCAATTAAAAAATAAGCCCTCTGCATAGCAGAAAGCTTATTCTTAATTCAAGAATATTAGATTTATATTCTCGTGGCTAAAAATCAGATATTGCGCAGATGCGTTTCCATGAAGGCATAGGCGTCCTTCTGCATATCCGGGTTGAAGCAGTGGGGCGCGTCATAGAAATTGCAAGCGTATTTCTCCGGGCAGCCCGCTTCCTCATAGACCTTGCGCATCCGGTCGTCGGCGTCGTGAACGCCCACAAACTGTTCGTCGTGGATGCCGTTCAGCACGAGAAGGGCGTTCGGGGCATTGAGGGCCGCCAGATCCGGGAAGTCGATAAGGCTCCAAAGGGAGGGCTGGAACATCATAAACGTGTGATAGCGGCAATGCTCTTTGATCATCGCGGCCTGAGAGCACATCCATCCGGCCACCACGGCGCACTTGATGCGCTCGTCCATGCCCGTGAGCATCATGGAGCGGAATCCGCCAAGAGACAGCCCCAGGCAGCCGATGCGGTTCGGATCGACGTCGTCCCGGGTCATGAGATAATCGACGGCCTTTTTGTCCTCGTCCAGCAGGAGGCCGCACCAGGACTGGCCGGCGAAGGCGAGATACTTATACATATAGGCCTCGAAGCGGCGGCAGAACAGATTGTATTCCACCTTGTATTCCTCCGAGTCCTTCTCGAATTTGGCGGGGTCCACATGGAACTCGTCCTTGAAGAGCTGGGGAACATGCTCCACATCCAGGTTATAGTTGCCAAAATAGAAGGTTTCAAAATACATGACGAAATAGCCCATTTTCGCCAGGTCGATGGCCACGGAGCGGCCGCCATAGCGCAGCTCCCGGTTCTCCTTGATCATGGGGTCGTTTTCCTGGCCGTTGTTGAGCATCTTCACGATGTCATAGTAATACTGCCAGCCATGGCCGGAAAGGAGGATGACCGCCGGGTGCTTTTCCTCGCCGTTATCCGGAACGAGGGCATATCCCCGAAGGCGCAGATATCCGTTGATGCTGATTTCCAACGTCTCCTGCCGATAGCCGTCCATCTGGTCGGTCCGCAGGATCTTGGGATAGAGGGGCGTGCCGTCGTCGCAGAGGGTGAAATGGGGCGCCAAAACCTCCCGGACGTGCCTGGCCCAGGTCTGGTAATCCCCCATGGATTTGTCATAGCGGAAGCGGTTTTTGTCCCGCATTTTATAGAGGTATTGGATATACTCCGTGAAATTCGCTGTATCTCCCATCTTTTTTCTCCTTTTTTCTTTATTTCAGATTTTTCAGGTGCGTTTCCATGAAGGCATAGGCGTCGTCCTGCATCTGGGCGTTGAACATATGGGGCGTATCATAGAAATTGCTCACATAGTTTTCCGGATGCCCGGCCATGGCATAGATTTTCTTCATGCGGTCGTCTGCCTTGTCTGCGCCCTTGAACTGCTCATCCTGCAGGCCGTTGATGACGATCAGCGAGTTGGGGGCGTTCAGGGCCACCAGATCCGGGAAATCGATCAAGGCCCAGAGGGAGGGCTGGAACATCATGAAGGTATGGAACTTGCAGCGGCTGTCCTCCAGCATATCCGGAAGGCAGGCCATCCATCCGGCCACCACGGCGCACTTGATGCGCGCATCCATGCCCGCCAGCATGAGGGAACGAAATCCGCCCAGAGACAGGCCCACGCAGCCGATGCGGTCCGGGTCGACGTCGTCCCGGGTCAGCAGATAGTCGATGGCTTTCTTGTCGTTTTTCAGGTTGAGCCCGGTCCAGGACTGGCCGGCAAAGGCGAGATACTTATACATATAGGCCTCGAACCGGCGGCTGAATAAGTCCGAAGCGTCGATATATTCGAGAGAACCCTTTTCAAATTGGGCCGGATCCACATGGAATTCGTCCTTGAAAAGCTGGGGCACGTTTTCCACGTCCAGGCGGTTCTCGCCGAAATAGAAGGTTTCCAGATAGACCACCAGATAGCCCCGCTTGGCCATCTCGTTGGCCACCGAGCGGCTGCCGAAGAAATCGTCCTTCATCTTGGTGATATAGGGAATTTCCTCCTCGGGTTCCAGCATTTTATAGAGGTCATAGTAATACTGCCAGCCATGGCAGTTGAGGGCGACCACTGCGGGATGTTTTTTCTCGCCGTTTTCCGGAACGAGCACCGCGCCCTTCAAGCGCAGATAGCCGTCTACATTCAGCTCGATGGTCTCCTGCCGATAGCCATCCTTCTGCTTCACATCCAGGGTCTTGACGTTTAAGGGAGCGCCGTCATCCTGCAGGGTGAGATGCGGCTCCAGAATTTTGCGCACGCCGGCCGCCCAGGTTTGATAATCTCCCTGGGAGGGATCATAGCGGAAGCGCTTCCCATCGCGCATTTTATAGAGATACGCGATATATTCGCTGAAATTCGCCGTGTCTTTCATGATCCATTTAACTCCTTTGATGCATTGAAAATGTGAAATTGCCTTGCGAAATTACTTGCAGTATAGCACAAGGGCCGGCAATGTGCAAGGCGGGGAAGGATAACTTTTTTCACGGAATCTCTCCTTTTTCATCACAATACCGACACAAATATGCAGTAAGCTGAAAACAGTTAAATGTTGCTTAGAAAACCGGAAAAAAGGAAGGTGAAGCCTATCGCCCAAAACATCGTCTGACCCAAAAATATAGTATTGCTGTAAAAATGGATAAGAGATTCCCCTTTTTGATAGACTCCCAGAAAGGGGAATTTCTTTCTTTAGCGGCTCGGGTTTCCGGGCCGGGGGAATCTTTCGCTTGCAGGAAAGGCGGAATTTTTTCCTGCAAAAGAGAAGCCTACGACAAAAAAGGCCGGCAAAACTGCCAGCCTTTTTCGCTGCGGTTACATGCACATCTTGAGAATTTGGACGACATCCTCTTTATTGAGGGAGACAAATCCAATGCTTGTGCGGGCGACGGCTTTTTCCGCCATAGCTTCGAAATTGCTCTCATCCGCAATGCCCAAATCCTTGAGGCTCATGGGCAGACCCAGGGAAACCAGGAATTCCTTGGTTTTCGCAATAGCCTCTTTGGCGATATCATAGCGATCCTTGGCGGCGTCGATGCCAAAAACATTGATGCCGTATTCCGCAAATTTGTCCACAGTCTTGTCGGACAGAACGTATTCCATCCAGTTGGGCGTCAGAATCGCCAGGCCGGCGCCGTGGGTCACGTCATAGAAGGCGGAGAGAGGATGCTCGATGGCATGGCAGGTCCAGCTGAAATTTGAGAAGTCCACGCTGGCCTTGGTGATGCCGTTGATAGCCAGGCTGGAACACCACATGAGATTGGCCCGGGCTTCATAGTTGGTGGGATCCTCCACGGCGGTCTTGCCGTATTTCAGGCAGGCCTTCAAAAGCCCTTCGGAAATGCGGTCGGAGATAAAGGTTTCCTCCGTGGTATTGAAATACGTCTCGAGAATATGGGACATGATGTCTGCAATGCCGGAGGCCGTCTGGAATTTGGGCACGGTATAGGTATAGGTGGGATCCAGAATGGACGCCTTGGGGATCATGCAGTTGGCGCAGACCCCGATTTTATCCTTGGTTTCCAGATTGGTGACCACCGAGAAGCCATCCATTTCCGAGCCGGTGGCGGAGATGGTAAGTACCGAAAGAACGGGCAGCGCATCCTGAATGAGGGAAGGATTCTTGAACAGATCCCAGGCGTCGCCATCATATTTCACGCCGGCGGCAATGGCCTTGGCGCAGTCGATGGAGCTGCCGCCGCCCACCCCCAGAACGACGTCGATGCCGTGTTCCCGGCAGAGCTTCACGCCGGCATAGACCGACTGAATCCGCGGATTGGGCTCCACTCCCGAAAGCTCCTGGAAGGGAATGCCGTTTTCCTTCATCTGATTTACGATGGTATCGTAGATGCCCGTTTTTTTAATGCTGCCGCCGCCATAGACCAGGAGGACGGAAGAACCATATTTCTTGATCTGGGCGGGCAATTGGGAAATCTGGCCTTTGCCGAAAAAGATATCGGTGGGGACATAGTAGTTAAAATTGTGCATGTTGTGTTTCTCCTTTTCTTTTCTGTTTCAAATCCGGGGAGCACAAGAAAGCAAAGAGGTGTCCGGATATTTTTGTGATTTTCCTGTGATCCTTAACAAAATTATACACCCGAGGAGGGGGGAGAAGTCAAGCCCTTTTCCTGCGGCGGCGTGCAAATGGAAAATCCAGGGAACCCATTTCTAAAAATCGCATATTTTGTAGCTTTTTTCGTAAAAAAGCCCTATATTTAGCATTTTCCCCTTGAAAATCAGGGGAGATACGGTATAATAAAAACATAAAGTTTTGCCGGGCAGGCAACGGGCTTATCGACGACGAAACGCGGGAGACGGGCATATGGCAAAAGAGAAAACCACAATCACTGTAGCGGGCCGGGAATACACCATCCTTTCGGAAGAAGGCGGGGAATATGTAAACCGCGTGGCCTACGATCTGAACCAGAAAATTGCGGCGCTCAATGCCGAAAATGTTGGGCTTTCCACTGTGACGCTTCTGGCGCTCACCGCCCTCAACCTCACGGATGAGCTTTTCAAGGCCCGGGAGGCGCTTGAGGCTTCGCGGCAGGAGCTGGAGGAGATCCGGGAGGCGCTGCATAAAGCGGAGATTCAAAATCGCATTGCCGCCAAAGAACAGGCGGGCGGCGTGGCTATCGGAAACGAGCTCAAGCGGCTGCGGGAGCAGGTGCGGCGGCTGGAAACCGAGAATCAGGAGCTCAAGCGGAGCAAGGTCACCAGCATTCATCAGAATGCGCGCACCCGGTAACAGGAAGGTGGAACGAACCCATTATGCGGCTGTATAATGGGTTTTTTTGTGAAATGGAGAAGGAGATATGATGGAAGTTCTGGCCCCGGCCGGGGATATGGAAATTGCAAAGCTGGCCTTCCGGGCCGGGGCGGACGCCTGCTATATCGGCGGGGAGCTTTCCGCCCGGGCCTATGCCCGGAATTTTTCCCGGGGAGAGATCCGGGAGATCCTGCGCTATGCCCATGGATTCGGCAAAAAAATTTATGTGGCGGTCAATACCATGGTGCTGGAACGGGAGATGGAATCCGCTCTCTCCTATCTTGGATTTTTATATGAAGCGGGCGCGGATGCGGTGATCGTGGCCGATATGGGGCTGGCGGCTGCGGCCCATGCCCTCTATCCCGCCCTGCCCCTGCATGCCAGTACCCAGATGGGGGTGGAGGACGCGCGGGGCGCGGCCTTTGCCCGGAAGCTGGGCTGCTGCCGGGTGGTGCCGGCCCGGGAGACTCCCCTGGATGTTCTCCGGGAAATTGCGGATACGGGCATGGAGGTGGAGGCGTTCTGTCATGGAGCGCTGTGTTCGGGCATATCGGGAATGTGCCTGCTTTCCAGCTTTATCGGAGGCCGCAGCGGCAACCGGGGCCGGTGCGCCCAGCCCTGCCGCATGGCCTATACTCTCTTGGGGGAGAAGGCATACCACCTGAGTACGGCGGACCTGTGTGCGATCGGCCTGCTGGGCGAACTGCACCGGGCGGGGGTAAGCTCCCTGAAAATCGAAGGACGCATGAAGCGGCGGGAATACGTCGCCATCACGGTAGACGCCTATCGCCGGGCCGTAGACGCCCTGGAAGAAGGCGGAGAATTCGACACGGAGGCGGCCGTCCTTGCCATGCAGAAGGTCTATAACCGGGGCGGCTTCACCCAGGGATATCTGAAGGGCGGCCGGGATGTGACATATCCCGCGCGGCAGAACCATATGGGCGTATATGTGGGCCGGCTGGAAAAGGCGGCGGGACGGCGCGGCTTTGTGCGCACGGCGGAAACCCTGCAAAAGGGCGATGGACTTGAGTTTATGGGCCAGAGCTCCCATGGCGGCCTGACCATCGGGTTTGCGGATCCGACCCCCGGCGGATGGCAGATCCCTCTGCCCGCCGGCGCAAAGGCGGGGGACAGGGTGTTCCGCACAACCGACGCCCGGCAGATGGAAGAGGCTGGGCAGATAGGGGAAAGAGAACTGAAAATTCCAGTGAATATGCAGCTTTGGCTGGCGGAAGGAGAGCCGGCGCGGCTGGTTCTTTCTGCCCGGGAGCAGGAGGCCGAAGCGGCGGGAGCTGTCTGCCAGCAGGCGCAGAAGCCCATGGAAGAGGGGCGGATTCGGGAGATCCTGCAAAAGACGGGAGGGACATCCTTTGTCTTGAAAACCTGTCAAATCCATTGGGCGGGGAACCCATTTCTGCGGGTGGCAGAGCTGAACGCCCTGCGCCGGGAGGGACTGGCTGCCCTGGAAGAGAAAATAGCGGAGGCTGGCCGGCCGTATCTGCCCGAGCCGGGAACGCGGCAGGAACCGGAGGCGCGTCCAGCCCCGTGGAATGGCATCGCAGCCCAGGTCAAAACGCCGGGACAGGCCCGGGCGGCCTGGGAGAACGGCGCGGGGCGGGTATACTTTGCGCCGGAGGAATATACGGAAAGCGCGCTGCAAACCATAGGGAGAGAGAAGCGGGGCGAGGTATATCTGGTGCTGCCGCCCTTTTGGAGCCGTGCGGACCGGAAACGGCTGAACGAATTGCTCCCCTGGCTCCGGGAGCATATGGACGGATGGGTTTGCGCCAACCCGGGGCAGGTGGAATTTGCCCGGGAAACCGGGATGCCCTTTGTCTGCGATTACTGGATGAACACGGCCAACCGGGAAAGTGCGTCAGCCCTTTTCCGGGCGGGCGCTGCCGGCATCACCGCCAGCACCGAGCTGGATCAGGCCATGCTGCGGGAGATGGACGGCGCGGCGGCGGAAGCCGTGGTTTATGGCAGGCTGCCCCTTATGAACCTGCGCCACTGCCCCCTGAAAAAGCAGGGAAACTGCGGGAAATGCGGGCATGCGGTTTTGGAGGACCGGGCGGGTTATGCCTTTCCCCTGGAGAGGGCGGGGATTGCTGATTGCCTTTTGCAGGTCTGCAACTCGGTTCCCCTCTGGATCGGCGATCTTCCGGCGCTCCGGGCCGCGGGCATACGCTCTCTGCGGCTGGTGTTTACCCGGGAGGATGCGGAAACGGCGGGCCGCGTGACCAGGGCCTTTTCCTCGGCCTGGCGGGCTGGGCAAAAGGTGCATGGTGATGGTATAATAAAGGAAACGACAACGACAGGACATTTTCGGAGAGGAATCGAATGATAGACCGACGCGTAAAACGAATTTTGGGATATGACCGCATCCTGGAGATGCTGGCGGAAAAAGCCCAGTCCAGCCTGGGGAAAAAGCTGGCGGAGGAGCTGGAGCCTGCGGATACACTGGAGCTGGCGGAGCGGCTCACGGAGGAAACCAAGGAGGCGGAAACCATCACTCTTTCCCAGCCTTCCTTTCCCCTGCAGTCCTTTTCGGATATCGGGCCGGAGCTGGGGCGCCTGCGCTCGGGCGCCGGGCTCAACGCCAAGGAGCTTATGCGGATCAGCCAGGTTCTAAAGGCCTCCCGCCGGGCCAAGAAGGGCATTCAAAAAGATGAGCTGGGGCGGCTTCGGCTGCTGCCGGCGATGGCCGGGAATCTGTTCTTGGAGGACGAGATCGTGCGCCGGATTGACGAGGCTATTCTGGGAGAGGACGAAATCTCGGATTTTGCCTCCCCGGAGCTGCGCAGCATCCGGCGGAAAATCCAGAGCGAAAACGCCTTTATCCGCGAGAAGCTCAATAGCATGATCCGGGGCCGGGAGCATTCCAAATATTTGCAGGATGCCATCATCACCATGCGTAACGGCCGCTATGTCATCCCCGTCAAGCAGGAATACCGCGGGGCGGTTCAGGGGCTGGTCCACGACGAATCCCAGAGCGGCGCGACGCTGTTCATCGAGCCGGTGAGCGTGGTGGAGGCCAACAACCGGCTGCATTCCCTGGAAGGGGAGGAGCGCCGGGAAATCGAGAGGATTTTGCTGGAGCTTTCGGATCTGGCCCGGCCGTATACAGCGGAATTGCAGAACAATCTGGATATTCTGGCCTATCTGGATCTGGTTTTTGCCAAGGCGGCGCTGGCCGTTCAGATGGGGGCTTTTCCGGGCGCCATTCATGCGGAGGGCGTTTTGGATATCCAGGAGGGGCGGCATCCACTCATCGATAAAAATACCGTGATTCCCGTGTCCCTCCGACTGGAGCCGGACAAAAATACCCTCATCATCACAGGGCCCAACACAGGAGGAAAGACCGTGACCCTCAAGCTGGTGGGGCTGTTTGCCGCCATGAACCAGAGCGGCCTGTTTCTGCCCGCCGGCGCAAAGACAGCACTGCCATTGTTTCACGCAATCTATGCGGATATCGGCGATGAGCAGAGCATTGAGCAGTCGCTTTCCACCTTTAGTTCACATATGAAGAACATCACCTATATCCTGCGCCATGCCCAGAAGGGTGACCTGGTGCTGCTGGACGAGCTGGGGGCAGGCACAGATCCTGAGGAAGGCACAGCCCTGGCATTGGCGATTTTGGAGGAGCTGAACCGGCGGGGCGTCAAGCTGCTCACTACCACCCATTACAGCGAGATTAAGGCCTTTGCCCTGACGGCGCCTGGATTCGTCAACGCCAGCATGGAGTTTGATTCCCAGTCCCTGAAGCCCACCTATCGCCTTTTGATGGGTGTCGCGGGCTCCAGCAACGCGTTTCTCATCTCCAAGCGGCTGGGGCTCAAGCGGGAAATCATCGAGAACGCCAAGTCTTTCATGCGCGATGAACGGCTGCAGTTCGATTCCCTGCTCACCGAGGCCGAGAGGACGCGCTCCAAAGCCCAGCGGGAGCTGGAACGCGCCCGGGAGATGGAGAAAAACGCCAAGGAAATCGATGCGAAAGCCAAAAAGCTGGAGCGGGATCTGGAGGAGCGGCGCAAAGCCGCTCTGGAAAAGGCCCGGGAGGAGGCATATGAGATCGTCCGCAAAGCCCGGGAAGAGACCGAGGATATCATCAAGGAGGCCAAAAAGCTGCAGAAGATGAGCCAGCCCGAGGCCACAAAGACGGTGGAAAAGGTGCGACGGGAGCTTTCCGCCAAGAGCGACACCATGCAAAGACAGATGCGGGAGAGCAAAAAGCCCCACACGCCGCCTAAAAAAGACGATATCCGTCCGGGAGACAGCGTGCGCATTTGCAGCCTGGGGGCGGACGCCACAGTGCTGGAAGCGCCGGACGGTAAGGGAATGGTGGCTGTGCAGGCGGGCATTATGAAGATGACCGTGCATTATACGGATTTGGAGAAAAAGCAGGGAAAAAGCGGGAAAAAGGCGGCGCGGACCAGCTCGGTGCGGCTGGTGCATAAGCCCGTTCCCCTCTCCCTCAATCTCCATGGCTATACTGTGGAGGAGGCGCTTCTGGAGATCGATAAATACCTTGACGATGCCTTTGTCGCGGGTTTAAGCGAAGTTTCCATCATTCATGGCAAGGGCACGGGCGCGCTGCGCAGCGGGGTGCAGAATTATCTGCGCCATCATCCCCATGTGGCGAAATTCCGCCTGGGGAAATATGGCGAGGGAGAAGCCGGAGTGACGGTGGTTACGCTAAAATAATTGGCGAAATGGTTACAGATTATTCATATTTAGGAGCTATAATAAAATGGTCATGATTAGTGCTTGTCTGGCGGGGAAAAAATGCCGCTATGACGGCGGCGCAAAGCCCAATCAGGAAATTTTGGCCCGCATTGCCGGAGGAGAAAAATTCTGCCTGGTGTGCCCGGAATGTATGGGCGGGCTGCCCATCCCCCGGGAACCGGCGGAGATCCAGGGCGGAACCGGGGCGGACGTTCTCGCCGGCCGGGCCTGTGTGATAAGCCGGGATGGGAAGGACGTGACGGCGGCCTATCTGGCGGGAGCGCAGAAGGGGCTGCAAATGGCAAAGGCCAAAGGGGCGGATACTGTGCTTTTGAAGAGCAAAAGTCCTTCCTGCGGCGCGGGGCGCATTCATGACGGGAGCTTTTCCGGCAGACTGGTCCCGGGAAACGGCGTGTTTGCCGAGTTGCTCATGCAAAACGGCATCCATGTGCTGGAAATGGAATAATACATTTTATCATCAAATAATGATTCGGGGGGAAATACGATGGCGAAAAACACCATCCTTTTGGTGGACGACGATGAAAATATCTGCAAGGTAATCAAGCTGTATCTGGAAAAAGAGGGGCTGGAGATCCGGATTGCCAACGATGGAAAACAGGGATTGGATATGTTTTCCAGCTATTCCCCGGACCTAGTGCTGCTAGATATCATGATGCCGGGCATGGATGGCATTGAAGTCATCAAGCGCATCCGCAAGGAGAGCAACGTGCCGGTGATTATGCTGACGGCCAAGGGCGATACTTTCGATAAGGTTCTGGCTCTGGAGCTGGGGGCGGACGATTATATCGTGAAACCTTTTGAGCCCAAGGAGCTGATAGCCCGGATCAAGGCGGTCATCCGCCGCAGCGAGAATGCTTCCGCCGAGGAAGAAAGCATCAAATATGAGGATCTGGAGATCTCTCTGGCCACCTATACTGTGATTTATTGCGGCGAAAAGCTGGAGCTGCCCCCAAAGGAGTTGGAACTGCTCTATTTCCTTGCGTCGCATCCCAACAAAGTGTTTACCCGGGAGCAGCTGCTGCAAAAGGTCTGGGAATTTGATTTTTACGGCGATTCCCGGACGGTGGACGTGCATATTAAGCGGCTTCGGGAAAAGCTCGGAGGCGAGCATCCCTGGCAGATCAAAACGGTTTGGGGCGTTGGATATAAATTCGAGGTTAAGTGATGTTTCGGTTTAAGACGCTGTTTGGCCGGATGATGACGACAGTTCTGATCATTGGGGCGGCGGCTGTGCTGCTGGTTTCTTTGCTGACCACGCGGATGCTCCGGGCCTATACGATTTCCGAACAGACCCAGACGCTCATCGACAGCGCCCAGACCATCAACGAGCTGTTTTCTTCGGATTATGCCGGCGGCGGCACGGGAGAGCAGCTCTTTTCGGATATCGCCCAGCTGGCCTCCTATGAAAAATATAATGTCAGCGTTGTAGATAAATATAACGTAGATTATTCCGTCACTGTGACGGGCAATTCGGATCTGAACGCCAACGAGGCGCTTCTGGAAAAGAACAAGACGGCGATGCAGCCGCAGGTTCTGGCCGGAAACACGGTTTCCGCTGTGAGCAGCGACAGCGATGTCTATTCCACTCCGGTCATTACCGTAGGGGTTCCGCTGACCTATGACGGACAGATCATGGGCGGGATTTTTCTGCATACACGCCTCACCTCCCTGCAAAACACCCTTCAGGTGTTTTATTCCCAGGTGCTGATTTCCAGCATTATTACGCTGTTCATTGCCCTGCTTCTGGTGTATTTCAGCGCCCGGCAGATTGAGCGCCCGCTCTATAAGATCGATGCGGCCGCCAAGGCGCTGGGGAAAGGAAATTTCTCCAAGCGGCTGAATGTGGAGGAATGCAACGAGATGGCCGGCCTTGCGGAAACCTTCAACGGCATGGCGGAGGAGCTGGAGAAATACGAGAATACGCGGTCCAGCTTTGTGGCCAACGTATCCCATGAGCTGCGAAGCCCGCTGACATCCATCCAGGGATTTGTGCAGGGGATTCTGGATCACACCATTGAAGAAAAGGACCAGGAGCAGTATCTAAATATCGTGCTCTCAGAGACAAAACGGCTGAACGTGCTGATCCGGGATCTTTTGGATCTGGCGAAAATTGAATCCGGCCAATTCCCTCTCAACAAGACGCAGTGGGATATCAACGAGCTGATCCGGCGCTGCTTTATCAGCTTTTTAACAAAAATCGAGGATAAGGGGCTGGAAGTTTCCGTTAACCTGCCCGAAGAGCGGACGATGGTATATGCCGACGAGGACCGCATGGCCCAGGTGGTCACCAACCTGCTGGACAACGCCGTGAAATTCTGCGAAGAGGGCGGGACGCTGAAAATCTGGACATATCTGGCGGAAGGCAAGGTCTATGTCAATATCTCCAACAGCGGAGAAACGATCCCCGAGGAGGATATTCCCTTTGTATTTGACCGCTTCTTTAAAGTGGATAAGTCTCATAACCGCAAAGCCGCAGGCACGGGCATCGGGCTTTCCATTGTAAAAAATATCGTGATGCAACATAACGAGAAAATTTGGGTAAACTCTAAAGAAGGGACGGGAACTGTGTTCACCTTCACGCTGGGCTGCGTGAGCGAGGGAAAGGAAAAGCGCAGGGAACGGGAACCTGCGAAAAAGGAAATAAGCGCATTTAACGTAAATCATTCCGAAAAGAAGGAGGACAAATGATGGAAGAAGACCGCTTTGATGAAAAGAATCAGGGCCTAAACGAAGGATATACAGGCGCAGGGCAAGAGCAGGATACGCCTGCTGTGGATTCGTATGGACAGGGGGGAACCGGGTACGGGAAGGACTCCCATGCGGCGGAGGATCACCGCCATTTTGGCGAACAGCCCCAGTGGCAGCCGCCGGAGCCGCAGGCACCACCGGCCAGCCAGGAATGGCAGGCGCCGGAAGCCCAGGGCCCGGCCTATGAAGCCGGACCGGAACAGCCGGGATATACCTATGGATATTCTCCGGCAGGCGACGGCTATGGAGAGCCGCCCAAACCGCCCAAAAAGCATAAGGCGGGAAAGGTGCTGGGGCTGATTGCTGTGATTGTCGCCAGTGTGATGGTGGGGGCGCTGGTGGGGGTCTATGTGGTATATCCGCTGCTGAATACCGGAAACCGGGATTCTCTGATCGTTCCCGCCCCTTCGCCCTCGGCCTCTCAGAGTGCGGCGCCGGAGGCCTCCGGCGATAAAAATGTGACCATCGGTGGCAATAACGTCAATATTCAGGATGCCAACAACCCCATTCCCGAGATCGTGGAAACCCTGTCGCCCTCGGTGGTGGGCGTCGCGGCCCAGACCGTCCAGGAGACGGTGGAGGGCAAGATCCGCAATATCTCCCGGGGAACCGGCTTTGTCATTTCAGATGACGGCTATATCCTGACAAACTATCACGTCCTGTCCGGATCGACGGATATCACGGTCACGACCCAGGACGGCAAGGAATATCCCGCAACCTATCTGGGCGGGGATTCCACCCGGGATGTCGCTGTAGTAAAAGTGGAGAATGCGGGACTCAAGGCAATGCCCATCGGAAGCTCTTCCCAGCTCAAGGCCGGGCAGCAGGTCATCGCCATCGGGAATCCGGCGGGCGCCGGGGAAAACCTGGTAGGAACGGTAACCGTGGGATATGTGAGCGCGGTGAACCGGGAGCTGATGTTCAACGGCACGCGGCAGAAATTTATCCAGACGGACGCCGCCATCAATCCCGGCAACAGCGGCGGGCCGCTGGTAGACAGCAGCGGCAACGTCGTGGGCATGATTACCCTGAAAAGCCTGGTATCCACTTCTACGGTGGATGCGGAGGGCATTGGATTCGCCATCCCCATTGATTCGGCGGTGGAAATGGCAAAGGAGATCATTGAAAACGGCTCCATTAAGAAGCCGGGTCTGGGCATCTGGTATGGAACACTGACGGAAGAGGCGCGCCAGCAGGCCGGCCTCCCGGCGGGCCCGGTGGTGCAGGGCTTTATGGAAAACAGCCCGGCAGAGGCAGCCGGAATGCAGGAAGGCGACGTCATCATCAAGTATGAGGGCGAAGAGATGGGCGACCGGAACATGGCGGATCTGATTGACGAAAAGAAAGTGGGCGACAAGGTGAACATCACGGTCTGGCGGGATGGAAAGGAAATCGATCTGGAAATCACTCTGGGAGATATCAACACAATGAACTAAACCAATGTATAAAAAACGGCGGATCTCCGGACAGGAATCCGCTGTTTTTTATCGGCATAAAACCGAAGGGAAGGGCAATAATTACACTTATATTAAGAAATATTACAAAAACGTGTACAAGCGAAGAAAAAAGGTGTATAATAAAAATGTTTAGATTTTCATTCGCCGAAACCCCATGGAACACGGATAAAGATTATCTGCAAAAAGGGGAAAACGGTATATAGCATCTTAGGTTAGCGCATCTTATGTCATTTTATATGCTTCATACAGCATGATTTTTGAAAGAAACGATTCAAAAGAAAAGGAACGAGCGCATGAAATTTGATTGGAAAAAGGTCTTGTATTCGGTAAAAAGAACCGGAGAGGGCGTCTTTTCCCGGATGAAACACTGGTTTACACGAAAGCTGGCCCGATCCAAATATCGGCGGCGCCGGGGCGGGCGGCAGAGAACGGGCGTTTTTGCCCAGCCGACAGCCAGAGTGACGCCGGAAGTTGTCGCGAAGTCGGCTACCCCCACGCCTAGGAAAAAATGGAGCCCAACGCTCTGGCAGGCGGGCATTGGAATTGCGGCGGTGGTTTGCTGCGCGGCGACGACAATTCTGCTGCTGGCGCCCCATGGCGAGGAAGCGGGGGAGCCCCAGGATCCGACCTACCGGGCGGTTGTATCCTCTATTGCAACGCTGCGGGATCAGGTAACGCTGCCTTTTGATCCGGAGGAGACGAGCGGGATCGTGGCTTCCGACGAGCTGGTTCCAGGCGTGACCTCCCCGAAGGTGGCGGAATTGCAGGGCCGGCTGATGGATCTGGAATATATGGAAGAGGACGAAACCACGGAATATTACGGCCCCATGACCAAACAGGCGGTTCGCGTATTCCAGCGCAAGCATGGCCTGCAGGCAGACGGCATTGCGGGTCCGCAGACGATTGCCATGCTGAATTCGGCGGATGCAAAAGTATATTCCGCCGCCCTTGGGGATTCGGGAACGGATATTGAGGAACTACAGTCCCGTTTAAAGGAACTGGGCTATATGGAATTGGTCACCGGCAATTTTGGGGAGCTGACCCAGGCGGCGGTGAAAGATTTTCAGGAGAAAAACGGTCTCACGGCAGATGGCGCTGTAAACTCGCAGACGCGGGAGAAGCTGTATTCCGAAGATGTTAAGGCCAATGCGCTTTCCATCGGCACGGAAGGAGAGACGGTGGAGAGAATCCAGAAGCGCTTGGTGCAGCTGGGGTATCTGACCCAGGCCGACGGGAAATATGGCCGGGATACAGTGGCAGCGGTGAAAAAATTCCAGCAGAACAGCGGCCTGATTGCCGACGGCTATGTCGGCCCGGAAACGCGTTCTGCCATTTTCGCCAGTGACGCTCAACCCAACGCCCTGATTCTGGGTTCCACGGGCAGCGATGTACAGAAGGCGCAGGAGCGGCTGAAGAGCCTGGGATATATGAAAAAGGTCACGGGCTATTATGGCTCGGATACCGAAGCGGCGGTGAAGAGCTTCCAGTCCCGCAACGGCCTGACGGCAGACGGAAAGATCGGCGCAAAAACCAGCAGTGTTCTCTATGGAAAGAATGCCAAAAAGGCGGGCAGCAGCGGTGGGGGGACATCTTTTCCCAGCAATAAGAGCGGCGTGGAAAAGCTCATCGCAGTGGCAGAATCCAAGCTGGGCTGCCGGTATGTCTGGGGCGCCAAAGGCTCCAACAAGTTCGATTGCTCGGGCTTTGCCTATTACTGCCTGAACCAGGCAGGCGTCCGTCAGGGATATATGACCTCGATTACATGGCGCAGCTGCAAGAAATATAAAAAGATCACGAAGATGAGCGATATCCGCCGGGGCGATATCATCATCTATACGGGACGGACCAGCGCCCATGGGCATGTGGGCATCGCGGTTTCCAACTCGACCATGATCGATGCTTCTTCCAGCAAGGGAAAGGTCGTGAAGCGGAGCTTCAAGACATCGTATTGGAAGAATCACTTCTATTGCGCTTTCCGGGTGTTCTAGGGATGTAAATAAAGCAAATCAGGCCGGCGTTGCCTAAAAGGCGACGCCGGTTTTTATCGTGAAAGGGGAAAATGAAAATATGAAAAATACGCCTGTATTGAAAACCCGGCGTCTGGAACTGCGCCAGTTTACGCAGCGGGATATAGCGGCGCTGTTTGCTATTTATGGGAATAGGACGGCCAATGAATTTCTTCCGTGGTTCCCTCTGCAGGACGAAAGGGAGGCGAAGCGCCTGTTTCAGGAAAAACACGAAGATTTTTATAAAAATTCCCAGAAATATCGGTATGCGGTATGTAAAACAGACGGGGAACCCATCGGTTATGTTCATTTGGAAGCAAAAGAGGAAAGCCACGATTTGGGATATGCATTGCTCCCGCAGTTTTGGGGGCAGGGAATTGGAATTATCACGGAAGCCTGCCGGGCAGTGATTCAGCAGGAAAAAAAGACGGAATTGCCTATATCATGGCCACGCATGATCGGAATAACCCGGCCAGCGGGAGGGAATGCAGAAATTGGGGATGCGATATTGCTATACCTATCGGGAACAATGGCAGCCTAAAAATTTTAGCGTGGATTTCCGCCTTTACCAGATGAACTTCACCTGCCCTGAAAAATGGGTATTTTCACGATATTGGGAGCAGTCGGTGGTGCATTTTGTGGAGCCGGGGCTATAAAAGGAGAAAAGGACGGACTGCACGGACTTTTGGCTGAGCAAACAGAAGATCGGACTGGAGATAAAGAAGAGTTATGATATTCTGACGCTAATCCCCGCTTGCTTTAAAGATAGTTTTTTTAGGAAAGAAGGAAATCTTGAGAGGATTCGGGCGCGGAATAACTGGCGATATAAAAAACCGGCCGTAAGATTTCTTTGTCGGCTTTCTTTATGGAAGAGAGGAGAGCCTTAGAAAAAACGAGAGCTTGGGGGAGAAGAGCGGGAGAGATAAAAGAGGGCAGTAAATAAAGGCAGTCATAAAATTTTTTTGCGTACTTTCTTTTTAAAGAAGAAGGGAATTCTGGGAAACCGAAAAACTGGATAAGAAACCGGGAAAAAAAGGGGCTGCGAATAAAGCCGGTCATAAAATTTCTTTGCCTACTTTCTTTTTAAAGAAAGTAGGGGGGGTGGTTTGCAAAAGCCCTATTGGCATGATAAAATAAGATCATATGCAACATTTTAGGAAAAAGGCAGGATTTCCTGCCTTTCTGTTACGAGGAAATCATGGAAATATATTTGGATAACGCGGCGACAACAAAACCCTCTAAGGCATTGCTTCCCCTGTTTTCGGCCCATGTGGAGTCGGAATGGAAGAATCCCTCGGCCATGTATCCGCCGGCGGTAGCGGCGGAAAGGCAGCTGCGGGCGGCGCGGGAGACGCTGGCCGGGGCTGTCCATGCGGATCCGGCGGGCGTGGTGTTCACTTCCGGCGGAACCGAGGGGGCCAACACGGCGATTTTGCGGGGATACCGCGCAGCCGGAGAGAAAAAGCTGCATTTTATCACTTCCGCCTATGAGCATCCCTGCGTATATGAATGCTTCCGTGCGCTGGAGACAGCGGGGCACTCTGTCGACTACATTCGCCCCCGGGCGGATGGGAAAATCCATCCGGAGGATGTGGCGGAGAAGGTGCGGGAGGATACCGCTTTGGTGAGCGTTATGCACGTCAACAACGAAACCGGCGCAGTCAACGACATTGCCGGGATCGCGGCGGCGGTGAAGGCAAAAAATCCCGGGACGGCCGTGCATGCCGACGGCGTGCAGGGCTATGGCAAATGCCCCCTGGATTTCGGCGGTTCCGCGCTGGATTACTATACGGCAAGCGCCCATAAGCTCCATGGACTTAAGGGGACGGGCGTGCTCTTTTATAAGAAAAACGCGCCTCTCAAGCCATATCTGCTGGGCGGCGGCCAGGAAAAGGGTTTGCGCTCGGGGACGGAAAACACATTTGGCATCCTCGCCTTTGCCCGGGCGGTGGAGGAGTATATGGCCCACCGGGAGGAGTGGGTGGCCCATATGGCGGCCCTGAAGGCGTATCTGCTGGACAAGCTCTCGGATATCCCGGATATGCGGATATTCTCCCCGGCGGACGGGGCACCGCATATTCTGAATCTGGCTTTCCCGGGCATGCGGGGCGAAGTGCTTCTGCATCTTTTGGAGCAGAAGAAGATCTATATCAGCACGGGTTCGGCCTGCTCCTCTCATAAAAAGCGGGCGGGTTCCCGGGTGCATCAGGCGCTGGGGGTTCCGGCGGATATCACGCAGGGCGTTGTGCGGCTGAGCTTCTGCCCGGAAAATACCGAAGAAGAGATGGAAACGGCGGCGGCGGCCATCAAGGAGGCTTTGGCCGGGTTCCGCGGATTTATAAGGAGATAAAAAATGGCGGCAACTGTACTTTTGGTTCGATATGGAGAAATACACTTAAAAGGCGCCAACCGGCCCTTTTTTGAAAGCCTGCTGGTCAAGGCCATGCGGCGGGCGGTGGAGCCCTTTTCGGGGAAGGTATCCCGGGGCGACGGACGCTACTATGTCCACGGCGTGGCGGAGGAGCAGACGGGAGAGGCCATCCAGGCGCTCACCCGGGTGTTTGGCATCTATTCCGTGAGCCCGGCACTGGAGGTCGAAAAGGATAAGCAGGTCATGTATGAAACCGCGGCGGAAGAAATGAAGCGGTATATGCAAAAGCATAACCTTGCCGGGGCGACCTTCAAGGTGGAGGTCAAGCGGGCGGACAAGCGGTATCCCATGAAGTCCATGGAAGTGGCGGCGGACGCGGGAGGCTATATTCTGGAGCATGTGGAAGGGCTCCGTGTGGATGTGCATAACCCGCAAGTGCGTGTATTTCTGGAGATCCGGGAACAGGCCTATGTCTATGTGGACATCATCAAGGGCCAGGGCGGCATGCCCCTCGGTTCCAACGGCAAAGCGGCCCTGCTGCTCTCCGGCGGCATCGACAGCCCGGTGGCCGGGTATATGGTGGCAAAACGCGGCGTCCTGATCGAGGCGGTACACTATCATAGCTTTCCCTATACCAGCGAGCGGGCCAAGGAAAAGGTGATCGAGCTGGCGCGCATTCTTTCGGCGTATACCGGCCCCATTCGGCTGCATATCGTTTCCTTCACGGAAATTCAGATGCAGATTTATGAAAAGTGCCCGGAGGAACAGCTCACCGTGCTTATGCGGCGGTTTATGATGCGCATTGCCGAGCGCATCGCCAAAGAAAACGGCTGCCAGGCGCTTATTACGGGAGAATCCATCGGTCAGGTAGCCAGCCAGACCATTGAGAGCCTGCATGTGACCAACAGCGCCGTGGAGCTGCCGGTGTTCCGGCCGCTCATCGGCATGGATAAGATAGAGATTATGGAGCGGGCGGAGAAAATCGGGACATATGAAACCTCCATCGAGCCATATGAGGATTGCTGCACGGTGTTTGTGCCCAAGCACCCGGTGACCCGGCCCAGCCTGGAAAAGATCGAAAAGTCCGAGGGGCTGCTGGATGGCGAAGGGCTGATCGCCCGGGCGATGGAAACAGTGGAAACCATCACCGTCGGATAATCCGCGGTGTTTGAAATTTAGGAGGAAATATGAAAAAGACGGTAAGTTTGTTGATGGCGGTTCTGCTCCTGTTCGTCCTGCTGGCGGGCTGCGCGGGCGGCGGGGAACGCACGCTGGTGGTGGCCAACTGGAAGGGCTACGGCTCGGACTCGGAATATGCAGTCGAGCAGTTTGAAAAGGCGAACAACTGCAAGGTGGTGCATCAGTATTATGATTCCCTGGAGCAGATGCTCACGATGATCCGCCAGGGCGGAAACGGAAAGATCGATGTGGTTCTCTCCAATATGGCCTATACCGACACGGCCAAGAAGGAGGGCCTGATCTCCGCCATCGACACGAGCAAGCTGGAAAATTACGCAAGCCTTCAGGAAAGCCTGAAAGAGGTGGAGGACGTTGTAGACGAGGAAGGCAAGGTCTATGGCGTGCCGTGGATGTGGGGAACGACGGCTCTTGGATATAACAAAGAGGCGGTTGGGAAGGAAATCGATTCCTGGTCCGCTCTTTGGGACGAAGCAAACCAGGGCAAGGTAACCATGTTTGACGACCATATCACGGCAGTTCTGGTGGCGGCCATGTATATCGGGGAAGAGGATCCCTATAACGCCGACCTCTCCAAAATCGAGGAGGCGCTTATGGCCCTGAAGAAAAACTGCAAGCTCTATTGGACGAGCTATGACTCCTTTGCAAAGCCTTACAGCGCCGGAGAGATCACCATGGGGCCGCTCTGGTCAGGCGCAGCGACCCAGCTGAATGCCACGGGAGTGGATGTGGAATATGTCTATCCCAAGGAAGGCGTTGTGGCTTGGACGGACTACTGGTGCATGGTGGAAGGAACGAAAAATGAGGATCTGGCGATGAAGTGGATCGACTGGATGAGCTCTGAAGATTTCCAGAAGGAATATTCTTCGGATCTGGAGGGGCAGCCGCCGGTTCCGGCCAATGTGAAGGTGCAGGAAACGCTTTCCGACGATGTCCGCAAGGCGCTCTATATCGATGGCGACATGCCCGAAAAGCTCTATTTCCAAAAGGCGATCCCTGAAGAAACCAACCAGGCGTGGTTGGATCTCTGGAACAAGGTCAAGGCAGCCCAATAGCGCCTCGCCGCACCTTGCCGGTGGGGCGTGACCGGAACCTGGGGCGGCGGAGGTTTGCGCGCATTGGATAAAAACGGTGCGAACAAAATCCGCTTTCGCATCTCGCCGGTGGGGTGCGGCCGGAACCAGGTTCGGCAAAAGTTTGCGTTGCAGAAGAAAAACAAAGCGCAGAAAGCCCGCTTTGGCACTTCCCGTGTGGCGGCATGGTTGAATTTCGGGATGGCGGAGTCGGGGATTTTTGCCGGGCAGCGATTGGATTTATATCGCAGGCGGAATATATCTCGCAAAGACGACGGGGGATGTATCCATGGGCAGAAGGCCGTGCAGACATAGCCGCTGTGTTTTGCCGACGCAGTATAACGGATTTCCAGGTGGAAAAACACATGAAAAATTTGGAAAATCAAACGAAACAAGCGCATAGCCGGGGGCGCAGTGGATTGGCCTCTTTCGGCCTTCTGCTGCCCGGCGGGGGCATGCTGGCACTGCTGGTGGCTGCGCCGCTCATCCTGCTCATAGTGGCCAGCTTTTGCGCCAATGATAGTTTTTCCGGCGGTTTTACCCTGGCCAATTACCAGCAGGTATTTGCGGACGGCGTGTTTACTTCCCTGATGGGAAAATCCGTGCTCATGGGCCTGGCGGTGACGCTGGGATGCGTCCTTCTGGCCTATCCGGTGGCTTATGGCCTGGCAAAGCTGGTTTCCGAGCGGGCCCGGGGGAGCCTGATCGTTCTCATCATCATTCCCTTTTTTACCTCGCAGTTATTGCTCATTTATTCCATGATCGTGCTGCTGCAGGGCCAGGGACCGCTCATGAGCCTTCTGGCGCTGTTTGGCGCAGACCCATCCGCCAGCATTCTCTATACGGATGCGGCGGTGTTTCTCATTCTGCTCTATGAATTTCTGCCCTATATGGTGCTCTGCCTCTATTCCGCCATCGCCAAGATCGACGATAACCAGCTCCGTGCGGCGCAGACGCTGGGGGCCGGGCGGGTGAAGCGGTTCACCAGCGTGATTTTCCCAAAGAGCCTGCCCGGGCTGCTTTCCGGCATCCTTCTGGTGTTTGTTCCCGTGACAGGGAGCTTCGTGGAGCCGGATCTGGCCGGGGGAAGCAGCGGCATGATGGTGGGGTCGCTCATCAATTCCAATTTTGCCGCCGCCTATAACCTGGGGCGCGGCGCGGCGCTTTCCGTGCTGTTTCTCGTCATTTTAACGGCGATTACGCTTGTCATCAACGGCCTGCTGCGCTGGGCCGGAAGAGGGAGGCAGAGGCTATGAAAAAGAAATATCCCTGGGTCCGGGCAATCATGATTTTGGTTTATGCGTTTATGTTTCTGCCCATCGGGATCGTAATACTCATGTCCTTTAACGCTTCGCCGTATGGCACATTTCCCTTTGAATTTACGACAAAATGGTATGAGTTGCTGTTTTCCGGCGGGGATCTGGGGCAGGCCACGGCGCTCTCCCTGATCTTTTCCCTGCTGGTGGCGCTGGCCGCCGTGCTGATCGGGCTGCTCACGGCCCAGGGAATGCGGCGCATCGGCAAAAGAAAGGCGGCGGTGTTCAGCCAGCTTTTGAACTCCGCCATCATCGTGCCCTGGCTGGTGCTGGGGATTGCCATGCTCATCCTGTTCAACATGACCGGGCTGGGGCGGTCGTATCTGGGGATGTTTCTGGGGAATACGGTGGTCGTTCTGCCCTATGTCGTGCTGCTGGTCTATCCGGCGCTTTTGGAGCAGAAGCCCAATGCCGAGAGCGCGGCGCGCACTCTGGGGGCGAGCCCCCTGCGGGTATTCTGGACGGTGACGCTCCCGGGTATTCTCCCGGCAGTGGCGGCCGGCGGACTGATGGCCCTCATGGTCTGCTTCAACAATTTCGTGATTCAATATTATCTGGCGCCCTTTGGCGTGCGGACGCTGCCCCTGGAGATTTATAATCTGGTGCGGGTGGGCTATAAGCCGGATATCAACGCCCTGGCGTCCATCATGGTGGTGGTGTCGGTGGGGCTGGTGCTGCTGGTTTCCCGGCTGGGCTTTGGAAAGAAGAAAGGACTGTTTTGGTAGGGATGGAAAATCTGTTGGTAGTGATTGACATGCAGAAGGTGTTTATGGGAAGCGAATGGCAGGTTCCGGAGATCCGCAAGGCCGAGAAGCATATTCTCGAGCTGCTGCCGCATTTTGAGGATGCTGTTTTTACCCAGCATGTCACGGCAAAGCAGCCCCGGGGCACCTGGAAGCGGTATAACGAGGTATGGGGCTATCTGGACGAAGACCCGGCGAATATCGAGATCTTAGACCGACTGAAGCCCTATGCCCGGGAGGTTTATTGGAAAACCACCTATTCTGCCTTTGGCAACCCGGATTTTGCCGCCCGGGCCGAGGCAGCGGGGCGCATCTTTATCACCGGCGTGCAGACCGAATTCTGTGTGCTGGCTACGCTGCTGGATGCGGTGGATCGAGGCATCGAAACCGTCTATGTGGCGGACGCCTGCGCGGGGGAAAAGCCCATGCTGGAGCAGGCGGTGGAGGAGATTGTCCGGCGGATGCCTTCCCAGGTGGATTTTCGGACAGCCGGGCAGGTAATCGAGGAGGTATTCCATGGCAAAGCTGTGCATTGAGGGCGTGAGCAAGGCATTTGGCGAAAAGCAGGTGCTTTCAGACATAAATTTGACGGCGGAAAGCGGCGAATTTGTGGCACTGCTGGGGCCGTCGGGCTGCGGAAAGACGACGCTGCTCAACACCATCAGCGGCATTCTCCGCTCGGACGCCGGGCGTGTTCTGGTGGATGGGCGGGATATCGGCGGCCTGCCCGTGGAGAAGCGGAATATCGGCATGGTATTCCAGAATTACGCGCTGTTTGACCATATGAGCGTGGGCCAAAACCTGGCCTATGGCCTGAAAATCCGCCGGGAATCCCGGGAGGAAATTCGGAAGAAGGTGTCCGAGGCTCTCGAGATGGTGCGCCTGCCGGGGACGGAGAAGCGCAGAATTTCCAGCCTGTCCGGCGGCGAGCAGCAGCGGGTGGCGCTGGCCCGGGCCATCATCCTGCGCCCGGATATCCTGCTTTTGGATGAACCGCTCTCGGCCTTGGATAAAAACATCCGGGAACAGATGCAGTTTGAAATCAAGCGCATTCAGAAGGAAACCGGGATCACCACGGTTTTTGTGACCCATGACCAGGGCGAGGCGCTGGCCATGGCGGATAAAATTGCCATCATGCGCGGGGGCGAGATCGTCGAGGAGGGAAAGCCCCAGGATATTTATGTGCGGCCGGAATCCTATTTTGCCGCCAGTTTCCTTGGAACCAACAACCTGATCCGGGGAACGTATGATGCGGCGGGCCGCCGGATGGCAGCGGGAGAGCTGTTTCTGCCGCTGGAGCGGCGGGATTTTCAAGACGGGCAGGAGGTCGCGGCGGCCATCAAGGAGGAATATGTGCACATCACAAAGCCCGGGAACGGGCTATCCGGCGTACTCACGGAAAAGCTGTTTTTGGGGCAGCTGGTGCGCATGAAGGTGTCGGTAGCAGGGCATGAACTCAAAGCCGTGGCTATGGAGAAAGAGGCCCGGGAGCTGCTGGTAGGCGAGACGGTGGGGGTAGAATTGGAGCATATCCAGGCGTTTGCCGTCCAGTGAGGAGAGGATTATGGGAGTATCGGTTGAAAAATATTGGAATACATGGAGCACGCTGAGCCCGGCGGTAATGGAGTTTTTGCCGGCGGGCTTTGCCATCTGCCCAGGGGTATACAGCGATTCGGCGGCGGACGTTTCCAGCCTGCCCTTTGGCGAAAATATCCGGTTACGGGAGCATGAGAAGGATGGACGCTATACCCGCCTGACGGCGGAATTTCACGGCACAGTTTTGGAGATCGAATATGCCAAGGCGGATGCCTATACCGTTCTTTGCCGCATACGCACCCTGCAAAACGGCGAATGGGGCCTGCGGTTTATGGTCAATGTTGCTCTCGGGTTTCTCCACAAGCCCGGGAACATGCAGGGAACCATGGGGGCATATCGCAGCTACCGCATTGCGGCGGCCTTTGCCGGCGAGCCCATCCGCGTGGCATTTACGGACACGCCGGATGAGGAAAACGAGAAGATGCGGGAGCTGGGCTATTATGCTCCCGAGATCCGCAAAGAGAATCCCCGCTTCGCCGTGGCGAAATTCAACCTGGAGCTGACCCCGGAGATCCGCTTTGCCGTCTGCGCCGCCAACAGTGAGGAACTGGCCCAAGCCGGCGCAGAACAGGCGCTGCTTTTGGATATGGAGGCGCTGAAGGAGGCGGCTCTGGCAGACGCCCTGCAAATCGAAGGAACCCATGGCTGCGCCGCCGAGGCCATCCGGGATGTGATGGCGTGGAACGCGGTGTATGACCACCATAACCACCGGCCCTTTACCTCCATCACCCGCTATTGGATCGACCGCAAATTCGGCGGCTGGTTTGTCTGGCTGGACGATCTTTTCTATCATGGCCTCATCAGCCTGGTGAGCGGGGATACGGAAATGGCCCGGGAGAACATTCTGGCCGCCCTCTCCAATGCCTGCCCGGCGGGCAACTTTGCCTGCCTGATGAGTGAATATACCGAATGGGTGGACCGTTCCCAGCCGCCCATCGGCGCCTTTATCGTCTATAAATACTATCTCTATACGGGAGATACTGCGCTTTTGCAGCGGGCGCTGCCCCTGTTCCGCGCGTCCATCGCGTGGTGGAAAAAATGCCGGCGCACGCCGAATGGTTTGTTCGCCTATGGCAGCGGGAATCTGGGGAACGGCCATTTTAAGGATACCAAGCTGGCCGCCAAGGATGAATCTTCCATGGATAACAGCCCCATGCATGACACGGCGGAATACGATAAAAAGACGCATCTGCTGGATATGAACGACATTGCCTTAAACTGCCTGCTGGTGATGGAGGCCGAGAACACGGCGCAGATCTGCCGCGCTCTGGGGCAGGATGGGGCGGAATATGACGCCTTTGCCAGGGAGCTGGGCGAAGCGGTCAATGCCCAGCTATATGACGAAGAACGGGAAATCTATGCCAACCGGAAGCTGGACGGGAGCTTTGCCAGCGTTTCCCCCACCAGCTTTTACCCCATGACAGCAGGGATTGCGCCGGAAAATCGCCAAAATAAGCTCCTGGCCCATATGTTTGATGAAAAAGAGTTTTTCACCTTTGCCCCCTTCCCGGCCATCAGCGCCGACGATCCGGCGGCAGGGGATGATATCTACTGGCGGGGCCGGATGTGGCCGCCTCTCAATTTCATGACCCACGCAGGCCTCCGCCGTACGGGACACGACCGCGAGGCATATCGGCTGGCCAAGCGGTGCATGGAGGTGTTTGAGCCGGGATGGCGGGAGGAAAACGCCTGCTATGAGAATGTCAACGCCTTTACCGGCGTGGGGAAAAGCCCGGATGCGGACCCGTATTATGGCTGGGGCGCCTTGATCCCCCTCATGTGGGTGCTGGAGCATATCGACGTGGACGCCCAGTTTGGCCTGCATGCGGCGGCCTGGGCCGAGAAGCCCTTTATCCTGAAAAACGGGCGATACCATGGCAAACGGCTGGAATACCAGGTGGATGAGAAGGAAGCGCGGCTTTCCATCGGCGGTGAGCCGATATTTGCCGCAAAAAACCTGCGCGGACGGATTCGCCATATCCGTTGGGAAGGGGAGCTTCTGGCTTTCACCATCGATCCGCAGCCCCAGGCCGGCGGAGAAATCCTTCTGCCGGAAGGAGAGTATCTGGCAATTTGGGTCAACGGCGAGCCGGCAGCTCCGGAAAGCCGGCGGATTTCTCTCCCTGAGGGAAGGCAGACGGAGATTCGCGCCATTAAAAAATAAAAGAAACCACCCGGAAAACCGTTTGCCGGGTGGTTTCTATTGCCAATGCGGGAAAAAGGGAAGGCGGCTGATTTAAAGCCGCTCCTTTTTGCGCTTCTTTTTAGGATAGGGCGTGATTGGTTCCAGTAGAGAGACGATCCGGCGGCTGAAACTACGGTTGTCGATATCCAGGATATAGTGCTCCCGGGCCCCCGCATAGGGCGGGGCGGATTCGGCTCCCGCCATTTCCTCTCGGATTTCTTCCAGCATTTTCACATATACCGTATTGTCGCAGACCAGCAAAACCGGCTTTTCGTTGACATAGACCAGATATTCACCGAACATTTTGCGATAGCGGATTTCCCCGCAGCCCGCGATCTGCTCCACGACATATTCCATAAATTCCGGACTGGTAGCCATGACGACGCCTCCTTTATTTCGGTTAACAACAGTATAACAGGGGTTTTGGGCCTTTTGCAACAAAAACCGGGAACCATCCCGGCGCTGTCGGCATCTGTGAGGAAAAACCGCGGTTGTGCTGCAGGGGAAGGGCATGCTATAATAAATAAAAGCCCTCGCCGGGCAGGCATGACCGCGATGAGAAGTACGGAAAGCGGGGCTTTTCCGGCCCAAGAAAGGGCAGGACAAAACGCGATGAAATAACGCTCTCGCCGGGCGGGCATGACCGCGATGAGAAGTACGGAAAGCAGGGTGTTTCCGGCCCAAGAAAGGGCAGGACAAAACGCGATGAAATAACGTCATCGCTGTGCAGGCATGACCGCGATAAGAAGCGCAGAAAGCAAAGTATTTTCGATGCAGAGAAGGGCACAGGTGAAAGGCTGCAAATAATGCCCTTGCCACCGACGATACACGATCACAATAAAAAAGCTGAAATACAAAAATCTCTGGCGAAAGGGATCGTGCAGAGGCATGGATATGAAACTTTGCTGAAAAGACGCAGGGCAGTTTGCAGAGCTTGGGGAAATTTTAACCGGGAGCAAAACTTTTCCTGCCGGATAGAATCCGGGAAACTATCTCTCCGGGGCGTGCAGGAAAGGTAAATGGCAGGGCCGGAGAAAAATTCTCTGTCTGCTTTCCGGTATTCAATGGAATGAAATTCACGCCTTTGCGGCGCGTATAAAATAAAAAAGCTATAGGAGGGGAAATATGAAATATGGCGTATATTATGCCTATTGGGAGACCCAGTGGGCGGCAGATTATGTGAAATACTGCAAAAAGGTCAAAAACCTGGGCTTTGATATCCTGGAGATCGCCGGCGGCGGCCTGGGGGATATGACGGACGGCGAGCGCCGGGAGCTGCGGGACGTTTCCAAAGATCTGGGAATTACGCTTACCACCGGCATCGGCCTTCCGGCAGACGTCAATGTCTCCTCTCTGGACGAGAGCGTCCGGAGAAAGGGAATCGACTATATGAAGCATCTCATCCGCTGCATGGATGCCATCGACTCCCGTTCCATCGGCGGCACGGTTCATGCCTATTGGCCGGCGGACTATTCCAAACCCTTTGACAAAGAGGCCGAGCGGGCCCAGAGCATCAAAAGTGTGCTGGAGCTATCCGATTACGCCGCGGATTATGGCGTGACCCTTCTCATCGAAACCCTCAACCGCTTTGAGCAGTACCTCATCAACGATTCTCACGAGGCCCTTGCCTATATGCAGGATGTGAACCGGGAGAATGTGAAAATGCTTCTGGATGTGTTCCATATGAATATCGAAGAGGACAGCATTGCCGAAGGGATTCGCCGCTTGAAGGGATATATCGGGGAGATCCATGCGGGAGAGAAAAACCGCAAGGTTCCCGGCAAGGGGACGATGCCCTGGGATGAAATTGCCCAGGCGCTCCATGAGGTGGGCTTTGACGGCAATGTGGTCATGGAGCCTTTTGTCCGCCCCGGCGGGATTGTGGGCAGCGATGTCAAGCTCTGGCGCGACCTTTCCGGCGGCGCAGACGAGGCCAAGCTGGATCAGGATATCGCAGAATCTCTGGTGTTCCTGAAAGGAAAACTGGAAAAGTAAAAAAACGATGGTGCCCGGCGGGGAGCGCAGGGGTTGGATGGTTATAAAAAATAACCGGATTTAAAATTACTTGCGCCGCTGGCGCAAAAAAGGAAGCAAGGATAATTTTTTGAAACCTGCGCTTCGCTGCGGTTATAAAAAATAACCGGATCTAAGATTACCTGTGCCGTTGGTGCAAAAGGGAACTAAGGATAATTTTTTGTGTTCCGCGGCGGCAAAGGGATGGCACGGCGGTTTTTTTGAAGCCGCGTTTCATGACAGCTATAAAAAACAGACGCTTTTTATTTGCTATGCGTCTGTTTTTTATATTACTTATGTATATTTGCCAAGAATACAGCGCAGGGCGCGGAGATTATTCGGCCTCTTTCCAGTGATTCAGCTTTGGAAGCTGCTCCAGGAAAAAGGCCCGTGCCTGCTCGGGCGGCCAATTTTCGCTGGACATATGTTCTGTCAGAAAGTCGATCAGCTCGTCCAGGCTTGTATAGGCATATTTTCCATCTGCATAGCACCACTTGCAGTATTCTTCGTTGAAAGAACCGTCGGGTTCCCTGCTGACAGAGGAATCGTCCAAAGGCATGCCGCAGCATTGACAGATCCATGGGCGGGGAGCTCCCAAAAGCGTGTTGATGGATACGTCAAAAAACTTGGATAATAGCTTTAAGGTTTCGGTATTTGGAATTGTCTCTCCGGTCTCCCAACGGGACACCGCCTGCCGGGTCACATAGATTTGGCCCGCAAGCTCGTCTTGGGACAAGCCGTGTTTTGTCCGGAGCGCCAGTATTACATCCTTTGTTTCCATATGCATCACCTCACTGAAATTGTACTATGCACATGCCGGGAATACAAGCAACCCGCTGTTGCTAAAAGAACAGGTTGGCGCTTCCGACAAAAATTCTTATAGCCGGTTTTATCTGGTTCGTCTCGCTTTTATGATGAACTGAAAATGGCAAATAAAAAAATTCCCGGTTTGCATTATCCTCTATTTTGCTTTTCAGCGGTTGCATCCCATATTATATGATTTCCTCTGAAAACGGTAGAATCCAGCGAAAAATCCGGTTTTGTTCCCTTTGGAGAACAGACGGGAAAAAGGATGCTGTGCTTTTTCCTAAAAACCTGTTTTACAAAAATGAATTTTCAATGATGCCATATGTTTTGCTTGATACAAGTCTAATACATTGTTATTTCCTCTGAATATTTTGGGGCCGGGGACTTTTTTACAAGCCGCCGGGCGCCTTAGCTTTCTTTGAAAAAGCCAAGAAGGGATCAGTCCTTTTTAGGGGAATAAATGTATTGGGCGGAGGGGATAGCGTCGGTGGCGCTCGCACTTTCGCTGGGCAAAGGTGTGACGCGGTATATATACTGCTCCTCCGGTGCGGCGGTATAGTCGTTATACTGAACTTTCCCGCCGGTTCCGGTGATGCGGGCAATCTCAACCGGCGTTCCCTGGCCGCCGTCCTGCCGGGAGAGAAGATAGGGGACGCCCTCCTCGCTGGTGAACTCCAAAATCGGCCCCTGGCTGCCCAGTGTGACGGAGAAATCCCTGGGCGGTGTGAGAAGCGTATATTCCGGCTCCTCCTGGGGCATGTTTTCCCGGGTAAAATATTCAGTCACGATGTTGTCGCTGGGCGTATATTCCCCGGCCAGCTTGACTTCACATTGCTCGGTCAGCGCCTCTTTATCCAGCTTTGCCGCAAGAACCCCCGCGGGCGCGGAAAAGGAAGGGGCGCTCTTCTCTGCATAGATTTTTGAGAAGAAGCTCTTTGTGAGGGCGGCGGGATAGGTTCCGCCGGTTACGCCTTTGGGGAGATAATGGAGAGAATCGGTTTTGTCAAAGCCCATCCAGCAGCAAACGACATATTCCGGGTTATAGGCCACGATCCAGGCGTCTTTATTGTTGTTGGCGTCGTCATAGATGCTGGTTCCGGTTTTAGCCGAAAGGGGGACGTTTTCCAGCTTGAGATTCTTGGATGTTCCATATTCTACCGAGGAGGAGAGCATCGAGGACATGAGAAAGGAGGTCTCCGGGGAGAGGACGCTGTATTTTTCGGTTGTATTTTTGTATACTTCTTCTCCCTGCGCGTTCACGATGCGGCTGAGGGAGGAGGGCTCCTCATAATATCCGCCGTTGGCAAAGGGAAGATAGGAGGCGCACAGTTCCAGGGGCGTCACGCCGGTGGTGAATCCCCCGAGGGCCAGCGACAGGTTTTTATCTTTGGAATCAAAGGGAATGCCCACGCTGGAGGCATAGCTTTTGGCCCTGGCAACCGAGATCTCGTTTAAGAGCTTCACGGCCGGGACGTTGATGGAATAGGCAACGCAGTCCCGCAGCGTCACCCAGCCCCGGTAATTGTTCCCGGAATTCCGGGGAGAATAGCCATCAAAATTCTCCGGCTGGTCCAGAAGGAAAGATGTGGTGGAATACCCAGCATATTCCATGGCTGGGGCATAGACCATCACGGGCTTGATGGCGGAGCCGGGCTGACGGCGCATGGAGGTGGCCCGGTTCAGCGAGAGGCGGGCCGTATGCTCCCGCCCTCCCAGAATAGCGCAGATCTGGCCGGTTTTGGCATCCAGCGTGACGACGGCGCATTCGGCCTGCAGGCCGTCGGAGGCATTTTCCGGAAAGAGGGAATCATCCTCTGCCGTCTCCTCCAGCTGCGTCTGCATGGTGGGATCGAGATTCGTATAGATCCGATACCCTCCGGTCATAAGCTCTGTATAGCTGATGCCCAGCTGGGTCGTCGCCTCCTTGAGCACCATATCCGTGTAATAGCCATAGGGATAATCCTCGTCGGTATTCATATGGAGAGTAATGGTTTCGCTAACGGCGCTGTCATATTCCTCCTGGGTGATGATTTCATTTTTCAGCATCTGTTCCAGCACAAGATCCCGCCGCTCCAGAGCGTTGTCCATATGCAGATGCGGCGCATATTTGGACGGGGATTTGACAATTCCACACAGGAGAGCCCCTTCCGACAGGGTAAGCTCACTGGCAGATTTAGAGAAATAGGTCTGGGCGGCGGTCTCCACGCCATAGGCGCCGGCGCCGAAATAAATCTGGTTGAGATACAGCTCGAGAATTTCATCCTTGGAATACATGTCCTCCAGCTTAAAGGCCATCATGATTTCAGTCAGTTTTCGGCTGATATCCTGGTCAAAAACCAGGGTGGAATGCTTGATGAGCTGCTGGGATATGGTGCTGGCCCCCTGCTTGATGCTGCCGCTTTTGATATCCTCCACCAGCGCGCCCAAAATTCGGACGATATCGATGCCGTTATGCTCATAGAAGCGGCTGTCCTCCACGGCCAGAAACGCGCCGCGGACATATTCGGGGATATCCTCCAAGGAAACATAATAGCGCCGTTCGCTGCCCGAGAGGGCGGCAAACTGCTCGCCGTTTTTATCATAGAGGAAAGTGGAACGCTGCATATCCCGGGCGATAACCGCCGGATCGAAGGTCTGCCATTCTTTTATGCCCGCTAAATAGCAAAGGACGAATACAATGGAGGAAATTGTCAATACTAATAGGGAAAGTGCGCTGATTTTGGCGATTTTTCGGAATGTACCTCTTTTTTCCTTGATCTCATGTTCTGCCATTGGCCTTCTTTCCCTCCCTCAAAAATACTTCAAAACATAGTGTTGCCAGAGAGGGAAAAAATACATTGGTGAATTTTTGGAAGAAATGACAAACAAAGACAGCAGGGAACAAAACAAGCCGGTTTTCGTGGGAGGGAATTTCCGAGCTGGGAAGAATTTCTAGAGAATGACCAAGATGGGGGAGTGAAACCATGCAGATTCAAACAGCAAAAAAACAGAAAACACTGCGCCTGAAAGGGGAGATTGACCATCATACCGCTGAGGCGCTGCGCAGAAAAATGGACAAGCTCATTGGGGATGAGCAGCCCGACCGGCTGATTCTGGATTTCAGCGAGGTCAATTTGATGGACAGTTCAGGGATCGGGCTGATCCTGGGACGCTATAAAAAACTGAAGAAAAACGGCGCGGAGCTCTGCGTGACCAATCTAAACCGGCAGATTGACAAGGTTTTCCGGCTGGCAGGGCTATACCAGATTATCAAAAAGGTGAAATAACGGGGGCAGGAAAGATGAAAACGGAAAACAAAATGGAACTGAGCTTTTTGGGGATTTCGGAGAACGAAGGATTTGCACGGGTCTGCGCCGGGGCGTTTGCCGCGCAGGTAAACCCGACGATGGAGGAGATTGCGGATATCAAAACAGCGGTGTCTGAGGCTGTGACCAATGTCATCGTCCATGCCTATCCCGGCGAAGTGGGGAAGGTGGTTCTGCGGGGCGCCCTGCAGGAGGATCAGCTGGTGATCGAGGTGGAGGACTATGGCTGCGGTATTCCCGACCTGGAAAGCGCGCTTCAGCCATTCTATACGACGGTTGCCGGGGAAGAGCGCTCCGGCATGGGATTTACCGTCATGCAGACGTTTATGGACCAGATGTTCGTTTCCTCTGTGGTGGGACAGGGCACCAAGGTGACGATGGTCAAAAAATTTCAAAAGGCGAAAAAATGAGCGGACTGCTAACCCATGAGGAGACTCTCGCCCTGATCCGGGCGGCCCAGCATGGCGACGCGGCGGCAAAAGAAACCCTGGTTCTGAAAAATATCGCCCTTGTGAAGAGCATCGTCCGAGGCTATCTGCACCGGGGCGTGGATTTTGAGGATCTGATGCAGATTGGGAGCATGGGCCTTTTAAAAGCCATTGCGGGCTATGACACCCAGTATAACGTCCGATTCTCCACCTATGCCGTCCCCATGATTTCCGGGGAGATCAAGCGGTTTCTGCGGGATGACGGCATGATCAAGGTGAGCCGCTATCTGAAGGAAAACGCCATGAAGATCTACCGCGCCATGGACGCCTTTAAAAAGAAACAGGGACGCGACCCGACCATCGAAGAGATCGCCCAGACTACCGGCATTGAAAAGGAAGATATTGTGCAGTCGCTGGATGCCGTGAAGGATCCGGTTTCTCTCGATGAACCGGTCTTTGAAGAAAGCGAATCCACCCTGCTGGATACGCTCAAGGACGACGGCGGCAGCCAGGTGATCGACCAGCTTCTTATAAAAGAGCTGCTGGAAAAGCTCAGTGAGCGGGAACGGCAGATCATTCTTCTCCGGTTTTTCCGGGATAAAACCCAAAGCGAGATTGCACAGATCATCGGCGTTTCCCAGGTCCAGGTTTCGCGCCTGCTGGGCAAGACGCTGGAAAAACTCAAAAAGGCGGCGGAATGACCTTTGGCAGGATAAAACGCCGGATATGGGGGATACTGGCTGTAGAGTATAGAAAAGGAGGCAAAACAGCCAATGATCGAGCCGGATACGATAAAGCTGCTGCGGGAATGCGACACCGGAATCAAAATGGGAGTCGCATCCATTGATGAGGTTTTGGAGGCAGTGCATGACCAAGAATTCCGCGAGGCGCTCAGAGAATGCAGAACAGGGCATGAAAAGCTGGGGGAAGAAATACAGAGTCTTTTGGAGCAGGCCCATGACGATGGGAAAGAACCCAACCCCATGGCCAAAGGAATGTCCTGGATGAAAACCAATGTCAAACTGGCCATGGACGCATCCGATGAGACAGCGGCCGATCTCATCACGGATGGCTGCAATATGGGAGTAAAATCCCTAAGCAGATATTTAAACCAATATAAGGCCGCCAGCGAAACGGCCAAGAGCTTCACAAAACGCCTGATTCAAATGGAAGAGAATCTGGTCGTTGCGATCCGCCGCTTCTTATAGGAAGAAATACATGCAATATCGGAACAGACCTGTCAAAGGCAGAACGTGTTTGCGGGAAAAAGGAAAGGGAATATGCCCTTTCCTTTTTTCTATGCCAAGGGGAGGACGCAAAAAGAATAAAAGCCGCCGGATTTTGCCATACTAGGAAAAAACAAAAAAAGGGACCTATCGGCAAAGGAGGCAGAAGATGCAAGACTATCAGAGGATTCCCATTGAAGATCTGCATGGAAAAAACAGCCCCGGAGAAAACGAGATCCGGCGGCCGGATGCAGCCGGGCAGCAGGCGAGCCGGGAGCAGAAGGAGTAAGGGAATGGATATCAACAAGAGCATAAAAATCAAGAATTATAACGAATATGTGAAGCAGAAAATGCCCAAAAGCAAAGTGTTTCTGGACTGTATCAAGGCATTTTTTGTCGGCGGCGCGATCTGCACGGTTGGACAGGGCCTCCGGCTGCTGGCCCAGGAGGTGCTGCTCCTGGACGATAAGGGGACGGCGGCTTTTGTGGCTATGGTGCTGGTATTTCTGGGCGCACTGTTCACCGGGCTGGGACTCTACGACGTCCTTGGAAATTTTGCCGGTGCGGGGTCGATTGTGCCCATCACCGGCTTTGCCAATTCCATCGTGTCCCCCGCCATGGAGTATAAGCGGGAGGGCATGGTGCTGGGCGTGGGAGCCAAATTGTTTTCCATCGCCGGGCCGGTGCTTGTCTATGGCATCAGTGCGTCGGTGCTGGTGGGGATCGTCTATTTCATCCTCCATGCCTGCGGCGTGGCGACGCCCCTGTGAGGAGGAGACGAATGAGCAAGAAACACCGCGGCGCCCAAAGCGTCGCATTTGAGAAGCCGGTCTATCTCATCGGCCGGGGCTGCGTCGGCGGCGTGATGGAGGGAAAAGGCCCTCTGGCCCGCCATTTTGATATTCTGGCCAGCGATGCCCTCTGGGGCGAGGATTCTTTTGAAAAGGCGGAAAGAAAGTTCTTTTTTGAAGCGGCGAAAAAGGCCATAGAGAAGGGAAAGAAAAGCTCCCGGGATATCGACTTCCTGGTGGGCGGCGATCTTTTGAACCAGATCATTTCCGCCAGTTTTTCCGCCCGGGATCTGGATATCCCGTATCTGGGGCTGTATGGCGCCTGCTCTTCCATGGCAGAATCCCTGGCCGTCGGTTCCATGATCGTGGACGGCGGCTTTGCCAGCCATGTCCTATGCGCCACCAGCAGCCATTTCGGCGCGGCGGAGCGGCAGTTCCGCTTCCCTCTGGAGTTGGGCACACCCAAACCGCCCACCGGCCAGAATACGGCAACAGCCGCAGGGGCCAGCCTGCTTTCCGACGCCAACGACCTCGGCGACCCGGGATGCCCGGTCATCAGGCGGGCGACGATTGGGAATGTCGTGGACTTTGGCGTGACGGATGCCAACAATATGGGAGCGGCGATGGCGCCTGCGGCGGCGGAAACCATCCTGAACCATCTGGAGGATTTTTCCCTGGAGCCGGATTACTATGACAAAATCGTCACCGGAGACTTGGGAACCTTTGGTTCCGAACTTCTCATCGATTTGGCGAAGCAGGTGAGCGGAACAGATCTTTCCAAAGTGCATTACGACTGCGGCGCTTCCCTGTATGCCGGGCTGAAGAAGGTCTATTGCGGGGCCAGCGGCTGCGGATGCAGCGCCAGCGTATTGAACGGTTATCTGCTGGACGAGATGCAGGCGGGACGTATCCGGCGGATCTTGTTTGTCGCCACCGGCGCGCTTCATTCCCCCACCAGCGCGCAGCAGGGGGAAAGCATTCCCGGAATCGCCCATGGCGTGGCCATTGAGAGAGGAGATGTCTGAATGGATTTTATGGATTTTGTAAACGCGTTTTGGGTGGGCGGGCTGATCTGCGTCGTCGGGCAGCTGCTGCTGTCCCTGACCAACATGACCTCTGCCCGCATTCTGGTGGCCTTTGTCACGGCCGGGGTGATTTTGACGGCGTTGGGGCTGTATCAGCCCCTGGTGGAATTTGCAGGCGCGGGGGCCACCGTTCCCCTGACCGGGTTTGGCTATTCCCTAGCCACCGGGGTTATTGAGGCCATTGGGGAAAAGGGATTTCTCGGCGTGTTCACCGGCGGCATCACGGCAGGAGCGGCGGGGATCACCGCGGCCATTGTCTTTGGATATCTGGCGGCGGTGATCTTCAATCCCAAAATAAAAAAATAGACCTGGGCGCTATCCAAACGGGGAAAATCGTGATACACTGAACCCGAGAAACACGAAGGAGGCGCAAGGATGAAAGCGGAAATACTATGCGTGGGAACTGAGCTGCTTTTGGGGGATATTGTCAACACAAACGCGGCGTATCTCGCCCGGGAGCTGGCGGCGATGGGCATCAATGTCTATCACCAGACGGTGGTGGGCGATAATCCCGGGCGGCTCAAAGAGGCGCTGGGAGAGGCCTTTGGCCGGGCGGAATTGGTCATCATGACCGGCGGGCTGGGGCCAACCTATGACGACCTCACCAAGGAGACGGTGGCGGGCTATTTCGGCCGGGAGATGGAGCTGAACCAGCCTTCTCTCAAAGCTATGGAGGACTTTTTCTCCTGCCGGAATATGAAGATGTCGGAAAACAACAAAAAGCAGGCCATGATGCCCAAGGGCGCCACGGTTTTTGCCAACCATAACGGGACGGCGCCGGGGCTGGCCGTGGAGGGAGAGGGAAAGATTGCCATTCTCCTGCCCGGGCCGCCCCAGGAGATGCAGCCCATGTTTCAGGAGGGCGTGCGGCCTTTTTTGATGAAATATTCCGGGCAAATCATCCTCTCCCATTCCATCCACATGATCGGGATTGGGGAGAGCGCCCTGGAGCAGCAGATGCGGGAGAGCATGCTGGCCCATAAAAACCCTACCATCGCTCCCTATGCCAAGCAGGGAGAGGTGCTGCTCCGGGTGACGGCTTCGGCCAAAACCCGGGAAGAGGCGGAGGCGCTCCTGCGGCCGGAGGTGGAAGCCATCTGCCGGGAATACAGTGAATATGTCTATGGCGTGGACGTGGGGGATCTGCAGCATGCCCTGGTGGCCGAGCTTTTGAAGAAAAAGCGTATGGTAGCCACTGCCGAGAGCTGCACAGGAGGCCTGGTGTCCAAACGGATTACCGAGGTGCCGGGAAGCTCAGAGGTGTTTGAATGCGGCGTCTGCTCCTATGCCAACCGGATCAAGAGCCAGATTTTGGGTGTTGGGGAGGAAACCCTCGCGGCCCATGGTGCGGTGTCGCCGGAGACGGCGGCTGAAATGGCGGCGGGGATTCGGAAACTATCCGGGGCGGATATCGGGATTTCCGTTACGGGCATTGCCGGGCCGGGCGGCGGAACGCCGGAAAAGCCGGTCGGGCTTGTATATATCGGTGTAGACAGTGAGCCGTTGACCACGGTTGTCCGGCACCAGTTTGGCAGCCGGCGCAAGGATGGCCGGGAATATATCCGCTATGTGGCGGCGTCCAACGCCCTCCGTCTGGCCCTTCAGGCAGCAAAGCTCTTTTAAAGGCAGGAAGCCCGGGAGCGGCGAGTTGGCAGAGAGAAAACGGGCGGCGGGGTCTGCGTTTCTGCCTGCCGTATTTCTCTGCCCCGGGAAAAAGCGGCAGACGGTTCTTGTATGCAGTCTCGTCCGGGTTCCTTTCAAAAGAAAATTCCCGTAAACCCAAAAACGGGTTGGATAAAGCTCCTGGGAATATAAAAAACAGCGTGCAACAGCGCGCTGTTTTTTTATTGGCAGTCAATTCTTTTCAAAAAATGGAGCAAGACCTTGGGAAATTTTGAAGTGGTTCCATCCCTGCCAAAACCCTCCGTCGGGATGCCGGGGCATCCCGGGAAGAGAACCCAAGTCACAAAGGTTTCTTTGGTTCCTTCTTTTCAAAGGATGGGCAAAGCCTTTGGAAGTTTTGAAGAAATTCCCGCCCTTCCAGAAAACTTCGGACGGGATGCCGGGGCATCCCGGAAAGAGAACCCAAGTCATGAAAGTTTCTTTGGTTCCTTTCTTTTCAAAGAAAGGAACACCTTAAGAAGCGTATTCTGGGGAAAATGTATTGCCCTGCAAAAACGGCAGGATATATCTGCCGGCGGTTATGGCAGGAAAACGGAAAAATTTGAAATACCCGGGCCAAAGAAGGTACGCTGTGATGGAAAAAATATGTCCGCTGGAAATGACGTTTCCCGCATTTTTTTCAAAGAGGTTTCGGTTTTTCCCGGAGTTATGTTTTGTTTCCATTCATCATCTGCATGAGGCTGGCCATCATGGAGGGGTCCATGCCGCTGCCGCCGGCGCCTGAGTTCCCCATGTTTTTCATATTGCCCATCATTTTCATCATGTTCTGCATCTGCCCCATCTGGCCCATCATCTGCGCCATCTGTCCCATATTTCCCATGGGACCGGGATTTCCCTTGCCGCCGGGCCTGCCATTCGGGCCGCCCATCTGAGAAAGCAGACCCAGCATAGAGGCCATATCCTGGGCCGGGCCGCCGGGTTTGCCGGAATATTTCTGGATCTTGTCATTGATATCCAGCGCCCGCTCCAGCTGTGTAAAAGTGGCGTCGGATTCCCGGCCGCCATAGCGGCGCAGCACTTTCAAAAGCCCGAAGAGCTTTTCCCGATTGGTGAGGGCGCGCTTCATGGTATAGGGCTGGAGGCCGTGATACGGCCCGCGGGAAGCAATATCCCCGGCGATCTGCTGCATTTCCAAAAGGCCGTCGATGGTCTGCCGGTCGGGGGAGGAGACATAGGGATAGATATCCCGCAGCAGATGAAAGGCGGTTTTGTTGCATAGGCCGTCTTTGATGGTGAGGGAGAGGAGGGAAGCCAGAAGCGGCGAAAAGCCAGCCAGATGCTCCTCCGGAAACGGCGCCTCCGGCTGCGAAGCCGGGGGCGGCTGGTATACCGCCGAGCGGGGCGGGCGATGGGATGAAAAATTCTGCATGTGCATTCCTCCTTTGCATAAGGTGCCTATAGTATCTTATGTGGCGCAGGAAAAAAGTTGAACGGTTTTCCTCTGGAAAGAATATATATAGACAGAAAAAAACAAAGGAGGGCTTTTGCGGATGGCAAGAGATTTCAAAAGTTTTTTAAAGGGCAAAGGGAAAAATGTCGATCCGGAAATTGAGGAAAAAATCCCCCCGGAGCAGCGGGACACGGCCTATGCCCTGCGGGATCAGATCGCGCAGTATGAAGGAAAAAGCGAAAATGAGCTGATGGAACAGCTGTTTGCCGCGGTGGAGCAGGGAAAACGGGACGGCACTTTCTCCAAGGAGGCGCTGGAGCAGTTCGCCGGGCAGGTGGCACCCATGATGGACGCGGCCCAGCGGCAAAAGCTGCAAAATCTCATGCAGCAGATCGAATAAGGGCGAAAACAGAAAAAAACACCGGAAAACCCGAAAAAAGCGCGAAAAACCGGGGTAAATCTCCGCGGCAGACGACACCTTTCTGAAGGCTTTTGTGATTGAATGAATGATACACAAAACCATATATATACAAAAGATACAAAAGCGAGGAAGGAACCATGGCGGAATTACGAAGAGAGAGGCAAAAGGCAAAGATGGAGGTCAACGTCACGCTGCACAGTGTGATGACGCTGGGGATCGTGTTTGCGGCTGGATTTTTGATCGGCCGGGTGCGCATCAGCGACGGCATCTGGCCTTTTGGCGTGGCCTATGTTCTGGCGGCGTTTCTCCATGCCGACCGGATCAACCCCTATATGGCCCTGGGCGGCGTGCTGGCCGCCCTTGCCACCTATATTTCGCAGATGGACAACATCGCATTCAATTTCGCCGTGGTGGGGATTGCGGCGGCATTGATGATCGTGGCCAGCTGTCTGAAGCTCCCCATGCGGCCGCTGACTGCCATAATCGCGGCAGGAATTGCCTATCTCATCGGGACGCTGGCCTTCAAGCTCTCCTTGCTGCTGGCGGCGCTGTCCTCCCTGGTAGAGATGGGGCTCTGCATGCTCATGGTGCTGGTGCTCCATAACGCCTTCCGCTTTTTCGCCGAAAGCCGGCAGCGGCGGGTTCTGAGCGATGAAGAGATCATCAGCCTTCTCTTTGTGGCGATTCTGGGTGTGCTGGGGTTGGGAGATATCCATGTGTTCGGCGTATATCTGCGCAATATCGTCGCCGTTTATCTCTGCCTGATGGCGGGATTTCTGGGAGGCGCATCCGTGGGCGCCGGCGTGGGACTGGCCCTGGGGCTGGCCTGCGTCATCAGCGGGGCGGACACGCTTTATATGGCCAATCTGGGCATCTGCTCCCTGGTGGGCGGCGTATGCAAAAAGCTCAAACGGCCGGGAACCGCCATCGGTTTTCTGGCAACCAACCTTTTCATGACCTTTTATGCGGCGGAATCGGCCACACTCATCCTTCCCATCATCGACGCCCTGCTGGGCACGGCAGGCTTTCTGTTCACGCCCAAGAGCGTTTTGGAGTTCATCGGCAAATATGTGGATGTTAACCTGCTGCGTGTCCATGAGCAGAAGCTGCATCTGGAACGCTTCCGGGAGCTGACCACCGGGCGACTCAAGGAAATTTCCCGGGTGTTTGCCAATGCGTCCCGGATTTTTGCGGATTCAGCCAGCAAAAACAAAGAGACGGGGAGCATCTCCTATATGATCGGAACCATTCCCGAAAAGTGCTGCGCTTCCTGCATGTTCTGCCGGAGCTGCTGGGATGAGGATCTGGAAAAGACCTATGCCCTGATGCAAAAGCTCTATGAAAAATATGATAAAAACGGGAATATCTATGAACGGGATCTGGGACAGGCCTTCCAAAAAAAGTGTATCTATCCCGAACGGCTCATCAAGGCGGCCCGGAGCGTGTTTGAAAAATACCGTACCAACAGCAAATGGGAGAGCAAGATTGTGGAGAGCCGGGCTATGGTGGGCGAACAGCTCAACGGCGTTTCCCGGGTGATCGATTCGCTGTTAAAGGAAGTGCAGATCGATCTGGAATTCCGCCCGGATCTGGAAGAAGAGATCCGCATCGGCCTGGACGGCGCGGGGATCTCTGCCAAGGAGGTCTGCGCCTATATCTGCGGCGGAAATATCCAGGTAAACCTGCTTTTGAAAAACTGCCATGGGCAGGAGCTCTGCCGGACCCGGGTGCAGCGGGTGATCTCCGAGGCCTGCGGCGTTCCCATGCAGATGCAGGATCTGGGCCCCTGCACGGGGCGGAAATACTGCCGCCTGCGCTATGAGCAGGCCAAGGCCTATAGCCTGCAGAGCGGCATTTCCCGGATGAAGAAGGAAGGAAGCAAGGTTTCGGGCGACGCCTATTCTTTTGAAGGGCTGCGGGACGGCCGGTTTATGCTGCTTTTATGCGACGGCATGGGAAGCGGCGAGCGGGCCGCCCAGGAATCCAGCGCCGCCGTCTCCCTGATGGAGGATTTTTATAAGGCAAATTTCGACGATAAGACCGTATTGGATGCCATCAACAAACTGCTCCTTTTGAGCAGCAGCGATGAAATTTTTTCCACAATGGACCTCTGCATGATCAATCTCATCGATGGAAATGCAAAATTCACCAAGATCGGCGCGCCCCATTCCTATCTGATCCGGGGCAACACCATCAAAAAGTTACAGGCGGGCACACTGCCCATCGGTATCCTGGATGAATTCCGGCCGGCGGTTTATAACATGAAGGTGGAAAACGGCGACTTAATCATCATGTTTTCGGATGGGATTGCGGATCTGGAAAACGCGAGCGACGCCCTGTTTGAAACGATTTTGGAGGCGGCTAAGCTGCGCAGTACCCAGGAAATTGCCGACCGCATCCTCTCCATGGCCCTGGGCATCGACGGCGGGGAAGCAAAGGACGATATGACGGTGATGGTGACGCGGGTGGTGAAAAACCGGAGTTTTGCGGCATAGCGGGAGAATTGCAAGAACCCCTCATTCATGATAAAATAAATTGAACTTTTATTATTTTTCCCCAAACGGGGGAAACGCACTTATCTTTTTTATCATGAAGGAGCGAAACATGAACAAGGACTGTTTGGAAGTTTTGCAGAAACTTTCCCGCGATTATTCCTATCGGAATATCTTTGATATCATGATGGGCTATGGCGATGCCACAGCCGCGGAATATCTGGATGCGCAGGATGAAATCGCAAAGCTGACCTACCGGGAAACCGGGCAGGAAGCGCGAAACGCGGCAGCGGCCCTTTTGGAGGCCGTGGATGAGCCAAAAGGGAGCTTTATCGGGCTCAAGATGGAAAACAGCCCCCATTGGCCCTCGGTTTTTTGGGGTATTCTGATGGCGGGCTTTCAGCCCGTTCTGCTGGATGTCCGCGCCGAACCCGAAGCAACGCTGAATCTGCTGGATCAGGCGGGCGCCGTCGGCATCATTACCGAGGAGGATGCGGGAGAATACCTGGGATATGAGGTGTTGCGATTGGAAAGCCTGCTGGAAAAGCAGGCGGCGCCGGACTTTGCGCCGGATTGGGCCGACCGGGTGGCTCTCTGCACTTCGGGAACGACGGGAACGGCTAAGGTATTTGTCTATGACGGAGCCGCTATGGGGCACCAGATGGATAACGCCCGCTATTTTCTCGGAAACAATGAGGACATCATGTATGATGCGTCGGACGGCCCGCTGAAAAACCTGGCCTTTTTGCCTCTGCATCATATTTTTGGCTTTGTGGCGGTGTATATGTGGTTTTCCTTTTTTGGAAAAACCATTGTCTATCTGAAGGACCGCAATCCCAAAAATATCATGGATGCCTGCAAGCGCCATGAAGTAACGCATATTTTCTGCGTGCCGCTGTTTTGGAATAATGTGGCCCAGGGCATCCTGCGCAAGGTGAAGCAGGGCGGCGAAAAGCAGGAAAAGCTGTTTGCCCGCATGAGCCGGCTGAGCATGCGCCTGCAGCGCAATATGAAGCGGCCGGGGCGGAAGATGGTGGGCGCCTCGATTTTCAAGGGGGTCCAGGGCAATCTGGTGGGCGGCAGCATCCGCTTCCTCATCAATGGCGGCGGCCATATCCTCCCGGAAACCTTAAAGACCATCAACGCCGTGGGCTATCCTCTCTATAACGGTTTTGGGATGACCGAGGCGGGCATCACCTCTGTGGAGCTGAGCCAGGAGATTGACAAGCGGATGGAGGGCAGCGTAGGCGAGCCGTTCCATTCCATCGAATATAAAGTGGAGCCGATTGGCAGGGGGGATAACGTAGGCGAGCTGTTCATCCGCGGCGAATCGCTGCATTCCGGGCGCATGGTCGATGGGCAGTATATCCCCCGCAGCCAGGAAAACGGCGGCTGGTTTGCCACGGGCGATATCGCCCGGATCCAGGACGGACGCCTGTTCATTGAAGGGCGGCTCAAGGAAGTCATCATCAACGAATCCGGTGAGAATGTCTATCCCGACGAGCTGGAGGACTATTTCTCTGAAATGCCGGGCGTTGCCCAGTTCACAGCGGCGGGCATCGACACCGGCGCGCCCTATGAGGAGATCATGCTTATTCTGCAGCTGGCGGAAGATGCCGACGCGCAGACCATCGCCCAGCTGGCGGAATATATCGGGGATGTGAATATCGCGCTGCCTATGTATAAAAAGGTGCGCAAGGTGCTGGTTTCGGATCACCCCCTGCCGGTGGCCAACGGCATCAAGGTGCAGCGGCAGAAGCTGAAAAAGCTCATTGAAGAGGGAAAGTGGAGCTATCGCGTTCTGAATCTGACCCTGCAGAAACTGGAGGGAGCGGATGCGGAGAAATCCCAGGGTTCCTCTGCCATTACAGACGAGCGGTTTACCCAGATTAAAGAGGATGTCCGCAAGGTGTTTGCCGAAGTGCTCATCCTAAACGAATCTGAAATTGGGGATTTTGACCACTTCGTGACGGATCTGGGCGGCGACAGCCTGTCGGTGATCGGCGTCATTGCCCAGCTGGAGGAAAAATACGGAATTTTCATTTCAGATGCCGAATTCGCCGGAGCGGTGAACGTCCAGCAGATCGCCGAGCTGCTCTATAAGAAGCTCTATGGCGGAGACGATGCCCAGGAAAGCGCGCCCGCGTCCCAGACGATCCGGGAAACAAAAACGGCGCAGCGGGTATGGGACTTTAAAAAGACGCGGGAATATGCCGAGCTGCAGCAGCGGTTTGAAGAAAATATGCAGCTCTCCAGCAATCCCTATTTTGTGGCCCATGACAGCCTCATCCGGGACACCAGCCTGGTAAATGGCCGGGAGGTCATTAACCTGGGATCCTATAACTATCTGGGCCTTTCCGGCCATCCGGAAACTGTGGCGGCGGCCGTGGAGGCTGTGGAGAAATACGGCACCTCCGCCAGCGGCAGCCGGGTGCTGGCCGGGGAAAAGACGCTCTATCAGGAATTGGAGGAGGCCATTGCGGCATGGAAGCACACGGAAGCCGCCGTGGTGCTGACGGGCGGATATGCCACCAACCTGACCTTTATCGGCAACTTCTGCGGGGAAGGGGATCTCATTCTCTATGACTCCCTCTCCCATAATTCCATCGTCCAGGGCACCCAGCTTTCCCGGGCGGAGAGCAAAGCCTTTCCCCATAACGATATTGCGGCGCTGGAATCCATGCTCCAAAATATCGAGGGGAAATATACGAAGGTTCTGCTGGTGGTAGAGGGCGTTTACAGCATGGATGGAGACATTGCCCCCGTGCCGGAGTTTGTCCGCCTGAAAAATAAATATCACACCTTCCTGATGGTGGATGAGGCGCATTCCAGCGGAGTCATCGGCGAAAACGGCGGCGGCGTGGACGATTATTTCCATCTGAACCCGACGGATATCGATATCAAAATGGGGACGCTCTCCAAGGCGCTGGGCACCTGCGGCGGTTATATCGCCGGGAGCAGGGCGCTTGTCGACTATCTCAAATATTCCCTGCCCGGCTTTGTATTTACGGCCGGAATCAGTCCGCCCCTGGCGGCGGCCTGCAAAAAATCGGTGGAGATCATCCGGCGGGATAACCATCTGCCCGCCAAGCTCCATGCGAACATCGCCCATTTCGTGAAGGGGGCCAAGGAGCGGGGCTTTGATACCTGCCGTGCGGCGGAATCCGCCATTGTGCCCGTGATGATCGGGCCGGACGACCTGGCTTTCCAGATCTCTTCTGAAATGCTGGAACGGGGTGTGTTCGTTCCTCCGGCGGTGTTTCCCGCAGTAGCTAAGGGGCAGAGCCGCCTGCGCTTCTCGATTTCCGCCGCCCATTCGCTGGAACAGCTGGACCGGGCTCTGGAGGTTTTGGAAGAGGTGATGGCGCTTCACGCCAAAGATTTGAAAACCGACGCCTAAACGCGGGACTTTTGTGGTATACTAATGGGACGGAGCGATTGCAGGCTCCGTCCTTACTATATCAGAACGATGTTGGGGCCGGAAAAAACGCGGAACCGACGGGCAAAAGGAGAGTATGATGAAAAGAAACCGAGTAATTGCCGGGGCGATGGCCCTTGTATGCGCATTTTGTCTTGCCGCATGTGCGGCGCCGCCGGAAGCGGCCCCCAGCGGTACGCCCAGCGCGAATGCCCAGCCCTCTGCCGGGGCGTCTGCATCGCCGCAGACTCCTGCGGCTTCTCCCGAGGCTTCCCAGCCTGCGGCGGGAAGTATGGAGGCCGTGCGGGAGGCCATTCACGGCGTTCTCAAGGCCGACGGCGTCCAGGGCGGCATTGCGGAAAGTGAATATGCCGACGGCGCTTTCCCCGGATATGCCGTGCAGAACCTGCCCGAGGGCATGGAAGAGATTCCCCCTTCGGCGCTCCAGGCGGACGGCATGGAATCCGGCCTGTATATCCAGGCGCTGATGAACGTCCGTTCGGATCTGATCTATGTCATCCGGGCGACAGACGAGGAGGCCGCAAAAACCATCGAAGAGCAGCTAAAAGAGGTTCTGGCAGGGCAGGAGGAGACCTGGAAGCAATATCTGCCCGACCAGTATGAAAAGGTGCAGAACACGATTTTAAAGCGTGAGGGAACGCTCGTATATTATATTACCTACGACAATCCCGAGGCGGTGGAGCAGGCTATCCTGGGCGCGGCGAAATAATCTGAAGACGGGAGGAGGGCGCTGAAAAAGCGCCCTTTTTGGCAATATGGTATTCAGCGGGATTCCCTTTCTATTCTATTTCCTGCCGGCGGCGCTGGCGCTGTATTATCTGGTTCCCTGGAAGCTGAAAAATCTGGTGCTTCTGGTGGTGAGCCTGATTTTCTATGCCTGGGGCGAGCCGGTCTATATCCTGCTCATGCTGTTTTCCATTCTGGTGGACTATACGGCGGGGCGCGTGATTCATCGGTACCGGGGCAGCGGAATCAGCAAGCTCGCGCTCTTTTGTTCCATCGCCGCCAATCTGGGGCTTTTGGGATTCTTTAAATACAGCGGCTTTATTGCGCAAAATCTGGCGGCGGTGGGGATTCCCGTTTCTTTTGCGTCCCTGCCTCTGCCCATTGGGATTTCTTTTTATACCTTCCAGACCATGTCCTATTCCATCGATGTATACCGGGGAACCGCGCCTGTGCAGAAAAACATCATTGCCTTTGGCGCTTTTGTATCCATGTTCCCCCAGCTTATTGCCGGGCCGATTGTCCGCTACAGCGATATTGCGGCGCAGCTGGAAAACCGAAGGATCACCCTGGACGGCGTGGGGGAAGGGGCGATGCGGTTTATCCGCGGCCTGGCAAAAAAGGTGCTGCTGGCCAACCCCATCGGCCTTTGCTGGGAGGCGGCCCGGGGCGGAGCGGATTCGGTTTTGGGAGCATGGCTGGGGATCGGGGCCTTTGCCCTGCAGATCTATTTTGATTTCAGCGGCTATTCGGATATGGCCATCGGGCTGGGAAAGATGATGGGATTTGATTTTCCTGAAAATTTCCGCGCGCCCTATCGCTCGGCCAGCATTTCGGAATTCTGGCGGCGCTGGCATATTACCCTGGGGAGCTGGTTTAGGGACTATGTCTATTTTCCCATGGGAGGGAGCCGATGCAGCCGGGGACGGATGGTTTGGAATCTGGCGGTGGTCTGGCTGCTCACCGGGCTTTGGCACGGCGCGGAGTGGAATTTTGTGGCCTGGGGAGCATATTTCGGCGTATTCATCGCAATGGAAAAGCTCTTTTTATCCGGCTGGCTGGAGAAGATCCCCGGAAAGGGCGGCGGCCTGGTGCGCCATGGCTATGCTCTTTTGGTGGTGCTTCTGGGATGGGTGCTCTTTGCCTGCAATAGCCTGCCATCGGCATTTTCCTATTGGCAAAGCCTCTTTTCCGGCCCTCTCTGGAGTGGGAACGCCCTGTATACCCTCTCAAACTACGGCCTGCTGTTCCTGCTTCTGATCGCCGTTCAGCTGCCATGGGAGCGGTGGTGCAGCGGCCTCGCTGAAAAATGGATGAAAAACCGGGGAGGACAGGCGGCCCTGTGCCTGGGGTATGTCCTGCTGTTCGGCCTGTGCGTGGCGTATCTGGTGGATGCGTCCTTTAATCCTTTTCTCTATTTCCGGTTCTGAGGAGACGTGTGATGAAAAAGACAATGGCAATATTGTTCGCCTGCCTGCTCCTGGGCGGCAGTCTGGCAGGTCTGCTCCTGCCGGACCGAGGATTTTCCCCAAGGGAGCGGCGGAACTTGGCAAAGCTGCCCAAATGGAGCCTGAATGCGTTGTTTTCCGGTGAATTCACCAAAAAATTTGAAAGCTATGCCCAGGATCAGTTTCCCCTGCGGGATGTGCTCATCAGCGTAAAGGGAACGGCCGAGGAGCTTCTGCAAAAAAAGGAAAACAACGGCCTCTATTTTGGAAAAGACGGATATCTTTTGGATGGGCTTGCGGATTTTTCCCGGGAGAAATGGCAGGAGAATCTCTCCTATATCCGCCGGTTTGGCGAGAACTTTCATGGAAAGACGGTTTTTCTCCCGGTGCCCACCAGCGCCGGGGCTTATCCCGAAAAGCTGCCGGCCTTTGCGCCGGTTACGCAGCAGGACGCACTCATTGGCGAGGCGGAGAAGCTCTGCGGCAGCCGGGTTGAGACTGCCGACGCCCTGCCAAGCCTTCGGGAAGGCGGGGAGGGGCTGTATTTCCGGCTGGATCACCATATGACCATGGAAGGGGCTTTTGTGCTCTATCAAAAGGCCGGAGAGGCCCTGGGATTTGATCCGCTGCCCCGGGACGCCTTCACGGCAAAGACGGTTTCCCGGAATTTTTACGGTACCTATTATGCCAAGGCCGGGCGGCTGACAGATGCCCCGGACTCCATTGATATCCTGCTCCCCAGGGAAGAATTTTCGGCGGCGATGACCATTCAGGATACGGGCGAGACAATTCCTGGGTTGTATAGTCAAAAGCAGCTGGAGGGATACGATCCCTATGCCGTGTTTCTGGACGGGAACCATGCCCGCGTGACCATCCGGACGGGTGCGGGCAACGGAAGAAAGCTGCTGGTCATCAAGGACAGCTATGCCCACACCCTGGTTCCCCTGCTGGCGCATCACTATGAGGTGATCGAGATGATCGACCCCCGGTATTACCGACAGGATCTCTATGCCTTTGCGGAGGAGCAGGAGATTGACGAGGCCCTTCTGGTTTTTGGCCTGGCCAATCTGGATCAGGAAACCGGATTGAGCACCCTTTATCTGGGAAGTGAAAAATAAAAAAAGGCCGCTGAAAAAGCGGCCTTTTCTCCATATGCGCTAGTTTTTATCGTTGGGGAAAATGCGCCCATAGGCGGCATGCACTGCCCGGGCAGATTCCAGAAGAAACTTTGTTTCCGTATCCGAAGCCTCCTGAAAAATCCGGGCAAAGTCGTCCTGTAAAACGGATTTGGATTTATAGATAGAATCGCATAACAACTCGTCTACGCTGACATGCAGGGCATTGGCGATACTGACGAGCGCCGGCAGACTTAATTTTGTATGTGCATGTTCAATGTTGCTGATGTGCTGGGTGGACAGATCGCAGAGGGCTGCCAATTTATCCTGTGTCATTTCCCGGCGAAGCCTTGCTTTGCGGATTCGTTTTCCAATGGCTTCATAACTAAGTTCCATAGTACATCTCAGCCTGCTTTCTTTCGGTTGATGCTACTATTGTATTCTGTTCACAAAATGCTGGAAATAAACGATATAAATTATAATCTATATAGTTATATATCCCGCCAAAATAATGTATATTTTTCGTCAACATTCTTCCAAAACAATTGATTTTTCCCCGGAAAAATCACAAAATTGTATTGTCGGAAGGGTTCCATGCCCGGATAGGGGACAACCTTTGGCATCGAGGGGATGGAAACGCGGAGAAGGACGCAGCCGCTGTTTTTTTGCAAAAGCGCGGCGCGGGTATATGTAAAACGAAAATCCCTGCTAAAAAAGATGGTTTGGAAAAGCAGGCATGGAGAGAAAAATGCCGGGCCTGTTTTGTTTTGCGAAAAAACAGGGGATATAATGCACGAAGGAGGAAAAAGAAATGCAGGAACCAAAGACACAAGTGCCGCGGGAAAAATGGACAGACAGGGTAAATTTAACGGCTCTGTTGACCCGGATTCTTCTGGGACTTCTCCTGACGGGAGCGGTACTGTTGGGGATACATTTCCTTTTCCCGCCGCGGGCGGAGGAGGGGCGGACAGTGATCGTATCCCAAGGGGGAACAGTGTCGCCCGCAGCGGCAGCGATGGCCCGGCAGACAGCCCCCCGCGCCGAAGGAACGCTGCTGCTGGTGAACTGGGAAAACCCGGTGCCCTTTGACCGCCCGGAAGGGTTAGTGACTCAGGCGGAGATTTTTGGCGACGAGGTCGTGCTGGTCAACGGCGAAGGGTCAGTCAACCGGGAGGCGGGGGAAGCGGCAAAAAGGATGTTTCTGGCGGCCCGGGCGGAGGGGATCGGCCGATATAAGATCTCCAGCGCCTATCGCTCCATCGCCTATCAGGAAAAGCTGTGGCAGGCGCGGCGCAGGCAGGACCCCTGCTATGGCGACGACCCCTATACCAATCCGGTAAAGGCTATGCCCGGATGTATGAGTGAACACACCACCGGGCTGGCCCTGGATATTTTATCCGAGAACCACGAGACGGCCAACGATGCCTATGGGGAGACACCGGAGGGAAGATGGCTGGCAGAAAATGCGCACCGCTATGGCTTTATCCTCCGCTATCCCGAAGGAAAGGAGCATATCACCGGGGTGATCTATGAGCCGTGGCATTACCGCTATGTGGGAGTGGAGGCGGCGACAGAGATTTGGGAACGGGGAATTTGCCTGGAAGAATATCTGGGGGCATAGAAAAAGCGCCGTGCGGCGCTTTTTCCATATCTCCGGGATTCTATTCTTGATGTTCGGAAATCTCCTGGACGTTATAGGGGGTTTCCTGATAGACATAATAGTTGAGCCAGTTGCAGAAAAGCAGGTTGGCATGGCCGCGCCAGCGGACGACCGGCGCCTTTGCAGGATCGTCGCCGGGATAGTAGTTCTTGGGAACGTCGATGGAAAGCCCTTTGGCGATATCCCGGTCATATTCCCATTTCAAAGTGTTGGGGTCATATTCGCTGTGGCCGGTGACAAAAATCTGCCGGCCCTTTTTTGCGGAGACGAGATAGACGCCCGCTTCCGGGGATTCGGCGATAATCTTCAGCTTGGGATTTTTTTCAATATCTTCCCGCCGGACGCCGGTATGGCGGGAATGGGGAGCGTAGAACACGTCGTCAAACCCCCGGGTCAGCTGCTCGCTGTGGTCGGTCACCTGATGGCGGAATACGCCGAAAATCTTTTTATCCAGGGCGTATTTGGGAATGCCATAGTAATGATATAGCCCCGCCTGGGCCGCCCAGCAGATATGCAGGGTGGAAAAGACGTTTTTCTTGCTCCAATCCATGATCTCGGTAAGCTCATCCCAGTAATCCACCTCTTCAAAGGGCAGCTGCTCCACCGGCGCCCCCGTGATGATCAGGCCGTCCATCTTAGAATCCTTGATGGCGTCGAAGGTAGTATAAAACGTGCGCAGATGCTCATGCGAGGTGTTTTTGGCCACATGATCCTTGGGACGGATGAGAACGACTTCCACCTGCAGCGGGGAATTTCCGATGAGCCGGAGAAGCTGCGTCTCGGTTTCGATTTTTGTGGGCATCAGATTCAAAATACCGATTTTCAGCGGGCGGATATCCTGATGGCTGGCCCGCTCGTCCGTCATGACGAAGATGCCCTCCTCGGAAAGTGTTTTGGCCGCCGGAAGGTCGGCGCGTATGTTAATCGGCATAGAAATCTCTCCTTTTTCCTTCACATTTTTCGCGTTTGACAACTATTATACTTTATCCTAGAATAAATGTATAGGACGAAAAATGAAAAACCGGAAGGAAACCGAAATTTTATGAGCAATATCAGTGATTGGATGCGCTTTAAATCCCAGAGTGTAGCGGACGAATTGGTGGAGATCAACGCCCGGCAGTTTCTCCGGGAAAACATCAGCGGCTTTGGCATGAAGGGCCGGGTGGTGGAGCTGCTGGGGGAGCTGAAAGCGGCGCTGTTTCCCAGCCTCTATGAGCGCGAGATGGAAAATGCGGATTACCTCAGCTCTCAGGTGCTGGACCGGCTGAACACGGCGACCCGCCTGCTCAATGGGATCATCAAGGACGTTCTCATGAACAAATGCCAGCTGGAGAAAAAGGGAAGCTGCCATGGCGCGGAGTGCGCCCAGCGGGCGGACACCATGACTGTGGAATTTATGGAGAGCCTGGGGGAGATCCGGCGCATGCTGACCCAGGATATCAAGGCGGCCTATGAGGGCGATCCCGCCGCCCTCTATACGGAGGAAATCCTCCTGAGCTATCCGTCGGTGGAGGCCGTGAGCGTCTATCGCATGGCCCATCAGCTCTTTGTCATGGGCTTGCCCCTCGTTCCGCGGATTATGACGGAATATGCCCACCAGCTGACGGGCATCGACATCCATCCCGGCGCACAGATCGGCGAGCATTTCTTTATCGACCACGGCACGGGCGTGGTCATCGGGGAAACATGCGTCATCGGTAAAAATGTCAAGCTGTATCAGGGCGTGACGCTGGGGGCCAAGAGCTTTGAGCTGGATGAAAACGGCAATCCCATCAAGGGAGTCAAGCGCCATCCCAACATCGAGGATAATGTGGTCATCTATGCCGGCGCCACCATCCTGGGCGGCGATGTGACGGTGGGGCATGACAGCGTCATCGGCGGAAACGTCTGGCTGCTCAGTTCCGTCCCGCCCTATACAAAGGTTTATAACGCGACGCCCAAGCCCATCATCAACACCATGGCGGGCGATGGGGAACAGGAATAAGGCGATCTGATTTTTCGCAATGGAGGAATCCGGGGCCGGTGTATCCCGGAAGAGAGCCGCGGGGCTTTTGTCCCCGCCCGGAACGGCAAAAGATAAAAGGAGAAAGATTATGTGGTATTCCGCGAGCTATGCTTCTCCCGTAGGCCGGCTGCTGCTGGCCAGCGATGGAGAAGCATTGACGGGACTCTGGCTGGAAGGCCAGAAATACTATGGCGCGACGCTGGCGGGAGAGGCGTCCGAGGGCTGCCCGGCGGTTTTGGAGACTGCAAAAGCCTGGCTGGACGATTACTTTGCCGGGAATAAACCGGCGGTTTCCGACCTGCCCCTGCGGCCCGCGGGCAGCAGCTTCCGGCAGATGATTTTCGGCATCTTGCTGGAGATCCCCTATGGACACACGATAACCTATGGGGAAATCGCAAAAAAGGCGGCCGCCCGGATGGGGCGGCCCAGCATGTCCGGGCAGGCCGTGGGCGGCGCGGTGGGGCATAACCCCATCTCCATCATCATTCCCTGCCACCGGGTGGTGGGCACCGGAGGGAGCCTCACGGGGTATGCGGGCGGCCTGGACAAAAAGATATGGCTGCTGCGCCATGAGGGCACCGATATGTCCGGCCTGTTCCGGCCCCAAAAGGGGACTGCTCTTTAGGGATTAAAAGAAGAAAAATATAAAACGGCCAGAGAGGGAATGCTTTTCCCATCTCGGGCCGTTTTTTTATAACAAATGACGGCGAAGAAATTGGGGCGGGTTTGGGGCGGATACATGCGTTTGCTCCCCTTCCGGCGGCCCGGAATGATTCCTCATTCGATATATCCTGATGTTCCGGATCTGCAATACCCCGTGCCTTCCAGCCGTATAACTGCATCGTCTCCCAAGCTTATAGCCGCTGGAAAACAGGATCTTTGCCGGCTCTGGCAGGAAATGCAGGAGAGTGTCAGCCATGATCCTCCCGCAGCCGTTCCAGAAGGGCGGCGTCCGGGGCGACAGTCAGGGTATGATGGCCCTCATAGAGCACCATGCCCGGGCGGGCGCCGTTGGCCTTCCAGACATGGGAACGGGGACAGTAATCGATATCCACTTTTCCGGCATTTTTGCCCCGGCAGAGGGTGGCGGCAATGGCGGCGGCCTCCAAAAGGGCGGTATCCGTGGGCGGATTGCCGCCGGTGAACAAAATGACATGGGAGCCGGGCAGGTTCTTGCTGTGCAGCCAGATGTCGTCTCCCCCCGCGATGCGCAGGGTAAGAGCGTCGTTCTGGCGGCTGTTGCGGCCTGCAAGGACGGTAAAGCCATCGCTGGTTTTGAATTTGAGCGGGGAGGCCAGAGGATCGCTCCGCTTGATTTTTTCCCTGGGTTCGGCGGAGAGATATCCGTATTTGATCAGCTCGCCCCGAACCTCCTGCAGATCCTCGATCGTCTGCGCCGCGGCGGCGTTATATTCCAGCTCCTCCAGATAGGCCAGCTCGGCGGCATATTCCTTTTCCTTTTGGGCGGCAATGAGAGCGCCGTTTTTTAATTTGCCCACCTTTTTAAAGTATTTGGCGGCATTGGCCGAGGGCGAAAGGGCCACGTCGAGGGGTACGCGCAGGGGCTCGCCGGTATAGTAATTGGTAAGGGTTACTTCCTTCGCACCCCGGGGAATCTGATAGATATTGGCGGTAATCAGCTCGCCATAGAGGCGGAAAGTGTCGCTTCGGGCGCCGGCCGCCAGGGTTTCCCGCTGAATCTTCAGCTTTTTTTCCACCCGGACGATATGCTGGCGGAGGACCTTCTGGAGAGCGCCGCGCTTGGCCTGCATGCGGGCGGCTGTGGAACGGAGGTGAAAATATCCGTCTACCAGGCTGTTGACCGTGGGGAAGGAAAGCCGCCCTTTTTTAGAAAAAGTAGCGTCATAGGGAACGATGGAGAAAAAGACGGGCATTCCCTCTGCGTTTTTTTGCAGGCAGGGCGACGGATGGGACAGACTGCTCCGGATAAAATCCAGAAGAAATTCTGCCAGCTTTTCTGCCTGGGCTTCACTCAAAAGCGAGGGCGCAGCGCCATGATAGCGCCGGGCAAGGATTTCTTGAGCCGTTTGAAAGGAGATGCCCTCAATGGAGCGGGGCAGGCAGTCCGGAAGCTCTCCCCGGCCCAGCACGTCCGCGATGCTCTTCGCGGAGGCGGATAGGGGGTTGAGCTTTTCCATTTCCGGCGGGACATAGGCCATGCCGGGCAGAACCTGCCGCACCCGGCTCATATCAAAGGAAACGTGGCGGATGCTGTCTAAAATGACATCACTGCCGTTTAGAAGCATGATATTGCTGTATTTCCCCATAATTTCAATGACCAGAGTAAATTGCTGCAGTACGCCCATTTCGTCCTTGGCCTCGATGGCGATGCGGACGATGCGCTCCAATCCGGGCTGTGCAATGGAGAGAATGCGGCCCCCGCCGATATATTTGCGCAGCAGCATGCAGAAATTGGGTGCCTGGAGGGGATTGGACTTGGGATGCTCGGTGAGATGAAGGCGGCTGTCGCCCCCCGCTGCCGAGAGGAGAAGCCGCTTCTTGCCGCTTTGGGTATGCAAAAGAAGGAGCAGCTCCTCGCGCTCCGGCTGGTGGATTTTTTCTATTTTTGCTCCCACGAGGGATTGCAGCTCCTCCGCGATCCCCCGGAGCGTGAGTCCATCTAATGTCATAATACGCCCCTTTCTTTCTGTCTTTTCATTATACTGCCGCCTAACCGGGGAAGCAACGGCTTTTTTTGCGCAAAACCGGCATAGCGGGGCGTCTTTTCCCATATAGTTATGGTGAGAATTGGCATATAAGGGGGAAACAGCATGGCGAAAAAACGGGCTTGGATGGCGGCGCTGCTGGCAGGGTTGCTTCTGCTCACCGGCTGCGGGGCAGACGCACTGCCCCAGGAAGAGATTCCCGTGGAGGGAGATCCCCTCATGCGGGATACCCTTGTCTATTATGAACAGGACGATGGGCTTCTGGTGCCTGTCGTAGTCCAGGAGGAATGGAGCGAAACCATGCTGACCTCCCTGGCGGAACGGCTGGTGGCCAATGAACTGGAGCAGCTGGATCTGGAGGAAGCCGGGCTGACGGCGCTGCTCCCAGGGGATACCCGGGTGAATGTCACGCTGGAGGACGGCACGGCAACCGTGAATATGCAGTCCAGCTGGCTGGGAGAAGTGAGCGCCAAACGGGGCAAAAATATCGCCGCTTCCATGGTCAACACTCTCTGTCAGTTCCCGGCGGTGCAGCAGGTGCAGCTGCAGGTCAACGGAAAATCCGAAAAGCTGGGAGAGACGGATATCTCAAAACCGTTGACGGAGATGGATCTGAACCCGGAAGGGAAGGCGGGAAAGAATACGCCCGTAACCGTATATTATAAGACGGCGGATACCGGCCTGCTGGTGCCCGTGACAAAATATGTAAAAAATGTTGAACCCGAGACGGTTGTGGAAACCATGCTGGGAACGCCGGCCACGGATAACGTCATGAGCCTGTTCCCCTGGGGGACGCGGATTCTGGATGTGAGCCTGGGAGAAGACGGCGTGCTTTCCCTGAATTTCAGCAAAGAGTTTCTCGAGCTGCGGGAAAATCCCTATCTGGAAAATATCGTGATGAAAAATATCCCCATCACCTGCAAACAGGTGGATGGCGTTAAAGATGTGCGGGTCTATGTGGAGGGCGAGGAATATCAGCCCCTGAGTAAAACGACTATGAGCGTATTTGGAAATGAGCTGGGCCGGACGGGAATGGCAGAGGATGAATAGAGGAATAAGAAAACAGGCGTTATCTTCGGATAACGCCTGCCGTACATGCGCCTATTTCGCGTATTTTCCCATGGAATCCCATTCCTCCGCCTGCGCGGCGGCAAAGTTTTTGAGAACCATGGCATCCACGATTTCATCGATCACCTGCCGCTGATCCAGGGGAAGGGAATGATATTTGCTGAGCAGATCCTGGTCTGCGGAGGAAAAGGACGAATCCGCCTCCTGAAAGAGCGGGCCCTCTCCGGTTGCCAGCCAAAGGGGATTGACGTGAAATTCCCGGCATACGGAATCCATGAACCGGGCGCTGGGATTTTGCTTTTTTCCACGCAGGATCATGGAAATATAGGCCTGTGAAAAGCCGATCCGTCTTGCAAATTCCCCTTTTTTTATTCCCAAAGCGCGGATCAGCTCGTTTAACCGCGTTCCCAACATATGTATCACCTCTTTCAAATAGTATCATCCAAATTTTTCTAAGTCAATAAATTGTATCACAGATTGTATTCGATTCCATGATTCCCGATCAATTTCTAAAAAAAGGAAATTTTTTTGAAAATTCGGGAAAAAAGTGTTGACGAACTTAACTTAATGATATATATTTTAACTAAGTTAAAAAAGGAGTGCGATGGACATGACACCGAAACGGGAGATTCTTGCAGAAATGCTCAAGAAAATGACCATCGAAGAGAAACTCAAATACCTGAACCAATCACAAAAGCAATACTTGAATGCCTGCATGGAGCAAAAACTGTCCTGCGGCAACACAGCGCAGAGGAGAAACGGAAACACAAAAGATATCTCTTCTGCACAAAAGCACCACCAAAAGAACCCTTTGTTTTAGAAAAAATGTAGACGCGTACATTCGCAACAGAATCCGGATATGGAGAAGGCAAGAGAGGTTTGGCATGAATCAGCGTGAAATTGCGCGGCTGGCCGGCGTCTCCACTGCGACGGTTTCCCGGGTGATCAACAACGACCGCCGGGTGACCGAGCAAACCAGGAAACGCGTGCAGCAGGCCATTGATGAAAACGGCTATGTGCAGAATATGAACGCCCGCAACCTTAGGGTATCCCATTCGCATGCCATCGGCTTTCTCATTTCCAATTTTGCAAATCCCTTTTTCCTGGACGTTTACTGCGGCTTTGAGCCTGTCTTGAAAAAGTTGGGATATAATATCATCATCGGGAATACCAATGAGGATATAGGGCAGGAAAAGGATGCCATCGACCTGATGCTGCAATACCGGGTGGACGGCATTGTGGCCAGCTTTGTCGGGCCTAACAGCCAGACACTGGGAAAGATCACCCGGCTGGGCACCGAGGTCTTGCAGCTGGACCGGAAACTATCCCATTTTTCTTCAGACTGCGTGGTAATCGATAACATTGCGGGCGCCATGCAGCAGGTGGAATACCTGGCGAAGCTGGGGCATACGCGCATCGCCCTCATCAAAGGAACAGATTTTGATTCCAACGGCATCGACCGCCTGCGGGGCTTCCATATGGGAATGGAGAAAATGGGCCTGCCGGTGCGGCCGGAATATATCGTGGGCGGAGAATTTTTGGAGGATGCGGCCTATCGGGCCACCGTGGAACTGCTGTCGCGGCCGGAACGGCCGACGGCGATTATCGCCCATAACAACCTGATGTGCATCGGAGCATACCGCGCCCTGCGGGATATGCGCATCAACATCCCGGCGGAGATCTCTCTCATTGGATTTGACGACTTTGAATTTTCCGAGCATCTGCAGCCCAGTATCACCCTTATCGACCGCCCGGTGCGGGAGATGGGAGAACTGGCGGGGAAAATGATGATCGAGCGGATTGAAAAGACCTATACGGGCGCGGCCCGGCAGGTGGTTTTCCCCGTCCGGCTGAAGGTGGGCGGCTCCTGCAGCGTGCCGGCAGACAAATGAAATACTTTTCCTTTCAACTGATAAACAACGGCGTTTTTCTATAGATTCAATTTGTAAAGTTTGAAAACCGAATCGAAGGGCACCGGCAAGGATGCCGGCGAAATAAAACGGGAATGGCCCCAGGTGTATTTTGTGTACCCAAAATGTAAACGTATACAGAGCCGGGCCGCTCCCATGAAAGAACCTTTTTAAGAAAACAAAGGAGGCTATGCAAAATGTGTGAAGGAAAATGCAGCGGATGCGCGGGGAAGAAATGCGGGGAATACCGGGCGCTTCCCGGGGAAAAATCCAAGAAAATCAAGGAGGACCTGTTCAAATATGAATCCGGCGGCACCTTTTGGCGGGTGACCAACGATTCCGCAGACCGCATTCCCGTCTATGAAAAGATGGAAGGGCTGCGCATGTGGGACGTGGACGGCAATGAATATATCGATACCTATGGCCAGTTTGCGGCCTCCTGCCTGGGGCATGCGCCGGGGCAGCTCATCGATGCCGTGACCGATCAGATGCGGACACTCATGCATGTTTCGGGGGATACGCCCAACGTGCCCCGGGCGCAGCTGGTGAAAAAGCTGGCGGAAGAGGTGGCTCCCGGGGATATGCGGGGAGACGCTAAGGTACAGTTTGAACTGGGCGGAAGCGGCGCCGTGGAGCTGGCGCTGCAGATCGCAGAATATTCCCAGAAGGACCCGCAAAACGATTTTATCTCCTTCTTTGGCGCCTATCATGGCCGGACGACGGCGGCGCTGACCGTGGCTCCCAACATCTATTTCCGGGACCGGCTCCCCACCATGGCCCAGAAGGTCACGCGGGTGCCATACGCCTATTGCTACCGCTGCCACTATGGCATGGAATACCCCAGCTGCGACATGTACTGCGTGAAATACTTAAAGAAGCTGTTTGAGTCGCCGGAATACGGCATCTATGACCCAACAACCAAGACCAACAGCATCGCGGCCATCATCGTCGAACCCGCTCAGTTCCATACCGGCGGCATCTATCCCCCGGCGGAATTTATCCAGGGCGTGCGGGAGGTATGTGACGAATACGGTCTTGTCATGATCGATGACGAAATCGCCGTGGGCATGGGGCGCAGCGGAAAATGGTGGTGCATTGAGAATTACGGCGTCACCCCGGACATGATCACTACATCCAAGGCGCTTTCCGGCGGTGTTTGGCCGCTTTCCGCCGTAATCGGCAAAAACAAGGTGATGGACGTCTGGAACGAGCATCCGGATAAACATATGGGCACCTGGCACGGCAACGCCGTGGGGGCCCGGGCGGCGCTGACCGTCATCGACGAGATTCAGAAGAACGGATATCTGGAGAAGAACGCCGAACACGGCCGCTATTTCCTGGATGGCCTCAAGCAGATCCAGAAGAAGCACCCCATGGTGGGCGACGTGCAGGGCATCGGCCTGGGCCTGAGCCTGGAGATGGTGCGGGATAAAAAGACCAAGGAGCCGGCGGAGGCAGAAACCATTGCGGTCATCAGAAAGGCGCTGGAATATGGCATGACCATCTGCCGGGCGGCCTACTACGGCAACCGGATGACTTTCATGCCCGGCTATATCGTGACCAAGAAGGATATTGACCTGATGCTGGATATCACGGATCGCTGCATCAGCGAGGTGGAGGCGGGAGATTTCTGATCCCCCTGGCATGGAACCCCTGCGGAGGCCCGGAGCAAGGGCCTCCCATGAAATAAAAAGGAGGAAATTATGAAAAAGAAGGTAGGTTTGGTATTTTTGGCGCTGGTTCTCTGCCTGTCCATTGTGGGATGCAGCGGGACGGAGACGATCTCCATCGGCGCGATTCCCCAGGACCCCAGCGTGGAATTCTATACCCGGATGGTGGAGGGATACCAGGACGGAGCCAAGGAAATGGGCGTGGAACTGGATGTCCAGTATTCCAATAACAACGTGGAAGAGGAAACCCGCCTCACCGAAGCGTTCATCAGCCAGGGAAGCTCGGGTGTGATTGTCAACCCCATCGACAGCGTCGCTATCGCAGGCCCCATCCAAAAGGCAAAGAATGCGGGCAAACACATTGTTCTTACTGACGTGACGCCGGAGGACGACCCGGGCGCGACCGCCATTGTGACCTCGGATAACTATTCCGGCGGCAAGGCTGCGGGAGAGATGATGATGGAAATGCTTCCTAATGGGGGCAAGATCATCATGACCAAATTCAAGTTTAGTTCTATCGCCATGGACGACCGCTATAACGGCTTCCAGGACGCCATCGCCGGCTCCAACATTGAAATTGTCGATACTATCGACGTGGACGGCACCCGGGAAGACACTCTTGCCAAGATCACGCCCATGCTGAGCAAATATCCGGATCTGGCCGGCATCTTCTGCTCTCAGGGCGACCCGGCGATTGGATGTCTGGCGGCAGTGGACGCGGCCAACATGAGCGATCAGGTCACCATTCTCAGCTATGACGTGGAATCCGAAGTGGCGGAGGCCATTAAACAGGGATCGGCCATCAAGGGCGGCGTCACCCAGTTCCCCTATGTCATGGGCTATGAGGCCGTGCGGCAGACCGTGCGCGCCATCCGCGGCGAGGAATATGAAAAGCTCATCGAGCTGCCTGTGCTTCCCGTGACCAAGGACAACGTGCAGGAGCTGATTGACGATCAGGCAGAGTTTTTAAAGAAATACGGCGGATATGACCTGGCGGCGGGAAAATAAACACCCGTAAAGCAGCGCAATAACGACTGTGCCCGCGGCGGAGGTTTCCGCTGCGGGCAGTTAAAGGGGTGAAAAGGCATTGGAAGAGAACATCGTAACGTTGCGGGGCATTGGAAAGGCTTTCAACGGCGTGCAGGTGCTTTCCCAGGTGGACCTGGATTTTAAAAAGGGAGAGGTGCATGCCCTGGTGGGAGAAAACGGCGCGGGAAAGTCCACGCTGATGAAAATTCTCATGGGCATCTATGACCGCACCCAGGGAGAAATTGTCATTGATGGGAAGGAGATGGACGAAACCTATTCCATCAACACCGCGCGGGCTAACGGCATCAACATGGTGCCGCAGGAACTGGCGCTGGTCCCGGCGCTCTCGGTCGGGGAAAATATCATGATGGGCCGGAAAAAGGGAAACCATGGGTTTTTCAGCCTGAAAAAAACGCAGCAGGAGGCCATTCCCTATCTGAACCAGCTGGGAATCACGGTTTCCCCGGAGGTGCGGGTGGATAGCCTGCCCATCTCCTACCGCCAAATGGTCTCCATTGCAAAGACCTGCGCGGACGACGCCAAGCTCATCATCATGGATGAGCCGACATCCTCCCTCTCCAAAGAGGAAGTGGATGAGCTGATGGCGGTCATCCGCAGGCTCAAGGAGGATGGAAAGACCATCATCTATATATCGCATCTGCTGGATGAGATTTTCGCCATTTCCGACCGCATCACCGTGTTGCGGGACGGGAAAAAGATCGTGACTAAACGGACGGAGGAGCTGACGCAGCGCGAGCTCATCTCCTATATGGTGGGGGAAGATCTGCTCCATACCCAGGAGGCGCTCCGGGAGGACGGCGAGGAGGGAGAGGATATCCTCCGCTCCGCCGGGGAGACGCCCGTGCTGGAGCTTAAGGATATACGGCGCAGGGGAACGGATAAGCGCGTGTCCCTGCGGCTCTACCCCGGCGAGATCGTGGGGGTTACGGGCCTGATCGGCGCGGGGAAAACCGAGCTGATCCGCAGCATCATCGGGCTGGACAAAATGGACGAGGGGCAGATTTTTGTGAAGGGCAGGCCGGTAACCATCCGCTCGCCCCGGGATGCCTATGCTCTGCGCATTGCGACCGTGCCCGAGGACCGCAAGCTGGAAGGGCTGGCCCTCATCCGCAGCGTCCGGGAAAATATCTCCATGACGCAGAAATACCGCAAATCCATCAGCCGCGCGGGCTTTATCGACAAGAAAAAGGAACGGGAAAATGCGCTTTCCCATATCGAAAAGCTGAACACCAAGGTGGCGGATCTGGAACAGCGGGTGCTGAAACTGTCCGGCGGCAACCAGCAGAAGATCGTGATTTCCAAGGCGCTTTTGTCCGGGCCGGAGATCCTCATTATGGATGAACCCACCCGGGGCATCGACGTGGGCGCCAAGGCGACGATCTATCAGCTGCTTCAGGAATTGAAAAAAGAGGGCATGGCGATTCTCTATTTCTCCTCGGATGTTTCCGAGATGTCCTTTGTGGGCGACCGTGTGCTGGTCATGCGGGAAGGAGAGATCGTGCGGGAGCTTCCCAAAAAACAGGCGACCGTGGAAAACATGCTGAACTACATGGCAGGGGGAACAAGCAATGAATAACAACAAAATTGGAGGAACAACGCTCTGGCAGCGGCTCAGGAGCAACCTGTCCCAATATGCGGGCGTTCTGGCGGCGCTGGTGGTTCTGATCGTCGTGGCGACCATCTTCAAGCCAGTTTTTCTGAGCGGCGATAATATCGTCAACATGATCGTCAACAGCACGACCATCGGTCTCGCAGCATTCGGCATGACCTTTGTCATCCTGACGGGCGGCATCGATCTTTCCGTGGGCGCTCTGGCAGCCCTGACCGGCGTTTTTGCCGCCGATCTTTTGGGCCGGGGCGTACCGATGGGCGTGGTGATCCCTCTGGGGATTATAGCGGGAGCGCTGGTCGGCATGGGTGTGGGAGCGATTATCGCAAAAACCAATATCCCGCCCTTTATCGTCACGCTGGGGCTGACCAATATCTATAGCGGCCTGGCCATTGCCTATAACGACGGATATCCCGTCCCCATTGCGCTGGAAGATCCTTTCACTGTATTGGGCAACGGAAAAATTCTCGGCATCCCCACGCCCATCCTGGTGCTGATTGCCGCGTTTATCATCTGCTATATCATATTGAACAAGACAAACGTCGGGCGCAATGTTTTCATCATCGGCGGAAACAAGGAGGCGGCCCGGCTTTCGGGAATCAGCGTCACCAAAACCACCATGTTCAGCTTTGCCATTCACTGCGCCCTGGTGGCCCTTGCGGGAATGATTCTGGCGTCGCGCCTTTATTCCGGCCTGCCCTCTGCGGGCAAAAACATGGAGATGAACGCCATCACCGCTGTGGTTCTGGGCGGCACCAGCATGACGGGCGGCGATGGCAATATCATCGGCACGGTCATCGGCGTGCTTCTATTGCAGGTGCTTTTGAACGTGATGACAATTTTCAGTTTTCCGGCCTTCCTGCAGTCGCTGGTGCAGGGCGTGATCGTGATCGTCGCGGTGCTCTATGACTATCTGCGCAAAAAGAAGATCTGACCATCAACAACAATAGGAGAACGGGATAGAGAATATGGGAAAAGTAAAGATTGGACTTATTTGTGTTTCTCTCGAAGGAGAGCATACCGAGCTGGCCCAGAAATTTCTGCGGGAGGCCCGGCAGGCTTTAGAGGCCGCCGGTGTGGGAGTCGTCAACCCCCAGGACCCCGTCACGCTGGACGGCGGCCAGGTGGCGGCCCAGTGCCGTGCGGCGCAGGAGGCAGGAGCGGAGGGAATCGTCTATATGGCCGGGACCTGGCTGCTGGCCACGCATATCGTGGACGCGGTTTTACAGAGCAGCCTGCCTGCGGCGGTCTGGGGAATCCCAGAGCCGGTGTCTTTTTCCTCGGTGGGATGCAATGTCGTGCATGGCGCATTGGATGAAATGAACATCCCCCATAAGCTGCTCTATGGAATGCCGGGGGATCCCGGGGTCTTGGAGGAAATCCGGGCCTTCGCGCAGGCAGCGCAGGCCGTGAGAAAGCTGAAAAACGCTCGGATGGGCCTCATCGGCGGACGCACCATCTGCGCCTATCCCACGGCGGCGGATCCGAACCAGATCAAGGCCCTGTTCGGCACGGAGGTCGAACATATCGACCAGCTGGTGCTGCTGGAAAAGGCAAAGCAGGTTCCGGATGCCCGGGCGGAAGAATGGCTGAAGGCGGCGCGGGGGCGCTATGGAAGCATGAACGTTTCGGCTGAGACGCTGAAAAAATCCGCCAAGGTCTATTTTGCCTTAAAGGAGATCGTCCGGGAATATGCGTTGGATTTCTTTTCCGTCAAATGTATCGGAGAATTTTTGGATACCTATACCTCCTGCTGCCTGGCTCTCTCGGCGCTGAATGACGAGGGGATTCCGGCCCAATGCCAATGCAATCTGAATGCGGCGGTTTCCGGATATGTGCTAAGTCTCCTTGCCGGAGAGCCGGCCTATTTTGGGGATATTAACATGGTGGATACGCGGGACGGCGTCGCCCGGCTCATCAACTGCGGTTCGATTCCCGGCCGCCTGGCTTCTGCCGACCAGGAGATTCAGATTGTGGAGCAATATGCCTATATGGGCCTGGGGAGGGGAGCCAGCACGCTGTTCTGCATGAAACCCGGCCGCATCACCTTTGGAACGCTGGGGCGCGTGGACGGTCGGTATGTCATGAGCATCGCCGGAGGCGAGGCATTTTCCCAGCCTTTGGAGAAGCTCCGGGAGGTGCGCAGCTGGGCCCAGGGGTTTGTCCGGCTGGACGGCAATCCCCAGGAATTTTTCCGCAATATCCGCTGCAATCACAGCGTGGCGGCCTATGGAGACCATCGTCTGGCCCTCCGGGAATTTTGCCGTCAGACCGGGGTGTTTGCCTTGGATAACGACGCAATATGACGGGAAATAGACACGCTGCACCATAAAATAACGCGGCCGGTGTTCTCCGCTGGAAACGGCGGAAACACCGGCTGTGTCTATAATGGGCCAACGCTTTGGGGAAGATGGCCTTTTTTTGTGCAGTGAAAATCCGTCGGAGTTTGAAAAACAGGGAGAAATGCAGTATACTACCGAATATAGAATGAAGGAAAAAGGGGAAATGGAAATGAAACGGATCGATGAGCGTGCGGCGGATGAGCTGCGCCGTGTAAAAATAACGCCGGATTTTATGCCCAATGCGGCAGGCTCCTGTTTTATTGAATGGGGGAATACCCGGGTGCTGGTGAGCGCCAGCGTGAAGGAAGGAGTGCCATCCTTTTTGGCGGAAAGCGGACGGGGATGGCTGACGGCGGAATATGCCATGCTGCCCGGCTCCACCGGGACGCGCAAGGCCCGGGAACGGGGCAAGGCAGATTCCCGCAGTATTGAGATCCAGCGGCTCATCGGGCGCAGTCTGCGCTCGGTTTTGGATCTGGAAGCCTTGAACGGGTTTACCATCACCATCGACTGCGATGTGGTTCAGGCGGACGGCGGCACACGGACGGCCTCCATCACCGGCGGCTTTGTGGCCCTGGGCCTGGCGGTGAAGCGGCTGATCCGGGAGGGCAGGCTGGAGAAAAATCCCATCAAGACGTATCTGGCGGCAGTTTCGGCGGGAATTGTGGAGGGCCGGGCACTTCTGGATCTATGCTATGTGGAAGATTCTTCGGCGGAAGCAGACATGAACTTTGTGGGAGACGAACAGGGCGGCATCGCAGAGATCCAGATCTGCGGTGAAAAACGGACGATTCGTGATGAGGAATTTGCGGCGCTGCTGGGCTATTGCAAAAAGGGCGTAGGCGAACTCATCCGGAAACAGAAGGAGATATTGGAAAACGCATGAAGAAATTAGTAATTGCGACGGGAAATCCCGGAAAAGTGCGGGAGATCAAAAAGATTTTGGAGGGAGTATACGACGAGATCTGCTCCCTGAAGGACGAGGGAATTGCGGTGGATATCGTGGAGGATGCGGACAGCTTCCTGGGCAATGCGGCCAAGAAGGCGCTGACCATCAGCCGCCTGGTAGACTGCGATGTTTTGGCAGACGATTCTGGCCTCTGTGTGGACGGGCTGGGCGGACGCCCGGGCGTCTATTCGGCTCGGTATTCCGCAAGCGGAACGGATGAGGACAATAATAAGAAGCTGGTGGAGGAATGCGCGGCGCTGGACGAAGAGGGGCGCCAGGCCAGCTATGTCTGCGCCATCGTTCTGGCCCGGGGCGGGCAGGAGATTTACAGCTGCGAAGGGAAATGCTATGGCCGGATTGTTTTGGAGGCCCATGGGAACGGCGGATTTGGCTATGACCCGTATTTCTATCTTCCGGAATATGGCCAGACCTTTGGCGAACTGCCCGCTGAGGAAAAGAACAAAATCAGCCACCGGGCGCTGGCATTGAAAAAGGTGCAGGAATTTTTGCAAAAATAGGAAAAGAATATGGATGCAAAGCGAATTTTAGTCCTGTCGGATACCCACCGGCACCGCGCCGCCTGGGAATGCGCCTTAAAACAGGCGGGGCCGGTGGATGAAATTTTTCATTTGGGGGATAATGTGGGTGATGCTGCTGCTATTGCGGACCGGGCGAAGATCCGGGTGACCTGCGTGAAGGGCAACTGCGATTTTGGCGGCGCGGAGGCTGAGGAGCTTGTGCAGATTCTGGGCCACAAAATCCTCCTGACCCATGGACACAACTACGGCGTCAAATATTCCATCGACCGTCTCTGTTATGCAGCGGAGGAGAAGCAGGCAGAAGCAGCTTTTTTCGGGCATACGCACCGCCCGCTGGTGGATTATTACCATGGCATTCTTCTCTTGAATCCCGGAAGCCTGGGAGAGCCGCGAGGAGGGCGCAGCACCTTTGGGATGGTGCTGGTATCTAAGGAAGGGATTTTTCCCAGGGTTGTAGAGCTGCAAGGTTAAAAAACTTCCAGTTTTTGCGCCATAGGGCTTGACAAGCTATGGTTTTTTATTATATAATCGAACCTGCGCACAGGCGGATCAACCTGTCTTTGGGGGGCATTGGTGAAGCCAAAAACCTTGTGAGCGCAGAAATTATTTACTTTGCGTCTGTAGCTCAGTAGGATAGAGCAACGGCCTTCTAAGCCGTGTGTCCGGGGTTCGAATCCCTGCAGGCGCGCCACCATGGTGGGTATAGCTCAGTTGGTTAGAGTGCCTGGTTGTGGCCCAGGAGGTCGTGGGTTCGAGTCCCACTACTCACCCCATAAAAATAATGGGGTGTCGCCAAGTGGTAAGGCACGGGACTTTGACTCCCGCATTCGTAGGTTCAAATCCTGCCACCCCAGCCAAAACGTAATATTGTGACTCGCTAGCTCAGGTGGTAGAGCACTTGACTTTTAATCAAGGTGTCCGGGGTTCGAATCCCCGGCGGGTCACCACGTCGCAACAAGCGACATTGACATGACCCCATCGCAGAAGCGATGGGGTCATTGTCTTATGCCGCTGATGCTCCTTTTCCGAGAAAAGTCACGCTTGCTGCGGTTATGCCCTTGTAAACGCGGGCATAACGCCTCCGCTGCGCTGCCAACTTTTCTCGGTTCTGAAATCGATAGTTTAAATCATATTCGATAAGTGTAAGTGGTTTGTGAATTTTTTATATTCCGAAAATAAATAACCATTCCGTAAAACTTCTCCACGGCAGAGGAAACTCCGCGGTCATGCCCCCCCACCGAAATGGGTGTTTTTTTACCGTTCCGATTCCTCCTACTTTTTCAGGAAAAGTGCGCTCCCTTTCGGCTAAGGGCTTATAAATACGCCCTTTTAACGCCGATTCGGTCGCTGTCACTTTTTTGCGGGTACGCGCCTACAGCGCGTTTTGTTATCAGTCAAGAGTTCAAGTTTGATAAACCACATAAAAAGGGGGGATCCGAAGGGCTGTCCGGCGTATCCAGTGGAGGAAAAGCGAAACGGCAGGTATGAAACCCCGCCCCGGAGCACAGGCAAATGGCGGGTCACCAAGAAAAACCGCTTAACAAAGGGATTTGTCAAGCGGTTCTTTTTTTGTGTTCGCCCGAAAAATCAGTTTTGACTGATTTTTGACTGATTTTGAAAAGCATGATCGAGCCGGGAAGCCAGCGTTTTGCTGTCGATTGTGATGTGGTTATATATGTCCATAGTCATCGCTATGGTGCTGTGGCCCGGCAGTTTTTGGGCAAAAAATCACGGGGAATGTCTTTGCGCAGAGATTGGAGTCAGGCAGAGGGCGTGGCCTCATCCCCGCCGTTCAGGAGCAGCTTGATATGTGTGGCGGCATCCATAATAAATTCCGCATTGGTGGGCTTCTCCGGAATAAACCGGATCGGCATCTTTGTTCGCCAGGAAGCTTCGATCAGCGTGCGGATACAACGCTCCACACACTGCCAGGAAACGCCGTATTCTTCCGAAACCATCGTGTAAACGGATTTGATGGGAAGATATGTATCCGCCTGAATGATGATCTGAATGGCGCTGACGGCATAATTGAATCCTTTATAGTGCGGTTTAATACCGTGATCCAGCAAATAATTTGTAATCTGATTTTTCATGATCCGTCCCTCCAGGCAAATTTGACGTATTTTGTAGGTTTCACTTGCTAGTGTATAGGGAAAATTGGAAAAAATGTGAAAAACGCTAAAAAAAGACCTTAACCGACAAAAAAATCGCCGGTTTATGACCTTGATTTGGGACAACGAAAAAAGGGCCTCATATCTATGAGACCCTTTTTTATACCTATGTAGTTTTAGTCTTCGTAGGCATCCGAGAAATTCCGCTGCTGAGAGTTCTGCTGATTGCGCTGGCTCTGGTTATTTTGACGTCCATTATGGCAATTCTGGTTGTTCCGGCAGTTCTGCTGGTTATTCTGATTCTGGGAATTTCTATTGCTGTTTTTGCTCATGTTCTTTCTCCTTCAAAAATAGATATTCTGAAGCGATCTGCTTCTTTTGTAGTATGCGCGGATGCCGGCAGATTATGAAGTCAAAACTTGGAGCCAGGCCAAACATATTCCAAAGGAAAATTTTACAAGCAGAACAATACTTGTATGTTAAATTTTTCAAAGTTGTGAACAATTATCCCTATTTCTCGGTTAAATTATTTTTGCAAAAATTGAAATATTAAAATATATTGTATTTAACTTCTTGACAAACGATAAACGATAGTGCATTATTATATGTAAGTTGCGGTAATTTTCAGTCATTATTTGGCAAATATTTGCATTTTTTGGTTTGTTTCTAGAATCACAAAGATAGGAGAATATTTTGGAAAATAATTTTGGCGAGCGTTTGGCTCATGCGATGGAACTTCGCGGCATGCGCCAAAAAGAGCTTGCAAAAGCAACGGGCGTTACAGAGGCAACGGTATCGCGGTATGTGAATGAAAAACGGCGGCCGGATATTGATTTTATTCGGGACGTTGTGAAGGTGCTGAGGGTGAGCGCGGATTATCTTTTGGGCTTTACAGACGATATCTGCGTGGCAGAGGACCGGCAGAAAACGGCGCTGAATCTGGAAGAGGGCGCTTCGGCGAAATATAGCATTATATCCCGGGGAACCGACGATATGATTGCCATTGTGGATGAAAAACAGGTGGAGGTGCTGGATTCCTTCTTTGAAATGGTGAAGAACACCATGCGCAAATGAGGGCGGCTCCGGAGCTTCGGATCTCCGGCCGGCGGCGCAACGAGATCAAAAAGGCCGTCGTGGCGCTGTTAAGAGAATGCGGGGTGAACACGCTTCCCGTATGCCTGCAGAAAATCACGGAAAAGAAACAGTGGATTCCTGTGGAATATGCAGTAGCCCGGCGCAGCGGACTGGAAATCCCCTCGCCATCGGAAGATGGGTGTACGATTGTCCGCGAGGCGGAGAACACGCGGGAATATATCATTTTATATAATGAGAGAGATCCCCGCAGGCGAATCCGATGGACACTGGCCCATGAGATTGGGCACATTGCCCTGGGACATTTGGAACTGCGGCCTGGAGACAGGCCGGAGAAGCGGGTTTTGGAGGCAGAAGCCAATTATTTTGCCAAAAACCTCCTGGCCCCTATGGCGGTGATTGCCCGGGCGGGCGCTATGGATCGGGAGACAATCGCAAGCCTATGCGATATTTCTATGGAGGCGGCGGCTTACCGGGAAAAAGACTGCCTGCGGCACAAACAGTATTTCAAGACCTATGGGTATACATTTTGGGACCGGCAATTTTTAGAGACATTTGAATTTGGCAAGCAGAATAAGGTAAAAAAGTGACGTATGGAAAATGCGTCGCTTTTTTCTTGCCGGAAAACAGAATCTGACCGCTTTTCAGTACAGTGTATTGGCTATGATAAAAGGAAAGATAGCAATATACAAACGGTTCTTAACCAGAAAGGGCGAGGTGGGAACATGCAGCCGGTCAGTGGGAAAAAAGCCATGCTCATGGGAATATATGAGGTGCTAAGGCGGTATTCGGATGTGGAACATCCGCTTTCCGTTAAATTCATAATTGAAAAGCTGCAAAAGGAATATGGAATGGAGGCGGAACGCAAGGCAGTCGGCAACAATATCCGGGTTTTGCTGGAATTGGGCTATGACATTTCCAGTTACCAGGAAAACCGGAAGGGATATTATCTGCGGGAGCGGGAATTTGACGATGTGGAGCTGCGGATTCTGATTGACAGCGTGGCGGATAACCGATGCCTGCCGCAAAATGACGCCAGACGGCTGGTGCGCAAGCTGATGGATCTGTCCAACGTTTATTTTGCGGACCAATGCCGCAGCCTTTCCAACGCGGACTACGCCAACCATCAGGAAAACAAGGAATTCTTTTTCAATCTGGAACGGCTGGAACGCAGCATCCGCAAAAACCAGCGGGTTTCCTTTATCTATAACCAATACGGCACCGACGGCAAGCTGCATCCGGTGGCCGGGGATGCCTTTATTGTCAGGCCCAGCCGAATTTTACATAAGGATATGCGCTATTATCTGTTGGCAGAGAAGGCGGAAGGACAGGAAACCTTTTGCTTCCGCCTGGACTGCATGACCAGCCTGGCTGTGCTGGAGGAAGAAAAGGCGGAGCTGGGGCGCAGGCGGCAGAAAAGCCCGCCTCCGGAGGCATGGGCCGCGGTTTCTCTATGTGCTCCGGCGGCGGATGGCCGGGAAAAGCTTTCGATCCTCCGCATGGATCAGAGGTTTGCCGGAGATGTGGCGGACTATTTCGGCACGGAGGCCACCATGCACGAGATAGCGGGGCACAAAATGGAGATCCGTATCCGCGCCCTGTTTGGAAAGGTCTGGCGGTTCATCTGGACATATGGCGCCCAGTGCGAGGTTCTTTGGCCCCGGCAGCTGCGCCGGAAAGTGCGGGAGGAGCTGGAGGATATGCTCCGCCTCTATCAAGCGGGCGAATAGAAGGAGTACAGCGAAAGCGGATGAAAGAGAGGGCAGAGGAGAAACGGGCAAAAGCATCCCGTATGGGGTGTTTCAAAAGTGGATGCAATGCTGGGCAGTGAATTCTATTTTCCGGCATACGTTCTGCCGGCTGGGACGCGAGGGAAGGCGATTGCGGCCGGTAATGGGCTGCAATTTGATAATATCTTGTCTTTATAGCCTTTGCATGAAAAAATAAAAAGCAGCGAAAATTTTTCCGCTGCTTTTTATTATGATTATGGGTTTAGTCCTTGGCACTGTTGCCAAGGACGTCCGAAACCTCGGAAATGGTGATAAACGCGTTGGCGTCGATGGATTTGACGATATTTTTCAGCTTGGCGATCTGAAAGCGGTTGACCACGAAATAGATCACCGTCCGGCTGGTATTGGAATAAAAGCCGGTGGCATGAATCTGGGTGACGCCCTTTTGAAAGGCTTCCGAGAGAGCCTGGCAGACCTCCTGAGCCTGGGTAGTGACGATCATGGCTGATTTGGCCTTATCCAGGCCCTCTACGATGAAGTCCACGGTCTTGATGGCGGCGCAGTAGGCAATGATGGAATAGAGCGGCAGAATCCAGCTTTGAAAAATGCAGCCGATGACGATATACAACAAGACGTTGAAGGCCATGACGAAGGTTCCAACCGTCATGCCCAGCCCTTTGGCAAAAATCACGGCCATGACCTCGATGCCATCCATGGCGCCGCCGAACCGGATGGCCGTGCCGCTGCCTATTCCCGAAATTAAGCCGCCGAACAGGGCGCAGAGGACCAGGTCCTGTCCGGCAAAAGGGGAAGCGGATGAAACATCAATCGGAAGAATATCCGTGATGAGAAACGATGCCAGGGAATAGATAAGCACTGTCCAAATAGAATACAGAGTAAAAGAAGCTCCCTGCTTCTTATAGCCAAAGATAAATAGGGGAAGGTTTAGGACGATGAGGAAAAAAGAGAGGGTGAGATATTCGGGCGTGATCTGCCAAAGAAGCATGGAAGTGCCGGAGATGCCGCTGTCATATAAATTGACGGGAGCTAGGAACATCGTGACCCCAACGGCGTTGATACAGCCCGCGAGAAAGAGGAGCAGAAAATTCATTGCCCGCAGGCTTTTCAGCTCCCGGAAGAACGGGCGGCTTTGAGAAGAGGAAGGGATGTTTTTTTTTACGCTGCATGAAGACACTCCTTTATAAAATCTTAATGTCAATTTCAGTATAACATAGGGACAAAGTCGAAGAAAAGTGAAAATAAACCCCTGGAGGGCTTTTCTTCATGAAAAGAAAGGTTTATAATGATGCAGGATTTTTATTTTTTTATAAGGAAAGTGAAACAAAATGATAACCGACATGACGGAAGGCTCGCCCGCCAAACTGCTTTGGCGTTTTTCCATTCCCCTGTTTTTAAGCGTGATTTTTCAGCAGTTCTACAACATCGCCGACAGCGTTGTTGCCGGCCAGTTTGTGGGGGAAAACGCCCTGGCGGCGGTGGGAACATCCTATCCTATCACCATGATCTTCATGGCCGTGGCGACCGGAGCCAATATCGGGTGCTCCGTCATCATATCCCAGCTGTTTGGAGCAAAGGACTATAGCCGGATGAAAACGGCAGTGAGCACATCCCTCATCTCCTGTCTGGCGCTTTCCCTGATACTTACGGTGGCGGGCGTGTTCTTATCCAGCCCTCTCATGCAAGCGCTCAACACGCCGGGGGACATCTTCGGCGATGCGGAGCTCTATTTGCAGGTCTATGTCTGGGGACTGGTCTTTCTTTTCCTCTATAACGTCTGCACGGGAATTTTCACGGCGCTGGGGGATTCCAAGACGCCGCTCTATTTCCTCATTGCCTCTTCTCTGAGCAACATCGGCCTGGATATTCTGTTTGTGACGGCCTTTCAAATGGGCGTGGCAGGCGTGGCGTGGGCCACCTTCCTCTGCCAGGGCGTGGCCTCTGTTCTGGCGGCGCTTACGCTGTTCAAGCGGCTCCGGGCCATTGAAACGCCCTATTATGCAAAATTCTCCGGCCATATGCTGGGAAACATCAGCAAGGTCGCCGTCCCCAGCATTCTCCAGCAGAGCTTTGTTTCGGTGGGGAATCTGTTGATCCAAGGGCTGGTGAACAGCTTCGGCCCAGCGGTCATTGCGGGGTATTCCGCCTCCATCAAGATCAACACCTTTGCCATCACCTCTATTTCCACTCTTTCCAATGGGCTCTCCAGCTATACCGCCCAAAATGTCGGGGCACGCAAGGTGGAGCGCGTCCGGCAGGGCGCCCGGGCCACGGCCGGAATGAGCGCCGGGATCATCGCGGCGTTTATCGCACTGCTTCTCCTTCTGAGCCGGCAGTTGGTGGGACTGTTTATGGATAACCCCAGCCAGACGGCCATGAGCGTGGGCGTGGAGTTCCTCCAGGTCGTTGTTCCCTTCTATGCGATTCTGGGCTGCAAGTTCATTTTCGATGGTGTGCTTCGGGGATCCGGCTCGATGATCTGTTTCATGATCGGAACTTTTTTGGATCTGATTATCCGCGTGGTGCTGTCCTTTGTGCTGACCGGATCGATGGGGCCTGCGGGCATTTTCTATGCCTGGCCTGCAGGCTGGGTCGTTTCCACGATTCTCGCAGGAGCCTTCTATTTCACGGGTATATGGAAGAGGCGCTGGAAACAGCCGGAAATGCCGCCCGAGGCCGAAGAATGGGCGCCGGAAACCGAATAGCAGAAAGAAAAAAGCATATCTGCAAACCGTGCCTTCGCTGCGAAAAGGGGGCAGCCCTTTGGCGGAAGGATATGAATGCAAATATGCCCGGCTATGCAGTTTTTTGTGCTGATAGAGAACGAACATCTGCAAGATGCACTGCCCGCGGAAGAAAGTATGGCAGTGCGTCTTTTTATTTGAAAGGATTTTGCTGCGGCCTGGCAAATGAAAAGCTACAGGACCATCACTAAAGTTCCAATGCCGATGAGAATACATCCGATCACTGATTTTGCAGTAAATTCCTCATGCAGAAACGTAAAAGCCAGAATCAATGTAATGACTACGCTTAGCTTGTCGATGGGCACTACTTTTGAAGCTTCGCCGATTTGCAATGCGTGATAATAGCAAAGCCAGGAGACTCCCGTGGCCAGACCGGATAGAATTAAAAATATCCAACTTTTTTTGCTGATTTCCGAAATGCCGTGTTGCGCGTTTGTGAGAAATACCATTCCCCACGCCATAATTACGACAACCACCGTTCGGATGGCTGTTGCAAGATTGGAATTTACCCCATCTATGCCGATTTTTGCCAATATAGAAGTGAGCGCGGCAAATATTGCGGACAGCAGTGCGAATACGAACCACATATGATATTTCCTCTGTTCATTCTTTAAATTTATTCTATATTTTGGCTCTATTCATAAAATATATCACATAAAGCAGAAATTTTCACTGTTTGCGCCGCAGCCATCCCCATAGTTTCGCACTGGCAGTTTTGCTATCGATCATAAATCCGTTTAAACCGCACGTTGCCTTTCCCCAATGTTTGAAGCACTTTGTTTCCGGGAAAGGGCTGTTTTATATGAGTTGTCCCCCGGGCTTAAGCCGGAGGGCGCAGAAGCGGGAAAAGCGAGGTTTCCATATACGCCAGATAACCGGCATCGCCTTTTGGGCTTATGCAGGTGCCCGGATGAACCGGCGGAAGAAACCCTATCCATACTTTGAGATCGGAAAATTATTGCTCTTTGCCAGCCCGGGAGAGCAGGACGATGAGGAGCCCGGCGACACACAAGGCGGCCAGAGAAAAATAGGCGGGGATCATGCCCCATCCGGCCAGGAGCAGGCCCGCCAGCATGGGGCCAAAGGTCATGCCGACGCCATAGACGGCCTGGAAGAAGCCCATGGCCGTCGATTTCTTTTCCGGGGGGATGCCCCGCATGGCAGAGGACATGAACAGGGAGAGAAGTGAAGTAAAGCCAAGTCCGCCGATAAACTGAAGGATATAGAGCATCCAGACTGCTCCGGACAGGGGGACCAGGATGAGATAGGCGATGAAGCAGACGAAGAAGAAGGAGAACAGGAGCTTATCGCCCCATTTCTGCGCCGTTTCGGTGCCGGTAAAATACGATCCCAGTACGCCGGCTATGATATATAAAACCGAGCAGAGGCCGATTTGTATATTGGAGGCCCCAAGCTCCCGGGCATATTCTGTGGTGAAGGACATGGCTGTGCTCATATTGGCCGCCTGAATGAGAGCCGCGGCGAGGGCAAATATCCAAAGGGAGCGGAAACGGAGAACCCCCAAAAGTTCCCGGATAGAGGGAACATGTTCCCGCGGAGGCGCCGGCGATTCCTGGACAAAAAAACTGATGAGAAAGCCCAAAAGGGCGGCCCCTGCGCTCAGCAGAAAGAGGATGTCCACCCCTGCCGCCTGGGAGACGACGGTACCCACGGCAAAACCGATGAGGGTGCCGCAGTTGTTGACCATGAGAATGGTGCCCGTGGCTTTTTTCAGCCCGCCCGGCCCATAATAGGTGGGGAAAAGAACGGTGAAGGAGATCCAGGTGGAGGCGGCCATCCCCGAGATGAGGTTGGCGATCAGAAAAGCGGTTCCCGAAGGCCAGAGATAGCGCAGGAGGGAGGCAATCCCCGCCAGCAGTACGCCAATGGAGATAAAGGGCTTATGATGGCTCTTCCGGTCGGCAAACAGCCCAAGGGGGATGCGGATGACCATTTGGGAAAAGCCATAGACCCCGACGATGACCCCGACTGTGGAAGCGGCCAGCCCCATAGCCGTCAGGTATGGCGTTTGATAGGGAATATAGATATAGAGCGCAAACCAGAACAGGCCGGTGACCAGCAGCAGAGGCAGACGTTTGCGTGAAGCGACAGGGTTTTCCATAACAGTTCCTCCCTTTTTGTGATGACACTTCTGCTCGATGGCAACTCCCATGGGCGGAAGGATGCAAATGTGAATTTTGGGGATATATTTTCATTTTAGCACGACAAGGGGAAAAGTCAATTTTTTCCTCGAAAATATAAAAAATTTTAAAAGGATTGTTAAGTTTCCATGAAAGATGGAAAAAGTGTGTTACAAACGAAAAAAACTGCATATATAATATAAATACACACCTATGTTTTGCGGTTGTGCGGCCAGCGCATACGCCGGAAAAAACCGGGGGCTTCCATCCGGTTTTTTTAACGGGAAAACAACGGAACGAATACCCGGCGCCGGCCGGCAGAAATATACACAGGAGGGAAGGTTGAAACGATGATGTCGCAAACAATAGAAGAAAAAAAGAGTATGGACAGTGAGAATGGACGGACAGGGCGCCCGATGCGGACGGAAAACAGGGAAAACAGCTGCCCGGGCGGCGATTTTGCGCGGATTGGAAAGGCCCAGAGCCTGGAAAAACTGGCGGCGGCCTATGGCGTGACGCCGGAGGAGCTTTTGGAGGCGAATCCTTATCTCCGGCCGGAACGGATGGTTCCCGGCCAGGTGGTCGTCATTCCCGGGCAGGAAGGCAAGGCATGGAAAGGGCCGGTGAAAAAAATGGAATACATTATGAAAGATACGGATACATTGGGAGATATTCTCCGGAAATTTGACATCAGCATTCTGCAGCTCCGGCGGCTGAACCCGGGGCGGGATGTGTTTTCGCTGGGAGCGGGGGACGCCGTTGACGTGCCTGTTTGGCCGGAAACCAGCCTGGAGGACGGATACTATATTCTGGGCGCCGGGGATACCCTGGCGGGCGCTGCGCAGAAGTTCGGCACCAGCGTCATGGAGCTTTTAAGAGCCAATCCCAACCTGCGGCCCCAGGAATTCTGCGCCGGGCAGCGCATCGCCCTGCCGCGCCGCCGGACCTATGCCCATTAAGCCTTTTTTGCGTGGATTTTTTGCGGGGATGTTGCCCGCCGGCGAATTTTAGGATAGAATAGACGCAGGAAAATATTGCGATTCGATTCTGAAAGGAGCATACCAATGATAAAAGTCAATTCCAATTTTGGAAAATTACAGGGCAGCTACCTGTTTTCTGAAACGGCAAAGCGCATCAACGCCCACGCCCAGGCGCATCCCGAGGCGGAGATCATCCGGCTGGGGATCGGGGATGTGACCATGCCCATCTGCGAGGCGGTTTCCAAAGCCATGCACAAGGCGGTGGACGAAATGGCGACCAAGGGCGGCTTCCATGGCTATGGCCCCGAGCAGGGCTATGAGTTTCTCCGGGCGGCCATTGCCAAGAACGATTATAAAGCGCGGGGCGTGGACATTGCACTGGATGAAATTTTTGTGAGCGACGGTTCCAAATGCGACACGGGCAATATCGGCGATATCCTGGGGAGCGACTGTGTTGTCGCCGTCACCGACCCGGTCTATCCCGTCTATGTGGATACCAACGTTATGGCGGGGCGCTCGGGAGATTTTGACCCGGCCACTGGACGCTTTAAAAATATCGTATATATCGTGACGGACGCGGGCAACAGCTTTGTTCCCGAAATCCCCAAACAGAAGGTGGATATCGTCTATCTCTGCTATCCCAATAACCCCACGGGAATGACGCTCACCCGGGACCAGTTAAAAGTATGGGTGGATTGGGCGAATAAGGAGGGGGTGCTTATCCTCTTTGACGGTGCCTATGAGCGGTTTATTACCGAGGACGATGTGCCCCACAGCATCTATGAGATCGAGGGCGCCAAAACCTGCGCCATCGAATTCCGCTCCTTCTCCAAAACCGCCGGGTTTACGGGAACGCGCTGCGCCTATACCGTGGTGCCCAAGGAGCTGATGGGCAGAGACGATAAGGGGCAGGCAGTTTCCCTGAACGCCCTTTGGAATCGGCGCCATACTACCAAGTTTAACGGGGTGTCCTATGTCGTCCAGCGGGGCGCAGAGGCAGTATATTCCCCCGAGGGCAGGCAGCAGGTGGAAAGTGTTCTGGCCTATTATCTCAACAATGCCAAGATCATTCTGAAAGGGCTGGCGGATATCGGAATCACGGCCTATGGCGGCGTGAATTCCCCCTATGTCTGGCTGAAAACGCCGGGCGGCATGGATTCCTGGAGCTTCTTTGACAAGCTCTTAAAGGAGGCCAATGTGGCGGGAACTCCGGGCGCGGGCTTTGGCGCTGCGGGTGAAGGATATTTCCGCCTGACGGCATTCAACACGCCGGAAAACACAGAGCGGGCCATTCAACGGTTTGCTTCGCTGAACATCTGATAATAAAAAACGGGAGTGCCTAGCTCCCGTTTTTTTTGGATGGAGATATCCGGCGACAAAGATGAAAGAGGTTTTGCTTGAAAGCTGGAGAGAAAGCAGATGCGGATAGAGAAACAGGCCTATGCGTTCCCAGCTTTTTGCCCTGGATATCTTTCTGACGACGTGGCCTCCGCCTCTCCCTTGTCCGAATAGAGCCGGGAATTCCGCACCCTCTAAGTGGCCAAAGATTTGAGCAAACTGCCAAAGAAACGCCGCCATTCCTTGATTATCAGAGGGATGCGGCATTTCTTATAATATCTCGTCTTCACTTATTAAAAATTCCATAGGGGCCTGCGCCGGGATTTTGCATAGCAAAGCTGGCATATAAAGAGAAGCGGAGGACCATCTCTGCCGTATATAAAATGGAATCCGGCCCTGAGAGGGGATATCCTGCCTAAGTTATATGGCTTTGCAGGGCGGAGATTGGAACCCTTGCTTTTTTATGGCCTTTTTAATATACAGGCCCCTCTGCATGCTGCATTTGTGGATATCCCGCAGATCTTCCACTTTGCGGAACAGAAAAAACGAGCTCAGGCCTGCGGCCCGGTTTCCTCTGCACCCAGGCGCAGAATCTCCGGCTTTTTCCGGTGGATAAAGAGAGAATAGCTGACTGTGGAGAAAATGGGGCCGGCCAGAATGGCCAGGCCGACGCCCGTGAATCCCCAAAGATGCGTGGCCAGAAGCGCCACCGGAATGCGGACAATATATTGAGAGAGGATGACATTTTTTAAGGGATACATCACGTTGCCGGTCCCGCGGATAAAGCCGGTCATGGGGAATACCAGGGCGAAAAACACATAAGAGAAGCAGGTAATATGGAGATAGGTGGTGGTATATTCGATTACCTGCGGGTCCTGGTTGAAAAGAGCGGTGATGCCGGGCGCGAAGAAAAACGCAGCAGCCGCCACCAAAATTGCGATGCCTACCGAGATCTTTAGGGCCTCCCGAAGCCCGGCAAAGGCCCGCTCGGGTTTTTTTGCGCCGATATTCTGCGAACCGAAGGAGGCGAGGGCGGCGTTGATGGCATCGCTGGGCAGTGTGGCGAAGCTGTCAACTTTGACGCCCACGCCATAGGCCGCGCTGGCTTCCACTCCAAAGGCGTTGACGATGCCGCTGAAAATGGTCAGGGAGAGATTCAAAAGAAGCTGGTGAAGCGCAGAGGGGAGGCCGATTTTCAGCACATATTTCAGCTCTTGCTTGTGAATGCGGATCTCCCGGGGACGGAAGCGGATGACATGATCCTTAACGCGGAAATAGATGAGTCCCAGGATGAAGGACAGGGCCTGGGCCATCACCGTGGCGATGGCAGCCCCCAGCGGCCCCATATACATCAGGCCGACAAAGATATAATCCAGGAGAATGTTGGCAAGCGTCGCTACAATGATAAACAGCATGGAGGAGCGGGAATCGCCGAAGCCCCGCTGGAACGCGCCGATGAGGTTATAGCCGAACATAAACAGAAGCCCAAGGAAAATGGTGCGCAGATAATCTGTCGCGCCCGGGAGAGCGGAGACGGGCGTATTTACCCAGCTCAAAATTGCAGGCGTCAAAAACCATCCGACAAGCGAGAGGGCCAGGGCACAGATCCCATAGAAGGCGATGCAGGTATTGGCGATGGCCTTGACCCGATCCTGCCGCCCCTGGCCCAGCTGGGCTGCGATGACGATGGAGACCCCCACCGAAAGGCCGGAAATGGTCATAATCAAAATATTCATAATCGGACCGCAGACCGAAACGGCGGAAAGTCCGGCGGGATTCGTAAACTGCCCGACAAAGATCATGTCGACGGCGTTATAGAGCGCCTGAAAGAGATTGGAGATTACCAGGGGAAAGGCGAAGCGGAGCAGATGCCCCCGCACGTTTCCCTGGGTCAGATCGGTGTATAAAGCCATTTTGCTGTCAGCCTCCCGAAGATATTACAGGTAAAAAACTTTTTTTATAACCGGAGCGAAGCGCAGGTTTCAAAAAATTGTCCTTGATTCCTTTTATGCGCCAGCGGCGCAAAAAATCTTAGATCCAATTATTTTTTATTATAGAAGAAAAACAGGAGCAAAGCCAGAAAAAATTTGCTGGAAATTCATAAGGGGATGATGGCGCTGAAATTTTTTATGGGAGAGAAGAAGAAACAGAGCTCTGGACGGGAACGGCGGATGGCATAAGGGAGGATGCCCGGATATATGGATTGCCGCCATTGGCGAGATGATGGACGGAAAACTGACTCTCTGATGCGGAATATCTATCGGCCGGGAAGGACCGCCCATATTTGGCATTGGGTTTACCCATACGGAACAAGTGGATTAAGAATAACAGGAAAGACGGCGGTTCCCTATGGTGCGGCTTATGAGAAAAAGGATAAAATGCCCTGTCCCGGATAAAGGGCAGGGCATTTATTATATTTGGAAAATAGGATGGCGGACTATAGCAGCCGCGCCCGGTCGATATTGCCGTTTTCATCCAGAGGAACCGGCTGGGGCGGCGCGGAAACGGTCATGCCGGGAATCGCTTCCGCCTCGGGAAGCAGGGCTTCGGAAATGAGGAAGGATTCCAAGCAGAGGGTGTTTTTGAGCCAGACAATCCGGGGGGCGCGCTCCGCAGGAGGGACGGGGAGCAGCTTCAGGGCAGCGAGAATGGCCTGCGCATCGCTGGGCATGATGATGGGGAGCTTGACCCCCAGCCCATCCTTGCAGGTGAAACAATTGGGATAGGTCATCTCAAAACGGAATTTTTCAAACACCCGCTTTGTGGAGATATCCGCGTTTCCCAGCCCGGTGCCGTTCCCATGGGATACGTCCGTCAGATCGAACACGACAATCTGGTCAAAATCCGGCGCGGAACGGCCCAGCATGGTGGAGCGGCCGGTGACATTGGGATCCATGCCCGCGCCGCTGATGTTTTTCCCGATCTCGTCCATCAGGAGCACATCCGCCTTCTGGAAGGGAAGGCGGGCCATGAGGGCTTTGGCCTCCAATAGCAGGGGCGGCTCCTCCTCGGCGATGCGCTCGGCCGGAATAACGGCAATTTTGGCAGTCTGGTGATGGGCGTTTTCCAAAATCCCCAGGCCGAAGAGAACCGGGCGGTTTTGAATCATCACCTGGCCGAACTCCATGACGTTTTTGGACATGTTGGGGAATCCCATTTTATGGCAGATAGAAGCGCCGTATTGTTTGCCCAGGCCGATGGCCAGCATTTTCATAAGCCCGCTTTCCACCGGGCCGCGGAAGTCCGTGTGGGCCTTGATGCGGCCCACCGGGATGATATGGTCTGCCCCGGCGGCATAGGCATCCATCCGGACATCCAGGCCGGAAGGCGTCCGCCCTACAAGGACGGTTTCCATGGTAGCCCGGATGGGGACGCCGAGAGCCTCCTGCGTGATGCCATACCCGGCAAGGATCTCCCGCTGGCCTTCCGGGGTAGCGCCTCCGTGGCTGCCCATGGCAGGAACGATGAAGATTTCCGCGCCCGTAGGCCGCAGGGACTCCACCAGCGCCCGGACAATGGACTGCAGATTGCCGATCTCCCGGCTGCCCACGCCGATACAGACGCTTTCCCCCGGATGAATGCGGGAGAGAAGCCCGCTTTTTTCAATATTCCGGCGGGTTTCCTCCGCCGGGTCTGCAAGATGCGCGGAAGGAAGGGCATAGGTGACCCGGGCAAAACGGGGAATCTCCAAGCCGCGGAATATTTCGGTATATACGCTCATGCTGTTTGCCTCCGTTGTATAAGCATTTTTTTCTAGGGTAAATCCTTCGCAGGGAGCTTGTCAAGAAATCCGGGCAAATGAAATGTAAAAAGGGGCTTGTGCCGCGCCGGGCATCTATGATATGATACTAGCGTAGTATGGAAGTATAGAGTAAAATGGTAGGAATTTTCAGCTCCGCAGCAGACGAAGAATGGAAGGACGGTATCTTTTTTTATGCAATTCGTTATTATTGGGATTTACATTGCAATTATGATCGGCGTGGCGGTATTCTCCGCCAAAAAGGCAACCACGCTCAACGATTTCTATCTGGGCGGCCGGAGCATCGGCGGATGGATGACGGCGTTTTCCTATGGGACGACGTATTTTTCCGCCGTGATGTTCGTGGGCTATGCGGGCCGGCTGGGCTATCAGTTTGGCCTGTCGGTCATCTGGATCGGCATCGGCAACGCCATCCTGGGAAGTTATGTGGCATGGAAGCTGCTGGCAAAGCCCACCCACGACATGACCCGGCGGCTGGATGTTTCCACCATGCCCGCTTTTTTTGAAAAGCGGTTCCTGAGCAAAAATATGAAGATTTTCGCTGCCGCCGTCATTTTTATCTTCCTGGTGCCTTATTGCGCTTCGGTATATCAGGGCCTCAGCTATATCTTTGAATCCGTGTTCCGTGTCCCCTATGAATACTGCATGATCGGCATGGCGGCGCTCACGCTGCTATATCTGCTGGTGGGCGGCTATATCGCCAGTACGCTTTCCGACTTTATCCAGGCGATCATCATGATTGTGGGCGTGGTGCTGATGATCGGCTTTATTCTGGCGGCGCCGGAAGTGGGCGGTATTATGGGCGGACTGGAAAAGATTGGGCGGATCGACGCCTCCAAGGCGACGCTTTTTGGCGACAGCACCCGGGCCGTGTCCCTCATCGCCTCGGTCATCACCACCAGCATCGGAACCTGGGGCCTGCCCCAGATGCTGCATAAGTTTTATGCCATCCGGGACGAAAAGGCCATCCGGCGCGGCACGGTGATCTCCACGCTTTTCGCCTTGGTGATCGCGGGAGGGACCTATTTCATCGGCATCTTCGGGACGCTGTTTTCCGGCGGGCAGGTGCCCATCGATGCGGCGACCGGCGCGGCCAACGCCGACCTCATCATGCCCACCATGATCCATGCGGCCCTGCCCGAGGCGCTTTTGGGGGTGATCGTCGTGCTGGTGCTGGCAGCCTCCATGAGCACGCTCTCCTCTCTGGTTTTGGTATCCAGCTCGACGATTTCCATGGACCTCGTAAAGGGCGTTATCAAAAAGGATATGTCCAGCAAAAAGACGCTGCTGCTCATGCGGGTGATGTGTGCGGTGTTTGTGCTGGTTTCACTGGTGATCGCTCTTGACAAAAACAACGCCATATTGACCCTCATGTCCTTCTCCTGGGGCGCAATTTCGGGCTCCTTTTTGGCTCCCTTCCTGCTGGGAGTGCGCTGGAAGAAGATCACCCGGGCGGGCGCCTGGGCGGGAATGCTCTGCGGCCTGGGGACGACGGTGATCCTGGCCCTGGCCTGGGGACTGGATACCTCTAAATCCACGATCATTGCCAGCATTTCCATGGCGGTTTCCATGCTGGCGACCGTTTTTGTGAGCCTGGGGACGAAAAAATTCTCCAAAGAACATGTGGAAGAGGTTTTTGGGGAATAGGAATCAAATAGAAAAAAGGGGGAGAGAAAAATCTCTTCCTTTTTTTATAGAACCTCTTGACTTAGAGCAACTCTAAGGAAGTATGATATATATACCGAGGAAATGCGTAAAGGAGAGAAACCGATGGAAAAAGCAAAAGTATATTTTTCAGATTTACATGCCCTTCCGGGAACCGACCTCCTGCAAAAGCTGAAAAAGCTCATGAAAAAGGCGGGAATCGGGGAGATTGATTTTGAAGAGAAGCTGGTCGCCATCAAGCTGCATTTTGGTGAACCGGGCAATCTTTCCTATCTGCGGCCCAACTATGCCAAGGCCGTGGCGGACGTGGTCAAGGAATTGGGCGGAAAGCCCTTCCTGACGGACTGCAACACCCTCTACGTGGGGCGGCGGAAAAACGCCATCGACCATATCGAAAGCGCCTATGAAAATGGCTTCACGCCTTTTTCCACGGGCTGTCAGGTTATCATCGGCGACGGCTTGAAGGGAACCGACGACGTAGAAGTTCCGGTGCCGAACGGCGAGCTGGTAAAGAAGGCTAAGATCGGCCATGCCATCATGGATGCGGATGTGTTCATCAGCCTGAACCATTTCAAGGGACATGAAATGGCGGGTTTTGGCGGCGCTTTGAAAAACATCGGCATGGGCTGCGGGAGCCGGGCCGGAAAAATGGAGCAGCACAACACCGGAAAGCCCAGCATCGATAAATCCCTTTGCCGGGGCTGCCGCGTATGTTCCAAAAACTGTGCCCACGGGGCCATCAGTTTTGACGAGAACCGCAAGGCATCTATCGATCACAACAAGTGCGTGGGATGCGGAAGATGCCTGGGCGCCTGCAACTTCGACGCGGTTTATAATGAAAACAGCAGCGCTGTTTTGGAACTCAACAAGAAAATGGCGGAATACAGCCTGGCGGTATGTCATGGGCGGCCGAATTTCCATATCAGCCTGGTGATGGATGTTTCGCCCTATTGCGACTGCCATGCGGAAAACGATATTCCCATCATTCCGGATGTGGGCATGTTCGCCAGCTTTGACCCGGTGGCGCTGGATCAGGCCTGTGCGGACGCCTGCAATGCCATGCCGCCTGTGCCGGGAAGCGTTCTTGACCAGCATATCCACGAAGATGGTTTTGAAGATCACCACGATCACTTCGTCAACACAACGCCCGAGAGCGAATGGGAAAGCTGCCTTGCGCATGCGGAAAAAATCGGCCTGGGCACACGGGAATATGAGCTTATTACCGTAAAATAAATGAGGAAAAGAAAAAACGGACCGCTTCGGCGGCCCGTTTTTGTATGCCGCCAGACTTCAAACAAAGTTTACAGTTTCGGCAGGGTTCGCAGGCCCGGGGGCGGGCCGTTTATGATACAATATCGGTATGGCGACGAAGAGAAATTCGCAGAAGGCGAAGCAGGCCGCGAGGAAAAGGAAAAATGCCCGGCGCATACAAAAGGGGCGCGGTGCATATACATCCAACATGCGGCGGAAAAAGAAACAAAAGGACAACCGAATATGGGTGGCCGTGGCGGCGGTGGCTGTGCTGGCGGCGGCGGTGGCGTTTCTGCCCCTGGGGAAGAAGAATCTGGAGCTTTCCATGGAACGGCAGGAGCTGAAACAGATCGAGACATATCTCGTGACGGACAGCACGCTCAACGTATATAACGCCAAGACGAAAAAGGTGGAAACCATGGCGCTGGAGGACTATATCGTCTGCGTAGTGGCGGGAGAAATGCCCGCATCCTATGAAAAAGAGGCATTGAAGGCCCAGGCGGTGGCCGCGCGGACGTATACGGTCTCCAAAATCCGTTCCGCGGGTGGCGGCGGCTGCAATCAGGGGGAGAATGCGGATATCTGCACATCTTCAGCCCATTGCCAGGCGTTTGTGGATCTGGAAACCCGCAAGGCCAACTGGGGCGCAGACTATGCGGTTTATGAGCAGAAAATCGAGGAGGCAGTGGCCGAAACCGCGGGGCAGATTCTCGTCTATGATGGAAAGCCCATCGAGGCGCTGTATCACGCCAGCAGCGGGGGAAAGACCGAGGATGTGGAGAATGTTTACAGCAATGCCCTTCCCTATTTGAAAAGCGTGGATAGCCCGGGAGAAGGGACCATGGGAAGCAACTCTGCCGAGAAGAAATTCACAAACGAGGAATTTGTCCGGATATTCAAGGAAAGATATCCGGAGATGGAGCTGCATGCGGAAAATTTGCAGGGACAAATTGCCATCGTTTCCCGCTATGAGAGCGGCCGGGTGGAAACCATCAAAATTGGCGACAAGACTTTTTCCGGGAAAGATATGCGCTCGATTTTGGGCCTCAATTCCGCCAATTTCAAGATCCGTTTTGCCGCGGACAGCCTGACCTTTGAAACCAGCGGATTTGGGCATGGCGTCGGGATGAGCCAGGCAGGAGCCAACGCCATGGCCCAGGCAGGGTCCTCCTATGATGAAATTCTGACGCATTATTATACCGGGGTGGAGATTAAAACCTTTTCGGAAAATGCGTCCTCCTGACCCGTTTTTTTGAAAAAGGCAAGGAAAGATTGAAAACGGGCTGCCTGGGAAATCGAATCTGGCCGAGATGGGGATGCGCCCGCTTACTTTCAAAAGACAGAGGCAGAGATGCCGAATGAAGGGATGTCTTACTTTTTATAAATCTCTGCCGCTGTCGGTTTTTTATCCACAATGCTCTGCCATTGGAAAGAGCAGGAACAGAAGGGGGCTGGAGAAGGAACTATCCGTATCAGAGAAATGAAGCGCGGATAGCCGGAAACATATTTTTATTTATTTGGAAGCGAAACAACACTGTTTTTTCGGCTGGAGAATCCAAAGCAAAACCGATCCTCAAAAACAAATTGAGGAAAGCGTATAAAATTAGAAAAAATTTCCATCAAAATACCTGCCAGCAGGTATTTTTTTTCGTGTTGCGGGAAAAATAGTCATACGGAGGTGGAAACATGTTTGAAAACCGAAAAGGCAGATTTCTGAATTTTATAAAGAAACAAGGCTTTTATCTTGTGTTGATTTTTTGCGTATTGGCGGCGGGAACCATTTGCTATTTTGCCGTGAATGCCCCGGGAGAAACAAAACAGCCCGAGGATCAGAACGTCCAGAAGCAGGAGGCGCCCAGCCTGGAGGATGAGCTTAAGGCCCGGCAGTCTGCAACGCCCACGCCCTCTCCCAGCCCCAGCGCGACGCCCGTGCCCTCGGCAACACCCAGCCCGTCGGCGTCTGCCGGCGCCAGCCAGAAGGCAGCGCAGACCGTGAAGCTGACAATGCCCCTGGACGGCGAAGTGACCAAGGCGTTTTCCGGAGAAACGCTGGTGTTCAATGCGACACTGAACACCTGGATGACCCACAACGGCATTGATATTTCGGCGGCTAAGAACACCAAAGTGGTGGCGGCGCTGGCCGGAACAGTGACGAAGGTAGAGAACGATCCTTCCAAGGGAAAGATTGTCACCATCGAGCATACGGGCAAACAGCAGACCGTCTATGCCGGACTGGAGGAAGCCAGCGTCAAAGAGGGGGACAAGGTAAACGCCGGGCGGGAAATCGGTAAGGCGGGTACTCCCGGCTTTGAAGCGGCAGAGGGAGCCCATCTGCATTTTGAATACCTGGTGAACGGGAACTATGCGGACCCGGTGAAAAATATGCAGACAAGCAAATAAAAGAAGAAACGCTACACCATAAACGGCCGGCGCCGGGGAAAAGACCCCATGCCGGCCGTTTGCATGGGAAGAAAAAATGCAAAAGCCCTTTCAAAACCGCGGAATATAGAGTAAAATAATACCGTATACAATAAGATAGATGTATCCCAAAACGGATGCAGGGGAAATTAGGAGGAAAATATGAATCTAAAGAAACTTCAAAACGGAAGTGATATACGCGGTGTCGGCAGCGAGGGCATCGAGGGCCAGCCGGTCAATCTGACCCACCGGGCAGTATACAGCCTGGCCTGCGCTTTTGTGGAATGGTTGCGGAAGAAAACCGGCAAAAATGACCTGCGCATCGGCGTGGGGCGGGATTCCCGCATCTCCGGGCCTCGCATTCAGGAAACTGTCTGCGAGGCGATGACAGATCTGGGTGTGCATGTCTATGAAACTGGCCTGTCTTCTACGCCCGCCATGTTTATGACCACCGTCACTAAGGGATTCCTCTATGACGGCGCTGTGATGATCACGGCCAGCCATCTGCCCTTCAACCGCAACGGCCTGAAGTTTTTCACCAGGGACGGCGGCCTGGAAAAAGAGGATATTGCTGCCCTCATCGACCTGGCGGAAAAGGACGATTTCAAAAAAGGAAAAAAGGGAACGGCGGAGCCGGTGGATTTCATGTCGGTCTATGCCGGGCTGCTGGCGGATAAGATCCGCAGGGCTACGGGAGAGGAACGCCCTCTTTTAGGCATGAAGATCGTGGTGGACGCCGGAAATGGTGCGGGCGGCTTTTTTGTGGAAAAGGTTTTGAAGCCTCTGGGCGCGGATACGACGGGAAGCCAGTTTCTGGAGCCGGACGGCCTGTTCCCCAACCATATTCCCAACCCCGAGGACAAGACCGCAATGGCGGCGATTATCGATGCCGTGAAGAAAAACGGCGCAGATTTCGGCGTAATTTTCGATACGGATGTGGACCGGGCAGGGGCTGTGGACAGCCAGGGGCACGTTTTGAACCGCAACCGGCTGATTGCCATGATTTCTGCCATTCTGCTGGAGGAAACCCCGGGAACGACCATCGTAACCGATTCGGTCACGTCCAGCGGCCTTGCCAAATTTATCAAGGCCAAGGGCGGCGTGCATCACCGCTTCAAGCGGGGCTATAAAAACGTCATCAACGAATCCATCCGGCTGAATGCAGCCGGGCAGGATAGTCAGCTGGCCATCGAAACATCCGGCCACGGCGCCCTGAAGGAAAATTATTTCCTGGACGACGGCGCTTATCTCATCACCAAGCTGCTCATCAAGATGGCCCAGATGCGCAAAGAGGGGAAGACGCTCTTCAGCCTGATTGCTGACTTGGAGGAGCCGGCCGAGGCCCAGGAATTCCGTCTGCGCATCCAAAATGAGGGATTCCGGCAATATGGAGAAAAGGTCATCGCTGAGCTTACGGAATATGTGAAGGGCGATGCGCGCTTTCAGGTGGCACCGGATAACCATGAGGGCATCCGGGTGAGTCTGGGCAGGGAGGACGGCGACGGTTGGTTCCTTGTGCGCCTCTCGCTGCATGATCCCATCATCCCCGTGAATGTGGAGAGCGACAGCGCGGGCGGCGTGAAAAAGATCACGAAGATTCTCTATGATTTCCTTCGCCGCTATGACCAGCTGGATCTGCATCTTATGAAGGAATATATAGAAGCATAGCGAGGAGGAAAAAATATGGCATTCGACAGCAAAGAATTTTTTGGAAAAATCAAATCCGGCGCGTCTTCCGCCGCCTCGACCGTGGGAGAAATGGGAAAGGCGGTGGGAAAGAAAACCGGGGAAAAAGTGGAACTGGTGAAGGTCAATTCCAAAAAGCACGACCTGGAGAAGGAAATTGACGGCCTGTTTTTGCAGATTGGCGAAAAGGTCTATCAGCATAGCGGCCCGAGCATCGAGAAGGCGCAGTTTAATGACCTGATCGCCCAGATTGACGAGAAATATACCCAGATTAAGGACTGCGTATACCGGGCGGCTGTTTTGAAGGGGCTGGCGATCTGCCCGAAATGCGGATGGGAATGCGAGGAGCAGAGCGCATTCTGCCCCAAATGCGGAGCGCCGATCCCGGCGCCGGGGCCGGAGGATACTTCCGGGGAATAAGCGGAAAAATTCCCTTGACAAAGGGATGAGGGCATGGTATGATTACTTTTGTTAAGTAGAAACGCCCGTTTCTCACCTGCCGGCCGGTTGCTGGTATGGTCAAAAGGATAGGAGAATTTGCGGGCTTTTGCCCGCATTTTTTTATGGATTGCTCCGGGGTGGGGCTTCTATTTGACAGGATTATAAAGGAGGCGTTTTTCATAGCTAACGAACTGCTGATCAACGAGCAAATTACAGACAGGGAAGTGCGCGTCATTGGAGAAAATGGCGAACAGCTGGGCATTATGAGCCGGATGGAGGCCTTAAAGGCCGCGGAAGCCGCGGATCTGGACCTGGTGAACATCTCGCCCAAGGCTGCGCCGCCGGTCTGCAAGATTATGGACTATGGCAAATACCGCTTTGAACAGGGAAAGCGGCAAAAGGAAGCCAAAAAGAACCAGAAGATTATCACGCTGAAGGAAACCCGTCTTTCGCCCACCATCGACGTTCATGATATGCAGGTAAAGGCGAAGAATACGGCGAAATTCCTGGCCGGGGGAGACAAGGTCAAGGTCTCCATCCGTTTCCGCGGGCGGCAGCTGAGCCACACGGACAACGGGCTGAATGTGATGAACACCTTCCTCACCATGCTGGATAATGCGACAGTGGAAAAGCCGGCAAAGATGGAAGGGCGCAATATGTTTATGATTTTAGCACCAAAGAATTAAGTTGAGAGGAGGGCACCAATATGCCAAAAATGAAAACCCATAGAGGGGCTGCGAAGAGATTCCGCGTAACGAAATCGGGTTTGGTGAAGAGAGCGAAGGCCTATAAGAGCCATATCTTGAACAAAAAAACCACCAAGAGAAAGAGAAACCTGCGCAAAGGCACATATATTTGTGCGGCAGAGCAGAAGAATATCCGGGAGCTCATTCCCTATAAGTAATCCCCGGGGATGCTTATGTATTTCGTTATAGGAGGAAAGAACAGTGGCAAGAATTAAACGGGCAGTAAACGCTCATAAAAAACGCAGAAAAGTTTTTAAACTGGCGAAGGGGTATTTCGGCGCGAAATCCAAGCAGTACCGCACGGCGAAAGCGGCGGTCATGAGATCCCAGAAATACGCTTATATCGGACGCCGCCTGAAAAAGCGCGACTTCCGCAAGCTCTGGATCGCCCGCATCAACGCGGCGGCCCGCCTCAATGGGCTGAGCTATTCCCGCCTGATCGACGGCCTGAAGAAAGCGGATGTGGAAATCAACCGCAAGATTCTGGCGGATATGGCAGTCAACGACGCGGCGGCCTTTGCCAAGCTGGCAGAGCTGGCTAAAAGCAAACTGGCGTAACCAGTAAAAAATTAACAAGCACGCAATAAAAATTCGGGAAACCGAATTTTTTTGCACTATGGGAAAAGGAGCGGGCATGGAAGAGATCACCAGCACAAAAAATCCCTATATCAAGGAACTTCGTTCCTTAAAGGAGCGAAAGAACCGCCGGGCGCTGGGAAAATTTATCGCAGAGGGCGAAAAATGCGCCCTGGAGGCGCTGCATTATGGGCAGGTGGAAAGCGTGCTGGCGGCAGAGGATTCTCCGGCGGCCCGGGAAGCCCTGGAACGGGGCGTGCACACGATCCGGGTGAGCCGGGCGGTGCTGGAAGCAGTCTGCGAAGCCCGGCATCCCCAGCCTTCCCTGGCAGTGGTGCGGCAGAAGGCGGAAACGCCGCCGGAGGAAACGCCCCCGGGGATCTATGTGGCTCTGGAAAATGTGAGCGATCCGCAGAACGTCGGGACGATTATCCGCACGGCGGACGCCGTGGGAGCGGCGGGGATACTGCTCTCCAGAGGCAGCGCGGATTATACCGGCCCGAAGGCGGTGCGCGCCGCCATGGGCAGCGTTTTTCATCTGCCCATTTGGGTGTCAGAGGACTTTTCCGCAGTTTTGAAAAAATGGAAGGATCAGGGGATGTTCCTTGTGGCCGGGCATCTGAAGGGAGGGGAAGCTCCCATCCCCGAAAAGCCCCGTCTCTGCGTTCTCATCGGAAACGAAGCGGACGGTCTTTTGGATGAGACTTCGCAGATGGCGGATCTGCTCTATAAAATCCCTATCTATGGCCGGGCTGAGAGCCTGAATGCCGCCGTGGCGGCAGGCATTCTGCTCTATCGCGCCCGGACGGGACGATAGCGCGGCTGGATGGAATTGGCAAACGGCTGGACAAAGGGCCCGCGGTTTTGTGATGAGCCGATGAAGTGGAAAGCCCGCGCGTTCTGCGCGGGGTCATGGATAGATTAGAAATTAGGAGGATATTGCAATGAAAAGTATCACACTGTCTAACGGCATGGAAATGCCGGCGTTGGGGTTCGGCACCTTCCAAACAGGCGGCGCAGAATGCGAAAACAGCGTCAAGCTGGCGGTGGCAGAGGGTTATCGCCTCATCGACACGGCGCAGGCCTATGGAAACGAGGAATAAGTGGGCAGAGCCCTGGCCTCCTGCGGCGTTCCCCGGGATCGGCTGTTCCTCACCACCAAGGTGAATTTCCCGTCCTATGATGCGGCCCAGGAAGTGGTGGAGGCATCCCTCAGGAAGCTGCAAACGGATTATATCGACCTGATGCTGCTCCACTGGCCCTTTGGCAACTATTATGCCGCCTGGCGAGTGCTGGAAAAATGCCTGGAGCAGGGAAAGATCCGCGCTATCGGCATTTCCAACTTCGATCCCGACCGCATGGTGGATCTGATCCAGTTCAACAAGGTGGCGCCGGCGGTGAACCAGATCGAGATGAACCTTCTCTGCCAGCGCAAGGCGGAGCGCCGGTGGATGGAGAAATATAACGTTGCGGCCATGGCATATGCGCCGCTGGGGCAGGGGAAGAAAAACGAGATGTTTGAGAATCCGGCGCTTCGGGAGATTGCGGCGGCTCATGAAAAGACGCCCGCCCAGATTGCCCTTGGCTTCCTGGTGCAGAGCGGCGCGGTGGTCATTCCCAAATCCACCCACGAAAACCGCATCCGGGAAAACGCGGCAATCTTTGATTTCACGCTTTCAGCGGCGGAGATGGAACAGCTGGCGGCTATGGACACCGCTTCTCCCATGGTGGGGACGGCGGAAAATCCGGAAACTGTGGAAATCGCCATGACCTGGTAATTCCCATGGAAAAAGCCGTCCCGCCAGGGAAATAAAACCGGCAGGCTTGGAAGGATGTGCGAAAAATTTTCTTTTCGGCATATTTTGCCCGCGATCCTTAAAGGGAGCAGTCAGGAATCTTTAGATTGCGGATCTTTTCCAGGCGCCTGCCTGGTTCCGGCCTGTAAGTATAAATTCTTTTTCGGGAGCCCCTTACCGGCGCTGCCGGGGGAATCTACAGTCAATAGTCAATAAAAAAACGGCGCGGCCTGTATTTTGGCGCCCGCCGTTTTTCTGTTTTCTCTGCATGCTTTTATTGCCCAGAATAATAGGCGATCTGACCGTCGCCAAAAGCGATGAGATATTCGGTGAAATCCTGGGGAAGGGCAAAAACCGCCTGCCGGGTTACGGAAGTGCCGCCCTGGGCCAGCTTAGAGCCGCTGATATCGATGGGCGTGGTGAGATACGGCTCTCCATTGATATTGAGAAGCGAACCGTCCAGCCCTGTGATGCTGATGGGGAGGATGGTTTCCGTGCCGCTGTCGCCCATGCTGTATCCCTCCGGGATAAACACGTCAAAGGTGATGGCAACATATTCGCTGCCGCTGTCTGCCAAAGGTTCGATGGGAAGATCTTCCGAGCCGGGCTGATAGCCTTCCGCGATGGCCACGGCTTCCTCTCCGCGGACGATTTGCCGCAGCGTTACCAGAACGGCCTGATAATCGCCGGCTTCATCGCTGTATTTTCCGCAGATGCCCACGTCGTCCAACGCAAGGGGCGCATCGGGAGAGGATTCCTTTCCGTCGGTATTGGGCTGCACCATTTCGGGATCCTCCGTGCTCAGCGGCGATGTGGGAAGGGGATCGGCCTTGGGAGCACAGCCGCCGACGGCAAACAGGAGACAAAGGGACAATAAAACTGCCAGTCTTTTTTGCATAGTTTGTTCCTTTCTAAATAGCCTGCCCGGATATCCGACCGGGCAAGAAATAGTATATCGGCCGAAGAGGATGGTGTCAACCGGGTTTTTCTTCTTGCAAAAAGGAAAAGCGCATGGTATAATAATAAAAATATAAGCGAGGAACAGGCAAAGTAGCCGTATCCCAAGGCAGAAAGAAGAGAGGCGCCGGCAGCTGAAAAGGCGTCCTGCGGGAACGATGAAATTTCACCTGGGAGCTGTCCGGCTGAAAAGGTAGGCCGGGCCGGGGGAGGACCGTTATATCCCATGAGAGGCCGCGGCGCAAAACGCCTGGCAAAATCGGGTGGTACCACGAAGGTGTATCTTCGTCCTGGATAGGACGGAGATTTTTTTTGGCCACAGCGGGCTGGAAAGGCAATATTCAGATTTACAGATAAAATTTAGGAAAGAAGGAGCGAACATGAAAGAGAATCTGAACACGATCCTGGATGAAATCAAGGCTTCATTGCGGGATATGCAGCAGAACGAGGCTCTGCAGGAGCTCAAAGTCAAATATTTGGGCAAAAAGGGCGAGATTACCCAGATGATGAAGCAGATGGGAAGCCTTTCGCCGGAGGAACGGCCGGCCTTTGGGCAGAAGATCAACGCCCTGCGCAAAAAGGCGGAGGAGGCCATTGAGGAAAAGCGCCTGGAGATTTCCGAAAAGCAGAAAAACGCCCGGCTGGCGGCGGAAAAGATCGACGTCACTCTGCCCGGACGGAAAAACCGCATCGGCGGCCTGCATCCTCTGACAAAGGTATATTGGGAGATCCGTTCGATTTTTGTCCATATGGGGTTCACGGTGGTGGAAGGCCCGGAGATCGAGCTGGACAAATTCAATTTTGAAATGCTCAATATCCCCAAGGACCATCCGGCCCGGGATGCCCAGGATACTTTCTATGTCACAGATGATATCGTGCTGCGGACGCATACATCCCCCGTGCAGGCGCGCACTATGCTGGAAACCGAGCCGCCCATCCGGATGATCTGCCCTGGGCGGGTATACCGGCAGGACGACGTGGATGCGACGCATTCCCCGGTTTTCAATCAGGTGGAAGGCCTGGTCATCGATAAAGGCGTCACCTTTGCCGATCTCAAGGGGACCATCAACACCTTCCTGCGCCGCTTCTATGGCGAGCAGACAAAGACCAAATTCCGCCCCGGTTTCTTCCCCTTCACCGAGCCCAGCGCAGAAGTGGACGCAACCTGCTCCATCTGCGGCGGCAAGGGCTGCCCGGCCTGCAAGGGCGCGGGAATGATCGAGGTGCTGGGCTGCGGCATGGTCAACCCCCGGGTACTCATAAACTGCGGCCTGGATCCGGAGGTGTATTCCGGCTTCGCCTTTGGCCTGGGGCTGGATCGCCTGACCAATATTAAATATGGGATTACGGATATCCGTCTGCTCTATGAAAACGATGTGCGCTTCATCGAGCAGTTCAAGTAAGGGAGGAAAAACATATGTTGGTACCTTATAGATGGCTGAAAGATTATATAGAAACGGATCTGCCGGTGAAAGAACTGGCGGAAAAGATGGTGGCGACGGGCAACGGCGTCGAGGCGATCACCGAGCTGGGCGCGGACATTAAAAATGTGGTGGTCGGCAAAATTGTCAAGCTGGAAAAGCATCCGGATGCGGATAAGCTGCAGATCTGCCAGATCGATGTGGGAACTGAAACGCTGCAGATCGTGACCGGCGCGGACAATGTATTTGAAGGCGCGCTGGTGCCGGTGGCGCTCTGCGGCTCCGAGCTGCCCAACGGCATGAAGATCAAAAAAGGCAAGCTGCGGGGCGTGGAGTCCTATGGCATGCTCTGCTCGGGCGAGGAACTTTGCCTGAAAGAAAGCGACTATCCCGGCGCGGAGGTCTATGGCATCCTGATCCTTTCGGGGGACTGGGCGCCGGGCACGGACATCCGCAAGGTCATTATGAAGGACGACACGGTGATCGAATTTGAAATCGGCGCCAACCGGCCGGACTGCCTCTCGGTTCTGGGCATCGCACGGGAAGCGGCGGCGGCCCTGGATATCCCCATAAAGATTCCGGATGCGGCCTATAGCGAGGATAAAAACGACGATATCCATAACTATGTGGATGTGGAGGTGACGGATACCGACCTTTGCCCGCGGTATATGGCCAAGGCGGTCAAAAATGTGAAAATCGGTCCTTCGCCAGACTGGATGCAGGCGCGGCTCCGCGCGGCGGGGATCCGGCCCATCAGCAACATCGTGGATATCACAAACTTTGTCATGCTGGAGACTGGCCAGCCCATGCATGCCTATGACGATAAAGATATCCGGGGCCGGAAAATCATCGTCCGCCGGGCTGAGGACGGCGAGACCATGAAAACGCTGGACGGAAAGGAACGGGAGTTCACAAGCTCCATGCTGCTCATTGCCGATGCCGAAGGCCCCACGGGCATTGCCGGCGTCATGGGCGGCGAAAATTCCGAGATCAAGGAAGACACCAAAACCGTGATCTATGAGGCGGCGAAATTCATGTATGGCAACATCCGCCAGACCTCCCGGGGGCTGGGCCTGGCCACCGAGGCGTCCATGCGTTTCTCCAAGGGCGTGGATACGGCCAATGTGGAATATGCCATCAACCGCTGCTGCCAGCTTACCGAGATGCTGGGGGCGGGAGAGATCGTTGGGGGTACCATCGATATCCTCTCGGAAGATCTCTCGGAAAAGGAGATCGTCGTAAAGGCGCAGGATATCAACGGAATTTTGGGAACCAATCTTTCGGCAATGGAAATGAAGCGGTGCCTGGATCGGGTGTTCCTGAAAACCGAGCTGGATGCCACCGAGCTTCGGGTGCATATTCCCCATATCCGCGGCGACATCGATGGAAAGGCGGATATCGCGGAAGAAGTGGCCAGGATCTATGGATATGACAACATCCCGGAAAACGAGGTTCAGGGCCGGATCATGGCGGTGAAGAGAGATATGGAGGTGTTCACCGACCTGGTGCGCCACTATATCACCGGCAATGGATTCTTTGAATGCATTACCTATTCCTTCACGGGCAAGGCAGATTGGGATAAGCTGCTTCTGCCAGAGGACAGCTTCCTGCGCCGGGCGGTGAAGATCCGCAATCCCCTGGGCGACGACACGGCCTATATGCGTACAACGCTGATTGCCGACGCGCTGAAGGTCATGGCGACGAATCTGAAGCATAAGAATAAGAATGTGAAGATCTTCGAGATCGACAAGGTCTATCTGCCAAAAGAGCTGCCCTTGACTGAGCTGCCTGAAGAGCGCAAAAAGATGGTGCTGGCCATGAGCGGCGACGATGCAGATTTCTACCGCCTGAAGGAAATCGTGGAGAATATCTTTGAAATCTGCCGCGTAGAAGGCGGGATCGATGTGGTGGCGGGAGGCGAACCGTATTTCCATCCCGGCCGCAAGGCGCTCATGATGCTGGGCGACAAGCTGGTGGGCCAGTTAGGCGAGATTCATCCGGATGTCCAGGAGAATTTTGGGATTCCCGAAAAGGTCTATGTGGCCCAGATGGATATGGAGAGCCTGTTCGAGGCATCCGGAACCAAAATTCGCTTTGCCCCCCTGCCTAAATATCCGGCAATTGAGCGGGATATCGCCATCACCGTGGATAAGGATGCGGAGGCGGGAACCATCCGCAAGGCGATTTTGAAGAACGGCGGGAAATATATCGAAAATGTGGAGCTGTTCGACGTCTATGAAGGGGAGCAGCTGGGCAAAGGCAAAAAGTCTCTGGCCTATGCGCTGACCTTCCGTTCCGCTACGGGCACGCTCACCGATGAAAACATTGCAAAGGATATGAAGCGGATTCTGGCGAATCTGGAAACAGATTTCGGCGCGGCACTCCGCTCCTGAGGCGATAGAACGCAAAAAGAAAATCCGGGGGGTATTTCTGCAAGAAAAAGATCATACCTTCCGGCTCCTCTTATGCCGATGGAAGAAACGGCAGCGAAAGACTGCCCGTTTCTTTCGGGGCGGCGTTCTATTTTAAAAAAGCTATAATAAATTGCGGTTTTCAGGAGATAAAATTGGGAAGGCTAATCCTGCAAAAGAAAGGTAGCGGAGGTTGATGCAATGTGTACAGCGGCAACTTATAAAACAAAAAATCATTATTTTGGGCGCAATTTAGACTATGATTTTTCTTATGGAGAGACAGTAACCATCACGCCCCGGAATTATCCGTTTCGGTTTCGGCGGATGGGCGAAATTCCTGTTCACTATGCCTTGATAGGCATGGCCTTCATACAACAGGACTACCCGCTGTATTATGATGCTACCAACGAAATGGGGCTGAGCATGGCGGGATTGAATTTTCCAGGCAACGCGGACTATAAGCCGGAAGATCCGGAAAAGGATAACATAACGCCCTTTGAGTTTATCCCCTGGATACTGGGGCAATGTGCAACTGTGGATGAGGCGCGTGAGAAACTGGCCAGACTCAGCCTTCTCAATGAGAATTTCACGCCGCAGCTTCCCTTGTCGCCTCTGCATTGGATGATTTCGGATCGTAACGAAAGCATCGTAGTAGAATCGGTTAAGGACGGGCTGAAGATCTATGATAATCCTGTAGGTATCATGACCAACAATCCCACCTTTGATTTTCACTTGACAAACCTTGTGAATTATATGGGGATCAGCCGGGAGGACCCGAAAAGCAGGTTTTCTGATCAAATTCAATTTGTGCCATACGGACGAGGCATGGGCAGCATAGGCCTGCCGGGCGATCTTTCCTCTGCGTCCCGATTTGTAAAAGCCGCATTTACCAGGCTCAATTCTTTCTCTGGAGAATCGGAATCGGAAAGTATCAGCCAATTTTTTCATATTCTTGCTTCTGTGGCGCAACAGAAAGGCTGCTGTCAGACAGCCCAGGGCTTTGAGTATACGATATATTCATCCTGCTGCAATACAGACAAGGGGATATATTATTATACCACCTATGAAAACAGCCAAATTACCGGTGTGGATATGCACCGTGAAGATCTGGATGGCAGAAACCTGGTTAGCTATCCTCTTATTGAGGGGCAGCAAATCCTGATGCAGAATTGATATATTTGATTATCCAGAATGCCTGCGGTTTTTGGAGCGTATAAAAACCGCAGGCATTTTTCATTGAAACAGGATACATATCGCTGCGGCACAAGAAGCTGGCCCGCCCAAATTATCGCATGGGATCGTTGCCTTGCGTGAGAATAATTTCAGGTTTGCCGGGGATCAGACTGTGAATAAACATGAAAGGAATTCTAATGGCGAGATGCGTCTATTCTGAGAAAGGAATGCTCTCGAAGAAGCGGTGCTTTTTATACTTTCGCGTTTTATTGCAAAAATGACGGTTCTATTGTACACTAAAGACAGATAGAATAAAGGGAACCCCATGGGGATGAAAAAAGGAGGAACGATATGGACGAGCAAAGGAACCATGATAATGCCCACCCGGAAAACTATGAGTATACCCAGCAGCCCTTTTATGGGCAGGCGGAACCGCCGGTGCAGCCGGCCGCGCAGCAGCCGCCGGTGAACGGGCAGGCTGTTCCGGAACAGCCGCCGACGCCTCCAAAGGACGAGCAGCCGGCGAACCCTCCGCAGCCCGGCCCCGGGCAGCCGCCGCCCATACCGCCCCAGGGCGGGCCGCAGGCCCAGGGATATTATGACCCCGCGACGGCATCTTATACCCAGCCGGGGCCGTATCCGCCAAATCCCGGCTACCGGCCTCCGCAGCCTGGCCCAGGGTATCAAACAGGCCCGGGATATCAGGCAGGCCCGACGCCGCCTGGCCCGGGATATCAGCCGAATCCCGGCTATCAGCCTCCGGGATATCAGCCCAACCCCGGCTATCATTATCCGCCCCATCCCGGCTATCAGCAGCCCGGCGCCTATGCGAATCCTGCCGCGGTTTCCCAAAAGAGCGGCATGGGGATTGCGGCCATGGTCTGCGGCATAGCCAGCATTGTGTTCTGTTTTGTATTTTATATCGGCATCCCCTGCGGCATTGTGGGGCTGGTGCTGGGTATCGTTGCCAACCGGAAAGAAAAGAGCGGCATGGCTCTGGCCGGCATCATCACCGGCGCCATTGGAACCGCCCTTTCCATCTTCATCCTTGTGGTGCTCATCGGAGAGTTCGCAACGGGATATTACAGCAACTGGTGGGACTTCACGGATTCCATTTGAAAGGGAAAATAGTAAAAACAGGCGGAATTCCGCCTGTTTTTTTGTACTAGGGAATGTTTTCGGCAATATAAAAGGGGCATGGGAATACGGCAGGAAAGCAGGCCGGCATTTTGCAGAGAACCGGTTGTTTATTTGCAGCATTCACAGGAATATCCCCCGTTTTTCCCGTTCAGACCTTTCTGTGCCTTGCGGCAAAAAAGGCTGATGGGAGCGGCTCTGTAAAGAGGCGGGAATCGCTATGGCCCCTTGTTTTTATGAGATTGGAATGACAAAATTGTTGAAGCGGCGCGGGGAAAATGATATAGTAATACGGGAAAAAGAAAAGAGGGCAGGTATATGAAGCAGAAGATTCGTCTCGCAGTTTTTGACCTGGATGGGACCCTGGCGGATACCATTCCGGATCTGGCCGGCGCGATGGCGCATATATTGAAAAAATACGGCAATTTCGGCGATGTGGAGCCGCTGGTCCGGCGCAGTGTGGGCCGGGGCGTCTATGTCCTTTTTGAAAAAGTATATGGGGAGCTTGGGATCGACAGCCAGAGCCGTTTGGCGGATGTGGAGGCATATAAGGCATATTATGCAGCCCATTGCTTCCAAAAGACCCGCCTATATCCCCATACCGTTGCCGTGCTGGAGGAGCTGAAAAGGCGGGGGATTCATCTGGCGGTTGCCACCATGAAGCCCCGGGAGGCCACCCATGAGGTGCTGCGGCAAACCGGCCTTTTGCCCTATATGGAGGCCGTCTATGCCCAGGAGGACATGGAACGGCCCAAGCCTGAGCCGTGGTGTGTTGTCCATCTGGCGGAGGAATTTGGCGTTCCCCTGTCGGAAACGGCCATGATTGGCGACAGTCTGAACGATGTTGGCGCAGGAAAGGCCGCCGGGGCGGTCAGTGTGGCCGTGCTGGGCGGATATGCCGATCCGGAGGAGATGCGCCGCAGCGGCGCGGATTATGTGATAGACGATATCGGATGCGTCCGGGATATTTTTGAAGGGGGAGACACCTATGGTGATTGAAAAGAAGTTTGACGCGGCGGAGAACTGCTGGCGGATTCAGTTGTTTGGAGATATCGACATCTATAACGCGCCGGAGCTGAAAAAAGAGCTGCTGGGCGCGACGGATGCGGATATCTGCCTGGACTGCGCGCATCTGAAATACATCGATTCCACGGGATTGGGCGTGCTGGTGGCGGCCCTCAAGGAGCTGCAGAAAAAGCAGCACGGCATCGTCATCCGGGGGCTCAAACCCCATCTTTATAAGCTGTTTACCCTGACCAACCTGCACACGCTGTTTACGATTGAGGAGCCAAGCGAATGAAACGAGATATTCTGACGCTGACATTCCCGGCCAAGGCCCAATATGTTCTGCCGTTGCGCCTGTATATTTCCGGTGTGGCAACCCGGATGGATTTCGCAGTGGACGCCATTGAGGATATCAAAACCGCTGTTTCCGAGGCATGCGTTCTGCTGTTGAGCGATGTGACGGGGGGCGACATGCGCATCTGCCTGGAGGCGGGGGACAATGAACTGGAGGCGGATTTCTGCCTGGAACGGCCCCGCTACGCGGGAGAGGCGGCTGCGGAGAACAGTACGGAGCTTTCCCAAATGATCCTGGAGGCAATGGCAAAGGACTGCCGGATCACCGAGAACGATGGGAGAAATACGCGGATCGTCATGACATTTAGCAAAGGAAGCATGGGTTGACACAGAAATTAACGGACGACGAAATCAAAAAGCTGTTTGACGAATATTCGCAGACAGGGGATATTGCCGCACGGAACACGCTTCTGGAGCATTATCTCTATATGGCGCAGATTATTGCGAAGAAGTTTACCGGCCGCGGCGTGGAATATGAGGACCTGCTGCAGGTGGCTTCCATGGCTCTTGTCAAGGCTATTGAGCGGTTTGACCCCAGCCGGGGCATCAAATTCACCAGCTTTGCCGCGCCCTCTCTTATCGGAGAGATCAAGAACTATTTCCGGGATAAGACCCGGCTTCTGCATATTTCCCGCAGGGACAGCGAGCAGCTCATGCAGCTGGCAGAGGCGAAGGAAAAGCTGGGCCGAGAGGGCGGAAGATACCGTCCGGCAGATTTGGCGAAGGTCATGAACCTTTCGGAAGAGCGGGTGCTGGAGCTTTTGGAAATGCAGCGGGCCGCGTCGGTTTCCTCGCTGGAACGCTATGCCACGGAGGACGAGGATTCCACGCTGGGCGATTTTATCGGGGAGGACGACCGCAGCTTTACGGATATCGAAAACCGGGATTTTCTGCGGTATGCCATGTCCAAGCTATCGGAACAGGAGCAGACCATTCTGCGGGAGCGCTTCTGGAACAACAAATCCCAGAAGCTGGTGGCGGAAAAGCTGGGCGTCTCGCAAATGTATATCTCCCGGGCCGAGAAGAAAATCATGGAAAAACTGCGCAAAACCTATATGGAATAGTTTGAACCTGGGGTAAAGCGGTTACATATAAAGAAAATAAAGGGGCATCACGGCAGGAAAATTCATTTTGGCTTTAGTCCCTTAGGTATTGGCAGGGATGATCCATGTGCAACATGTGCAAAACGATACAGGTACGCTCTCTTGCGGAAATCCATGAGGCGGTTACCCTTGTCCTGGAGGAGACGCAGCAGGTCTGCGGGACGTTGCAGGAAGAGGAGAGCTTCCAGATAAAACTGATTTTAAACGAATTGCTGGCCAACAGCCTGGCCCATTCCCATCCGGCCTATGCGCGGGTGTTGTTCCGGATGCGGGATAACATGCTGGAATGCTGTGTGCTGGATCCCGGCGATGGCTTCCCCGGCGCGCAGCAGGCGGTCCGGCAGCCTTGTCCCGGCGTTTTCAGCGAATGTGGGAGAGGGATTTTTCTCGTCAAGACTTTCGCTGACTGGATCCGGTATAACCGGCGGGGAAATGTGGTTCTCTTTGGTTACCAGCTGTAGCGGCAGAGGAAAGAGAAAAAATGTAAAAAAAGAAGGATTCCTGCGGCAAAGCAGGAATTTTCTTTTTTTTGGAGAAATGTATTATATTAAAGAATTTGCGGGGGTATGCACTCATGGTCCGTCGGACAAGCGCGCGGCGAACAAAGCGTAAAAAAAAGTTTCAACTGGATAGAAAGTGGATGCTGGGAATCGGCGGCGCGGCGGCGGTGGCGATAGTCTGCACGGCACTTTTTTTGATTTTGGGAAGTCAGACGACAGAGGCGAAAAAAGGTGAGCTTTCGTTTTCAGAGAGCGGCCAGGGGATTATCATCCGTTCGGAAACCCTCTATAAATCCGAAAATTACGGAAAAGTGGAGTTTTTAGCCGAGGAGGGACAGGCTGTCACGGAAGGAACGCCCATTGCGGCCGTTTACAGCTGGAACTACAGCGACAAGGACTATGCCGATCTCAAGGCTCTGCAGGACAAGATCATGGATTACCAGCAGGGCAATATTTTGAAGGACGTTGTCAACAAGGATCTGGAAAACCTGAACAAGGTCATTGAAGAAAAAAGCGAGGAGATCCGCGCCGTGACCCGGGGAGAGGCCGAGGGAGACCTTTTGCAGATGGAGCGCGAATTGGAGACGCTGATGGAAGAACGGACCAAGTTTTTGAAGGAGTCCGTCAAAGAGGACCAGACGCTGGCAGACTTCTATCAGCAGGAGGCGGCGCTTGTGGCTAAGATCGACGACTGGAAGGAGATCACCCTGGCCAAGGGGGACGGCGTCGTGAGCTTTTATTTCGATGGAACCGAGACGCTTTTGCAGCCCTCCAACATGAAGAAGCTGACGCTCCAAAACATCAACGATATTTTAGAGGGCAAAACCTTCTATAAGGCGGATACAGCAACGGCCAGCCGCCCGTTCTACCGGCTGGTCAACCCCAACGAATGGTATGTGGTCATGGTATGCGACCGGGAAATCCCGGAATTTGTGAATGGAATGGCCTTTACCGTGGACTTTTCCTATGGAGGAGACGGCGCTTCCTATACCGGCAATCTCTCGGATCACCGGACGGACGGCGGAAAGCACCTCTATTATTTCTCCTTTACCCAGCCCATCGATAAACTGCTGCTGGCCCGCCAGGTGGAGATGACGGTTTCGGCGGACTATGTGGGGATTCAGGTTCCCGCCGGCGCGGTCAAAGAGGTGGAAGGGCAAAAGGGCGTCTATTATAAAGACGGCGAAAACAAGGCGTTTGCGCCGGTGACAGTGCTGATTGAAAAGGATGGACAGGCCATCGTGCAGCCCATCGATTTAAAGAGCCCCCTGGATGTGGGGAGCTTAATCTATCCATAAGAAGGCGGCAGTATGAGTATTCGGGAAAATTTGCAGAAGGTAGAGGAAAGCATTGCAAAAAGTGCAGCGGTATCCGGCCGGAAGGCGGAGGATGTGACGCTGATTGCCGTGAGCAAGACCATCGATGTGGAACGGATTTTGGAGGCCTATGAGGCGGGGGCCCGCCAGCTAGGGGAAAACCGCGTCCAGGAGATGATGGGCAAGCAGCCGCAGCTTCCTCCAGATATTGGATGGCATTTGATTGGACAATTGCAAAAAAATAAGGTAAAGTATATAATAGATAAGGTTAAGCTCGTCCATTCCCTCTGTTCCCTTTCGGTGGCGCAGGAAATGCAGCGCCTTTTGGAAAAGCGGGACACGACTCTTGACTGCCTGATCGAGATCAATATCGCGGGAGAGGAAACAAAATCCGGCCTTTCTAAGCAGGAGCTCCCGGCATTCCTCGAACAGATCGCTCCCCTGGACCGGGTGCATATCAAAGGGCTGATGACTGTGGCGCCCTTTGCGGAAAACCCGGAAGAGGTGCGGAAATATTTTGCGGAAATGCGCGGCCTGTTTGACAAGCTTTCCGGGCGTGCGGGGCTGGAAATGAAATACCTATCCATGGGCATGTCCGGCGACTATAACGTGGCAATCGAAGAGGGCGCCAACATGGTTCGCGTGGGGACGGCAATTTTTGGACATCGGAACTATACTATATAGGAGGAGAAAAAAGGATGGCAAAAGGTTTTTGGAAAAAGGCGTTTGGGCCTCTTGGCATGAAGCAGACGGACGTAGACGGTGACGAATACTACGACGAGATGGACGAAGAAATGGAAGATTATGACGATTATGACGAGCCTGCGGACGAATTGGACGAGCCCAGCTATGAGGAGCCCAGCTTCTCCCGGCGGCGTTCCAAAGTGATCTCCATGCCGGAAACCCGGGGAGAGAGCAGCCAGATGAAGATGATTATCTTCCGGCCCACATCCTATGACGAGACGCAGGGCGTCATCGATAATCTGAAATCCCGCAAGCCGATTATCGTCAACCTGGATGAGATCGATGTTGCCGTGGCGCAGCGGATTCTCGATTTTATCAGCGGCGCGGTATATGCCCTGGGCGGCGATATCAAAAAGGCGGCGCGGAATATCTTCGTGGTGGCTCCGTCCAATGTGGAGGTTACCTCCAACATGGCAAATGCGGCGGCCAAAGCGGATTATGATGTTTCGGATATGATCTAAAGACACATAATGAATAATAATTCCTGCGGGAGCAGGAATTATTTTCATAGAAAAAAGCAGATTTCGGGGGCAAGGGAAATATGAGATTAACGGTGGATGCGGTCAAAAACGTCAAATTTGAGCACAGCAAAAAGGGCTACAGCGCAGAACAGGTGGACGAGTTTCTGGATAGCGTCTGCGCGGATATGCAGGAGATGAACCGGAAGCTGGAGGAAAGCGAACGGAGCCTGGAAAAATATAAGGAAATGGAGAGCACGCTGACCTGTGTTCTTGTTTCCGCGCAGAACAACGCGCAGAAGATTGAAGAGGAAGCGAAAGCCCGGGCCGGCGCCGTCATCCAGGAAGCCGAAGAGAAGGCGCAGAAAATGCGTCTGAGCTTGGAGGCAGAGGCCTTTGCCTACCGGGAAAAGATCAAAGCGGAGCAGCAGGCGCTGGCGGAAAAGGCCAATGAGCTGCGGGAATTCTATGCTTCCTATAAGGCGGCAATTTTGAGTGAGCTGCGGGATTTTGAGGAAAAATTTGAGGCTGTGCAGCCTGCGGAGAAAATTTGGGAAGAAAAGCCTGCGGAGATCGCGCAGGCGCCTGCGGAGATCGCGCAGGCGCCTGCGGCTGAAGCACAGACAGCGCCAGAAAGCAACGCGGCGGAAACGGCTGGCGGGGACTTCGATATGAGCGATATCCTGAAAAACCTTCCGGAATCCGACAGCGACCTGAAGGCAATGATTGATGAATTGATCTGAGGGAAATAAAAAAACCGCCGGCAGAACCGGCGGTTTTTTATTATTGGCAGAGACAGTATGCTATAATATATGGAAAAATCCATGGGAATCAAGAGGTTGAGTTCTATGAAAAAAATACTTGTGATCCATAGCAGCGGGAGATCTAAGGGGAACACGGCGCAGCTTGTTGAGAGCTTTGTGAAAGGAGCTAACGAAAAAGGGCATTATACGGAAGTGATTTCTCTTGTTAAAAATGAAGTAAAGCCATGTTTGGGCTGCAATGCCTGCCGTTATGAAAAGCCTTGCATCCAAAAAGACGCCTTTAACGAATTGATTCCCAAAATCAAAGAGGCAGACTGTCTCGTTTTTGCCTCTCCGCTATATTTTTGGTCAATGTCGGCCAGAATCAAGGCTTTTATTGAACGCTTTTATTGCATAGCGGTCAAAGATGGGAATCCCCCGTATGGAAGGTATGAAAAATATCCGGTAAAGGATTGCGCTCTTCTTATGACTGCTGCTGATAATAATTTTTGGACATTTGAACAGGCCGTATCTTATTATCAGTACACATTTATCCATTATATCGGTTTTCACGACAAGGGAATGCTCCTGGCCGGTGGATGCGGGCATACGGATGGAAAGCCCCAAATTGATAAAACCAACCATTTAAAGGAGGCATATGAATTTGGAAAAAATATTTATTCCGAATCATGAATGCTGGTTTACAAAATAAAGCAAAATAGCCGTCCAAGAAAATGGACGGCCATTTTTTAATTTCCGAATAAAAAGATGGGGCAGTCATCCGTTGAACGGACAGCTATCATCAGAAGAACAATATACCCGAAAAATCTACGAATCGGGGAAATATATGCGCGTGAAGAAGCGGGCAATGCGGAGAAACCGGGGCAAATGAGCCTGATACACGGCTATTTCTCCGGTTTTTTATCGAGAAAAGCAGCGATCCCGAGACAGGCCAGCCCCAAGCCCAGCATGCCGCCCAGAGAGCGCAGGTCGATTTCTCCAAGAAGCGAGCAGACAAAGGCGGCAACGCCCATAGCTAGGGGGACAGCCAGCAGAATGGTATGCAGAAGGGCCGGCGCCGGGGATTTTTTTGCCGGAGACTGGGCCGTGAGCAGCGTCTCCACGGTGGTGTGCAAAGTCTCTGCCAGAAGGGGCAGGGAATCCACATCCGGCCGGGAAAGATTGCGTTCCCATTTGGAAACCGCTTTGTCCGTGACGCCCATTTTTGCGGCCAGATCGGCCTGGGTCATATGATGCTGTCTGCGCAGCTCGGCAATGACCTCGCCCATATTTTTATTTTCCATAAGAGTTCCTTTCTATTGGTTTTTCTGTTTTCTATCTTACGGCAAAACCGAAAAACAGACAACCGAGAGGGAGTGGAAATGGGGAAACCATTGGTTGAGTTCCTCTTTTAAGAATGATTCCACATAAAAGCGGCAGAAATGACTCTCTGCCGCTTTTTAAATGCCTGCACTTAGGAGTAGGTGACTTCCGTCTGTTTGCCGGTCGGCTGGAGAGCAATCCAGGTATTTCCCGGCTGAAGAACCACGGGCGAGCCGTCCTCCAGATAATAGTGGGTGGAGTCATCCAGAGCGCTTCGCTCCCAGGTGCCTTTCAGCTGGATGCCGCCGATATAGTATTCACAATCGCCCTTGCCGGTCACCTCCACCATCTGGCGGCCATTGTTGTCGCCCTTGATGGTATAGGTTTTGGCATACTGCACAATGAGGTTTTTTACCGTGAGCGGGGCAGTAGTGCTCTCCTGTTCCCCAGAGGCGTCCAGAGTGACGGAACGGACCTTAAAGGGTGTATCCTTCATATACCGGGTGAACAGGCCGGTGGAGGCGTCGTATTTGAACTGCACAAAATCGGCGCTGGAAGTGTTGAAGGGGATGCCCACCGTATCCACGGTCTGGCCGGTATAGCTCACATTCTCGTCAAAGGAAAACTGCTCCCGGGCGTCAGGCGTATAGTCATAAAGCTCATCTTCGATCTTTTGGAGATCTGTATATACGTTGTTGGGAGCGGAACGGGACTTGTCCCGCCAGAAATAATCGTTATAGGCTCCCTTGAGGCCATCCACCCGGACCTTGATGGATTCGGTATTTTTTCCATACACATAGGAGGGCTGGCTGGCATTGCGCGGGCCGCCGTAGTGCACCAGAGGGGAATCCCATTCTTTCTGGATATTGATGAAATAGATACGGGTCGAGCGGACAGGGCCGGCGACCACGGGCTTCTGGTCGTTGAAAACGCAGAGCATCCGGGTAATGCTGCCCTCTGCCATCGCCTCATAGACAATATCCGCCTGCTGAAGGCCGGTTTGGGGACGGGCCTTCTCGGAATTTTCGATCATCACGGTGATGGGCTTATATTCCTGGGCGGAAGGCAGGCCGGTGGTGAGGGAACGGGGTTCGGGAGAGGGCGTGGGCACTGCGCTGGGCTCCAGGGGAAGCGTTGTGGCAGAAACTGCCGGGCTGGGGGACGCGGTTTCTTCCGGCGCTGCGCCGCAGGCGCAGAGGGAAAGGACAGTGATCCCCACTAAGATTGCTGCAAAAAATCTTTTCATTATAAACAAAGTCCCTTCTTTACTGATATATCTATTGTAGGATATTTCCGCCGCCGCGTCAAACGAAAGAAAAAGGGAAAAAGGAGAATATTCCGCAGATTTCCTCCGTATAGATAGATACAAGTTGTTTGGAAATAAGGAGAGAAAAAATGATGAACACACAGGATGAAATTCGCCGGATCGAATCAAGGCCCCATAAAGTGACCATCGAGGGTCGGGAACGCATCACCATCACATCTGTGGAGGATATCGACAGTTTCAATGAAAATGAGGTAATCTTCTTAACAGGGCTTGGCATGATGACGGTTGTGGGCGAGGATCTGCATATCAACAAGCTGAATCTGGAAGAAGGGCTTCTGGTGATTGATGGAACCATTGAAGGGCTGGATTATGCGGATCACGAAGAGGAACGCATGCACAAGGGGTTTTTCTCAAGGGTTTTCCGGTGAAGGTGCGCTATGGATGGAACGCTGAATCAACCATATCTCCTGGCGGCGGCCATATATGCCGGGATGCTGGCGGGCGTCGTCTATTCCCTGTTTCAGCTTGTCCGCAGAATATTTCACGGAGGAAAACTGTTTCTTGTTGCAGCAGATATTCTGTTTTTGGCCGTCGTGTTTATTCTGGCGGCCATTATGCTGTATACGGCCTGCCACATGAAAATCCGCCCATACCATTATGCGGGAATGGGCATCGGGTTTGGAATGTATGAATGCGCGATTTTTCCCATAGGAAGGAAAATTTTTAAACTTTTTAAGAAAAATAAGGAAATCGGCGGGCAGGGAGTTGACAAGAGCGGGAAAAAAAGTTCTAATAAAAGATAAGAAATAAGTTGTACGGTAACTGCGAAGGAAAAGCGATGAAAGAGACGCGCGAGACAGCTCCCCAAAGAGAAAAAAAGAAGCGGCGGTTCAGCTGGCGTTGGATGACGGTAGCTGCTGTTTGCGTGTATTCGGTTGTCACGATTATATCCCAGCAGAATATTCTGGCAGCCCGGCGGCAGGAGCGCGAGGATCTTTTGGCTCGGGAAAAGGAACTGCAAAACGAAATTGAATTCATGAATAACGATGAAAAATATATCGGTTCGGAAACCTTTGTTGAGCGGGCCGCCCGGGAAAAGCTGGGCTGGGTGAAGGACGGCGAAATCGTGTTTAAGAAGAAAAACACGGATGCCGGAACCGGAAGCGCCCAGCAGGGAACAGATGCGGATTCGGCGGGCAACAATGGCGACGCGGGGAATACGGCGACGCCCACCCCGGATGCAACGTCAACGCCAGTTCCGGATGATCCGGCGACCAGTGCGCCGGCGTCTTCTGCCCCGGCCGAAGCATCTCCTTCGCCGGAGGCATAATTTTGCAGGAAAGGACAGCAATGGATAGACAAACCTATGTGATCGATATCGGGACAAACTCTGTCCGCATGATGAAGGCGGCCGTGGCAGACGGCCAGGTAAAGCGGCTGTGGAAAACCCTGCGCACCGTTCGCACCGGAGAGGGTGTCAATGCCAGCGGAAGGCTTTCGGAGGCGGCGATAGAGCGAACCATTGGGGCGCTGAAGGAATATAGAGAGATTATGGAACAGGAGGGCTTTCCGGCGGGAGAGTGCTTTTGTTTTGCGACCAGTGCCGTCCGTGATTCTGCCAATCGGGACGAGTTTGTGAAGCGGGTGGAGCAGGCATGCGGCATTCGAGTCACAATTCTTTCCGGCGCGGAGGAGGCGCGGTATGGATTTGCGGGTGCCGTGGGAAACGGTGACGGCGGCATCGTAGATATCGGCGGCGGAAGCACGGAGATTATTTTCGGACGGGGCGGAAAGATCGCTTATGCCAGAAGTTTTGACGTGGGCTGCGTGCGGGGGATGGAGATGTTTGCCGAAGCGGACATTGCCAAAGTAACCGATTGGGCCTGCGCTCTGTTTGCCGAGGTGCCCTTTTCTCAGGCGGAGGATCTTGTGTTTTATGCTGTGGGCGGGACGGCAACGGCTCTGGCTGCCATCGACCAGCATTTGGCTGTTTACAGCGAAGAAAAGGTGCAGGGATATATCTTGACGCATGGGACAATTCAAAAAATGATGGACTGGATGGGGAAAATGACACTGGAAGAACGGCGGCATGTGATTGGGATGGAGCCGCGCCGGGCCGATGTGATTCTTTATGGTTTAGCCATTTTATCGGCCTTTTTCAAGGCCTCTGGGCAAAAGCGGGTCATAGTCAGTGAAGCTGACAATATGGAAGGTTATCTTCTCTGCCGGGAATAATTTCTATATTATTTGAAAAAATAAAAGAAAATACTTGACTTTTCTGCTAGATTATTATAAAATTATCTTTGCCGCATAAAGCAGGCGTTAATATCGCGGGATAGAGCAGTTTGGTAGCTCGTCGGGCTCATAACCCGGAGGTCGGAGGTTCAAATCCTCCTCCCGCAACCACTCAGAAAGACCGTAAACAAGGCGTTTACGGCCTTTTACTTTATCATCAGATTCCCGTGGAAATTGAGAATTTCCCTCCTTTTGCCCTCCTATGAGGGAAAATAGCGTGATAGGAGAGCAAATAACGTTACGTATCATTTCGGATGTTAATCTTTTTGTAGCACTTCCATCATGATTGTAGCACCTATCTTAAATCCGGATAGGAAATTTTCAAACTCCATTGCGTTGTCCAATTCTACACGCAGACTCAGAATTTCGTCAAGTAGCTGAATTCCGTGTTGATCCAGTATAGAATTTAGTTCTTTTATTTTGGCAGTAAACTCTTTTTTCGTATTTAAATAGATTGGATTTTTTGGATATTCTAACGCTGGTGATATCTGTTCGCCTTCATAAATTCGTTTAATTGTATTCATTCCTGATCTCCTTTGCTGCAATATAAATTCATTATAAAGATGAATACAGCATTTGTACTAAGCTGGAAGATTAGAAATACTGTTGGAAAGCGGAGTCAGCGCATGCCTTAATCACGTACATCTCTTTTGGTGCCTGCTTCATAAAAATAGGAGCCGGGATTACCAAAGGCAATCGCCCAGTTTGCAGAAGCATTCTGCTGAGTAATGGTTAAATCCAGCCAGATACATCCATGGCTTTCGATTAAATCCTCAATTTTTCCTGTTCCAGCGTTACCCCATCCATCGTCTTCGAAGGAAAATCGCCCCAGGCCGCGGTCAAGGGGACAACTAATTTCTATTTGTGCTTCCCGATAGGCGTTGCTCTGATAATTCGTTAAAGTAAAGGTAATATAGGTATCGTTACGTTCTTTCAGTTCCAATATCCATCCGCCTTGTTCCACTGTGTTTTCAATAGGTTTGCCATCCGTTGTCCAATATTTTGCGGTGTCTTTTTTATTTAGATAGTCTACAGTATCAAAATAGTCTGATTTTCCAAGAGAAGCTTGGTGCAGAACGTGGTTTCCCAAAATAAAAACAACAGCCAATACTACAAGAAGAGCTGCTGTTATGCAAATCCCTATTACAGTTTTTCTCTTTCGGGGAATAGAAGCGAATTGCGGGAAAGCGAATTGTTCCCTTTCATTTAACTCATGCATGCAATAAATGCAAAACGAGGCGTCGTCTGGAATTTCTCTTCCGCAATTTTTACAATATTTCAAACGATTACCCCCCTTTGATCCAATTATCGTAATAAAATGAGAGTGATAAAAATAGAAATTGGTTATTAAAGAATCCGTTCCCCCTCCTCATAAAGCGCTTCATTTGCTTGTACAACTGTGTTGCCATGAACAATAGAAAAAATTAGGATGGCGTCACGCTTGTTTTTTGGGTATAGCGGAGCGCATCCAGCGAATTTTAATAGCTGCTGAGTTTCGTCCAAAGTAAGCTCCATTCCAAAACAAATGCAAAGCAGTTTATCTCGGGAGGGAATACGTTTGCCTGCGAATATCTGATAGGCATATATATCATTCATTTCAGCCTTATGAATTACATCTGCTTTTGTCAAACTTTTATAGGAAAGTAGAGCTTGCAAGGCTTTTGCCACTGTGCCGTTAAGAAAAATGTTTTCATTTTCTTTGATATATTCGTCAATATGGTTGGCTTTTAATAATTTACCCATTAACTCGTCTGTCGGCCTTTTTAGCATCTTTATTCCCCCATATATCCATGGTATATTAGTATTATATTAAATAATCGGAAGGAAAACAATAAGCATGGAGCTTAGCTGGTTAAAAGATAAAATAAACGAAAACTATGATTTGAAAATAGTACTAAAACAGACTGGGAATTCCTTTGTTGCGGTTTATCAGCACAAAACATTAGGGAAAAAGCTTATCGTCCGCCAATGCCGAGGAAGCCTTGAAGTATTTAAAAAACTCAAGCAATTTAGAGACATTCACATATGTTCGATTTATGATGTTGCCGAAGCCGATGGCACTTTACTGATATTAGAAGAATTTATTGAAGGAACTACACTTGCGAATATTTTGCAAACTCGCTTGTTTACTCCCAAAGAAACGGTTCTTATTGCAAAACAAATCTGCTATGGCCTACATGTTCTTCATTCTAAAGGCATCGTCCATAGAGATATTAAACCGGAAAATATTATCTTTGATCAGAACCACGATAACCGTGTCATCATTATTGACTTTAGCGCAGCAAGGATTTTTAAAAAATATCATGAAAAAGATACCCAAGTGATGGGGACAGTTGGCTATGCTGCTCCTGAGCAATTTGGAGAAGCACAGACTGACGCTCGTTCAGATATTTATGCCTTGGGCATTTTATTAAATGTTATGCTGACAGGTGCTCACCCCAGCAAATGTTTGGCAAAAGGAAGCTTATCAAAAATTATACAGAAATGTATCAATCCAATTCCATCAAAACGTTTTAATTCTGTTTTAGAGCTGGCAAAAAAATTATATTAAGCTCATAGCTTAGGACATAAGGGTGCGCCTGATGTAATATATCAAGGAAGCGTTTTTATAGTTTGTCTATATTCTCGCAAAGAACCTTGAAAAGACGCAAAACTTGTTCTTGTTTGGATTTGTCCTGTTTTTGCAGTATAGATTCAATAGATGGAAGTATACTGGTAGCGGGTAGGGCGCCGTCCATAATGAGCGCGTCCATACTTACATGCAAGCAATCCGCAATCTTGACAGCAGTTTCTAAAGAGAGCTTTCGCGTTCCTCTTTCAATATGGCCGAGAAAAGAAGTAGAAATCTCGCACATCTCGGCCATCTGCTCTTGCGTTAACCCAGCTTGATTACGTAGTTTTTTAATTTTTTGTCCAATTTGAATGTAATTAATTTCTTTCATAACAATATTATAGAGATTTTAGGCTTGACTATACATTGACTAACAGTATAAAATTATGACTAATAGAAGTATTTTAAAGAGGGGATTTGCCAAAGAAGGCGAATGTAAGTTGTGAAAGAGAAAACGAAATTAGTAATAGGGGGTTAAGAAAGAGAAAATGAAAAATCCAGATTTAGTCAAGAGAATTGCGATTGGTTCCGTCTTAGTCATAGGGGGAGTTTTATTAGTGATTTTAGGAATTGGCAATGTTTAATTAAAACGAATGATAAAAGGAAGAAAATGAAATGAAGAAATGTATTCAATGTGGGAATGAGTTAAACGATAATGCTCAATTTTGTCCTAGTTGTGGAACAAAACAGCCGGAAAAAGAACAAACACTTTTTTGTGAGCAATGTGGAACAAAATTAAATCCTGGTAGCCGGTTTTGCCCTTCTTGCGGAAAAGAACGGGTAAACGCGCAACAAGCGCAGCAATTCAATACTTACAATCAAAGGTATCAATCAACTAACAATGGCTGGACTCCAAGACAAAAAACAAATGCTCCGGCAGTTATTGTTGAACTATCAAAGCGAGAAAACATGACTGCTATTATGGGAATCGTAATGGCTGGATTGCAAGCTATTTATGCACTTATTCTTTTTATCGCTGCTATAAACCTAACATCTTTTGTTGTGTTTTCATACGCTGTTAGATTTTGGATTGATTTCGGTGCTTTGGCTGCAATTTCTGCCTTGAATTTTGTTGGCAGTTTTAAATCCATAAAATTTGCAAAGAGAATTTTAGTAAATCAAGTAGGAATAGAGAAATATTATATATCAATTCAAAAATACATTGTGCCCATTATTTGGAATGCTGTCCTGCTAATTTACAATATTGCTTTAGGAGAGGAAGCGGTTATTCTAGGTATCATTGTTATGGGATATGCACTTTTAGTTTCTATTATTGATATTGTATATGTAAGAGGATTTGCATTAAATAATCAAGAAGAATTGCAACGCATAGAACAACAGCACAATTGATTTTTGAAGATAGGACGGCAACGCCGTCCTTCTTTATCATCACGATATTGAGAGGATAAAAGTATTATGATATGTACGAATTGCGGAAAAGAGATAGCGAATGGCTCAGCTTTTTGCGAATATTGCGGAGCAAAAGCAGAACAGCAGGATATAAAGGAAAAGGCGATATATTGCGAGAAGTGCGGCGCATCTCTGCCGGTAGCAGTCTCTTTTTGCGAGAAGTGTGGAAGGGCTATCAATCAACAGGAAAAAACTGCAGTTCAGCCATCTACTTTAAAACAGGGCTATGAGAAGAAATTAAGCGAAACGAAATCGTTGAAATTTAATAAATCTTTGCCTGATAGAAAGAAGCTGAATTCTAAAAAGAAGCGTTTTATTATAATTGCAATATCCGTAATTGTATTGGCAGCATGTATAGGCCTAATTGTCATGTTTTCAATACACAACACATATGTTAATAATCTTAAATCTGCGACAGCAATCAATGTATTGGAAAAAGGTGATGATGGATATGAAGATAACTACTATTCATTATCTGAGCCGTTTTATGAAGCAATAAATAGGGTTGAACAAATAGATGGTGTTAAATCGGTACAAATTAAGTATACCTATTTTAAGTCAATGGGGGAATTTGAACATGTGCTATGTACGGTTTCCATAGAATGGGATGATGGCGCAAAGCAAAAGTTTGAGTTGGACTTTCAAACATTCGATACTGAATATATGTCTCCTGTATTATATAGTATAGTATGCAATGGAAATGAGGTAGACAGCAAGAATGCTATTGAATTTCTATTATTTAATAGTATTATGCCCGATGCTAATGAAATAACAGAGCCTACTCCTTCGCCAGAACCTACCCCTACCCCCACGCCTTCTCCAACGCCAACACTTTCGGAGTCTGTCAAAATCAGTTCTGGAGAATTTGGGTATGACATTGACGGAGACGGTGAAAATGATGTAATTGAATTTAGTGAAACAGATGATGAATATAATCCTATGCTTGTTCTCACAATCAATCAAAATAAATTTGTGACCGATATTCCGTCTTCGCCTATGGAATTTTATGCACATGAAGCCTATCTTTGTGATGTTGACAGGTCGGATAACCTCATGGATATTGTTTATGTTATGGCACAAGACGATGGGCTGCTCATGTATCTTTTCAGGTATACGAAAAATATGTTAATAGCTTCTGAAGCAATATGGCAGTCAGGATTTATATCAAATCTTAAAACAGACGGGAATGGAAACCTAATGTATACGGCTACTTCATATTGGGATGGCGGAGAATCTAAAGAAGAGCTTTCTCAAAACGTAGATAATTTGTCTTTTCTTCAACAATATGAACCCACGCAGGATGAAACAATTTCTAGTATTGACAACCCATTATCAAAATACTTAGGAGATTGGGTAGAAGAAAATAACCGTATTCAAAGTGTGGAAGATAGACGAATAGAGGGAGGATACATTCTGAATGTGAAAGAGATCGGGGAAGATAGCATATCCTTTACACTTGAATGTGTCCAAGCAAATGATAATCGCGTTGCCATGATTGACATAACTTGTCCGATGGAAGACAAGACGGGACATTTTGAATTTGACGACGATGGTTGGGGAAATCATGGAAAGGGACATATTACACTCATGGAAAACTATATTCTTGTAGGATTGGAAATGCCAACAGATTATTCTACAGATTGGGCGCTCGGCTACGGAAAATTTGGCAAGGGATTTCAAAAAGCAGGATAATACCTAGGTTAAATCTAAATATTATATGAGGCGTCTAACCACTTTCGGTCGGCGCCTCTTTTCTTTTTCTCCATGCTTCTAGGCTCCTATACCCTCATAGACCAGTCTAACCTGCTTCGGGCGAAGCCCTGGGCGGGGAAGGATAGGAGAAGGGCTAATCCGCCTTATATGCTCCTGCTTTATTTTTCTGCAAGCCATTCAACAATTTGCTTTTTAATTTCATCTGAGTATTCCTTGTGAAGCATTGCATTTTCATACATGTTATGAAGACAAGAGTGGCCCAATTCAATTTTTCTAAATTTATCCGAATAATTTTGCAACCAATTGACTTTAATTCCGTTTCCCAAATTTGTTTGTGTACAAATTTTGTTATCCGTAACAATACCAATTGCCTTAATATACAATATACCCTTTGCCCTCGGTGTCGAAGATTTAATATAAATAATATCTCCAACCTCAATAGCCCGCATCATGTCATATAAAATTGGTTCCTTCTCCATTTCATAACCGCTGCAAAAACATCCATTTTCAATGAAATCTTTTGTTACATCGATTTGATAAAAAGCACTCCCACCATAAATCGCCACAAGCATTTCCTCCTCGATAATTCTTATTTACATTATAGCACAAAAACCTGTTATTTACTTATTGACGTTTTCAATATCGCTTTCAAATGCGGTAATAATATTGGGTGAAAGTGATACACATGATGCGTATATGGATTGAAATATGAACAAACTGTAAATATTGCAAAAATCCTGATGTTTTTGGCGCTCGAGAACGTTATTAAGACTAGACATTTTTCTGACAGAACCTTTTTTAATAAAAGGTTAGCAGAACACAAATTATTTCGATAAATTTATCAAGGAGGAATTAAATTGGAGCAAGGGACAAAAGAATTAAAAAAAGATTTTTCAGCAGATGAACAGCCTTTATGGATTGTAGATTCTGGGAATAGGCAAAGGATAGACAGGCAGGAATTATATTTACATATCAAGGAGAATGGACATATTCTTGTCGTTAAAAGGGGGAACGAAAAAAGAGTTGTTCTTTATCAATATCGAGATAATCACTATAAACTCCTAACAGAAAGTGATTGTAAAGCATATATTAAGAGCTTTCTGCCAGTAAAAATTAGAAAACCTGCTGATTGGGAGGTTCCATATAAGGAACTAATTACTGATTATGCGAATATAAGCGAAAACGATTTGAATTCCAATGAAGATATCATTAACTTTAAAAACGGAATTTTAAACATCAAAACTAATGAATTATTACCGCATAATCCCAAGTATCTTTGTACGATTCAGATTCCTTGTGATTGGAAACCGGATTTGTCGCTCGAAGACGCTCCCATATTCAAAGATTTCCTGAATACCATCACTAGTGGTAACGTGGATGACCAAAAAACACTTTTAGAGGTCATAGGGCTTTGTATCAGTAACGTCGATTGTAGCCTGTTTAAAAAGCTGCTAATTCTAAAAGGGGTTGGAAATACAGGAAAAACTGTCTTTAGGCAGTTTGTTATCAATACGATTGGAGAAAAGAATTCTCATTCCCTTGATATTAAACAGCTTAGTGAGAGGTTCGCAATATCGGAGCTATACGGGATTAGACTGGCGGGATATGGAGATATGTCATTTGCGGACGTGAAAGCAATGGATAAAATTAAAGAACTGACAGGTGGAGATTCTACACGTGCTGAAGCAAAGTATCAAAATGGTTATCAGTTCAAATATAAGGGATTCCTTATGTATTGCTGTAATGAGCTGCCACATTTTGCTCCCGGTCAAGATCGTGGTGAATGGGTATATGGTAGATTTTTGATTGTTTCATGCAATAACCCTATTCCCCAAGAAAGGCAGGATAAGCATTTGCTTGAAAAACTATATAACGAAAGGGAAGCTGTAGTGAGTGTTGCTATTCGCTATTTGCAAAAAGCGATAGAAAGAGGGAACCTTACGGAAAGTGAACAAACGTTGCAGAATCGCAAAAATTATGAGATTCGCAATAACTCTTTCGCTCTGTTTTTGAAGGAAAAATGCCTGTTGCATACAGGTAGGACGAACCGTAGCTTCTTTAATAATATCTATATTGAGTGGTGCCGGGAGAATAATCTGCGCCCAGAACCGATGAGTGAGAGAAAAGCTATGTTGGAAAAGTTAGGCATATCTGCTATGAAATCAGGTGAATACTATTACAATCTAACAATTCACTAAAAAGCTTGGGCAAAAAGGGCAAAAGTAACAGAAAAATTAGGTGTTTTAGGTCCAGTCGATATTATAGTGGAAACACACCAAACAATTTTTTGTGGATATTTTCCCTCTTTGCCCGGTAACTAAAAAAAATATTGGAGGATATGAAGATGTTAAACGGATTTGAGAAAAAACTTGATTTAGAGATACGTAGCCTTTCTATAGTAACTTCGCTATTTGGAGTAGTTCGTATAATAAGTAACTTAATAGAAGCACTGAAGGAATATAAACACGAAAATAAATCTGCCAAAATAATTGCAGACCTTAGCTGTAATTGTCAGTCTTTAATAAAAGCCATAGAGTGGTTTGCTAAGAATGAAGACAAAAAAGCTAGTACATTTTTGGATTGCCAAATATATGAGTATAAACGATTAGTAAGAGAAATAAATAAAAAGTTCAATATGCCAGCATCTGAATATTTATCTATCCATTCAATTATAGCTAATGCTATGCAATATAATCCACCAAAAGAAATTCTGGATAATGTTGTACAAGCTTGTGTTGCTATGATAAAAGGGGGGCAATATTTTTCTGATAGATACTGAAACCAAATTAAAAATTCAGAAAGAAGATGACTTTTAATCATAACACTTAGGGCAAAAGGGCAAAGCAAAGAGTTTCCCAAGACAAAAATGGTAAAAAGTGTAATAGAAAGAACAACCTTTGCCCTTCGCGCCCTGAATACATGAAATGAAAGGAGAATAGACGAAATGAAATATACTTCAATAAAAGTAGACCAGATGTTTTTAATTAACGGAATTTTGCAAGGAATGTATGTTTTGCAGAAACAGTTAATAGAACACGACATCACCGAAACAGAGGTCTGGAGCAATATTGGCTATATGGTGGAGTATCTGGAAAGCCTGAAATCAGAAATTTCTGCAAATATAATGTTGAGTAGTTACACGGAGGAATATCATGGATAACCGAACAGAAATTTTGCTGGACAAGCTTACATACAGCTATATGGAGTTAAAGCAGAAGCTATATTACCTTGGTGTAACAGAGGGAGATGTTCAAAATCTCATGCTGCAAGCCAGAGGTTACCTGAAAGCGTTAAAGGAGCAGGTTGCGGTTCCCTCTATACAAAAACCCACCCCCTGCGGAAAGCTGCGTTCCGTGGATGAGACATACAAACTCATAATCCAAAACGACCCGGAAAGCTCTATCACAAAAACAGGACTGAGGCGGTTAATCGCAACAGGAGTTATTCCCTCTGTCAGAGTAGGCAGGAATATTAAGCTGAATTATGACGCAGTAATGACAGCTCTGTCAAAAGGAAGTACAGAACCAGCGAGAGAGCAAAAAACAAGCTATGGCGGTATACGCAAGGTGGTTTAGAAAAAAGTTGAAAAAATCCTCAAATATTAAGAGGGGATACGGCTTTGTGAGAAAATTGTATACTTGGGGGAGTTTTCCTCTCCCCCGGGTTATACGGCAGAGAAAGGACAAGCAAGGAAAAATGGCAACGGTACGAAAACGCGGAAAAGGATATGAAATCCGGGTCTACTGCGGATTAGGCGTCAACTATGGCAGAAAGGATAAATCCATGACATGGATACCCGAACCGGGCATGACGCCAAGGCAGATAGAGAAGGCTTTGGAGAAAGTAAAGTTTCAATTTGAGCAGGAGGTTTTAAACGGCACCTATCTCAATTCTTCTATGACCTTCGCCCAATTTGTAGAGGTATGGCGTGAAGACTATGCAAAAGAACATTTAGCAATCAAGACCTATGCGAGGTATGAGGGATTTCTAAAAAGAATCCTGCCGGCCTTAGGGCATATCAAGCTGAACAACCTGAATGTCAACCACCTGCATAGATTCTACAAGAATTTAGGGGAAAAGGGTATCAATCTGAAAACCAGAAAAGACAAGAATGGAAAACCAATCGGAGACGCCAAACTTTCTCCCAAGACCATATACGAACATCACCGGCTTATCAGCGAAATTCTCAACAAGGCTGTCCGCTGGGGTATGCTGGATGTGAATGTTGCAAGCAGAGCGACTCCACCCAAAGTCCCCCATACGGAAATCAGCATATTGGATGATGAACAGGTCAAAACGCTGGTTGCCGCTCTCAACAAAGAGGCAATCCAGCACCGGGCTATGATACTTCTGCTTCTCTATACAGGTATGCGGAGAGGCGAGCTATGCGGATTGGAGTGGAAGGACATTGACTTTGAAACTCAGATGTTGAGGATATGCCGTTCTTCTCAATATGTGGGAAACAGGAAACTTATCACAAAAGAGCCAAAAACGAGGTCTGGCATCAGAGAGTTTATGTTGAGTAGTTCTGCATGTACTCTGCTGAAGGAATACAGGCAATGGCAGGATGAGCAGAAAAAACTGATAGGAGACGAATGGCAGGAGACGGACAGGCTCTTCACACAATGGAATGGACTGCCGATATACCCGGATACCGTAACGAAGTGGTTTGCCAGATTTATTGAGCGAAACAATTTTCCGCATGTAACTTTGCATAGCTTACGACATACAAACGCCTCTTTAATGATAGCAGAGGGAGTAGATGTTTGCACGGTATCAAAGAGATTAGGACACGCCAATACTTCTACAACACTTAATATTTATACGCACGCAATCCCGTCAAAAGATACAGAAGCGGCGGAGAGATTGGAGCAGGCACTTTCTATATAGTGCCTGTTCTTTTTTATACTATGCTGTCTGTAAAAAACATAGGAGGTTTTTGTTATGCTGGACAAAACAATCAGACAACTTTACGAAGGGAACATCCATTTTACGAATGAGCTATACCCGACAGACAATGAGTATCTGGCAATGAAGGACTCTTACAACGAGCTACAAAGGCACTTGGCGGATATGCTGGACGAACATGGGCAGGATTTGCTAGATGAATTGCTGAATCTGCGGACAAGCATGGATTCTATCACGGATGTCAATGACTTTATAGACGGGTTTCGGTTAGGAGCCAGACTGATGTTAGAGGCTATCTATGACGATGCCGAAGAAGCCTAAGTCCCTAGACGCTCTCTAGCAGTTAAAAGCCTTTTGGCGAACAACTCCCCGCCCCAATGCCAAAGAAGCCGGTATAGGCTGTATGAGAGGGTGGGGACATTGTTTATGAGGAAAAGAGGGAGACACTTTTATTATACGGATAATTACTGAACCTGAATTGTTGGAAAATCCAAGCGAAAAGGAGAGATATTTATGATAGCAGTAAAAGAAGCAGAGCAGATAAACGCCATCGACAGTTTAATCCAGGCAATCCGTCTGATTTCCGGAGTCTTGCCGCAGTTGCAGGAAGAAAATAAGATTGACGATATGAGCTATGCCAAGCTGGTACAGATGATAGACTTCTTAACGCAGATATGTAAGACGGAAAATTAAATATTATTTGTTGCGCTTCACCATAATATAAATTATACTTTAAACTAGGAAATATTTCCGACTAATCATGGTGAGGGTGCACTTAGAAATGACGAAAAAGATTCGTGATGTGGTATATGGATTCGTTATTCTCGATGAACAAGAATGTGCTATTATTGACCATCCTGTATTTCAACGGTTAAGGAGAATACGCCAGCTATCTTTGACTGATATGGTTTATCCGGGTGCAACGCATACACGATTTGAACATTCCATTGGTGTTATGCAAATGGCGACAGATATGTTCGACTGTATTATAAATAATAATAAAAGGATATTAGAAAAGGAATACTCTTTGGATGAGACAGGTATAAAAAGAGCACGAAAAGTGATACGTCTTGCAGCATTATTGCATGATATTGGACATGCTCCTTTTTCGCATTCAGGAGAAGATTTAATGCCTCTTCTACCGCCTGGACATATACGATATGTAGAAAATGGAAATAAAAAATACGAGCATGAAGAATATAGTATTGCTATTATTAAGAATATTTTTCAGAACTTAATTGAAAAACATCGTATAAATAATAATTTTCATATCTCCGTAGAAGATGTAACAGCATTACTAGGAGACCCCTCTGTTAAGGTTGACGCATTATCATTACTATGGAAGGAGTTAATCTCGGGACAAATTGATGCCGATAGAGCAGACTATCTCTTACGAGATTCGATTCATTTGGGAGTGAACTATGGTCTATATGATAGGAATCGGTTAATTAACTGTTTAACTTTAGGCCATTCAGAAACAGGCGATTTAATTTTAGCTATTGAAGAAAAAAGTTGGCATATTGCTGAAAGCTTAGTTTTGGCTAGATATCAAATGTTTTCGCAAGTATATTTCCATAAGGTAAGACGTATTTATGATTATCATATTCAAATGGCTGTAAAGGAGATTTTGAAGTATAAAAGAGATGGAAAGGGAGTTTATCCAACGCCTGATGAATTAGATGAGTATTTATCTTTTGATGATTGGGAAATCTATTCTGGATTAAAACAACATTTGGGAGGAGCGCATGGGGATATAATTTTAGAAAGAAAACATTTTAAATGTATTTTCCAATCCCAACTTATACCAACGGATGCTGACGAGAAGGAAATTGAAAAATTAAAAGAGCAGTATAAAGACACTCCAAATTATTTAGATGACAAAGCTTCAACTTTGTGGTATAAATTAGACAAAGATATTATTATCTATGGAAATAAACATACGCAACCGTTAAGCGAAAAGTCAGCGATTGTAAAGGCAATGAGCGAAAAAACTGTTCAAAAGCGCTTTTATGTCGCTCGCGAGATAAGTTAAATAGGGAGTACTAAATCATGATAGAATTAAGTAAACGCTTAGGTATAATATCAGAAATTGTAAAGCAAAAACCATCATTGGGAAAAACGGCAATGATGAAATTTATTTATATTTTACAACAAGTTTATAAGGTACCGATAGGTTATGATTATGAAATATATACTTATGGTCCATATTCTTCTAGTGTGATGGAAGATATTCAATTAGCAGCTGATTTCGATGCGATTTGTATGAATACAGTTAGTTTCCCAACGGGACATCTAGGATATGAATTAACACCATCAGAGAATACTGAAAAGATAGTAGAGAGAGAACAGGGATTTATTGACACCTACAAAAGTTCTATCAAAAATACTATAAAGCTTTTTGGAAATAAAAGTGCTAGGGAGTTAGAATTATCTTCTACTATTATTTATATATATGCTAATTATGCTCATAATCATTGGGATAACTCTGTTGATGAAGTTTCAGAGAATGTTAAGAAAATTAAACCTCATTTTGGGTTGGATCTTATTAAAGAAGAATATCATAACCTTGAGAATCAGGGAATTCTAGAAAAAGCAGTATAGTGAAAACACCATTGAAATCTGAACCCTTATGGTTTGGACATCAATGGTGTTTTATTATAATCCTAGTGTTAACGCGGTTTTTGAAGACTGATTTTTCTTTTTTATGCTTGGACGAAAAA
>NZ_JACRSS010000006.1 GCF_014384805.1 Guopingia tenuis
CGGTGGCGATAGCTAAGAGGTACACCTGTTCCCATCCCGAACACAGAAGTTAAGCTCTTATACGCCGAAAGTACTTGGCTGGTGACGGCCCGGGAGGATAGGTAGCTGCCGGTATCTAAGAAAAATAGTGGTCTATGCATAGTTTCCATTTCTTTGCATAGACTAAAAATATAATATTCCTCCTTAGCTCAGTTGGTAGAGCGTTCGGCTGTTAACCGAAATGTCGTTGGTTCGAGTCCAACAGGGGGAGCCATTTCCGGTGGCGATAGCTAAGAGGTACACCTGTTCCCATCCCGAACACAGAAGTTAAGCTCTTATACGCCGAAAGTACTTGGCTGGTGACGGCCCGGGAGGATAGGTAGCTGCCGGTCTCTAGAAATAGAAAACCGTGAATCTTATATTCACGGTTTTCTATTTCTATAAAGATTTGAGATGATTTAGAGACTCGCTGAACACTGTGAAGCACATGAGTTGTTCTGCGAACAAATTTTAAAATTAAGAAATATGCATATTGAATAGCTTTAAAAATATTAAATTTATACCTTGCTTTTTCAAGCAGAGGATGAATAATCCAGTTGACACATTCTTTTTTTTCATATAAATTAATGGTAAGCATTTCTATTACTAATTCAATAAGAATTGGGGCACTTTGCAATGAAATATTTGAGCGTACTGATTAAGCCGGCGTCTTCTCTATGCAATATGAGGTGTCGTTATTGCTTTTATCGTGCCATAGCGGAAGAAAGGACGACGAGCAGTTATGGTATTATGCCAGGGGAGGTTTTAGAAGCAACAATACGTCAAGTATTTGAAGAAGCAGAAGAATCTTGCGCTTTTGGTTTCCAAGGAGGAGAACCCACTCTGGCAGGCTTGGATTTTTTTCAAAAAGCGATTGAATTGCAAAAAAGGTATAATAAGAAAAATATTACGGTTGTTAATTATTTCCAGACCAATGGTCTGGAAATAAATGACCACTGGGCGCATTTTTTTGCGGAAAATAAATTCTTGCTCGGGATTTCTTTGGATGGGCCTTCTGATTTGCATAATCTTAATAGATTATCTTTCGACAGAACTGGAACCTATGGGCGAATAATTAAAAATATTGAAATGCTAAAAAAATATGGTGTCGAATTTAATCTGCTGACAGTAGTAACAGGATATACGTCGAGAAAGATAACAAAGATATATCATTGTTTATCCCAAATTTCCTCCTATTTGCAGTTTATCCCATGCCTGGATTCATTATCTAAGAACCCTGATATAACAGAATTTTCCATGAACACAGAAAGTTTTTTTCGCTATTATTTGCAACTGTTTGATTTGTGGTATGCAGATTTAAAAAAAGGGAAATATGTGAGTATACGACATATTGACAACTTAATGGGAATGCTTGTGGGACGATCGCCAGAATGTTGTGCCTTGCAGGGCAAATGTTCACTTCAAATGGTAGTGGAAAGTGATGGAGGTGTCTATCCGTGTGATTTTTATGTGTACGATAAATGGCGCATGGGGAATGTCTCAGAATGCTCTTTTCAAGAAATGGCATCTTCAAAAATCGCAAAAGAATTTATAGCAGATTCATATCTATTGCCAAAAGAATGTGAGAGATGCCCAATATACGGACTTTGCAGGAACGGGTGTAAAAGAGAAAGGGATATCAACGGAAAATATATGTATTGTAGCAGCTTTAAGCAGTTTTGCATGGAACGTTGGCAAGAATTGCTGGATGCAGCCTCATTATGGTGCAATCATTAGGCTGATGGAGAAAAAAGAAATGAATATATTTATAATAGATGACGAAGTACCCATTCGGCAATGGATAGGGTACGCATTGGGGAAAATGGGATATGCTAACCAAGTCTGTCTTTTTCCTTCAGGGGATGCGGTATTAGAGGCGTTGAAAAAAAGCAGGCCGGATCTCGTTTTTCTGGATATAAAAATGCCGGGAATTAGTGGTATCGAAATTTTGCAAAAGTTAAAAGAACAAATCCCATCTTGCTATGTGGTGATGTTGACAAGCTATGAAGATTTTAATTACATTCGTAAAGCTTTGATTTATGGTGCCAATGAATATATTTTAAAAACTGAAATTGATGAAATAGTGATCAATGAAATTTTAGAAAGATATCAAAATAGCAGAAAAAAAAGCGAGGGCTATGTTTTTAAGACATATTTGGATATCGAAAATAAAATTTCTCGACTTTTGAAAGAGAAGACAGTGAATGAATCAATAGTCCTCAAGACATTGGGCATTAAATCTGGTCCAGATGACCCATATGCGATATTTACTATTGAAATGAGCAGTGAACTAAAATTTACGGGCTCGGTTGAAAAGGTACAGGATTATTTGAGATCCCGTTCTAGTTATAGCTTCATTTTTCGCAATGGGGATGGATATGTTTGCATTTTGGTGGATTTAGGGAGCCAAAAATTAGCTAGCAAATATAATGAAACAATAAACAATTATAAAACCTTTTTTGCAGATGCCTGGTTAGGGAAAGTGGGAAGGAGTATGCCGCATTACGATTTTTCGGAATTGATGAATGCGATAGAAGAAAGCAAAAGGGATCTAAGCGTGTATTTTTACGGAGAGACGATGAAAGAAGAGCCCAATACTCCCATGGACAGCTTAAAGGATGTGCTGCATCTAAAATATTGTGATGCAGTGCATCATATTGGTAGCAGTAATAAAAAGGGCGTTTATTTATGTATAACCGAACTTTTGGATTTCATAAGGGAAACCAGATTTCCGGATGTTATGTATGTTAAAAAGATATTTAATCAGTTGCTAAAAATGATGATAGAAAAAACGCTTAAAAAAATAGATACAACGGGCATAGAAAGGGAAATTTTTTCATGCAATACGTTTTCCAATCTGGAGAAAATTGTAATGTGCGAACTGGAGATATATGCAGAGAACCGTAAAAAAGGATATTCATATTTGGTCTCAGAAATCCTTGACTACATAGAACATTATTTTACAAAGCTAAATACATTGGGGGATATAGCAAGCCAATGTGGGGTTTCTGTGGAGCATATGTGCAGAGTATTTAAAAGTGAAACGGGAATGACTTGCAATACTTATGTCAATATGTTGCGTTTGAAAAAGGCTGAGGAGCTACTCACTGATACAAATCTGAAAATCAGCGAGATAGCGGAATTAGTAGGATATGGAAATATCAGTTATTTCTCCAGAGTTTTTAAAGATAAATATGGGATGAATCCATTTTCCTATAGGAATGAAATATCAAAAAAATAAAAGAATTGCTAAAATATTATGCTTTTGTTAAATAATTGGCAGATAGAGGAAACGATATCTGTCAATTATTTATTATTAATGCTAATTTATAATATGTTTTGCAGCAAAAAGCAAAGATATACTTAAAACAAGTAATAGAAATGTCAGGGTGGGGCACTAATGCTCCAAAAAAGGAGGAACTTATGAAAAAGAGATTGATGGGTTTATTGGGAACATTAATGATGGTGATGGTAATATTTGCTGGGTGTACCACACCTTCGATGCAATCAACGAATTCGACAGATGAAATGGCCCCTACGGAGAATACGGGGAATGAATTGACACATTTAAAGGTAGCAGTAATGCCGATGCAAATTTCTGCACCAGTCTATTATGCAAAAGAGATGAAACTGGACAAGGAATACGGACTAGACATTGAATTGGTTCTATTTTCCAGTGGCGCGACAATGAACGAGGCATTGGCATCAAATGAGTATGATGTAGCGCCCATTGGTGGGGCAGGAATTTTCGGAGTAGCGAATTATGATGGGATCTATATCGCGGATTATCAATATTTAACGGGGGGAGATGCGATATTTGCACAAAAGGGGAGTGAAGCGCTGAATGCCACCGGGAGCAATCCCACATATCCCGACATTAAAGGCAGCGCAGAAACGGTAAAAGGCAGCACCATCCTCTATACGCCAGGTACTACAAGCCAGATGCTGGTATCAAAATGGCTGACGGCATTAGGGATTGGTTCAGATGAGGTCAATCTGCTGGGCATGGAATATGCGCAAACCTTACAGGCATTTGAAGCAGGAGAAGCAGATTTTGCTTGCATGTGTTCGCCCTATATTTTCTCGGCGGATGACGCGGGTTATGAGAGAGTGGCAGATATAGAGACGCTGGATATGATCAATGTACATTCGATCATGGCAACCCGCAGTGCATATGAGAACAAAAAAGAGGCATTGGCCGATTTCGTTAACATGATTTATGATGCAAATGAGCAAATGATGAGCGACTGGGATACATACACGGAATGGGTAAAAAAATGGTATGAGACCAACGGCGCAGAAATTACGGATGAAGATGTTGATCGCGAATGCGAAATCAAAAAATATGTGGGATGGGATGATATTGATGAAGTAGAATATGGCGCTTATCACAAGGAATACGCGGAATTTTTCGTATCTCTTGAGCAGCTCACAGCGGATCAAGTCAAAACGGTGGAGGATAATACTGTAACAGATATTCTGGAACTGGCCAAAACAAGGCGGAAATAAAAAACAAGTGCTAATGTTTTTAGACGGGGCTGCACAGGAACTCCGTGCTTACCTGTGCAGCCAACGGAGGAAAAAGATATGGCAAAAAAGAATGCAAGAGATAGCCGTATTTGGCTTTCTATACAGAAAGAAAAGAAAGAAAAAAGAAAATATGTTCTTATTTCATGTGCATCTCTGTTAACGTTTCTGCTCATATGGGAACTTTGTACGGATATACTAAAATTGGCTCCATCATACGCAATGCCCAGTCCGTTGAAGGTATTTCGAAGCTTTGTTGCAAAGCTCTATCAAACAGCTCCGGATGGATCGACCTTGCCAGTACATATTGGAGTCAGTGTTTACACGGCATTGCTGGGCTTCCTGATGGGAGCGGTGATTGGAAGCCCTCTTGGAATTTTAATGGCTTGGTTTAAAACTCTAGACAGAATTGTTAAACCAGTGTTTGATGTACTGCGGCCCATCCCGCCAATTGCATGGATCCCAATTATGTTGGTGGTTTTAGGCATTGGTACGGCTTCTAAGGTTGCAGTAATCTTTATGGCATCCTTTGTCCCCTGTGTCATCAATGCTTATTCAGGAATCAAACAGACAAATGAAGTGCATATTTGGGTTGGAAAAACATTTGGCGCGTCAAGAAGCCAACTTCTGTTTCGAGTGGCAATACCGACAGCAATGCCCATGATTTTTACGGGAATAAAAGTATCTTTGGGAGCGTCGTGGATGGCACTGGTGGCGGCAGAATTGTTGGCATCAAGCAGCGGATTGGGCTATATGATTCAAATTGCCAGATCGGTGGGGCGTGCAGATATCATTATTGTGGGGATGCTGATGATCGGAGTTATTAGTATGCTGTTTTCAGCAGCCCTGGAGTATTTGGAACGGCGCTTTGTCAAAGGGGTGAAATAACGACGTGAGCAAGAAATGGAAAAACAGAATCTCAGTCGCTGCAAGCGGATTGATCGGATTGATTGCTGTAGTGGCAATTTGGTATCTGCTGGTGAAATACACTGAACTCGGAAAGGTAATGGCAGGGCCAGAGGAAGTTTTTGCGCTGATATGTAAATACTTTATAGAACCTGTAGGCAGAACAACACTGTTTGGACATATTGGTGCAAGTTTAGGAAGAGTACTCATTGGATATAGCATTGCAAGCCTTGCGGGTGTTACGCTGGGCCTGGCAATGGGGTACTCCAAAACTGTAAGAGCAATTGCAGCTCCGCTGTTTAATATCGTCCGCCCAATCCCGGCGGTTGCCTGGATTCCAATGACAATCCTTTGGCTTGGCATAGGCGAAGCTGCGAAGATATTTATCATATTTATTGGAGGGTTTGCAAACACAGTTATCAATTCTATGTCAGGTGTTCGGACGGTAGACCCAGTATTGATTGGTGCCGCACAGTTGCTAGGGGCTTCAAAATGGCAGACGTTTCGCAGGGTAATTCTACCTTCCAGTTTCCCCTATGTATTTGCGGGACTGCAAATATCACTATCGGGAAGCTGGATGTCAGTACTAGCTGCGGAGATGGTAAGCTCTCATGAGGGTGTGGGATGGCTTATTATTACTGGAATGAACAATGCAAATACGGCACAAATCATGGCAGGGATGATTCCCATAGGTGTTGTAGGATTCATTCTAGTGTCGCTCATGCGCTGGATAGAAAAAAAGCTATGTGCCTGGAATGACCGAAGCAGGTAGGGGGAGATATGGAAAATAGAATAGTTGTAAAGTGTAAAAACGTGGGAAAGACGTTTATTCAAGGCAAGGAAGAGAACGAAGTCTTAAAAGGGGTCAATCTTGCCATAAAGGAAGAAGAATTTGTAGTCTTGTTTGGATTGGCTGAGACCGGAAAAACAACATTACTAAATCTAATTGCCGGATTGGAGCCAGTTACAGAGGGAACCATTGAAGTGAATGACGAGATAGTAGACGGTCCCAAGCCGAACAGAGGGATGGTCTATCAGACGACATCGCTTTTCCCGTGGCTGACCGTGCTGGGCAATGTAGAATTCGGCCCGGCGGTGCAAGGAATAAAAAAGACGGAGAGAAGAAAAAAAGCGCAATATTATATTGATTTAGTGGGGCTGAGTGGATTTGAGAAAACTTATCCTATTAAATTATCTGGGGGTATGAAACAACGTGTTGGAATTGCACGGGCCTACTGTAACGAGCCCAAAGTTATATTGATGGATGAACCCTTTGGTCATTTGGACGCGCAGACGCGATATCTAATGGAAGAAGAAATTGAAAGAATTTGTGCAAAGGAAAAGCGGACGGTCATATTTGTAACAAACAATATTGAAGAAGCTGTATATTTGGCGGATAGAATATTGGTACTATCGGACAAACCATCGCATATCGTCAAAGAATATCAAATTGATCTGCCAAGGCCCCGAAATATAACGGCAAAGGAATTCCTCAGATTGAGAAAAGAAATTACAGATTTTGTGGAAAGATCAGCAGGGGAGGTGGACGGATGACACCAGGGGATAATATAGTAGAAGTCAGAAACCTGACCAAAAGTTTTGGTGATTTACTGGTATTGAATGACATATCTTTTGATGTGAAGCGTGGAGATTTTTTGTGTATTGTAGGACCGACAGGATGTGGAAAAACTACATTTTTGAACAGCCTGACAAAGCTCTATGACATTGACAGAGGGGAGATGCTGGTTAATGGCGAGAGCATTAATTTAAAAAAACATAACGTAGCGTATATTTTTCAGGAATATTCCACCATGCAGTGGCTTGATGTGGAACAAAATATTGGATTTGGACTGAAAATTAAAAAAAGACCCAAGGAAGAGATTCAAGAAAAAGTTGATAAAGTGATCAAATTGGTGGGATTAGAAAAATATAGGCACTACTATCCCAATCAGTTATCGGTCAGCATGTTGCAGAGGGTGGTGATCGCAAGGGCTTTTGCGACGGAACCAGCATTGCTGCTGATGGACGAACCTTATGGACATTTAGACTTGCAGCTAAAATATAAGTTAGAGGATGAACTCATAAACCTATGGGAAAAAACAGGGACAACGGTAATCTTCATTACACATAACATTGAAGAAGCCGTTTATTTGAGCAACAGAATTATAGTACTTACGAATAAACCGACAACGATTAAAAGGGAAATGTTGAATGGCCTCCCAAGACCAAGAGACATTGCATCACCAGACTTTATTGCTTTGCGAGATCAAGTGACAGAATTGATCAAATGGTGGTAAGGAGAAAATATGATGAAAAAACCAAATATATTGTTTTTGTTTGCTGACGATATGCGCTATGATACCATTGCAGCTCTTGGTAATCAGGAGATCAAAACGCCAAATCTTGATAAACTGGTGGAACAGGGGACATCGTTTCTCAATGCCCATATTCCTGGGGGCACGATTGCCGCCGTGTGCATGCCCAGCCGGGCTATGGTCAACACGGGGAGAAATATCTTTCATTTGCAGGAGTCGGGAAAAAGCATCCCTCAAGCACACGCGTTATTGGGTGAAACCCTCCGTCAACAAGGATATACGACATTTGGGACAGGTAAATGGCATAACTGTACAGATTCTTATGCGAGAAGTTTTAGCTGTGGAGACGAAATTTTTTTTGGCGCCATGTATGACCATTGGCGAGTTCCCACATATCATTTTGATCCAACAGGGCGGTATGCGAATACATTTCCTGAAGTATGCAATCCCGGATTCAATAATCTTACAACGGAACGTCATGCAGACCACATCAATTGGGGAATTCACTCCACCGATCTGTTCACTGATGCCGCTTGTAAATTTCTAAATGAGTATGATGGGGAGGAACCATTTTATATGTATGTGGCCTATATGGCTCCGCATGATCCGCGGTCTATGCCGAAAAAGTATATGGAGCTATACGATTTGGATAAAATCAGCCTACCGCCAAATTTTATGGAGAAACATCCCTTTGATTATGGAATGAATATGGTGCGGGATGAAAACCTGGCGGCAATTCCCCGCCGGAAAGAAGAAATTAAGCGGCATATCCGGGATTATTACGCCATGATCAGTCATACCGATGACCGTATTGGAGATATCCTGCAGGCGTTGAAGGATTCGGGAAAATATGAAGATACTATTATTATCTTCTCCGCAGACAATGGACTCGCGGTAGGACAACATGGCCTGATGGGGAAACAGAGTACATATGAACACAGCATCCGAGTACCGCTGGTGATGTGCGGTCCGGGAATTCCGAAAGGAGAGACAAGAGATGGATATGTATATCTTATGGATCTTTTCCCCACGATTTGTGATATGATAGGCTGCCAAATCCCGCATACAGTCGATGGAATCAGCTTTTATGAAACCATTGCGGATAATAGGAAAAAGAGCAGGGATACATTGTTTCTCATTTTTGGGGATAAGGTGCGAAGCTTTAAAAATGAAAAATATAAACTGATCGAATATAAATATGCAGATCTGCGGAGGACCCAACTCTTTGACCTAGAAAAAGATCCATGGGAGATAAACGACCTGAGCAGGCAAGAAAAAATGCAACCGGTGATTCATAAATTACGCGAAGAACTCAAAAAATGCGCAATGGAATGGGGAGACATGGATACTCCTGAGGGCAAACGCTTTTGGTTGGAATATATGCGCGTGGAAGAAGAGGAATCCGGCTTTTTGCAGGGATAAGAATATTTGTGAAGATAAAGAGTTAAAAAGAATGAAAAGCTTTATCACGACAGCGGATGATCTAAAAAGGAGATCTTTCCTGCCAGCTTGGTTTTAGGAAAAGGCGCTCATTTAGAGCGCCTTTTATAATGGGAGCAAGAGCCTGCTGGCTTTTATGGTAATTCTATAGCAACAACCATTGGCGTTGCAGTGGGAATGATTTTGTCATAAGAAGTTGCGATGCTTTAGCGGCGGCGAACATATTAGAAGGGTTGATTGGAGAGGCAGCTATAGAAGCCGTCCCGGCAATCAAAGTAAATGGCATATTTTGGCGTATTGATATTGGTACTTTTCATCGCTATACTGAGAGAAAAGTTTCCATGTTATGAAGTGAAATCTTGAATTCTGAAAATACGTATCGTTCTGAAAACTGGATTTTTTTCGGGAATTTTCGAATAGGGAGAGGGCCATCTCAAATAGCGGTGCCGATTCTGTTTTTCAAAAAAGCCTAAAAATGCAGTTGCTACCAGTTATTTATCATATTACTTATAACATTATGCTCTCTTATAAGCTATACGGTTATAAAAATGGATGGACTTTTTATTGTGTGCTGCTGGGAATTGTGGATGGACTAATGGACAACACTGGAGGCAAAGAGATGAACGTTCGAATTATCAGCAAGTTGTTTGTGACAGCCCATTTTCAGTAGTGGTGATACAACTTTATGACATAGTACTTTAAATGACAAGCTGAGGAAGAAAATGAAAAAAAGCGCGAAACTACAGACCATACTTTTATTCATGATAATGGGAATTTTGTTGTTCGCTATTACTGTGGTATCGGTACTGGTGAATCGTGTGGCGACGGCAGAGATTATTGCTCAGGTATCGGAGATGCGTCAGGATGTGTTAAACCAGGTATCAAAGGGTGTGGACGGCCTGATGCAGGAGGTGGAGCGAATTTCTGATTTTTATTATGATAACGTGACAAAAATAGAAGGGATTGATGCCTGGAAAGAACTGGAACACAAAGCGAGAGCCCGATTTAATGTGCTGGATATAGATTATAAAATCACTGTTACATTCAAAACTGGGCAGACGTATGTGAATGGCATCCAAAGTGGGGAGAGAATATATGAGAAACTGAATAAAAAAATTTGGTTCTCAAGATTGATGGGTAATAATGAAAAAATTATATGGTATACCGATTGGAGCGAAACAAAAGAAAAAATAGCCAAAATAGGTGCGGCACGCGGGATATATAATCAAACAACGGGAGAGATGTCCGGCATACTAATGATAGAGATGGATCATCGTTTGTTTTTAAAACAGTACAGTTCACTGCTGGACAGGAATTCAATTTATATCATCGACCAGAACGGAACAATCATATCAGATCCGGACGAAAACCGCATAGGGCTTTTATATTACAATATGAACAAATTTAACGAAATTTTTCGTGCATCTGATAACAAAGTAATAAAGAAATCAGGAATAGAATATTTGTATTCAAAATGCGATATCGCTAATAAAAACTGGATTGTTATAGAGGAAATTCCATTGCATGAATTGAGTCAGCCGCTGATCAGGATCAATCAGATGATTCTGGTAATTGGTGTTGCAGTGCTATTGGGAGGATCTGTGATTACAGTGGCGGCATCACATAGTTTAACAAAACCGATAAGCGACGTTTGCAAAAAGCTTGATGTTATTGGACAAGATGGATTGGCAAGAAGTGAAAGGATACGTCTTTCGTATAGAAGCTGGAAGGAGATCAGGATTATTGTAGAAAAATTTAACGCAATGATGGATAGGATCGACAATATGATTATAAATATGTCAAAGATAACCAGAGAAAAGCTAAAGACAGAAATGAGCTTTTTACAAATGCAAATACAGCCGCATTTTATGTATAATACATTGTTCTCTGTGAAGTGTATGATTGCCATGGGGGAAACAGACAAAGCCAATAAAATGATGGGGGCTTTTTTGACACTGATTCGGAACATACTGAATACTCCCAACGAAATGGTGACAATCGATCACGAAATATATATTATTAATGAGTTTATAGCCATAGAAAAGTTCCGATATGGGGATACGTTTGATGTGGTTTTGGAGTGCCCCGAGAGTTTGAAGAATTACAAGATACTTAGCCTGATTTTACAACCTATTGTAGAAAACAGCGTGATACATGGGGTGGCAGAAATGAGGAAGGGGGGAAAGATAAGGCTGAAAATATATGAGAAGGAAGACGTACTTCAAGTGGAAATCTGGAATAATGGAAAACCCATGACTCCGGAGCAAATTGCCAGTAGTTTCCGTCGCAGCCAGAATGGAGGCATTGGTCTATATAATGTGGAAAGAAGAATCAAATTGAATTTTGGAGATAAATATGGAATAAAAATCATCGCGGGAGAGCTGGAAGGGACGACGGTCACTGTAACCATGCCAATCATAAAATGAGAGACAGCCGGCGCCCCAGAAAAAGGTGCTATCTTGAGTCGGGTGGAACGTGCGGCGGAGGAAGCAGCAGCAGATATTCTTCCCAGCGGTATTCCCGAATGGGCATGACGGGATGCTGCGGATCGTCAAAAATGAGAACCAATGCAGGCGATATTTGATTGTGGCGCTGGGTGAAATAATATTCGCGCAGTTTTCCCTCTCGAATCAGCCGTTTGGCTGTGGCGTGGTAATTGAAATATCCGGGCATATGCGTTTTTCTCCTTTTGATACTAGGATGCCCTATCATGGGAAAAATACGCGGAATGGCCTTGGAGAAATGCGGCTTAATCTGGTCCCCCCCTGGAAAGGCGGAATACCTTGCGGCGAACATGGCTTCGGAAGAGTGGGCCAGATTATTATGGAGGACTATGGCGGGAACATGCCGCCGGATATGCTTCCTGCTTTTGCTGGCCTGCATATATTGACGGAGGAGAACTAGAAAAGACTATCTCCTTTTGGAAGAAAGCAAAAGGGGAACGGGAGGGCCTTTGTCCGCGCCAAGGAATATATCACCCGCAGGATTGTTTTGCCAGATGATACAATCAACCGCCGGAAAGCGAAAGGACACGGAATCTGCGCAGACAGAAGGACTCTGGGTGTCGCGCATTGTTTCAATCGAACCCTGGAAAACAACCGGCAATGCCTGGAAAACGGGAAACAGGAAAAGGGATTCCAGCATTTGCCGGAACCCCTTCCCCTGTGTATTGCAATTGATGATGAAATTTATCTGCATGTAATATATTCAGTAGTAAATGGATAAGTTGTGGTTCCGCTGGCGTTAGTTGCGAACAATGTTCCTGTCAGCTGATACCGGGTGCCGCTGGTTCTGTCCAGCGTCTGCGAGAAAGTATAGCTTTTAGCGTTTGTTGCATATTTTTCCGACCAGGATGCACTGGTGCCCCAACGGCTGCCAGTCCAATATTGCAGCACCAAATTACTCCGGAAACCGATTTTGGTGCATGTGGTGAGAGTCTGAGGCTTGACATATACACTGATTTTTCCAACCGCAGGACTGGAAATAGAAATAACAGGAGCCTTAAAAACAGGTGCAGCATAAGTGGAAATGCCAGAAGTCTCCGAATAATATTGATCAGTAAAATAAGGATCTTTGGATGCGATGCCGGAAGTCGGCTCATCCGAACCGGCAAAAGCTGTAGGTACAATTGCTATGCAAAGCAGCAAACAAAAAAATAATGCAAACATTCTCTTCTTCATTGATTCGTCCTCCTATTGTTATTATCATTTAAACGATGCAACTATATCCTGCGCAATTTCAAGCGGTTGCCTAATACAGTCAACCTCATAGATTTCATTGCCAATATTCCAATTAATTGTAATACTGGAATCTGCACGAGTTGCTGTTGTATACAGGATTCCATTACTCCAATATTGTCCCAATTCGGCATCTTGTGTATCGATACCTGTTTGCACCGCTCCATCTGAATGCCACATATGAATTACTGATACTAATAAGTAATCTTCGTCCCCTTTCATATACCGGATCGTCATACTCGAAGTAAACGAATCCGGGAAAACCTCCACACTATCCAGCTCATAACCCTCGGGAATCCAGGAAGGGAGCATAGGCGTGAAACCAGCCGCCTGCACAGCCTCCTCAATGCTGGTAAATACCATGTAATTGTTTTCGATGGGAGGATCTTCTCCCTTGATATCATCCGTGAAAGTTCCCGTTGGCAACGGTTCAAACTGCTCAGAAGGTGTATAACCGACCTGCAGATATCTGGAATCCCAATGGAGAATTGCCTGCCATACATTGATCCCAAAGGCGGAAGCCACTCCGGTTCCCGCAAAGAAAAAAACCACAACAGAACACGCAACGGCCACCCACCGGGGCAAACGCCGGACGTGTTCCCTTTGTTTTTCCTGAGGATCGATATATACGGGAGTGCGGCACTCATCATTCAGGTATTCTATTGTCTCCAAACACTCTTCGATCAGAGCCGCATCCCGCTGATCCTCCGGCTTTTGCATTTCAGCCTGGATAGCCTCTAACAACTGGTGCCGTAACAGCACTTCGGATTCGGTTAACGTATTGATTTTTGGTTTCCGCCGAATCCAATTCATTTCATTTTCTCCTTTCGCCTATTTATTCCTGTGAATTCCTGATTCTTACAAATAAAATAATAAAAAATTTAAAAATATACGCATCCCGGAAGCGATATGCATCCACATAAATTTTTATTCATCATGAATATAGCGGAGTACCTTAATTTTAATCCGGTGCAGCCGGACATAAACTGTGGAAGCGCTGACTTTATATTTTTTGGATAGTTCTTCAATCGAGACATTATCAAAATAATAATCCGAAAAGATCCGCATTTCTTCTTCGGTGAGTATGTTTTGGAGGATTTCTTCGCGCTGTTCCACGATATCCTGCTCTTTGGCTATCGCCCAGACATCTTCATCGCCGCGGAATGAGGGGATGGGGCCGAGATATGTCTCCAAAGGAATGACCCTTTCCTCTCTTTTTCTTTTGCGGAGAATATGATAAACCATATGTTTTGCTGTCAAAGCGAACCATCCGCCGACATTGGCGTGCGTCCGCAGGGTATCCAGCTTGTTCCAAGCGCACAAAAAGACATTTTGCAGGCAGTCTTGCGTATCTTCCAAATCCACAAGATATCCGCGGCAAAAACGGTAAACAAAAGGAGAATACTTATCGTAAAGCTCCTTATAGAATTGTTGATCCGATTTCTTCGTGCACAATTCCAATCAACCTCACGGGCAGACAAATGATAGATTTTTTCAGATTTTCCAATGATTACCTGTATTATCTCATACTGTGTCGAAATATGCAAATGTTATTTATCTATATTAACAAATGAATGAAAAATCTTATAAATATTTTGAAAATAAGCTTGAAAGATTATGGATAAATGAGAGATAATTATAATGAAAGAGATCTCAAGGATATAAACAATAATTTGAAGCAATGGAACAAGGCAAAGTTGGAAGCCGGTTTTTTGGTATTGCAAAAACCAAATGGTTAGATTTTGTAAGCCCTTGTGTCATACGCGCTTATAGCATATTGCAGAATGGATAATCAGAAGACCAAACGAAGAAATGCAGGCGGGGAACAGCCTGGTATGTTGAATCAAAAGGGGATTGCGGAGGAAAAAACATGAAACGGAAAAGAACGCTGCGGCTGCTGGCTTTCATTTTGACGTCTCTCCTGCTCCTGGCCGGCTGTCAGCCGACACCGGAACAGGAGATTGTTCATCAGCTCACCGAGGAGCAATACAGTAAGACTGCTTCGCCCGGAGCGAATCTGGAGGTTTTGCGGCAGGCGGGAGAAAAATGGGAGGAGAGCTTTACCGCATATAATGGGAAGCTAAAAGTGCGGATTTCTGCAGATATCCAGACACCCAACCATGACGAATGGCCGGTATACCGTATCAAACTGATAGATTATACCCAGGACATCATCGATCCCATTGCTAATATAATCTTTGGGGATGCTATCAACCATTTGGAACGAATGGGGAAAGCCATGATTAAGGAGGATTTCCAAGATCTCATTATCGAACAAAAAGCAAAAATTGAGCTAAAGAAAAAAGATGAGAAAGCAATAGACAGCAGCCTGGAAGAACTGGAAGATCAATTGAAAGAGCTGGAGCGACTGATGGCGGAGGCGCCGGAAACCAGCGACTATGAAAAGGCTACCGCTCAACTGGAAAAGGACAGCGGAGGAAATGTGAGTATCCAGGTCTGCGGCGAGGCCGGGCGTGGAATAAAAGCCTCTTTTTGGGTCGAGAACAATGTGGGAAGAGGTGTTGGGAGCTTTTTACGGTATTGGAATACCGGCATTTCTATGCAGGATCAAAATGCGTGTGCCCAATATACAAATATTTTTCCCATGGATACTTACACCGTTGATATCCAAAAAACACGGGAGGAGGCCCTGCAGGAGGCGGAAGATTTTCTAAAAAGCATTCAGGTGACAGATTACAAATTTGAGGGTTCGGAAAAAGCTTATGGAGTCTATAAAGTGCAGACGCAATCCTCCGAGCAGTTTTCCCAGGTCGCCTATGGATTCGTGTTCACCCGCCCCTATAATGGGCTGCCCCGCTCAGTATTGTCGGTTTGGGACGACTATATTACGGGAGGAACCGGCAATATGTCGGATGGATCATCTTACCGCCTAGCATTGGAAAATGATTCCATAACGGTAATTGTAGACGATGAAGGAATTGCGGGCTTTCAATGGTACAGTCCCACTGAAATTAACGGGACAGACACGGAAAACGTGCCCTTGATGCCCTTTGACGAGGCAAAAAATGCCATACGAAATGGCCTCAAGACAAAATATACATATTTGGAGGAAAATCCGGATTCCGATGCACAGGAGATAGAAATTACGCAGATCCGCCTGGGGTATGTGGTGACAAATATCAAGGACAACTATTCGGAATACCGCACGGTTCCCGCCTGGATCTGTTATAACGGGGATACGCCGGTGGTTGGCATCAATGCTACGGATGGAAGCGTGCTATAAAAGTGGCCTGCTTTTATTTGGTTATCCAAATGTATAAAACTTCTGAACAATTTCGGGAGAGACAGGAAACATCCCAGGCTGCATCGAAAGAAATAATCAGCAAAACCAGGCAATATTCCCATCTTTTTTTGGAATGAAACGAACGGATATATTTTAGGAGTGAACCCTATGAACAGCATCCGGCAAGCAATGAGCAGCAAAGTGTTTTGGATTTGTGCGGCGGCCTTCGGCCTGTCGGTTTTTCTGGCGTCTGTGGAGGCTATTGCCGGCGCTGTGCAGGGCCTGGGGGAAGGGGGAATGCTGGAATGCGGCTTCCATGGCTATCTGGTTCTGGAGGCGCTTTCCAAAAATGCGCTGCTTCTGGCGCTTCCCATCCTCTGCGCCCTCCCGTATACGGCCTCTTTTGTAGACGATGTGAAGAGCGGTTTTATAAAGGAATATCTTCCCCGGACCACCATTGCAGGCTATCTGCGGGGCAAAATTGCAGCCTGCGGGCTTTCCGGCGGACTGGTGCTGGTTCTCGGGCTGTTGTTTGCCTATGGCCTCTCCGCCCTGGTTTTCGCTCCTATGGAGGCGCCTTTGGCGGAAGGGGAGGAAGCTGTACCCTATTTTGTGGAACTCATCCGGGTTTTGCCGCTGTTTTTCTGTTCCGGGGCTTTCTGGTCCCTTGTGGGGATGACTTTTGCCGCCATGACAAAAAGCAAATATATGGCCTATGCCAGCCCCTTCATCTTCTATTATATTCTGATCATTTTGAATGAGCGGTATTTTCCGTCATTTTATATACTCTATCCCAAAGAGTGGCTGGCGCCCGGCGAATACTGGCCGCTTGGGAACTGGGGCGTCGTCCTGCTGCTGCTGGAGCTGATCGCTCTCATCTCCCTGGCCTTCTGGATTGCGGCGAAACGGAGGATTGAACGGCTATGAAAACCATCAAACGGTCTTTTTCGGTGGCGGGATATAATTTCCGGCAATGGCATAAAAACCCGCGCATTTTCATCACCTTTGCCCTGGCCTTTATCCTTTGCTTTCTGCTCTCGGATAAGGCGGTGAAATTCGCAGAGGAATACGGAACGACGATGCAGCTGGTGGAGGCGTTTGTATGGACCTTTGGCGACAGCAACTCCATCCTGCTGTCCTCACTTCTGCTGGTGCTTCTGTTTGCGGATATGCCCTTCCTTTCCAGCGGCACGCCCTTTTATCTCGTGCGCATCGACCGGAAGACCTGGCTGCTGGGGCAGGCCGTCTATATTGCCGCCGCGACGGCCATCTATCTGGTGTTCATTCTGGTATCCACGGCGCTGGTCTGCATGAGCAATTCCTTCATCGGCAACCTATGGAGCGAGACGGCGGCCATTTTGGGGTATTCCGGAGCGGGGCAGCAGGTGGCCCTGCCGGCGCTGGTCAAGACGCTGGAGATGTCCACCCCCTATGCCTGCATGGGAACCATCTTTTTGCTGATGCTTTTATATGCCCTGCTTCTGGTGTTTATCATGCTGGTGTTCAACCTCTATAAGGGCCAGGCGGCGGGCGTCATCAGCGTGTTTGTGTTCAGCGTCTATGGATTTATCTTAAATCCCCAAACCATCAAGGCGGTGTTTCAGCTCTCGGATGAGCTGATGTATAAGGCCAATGTGGCCGTGGGCTGGCTCTCCCCCTTAAACCACGCCACCTATCACATGCATAATTTTGGCTATGACCTGCTGCCCCGGCTCTGGCAGACCTATGCCCTTTTCGGCGGGCTGATCCTTCTCTGCTATTTTCTGGCGCTACACGCCATTCGCCGGTATAACTTTAACTTTACAGGAACGGAGGGATGAGGAATGGATGTTGCCGTCAGTGTGCAGGGCCTGTATAAATCCTTTGGAGAGGATGAGGTTTTAAAGGGCGTCACCCGGGACTTTGAGGAGGGAAAGATCCACGGCATCGTGGGAAACAACGGCAGCGGGAAAACCGTGCTTATGAAATGCATCTGCGGATTTCTCCGCCCCACCCGCGGCAAGGTGCTGGTGCGCTACCGGGAGGTGGGCAAGGATATGGATTTCCCCGAGAACATGGGAATCATCATCGAAACGCCGGGCTTTCTTCCCGGTTTGACAGGGATGAAAAACCTCCGGCTGCTGGCCTCCCTGCAAAAAAAGGCAGGGAACGAGACGATTGCCGAAACCATCCGGCGGGTCGGCCTGGACCCCGCGCTGAAAAAGCCGGTGGGGAAATATTCGCTGGGCATGCGCCAGCGCCTGGGGATTGCCCAGGCGATCATGGAGAATCCGTCGCTTCTGATTCTGGACGAGCCGCTGAATGGACTGGATAAGCATGGCGTGCAGGAAATGCGCGCCCTCATCAAAGGGCTGCGGGACGAGGGCAAGACCATCCTGCTGGCCAGCCATAACCAGGGAGATATCGACGAGCTCTGCGACACCGTCTGCGAAATGGACGGAGGAATCATGACAATGGTGAGGGAATCATGAAAGAGATTGTGGTACGGATCAAAGATGCTGTGAAGATGAAAGAGGGGCGCCGGGCGGTCAACGGCGTCTGCATGGAGGTCGGGAGCGGCGAGCTGGTGGCGGTGCAGGGAAAGTCGGGCAGCGGAAAGACGACGCTTTTTCGCCTGTTGGCCGGAATCGACAAGCCGGATGCGGGCTGGGTAGAAGTGCTGGGAGAGCCGCTCTCCGAGCTTTCCGAGGAGGCGCGGGCGGTTTTCCGCAGGAACCGGCTGGGATTGCTGGAGCAGCGGCCGGCCTTTCTCCCTGAACTTTCCGTGATGGAGAACCTGGCGCTGCCCCTCTGGCTCCGGGGGATCCCCAAAAAGGAGAGGGAAAAGGCCATCCATGAAGCCATGGCGGCCGTGGGCGCGCCGGCGATTCTGGAGGCGCGGCCGGAAAAGCTATCCTGGGCGGAACGCCGGTTGGCGGCATTGGCCCGGACGCTGGCGGGCAATCCGCAGGTGCTGCTGGCAGATGAATTTTTGGGGGATTGCCCGGAACGGGAGGGAGAGGCTATGTGGGACTCCCTTTTGGATATTGTGCGGCGAACCGGACAAACCCTGATTTATTTTACAACAGATATGCCCCTGGCCGCGCAGGCAGAGAGATGCTGCGTGCTGCGGGACGGCAAATTGACGGAGGTAACGTTATGAGCAGAAACAAGAGATGGCTGGCATGGTTCCTGGCCGCGGTTTTGTGCCTGGCCCCCATGGGAGCATGGGCGGAGGACGGGGAGGAAGTCCCCCCGGCGGAAATGCCGGAGGCCGGCTCCTTTGCCATCGACACGACCCATGTCTATGCAGGCATGGACCGGGCCTATCAGAGCGGCTATACGCCCACGGTAAAAAATGGAACCGCCAGCGTGGTCCTTCCCCTGCTGGCAGAGAATATACAGGGGAACAGCATCACGGTGACGCCGAATCTGGGCGACCCGGCGACCGCCCCCTTTGTGTTCCGCAATTATCAAAAGGTGTTTACGTTGGCAGAACATCCGGTGAGCGGCGGGGGAAAGGCCGCCTGCTATCTGGTGCAGTTTGATTTTACTTTGCAGAAAGAACGGATGAACGGCGTATATCCGGTGGTGCTGGAGGTACAGGCCAAAGACAGCGCGGGAAATGCGGTCCTACAGAGCTTTACGGCCTATGTGACGGTAAGCGACGGAAAATCTGCGGCAGACGCCGCCGACGTTCCCGCCGACGCCCCGGCCACGGAAAAACCTACCTCCCAGCCGATCATTGTTGTGGAAAAAAGTGTGGCAAATCCAAGCCCGGTCCAGGCGGGGGGCGAGTTCAGCCTGGCTGTCACCCTCCGGAACACCAATAAACAGAAGCTGGTGCAGAACATGACGGTGGCGGTGACCTGCGACAATCCCAGTTTAACGCTGCTGAACGATTCCTCCACCATTTATATCGATAAAATCGCAAAAGGAGGCGCAAAAGAGCTGGAGCTGCGCTACCGCATCGACCCATCGGAGGCGATGGGCAAGGCGAATATCACGCTCACCATGGCCTATGACAATTCGGACGCCGCGACGCTGAATTCGGTGGGGGTGGTCACGGTGGATATCGCCCAGCCCCTGCGGGTTTCGGTATCCATGCCGCAGATCCCCTCCGAGGTCAATGCCGGGGATACCCTGGCACTGGCGTTCCAGGTGATGAACCTGGGGCGGGGGAAGGTTTATAACGTGCGCCTGGAGATTTCTGCACCGGGATTTATTCCGGATAAGGCCGCGTTTATCGGCAATATGGAGCCGGGGAGCGACGGGACGGCGGATGTCAACGTCTTTATCGGCACCCGGGATATGAGCGAGGGCAGCACGGAAACCGAAAAATATGGGATGACCTCCGGCGCGATCACCTTGAAATACGAAGATGAAAACGGGCAGGAATATCAGGAGGAATTTCCCATTTCGACGAATATCCTGGAGCCGTTTATTCCGGCGGCGACAGAGCCCGAGACGCCCGAGGAGACAAAAACACCCAGCCAGTGGTGGATCTTTGTCGCTGCCGGGGCGGCGGTGATTGCCGGAGCGGCCGCCTTCCTGATCGTCCGCAAAAAGCGCAGGGGAAAAGGCCATGACGAGGTTTAAGCTGCGGCTTTCCATAAAAACCTGGAAAAGAGTGGGCTTTCTGTCCTTTTTCGCTCTTTTGGCGGGGCTTTATCTTTTGGGCACCGCCTGCAACGGCTATCTGGCCGTGGCGGATCAAAAGGCGCTTCCCTGCCGGCTTGTGGCCTCTGTCTCCCAGATAGACGCCGCTCTGCTCATGCAGGTGGAAAAAATAGAGGGCGTGACGGGGGTGACAGAGGTTCTGGAAGTGCCGGGCGCATTCCAGGTGGGCAAGGAGGCGCGGGCGGAATTTACGCTCTATGGCCTAAGCCCCGATTTTCTGGAGGGGAGGTTTACAAAGGGCGGCGCATTCCCAGAGAGCAGTGTTATGCCCTATGTTGTGCTGAACGGCGCGGCCGCGGCTTCGGCCACCGACGCGGAGGGCCGCTCCCTTGGAAAAGACCAGCAGCCCGACTGGTTCCAGGAAAATGTGGAGATTCTGGCCGGAGAAAAGGCCGTGCGGGTCAAGATCTGCGGCCAGATCCAGAGCGAAGAGGGAGAGACGCCGGCGGGATATATCAGCCTGTCTGCGGCGAAGGACCTGCTCCGGGAAAGCGGCGTCCAGCCCGAATCCCAGACCCTCTGGATCCGTCTGGAAAATATGGGGCGGATGGAGAGCGTGCAAAAAGAGCTGGAACGGCAGGGGATTTTTGCGGCAAACGCCGATGAGACGGCGGGCATCGCCTGGGAACAGCAGGAAAAAGAGAGCGCGGCCTATCTCACTGCGGGCGTGCTGGCGCTCCTGAGCGGGAGCTTGCTGTTGGGCCGTCAGCTCGCTTTGGAACCCTTGCAGCATGCGGTGGAATGGAAGCTGCTGCGGAACTTGGGATGTTCGGGAAAACAGATCGCCGGGATTGGGCGCTGGCGGGCGGCGCTGGCTTCGGCGGCGGCCCTGGCGCTGGCCCTGGCGGGGCTTTTGTGTGTTCCGCTGTTTCTTGGCCCGGAGGCGGCAGACAGCCTGTTTGCCCTGATGCTCCGGGGAGAGACGGCCGGGATCTGCCTGCTGGCCATGCTCCTCTGTTTCCCGGGATGGTTTGTGCATCCGGAACGGCGAATGGCACGTCTATGAGGGCGTATAAAAAGGCAAAGTGCGGCGCAGCCGCACTTTTTTTCGTTCCTCCCCGGCTTCTGCCGGGTTGTCATTGAATTTTGCCCCCGGGAATGATAAGATAGAAGGCAGAAAGAAAAACGGACAAAGGAAAGCCTATGCGTGAAGAATTAAATCAGAAAAAAATCGATTCCTGGCAGGGAATCCTCTATGTTTTGGGAATTGTCCTCCTTGTGGCTGTCATCTCCTTTGCCATGCAGTTTGTGGCCTATATTTTAAAGATGCAGGTGATCACCATCATCTCCTTTGTGGGAATTGTGGTGGTGGCGACGCTTCTCATTAAAAAGCGGCTGCAAAACTACGCCTATATCATCGACCGCGGCAACATGGGCGTGGAGCGCAGCACGGGAAACAACCGCAAGCTGCTGGCGGAATTCCATATCAAGGACATCGTGTGGCATGGTCCTTTGGCGGAACTGCCGGAGGAATATAAGAATGTGAGCCATTCCAAGCTGACGTTTCTGCCGCTTGCCGGGGCCTATGGCGTGGTATACCGGGATCTGAACGGCTTTATGCGCCGCATCGCCATTTCCCCTTCCGATGCCTTTATCGGGGAGCTTAAGGCCCGGCAGGAAAAGATCCGGGAGCGGGCGGAAAAGAAGCAGGCCGCTGCGGAACGCGCCGCCCGGGAGGAACAGGAAGAAAACCAAGAGGAATAGAAGGCGCCCGACAGGGCGCTTTGGCGCTTTTTGAACCAGCAGATTCAGGCCCCGCTGAAAAATTTAGCTATCGGGCCTGTTTTTTCGGCGCGGCCGGCGGAACGCATGCTTTCTGCCGCTCCGCATGCGGCTTAGGGAGATATTCCCCTGCCCATATTTCCCGGCAGGAAGCTGCGCTATCGTTTCTTGTTTTGGATTCCCGAAGTTTTTTCGCCCGCATACCATGGCCCGCTGGGCATGCAAAGGTGCTGTGCAAAAGGAATGCCGGATCGCGAAGCGCATTTTGCAACGCGGAAAAAGCAGAAGCCGGCGGCTGCGGGCCAGGGCCTCCGCCGAAACCGAGCGGAAAAGACGAGGGTATGGGAAAAAGGAAAGCGCATTTCCGTTCCTGCTTAGCCGTATGAATTGAAATTTTTGGACGGCCGCTTATTTTGATCCCAGGATATTTCATTATAATAGGCTGCGCGAACATGCCGGGTCCTCCCTTTTTTCGGAAAAGGGAAAAGCAATGGGAAAGGCCCGGATAAAAATTGCCGATGTACTGACCCATCATATCATCCCGGCGGAGCTGCTGCCGGAGCGAGAGGAAATATGCCGTCTGCAACACCGATACTTGCCATGCTTCAGGCATGGGAAAACAGAAAAAACGTCCGGTTCTGTATGCCCGGACACAAGGGAAGGGACAATCTCTGGAGCGAAGCCGCCCGGTTTGATATTACCGAGCTTCCGGGGACGGACAACCTTCTGGCGCCGGAGGGCTGCATTGCCCGGTCCCAGGAGCTGACGGCGGCCGCTCACCATGCCGCCCATGCGTTTTATGGCGTGAACGGATCTTCGGGCTGCATTCTCGCCATGTTCTCCTATTTCCGTCCCGGGGATACGGTTCTTGTGGCCCGGGATTTTCACCGGAGCGTGGAAAATGCCATCCGGGTGAGCGGGGTTCGCCCCGTCTATATACCGGTGCGCCAGCGGGCGGGGGAGATGCCCGCCCTGCCGGAAACGGCGGATATTCTCGCGGCCATGGCGGCCCATCCCGAGGCCAAGGCCGTGTTCGTCACCTATCCCAATTACTATGGCATGTGCCTGCCGCTGGCGGAGATTGCCCGAAATGCCCGCAAGCTGGGAATGCTGTTGCTGGCGGACAGCGCCCACGGCGCCCATCTGCCCTTTTCTCCCGGTCTTCCTCCGGATGCCGGGCGGGCGGGAGCCGATCTGTGGTGCGTCAGCTATCATAAAACCCTGCGGGCCATGAACCAGACGGCCGTGACCTTTGCTTCCTCCCGCGTCGATGCAGAGCGGCTGAAACGGGCGGTAAACTGTTTCCAGACGACCAGCCCCAGCTATCCGCTCCTGGCCTCCATCGAAAGCGCCCGGGCGGAGATGGTGGAAAACGGCCGGGAGGAGATCGCCGGGCTGCTGGCCCATATCCGCAGCACCCGGGCGGCCCTGGCGGCAGACGGCATTGCGGCGGAGGAAACCGACGATCCCACCAAGCTGGTTTTGCTCTGCGGGGCGGGACAGTCTGGATTTGCCCTGGCCCAGCGCCTCCATGAAAGGGGAATCGAGGTGGAGGGAGCGGATCTGCGGCATGTGCTCCTGCTGGCCTCCATCGCCAACACAAAAGAGGATTTTGACCGGCTGGCGGATGCCGTCCGGGAGACGGCGGCGGTCGGAGAGCCGATACAGCCCGGCCCGGAATACCTCCTGCGCGCGGAGATCCTGCCGGAAAACGGCAGCGGCGGGGAATGGGTTTTGCTGTCCCAGGCTCCCGGAAGGACAGCGGCGGCCAGCGTTTTTGCCTATCCCCCGGGCGTTCCCCTGTGGCTTGCGGATCAGCCGGTGCGGGAGGAAGATATTGCCCTGCTTGCCAGTTTGCAAAAGACAGGATATAATTTAATAGGGGCGGAAAAAGGAATCTTTGTGAGGAAGCAAGGCCCCGGGAGATAGAGAAAAAGTGAAACAGGGAAAGTTTTTGACCTTTGAAGGCGTAGACGGCTGCGGAAAATCCACGCAGATGCGTTTTTTAAGCGAATATTTGCAGGAAAAGGGCCTGGAATGCGTGGTGACGCGGGAACCGGGCGGCTGCCGCATCTCGGAACAGGTGCGGGAGATTCTGCTGGATGTGGAAAACAAGGGCATGGAGGACATGACCGAGGCCCTGCTCTATGCGGCGGCCCGGGTGCAGCATATAGAGGAAGTCATTCTGCCCGCCATCCGGGCGGGGAAGCTGGTGCTCTGCGACAGGTATATCGATTCCTCCGTAGCCTATCAGGGCTATGGCCGGCAGCTGGGGGCCGAGGCCATTTTGCGGATCAATCAATATGCCGCCAATCACTGCATGCCGGATCTCACGTTCTTTTTTGACTATAAGCCCGCCAAAGCCTTCCAGCGGATGAATCCCCATAAGGAGATGGACCGGCTGGAGCAGGAGGGCGAGGATTTTTATGACCGGGTATACAAAGGCTTCCGGGAGATCTGGAAGGCCAATCCGGCGCGGGTCCGCCGCATCGACGTTTCGGGTACCAAGTTTGAAACCCGGGACCGCATGCGGGCTTTAATAGACGAGGTGCTGGCCCAGTGGTGAGGGAAAGCGCGGAAGAGCGCCTGCTGGCAAACGCCGCGAAGACCCGGCGGCTGGCTCAGGCCTATCTGATATCGGCGTCGGGAGCGGAACAGGCCCGGCGCACGGCACGGGATTTTTTGCAGAGCATTTTCTGCGAGAGCGGGACGGGCTGCGGCGCCTGCCTGGAATGCCGGAAATTCCGGGATGGCAACCAGGTGGATTACCTGGAGCTGGGGGGCGGAGCCATCCGGCTGGACGATGTTCGCCAGGTGCCGGATTTTATCAAAAAGAAGTCGGCGGGGGGCCGGTATAAGTGCATTTATATCGAGGATGCCCACCAGATGAACGTCCAGTCTCAGAACTATCTCTTGAAATCCATGGAGGAGCCGGAGGAGGGCGTTGTATTCGTCCTTTCCACGAATCAGCCCGAAAAGCTGCTTTCCACGGTCATATCCCGCTGCCTCTGGATCCGGCTTCGCCCGCTTTCCCGGGCGGCGCTGCGGGAGCGGCTGGAGGGGAAAATTCCGCCGGAGCGGCAGGAAGCCTGCATCGCCCTCTGCGGCGGTTCCTGGGCCGAGGCCCTGCGCCTGGCCGAAGACGACGAGCTGTTTGACATCCGCGAAACCGCGGCGGAGGTCTGCCGCCATTTTGCCGGGCGGAAAAATCCATCGCTGTTTGAGATGGAAACCAGGATTCTCTCCCATGAAAAGCGCATTTTGGACATGCTTTTTGCCATGGCGGGCCTGTTTCGGGACGGGCTGTATTGGAAAATGACGGGGGAGACGGCCCTTCTTTCCAATCCGGATCAGCGGGAGACGGCCGAAATGCTGGCGGAGCATTTTACAACTTCCGCCCTTCGCTATATAATAGAGATATTGCTGGAACGATACGAAAAAAAACAGAGCTTTCCCGGCTATAAAAACAAGCTGATGGTGGAAGGCATGCTGTTTCAAATAATGGAGGTGAAAGCCGCATGAGCCAGGTCATTGGAGTGCGTTTTAAAAAAGCGGGGAAAATATACTATTTTGACCCCAAGGATATAGAATTTCAGGTAGGCGACGGGGCCATTGTGGAAACCGTGCGGGGCATGGAGTTCGGCGAGGTGGTCATTGCCCGGCGGGAAGTGGGCGAAGGAGAGATCACAAAGCCCCTGAAGCAGGTGCACCGCAAGGCCACGGAAAAGGATTATAAAAAGCTGGAGGAAAACCGGCAGAAGGAGAAGCAGGCATTCGCCATCTGTGAAGAGAAAATCCATAAGCACAAGATGGATATGAAGCTCATCAACGTGGAATATACCTTCGACAACAACAAAATCGTGTTCTATTTCACGGCAGACGGCCGGGTGGACTTCCGCGAGCTGGTCAAGGACCTGGCTTCGGTGTTCAAAACGCGCATCGAGCTTCGCCAGATCGGCGTCCGGGACGAAACCAAGATGATCGGCGGGCTGGGGCCCTGCGGGCGTCCGGCGTGCTGTGCTGTGTTTCTCGGGGATTTTCAGCCGGTTTCCATCAAAATGGCAAAGGAGCAGAACCTTTCCCTCTCCCCCACCAAGATCAGCGGGCTGTGCGGGCGGCTGATGTGCTGCCTGAACTATGAGCATAAATACTATGAGGAGCTTTCCCGGGTGCTGCCCAGAGCGGGCGGCGAGGTCAAGACGCCGGACGGCAAAGGGACTGTGCTGGACACCAATGCCCTCAAACAGACCGTGCGGGTGAAGGTGATGCACGGCGAGGACGACTTTGATGTAAAGGAATATCCGCTCCAGGAAATCGTGATCCTGCGGCGGGGGAAGAAGAAACCGGCGGCAGAGCAGCCCCTGGACGAAGAGATGAAATCTTTGCTGGATGAGTAAATATTTTCAAAAATGTGTTGCATTTTGAATAAACCGTGATACAATAAAACCGTCAATAAATTCTGGAGGTGAATTCCATGGCTTATAAGATTACAGACGAGTGCATTTCCTGCGGCGCATGTGCGGAAGAATGTCCGGTAAGCGCGATTTCTGAGGGCGACGATCAGTATGTGATCGATCCCGATACCTGCATCGAATGTGGCGCCTGCGCGAGCACATGTCCCAACGAAGCGATTGTAGAGGACTAATCCCCGGCAAGCGTGTTTAACCAAAAAAGAGTAGAGCACCGTTTTTGCGGTGCTCTTTTCTTTGCCGGTTTTCCCGCCGGGGATTTTGTGATAGAATAGGGAACATAGCAACGGGGCTTTCCCGGCGGGACAAGGAGGAAAGATGGAACGCATTGAGGATCTGCAGTTTGCCGGCCTGCGATTTTTGCAGAATGACCGGGTGTTCCCCTTTGGGACGGACGCCGTTCTGCTGGCCTCCTTTTGCCGCGCCGGCGCGAAGGATACCGTGGTGGATCTGGGAACCGGCTCCGGTATTCTCCCCATCCTGCTCTATGGCCGGACCCGGGCGCGGATCATCGGCATTGAAATCCAGGAGGAGGCGGCCGAGCTGGCTGGGCGCAATGTGGCCCTCAACCATGCCCAGGACCGCATTTCCATTCTTCAGGGGGATCTGCGGGAAGCGCCGGCGCTCATCCGGGAGCGGGTGAGCGTGGTGGTCTGCAACCCGCCCTATGATAAGCTGGGAACGGGCGGCGTGAGCCAAAGAGACGCCCACCGGGTGGCCCGCCATGAGGTGGCCTGCTCGCTGGAAGATGTGGTGAAAAGTGCGGCCGGCCTGCTGCAGACCGGCGGAAATTTCTATCTTATCCACCGCGCTTCCCGGCTGGCCGAGCTTTGCGATGTGCTGCGGCGGCACAGGCTGGAGCCCAAGCTGCTGCGGCTGGTGGCGCCCCGGGCGGGGCGGGAACCCAACTATCTCCTGCTGCAGAGCAAAAAGGATGCGGCTCCCTCTCTGCGGATTCTGCCCACGCTGCTGATTCAGGAGCAGGGCGGGGTGTTTACCCGGGAACTGCGGGAAATCTATCATATGGAGGACTAAATGCAAACCGGAACGCTTTATATCGTAGCGACGCCCATTGGAAATCTGGGGGATATCACCCTGCGGGCGCTGGAGGTGCTGAAAAGTGTGGACATCATCGCGGCGGAGGACACCCGGCATACCCTCAAGCTGCTCAACCACTATGATATCAAAAAGCCGCTTTTGAGCTATCATGAGCACAGCACGGCGGCCCGGGGCGAGGAGATCGCCGCCCTTTTGGAGGAAGGGAAGAACGTGGCGCTGGTTTCGGATGCGGGAATGCCGTTGATTTCAGACCCGGGCGCCCCGCTGACGGCCCTGCTGGCGGCGCGCGGCCTGCCCATGACCGTGGTTCCCGGGGCGAGCGCCGGGCTATCCGCCCTGTCTCTTTCCGCCCTGCCCTCGGCGAAATTTACGTTTCTGGGGTTTCTGCCCCGGGATAAGGCGCGAAAGGCGGCCCTGGAGGAAGCCTGCAGCTCTCCGCATACCGTCATCCTCTATGAAAGTCCGCACCAGCTGAAAAAGACGCTGCAGGAGCTGGCCGGGCGCATCCCCGGGCGCCGCATGGCTCTGGCGAAGGAGCTGACCAAGGTGCATGAGCGGGTCTGGCGAACGACTGTACAGGAGGCTTTGGCAGAAGTGCAGAGCATGGGAGAAGTGCGGGGAGAATATGTGCTGATTCTGGAAGGCCGGCCGGAGGAAAAGGCAGAGGCGGGCGATGAGGAAATTGCCGCCTGCATCCGCCGTCTTTTGGAACAGGGCGTGAAGGGAAAGGAGGCGGTTGCCCGGGCGGCCGCGGAACTGGGAATACAAAAAAACAGAGCATACAAAATTTTCCTGGAAGTAAAGGAAAATTCGCTGCTCCGGTCATAAAATTGCCAAAAAAATAAACTCACGAGCGCTCAAAGGTTCGTGAGTTTTTCAATGCAGTGCTTGCACACATTTTTGCCCTGAAACGTTTGGATATCGTCCATTCCGTCGCAGAAAATGCAGGATGGCTGATATTTTTTCAGCATGATGTAGTTATCGTCCACAAAAATCTCCACAGAATCTTTGCACTGGATATTCATGATCCGCCGGAGTTCGATCGGCAGAACAATTCTTCCGAGCGAGTCGACCGGCCGTACAATTCCCGTTGATTTCATACGAACCCCCCTTACCAGAAATTCTATTTCCATTATAGCTTTTTTTGTCGACATGGTCAACCAGAAAACGTCAAAATTCGGTAGTTTTTGACAGGATTTTGGCAGGAAATATATGGGAATCCCAAAAACGGGTCAACCGTACTTTTTCCGGCGAAGAATGAATATACATGCAACAAAACGCCGAAAGGAAGGGGAAAGTTGATCAAGGTGATTTGGGGCGGCCTCATTCTCGTGGGGATCGCCGTGGGGATCGGGACCGGCCGTGTGGAGGAATTAAGCCAGACCATTCTGGGGAGCGCAAAAGACGCGGCCGAGCTGGCCCTTTCTATGATAGGGATATACTGCCTCTGGATGGGGCTTTTGCGGATTGCGGAAAAATCCGGCATGATCCAGGCCATCGCCCGGGGCAGCGAGCGGCTGATCTGCAAGCTGTTCACGGGAATCCGCCGGGGCAGCGAGGCGGTTTCCCTCATCACCCTGAACCTGGTGGCGAATATGCTGGGCATGGGCAATGCCGCCACCCCCTTCGGCCTTCGGGCCATGGCGGCGCTTCAGGAGCAAAATCCGGATAAGCGCCGCGCCAGCGACGATATGTGCCTGTTTATCGTCATCAACACGGCCTCCGTCCAGCTTCTGCCCCTGACGATCATCGCCGTCCGGGCGGCGGCCGGCTCGTCTAATCCGGCGGATATCGTGTTGACGGCCTTTCTGGCAACACTGGCGACCGCTGTTTTCGGCGTGATCGGCGCCAAGCTCTGCGCGGGAATCGGGAGGCGGAAAACATGAAGACGCTGTCTCTCATCTCCACCATTTCCCTTCCCATCTTTGTGTTCATCGTCGTCGGCTATGGGCTGGTTAAAAAAGTGGATATCTATGAGGAGTTCATCGCCGGGGCCAAGGGCGGCATCCGGATCGTATTCAAGATCCTGCCCTATATCGTTGGGATGATCTTTGCCGTGGATATTTTCAAGGCGTCGGGCTGCTTTGACGCCCTTTCTTCGGTTTTGGCAAAGCCTCTCTCCTGGATCGGCATCCCGCCGGAGGTGCTTCCCCTCTATCTCATGCGGCCCTTTTCCGGCGGCGCCAGCATGGGCATGCTGGCCGGGGTTCTCACCAAATACGGCGCAGATTCCTTCATCGGGCGGGTGGCATGCACGTTCATGGGCAGTTCGGAGACGCTGTTTTATACCGTCTCTCTCTATTTTGGCAGCGTGGGGATCACCAAAACCCGCTATGTCATCCCCGTGGCTCTCATTACCGACGCTTTCGGCCTCGTGTTTTCCTGCATCATCTGCCATTTGGTTTTCGGATGACCCCCTTGAAGAAAATGCGCAAATGGTGTAAAGTGATAGGGAACAGAGCATAAAAAGGCATAGCGGCTGAAAAAAAGGGGCAGGCTATGCGGAAAATAGAGATTCCGGAGGAGAAAAGCAATGAGTAAACCCACGTTTTATATCACGACGCCGATCTATTATCCCAGCGACAAGCTGCATATCGGCCATACCTACTGCACAGTGGCGGCGGACGCCATGGCGCGGTTCAAGCGGATGATGGGCTATGACGTCATGTTTCTCACCGGGTCGGACGAGCACGGGCAGAAAATTGAAAAGATCGCCCAGCAGAAGGGCGTGACACCCAAGGCATATGTGGATGAGATCGTGGCTTCCATCAGGGATCTTTGGAAGCTCATGAACATTTCCAACGACGATTTTATCCGCACCACGGACGAGCGGCATGAAAAGGCCGTTCAGAAGATTTTCAAAAAGCTCTATGACCAGGGCGATATCTATAAGAGCGAATACGAGGGATGGTACTGCACGCCCTGCGAGTCCTTCTGGCTGGACCGCCAGCTCAAGGACGGCAAATGCCCGGACTGCGGCCGGGAGGTGCATAAGGCCAAGGAGGAATCCTATTTCTTCCGCCTCTCCAAATATGCGGACAGGCTCATTCAATATATCGAAGAGCATCCGGATTTCATCCAGCCCGAGAGCCGCAAAAACGAGATGCTGCAAAACTTCCTGCTGCCCGGCCTGGAAGATCTGGCCGTCAGCCGGACGAGCTTCAAATGGGGCATCCCGGTGACCTTTGACGATAAGCATGTCATCTATGTCTGGATCGACGCGCTTTCCAACTATATCACGGCGCTGGGCTATCTGAGCGATGATGACAGCAAATTCCGGAAATACTGGCCGGCGGACGTGCACCTGGTGGGCAAGGAGATCGTCCGGTTCCACACCATCATCTGGCCCATCATGCTCATGGCGCTGGGCCTTCCGCTTCCCAAAAAGGTCTATGGGCACGGCTGGGTCGTGCTGGACGGCGGAAAGATGAGCAAATCCAAGGGCAATGTGGTGGACCCGGTCATGCTGGCCGGGCGATACGGCGTAGACGCCCTCCGGTATTTCCTGCTCCGGGAGATGCCTCTTGGCGCAGACAGCCTGTTTTCCAACGAGATCCTCATCAACCGGATCAATTCCGATTTGGCCAACGACCTGGGCAACCTTCTTTCCCGGACGGTTTCCATGATCGAGAAGTATTTTGACGGCGTGATTCCCGAGGCCAGCTGTCCGGCGCCGGAGGATGAAACCCTGCGGGAAATCGCGGCGAAGCTGCCGGGCAAGGCGGCGGAGCTGATGGACGGCATGCGGTTTGCCGACGCTCTCGGCGAGATTTTCGCCTATGTGGGCGCTCTTAATAAATATATCGATATCACGGCCCCCTGGACGCTGGCAAAAGACCCGGCGAAAAAGGACCGGCTGGGCACGGTGATGTATCATCTGGCGGAGGGCCTGCGGATTGTGGGCGTGTTGCTGGGGGCGTTCCTGCCGGATACCAGCCAGGGCATCCGGACGCAGCTGGGCATTGCGGACGACGCGGCCTATACCTGGGACAGCATCCAGGCCTATGGCGGCATTGCGGCAGGCACCAAAGTGCAGAAAGGCGCGCCGCTGTTCCCGCGGATCGACGTGGCGAAGGAATTAAAGGAGCTGGAGGAGATCACGGCCCGCAACATGGCCGCGGCCCAGAAGGCGCTGAAAGAGGCCGAAGAAAAGGAAAAGAAAGCGGAGAAAAAGGAGATCATCACCATCGACGACTTTGCCAAAGTGCAGCTGAAAACCGGCAAGGTCATCGCCTGCGAAAACCTGGAGGGGAGCGACAAGCTCCTAAAGCTGCGGGTAAAATGCGGGGAAGAGGAACGAACCATCGTTTCGGGCATCCGCAGTTCCTATACGGCAGAGGAGATGGTGGGCAAAACCATCGTCATCGTCGCCAACTTAAAGCCGGCGAAGCTCCGGGGAACGCTTTCCGAGGGCATGATCCTGGCGGCGGGGGATGGGGAGAACATCTCCCTTCTGACGCTGGACCGCCCGCTTCCGGACGGAGAAGAGGTGCGCTGATATGCTCATCGATTCCCATGCCCATTTATTAGACGAGCGATTTGACGAAGACAGAGGCGAGGTGATCGCCTCTCTTTCGCATAAAGGGATTCTGGCGGTGATCGAATGCGCCACCGGCCCGGCGGACATCGCGGCGGCGGCCCAGCTGGCGGCGGAAAATCCCGCCATATATGCGGCCGTGGGGGTGCATCCCCATGACGCCCGCAGCTATACGCCGGAGGTGGAAGCACAAATCCGCGAACTTTCCCGGCAATCCAAGGTGGTTGCCATCGGCGAAATCGGCCTGGATTACCACTACGATTTCTCTCCCCGCCCCGTGCAGCAGGAGGTTTTGCGCCGCCAGCTGGCTCTGGCCCGGGAGCTGGGACTGCCGGCAGTTCTGCATAACCGAGAATCCACGGCAGATATGCTGGAGATCCTGCGGGAATTTGCGCCGCTTCAAGGCGTGATGCACTGCTTTTCCGGCAGCCTGGAGACGATGAAAATTCTCCTGGATATGGGATTATATATTGGCATCGGCGGCTCTCTCACCTTTAAAAACAGTGTAAAGCCGGTGGAGGCGGCGAAGCAGGTACCCCGGGATCGGTTTCTGATTGAGACGGACAGCCCCTATCTGGCCCCGGTTCCCATGCGGGGAAAGCGCAACGAGCCGCCGTTTACCCACTATGTGGCGGAGCGCCTGGCCGGCCTGCGGGGCCAAACCCAGGAAGAGATCCAAGCGCAGGCTGTGGAAAATACCCGGCGGCTGTTTTCCAAAATCAAATGATGCGCGGAGCAGTGTCCGGGAAGCGCGCCGGCGCATAGGCATCCCTGGGGGTGTCTTTGGGAGCCTGCCCCGGCAGAGAAACTGTTTGCAGCATGCTCCGGAAATTCATCCCCAAAGAGCAAATGAAACCGGGGCGAAAGAGGTTTGTTTCCCCATAGTATCCGGATGGCGGACTAGAGAGTATCAGGAAGGTTTTGTGCAGTTAAGCAAACCGCCCGGCCGAATAGATCGTGATGCGGGAAACCCTCAGGGAAAAAACATAAAAGAACAATCCGGGCAGATATTTCTCTTTTTGAAAAAGGCGTTCCGCTTTTCCAGTCCATCGGGGAAGATGAGGCTGCAAGTGGGGAGAGCTGCAGCGGACTATAAAATATAAAAAATACCTTGCCCACTTTTTTAAGAAGAGAGGGAAAAAAGGGCTGCCGGAACCGGAAAAGGCCCGAGATAAATGGGGAGAGGAAGAAAGAAGTCATAAAATTTCTTTGCCCGCTTTCTTTTTAAAGAAGAGAAGGAAAAAAGGGCTGCCGGAACCGGAAAAGGCCCGAGATAAATGGGGAGAGGAAGAAAGAAGTCATAAAATTTCTTTGCCCGCTTTCTTTTTAAAGAAGAGAAGGAAGAAAGGGCTGCCGGAACCGGAAAAGGCCCGAGATAAATGGGGAGAGGAAGAAAGAAGTCATAAAATTTCTTTGCCTGCTTTCTTTTTAAAGAAAGTAGGGGGGGAGGAGAAACAATGGATACCTATGTATATCAGGTGGGCGGAAAGAACTATATCAACCTGACGAACCGCTGCAATAATGCCTGCGATTTCTGCATCCGGCAGAACAAAGTGGGGATACCGGGCTTTTCACTCTGGCTGGAAAAGGAGCCGGAGGCCGAAGAAGTCATTGCCCAGCTGGACGCTGCCGGGCGGGGCGACGTGGTGTTCTGCGGCTATGGCGAACCGACCCTGCGGCTGGACGTTTTAAAAGAAGTGGCGGCCTATGTGAAGAGCTATGGCGGCAAAGTGCGGGTGAACACCAACGGCCTTGCCAACCGGGAATATGGCCGGGATGTGGTGCCCGAGCTGGAAAACCTGGTGGATGTGATGTCCATCAGCTTAAACGAGGCGTCGGCGGAAAAGTATGACGCCGTATGTCACAGCATCTATGGCCCGGCGGCCTTCGATGAGATGCTGGATTTCGCGCGGCGGTGTGCCGGGACGCGGATGGATACGGTTTTGAGCGTCGTGGACGTGATCTCGCCGGAGGACATTGCGGTTTGCCGGGAGATTGCAGAAAAGGTGGGGGCGCGCCTGCGGGTGCGGGAATATTCCGCGGAATGACTGCCGCGGCGAAGCAGAGGCTTCCAAAAATAATCTCTGGCGTTTTTTGCGCTGATGGCGCAGGGAATCCCGGTTTGGGTTATTTTTTATGGGTTGGATAGAAAAACTTTCATAAGCCCATGCAGACGCTTATAAAACCATGTGTAAACGGCTGAAAACCAAGGCTTTTGGCATATCTTTATGTCTCTTGTGTTCTCGGCCTTCCGGATATGGGCATTCCCCTTCCATCAACTATTCCGCTATTTTTATTGTGCGAAAAGGGAGAGAAGGCTATGGAGAAAAAGAAGGAGATCCAACCAGAGAGGCCGGCAGAAGTGCCGGAGCGGGGCGGATATGCAGGTTATGGCATGTGCATCGGCCTATGCCTGGGCTTATCTGTCGGGCTGGCCTGCGGACAAATGGTCATCGGAATGGCGGCAGGTATGTGCCTAGGATTGGCGGCGGGAGCAGTCTTGCAGTGCATGCGGAAAAAATAGAACAGTTGCGGGCAAGGCAAACCGTATATTTTTTGGAATTAAAAGAGAGGGACAAAAGGAAAATGCTTTGTAAGGATGTTGTCTCCCTTTTGTAATCAGATAGAATGATTGGATTATTGTAGGAGAAAAATATCTCATAATTCAAAATAGCGTTCGTTTTGCAAAACGAACGCTATTTTCTTTTATATATTTTCCCCTAAGTTGTATGCTTCGGCAAGTTTTACATTCCCTGCAATATCGCCTATATTGAATACACCGCCGCAAAGGACTTTTCCTTTATCTGTCCATCCAAGATGTTTTATCAAGTGTTCATACCAGTAAACAGTTTCCTCAAAATCATTGCCTTCCGCAGCCATTAGCAAGGCACATTCTTTTTTTGGGTTTGCAAGATCATTATTACATTCCGCAACAGCAAATAAACGGTCAAATGTACATTTGAGCTGTCCGCTGATCGTCCAATAATACAGCGGAGAAGCCAGAACCACAATATCCGCTTTTTTGTATGCGGGATAAATCTTATCCATATCATCTTTCTGTACGCAGGGACGTATATTGTCTTTACCCCCCTTGCAACATCCGAGACACGGATGAATGTTCATTTTTTGAAGGTCAAAACAGATAACCGTATGCCCTGCATTCTCTGCACCTTCGGTAAATGCTTTAATTAACTCAGAAGTATTTCCTTTTGCACGAGGACTACCGTTTAAAATAATAATTTTTTTCGCCATATTATCTTCCTCCAACTCAAATATTGACATTTGGTAGTGTCTATACTATAATCATAATCTATAACATAATAAATACAAGTACTATCTTAAAAGATAGTTAAATGGAAAATAGAAATGATAAAAAATTTTATTGAAAATGCAAATTTTGAGGATACTGGCTTTAGTTATACTATGTCACTCATTAACGGAAAACATAAAATGGTTATTCTATATTGTCTTATGGAATTTGAACCTGTTCGTTTTAATGAAATGCGGCGTTATTTGAAAACAATTACTGACCGAACATTAAGTGCGAATTTGAAAGAATTAGAGGCTGATGGATTGATCGAACGAAAAGAATATCAACAAATTCCGCCAAAGGTAGAATATAGCCTTAGCCCGAAAGGGGCTTCATTGATGAAAATTCTTGATTTGCTTTGCATTTGGGGAGAAGAAAACCGTCCTGTATGATAAAGAAATCATTGCGGATACAAAAAATATCGACAGGAATAACGAGCATCAGATCTTGATTCAAAAATTCGTAAAATGCAGTACTTCCCGTAAGAAGGCACCCCAAGCTGCCCTTCGGAAAGGGCCTTATATCCGTGCCCGCGATGGAGGAAAAGCGGACAAGCCGCTGCTGTCGTTGGAAATCAATCCATAGCCCTTTTCTGCGTTAAACTAGTTTACCGTGCCATTGTTCCCATCGATGATGAACCTTCGGAAGAAATGTATTTGTATCCGATAAATCAAACAAAAAGCCCACATGCTTTTGCAAATCATCCTGTTTCGACCACGATGACTTACAAAAACATGTGAGCACAAGATATCATCTGGAATACCATAGGGCAGGGAAAAAATCAAACGCCGGACGGCCCGCTCTGCTCCTCCTGCCAGCCCTTGCAGACGTCGATCCAGCCCCGGCTATGGGAATAGGTGAACAGCTCCTCGCAGGAAAGCTCAATGGCGCTGTTGCTGCTGCCGGCGGCCGGAAATACCGTTGGAAAGCGTTTAAGAGAAATATCCGTATATACCTCCACATCTTCGGGAACGGCAAAGGGGCAGACGCCGCCCACGGCATGGCCGGTGAGGGCCAGGGCTGCGTCCGGCGAGAGCATCGATGCCTTTCTGCCAAACTGGGCCTTAAATTTGGGGTTGTCAATCTTGGCGTCGCCGGCGGCGACAATGAGGATGCAGCCCTCTTCCTTTTTAAAGGAGAGGGTTTTTGCGATGCGCGCCGGAATCACACCCACTGCCTGGGCTGCCAGCTCCACAGTGGCGCTGGAGGAGGGAAATTCCAAAATCTTGTCCGCCATGCCCAGTTCCTGAAAATATGCGCGTACTTTTTCAATCGACATCAGTCTGTCCTGCCTTTCGTTATACTTACTTATGCTTTGCCGTCCGCGTCCGGCGTGAGAAGCGCCTTGACGATCCGGTGCTTATAATCGTTCATTTCCCGCGGCCCGTCGACCATGCAGAGGGCCAGGCGGCTTTCCTCCTGATCCTCCCACCAAGCCACCAGCCAGGATGTCTTTTCCGTCTTATCCGAGCCTTTGATAGCCGTTCCGGTTTTGGCGGCCAGAGTAAGCCCCTCGATTTTTATGGATTTTGCCGTTCCGGAATTGACCACGTCCTTGAGCGTCGGGATGAGGGTGTTAATGGTGCTTTCCTTCATGATGCTGCTCTTATAAACCTCCCGCTCCATCGTCTGGGTGGTGACATATTTGTTGCCCTCGGTCTTTTTGATTTCGGAAACCAGCTTGGGCAGCAGGACGTCGCCGTTATTCTGGAAAGCGGTATACATGGCGGCGATCTGGATGGGGGGGAGCAGAAGCTCGCCCTGTCCGAAGGACATATCCGTGAGCAGCTTGCGGTTCATCTCAGTTCCCTCGTTTAGGAGATTGGATTTGGAGATATTCAGCTCAAAGGGCATTTTTTCGCCGATCCCCAGCTTTTCCATATAGGCCATAAAGTCCTCTTCCCCGAGAAGAAGGGCGGCCCAGCTGAAATAAATGTTGTCCGACTGTTTCATAGCCTCATCCAGGTTCAGCGGCCCGGTAGATTTGGTTTCGTCGTTTCGACCAACAGGCGGCCAGATCCAGGTTTCCGGCGGGGTCCACTTGTTGTCGACGATTTTATAAGGGAACACAGAATCCTTCGTAATCACCCCTTTTTCCAGCGCCGGGACGATGGAAAAAGGCTTAAACAGTGATCCTGGCGGATAAAGTCCCATGGTAGCACGGGGATAAAGGGGCTGGTTGCTTTCCTCGGATGTCAGGGCCGCATAATCCTCCTTGGAGATGCCGCCGGTGAACAGGTTGGGGTCATAGCAGGGGAAGGAGACCATGGCCTCTACAAAGCCGGTTTTGGCGTTCAGAACGATGGAAGTCCCAGTCTGTTCCTTTTGGAAGGTGGAGGCCATCTGGTAATAGGCCTTCTGCTGCAGCTTGGAACTGACCGAAAGGTGGAGATCCTGTCCATTTTCAGCGGGCTGCTCGCAGATGACGGATTTAAACTGGCCGTCCTTGGTGGAAAGCTGGACGCGGTATCCGTCCTTGCCCTGCAAAACCTCATCATAGGTCTTTTCCAGGCCATCCTTGCCCACCAGCGTTGCATTCGGGAACCCCTTTTCCGCAAGGGCGGCGGCTTCCTCCTCCGAGGGCGCGCCAGTATATCCCGTGATATGGCAGAAGATCTCCCCATAGGGATAATAGCGCTGGAGCGTCATGGAATCCGTATCGATCCCAACGCCCTCGATGCCCTCCAGAGCCTCTTTCTGGGCGCTGGTAAGCCGCCCCTTGACAAAGGCCTTCACGATCACATGGGCATAGTTATTTTCCAGCGCGGAATCGTATTTCTTTTTGATGGACTGGGCCTCCTCGTCGCTGAGCTCCAGCTGGTCCGTGAGGGAAGAGATGGTGCTTGCGATATTCAGCTCGCTGTCGACCTGGATATAGACGGTTTCGGCATAGTCGTTGGAAGCGATGACCGTGCCGTCGCTGGTAAAAATTTCGCCCCGCCGGCCGGGCAGCGTGATGATGGAGACCTTGTCCCCCTCTTCATAATCGGCAAGGATAAGGGAAGGGGAGTATTCCAGGTGCAGCCCGTCCCCATCCGAAATGATGCGAACCTGGCAGGCATTTTCGATTGTGCCGGCCTTTTTGGTCTCATAGCAGACGGTATAGCTGAGCAGCTGCGTCTCGTTTTCCAACGAGACTTTGCGGTCCTTCACGGTGATCTTCTCGGCCCCGAGGGAGTTTAAAACCGAAAGATAGTTTTCCTCAAAATCCTCGGCGGTGCCGGAGGTGCTGTATTTCCAGAAGTATTCAAACATGCCGGAGAAATTCCTCTCGCAGAGAAGGGCGAGGAAATCGTCGGCAATGTTGTTCATGCTGATGGCGGTTGTGCAGGAAAAAAGCGCAGGCAGACAAAAAGCCAAAAGGAGCAACATGGCGACCAATCGTTTTTTCAAGAACCAAACCTCCCTGTCACAAAAACTGTAATCCCATTATATAATAAGAAGGAGAGAATTGCAAAACAGGAATACTTTACAATATTTATGGAAACAATAGCAATATTATCGGGAAAAATGTTACAAAAATTTGACATTTCCCCGCAGGTATATTATACTGAGGCAAATCAGTGCGAAGGAGGAAGCCGATGAAAAGAAGAAAAAAAGACGATTTTGAATTGGATTCAAAGGCTCACCTGTCCGGCATACTGTACACGACCCGGCGGTCGACGATTACAGAAAAGGATTTTACACCAAAGAAAAAAAAGAGCCAGAAGGGATTTTTCGGCAGAGCGGCCGCATGGATGCAAAACGCCTGCCGGAGCATACAAAAGAAATTCCAAAGAAAAAGAGTGCCCAGGACAGCGAAACACACGCCCCGGAGATTTTTTGAAACACTCAAGCAAAAGCTGGGGATTCAGGGACGCTTTTTTGAGAGGGGCAGCAAGCCCTTCTATATTGGCGTGGCGTCCACCGGCCTTGCGGCGATTGTCTGCGCCATTGTTTTGACGTCGGGAATTCTGGAGCCTGCGGCTGTGGAAGTCACGGTAAACGATGCGGGCCGGGTGGTTTCCGCCATGACCAGCGAGGCGACCGTGGGAGAATTTTTCGATAAAAACGGCATCGAGATCCAGGACGGCGACGTTTTGGAGGTTTCAGAATCCACCCCCATCGAAGAAGGCATGGAGATCGTCATTCGCAGGGCCATGCCCCTCACCATCATCCACGGAAACGAAAAGACCCAGGTGCGGATGCTGGCGGGAACTGTGGAAGAGGCTCTTTCCCGGGCCAATATTGAAGTAGACCCGGAGGACGAAGTCTATCCCGTGCGGGATTCCTATGTTTCGGCGGGCATGTCCATCAACGTCATCGAAGTGGAGACCAAGACCATCACCGAGCAGGAAACGCTCTATTATAAAGAACTGACCAAGAACGACTCCACTCTTGCCAAGGGGAAGACCAAGTTGCAGACCGCCGGGAAAAACGGTGTGCAGGAGAACACCATTGAGATCACCTATAAAAACGGCGTGGAGATCTCCCGCAAGACGGTTTCGGAAAAGGTAATCTCCGAGCCGGTGGACCAGGTGACGCTGGTGGGAACCTATGAGGCGCCCAAGGCGACGCCAAAGCCCAGCACCAGCAAGCCTTCTTCCACCAAGAAGCCCAGCACATCCAACAGCAGCAAGCCGTCGTATTCCACAAACGACGACGGCAAGCTGACCAGTGTTCCCTCTGTCAGCGAGATTCACTCCGGAACGCTGTATGAGCACAAAAATGTGCCTGCGCCCGCGTCCTCGATTATCAAAAAGACGCTGGTAATCAACCGGATGACGGCCTATACCCACACGGGCAACCGAACGGCCACCGGCACCTGGCCCAAGATCGGAACGGTGGCGGCAGATCCCAAGCAGATCCCCTATGGAACCAAGCTCTATATCCCCGGCTATGGCTATGGCCGCGTGGAGGACACGGGCAGCAACAAGCACGACGCGGGAACCTATTGCCTGGACCTGTTCATGGAAACCAAACAGGAATGCATGACCTGGGGCGTCAAGCGCAATGTGAAGATCTATATTCTGAAATAGGAGGAAACGGCGGGCGGGGCCGAAACAGTCCGAAGCCCGAAGATATTTCCTTTCAGAAGAACTTTTCTGTATGTATGCAGGGCAATGCCGCCCGGCCGAAGCGCCGGGCGGTTTTTTATATGCCAAAATCCCCCGGGAGAGCGGCGGGCCTATGAAAAATGCGCAAAGCGGTGCGGAAAAGTTCGGGCCGCGGGAGCGCAATCCTGCGGGAAGTGCAGCAGTTCCGGGCGGAAGGAAAAATCCATTTTTCTTTCCGGGGAAAATATGATACCATAGGGGAAAGACGCTGGAAAAAGGAGAGGGCATGAAGGAATTGTATTCCCCTGCAGTCATATCCGGACTGCTAAAAAAATATGAGCTGGCTCCGCTCAAAAAGCTGGGGCAGAACTTTTTGAAGGATGGGCACATCGTGGAAAAAATCGCCCAGGCGGCGGTGGAAGAGGGCGGCGCCGTCCTGGAGGTGGGGCCGGGACTGGGGGTGCTCACCAGCGCCCTGGCCGAGCGTGCCGCCCGGGTGGCGGCGATCGAGCTGGACGGCGGCATGGTGCGGGTGCTGGGGGAAACCCTGGCGGAATATGGCAATGTTCAGGTGCTGCACCAGGATATTCTCAAAACCGACCTGGCGGCAGTGGGCCGGGAGATTTTTGGCGGGAAGCCATTCTGCGTGGTGGGCAACCTGCCCTATTATATCACCAGCAAATGCCTGCTCCATGTGATGGAGAGCGGCGCGCCTGTGGAACGGTTCACGGCGATGGTGCAGAAAGAAGTGGCGGACCGGCTGGCCGCCCGGGAGGGCGAAAAGGAATACGGCGCTCTCAGCGCCTCGCTGGCCTATTATGGCCGGACGGAAAAGCTGTTTGGCGTGAGCCGGGGATGCTTCCTGCCAGAGCCGGATGTGGATTCGGCGGTGATTCAGCTCCGCCCGCAGATCTGCTTTCCCGTGGAACGGGCAGCCTATGCCCGGGTGGTGCGGGGCCTGTTTTCCATGCGGCGGAAGACCGTGCTCAACAATATGAAAAGCGCCCTGGGGCTGCGCGGGGAACAGGCCCAGGCTGCTTTAGCGGCGGCGGGCATCTCCCCCGCCGCCCGGGCGGAAACCCTTTCTCCCGAGGATTTTGCTCGCCTGGCCGGCGTTCTCGGCTGACGGAGAGGCTGCTCCGTGCCCAGAGATATGAGAAAATCTGTTCCGACGATAAAAAACAGAGAATATACGTTTCCCGTGATCCCCAAGGATCCGAAAACTGTTGACAGAAGGCTTTTGCTGCAAAAGAAGGGAAAGGCCCGGCGTTTATGCCGGGTCTTTTTTGCAGGAAGAGCCGCATATAGTTAGGATAGAACGGGAGGGAAAAACAATGGCTTATCAAAAACGCAGATTTGTCCTTCGGGGCGAAGGGGAGTCCTGGGGAATTTTAACGCTGGAGGAACGGGAACGGCTGTTTTATTTTCTCGAATGCCCCAAACCGGCGACAGGGGATATCGTCCTTTTTTATGGCCCGCATTCCTGGAGAAAACTGACGGGAAACTGCGGGCATCAGCTCTGTATGCAGAGCCGCTTGGGAGAAATTCAGGCGGCGGCGCTGCTGCGGGAGGGAAAGGCCGTGCTGCGAGGTTCGGCAGGGCCGTTTGGCTGGGAGGAGGCCCTTTTGGCCTATGAGAAGGCGCAAAAGCCGGCAGACCCAGGGGAAGAGCCCCGGATGGATGCGGATGCGGGGGCAGCGCCCCCGGAAGAGGAAGGGGGAATGCGGGAACAAGTGCCCGCAGCATCTCGGGAAGCAGAAATTCCGGAAGCCGGAAGCACCGGGGAAGCCGGCCGGAGCGGGGAAAGGCCGGAGCCGTGCTCCTTTCTGGATTCCCTGCCCCAGATGGAAATGGCCTCTTCCCCGGCCAAACCAGCGGGGACACCGGAAAAACCTGTCCGGGAAGAGAAAAAAAGCTGCCATCCGAAACGCATCCGTTCCGTGCAGCCCTTTTCCTATCTGTTTGAAGATTCTCGGTGGGAACGTGTGGAATATCCCTTTGCCTATGGCCAGAGCGGATATCTCAAGGGAGAGATCTACCGGGACGGGGCGCTGATCGCCACCGCCATGGCCATTCCCGGGAAATACGCGCTGACGCCGCCGCCCTGGCTCAAGGGATTCAATACCTATTTGCAGGAGCAGGACGGCCCGGCGGGCTATTGGGTGCTCCTGCGGGACAGCGCCACCGGCCGCCCCACCAACCTGCAGGCCCTTTTATAGGCGGTCAGGCCGAGCCCTCCAGGGGACGGATTTTCACATGCTGCGTGAGGATCTCGCTATAGGCATAGCAATACCGCTTCTGATAGCTTCCGTTATCCACCCGGACGGTGAAGATATCCGGGTATACGCCGTCCAGGATTCCCTGGGCCTGCAGGATCCGGTTGCGGTCGCCAATCGCATAGAGGCTCACGGCGCTTCCCTCATATTGTTTCAGATCCCGCATGATGGCGCGGATGGTGTGGTGTGTCATATCGGTGCCCTCCTTTTCTTCGCTGGCATTAGGATATCCAGAATCAGGAAAATTATGCGGAGCGCAGATTTTCACAGGCCGGTCGGCGGAATTTTACAGCAATTTAACAGATAATCACATCAAAAAAGATGAAAACTGACAAATTTATGGGAAGAAAAAAAGGGGAAAATTCAGAAAATGCAGGAATCCGCATGAATAATTTCCTGTATATACAGCGGGAAAGATAAAACTGTATATACAGGCCTCAGAGGGAAATATGCACAAAGTTATCCACACTATCCACAAAAATGTGGAGAAACCCATGGAAACGTCCCCAAAAATGTGGATAAAAAAACGAGTTATCCACATTATCCACAAATATGCATGCGGAAATGTGAATAACTCGTCTTTTGGCACCTGTATATAAGTGCATGAATTCTCACATTGAAAGATCAGGCGGTCTGTTCGATGGTGAGCCTGTCAGCGATCAGGGCGATGAATTCTCCGTTGGTGGGTTTGTCGTTATTGTTATAAATTTTATAGCCGAAGATTTCGTTGAGATTTTCGATGCGCCCCCGGCTCCAGGCCACCTCGATGGCATGGCGGATGGCGCGTTCCACCTTGCTGGGGGTGGTGCCGAAATGCTGGGCAATGCCGGGATAGAGCTCTTTTGTGATGGTGTTGATGATCTCGGGGTTGCGGATGGTGATTTTGATTCCCTCCCGGAGGTACTGGTATCCCTTGATATGGGCGGGAATGCCGATGCTTAAAAAGATACTGGTGATTTTCTCATCCAGAGAACGGCTTTTTACGGCTGGAACGGGAACCTTTGTGGGGACAGAACGCATGTTGAAAAGATCCAGAAGGCGCTTATAGAGCAGATCCAGCTCAAAGGGCTTGACCATATAATATTTGGCGCCAAGGCTCAGGGCCCGCTGAATCATCGCCTCGTTGCCCAGGGCAGAGAGGACGATGGTTTCGGGCATTTTGCCATATTGCCCGCTGGAGAGCTTTTCCAGAAGGACAAACCCATCCGACTGGGGCATAATCAGGTCGGTAATCAGGGCGGTGGGCTGGGTCAGCTTGACCATTTCCAGCGCCTCCTGGGCGTTTACGGCAACGCCAACCACTTCGATCTCGGGTTGGCTTGCCATGAAGTCTTTGATGTTTGAGGATAAGTAGCCGTTATCCTCGGCGATAAGCAATTTGATTTTTTCCTGCATAGTCATTTTCCTCCGTCGTTTTCCGGCAACAAAAAATCTGTTTTTCATTGCCAAAAATAGTATATTATGGAATACGATTATTATAGCATACCCCCAGAGAAAAACAAAGTTTCCAGAAAAATATTGCTAAAATATAAAAATTTTGTGAAAAATTGATGTGTTTGAAGGATTTAACCGATGGGCCACAGGGAAAAGAACTGCGGGAAAAAACTTTTTTTAGGGAACACCCCCATTTCTCGGGGAATTTTGTTTCCCAGGAAATAGAGCGGGCCGCAAACGATTTACAGACGTTTGCGGCGGAAGATATGCAGGCAGCCGGCCAGAAGAATGAGAAGGGGAAGAAAGACCATCCCCACCGAGGCGACGGCCTGCAGAGAGCCGCCTGCGCCCGAGCTATCCTCCTGCACCGAGCGCAGGGGCTGGGCGGGGATGTTGATGTTGGCGTCCGTGGGGCTGATATATTCCAGGGTATCCAGAATCAGCTGGTCGTTCCCGGCAATCTCCAGGCTGTCGTTGGAGACAAAGGAGGAGGTTCCGAAGAGCACCAGCTTGGAATCCGCCCGCTCCGCCAGAGCGCCTAAAACAAATGGGCCACTGGGATCGCCATCCTCCCGAAGAAGGTTGGAAAAGCCCTTGATGATGGACTTTGTATGGCTGCTTTCCGGCGTTGTGATGAGAGGGCTCAGGGCCACATCCTCATGCTCATCCAGCAGCGAGACCGAGCTGGCATCGCTGAAAACGACGGGATCGCTGTTTTTTAGGAGTTTTTGGGTGATTATGTGCTTTTGTGCCGTAACAGCGAAATTTGTGGCGCGCAGACCACTGTAGGAAGGGTCGCCGCCCACCACCACATCGCTGTTCAGGGCCAGGTTATACCATTTCAAAAGGATATCAAAATAGGGCATATCGTTGGAATAGAGGAAAAGCTGACCCTGGGATTTGGAAAAGAAGGAATGGTCCATGAGAAAGAGGGCACGCCCGCCCTTGTCGAGAAATTCCCGGATGGCCTCATATTCCTCCTTGGAGAGGTCGGTTTTTGGGGAAACCACCACCAGGACATCCATTTGCGGGCTCAGCTTCCGCGCGGCGGCAGAAGAGAGGTTGATGGTTCCCACCTCGTAATTCTGGTTTTCCAGCTGGGCTTTCAGAACCGAAAGGGAAGAGAGGGAAGTTTCGTTATGGCCGGAGAGGAAGTTCAGCCGCATGGAGATGCCAGTTTCAATATAATGGATGGCAGAGGTAATTTTTGCCTCGGCCTTGGTGGCTGTGGGGATATAGGCGTTGCTATAGACAAAAAGGTCGCTCGGGGAAAGGACGCGGAAGCGTTCTCCCGTGCGGTCGGTAATGATGAGGGAATTGGCGGAAATGCTCTGGTCTGCCGTCTCAAACTGCTGATAGAAGGACTGGGATGTGGCATAGTTGACTTCCTTGACCTCCACCTTGGGGGAAGCGGCGGCATAGCGGTTCAAAAGAACCGGCAGAGGCGACGTATCCTCGCTGGAGGAAGTGAGGGAATAGATGACGATCTCCTGGTCCAGGTCCTGCAAAATTTCCCGGGTGGCGGAAGAAAGGGTATAGATATGGTTGCTGGAGACGTCGATTCCCAGCCCCAGCGCCTTTTCCAGCACGCCGGCGGCGATGTTCAGGGCCAGAATGGCGCAGAGAATGACGCCCAGAAGCAGGTTGCCGGATACGGAGTATGAAATTTTTCTGGCATGGCGTTTTGGACTCAAACCTTATTCTCCCTATGAAGACTGATAGACTTACAGGTAAACAGGACAAAGACCGCCGCGAAGGACAGCATATATAAGATGGAGGAGAGGCGCAGAAAGCCATATTGAAACTCCTCCAGCCGTCCAAACAGCGAAAAGACGGAGAGCAGCGAATGCAGCGCCGGATTGGCCACATTGGGCAGGATGGAATCCGTCATCCAGAGGATGATAAGGCAGATGGCGGTCACCAGCCCGGCCCGCAGGGGATGGGCAGACAGCGAGGAGATAAACACCCCGAGGGAAATGACCGCCAGCCCAAAGAGGGCAAAGCCCAGATAGCTCACGAGAACTTCTCCCGCACTCACATTTCCCCCGGCAAACACCAGAAGGGGAAAGATGGCCGTCAAGGCCAGGGAGAGGAGAAAGACCGTATAGCAGGCCAGCAGCTTGGCCGTCACCAGGGAAACGATGGGGAGCGGGCCGGTGAGCAGCAGCTTATCCGTCCCGATCTGCTGTTCCCGCGCCATGGAGCGCATGGTCAAAAAAGGAAACAGCAGCACCATGAGCACGCTGGTATTGGCGAAAATCTCCGTTACCTCGGATGTGTTCTGGGCAAGGACGAAACGGGTGAAATAGGAGCCGCCGAAAAAGAGAAAGACGGCCAGAAACATATAGGACGAGGCGCTTGCAAAATGAGAGCGCAGGTCTTTTCGGTATACGGCGCGCATCTGTCAGTCCCCCCCCTGTATTTTTCCGGTGAGCTGGAGGAAGATTTCCTCCAGGGACACGTTCAGATACTTCATCTCCAGGATGGGAATGTTCTCCCGGGCGCAGGCCGCCCAGACCTGCGGCCGCAGGTCGGTATCCACGCCGGATTCCAAAATAACATCCAGCGCGCCCTCCTCCAGGCCGGGCTGGGCGCTGACATCCTCAACACTCTCCATGGAAGAGAGAATCCGGCGCAGTTGGTCCAGCGTCGCATGGAGGGAGAGCTTGAGCCGGTTTTTATCCCCGGCCAGCGCACGCAGGTTGGCGATGGAGTCGTTGGCGATGAGCTTGCCGCCGTTGAGCACCAGGACATGCTGGCAGAGCTCCAGCACTTCCGCAAGATAGCTTGAGAAGATGACCATGGTGCGGTCCTGCCGCAGGGATTTCAAAATTTCCCGGATCTCCCGGGTATCCGCGGGGGATAGCCCGGCGGTGGGCTGATCCAGCAGAAGGATGGGGGGATCGTTGATGAGTGCGCCGGCGATGCCGATGCGGCGGATCACGCCCCGGTCGAGATTGAGGATCAGATGGGGCAGATATTCCGAAATTCCCATGATATCCGAAACCCAGGCGATGCGCCCGGGAACCTGCCGGCGGGGCAGACGGTGCAGCCGGGAGAGAAAATCCAGATATTCCCGGACAGTCATGTCATAGTAAATGGGGTTGTTGGCGGGCAGATAGCCGATGGCGGCCTTGGCCCGGCGGGGATGCCGCTCGATGTCATATCCGTTGATGGAGACACTGCCGCCGCTGCTGGCGGTATAGCCGGCGAGAATGTTGGCAATCGTGCTCTTGCCGCAGCCCGGCCGCCCCAGCACGCCGGTAATCTGCCCGTCCGGAATGGTAAAGGAAACGTCGTTGACTGCGACGGACGCGCCGAAATTCTTATAGAGCATTTTGGCTTCGATCATGCGCTTTTCCTCCCTTCCGGCGGCCTTTTGCGGCCCCTTTGATTCATTAAAAATTATAGCAAAGGCAAAATGTATTTACTGTAAATAAATTATGAACAAAGAAATAGCAAAAGAAAAGGGGATTTAGTCATTTTTTTCCGGATTTCTCTATAAACATAACTAGAATGGCTAAAGACTCTTAAAAAGACCTTGGAGGGAAGAATATGAGCATGTTGAAACAGGAGATTATCACCGAGAACAGCCGCTGGATGACGGACTGCCAGGCACTCATCGAGGGAACCCTCAAGCTCCCTGAGGGGCTGGAGGAGATTTCCGGGATTCTGGAGATCGCCGGCCTGGCGGAGCTGGGGGAGATCCGCGCCGGAGAAGGGCGCATCGATCTGGACGGGACGGCCCGGTTCAGCATCTTATATATGGATAAAAAAGGGGAGATTGGCTGCTTCGATTCGGAATGCCGCCTGGCCCACGGCGTGGAAGAAGAGGGCATCACGCCGGATATGCAGGTGCTGGGGGAGATCCGCGTGGGGGATGTGACGGGAAAGCTCATCGACGGCACATCCATTGCCATCCGGGCCGAACTGAATATCAACCTGTATGCCCTGGGCAACGAGGAATTTGAGCTGCTGGAGGCATATAACACGGATAAAAATGTGGAAATCAAGGAGCAGGTGCAGAAGCTGCCCTATATCCGGACGGCCAAATGCGTCCAGTCCTATGTCAAGGATGAGCTGCGGGTACCCCAGAGCATGCCTCCCGTCCGACAGGTGCTGCTCTCTCGCGGCTATGCCGTGGCAAAAAATATTCATAAAGAAGAGGACAAAATTGTAGTGGAGGGCGACCTTCGGGTGTTTATCGTGTATCTGAGCCCGGATAAAAACGCGCCGCTGCAATATATGAGCGAAACCCTGCCCTTTGGCGAGATCATCAACGACGCCGGCTGCACGGAGGATTCTCCCATCTTTGTGACGGCCAACCTGGAGCGGCTGGTGGTGGATACCCAGGAGGAAAACCCGGATCTTTTGGAGGTTTCCGCCGTCATCCGCATTTGCAGCCTTTGCTTTGGGGAAAAGGAGACGTATCTGGTGGAGGACCTGTATGACCGGCAGCACGAATGTAAGCTGACCTGGCTGCCCATGCAGACCTGCCGCCGCCGGCAGCTGGAGGGGCAGAAGAAGGTGGTCCGCATGGGGATCACCGTGCCGGACAGCGCGCCGGAGGTGGCTCGGGTGCTCTATTCCTGCGCTATGCCCGAGATCCTCTCGGTGACGCCGGGAAGGGACCGGGCGGCCGTGGAGGGTGTGATGCGCTATCTGCTCTGCTATACTACGGCGGATGCGGGCATCAAGAGCCTGCAGGCCTCCGTGCCATTTACCACGGATCTGAGCCTACCCGGAGTCGGCGAAAATTCGGATGTGCATGTGGAAGCGTTTGCGGAATATGCCGTTGTGGAAGGCTCCGGCAGGGAGCTGGAGGCCCGCTGCTGCATGGAAATTTGCGCCTATGAGACGGTTTGCACCAGCTTCCGGGCGGTGGCGGATGCGGAGATGGGCGCCGAACTTCCGGTGGCGGCGCCGGGGATCGTGGTGTATTTTGCGGGCGGCGGAGAGAGCCTTTGGGATATCGCCAAGAAATTCCGGGTGCGTACGGACGCATTTGCCGGGGAGTGGGAGGACGACGGACAGCCGCTGGAGCAGGGCACAAAGCTGGTTCTCATCCGGAGCTGAAGACAATGGGGGCATACAGCCCCCTTTTTTATGGAGAGCAGGGCGCCGCTGCATGGATGGATCGGGGCCGGAAAAGGATTGCGGTATGGTAAGGGCCGGGAGGCTCGTCTGGAGAGGAAAAGCCACATCATCATTGGAGAAAACCGGAAAAATGGACAGAATATAGGAGAGGCTTCGCAAACGGAGGAGCAAGAGGATGTAAAAGGCTGCACGTTTTTGGAACACCATAGGACAAAGGGGAAGGATAAAATCGCAAAAATACGAGAAATATGAAAAAAACGGGAAAAAATTTCTGAAAAAATAGAGATAAAATGAAAAAAAGGCGGAAATGCCCGGAAGAGCAGGATAAATATAGGGATTCCGCCTATACGTTTTGACGAACTACTGCTATAATACAAGTGATATTAAGAAGAGATAAAGATAGAAGAAGGCTTGAGAGTTAACAGAGATGAATAAGTTCCATATCACATTGCGTCCTGTACAAAAAATTGCTTTGGCTTTTTTGGCAATTATGTTGCTTGGCGGGTTTATTCTCGCCATGCCTTTTTGCTGGAACGAGGGATATGAGGTGAGCCTGGTAGACGCCATGTTCTCCTCTTTTTCTGCTGTCTGTGTGACTGGGCTTGCGGCTGTGGAAATCGGGTTGGTTTTCAACATGACCGGCCAGCTGGTCATGCTGGCGCTCATTCAAATCGGCGGCCTGGGAATCATGACGGCGACTTCCCTTATCTTTATGGCGTTGGGGAAGCGATTTTCCCTGTCAGACCGGCTGACTATGCAGGAATCGTTAAATGAAGATAAGCTGCAGGGGGTTGTGCGGATGACGCGCAGCGCCACGTTTCTTACCTTTGGCTGCGAACTGGCGGGGGCGGCGCTGCTGTCCATCCGCTTTATCCCGGAATTTGGATGGGCCAAAGGGATATACTACAGTGTGTTTCACGCGGTTTCCGCGTTCTGTAACGCGGGATTTGACGTTTTCGGCAAGGGGACAAACTTCATGCCCTATGCTCAGGATCCGCTGGTGCTCATCACCATTATGGCTCTGATCGTCGTGGGCGGTCTGGGGTTCCTGGTGGTGTTGGAAAGCGGGCGCTGGGCGATGCACGGCTTTCGGGGGCGGCTTTCCCTGCAGGCCAAGGTGGTTTTAATAGCGACGCTGTTCCTGATCGTTGCGGGGACCGTGATTATCTGCGTGGTGGAATGGAACAATCCGGAGACGCTGGGAATCCCGTCCTTCAGCGCCGGAGATAAGATCCTGAACGGTGCTTTTCAGTCGGTGACGACGCGCACGGCGGGATTTTCCTCCTTCCGGCAGGGCGGGATGCATTCGGTGTCGGCGCTGGTGACGATCCTGCTGATGTTCATCGGCGCGTCCCCGGCGGGAACCGGCGGCGGCGTCAAGACGACGACCTGCGTTGTCATGCTGAGCCTGCTGGTGGCGATCATCCGTGGGCGGGAGGATGTGACCATACTCCGGCGGCGCATCAACTGGCAGACGGTTCTCCGCTCCATTGCCATCATTCTGTTAGGCATGATTTTTGTCGGCGTAATGACGTTTATTGTGACGACGCTGGAATCCAATCGGTTTGACACCTCGCGGATTCTTTTCGAGGTGGTTTCGGCCTTTGGAACCGTGGGCCTGAGCCAGGAGTTGACGCCGCTTCTCTGCCCGGCCAGCAAGGTCGCCATCATTTGCTGCATGTATGCGGGAAGAGTGGGACTTATAACGGTTATGACGGCCATCAGCATGCGGATGGCCAAGGGAAATGGAAAAATCCGGTATGCGGAAGAGCGCATTATGGTTGGATAAAGGAGAAGGAAAGCAATGAAAAAACAGTTTGCCATCATTGGCCTTGGGCGGTTTGGCGCATCCATTGGAGAAGAACTGATGAAAATGGGACATCAGGTGCTGGCCATCGAGAAGGACGGCGAAAAGGTGGACTCTCTGGCGCGGCAGTTTACCCATTGCGTTCAAGCGGATGGGACGGACGAGGACAGTCTGCGGGATCTGGGCCTGCGCAACTTGGATGGTGTCATTATCGCCATAAGTCAGATCGAATCCAGCATTCTGATGACGATGCACTTGAAGGACCTGGGAGTTCCATTTGTCTGCGCGAAGTCCCACAGCGATATGCACACCAAGCTGCTCTATAAAGTGGGGGCCGATCGGGTGGTATTTCCGGAACGGGATATGGGAATCCGGCTGGCGCACAGCCTGGCGCTTTCCAACATTTTTGAGGTGATCGAGCTTTCCAAGCAGTGCAGCATCATTGAAATTGCAGTTTTGGATCAGTGGATTGGAAAGAGCTTAAAGGAGCTGGATCTGCGCAAACATATGGGCATTAACATCGTCGGCATCAAAACCGGGGAGGAGGAAGTGGAATTGACGCCCAACCCGGACCGCCCGCTGCAGCGGGGCCAAACCTTGATTATCGTTGGAAAGGATACCGCCATCGCGAAATTGACCGAGAAATAAAAATGGCAGGTCGGGGCAAAATAATCTTTAAAAAGGCTTGATTTGGCGCGGAATATCTGCTATAATAATCCACGCCGCAATGCGGTTGTATGCTATTTTGGCAAAAAACAGAATCAAATGGTTTGGAGAGATGGCTGAGTGGCTGAAGGCGCACGACTGGAAATCGTGTTTACGTTGATAGCGTAACCAGGGTTCAAATCCCTGTCTCTCCGCCAGCAAAAGAGCCCGGAATTAACATATTCCTGGGCTTTTTTGTATACCCTTTTACTGCATAGTTTTTTGAACACATCGTTTGCGAGCCGGGCGGCTTTCTCCCATTCCCCATTCATATGGTGCCCGCCGGCACTAAAGGAACCAAAGTCATTTTTATGACCTCCGATCTGCTTAATCAGCTCGGCAGGACTGTTTTATTCACGATGCGATGCAAAAGCCCGGCGATACTATGGCTGTTTGTTTAGCGCGCGAAATAATGCCTCCACCGCCTGCCATTTATTCGCGGGCGTGCGCTTTTGATGACAACAGTTCAGCCGCAGACCTTACACCGGCCGCGGTTGCCGGCCTGGGCAATGGTTCCGGATTTGATGGTTTTGGAGCGCTTCAAGGTGGCGCAGTTTCTGGAGATATGGTATTTCCCGCCGGAGGGCGTCCAATAGACGGTTGCAGATTCTTCCCTGAAGGGCTTTGGCGTGGGCTTGGGCGCAGCCGCAGGCTTCTGGGTGGCGGCAGGAGCCTTTGTGGCCGATGCCTTTTTGGTTGCCGAGGGCTTTTTGGCAGCCGCTGGTTTTGCGGCAGCCGGCGCCTTCACGGAAGGGGAAGGCGAGGGAGATGGTGTTGGAATCACCGTGGGCGTCGGAGACGGAGACCACGTTGGGGCAGGAAACGGCGTGGCAGAGGCGCTGGGCGTTTGCGCCGGGGCAGAACCGCAGGCCCAAAGAGCGCAAGAGACAGCAAAACAACGGCAGACAAAACAAATTTCCGCATGAGACTTTTATATCAGTTCAAAGTATTGTAATAGTTGAAAATTATGCAATATAAATATATTACAAATGGGCCGCCGCACAAGAGGAATCCGGGGAGAGGAACGAAGAAAGATGAAAAACGACGAAAAATAGATTTTTACCGGGACGGAAAACATGGGGGAATGGAAAAGAATTTGTGCCGGGAAGGTGGTTTCCCCGCGGCGTCTATGCTACAATATAGACAAATTTCAATAGAAAGCGGGTGAAATCATGGAAAAGGAAACACGCAGGGAGATTATGGAAAAGACGCGGGCCCTGATGGAAGCGCCGACCTGCAGCAGCGAGGCAAAGGCGGCGGCGCAGCGCTGGCTGGATGCCGCGGGCACCGAGGCGGAAAAAGAGGAAACCCAGCGGTATATAAAGGAGCTGGAAGGGGATATCATGCCGGTGGATATGCTCATCAGCTTTGCCAAATCCGAAAAAGGAGCCGCCTATTTTGGGGCGGAAAAGGCTGCGGAGGTGGCCGCCCATGGGGAGGAGATCCGGGCTGCGGGCGCGCAGTACTGCGACTGCCCTGCCTGCGCCATTGTGGCAGAGATTCTGGATAAAAAGGAAGATCTTTTGAAATAACGCCATGGCTTTTAAGGCGCCCGCCGGTTCCGGCGGGCGTTTTTTTATTTTGCGCAGGCCGGAAAGCAGAGTGCTTGTGCCGGGAAATGCCCGGCAAACGGGGAGGGGAAAGCGGCGCCGGAGAAACAGGCCCGGGGGCGTTTTATTGTGAAAAAGAAAAAAGACAGCCCGGAATCCCGGGCTGCCTGATTCGGCGGATTATTCCGCTCGCTTATTTCAATTTATTGCCGCATCCGCCGCAAAATTCATCGGCAGAGGAAACTGTGGCGCCGCACTGCGGGCACTTCACGGTCTGCTGAGCGCCGCAGGCCGGGCAGAAGTTCGTGTCCGCCGCAATCGACGCGCCGCAGGAAACGCAGGAGCGCGCCCCGGCAGCCGCCTGCTGACGGCTCTGCATCTGCTTGACAAGGCCGGAGGAGCGAAGGGCCAGAACCAGAAGCCAAACCGCCGCGCCGGTATAGAGCAGATAGGAGAACTGGATGATGAATCCCCGGAAGGTGACCAGGGAGACGATGAACATGATAAGCTCCAACAGGCCGAATACGCTCATGGAGATGATGATTCCCATATCATCCTTGCGGACGAAGCAGAGGAACAGGCCAAAGAGCAGGAGCAGCGTGCCCAGAGCGTTGAACAGATCCGAAGCGGTGATGGAACTGATGGAAATGATAGATGCCAGAATCAGGAACAGAAGGCCCAGGCCATAGAAAATATAGTTGACCTTGAGCATGCTGTTGAAAGCGGGGATGGATTCAAAATGTTCTTTGAGTGCTTTGCGGTAATCAGACATGAGAAAATGTCTCCTTTCTTATATTCAATATTAAAATCAATAGATTACTTAGCCGATGGAATCTGCGCGCCGCAATGGGTGCAGAACCGGGCGCCGGGCTTCAGGGCCGTTCCGCAGGAAGGGCAGTTGGCCGGCGGCTGCTGCGCAGGGGCTGCCTGGGGCTGCTCCGATGGTTGGGGCTGCGGGGCGGGAGCCTGCTGCGGCTGCGGCGGAGTATACGGAGGCTGGTAGGGCTGTTGATAGGGCGGCTGCTGATAGGGCTGCTGGCCATAAGGCGGCTGCTGTCCATAGGGATATTGCCCATAGGGCTGGCCGCTCACTTTTTTCTTCCCCAGAAGCCGGATGGCGGCGATAAGGGAGAAGATGAACGTGAGAAGCAGAATGACGATGATGCCGATGAAAACGAGCGTAAGGCCGGTGACTGTTTCCTGATCGAAAAATATGCCGTAATAGGGAAGGGAATCAAACATGGAAACCAGGAAGAGCAGAGTCATCAGCCCCGAGATGATGGAACCGATGAGGACGGACACCCCGTTGGGAATGCTCACGAGCACGCATATGGCGACCATGCCCATGATAATCAGCCATACGCTGGGCACCAAATCGGAAATAGACGATACAACGACGGAAACGATGATCAAAACTGTGAGGAGATAGCTCAATACCATCGCTGTGACACGAAAGCCTGTTGACTTTTTCATGATTTTCCTCCAACTTTTTTTATAAATATATGAAAGATATAACCTACTTATCATTTTATCGAATCCAAAGGGATTGTCAATATTTCGGCAGGGTTTTTTTGGCAGATCCGAAAGAATTAAAGGGGTTGGAGCGGATTTATGAAAGGGATCGGCAGAGGGACGGAGCGGCGGCGGAAAGAAGGCGCCGCAGAGAGCGTGAAAGGGGAAGAAAGGGCTTTGCCCGGCCGATACTGTTTAGGAGAATAAAAAGAGGAGCGCAGATGATTTTCTGCGCTCCCTTTGCTTTTTATCCCACAATGGCGATGGCTTCTACCTCCACCAGCACACCTTTGGGCAGCGTCCTGACGGCGACGCAGCTCCGGGCGGGCTTGGTCACGAAATACCTGGCATACACGGCGTTGAATGCGGCAAAGTCCTTCATATCCGCTAAAAAGCAGGTGGTTTTGACGACGCTTTCAAAGCCGGAACCACCGGCGGCCAGCACAGCGGCCAGATTTTTCATGACCTGTTCGGCCTGAGCGGTGATCTCACTGCCCACGACTTCGCCGCTTTGGGGGTCGCAGGGGATCTGGCCGGAGGTGAACAGAAAGCCGCCGCACGCCTTGGCCTGGGAATACGGACCGATGGCGGCCGGAGCCTTTGTGGTTTCAATGGTTTGGATCATGGTTGTTCCTCCTTCTTATTTCAAAATATTAAAGAATCAGCGTATCAAAATGATGGTTGGAGACCGAGAGGCTGGCGCCCAGGATATAGGGTTCCTGCTCCCGGTAATCCGGCGAAAGATCCAGCTGGGAATAATCCAGATGGATGTTGCCGCATAGGCGGAACCGATTGAAGTTCAGCACCTTTTCCCGCAGCCGCCGGAGAAAATAGTCCCCCTCAGAGGCAAAAAAGCCCTGGAGAACCACGCGCTTGGCGCTGTTCAGGCTGATGAGGTTGTGGATCAGGATGGAAAAGATTTCCACGAGATAGTCCACAAGGCTCTGCCCAAAGGGATCGCCCTGGCTGGCGGCGGCGAAGATATCCCGCGGGGCCAGGGAGCCCGAAAGAAATTTCTGACTGACCGGAGAGGCGGGATATTTCTGCCATTCCATGGAAGCACGCTCCAACAGGGTGGTTTCCCCCACCAGCGTCGCCAGACAGCCATGCCGCCCGCAGGCGCACCGCTTGGGCGAATGGGGGTCGATGATGATATGCCCAAAATCGCCCACCACGCCATCGTATCCCGGAACCAGCTTCTGCTTGGTCAAAAGGCTGGCCCCCACCAGAAAATATTTGGTGGAAATGACGATGACCGGGTTGTTTTTCCGGTTTTCCTCGAAAAGGAACTCGGCATAGGCGGAAAAGCGGTGAGCCGTGTCGATAAAGATATCCACGGGGAAGGCGAGCCCCTTGCGGATATCCTCCCGGAGGGGAAGATGCGTCCCCCAGGGTTCATGGGTGGGATAGAGGAGGGTTCCGGTGTTGGTGTTTACAATTCCGCTGCAGGCCACGGCGATCCCCATGATCTGGTCGGTCGGCACGCCGGTTTCCCCGAGGGTTTGGGTGATTGCCCGGAGAATTCCAGAGAGCAGGGCCGGATAGCCGGCCTCCGGGTCCAGTTCTTCCGTACGGCTATACCGCACCCGCCCCAAAAGGCCAGTCAGGGAACAGACGATCCGATCCGGCTGAATGATGGAAAGGACGATGGTATAGCCATATTCGGGATTCAGGGCAAATAGTTCGGGCTTTTTCCCTCCATCTGAAGTGGATTCCCCTTTTCCCGCTGAAAGAAGGATTCCCGCATGGCAGAGATCCGCAAACATTTTAGAGATGGTGGTTTTGCTCAGGTTGGTTTTTTCCGAAAGCTCGCTGATGGATATTTCATCAACCAGCTGCAGCAGGGACAGGATCATTTTCTGATTATGCTGCCTTATATTTTTCGGCTTGCGGCTGGAATAAAAATTGCTCACATTTTTCTCCTTTTTCATTCAGTTTTAGCGGAAACATGGGAATACAGTATTTATATTCCACAAAGCATGGGGGAAATCCTCTTTATGCCAAAGAAGCGGGGCGGCCTCAGGGGCGGACCGGCAATTCCACGACCTCCACACGGTAGCCATCCGGGTCCTCCACAAAATAGAGCCGGAGCTCGGGCTCCTCCAAAACGACAATGCCCGCCGCCTTATGCTTTTGAAGGAGCGCATCATAGGAATCCGTATAAAAAGCCACATGGAATTCCTTTTCCCCCAGGGCATAGGGGGTCTTGCGGTCCCGGTTCCAGGTAAGCTCCAGACGAAAATCCGAAGCGTCATTGCCAAGAAAGGCCAGACGAAGGGCACCCTCATATGCCGTGAGCTGGCGCATAACCCGCAGGCCGAACTGCTCGGCATAAAACGCGCAGCTGCGCTCGATATCCAAAACGCTGTGGTTGCAGTGATAAAAACGGACCATAGTTTCCTCCTGATATTTTATATGGATTGGTTTTGGTGAAAAAAGAGGGGCTGCTGGATTTGGGAGGAGCTTTTCTCCTCTCTATTATCCCGGGTATTCTTTGAAAAGTCAATAAGCAAAGAAAATTTTTAAATAAAGTTTTAAAACTATATTGACAAATTAAAAAACCTCCCGTATAATCGAATCATAGCAAACATCCTTTGGAAAACATCACAAGCAAAAGAACATAAAACGACCCTTAGAGATAATTCAATACCCAACCGCTTCTTTAGAAAACCCCGCATGGGGGAGACAAAGAGGACCGCAGAAGGAGTTTCTCCTTCTGTTGCGTACCAGCAGCCCTGGGTAGAGCTCGCCCCGGCCTGCGCATAAACCACAAGGAAGAAGGCGGGAGCCGAGCCTATGGATTTGGGATTTCTCGCGGCGCCTGGCCTTCGGAAAAGAAACAACATCATGTTAGGAGGTAGTGAAAAGTGTCCGAGAAGAGAATCTTAATTGAGTGGCCGTCGCTAGGCGCGAAGGTTCAGATGTGCAAAACCGATAAGAACGCCAAAATGTTCGATGAATACTGCAACCGGCTGCCCTATCATGCGCTGCAGATCCACGCCATGGTGGCGGGATATCAGTGGTATCATTACAGCCCCTGTGTGGTGGACGAAGTGACCGACCTGATCGATTATAACCCCAAGCTGGACGAAATCGACGACGGATGGCTGCTCTGGACGCCGCTGGCCGGCCTGGTGGGCTGCGCCTATGGCCATAACACCGAATATCTGCGCACCATCCCCATCGCCAAAGTGCGGGACGAGGATCTGGAAACCCTGCGCAGTGTGGGAAAACGCATTTGGGAATCTGTAATGTACACGAAGGAAATCATCGAAGTGCGTTACAGCGTAATTGAAGCATAAGGAGGTGCCGCAAGTGAACGCAAGATGTGAAGAACTGGCCAAAATTCTCGATGCCGAGAGAGAAAAGCTGACGATTGAGGAGCCTATGGACAGCAAACGGCTCCGGCTGGGCCTGATGGATCCGCCGGCGGGTGCATATAATCAGTATTTCACCAACCATTTCTTTGCCGACGCAGAGATCCGCGGGCTGGGCATGAACCTGAACACCATCGACCACTGCCTGCGCGACGACAAATTCACCATGGAGCAGATCCGCGTGATCGCGGGCTATATGCTTCCCTTCAGCGGCGAATTTCTCGATTATGCGGGCCTGCGCGACGTTTGGAAATACCTGAGCGAATTCATCGAAATGGTCAACACCATTGACGAGAAGGAGGATCTGAAAAACGTCTGCCGCGCCCTCATGATCTATTTGAACTATGTCCATGCGTGGACGCACTTCTATGCGCCCTGGGGCGCCGGCGGCAGCGCTTTCAACTTCCGTTCCAAGGAAGAACGGGCGGGGCTGGAAGCCTATTTCGCCTCGGAAGACGCCCTGAAGAAGGCATATCCCTTTGACCGGGGGCAGAAAAACCTGAAATAAGGGGTCTTTTTCGACCGGAAAATACCTCGGGCGGCGGCTTCGGATATGCCCGGGCCGCCCGCCCATCAAAATCACTCCAAAAAGCAAAGGGCTCCGCTTTGGGCGGGCCCCCATCCGCACTGTCTGATCATTGTAACGTAAGCATTGCAATCCACTTGAAAACAAGTTTATAAAGGTTAGGGGAAATGACTATGCATCCCGAATTGGTGTATTTTTTAAAGCAACTCATCAATGGTCTTTCCGTGGGCGGAATGTATGCTGTGATTGCCATTGGCTATAGCATGGTATACTCCATCCTGTATATGATGAATTTTGCTCATGGAGATATCTATATCTTTGGAACCTTCATTGCCATGGCCCTTCTGGCGTCTTCGCTGCCGCCTTGGCTGGCAATTCTTTTGGCGGCGGTCTTCGGCGGCGTGATTGCCATGACCGTGGAACGGACGGTATACCGCCCGGTGCGCCATGCAAACCGTATTGTTCCCATGATCAGCGCCCTGGGGGCGGCGCTGGTGCTGCGGACGGTGGCCCAGGTCATCTGGGGGCCGCAGCAGATCGTTTATCCTTCCATCATTCCAGAAAATGTCATCCAGCTGGGGGATTTTCAGATTCTTTCCCAGAACATCCTTTCTATCGCGGTGGCAGGAGCCTGTGTGCTGCTGTTCACCATCCTCATCAAGTTTACAAAAATCGGAAAAGCAACCCAATGCGTCATTCAGGATATCAACACATCCAGCCTCATGGGCATTCCGGTGAATACCATCATCCCCATGGTCTATTGGCTGGGCGGCTTCTTCGGCGTCATCGGCGGCGTGATGATCTCCTCCTATTACAGCGTGATCAGCATTGAAATGGGCCTCTGGGGCACCTGCAAAGCATGGGCCGCGGCCCAGCTGGGCGGTGTTGGGAGTTTCTATGGCGCCTTTTTGGGCGGCATCCTGCTGGGCGTTCTGGAGACGCTGGCGGCGGCCTATCTGGGCGCCGGGTTTAAGGATTCCATCGGCTATATCGCCATCGTCCTCATCCTCTTGTTCCGGCCTCAGGGTCTGTTCGGAAAGAAAAAGGCGGTGAAAGTATGACATTTGCATCTCTGAAAAAAGCTGTAAACGCCAGAAAATGGCCGGTTCTGATCGTCTGCCTGGTGCTGCTGGTGGCGGCGCCCATCGTCATCCAGCATGGCCTTGTCCTCACGGTGATGATCTATATCATGCTCTATTCCATCCTGAGCATGGGGGATATGGTCATCCTGGGCTATGGCGGCATGCTGAATATGGGACACACCGCTTTTTACGGTGTGGGCGCCTATGTCTCGGCACTGCTGGCCCTGCATACCGACCTGCCGTTTATCGCCTGCTTTCTCATCGCGGGCATTGCGGCGGCCATCTTCGGCTTTCTGCTTTCGGTGCCCTGCCTGCGGGTTTCGGCAGACTTCCTGGGGCTCATCACACTGGCCTTTCTGGAGCTGTTCAAGGCGGTGGTCACCAACTGGACGGCTGTTACCCGCGGCCCCATGGGGCTGGTGGGCATCCCTTCGGCGTCCCTGTTCGGCTTTGAATTCAACACACAGATCCGCTTTTACTATCTGATCTTCGTGGTGCTGATCCTGGTGTATTTTATCCTGAGCCGCATGATGAAAGCGCCCTTCGGGCGGGCCTTGCAAGCCACCCGGGACGATGAAATCGGCGCGCGGGCCGTCGGGATCGACGTCAACCGGCAAAAGGTATATGCCTTTGTTGTGGGCGCGGCTGTGGCCGGCCTGGCAGGCAGCCTGTTTGCTCATTATGTGGGCTTTATCGCCCCCAACTCCTTTGCGCTGGATGCGACGCTTCTCATCACGCAGATGTGCATTCTGGGCGGCCTGGGCAGCCTGAAAGGCGCGATTTTCGGCGCAGCCTTTTTCACAATCATGCCGGAAATCATCCGCCCGCTGGCGGAATACCGCGTGGGCGTGGGCGGCGTCATCATGCTGCTGGTGATTCTCATCCGGCCCCAGGGCGTTCTGGGTTCCCGGGCTTTCGCCGGGAAAGGCGGCATTTTTGGAAATCTGGGCCGCCAGCTCAAGCGCCGCCAGGCTGCGCTGGCAAGGAGGAAGTGATATGGCATATGTGATAGAAATTCAGGATATCTGCATGCACTTTGGCGGCGTGCGCGCCGTGGACGGCATCAGCGCCCAGGTGAATCCATCGGAGATTTTCGGCATCATCGGCCCCAACGGCTCGGGCAAAAGCACGCTGATCAACGTTTTGACCGGCGTTTACCGCCCCACCCGGGGAAAGGTGATGTTTCTGGGGCAGGATATCACGGGCATGAAGCCCCACAAAATCGCGGGCCAGGGCATTGCACGAACCTTTCAGAACCTGCGGCTGTTTCATGCCATGACAGTTTTGGAAAACGTCATGATCGGGCAGCATACCCGCCTGAAGGCCGGCGGCTGGCAGGCCGTCCTGGGAACCAGGAAATTCCGGGAGAGCGAGCGGGAAGCCCGGGAACGGGCAGAGGAGGTTCTGAAGCTGGTGGGCCTGGAAAAGATGAGCAGCGAGATCGCCGCCGATATGGCCTATGGCCAGCAGAAACGGCTGGAGCTGGCGCGGGCTCTGGTGAGCGAGCCAAAGCTCTGCCTGCTGGACGAACCGGCGGCCGGGCTGAATTCCAAGGAAGCCATGGCCATGATGGAGCTCATCAAAAAGATCCGCAGAGAAAAGGACATTACCTTTATCCTGATCGAGCATAACATGGAAGCCATGATGTCCACAGCCGACCGGATCATGGTCATGGATGCCGGCAAAAAGATCGCAGAGGATATTCCGGAGGTCATCAAAAACGACCCGAAGGTCGTCCGGGTATATCTGGGAGAGGAGGCCAGCCATGCTGCTGAAAACGGATAATATCTGCACGAACTATGGCGCTGTGGAGGCCATCCGAAACATCAATATGTATGTGGAGGAAGGCGAGGTCGTCGCTTTCATCGGCCATAACGGCGCGGGAAAGACCACGCTTTTAAAGACGATTTCCGGCCTGCTGCGGCCCGTGAAGGGAACGGTGACCTGGATGGGAGAAAACATCACCGGCCGGCCGCCGGAAAAGATCGTCCGGGCGGGGATCTCCCAATGCCCGGAGGGGCGGCAGGTCTTTGCCGAATCCACGGTATACCAAAATATGGAGATGGGCGCTTATACCCGCAAGGATAAGCAGGCCATCCGGGAGGATATCGAAAAATATGAGGAGATCTTCCCGATTTTGAAGGAACGCCGCAGCCAGAAGGCCGGGCTGCTCTCAGGCGGCGAGCAGCAGATGCTGGCCATCGCCCGTTCCCTTATGAGCCGCCCCAAGCTGCTCATGCTGGATGAGCCTTCCCTGGGGCTGGCCCCGGTGGTGGTCAACGACGTCTATGACGTCATCCAGAAGATTAAGCAGCAGGGGGTGACCATCCTGCTGGTGGAGCAGAACGCCATGAAGGCCCTGGAGGTTTCCGACCGCGCCTATGTCATCAGCACGGGGGAAATCGCCCTGGAGGGAAAGAGTGAGGAGCTTCTGCAAAACGACGCTGTCAAAAAGGCTTATCTGGGCGGGTAGCTCCGCCCCAAAACAATAAGGAGGTAAAAAAATGAAGGCTTGGACTCGCAAAATACTGGCGGGGGTATTCGCCCTTGTCATGGCGCTCACCCTGGTTTCCTGCGGCGGGGAAGAGGCGCCGTCCACTCAGTCGCCGGACGCCACAGCGGCGGCCAATCCCGGCCAAAGCTCGGGAACCATTAAAATCGCCATGTCTACGGCCCAGACGGGCGCATTGGCGGAAGCGGGCGTTTCCCAGGTGAATTCGGCGGAAATGGCCATTGAAGAGATCAACAATGCCGGCGGCATCAACGGACAGCAGCTGGAGCTGGTGGTCTATGACGACAAGGGCGACGTGACCGAATCCACCCTGGTGGCCCAGCGGATTGTGCAGGATCCGGACTTTGTCTGCGTCATCGGCACTCTCACCAGCTCGACGACCCTGGCGACGCTGCCCATATATGAGGCGGCGGGGCTTCCCATGCTCAACCCCACGGCCAACAGTGTGGACATCAAGGGGACAGATTTCATCCGCATGTGCCTGGCCAGCGATGTGCAGGGGCCGCAGCTCACGGCCTGCGCCGTCAATAACTATGGCAAAAAGAAGCTGGCCGTAATCTATCCCATGAGCGATTTCGGAACCGGCATGCTGGAAATGTGCACCAACACGGCGGAAAAGCTGGGGGCGGAGATCGTCATGGCCGAGCCCTATACGGCCGGAACCGACCGGGATTTCTCCGTGCATCTCTCCAAGCTGGAAAAATCCGGCGCGGACGGCGTCCTGCTGCTGGGCGACTATAACGAAACCAGCATGATCATCGCCCAGGCCGACCGCATCGAAAGCCTTTCGGATATGCAGTATTTCATGGATGCCTCGATCCTGAGCGAAGTGTTCCTGGAGCGTATCAAGGACATTTCCCATGAGGAAAACTGCATCATCGCCGCAGGCTACAATCCCTATGACGACCGCGACCTTTACAAGGAATTTGCCCAGAAGCTCAAGGATAAATTCGGCATCGACACCAACGAGCCGGCGGTCTATACTTATGACCTCATCAACATCCTGGCCCAGGCGCTGGAGGCCGGCGCGACCCGGGAGACTTTGGCAGATACCATCAAGAGCATGGAATTTGAAAACATGATGTCTGCGCCCGGCACCATCAAGTTTGATGAAAAGGGCGACCGGGAGGCTCTGGAAATCGCCATCATCGGCGTCAAGGACAACGCCTTCTATTACACGGGCAACAACGTGGATATGACAGGCGCCATGGAATAAGAGAAGGACATTCTGCCGGGGACCGGGGCTTCCCGGTTCCCGCGGCACCCAGAAGCGGGGAGGGGCGGACGATGAAAAATTTGCTGGATCTGAGCGGGCGCAGCGCTGTTATCTTTGGCGGAACAGGAAATTTAGGCTCGTTTATCACAAAAAAGCTATACGAAAACGGAGCGAAGGTGGCCGTCAGCTATTATTTTGACCGGGAGGCCGAAATTGCACAAAAGCAGCTGGCTGCCCTCGATCCCACAGGGGAAAATGTGTTTGCCGGTTATGCCGACATCGCGGACCGGGATTCCGTGGAAGCGTTTGCGGCAGATGTGCGCAGGAAATTTTCCACCATCGATATCATGGTGAACACTGTGCATAACCCGGCGTTTACCCCAAAAGACGTCTATGACATGGAATGGTCGGACTGGAAAACCGATCTGGACGCCCAAAAGGGGCATTTCAATGCGTGTAAAAGCGTCCTGCCCGCCATGCGCGAGCAGCAATACGGACGGATCATATATATTTCCGGCGGCCTGGCCGTGCGCCATATGGCCAGCTCTGCCGCCTTCGCCTGCGTCAAGGGCGGCATGACTGCCTTTAACCGGACGCTGGCCATTGAAGAGGGAAGAAACAACATCACCGTGAATATCGTGGCGCCGGGGAAAATCACCTCTCTGGATACGGACGGCGCCTTTGCCTGGGACGACGCCGAGGCCGAGCTTTTGAGGCAGACCCCTCTTGGGCGGTTCGCCACCCAGGAAGAAGTGGCCAACACGGTATTATATTTTGCGTCGCCGCTGGCAGACGCCATGACAGGACAGATTCTCTATGTGGCCTGCGGCGAGCTGATGCGGTGAGGAAGGAGGAAGCATGCGGCTGTTGGAAGGAAAGACCGCCATCGTATACGGCGGCAGCGGCGTTCTCGGGAGCAAAATCGCCCGGGAGCTGTATGAACAGGGCACAAAGACCGCCATCCACTGCTTTCATGGATGGGAACGGGCGCAGAAGCTGGCGGAGGAGCTGGATCCCTCCGGAAAAAACGCCATAGCCGTCCAGGCAGACTGCGGCGATCCGCAGGCGCCGGCCGGGCTGGTAGAGAAGGTCAGAAATACTTTTGGTTCGGTGGATATCGTCGTGAACGCCGTCCATCCGCCCTTTGAGCCCGTCGATGTGGCGGATTCCAAAGACGGGGACTGGAAGCTGCATCTGGACGCCATGATGAGCGGATATCATATTTTCCAGACGGCGATCCCGGTGATGCGGGAGCAGCAATTTGGGCGGCTTATCTATATTTCTGCGGCCATGGCCGTGCGCTATGGGGCGGGCTGCTCCATGTATACGGCGGTTAAGCGGGGAATGAACGGCTTCTGCCGGACGCTGGCCATCGAGGAAGCCAAAAACAACATTCTGGTGAACATCGTCGCGCCGGGCGGCGTGGCGGATGCGGAAACCGAAACCGGCGAGGACTGGGACGAGATGACAAAGGAATTCATCGCCAAATGCGCGCTGGGGCGGTTTGCCACTTCGAAAGAGGTAGCCAACACGGTGGTGTACTTCGCCTCAGACCTGGCGGAGGGGATCACCGGGCAGACGCTCTATGTCAGCGGCGGCGAGATTATGCTCTGATCTATATAAAGAGGAGGGAAAAGAGATGCGGCTGGAAGGAAAGGTCGCCCTGGTGACGGGCGGGGCGCTCCGGGTGGGGCGTGTGCTGAGCCTGGCGCTGGCGGAAGCGGGAGCGGATGTCGTGGTGAACTACTACCGCACGCCCCGGGAGGCTCAGGAGACAAAGGCTGAAATTGAAAAGCTGGGACGGAGATGCCTTTTGATCGAAGCCGATGTGGGAAGCCGGCTGGAAAACGCCGCCATGATCGGCCAGATCGAAAGAGAGTTTGGGCGGCTGGATATCCTGGTGCACAACGCGGGGAACTTCAACGAAGCCCCGTTTTTGGAGATGACCGAGGCGTCCTGGGACAGCTCCATGAACCTGATCTTAAAAGGCCCCTTTTTCCTGAGCCAGAGTGCGGCGAAGCTCATGCTCAAAAACAAGAGCGGGCGGATCATCGCCATTGCGGGCAACTCGTATTTTGAAAACTGGCCGGATTTTATCCCCCATGCCATTGCCAAAACCGGGCTGGCGAAGATGATGCAGTCCCTGGCCGTGGCCCTTTCGCCCTATATTCAGTGCAACGCCGTCTGCCCTTCCACCATTCTCATGGCGGACGACGACCGGGACGCCCGGCAACGGGCAAAACGGGGCGAAACCGGCGCGGTCAACGATCCGCAGGCCCAAACCTATGTGGAACGGGGCGTGACTCTGCACCGGGGCAATCCCCAAGAGCTGGCGGAGATGGTGGTGTATATGGCGGGATGCAGCGGCTTTTTGAACGGAACCGTCCTGCCTCTGGACGGCGGCAAGACAATTCTGTAATTACGCATGTGACAAAAAAATAAAAGGAGAAGGTTATGAAAAAAATCATCAACGACCCCTTCGATTTTGTGGAAGAAATGACGGAGGGCATCTTAAAAGCACACAAAAAGGACTATCGGGCGGAAAACGGCGACCTGCGGGTGATCGTCCGGGCGGACGCTCCCGTGAAGGGCAAGGTGGCGATTGCCACGGGCGGCGGTTCCGGGCATCTGCCGGTGTTTATGGGCTATGTGGGCCCCGGTCTGGCGGACGGCGCGGCCATTGGAAACGTATTTTCCTCTCCCTCCACGGGGCAGATGTATCGGGTCACCAAGGCCATCGACGGCGGCGCAGGCGTGCTCTATCTCTATGGCCGCTATCAGGGCGACATGATGAACTTTGAGGCCGCTGCTGAAAAGGCCCGGGCGGAGGGAATCCCAGTGGAGACTGTGCTGGTGACCGACGACGTGGCTTCCGCGCCGCCGGAAAAATGGCAGGAGCGCCGGGGCGTGGCCGGGCTATTCTTTGCCTATAAAGCTGCCGGGGCCAAGGCCGCCGAGGGGGCCTCTCTTGCGGAGGTCAAGGCGGCTGCCGAGAAGGCGGTTGCCAACATTCGCAGTCTGGGCGTGGCGCTCGGGGCCTGCATTGTTCCGGCGGTGGGTGAACCCAATTTCACCCTGACGGAGGACGAAATGGAAGTCGGCATGGGAATCCATGGGGAGCAGGGCATTGAGCGAGTTCCCATGCGCAGCGCGGACGAAATTGCGGAGATCCTTGTGGAAAAGATCGTGCAGGATCTGCCCTTCCAGGCGGGCGACGAGGTGGCCGTGCTGGTGAACAGCCTGGGCGCGACGCCTCTGGAAGAACTCTATATTCTCTACCGCAAGGTGGACGAATTGCTGGAGGAGAAGGGAATCAACGTGTACCGGGCCTATGTGGGGCGGTATGCCTGCTCCATGGAGATGCAGGGCGCGTCGCTTACCCTCATGAAGCTGGACGACGAGCTGAAGCGGCTGGTAGACGCCCCCGCCGGTTCCCCCTTCTTCACGCAGATTTAAGGAGGGGCGGAGATGAAGAAACAGTTAACGGCGCAGGATCTTCCGGCGCTGACGGAATATATGGCCGGAAAAATGACGGCCCAGAAAAACGCCCTGGCGAAACTGGATTCCCTGACGGGAGACGGCGACATGGGCGTGACAGTAGTGCTGGCCTTCAAGGCCATGACCCGGGCCTGCAAACGGACCGGGGGCATGGGGATCGGCGAAATTTTCGCGCTTTTCAGCGAAGAAGTCGGGGAGAACGCCCCCTCCACCTTCGGCACGTTTATCGCCGCCATGCTTTTGGGCATGAGCGAGGCCCTTACGGATGTTTCTCTTGTCCGGGCGGAGGAGCTGGCCCGGGCACTGGAAGCGGCGGGGGAAAAGGTCATGGCCCGGGGCGGCGCGAAGCCAGGGGATAAAACCCTGCTGGATGCGCTGGTTCCGGCGGCCCAGGCGGCCCGGAAATGCGCGGACGCCGGGGAGGAGCTTTCGGAAGCTTCCCGGAAAGCGGCGCAGGCTGCGGCAGCGGGCGCGGCGGCCACGGAGGAGATGAAGGCGGTCACCGGCCGGGCGGGCTATATGGGCGAACGCACCGTGGGCAGCCGGGACCCGGGCGCCGAGGCGATATCCCTGCTGCTCCAATATTTTGACGAGTTTGTGCAGGCATAAGCGCCCATGCCTCGGCTCACGGGGCGCTTCCCTGAAAAAAATTCTCTGAATCGATGGGCGGAAAGCCGCCACGGAGCATGGGGAGAATTTTTGGGGCCGGAGATGGGCGCATAGGTCGTGGACCTATATAAGAAAAACTGCCGGAAACGGCGGATAGAATCAAGATAATCTGAAAAAAAGGAGAATGAAAAAATGGCAAAATTTGTACCCGAACCGTTCCGAATCAAAATGGTAGAAACCATCAAAATGACCACGCGGGAGGAGCGTGAACAGAAAATTAAGGAAGCGAAATATAACCTGTTCAACCTCCGGGGCGAGGATGTGTATATCGACTGTTTAACCGACAGCGGCACCAACGCCATGAGCGCGGGCCAGTGGTCGGCTCTCATGAACGGCGACGAGGCCTATGCCGGGGCCAGCAGCTATTACCGGCTGATAGACGCCGCCAAGGATATCTTCGGCTATGGTTATTTCCAGCCGGTGCATCAGGGCCGCGCGGCCGAAAAGGTTCTGTTCCCCACCTTCCTCTGCAAAGGGAAATACGCCATTTCCAACATGTTCTTTGACACCACCCGCGCCCATGTGGAGATCGCCGGGGCCCGCGCCATCGACTGCGTCGTTCCCGAGGCGGCGGATACATCCCTGCGCGCACCATTTAAGGGCAACATGGATGTGGAACGCCTGGAAAAGCTGATTAACGAGCTGGGCGCCGAAAACGTCGGCCTGGTGGTCATGACGCTCACCAACAATTCCGCCGGCGGCCAGCCTGTCTCCCTCAAAAATATGCGGGAGGTTTCCGCGGTCTGCAAGAAATATAACATTCCCCTGGATATCGATGCCGCCCGCTATGCGGAAAACGCCCAGTTCATCAAAATGCGGGAAGAAGAATGCAAGGATATGAGCATCCGTGAGATCGTCCGGGCGGTGTTTGACTGCGCCGATATGTTCACCATGTCCGCCAAGAAGGACACCATCGTCAACATGGGCGGCCTCATCGGCGTTAAGGACGGCGATTCCCCTCTGATCCTGAAGATCAAGGCCAACTGCATTTCCTTTGAGGGCTTCTATACCTATGGCGGCCTGAACGGGCGGGATCTGGAATGCCTGGCCGTTGGCCTCTATGAAGGCCTTGGCGAGGACTATCTGAAATACCGCATCGGCTCCATGCAGTATCTGGCCGACCGGCTGGATGAATACGGCATCCCCTATCAGGCGCCCATCGGCGGCCATGGTCTCTTCCTGGATGCCAAAAAGTTCTATCCCAATATCCCCTATTATGAATTCCCCGGGCAGGTACTCTCCATCGAGCTTTATAAGGAAGCGGGCATCCGCGGATGCGATATCGGCTCCTATATGATGGGCAACGATCCGGATACCGGCAAGCAGATTGAATCCATCAACGAATTCACCCGCCTTGCCATCCCGCGGCGGGTTTACACCCAGTCCCACTTTGATGTAATGATCGAAGCCATCAAGAACGTTTGGGACCGCCGCGCCGAGATCACAAGCGGCTATGAGATCACCTGGGAACCGCCGATTCTGCGGCACTTCCAGGCCAGCCTCCAGCCCGTGAAGAGATAATTCCGGCAACGCTACACAATAAAAAGGCCGCGAAGCCCCCAGCAGGGCTTTCGCGGCCTTTTTACTGGGGGAAACCATCGCGCCGGTGGAGCATGTGCAAACAGAGGTTGAGCGGAATCCCGTAGCAAAGAGGATTGCCGAGAAATGCGCCGCATGCAGGAAAAAACCAAAAAATTTCCTGAGGAATGGAAAAAGCAAGCACAGGACGATTTTTGTGCGCCCTGAGAACCGTGTTTTTTTGACCGGCGATTCAAGCCCTCCCGGACGGGTACATTACATAAGAAAAGAAAAATCGGGCCAGACTAAAAAACAACGAAGAGAAGGAGCGACGCATGAAAAACAGGGAAATTTATTTTGCCGGGGGATGCTTTTGGGGCGTGGAGGAATACTTTTCGGGTGTGCCGGGTGTCCTGCGGACGCAGACTGGCTATGCAAACGGGCATCAGGCCCATCCGACCTATGAAGCCGTGTGTACAGGGAAAACCGGGCACGCCGAGACGGTCCGGGTGGAATACCAGCCGGAAACCATCGGCCTAGAGCAGCTGCTGGAGCTGTTTTTTGCCGTCATCGATCCGGTTTCCGTCAACCGCCAGGGGCCGGATATCGGCCCGCAGTACCGCACGGGAATCTTTTATACCGATACGGAGGATGCGCCGGTGATCCTGGCGGCGCTGCAGCGGCTGCAAAGCCGGCAGGACAGACCGCTGGCCGTGGAGGCCGGGCCGCTGCTCTGCTTTTATCCCGCCGAAGAATACCACCAGGGATACTTGAAAAAGCACCCATATGGCTACTGCCATATTTCGAGAGAGGCGATGGAACAGGCAAAAAAGGGCGGCGGCTCTGCCCAAAAGACGCGGGAACAGCTCCGCCGGGAGCTGACTCCGCTGCAATATGAGGTTACCCAAAACGGGGGCACCGAGCCGCCCTTTCAAAATGAATACTGGGATTGCTGGGAACCCGGCATCTATGTGGATATCACCACCGGGGAGCCGCTGTTCTCCTCCAGAGACAAATTCGACGCGGGCTGCGGCTGGCCCAGCTTTACCCGCCCCATTGCGGAGGACCGCATTCAGGAGAAAGAGGACACGCGCTTGGGTATGGTGCGCACCGAGGTCAAAAGCAAAAAAGGGCAGGCGCATCTGGGCCATGTGTTTCCCGACGGCCCGGCGGCGCAGGGAGGGAAACGCTATTGCATTAACAGCGCTTCCCTGCGCTTTATCCCCCGGGATCAGATGGAGCGGGAGGGATATGGAAAAGATCTCTCCCTTTGGGAGGAAGGCTGAGCTTATTCGCCGGCGGCCAGTTCGATGACCTGCCCCGGATAGATGCGGTTGGGGTCGGCGATGCGGTTCAGCCGGGCCAGATGCGTCACGGTGGTGTGGAACCGGCTGGCAATGCGGGAAAGGGTGTCGCCGCGGCGCACCGTATAGGTGGCGGCGGCCTGCGCCGAATTGCCCTGCCGGATCCGCAGGATCTCGCCGGTATAAATCAGATTGGGATTGGGAATCCCGTTGAGGGTGAGCAGGCTGCCCACCGTGGTGTCAAAACGCCGGGCAATGCGGGAAAGCGTATCCCCCCGGCGGACGGTATATTCCATAAGGGAAGAATCCGCGGCCGGATCGGCATGGACCGCGCTGACTTTCAAAATCTGGCCGGTGCGGATGCGGTCGGGATTGGAAATGCCGTTTTCCCGGGCCAGCTGGGCCACAGTCGTGCCGTATTTTTTTGCAATGCGGGAAAGGGTGTCGCCCCGCTGCACCTTATAGTAGATATCCTCCCGGGGCGGCGTGTCCGGATGGGGGATGGGGGAGGTTTCGGAAAGGAGGATATCTTCAGTAAAGATATCCCGGTCCACATCGCCGCGGATACCGGCGATGCGCCCCGTGTTGGAATACTGAAAGCCCACCCAGGTTTCCCAGTTGCCGTTGTCGCGGGGCTCCTCCACGCCGTATTCGGCCACCCAGATCGGCCATTTTTCCGCGGTTTCTTTGGAAAAATGCACCCGGGCGGCATAGTTGCTGGTATAGATGGCGGCTTTTTTGCCGGTCAGCTCCTCCACTTTGGAGAGGAAGGCCTGCACCATGCTGTTGAACTGAGATTTCGTCATATCGCTGAAATATTCAAAATCGCCCACCAGCAGACAGTCGGGCTCCCGGCCGCCCAGGAGAGAGACGAAATATTCGGCCTGCCGCTCGGCCTCCGCCGTGGTTTTGGCGGTGACAAAGTGATAGAAGCCGACTTTCAGCCCCTGGGCCTTGGCCTCGGCATAGTTCCGGCTGAAATAGGGGTCGGCATAGGTTGCCCCCTGCCCGGCACGCATATAGACGATCTCAATGCCCGCCGCCTTGACGCGGGAATAGTCGATGGTTCCCTGCCATTTGCTCACATCGATGCCGTCAAACTGGGCCGGGCTGGAAGGGGCAAAGGCAAAAACCGGGGAAACAATGCAAAATACAGTGAGAAACGCGGCGAAAACGCCGGTTATTTTTCTCCAGATCCGTTTCATATTCGTTATACCTCCGAAAAGGCAGCCTGTTTTCCGGGCCGCCGGGGATTTTTTAAAACTGCCGGGCGGCACATAGGCCGCCTGTTGTAGAATATGAAGCGGAATCCGGGAAGGTTACGAAAAAAGAGGGGCGGAAGGACGGGGAAACCCCGTTCAGCCGCTTTCCGGGCCGCGGAGCGCCGCTTTTAAAAGCGGCAGGGGGATTTTGCCGCGCAGCCATTCTTCTCACAGATGGATTTCCGCGCGCCCGCAGCGGTTATTGGACGGGCCGAAATGAAAATAAGGGCGGAAAACCGCCCTTCCTGCATATCATGGCTTTATATGCCCGGGTTCCTTTTTGGGCTGATCGTCCGGCTGGGGCGGATGGATGGCATAAAGTTCGCCGTAGTTTTCTCCTTCGGCTTCCTCCAGGATGCCGGAGGGAACGAGGCCGGTGCATTCGTGGGCAGAGGCCGTGGTATTCAGCGTATAAAACGGGTCTTTGGAAACGTCAAATTTGTCGGTTTTCTTTTTATCCATGGCTTTTCTCCTTTATATATAAACTCTTTGGTTAGTTTTGCCGGAAGAAAAGGAATTATGCGTCTTCCCCTTCGGGGAAAAATCTGCTATAGTGGCAGTATGCCAAAAGGGCGGAAGGAGAGGAAACGATGCAGGACAGAGTTGTCATTCGCCCGGCCGCTTTGGAGGATGCCCGGGACATTTATGAGATCAACCGGACCAGCCTGGGCTATGCCATCGGATGGGACATGCTTTATTCGCAGTTCAAAAAGATTCTCGGGAATCCGGATCACCGGGTTTGGATCGCGCAGACGGAAGAAGGCGGAGTTTGGGGCTATGTACATGCCTGCCGCTATGAATGCCTGTTTGGGGGCCCCATGAAAAACATCATTTCCCTGGCGGTGAGCCCCAGGGCCCAGGGACACGGCGTGGGACGCCGCCTGGTGGAAGCCGTGGAGGCGTGGGCGGAAGAAGAGGATTCCTTCGGCGTCCGGCTGATTTCGGGCTGCGAGCGGACAAGCGCTCACCGCTTCTATGAAAAATTGGGATACCGCAACCGCAAGGACCACAAAAATTTCTATAAGCTGGTGCTTGCCGAGGAAGAATGCCGGCGGCGCTGGGAAGCGGATGCGGATAGAGAAGAATAAAAAAATCCGGATGTATTTCAGCCCGGGCGGCGCCGGGGCTGTCAAAGCAAAATCAATAGAAAGGCAAGGACAGAAATATGGTTGTTATGGAAATGGAAAATGGGGGCAAAATAAAAATCCAGCTGGATGAAACCGCCGCCCCGAAAACGGTAAAGAATTTTGAAGATCTGGTGAAAAAAGGCTTTTATGACGGCCTTACGTTTCACCGCGTCATTTCGGGCTTTATGATCCAGGGCGGCTGTCCCAAGGGCAACGGCACGGGCGGCCCGGGATATACCATCGAAGGGGAATTTGCGGCCAACGGCATTTCCAATCCCCTGAAGCATACCCGGGGCGTGATCTCCATGGCCCGGGCGATGGACCCCAATTCCGCGGGTTCCCAGTTCTTCATCATGCATGCGGATGCGCCGCATCTGGATGGACAGTATGCCGCCTTCGGCAAGGTCGTGGAGGGCATGGATGTGGTGGATGAAATTGCGGAGTGCGAGACGGATTTTTCCGATAAGCCTCTAAAAAAGGTCGTCATCAAGCGCATGACCATAGAAGAATAACGGCGAAGAGAAAAGCGGGTGAAAGCCCGCTTTTTTTCATAGACGAAAGAAGATAACCTCCCCGCTTTCCGGAAAACAACGGCCATCTGAAACATGGGGAAGCGGCCGCAGGGAAACTAGCGCTTCCGGGAGAAAGAAGCTGTTTCCCGAAAACAGATTCGGCGGGCGTTTTTTTATGATTGTAAAATTTCACGGATTTTTTGGACTTTGAAGATGAAAAAACGGGAAGACTTTGAAAAAAACTTCCAAAAAGCAGGAAAAACGGCTGTTTTTTGTATAAAAAATGCCATGGGTAAAAGATATTTCCAGTGTATATTTTTGTTTCTGGGGCAAATTAATAGCACACAGGAAAGAAATTCTCCTGTGAAAAAAGAAGTCGGAAAAGACGATTATTAAGAAAGGTTGGAGGTGAAAAAAACATGTCTAATAAATCCAGCAATAGAACAGTCGTTCCCGAGGCGAAGGAGTATTTGAACAAGATGAAATACGAAGTTGCCAGCGAGCAGGGCATCAACCTGAAGCAGGGTTACAACGGCGATCTGACGGCGAAGGAAAACGGCACCGTTGGCGGTTATATGGTCAAAAAGATGATCGAACAGTACCAGAATTCGTAACATACACAGTAAAAAATGTACGATGCAATGAAAATTTGAAAGAAGGAGGGACTACAACATGAACAACAACAGTTATGCATCTGATACGGCACAGGCCCGTCAGAAGATGGAAAACATGAAGTATGAAGTTGCCAATGAAGTTGGTGTAAACCTGAAAAAGGGTTACAATGGTGACCTGACTTCCAAGGAAGCCGGTTATGTTGGCGGCAACATGGTGAAGAAGATGATCGAACAGGTCGAGCGTTCTATGGCGAACAAATAAGCAATATTGCCTTGAATACGAGACGAGTTATTTTATAAAAGGGGAGGCGCATGCCGCCTCTCTTTTTTTGCCTTTACAGTTCCGCTGCCGGAGGGAGAGGCGGCGGAGCTGAACCGGCGGAATACCGGCGCGGACGCTATATTTTGGAAAGGATAGTTTCTGCGCTTTGAATTTTCTGTAAAAAAGCAAAAAACTTATAAAAAATATGGTATAATGAACGCACGGCATAAACGGAAGGGCAAGCCCTTCCGAAGCTTGGGCGTTCATTGACGGCTGCCATTGCCGCACGATGCTCGGCAAAGACCTGGTATAATGAACGCAGCCCTCGCCGGGCGGGCGTGACTGGTTTGGCGGGTTCTGCGAATACTGGCGTGTAAACGAGAGAAGGACGCATCCCCGAAACGGGGAGCCGTCCGATTGCCCTCGCCGGGCAGGCACGACCATGACAATATGTGCGGGAAGGCAATCCTGCCGGCACAAGAAAACAGAGATGGTTCGGGAACTTTCCCCCTCGTCGGGTGGGCAAGACTCGGCAGGCAAGAACCGCGGATGCAGGCGGATAAGCGAACGGGCAGAGGCGTCACGGAAAGGGATGGAGGATTCGCCGGCGTGCGAAGAGTCTGGCGGCAGGGCTCCCGAAAGCCGGGACGGAAAAGAGGATCAACCGGGAGATTCCCGGTAAAAAATAAAGAAAAAAGGAACGCAGACGGATGGAAGAATATGTGCTTTTTACAGACTGTACGGCGGATTTGCCGGCGGAATTGGCCAGGGAATGGGGCATCGAGATGCTCCCCATGGAAGTGAAAATCGGGCAGGACGAATATCTGCACTATGCCGATGCCCGGGAAATCGGTTTTGCTGAATTTTATAAGCGGCTTCGGGCGGGGGAGATGGCGACGACTTCCCAGATCACCCCGGCGGCGTTTCGGAAGTATTTTACGCCGTTTTTGCAGGAGGGCAGGGATATTTTATATATCGCCTTTTCCTCCGGCCTGAGCGGGACATACGGTGCGGCAGTGCTGGCGGCGGAAGAGCTGATGAAGGAATTTCCCGGCCGGAAAATCCGCTGCGTCGATTCCCTGGCGGCGTCGGTGGGCGAGGGACTGCTGGTATATACGGCGGCGCAGAAAAAGCGGGAAGGCATGTCTCTGGCCGAGCTGGCGGCCTGGACCGAGGAGAGCCGCGGCCACCTCTGCCATTGGTTTACCGTGGACGATCTGCATTTCTTAAAGCGGGGCGGACGGGTTTCTGCTGTTTCCGCGACCTTTGGTTCCATGCTCAAAATCAAGCCGGTTCTGCATGTGGATGACGAAGGGCACCTGATCCCCATGAAAAAGGCCCACGGGCGCAAAAAGGCGCTGAAGGAGCTGGTGGAGATGATGCGGGAAACCGTGGAAGCGCCGGAGGGACAGACCATCTTCATCGGTCATGGCGACTGCGCAGAGGATGCGGAACTGGTGGCGCGGCTGGTTCGGGCGGAGTTCCCGGTGAAGGAAGTGCGCACGACGTATATCGGGCCGGTGATCGGAAGCCATTCGGGGCCGGGAACCGTGGCGCTGTTCTTTTTTGGAAGCCATAAATAGAAATACGGAAAAGACCTGCGGCTGTTTGCGAACAGCCGCTTTTTTTGTGGGCATGGCGCCGGAAGGAAAGTTATCTTTTTCATCCGAAAAACGGCAAAAAAAGGGGAAACCTGCGGGAACGGACGAGGGGGGAAGGCGTCCGTGCCGGTATGAAAATGCGAGGCTGAAAAAATGACGGGCCGCTGTTTTTTGCCTTCGGCCTCTATATGGGAAAGCGTATTTGCAGTTTGGAAACATGAAAAGAGGTATGGCAACCGATGCGGCGGACAGGCTCTCGCTGAGGGGATATGAACCCCTGGGGCAGCGGAACGGCGGACCCAATGGGACGAAAATAAGGGGGAAAGGTTCCGCTGGACAAAGGTTTCAGCGCATATTTTGGAGGAAAATATTGTTCGGATATCAGCCCATCGGGAAAAGGGAAGAGGAAAGCAGAAAAAGCCGGATAAGAGAGGCGATATGGTGAGAAAAGCAATGCCGTGTGGGCGTAATCCTCTGCCAAGGACAAAAAAGGAATATGAGCAGATGCAACCGTGCGGGAAAGGGCCTGTGTTTGCAGGAAATATTATTGTGCGAGTATGGCCGTCCGCCGAGGGAAAGAAAAAGAATGAGAGCAGATGCAACCGTGCGGAAAGAGACTGTGTTTGCAGGAAATATTATCGTGCGGGAAAGGCCGTCCGCCGAGGACCCATTGCCCGGGAAAAGCGCGGACGCGTTGACGCGAAAAAGGGCCGGAGCCTATAATGGAAATAGAATACTGCGAGGGAGAGGAAAACGGCGATGCGAAACCGGCAAAAACGCTTTATGCCCACGGGGCTGGCCTGCCTGCTGCTGGCGGTTTTGCTCGCCCTGGCAGGGTGCAGGGCGGTTCCCTGGGAACCGGCGCTGGAGGTTTCCGGACAAGGAACAGACAGCCTGATACAGCTGAAAAACATTGGAACAGCGGAGGAAAATGCGGCGCTGGAGGAGTATTCCCGCGCTCTTTCAAAAGCGCTGGAGGACTCCGGAGACGGCGCGGTTCTGCGTGTCGCCTATGCGATGGAAAAAAAGGAGGGGGTCCTCTATATCCATCATTGGCTGGAGGGGGAGGAAGCCAGAATCCCCCTGCGGGACATCACGCGGGACGCGGAGGGGCTGCATATTCCGGACCTGCCGGACGATGCGCTTTTGCAGACGGAAGGTTTTTTAAACGGCGCTATGACTCTGGCGCGCTGCGGCGTTTCACCCGAGATGTATGGCGAAGGCGAGGCCACAGAACGGGAGATGAGCCGGGATATGGTGGCGCTCTTTGAAAACCTGGCGGGCCGGGCGATCCAGCCGGACCCATATCCGGAAACGGCGGAGAGCCTGGAATATAAAAAAGCATGCTGGCTGGAGATTCCCATGAGCGGCGAAGCCTATTACCTGGAGGGAAAAGAGCCGGTGTTCCCGCTCTATTTCACAACGGCGGTGGAGCTGTTTGTGGAAAAGGCGGAAAAGGAGATCTATGGGCGGTATGGCGGCGCTGTGAGCGAAAGCGAGGCGATGCGGCTGCTCTGCCTGTTTTTGACGACTTCGTATGGCCCGCAGAGGGAATGGGAGGAGCTGGCGGCGGCATTGGCTGCCCGGACGCAGACCGGCCGGGGCGGCACGACGCCCCTGAACCGCGGGGCGCTGGCAGAGAGCCTGGTGTGGATTTATGAAGGCGTGCAGGGGGAGATTCCCCGGTCGGAATGGTCGGTAAAGCTGGAGGATACGCCAAAACAGGCCGCTAAAAAAGCGGTGGGCACCGGCCTGATGCGTGCCTTTCCCTGTGAACGGCTGTTCAGCCCGGAATATACCCTGCATATGGTGGAATTGCCGGCCCTGCTCCGCCAGTTCACGCAGACGGTGCGGCAAAACTGGTTTACAGAAAAGCGGGAGATGGACGCGGGATATCTCAGCTATGCCCAGCTGGTGGCGGGGATAGGGCGGGTAGACGATTATTTCGCCGGCCGGAGAGCCGCCGTGCTTTCCCATGAAACCGTGGTTAACGACAGGGCATATTCCTGGTATGCCAGCCAATACGATACGGGGAAATATGCGGATATCAACTGTATGCCCACCAACACCTATATGGGAATCAAATGGTACCGGGAGGATTTTGACGGGACACCTGAAACCCTGCGGGAGGAATCCGGAAGCACCGGCGGCTGGCCCGGGCGGCTCGTGGAGGAGGCGCTCCAGAGGCACGGCGTTCCCTTTGCCGTGGAGGAAGCCACCAAGGCGAACCTGCAAAAGCTCCTGAAGAACGGCGGGATCGCCCTGGTGCAGATATCCCAGGGCGATCCGGAGGACGAAGGGCACTGCATGCTGATTTACGGCTATGATACCTATGGGGAGACGACGGAGTTCATCGTCCACGACCCGGGATATTGGGGCACCGACCCGGCGACGGGCGAGCCGGAGGGACAGGGGCGCCGGATAGAATCCGACTATGCCATGTTCATCATCCAGAATTTCGTTTCCTACTATATCGCTATCTATCCGCCGGAAGGGGAATAGAACCAAAAAAGGCAAATGGAGAGGAGGAAAAAGCCTCCCTGTTCTGGTGCCAAGACAACCGGCGCGATAGAAACTCTGGCGGCTGGATGAACCCCGGCAGGAGAAGGAAACCTGCGCAGAAATACCGCAAAATGGAGAAAACTGAGGATGGGGCAAGGAATGCGGCATCCCTGGGCGAACCCCCGGGGCGCGATGCTTTCCCGGCGGGCCGGCCCGCCATATTTTCTCCCGCGGCGGGGTGAGTTTTTCCCCATCCGCCCGCCTGTTTTTGTTTTCCCCGCTTGTGCCGCGCAAGAATTCCGGCCCTGTTTTGATCTGCGTTTATTTTTTTGCCCTTTTAATGCCTTCTGTCCGCCGGGAAAACGGGGCCGTCTGCCAAAACGTCTTTTTTAGGAATTATCCGGCCCTATATACGTTTTGCATAAAAAAATCCTCCCCGGCCCATGCCGCCGGGAAGGATATCGTGATTCTGCCGAAAAACCATGCGCAAATTCCGGATAGCCGTTCTATAGCTGTTCGGCGGCTTCCCGGATCGCGGACAAAAAGGCGTTTTCCCCAAAGGTATTGACCTTGAAAAAGACGGCCTGGCTGCCGCCGGAGGTGATGGCGGACAGAAAATATTCACCGTCCCGGCCGGCCAGGGTGAGGGCCAGGCTGACGCGGTTGGAGCCCAGCCAGCTATACCGCTCGTATACCCGCACGGCACAGCGGAAATCGCCGCAGGAATAATCCGAGGCGTCCTCAAAGCTGGCGGAAAGGCTGCCCTGCATGACCGAGTTGTGCAGGGTATTTAAAATGTGATGGAAATTTCCGGTGATGTTTTTTTCATATTTTGCCATGGAATGCGTGCTCCTTCGCAGTTTTTTATGCAGAGGGAATTCGGGAGGACTGCCTGGAGATCAGAGCCGGAAACGGAGCGAATACTAAGCGCCTGCGCCCATCTTTGCCGGGCCGGCCGGCTGCATCCGCGGATGAGAGAGGCCATGGCCCAAGGGCCGGGAAAAAGGAAACACGACTGCCTTTGCTGTCTGCCGTGTTACAGGGCAGTTAGGCGGCTCGGGTCTGTTTCCCCCGGCGGAACCATTTCATTCGCTATCCAGTGCCCGGCATAAATGCAGTAAAACCGCTTCCTTTTTATTCGTGAAAATCATTGGCACCGAATATCCCTTTTTCGATTGTAAAGCCGGGACGGAGGGATGGCAAGATAAATTTTTGTAAAACCGGCGCAGGCGAAAGAGAGGAAAACTGCGAAAACACCCGCAAAACCGAGGGGATGGGATATAAAGCGGAAAAGCATCTGAAAAAGATATGGGAAAAGGAATTGACATATGCCACAATATATGCTACCATTCTAACTGCTAAAGGCACTATATATTGGAATTATTCCGGAAAATAATGGAAGGAAGCTGCAATGAAAATCATCAAGAGAAACGGCTCGGAGGCCGTGTTCGACATTCAAAAGATTGTTACCGCCATCACCAAGGCGAATGGGGCGGTTGAAGAAAAGGCCCGCATGACGGCCATGCAGATCGAGCGCATCGCGGAACGGGTGGTGCTCTCCTGCGAGCAGCTGGGCCGTTCTCCCAGCGTGGAAGAAGTGCAGGATATGGTGGAGCATCAGATTATGGCCCACGGCGCCTTTGAAGTGGCCAAGGCCTATATCACCTATCGCTATACCCGCACGCTGGTGCGCCAGTCCAACACCACGGACGACAAGATTTTGAGCCTCATCGAATGCAACAACGAGGAAGCCAAGCAGGAAAACGCCAACAAGAACCCCGTCGTCAACTCGACCCAGCGGGACTATATGGCCGGAGAGGTATCCCGGGATATCACCAACCGCATTTTGCTGCCCAAGGAGATTGTGGACGCCCATAACGAAGGAATCATTCATTTTCACGATACGGATTACTATGCCCAGCATATGCACAACTGCGACCTGGTGGATCTCGAGGATATGCTGCAGAACGGCACGGTAATCACAGGGACTCTCATCGAGCGGCCCCATAGTTTCTCCACGGCCTGCAACATCGCCACCCAGATCATCGCCCAAGTGGCGTCCAACCAATATGGCGGGCAGTCCATCTCTCTGGCGCATCTGGCCCCCTTTGTGCAGGTGAGCCGGGAAAAGATTCGCCAGCAGGTGCTGGGGGAGATAAAAATGACGGGCGCGGAGGTGCCGCTGGACAAGATCCACGAGCTGGTGGAGGGACGGCTCCGCGAGGAGGTGCGCCGGGGCGTGCAGACCATCCAATACCAGGTGGTCACGCTGCTCACCACCAACGGACAGGCGCCTTTTGTGACCGTGTTCATGTATCTGGGCGAGGCGAAAAACGAGCAGGAAAAGCGCGACCTGGCCATGGTTATCGAGGAAGTGCTGGAGCAGCGCTATCAGGGCGTGAAGAACGAAAAGGGCGTCTGGGTCACGCCGGCTTTCCCCAAGCTGGTATATGTCCTGGAGGAAGACAACATTCATCCCGATTCCCCCTATTATTACTTAACCGAGCTGGCGGCCAAATGCACGGCCAAGCGCATGGTTCCCGATTATATTTCGGAAAAGATCATGAAGCAGCTGAAGGTGGACCAAAACGGGGACGGACAGTGCTATACCTGCATGGGATGCCGCAGTTTTCTGACGCCCTATGTGGATGAAAACGGGAAGCCCAAATACTATGGCCGGTTCAACCAGGGCGTAGTGACCGTGAATCTGGTGGATATCGGGCTTTCGGCGGGCAAAGACAAGGAGAAATTCTGGGAAATCTTTGACGAGCGCATGGAGCTTTGCCACCGGGCGCTGCAATGCCGCCATGAGCGCCTCACGGGAACGGTTTCGGACGTGGCCCCCATCCTTTGGCAATATGGCGCGCTGGCCCGGCTGAAAAAGGGCGAGAAGATCGACAAGCTGCTCCACGGCGGCTATTCTACCATTTCTTTGGGATATGCAGGGCTTTGGGAATGCGTTTACAGCGTCACCGGCAAGAAGCTGACCGAGCCGGAAGGCGAGGAATTCGGCCTCACGATCATGCGCAAGCTCAACGAATATACCGCGAAATGGAAAAAGGCCGAGAATATCGACTATAGCCTTTATGGCACGCCCCTGGAAAGCACCACCTATAAGTTCGCCAAATGCCTGCAAAAGCGGTTTGGCGTCATCAAGGGCGTGACGGACAAGGGATATATCACCAACAGCTATCATGTGCATGTGACCGAGGACATTAACGCCTTTGATAAGCTGGCGCTGGAGGCCAAGTTCCAGGCGCTGTCTCCCGGCGGGGCCATCAGTTATGTGGAAGTGCCCAACATGCAGCACAACCTGGAAGCCGTGATGCAGGTGATCCGGTTTATTTATGACAACATCATGTATGCCGAGCTGAATACAAAGAGCGATTACTGCCAGGTCTGCGGATGGGACGGCGAGATCGAGATCCGCGAGGAGGACGGCAAGCTGGTCTGGACCTGCCCGCAGTGCGGCAACCAGGATCAGGATAAGATGAACGTGGCCCGGCGGACCTGCGGCTATATCGGAACCCAGTTCTGGAACCAGGGGCGCACTCAGGAGATCAAGGAACGGGTGCTGCATCTATAAAAGACAGAGAAAAAGCGAACAAGGGCTTCCCGGCGGAAGCCCTTTTCTCTTGAGGGGGAATACACGATGAATTATGGAGAAATCAAAAACTGCGACATCGCCAACGGCATCGGCGTGCGGGTGACGTTGTTCGTCTCAGGCTGCACCAACCACTGCGACGAGTGCTTTCAGCCGCAAACCTGGGATTTTGGCTATGGCCAGCCCTTTACGGAAGAAACCGAGGAATATATTGTAAAGCTTCTCGCGCCCTCCTATATCGATGGCCTGACGCTTCTTGGCGGCGAGCCCTTCGAGCCGGAAAACCAGCGGGCGCTGCTGCCCTTTGTGCGCCGGGTTCGGGAAAAATTCCCTGAAAAAGGGATCTGGGCCTATTCCGGGTTCACGCTGGAAGAGCTGCTGTCGCCGGGGGCCTATGCCCATTGCGAGGCGACGGAAGAGCTGCTGCGCTGCATTGACGTTTTGGTGGACGGGCGGTTTATCAAGGAGAAAAAGGATATTTCCCTGCGGTTTCGCGGTTCCTCTAACCAGCGTCTCATCGATATGAACAAAACCCGGGAGACGGGGGAAATCGTGCTTTGGGATGATTGAGGGGTTATATAGTAAACTTAAGCAAGGGGCTGCCCCTGCCACGCTGTGTGATGGGACAGCCCCTTTTAAAAACTGTTCAGGATGAATCCCCCGGCGCTGTTTTTGCGGCACCGGGGGTTCTTTGCAAAAAAAGAATATGGATAAGGCCGGATGCTGTTTCCAAAGGAACGAAGAGAAAAACAGCCGTAAGGACTTCTTTTTATTCCCTGCAATGCCCAGCGGATGAAATATATTGGGATTGCAGGAGGGGAGATGGTTCTGCTCTGAAAGCTGAAAAGAACAGAACGGATCAAAAAAGTTTTTGTGTTTTTCTTTTTAAAACGGGAAATGGAAGAGATATGGAGCTATGCGGAATGTAATGGTATGGTTGATTAAAAAGAGCGAGACAGAACCAGCCATAAAGTTTCTTTGCTTTTTCTTTTTAAAACGGAAAAAGGAAGAGATATGGGATTATGCGGAACGTAAAGGGATGACTGATAAAAAAAGGCGTGGGCAAAAACCAGTCATAAAAGTTTCTTTGCTTCTTTCTTTTCAAAGAAAGAAGGGGTTAGAGAAATAGACGCCGCCGGATCTCATCTTTGAGCTTCTGCTTGCGCTCCAGCATCATAAACAGAATGGCAAAGACAAGGCAGGGAATGCAGACGAACAGGGACCAGAAAGGGGCAAAGCTGCCGGCGATAAAATGATGGATCACCCCATCCACCAGAATGGAAGCCACGCCCAAAAGGAGAAACACCCAGGAAACATGGCGCAGGCCGCGGATCTTCCGGCTGCGGATGACCTGAGAGATGCCCAAAACCAGCCCTGCGGCGATGAGAACCAGGGGAAGGGCCAGGGGCAGGAACCAGCCCGAGGAATCGGCCAGCGTGCTGATAAGGCCCAGATATAGAAGAGCGGCGAGCGCATCCCCCAGGACGCAGGGCAGCGGCGACGGCTTTTTAAGAAGCAGGGGCAGGAGAACCCAGACAAACAGACAGGCGCCCGCGCCCACCACATAGAGGGACCAGGTGACGGCCCGGTTGACGATGACATCGCTGATGACCGTGAGCATGAGGGGAATGAGGAGAAGAAGGGACGCAAGGGCCGCGCCATAGCGGCGGTCGATGCGGTGCATGACCCGCTCCACCTGCTTGGGATAGGGCCGGCGGGCAGGCTCCACCCAGGGGTCCCGGGGGTTGACGACGGGAACGCCGCATAGGGGACATTTCTTTTCCGAAGGGGCGAGCTTGACTCCGCAGTTTACGCAATATGACATGGCTAATACCTCTGGTTGCTTTCTATGGTGACGGGAATGCCCATCTGAACGAGGGTAGTGAAAAACAGGCGTTCCAGCGTGGGCTCCTTGATGGCCCGGGTAAAGTTGATGCACATGGTTCCCTGATAGGAAATGCAGGCGCAGGTCACGCGGTTGAGGGAGAGGGAACCCAGGAGAAAATCCAGCCGGGTGACGTATTTGGCCATTTCGTCCGGCAGGACGGCATAGCCCAGGTTGGATAGAATGGTGGAAGCGTTGCGGTCCCCGTTGAGCAGGAAGGCCAGCTTCATGGTGGGTTTTTTGATAAACAGCGGCGCGGCGCGCAGCGCCTTATTCCGCTCGGTGTTGACGTTGGTGGACATTTTGGCGTTGAGCATTTTTTCCGTGGCCTCCAGGCCCATATAATGGCGGACGGCCGTCAGGATCTCGTCAAAGGAATATTCGCCGTAGCGCGGCTCAATGCCCGGGTTTACATAGGAGGCAAAGTTGCGCAGCGTGTGGGTGGGATAGAACTTGCGCAGGTTGATGGGAACGCAGACTTTGACGGGCTGCATCCGCCGTCTCCGGCTGTGTTCCTTCTGCTGCATCTGATAGACGCACTGAATGAGGACGGCGGTCAGAAAATCGTTGACGGAAACGCCGCGGCTCTTGGCCTGATCGATGACGGCCTGGGCCGGCAGGAGGCCGGTGGTGATGTTCATATAGTGGGGGTCTTCCGGAGTCCCGGTGATGCGATAGGCGACGGATTCCTTTCGGCTCCGGCTCACGCTGCGGGCGTATTTTAAAAAGCTGTCCTCCAATTCTCCGGCCCTGGGGGGCTGGGAGCAGTCGAGAATCTCCGCCGAACGGGGAATGGCGGCTCCATAGCGCAGGCGCAGATATTCGGCCACCAGCGTCTTTAAAAAGCAAAGCCCGCCGGTTCCGTCGGTGAGGACGTGGAAAATTTCCACGGCAATGCGGTTTTCGTGATAGCGAACCCGGAACATGAAGCCGCGGTTTTCCCGCAGGTCCATGCGGACGCAGGGATTGGCCACGTCCTGCTGCAGCGCGGGCTCTCCCTCCATGCGCTCCAGGTAATACCAGAACATGCCCCGGCGCAGCTTCAGGGCGAAGCTGGGAAACCGCTTCAGCGTGCTTTTCTGGGCCTCATGGAGAATGGCCGGGTCGACGGGCTCGGTGAGGGTGGCGGAAAGGCGGAACAGGGCCGTCCAGTTGCGGGATTTGGCGGCGGGATAGATCTTTGCGGCATTATCCAGTTTGAACCATTCCGGCGGTGCGGGCTGTTTTGTATTCATGCGTCCTCCCCGGGAAACGGCGTGTTTCCCAAAAGCTCTGCGGCAAAGGTTTCCATGCGGGCCAGGGCCTCTTTGGCCTCCGGAACGCCAAACAGGACATAGACATGCCACATACCCTCGGCCAGATGCAGCTCGCAGGGGCTGCCCGCCCGCTCCAGACGGTCCGCCAGGCGAATGGAATCGTCCCGCAGAAGCTCATAGGTCCCGGCAAAGAGCAGCGAGGGCGGGAAATCCGCGAAACTGCCGAATACCGGGGAGATCAGCGGGTTTTCCAGATCCATCCCGCCATAGCAGCGGGCGGATTCCAAAAGGGAATCCCGATAGAGGGTAGGGTCCCGGCGGAGATTTTCTTCATAGGAGGCGCCGGAGCAGGTGAGGTCGGTCCAGGGGGACAGGGCGATTATTCCGGCGGGCAGGGGATGCCCGAGCTCACGAAGCCGCAGGGCCAGGGCATAGCAGAGGCCGCCCCCCGCGGATTCCCCGGCCAGAAGAATATGCCGAGCATCCATTTTGGAGAGCAGATAGAGATAGGCATCCAGCGCATCCTCCAAAGCGGCGGGAAAAGGGTGCTCCGGAGCCAGCCGGTATCCCGCGCAGAGCACGCTGCGATGGGTGGCGTGGGCGAGGACGCCGCCGAACCCCCGGGCGTATTCCAGAGTGCCCGCCGTATACGCCCCGCCATGAAGATAAAGGATTGCTCCGCTCTGGCGCGCTTCCCGGGGGACGGCCCAGGCGGCCCGGAACCGGGAAAAGGGGCGGGCACGGAAATCGACTTTATCTTCCAAAACCTTTGCCTCCCATTTGCCCAGGTTGTCCTGGCTCTTTCGGCTGGCCTCTATGCCTCCCTTTTTGATGAGAGGTTTTGCCATGCGGATCTGCGCCCGCAGCAGAATGCTGATAAGTTTGGCCATAGATTGGTCCCTTCTCCCCGCAGGGGCCGCATGGGTTCTGTTGCGGCAGAATGGAGAAATGAATATCGGCGCCGTCCCGGCTGGAAATGGGAATCCAAAAGCGGATTTTTCCGCCGCCGGCGCACCGGCCCAGGGAGGCGGCCGCTTTGTTTGCCGCCAAAACCATCCGATTCCGGCGGCTCCGGCGAACCGGGCGGGGAAAGGCATGAAATGCGTTTGACAATTCCAAATTCCCCAGAAAACGGCCCCATCCTTATTATATGGGTATGTTATTATCATCTATTGTATACGAGATGGGGGAGAAACACAAGGCAGGGAACGGAGGAGGGAAAACAAAAAGGGAAGCAGCGATGTGCTTCCCTTAATAATCTGCCGTTGACGGCACTCACGCAGCGGCACTGCGCAGAGCGGCCTGCTCCTTTTCCATGCGGCCCAGGCGGCGCATTTCGATGCTGATGAAAACAGCGGAAAGAACGGCGGCGCAGCCATCGGCAATGGGCCCGGCATACAGCACGCCGTCCAGCCCCATAAACATGGGCAGGATGAGAACCAGCGGAACCAGGAACAGAACCTGCCGGGAAAGGGAGAGGGTGGCCGCCCGCATGGGCTTGCCCACGGCCTGGAAAAAGTGGGAGGACGTGATCTGGAACCCGGCCACGAAGCAGAGCGCCAGGAAGGTCCGGAAGGTCTTGACGGCAAAGGCGTTATACAGGGCGTCCTCCTGGCCGAAAATGCTGATGACGCTTTCGGGGAAGATCATAAACACCAGATAGAACAGCGTGGAGCAGAGAAGGGCCAGCAGCATGGAGGTGAGATAGGTCTTTTTCACCCGGCCGTAGTTTTTGGCCCCATAGTTATAGCCCGTGATGGGCTGGGCCCCAATGGCGATGCCCACGACGACGGAGATCATGATCTGGTTGACCTTCATGACAATGCCCACGCAGGAGAGGGGAATTTCGCTGCCATAGACGGACAGGGCCCCATAAGTGGCCAGAGTATTGTTGAGGGCGATCTGCACAACAGTAATGGCCATCTGGGTGATAAAGCTGGAGACGCCCAGCTTGCAGACCGTGGAGATCATCGAGCCCTGGAGCTTGAAATAACGCTTTTTCAGATCGATGCTTTTGAACCGCTTGAGATAGAAAAGCGAGATGATGCAGGAGAGAATCTGCCCCAGAATGGTGGCGATGGCGGCGCCGTCTACCCCCATACCCATGGGGAACATGAAGGTGTAGTCTAAAATTACGTTGGTCACGGCTCCGGCGATCATGGAGATCATGGCGAATTTGGGGCTGCCGTCCGCGCGGATGACCGAGTTCAGGCTGGTGCCCACGATGACAAAGGGAACGCCCATCAAAATGATGCGGGTATATTCCGTGGCATAGGGCATGACCTTATCCGTGGCGCCGAAGGCCCGCATCAGCGGGGATAGAAAGATCAGCCCGGCGGCCATGAAGAGAACGCCGCCCGCCAGAGCGACGATGAGCATATTGCCCACACCCCTGGCCGCGCTTTCCTTGTTTTTCTCCCCCAGCTTGAGGCTCAGATGGGCGGCGCAGCCGTCTCCCAGCAGGAGGGCAATGGCCATGGAGAGGGTCACGATGGGGAAGGCGACGTTGGTGGCCGCATTGCCAAGATAGCCCACTTTCTGACCGATGAAGATCTGGTCAACGATATTATAGAGGGAATTGACCAAGAGGGAGATGACCGAGGGGATGGCGAACCGGGCGATGAGCTTCCCGATTTTTTCCGTCCCCAGGGAATGGGTGACTTTGTCCTTTGTTTCGATCTGTTCCATAAATCAATGAGTACTCCTTTATAAAAACTGCATAAAAATAAAGACAATATAAAACAATGAAAGCAGATAAAAAATCGGGAAGCTCACGCAACATTCCTGCGTAATCCTCCCGAAGTGATATCCTTCACGATTGATTTCAGGTACGCTATACAATAATAATACAGCTATTATACGGATTATAAACAGGCTTGTCAATCCTCTTTCTTCCGGCTGTCTTTTGGGGGAAAGGGAACCGAGAGGACGGGCTGGGCGGCGCAGGCCAGGGAAACCTGCGGGCAGTTCTCCCGCAGCGTCTGGCTGGCAAAGGAATAATAGGCGCTTGCCCCCAGAATGAGATGATCCGCAAGATCGACGCCGATGGCTTTGAGGGCCTGGACGATGGCGAGGGTGGTTTCGATATCCGATTTGCTGGGGGTGGGGTCGCCGCCGGGATGGTTGTGGGCAATCAGAATATGGGCCGCGTTATGCCGGAGGGCTGAGGCGGCGATTTTGCGGGGATAGACGATGGCGCTGGAAAGCGACCCTTCGCAGACCAGCTCTTCGGACAGGATGCGGTATCTGGTATCCAGGCAGAAGAGATAAAAATGTTCGTTGATTTTGCCATGAAACAGCGCGGCCAGATATTGAACGGCGTCCTCCGTATTCTGGAGGGAGATGGGCAGCGCCTCTTCGGCGAAAAAGCGGCGGGCGACCTCCGCAAAGAGACAGAGGAGCCGGGCCGACTGGCCGCCCACCCCGGCTACCCGGCAAAGGTCCTCGGGAGCGGCCATGAGGACGCCCCGCAGGCTTCCGAATTCCCGGATCAGGGCATGGGCGATGGGATTGGTGTCCCGGCGGGGGATGGAATGGAATAAAATCAGCTCCAAAACCTCGTGGTCTGCAAATCCCAGCAGCCGCGTCTTGTCAAACCGCTCTTTCAGCCGGGCGCGGTGCCCATCGTGTTCCTGCATGTTCTGCCTCCCCTGCGTTTTCTTACCATTTGTCCGGTTTGTGTATAATATTTCGATAAAACGGGAAAGGATTCCTATGTAAACGGTAAAAATTTTTGATATGCGTTGACAAGTTTCGCGGGTTGATAATATACTAAGTAGTAGCCTTGCCGCCCGTTTTTGCGGCGGGCTGCGCGGATATGGAAAGGAGCGTTCCTATGCTGAAAATCCCCATGAAAAAATATAAAAACGATATGCTGGAAACATTGAGCCGCCTCATCGCGATCCCCAGCGTCAAAGGGGAAGCCGAGCTGAACATGCCCTATGGGCGAAATGTCTTCCGGGCGCTTATGATGATGCTGGACCGGGCGGAGCGGCTGGATCTGGAGAGCGTCAACCTCTTTGGGCACATGGGATATGCCACCTATGGCAGCGGCAGCGAGACGTTCGCCATCCTGACCCATCTGGACGTGGTCCCGGCGGGAGAGGGATGGGAGACGGACCCCTTTCAGGCGGTGATCAAGGACGGCCGGATCTATGGCCGCGGCGCCGTGGACGACAAGGGCGCGGCGGTGGCGGCGCTCTATGCTCTGCATGCGGTGAAAAACAGCTGCATCAGCTTAAATAAACAGGTCAAGGTGTTCTTCGGCTGCGACGAGGAGAGCGGCTGGGGCGACATCGATTACTATAAAGCCCATTATCCCGAGCTGGATTACGTCATCTCCCCGGATGCGTTTTTCCCCATCATCAACCGGGAGAAGGGGACTCTGCACATCCGGTTGTTCCGCGCCTGCGGCGTGAGCGAAAGCGGAACGGCGATTCTCAGCCTGCAATCCGGAAGCCGGCCCAACATCGTTCCCAACAAGGCGCGCTGCACGCTGCGGGCGCCCAGGGAAACCATCGCCCAGATGGCGGAGGTGTTCGGCGAGGGCCTGCCCGCCTCCCTGCGGGTGGAAGGCGGGGACGGAAGAGTGGAGGTATACTGCGAGGGAAAGGCCGCCCATGGCGCGCATCCCGAGCTGGGCGTCAACGCCCTTTGCTATCTTTTGGCCTTTTTGAACATTCTCCCCCTGTCGGACGGGGCGGCTGAGCAGTTCACCTATGCCCTGGCTTCCAAGGTGGGCCTGGAAATCGACGGGAGGACGCTGGGGATTGCGGGGAGCGACGAGCTTTCCGGCGCGCTCAGCGTGAACCTGGGAGCGATGGAGCTGCGGGAGGACGGCATGGAGGCCAAGCTGGATATCCGCTTCCCCATTTCCATGAATGCGGCGGAGATCTTTTCCAGGGTAAAAGACGTCTTTGCGCCCCTGGGCATCGAGGCGGAGATCCTCCATGCCATGGAGCCCCATTATGTGGACGAAAACACGCCTTTCATCCAATCCCTGAAGCGGGTATATGAAGACCAGTTCGGCGAGGAAGCGGAATGCTGCTGCTGCGCCGGGGCGACCTATGCCCGGGCCTTCAAAAATTCCGTGGCCTTCGGCCCGGTGCCCAAAGACCGGCCGGATGTGGAACATGGGCCCAACGAATATATGCAGATCGACGATATCGTCAAGCTGGCTGAGGTGATCGCCGCCGCCATTGTGGAAGTGGCGACGGACCCCAAGGACCGGGAGGATATCTTCAGTTTTTGATGAGACGCGGGCGGCGTATCCCCGGGGGCGGATTCCGGGGCGGCGTCTTTTCGCGCCCTGGAGGCAGGAAAGAATTTACATATAAGATATTAAGAGAGGAAGAGAAACGTGAAAACACTGACGAGCAGCGAGCTGAGAAGCCTGTATCTCAAATTTTTTGAAAGCAAGGGACATGCCATCATTCCAAGCGCGTCCCTGATCCCGGAAAACGACCCCACCGTGCTGTTTACCACGGCGGGCATGCATCCGCTGGTTCCCTATCTTCTGGGGGAAAAGCATCCGGCGGGAACCCGGCTGACGGACGTGCAGAAATGCGTCCGCACGGGGGATATTGACGAGGTGGGAGACGCTTCCCACTGCACCTTTTTCGAGATGCTGGGCAACTGGTCTCTGGGAGATTATTTCAAAAAGGAGGCCATTGCCTGGAGTTTTGAATTTCTGACCAGCGAGGAATACCTGGGCATCCCCAAGGACAAGCTCTATTTCACCTGCTTTGCCGGGGATGAAAACGCGCCCCGGGACGAGGAATCCCACGATTTCTGGCGTTCTATGGGCGTGGAGGAATCGCATATCTTCTATCTGCCCAAGGAGAACAACTGGTGGGGCCCTGCCGGCGTGACCGGCCCCTGCGGCCCGGATACGGAAATGTTCATCGACACGGGAAAACCCGCCTGCGGCCCGGATTGCAGCCCGGCCTGCGACTGCGGCAAATATCTGGAAATCTGGAACGATGTGTTCATGCAGTATAACAAAAAGGAAGATGGGACCTTTGAGCCGCTGGCCCATAAAAACGTGGATACGGGCATGGGGCTGGACCGCACCATCTGCATCCTGCAGGGCAAAAAATCCGTCTATGACACGGATGTATTCAGCGGTATCCTGGAAACCATCAGCGAGCTTTCTGATGGAAAGCACTATGGAGACGACGAGGAGACCACCCGGGCCTTCCGCATCGTGGCCGACCACATCCGCTGCGCCACCTTCATTTTGGGCGACCGCAACGGCGTGACGCCTTCCAATGTGGACCAGGGCTATGTGCTGCGCCGTCTGATCCGCCGGGCGATCCGCTTTGCCGGAACGCTGGGGATCGCCGAGGGGCAGCTCTCCAAAGTGGCGGAGAAAGTCATTGAGCAATATAAGGACGTCTATCCCGAACTGGAGGAAAACCGCGAAAAGATCCTTTCCGAGCTGAATCTGGAGGAGGAGCGGTTCCAAAAGACCATCAAGCAGGGCATGAAGGAATTTGAAAAGCTGGTGACCTATCTGAAGGAAAATGTCATTCCCGGAAAGAGCGCCTTCCGGCTCTATGATACCTTTGGCTTCCCGGTGGAATTTACCGTAGAGCTGGCCCGGGAGCGGGGCTTCTCGGTGGATATGGAGGGATATGAAGCGGCGTTTAAAAAGCACCAGGAGAAATCCCATGCGGGCGCGGAACAGCGGTTCAAAGGCGGCCTGGCGGATACTGGCGAACAGACGGCCAAGCTGCACACGGCGACGCACCTGCTGCTGGCCTGCCTGAAGAAGGTGCTGGATCCGAACATCATCCAGAAGGGCAGCAACATCACGGCGGAGCGGCTGCGGTTTGACTTCAACTTCCCCCGCCCGGTGACCAAGGAGGAGCTGGCGGAGATCGAAAAGCTGGTGAACCAGGCGATTGCCGAGAAGATCCCGGTGGTTTGCGAGGAGCTGCCCATTGAGGAAGCCCGCAAAGCCGGCGCCACGGGAATTTTCGATTCCAAATATGGCGATGTGGTCAAGGTGTATACCATTGAGGGCTGGTCCAAGGAAATCTGCGGCGGGCCGCATGCGGCGAATACCGGGGATTTGGGCAGCTTCAAGATCAAAAAGGAGCAGAGCTCTTCGGCTGGCGTGCGCCGGATCAAGGCAGTTATTGCCGCGCCGGAGGCATAAAAGACCGCAAGGATAAAGAGACGCGAAGCCGCGTCTCTTTTTTTATGCCAAAAAAAGGAGGAAAGGACGCATTCTTGAAAGGTTTTCGCCTTTTTAAAACTCTTTATGTACATGCCTCCCTATCTGCGGGGAAATGGAAGAAAAAATCGTGAAAGTTTCTTTGCTTGCTTTCTTTTCAAAGAGAGAAGCGGAAGAAAAGAACGGAGCTGGAAAAACATCTGGGAGGGCCGCTGAATCCGCGGGAGTAGAAGATAAAAGTCGTGAAAGTTTCTTTGACTTGCTTTCTTTTCAAAGAGAGAAGCGGAAGAAAAAACGGAGCCGGAAAAACATCTGGTAGGGCCGCTGAATCCGCGGGAAGTAAAAGAAAAAAGTTGTGAAAGTTTCTTTGACTTGCTTTCTTTTCAAAGAGAGAAGCGGAAGAAAAAACGGAGCCGGAAAAACATCTGGTAGGGCTGCTGAATCCACGGGAGTAGAAGATAAAAGTCGTGAAAGTTTCTTTGCTTACTTTCTTTTCAAAGAAAGTAAGGCAAGGGGAAAGGCTGCCGAATATATGCCAAATCCGACCATCTGTAGAAAAAAGGTGGAAGGAGAGCACGGTTTTGCCTATACTGGAAACAGAAAGAGAGGAGGACGCCAAAATGCAGATTGAGGTCAAAATAGACGGGGCGTATAAGGAGCCGAAGGTGGTCATCTGGACGGACGCCATGACGGGAGAGATCGAGGCCCTCATAAAACGGCTTTCATCCGAGCATCCGTCCTGCCTTGCGGGGATCCGGGAGCAAAAACTCCGGCTTCTGGAGCCGGAAGACATCTGGCGGGTTTATACTGCCGGGCAAAAGGTGCTGGCGCAGACGCCCGACGGAGAATATGTGCTGCGCCTGCGGCTCTATGAGGCAGAGGAACGCCTGCCCCGCTCGGAATTTCTCCGCATTTCCCATGGGGAAATCATCAACATGCGGAAAGTAAAGAATTTTGACATCAGCCTGGCGGGAACCATCTGCGTGACGCTTCTTGACGGCACGATGGCCTATGCGTCCCGGCGGTATGTGAGCAAAATCAAACGCGCTTTGGGAATATAAGGAGGAAGGAAAAATGAAGAAAAAAATATGGCTGCGGGGGCTTTTGGGGTTTCCCCTGGGAATTGCCGTGGGACATGTGATCAGCCTCATCATCTCTTTGGGATGGGGGGAGGGGGCGTTTCTGCCATGTGCGCCGGAGCTGATCCACTGGATGGGGAGCGAGGCCGGCGCTGTTGCCTTCCAAACGGCGCTTTGCGGGCTGCTCGGGGCGGTCTGCGGGGGCGCGTCCGTCATCTGGGAGATGGAAAGCTGGAGCATCGTGAAACAGACGGGAATCTATTTTGCCGTGCTCAGCGCGGGAATGCTGCCCATCGCCTATCTGACGCACTGGATGGAACACACCGCAGCGGGAATTTTGAGCTATTTCCTGATTTTTCTCCTGATATTTGCGGGGATGTGGCTCTTGCAATATGGCATTTGGCGGGGCAAAATAAAAAAGCTCAACCATTGCCTGGAGCACCGTGCAAAGGATGAATGAGAAAGCGGAGCAATAAAAAAGCCGGCAAGCTGCCGGCTTTTCTGCACGTTTTTAAGCATTTGTCAATCCCTGCATATCCGACAGGGGCCAGATGACGAACATGGCGTGGCCGATGACCTGGTCAAAGGGGATGGCGCCCACGGTGGGGTCCCGGCTGTCCATGGAATTGTTCCGATTGTCGCCCATGACGAAATAACAGTCCTCCGGCACGGTTACCCTGGCGAAATCCTGCAAAATATACGGCTCGGCAATATAGGGCTCATCCTGGCGGACATCGTTGACATAGAGCGCGCCTTCCTTCACTTCAATGGTATCCCCCGGAAGCCCGACGATGCGCTTGACAAAGGCACCCTCCCGGCCGGGATATTTGACGATGACGATCTGCCGCCGGGACAGATTGCCGAAATTCCGGCTGACTTTTTCCACAAAAACCGTCTGCCCGTTATGCAGAGTGTGTTCCATGGATTCGCCCTGCACCATGACCAGCTCAAAGACAAAAATCCGCAGCAAGAGCGCCACCAAAATGGCGACGGAGATACAAAAGACCCAGCTGAGGGCTTCTCTTGCGGCCGATGTTTTTTTCTCTTCCACACTATGCTTGCCCATTTTTCTTTGTTATCCTCTTCACGCGGCGGATAAAATCCGGATATGACAGCATGACGATTCTCCCGCAGCCCTGACATTTGATCTTATAGTCCGCGCCGGTGCGGGTGATTTCCCATTCCCTGCTGCCGCAGGGATGGGGCTTTTTTGTCTCCACGATATCTCCGACCGTATATTCCTGCTTCATAGCTATATGCTCCTGCGGGGCGGCCTATGCGCCGCGGCATCCTCTGGTTCCGCCCCGGACGGCGGAATGGTTTTTTACATTATACACCATCTGCGGAAAAAAGAAAACCAATCCGCCCAATTCCGCCAAAACGGTTGCTTTTATTTGGGAAAATAGCTATAATCAAAATAAAGGATATGCTCCAATGCCCGGGAAAATGGGGATTGGGAAATCCTTATGCCCAAAAGCGGGCAAAATTTTTACGGGAGGAACAGAACGTGGACGCAGACCCTAAACGAGGGGAAAAGAATGAAAAACGCCGGGGTTTGCGGCAGCGTTTTGCGCTGACTGCATAAAAAGGAAGGCTCCGGCGGGAAAGCGGGGGAGTACCTTTGATTAAAATTGTCACAACAGCACATAATAACACATACCAGGAGCTTGACCGGATGGAGGAGGGCGCCTGGATCCATTTGACAGATCCTTCGGAAGAGGAAGTGGAGCGGGTGGTAACCACCCTGGGAATCGAGCGCAGCTTTGTTATGGCCGCCCTGGACGAGGAGGAACCCTCCCGGATCGACCACGAGGACGGACAGACGCTCATCATTGTGGATATTCCCATCGTGGTTCCGGCAGACGGCTCTTTTCTCTATGACACGGTGCCGCTGGGCATCATCATGGCGGAGAAAAACGTTGTCACCGTATGCCTGGAGGAAACCTCGCTCATCGAGGACTTCTGGAACCGGAGGGTGCGCAGCTTCGATACATGCAAAATGACCCGTCTTGTGCTGCAGCTGCTCTATAAAAACGCATCCAAATACCTGCAGTACCTGCGCCAGATCGACAAGGCTTCCACCCAGGTGGAGACGGCGCTGCACAAATCCATGAAAAACCGGGAGCTGATCCAGATGCTCAAGCTGGAAAAATCCCTGGTCTATTTTTCTACTTCGCTGAAATCCAACGAGGTGGTTCTGGAAAAGATTTTAAAGGGCAACCTGATCAAACGCTATCCCGACGATACCGACCTTTTGGAGGATATCATCATCGAATCCAAACAGGCCATCGAGATGTGCAACATTTACCGGGATATCCTTTCGGGGACCATGGACGCCTTTGCATCCGTGATCTCCAACAACCTGAATATTGTGATGAAATATCTGGCCTCCATCACCATCATCCTCGCGATCCCGACGATCTTTTCCGGGCTTTGGGGGATGAATGTGGCCAACATTCCCTTTGCGGATAATCCCCTGGGATTTTGGATCGTCTTTGGGATATCCGCCCTGGCGACGGGAATCGGGGCCCTGATTCTCTGGAAAAAGAAGATGTTCTAAATAGGGAAAGGCCGGCGCTTGCAAAAGCGCGGGTTTCCTGCTATAATACGCCGGTATCATGAGAATGCCAAACGAGGAGGAAAGGCGAGCGGATGAAGGAGAAATTTGTGATCCGTGGGGGCAAGGCACTTCGGGGGAGCGTGAGCGTCGGCGGGGCGAAAAACGCCGCCGTGGCCATTCTGCCCGCGACGATTCTTGCGGAAGATGTCTGCACGATTGAAAATCTGCCCCGGATTGACGATGTACTCATTCTTTTAAATATATTGCAGCAGATGGGGGCCAAGGTGAGTCTTGACGAAGAGGGCACGGCCACCATCGACACCACCGGCGTCCGGCGGACGGACGGCAAAATCAACCTAGCCAAACGGCTGCGGGCTTCCTATTATTTTGTGGGGGCGCTTTTGGGGCGCTTTTCGGATGCGGCGATCTATCTGCCCGGGGGCTGCGCCATCGGGCGGCGGCCCATCGACCTGCATATCAAAGGGCTTTCGGCGCTGGGCGCCAACGTCCATATTGAAAACGGGCTTCTCATGGCCAAGGCGGAGGAGCTGGTGGGTAAAGACGTCTATTTAGACCAGGTTTCCGTGGGGGCGACCATCAACATCATGCTGGCAGCGGCCAAAGCCCAGGGAACGACAACGATTGTAAACGCGGCCAAGGAACCGCATGTGGTGGACGTGGCCAACTTTTTAAACTGCATGGGCGCCAAGGTCAAGGGCGCAGGGACGGACATCATCAAGGTGCGGGGCGTGGAAAAGCTCCACGGCTGCTCCTATAGCGTGATTCCCGACCAGATCGAGGCGGGAACGCTGATGATCGCCGCCGCGGCGACCCGGGGCGATGTCACCGTGCAGAATGTGATCCCCACCCATATGGACGCGCTCACGGCCAAGCTCCTGGAGATGGGCGTGGAGGTGGAAGAGGGGGATGATTCCCTGCGGGTGCGCTGCACAAAGCGGCCCCGGCGGGTGAGCATCAAAACGCTGCCCTATCCCGGGTTCCCCACGGATCTGCAGCAGCCGGCCACCGTGCTTTTGAGCACGGCGGAGGGCACCAGCGTGATCGTGGAGAATATTTTTGAATCCCGGTTCAAGCATATCGATGAGATCCGCCGCATGGGCGCAAATGTCACCATTGACGACCGGGTGGCTGTGGTGGAAGGCGTGGAAAAACTGACGGGCGCGCCGGTGCGGGCCAGCGACCTCCGGGCGGGGGCGGCCCTTATCGTGGCCGGACTCATGGCCGACGGCGTGACCGAGATCACCAACATCAAATATATTGACCGGGGCTATGACCATATTGAAAAGAAGCTCATCGCCCTGGGGGCGGATATCTCCCGCGTGCCGGACGAGGAGCCGGAGGACGACGAGGAACTGCATTTCGATTTTTCCAAATAAAGGGCCGCGGCGTAAAGCCGGGCCGGAGGGGACGGAGGAAACATGGAACTGACGTATAAACTCAAGGTAGCTGGTGTGGAGCGGGATCTGCCCGTATGTAAGCTCAACGACGACTTAAGCATTGCGGCGTTTGTCATCTTCGGGGATGTGGAGCTGACGGTGGCCTGCGCCCGGGAGCTGATCAAGATCATGCCCGAGCATGATATTATGATTACGGCCGAGGCCAAAGGGATTCCGTTGGTGCATGAAATGGCCCGGCAGAGCGGAGAAAACCATTATCTCATCGCCCGCAAGGCCGTGAAGGTCTATATGCCAAAGCCCTTTGGCATTGAGGTGCATTCCATCACCACGGCCAAGAAGCAGCAGCTTTTTATCGACCAGAACGATGTGGATGCCATGAAGGGAAAGCGCGTCCTGATTATTGACGACGTTATCAGCACGGGGGAATCGCTCCGGGCGGTGGAAAAGCTGGTTCGGGAAGCCGGCGGCGAGGTGGTGGGCCGGATGGCGATTCTGGCCGAGGGCGACGCTCAGTACCGTAATGACATCACCTATCTGGAGCACTTGCCGCTTTTGAACAGCGACGGAACGCCCAAAAAATAGGACGGCAGTTTTTCGGTCAATGTGAAAAACGGCAGAGGAAAAAGGCCTCTGCCGTTTTTATTTGGCTGAAGAAAAATCTAAGAGGAAGAAAAAGCTAAAAAATCAATGGATTTATCTTGTCGGGCGGAAGAAACGAAAGGAAAAACCGAGAGACTTTATGAAAGACAGGAGACTGGCCGCGGTGATGCTGCCCATGGCCCCGGGGGTCGGGGGGCTTGGCAGTAAAAAGCGCGGCAGATGGGCGATTTTGCTTTGCTACGACGGTTTTAACAGGAATGCCAAACCTATTACCTATCGCTCCACTCTTCCGCTCTGGGCGGCCACTGGGCTATGAGAATAAAAGCGGCGAATGGATGATAATGAACCATCTTCCGAAAGGATTGTGATTCGGCAAGGCCAATTATGGCAGATTGTCTGCCGGAAAAGCGGATGGAAACCAGCGAGAATATTATTGCAAAACGGGAGAGGAACAGCGAGGGCGCAATTACCTGCGCGGCAGACGGCACGGAAGCCGGCGAAAAGGCCGGGCCCAAGGATCAGGAGGGCTGAGATAAATAGAAAAGCGCCATGCTTATAAAAAACATGGCGCTTTTTATCGCGTCGCGCTTCACGCTGCCGCGAGCCTAGAAACGCTGCTTGCCGTAATAGAACAGGGCCAGTGTACCCGGGCCGGAATGGCTGCCGATAACCGGGCCGACATAGTTGATGAGAACGCTGTCGATGGCGAATTCATCTTTGATGAGGCCCGCCAGGAATTCCGCATCCTTTAAACAGTCGCCATGGCTGATGAACACCCGCTGTCCTTCGGGATGGAGGATATCCTCCTTCATCTTTTCAAACATGCCGGTGATGGCCTTTCTGCGGCCGCGAACCTTGAAATGGGGAATCAGCCGGCCCTGGTCGTCCACATCCATGATGGGCTTGATTTTCAGCATGGTTCCCAAAAAGGCGGAAACGCCGGAAACCCGCCCGCCCCGCTTGAGGAAGTTCAAATCGTCTACGGTGAACCAGTGGATGATATGGAGCTTGTTTTCCTCCACCCATCCGGCGGCTTCGTCGATGGATTTGCCCTCTTCCTTCATGCGCACGGCATAATCCACCAGCAGGCCGAGACCCAGGGAAGCGCAGAGGGAATCGACCACGATAATCTTATTTTCATAGAGGGGATTGAGCTTTTCGGCCACGGTCCGCGCATTTTGCAGGCTGCCGCTGAGGGCCGAGGAAAACTCGATATGCAGGATATCCCGCCCGGATTCCAGGATCTCCCGGAAAGCCTTTTCAAAGGCATCCGCATTGATGAGCGAAGTTCGGGACATTTCGCCGTTGCGCAGCCGGTTATAAAAAACCGGAGCGGGCATGGAATTTCCAAAATTATCTTCATACTGTTCGTCGCTGATGATAAAGGAGAAGGGGAGACACAGGATGCCGTGTTCTTTAATATAGCTTTCGGGCAGATCGGTGGTGGAGCTGGTGGAGATGATATAATCGCTCATGGTTGGTTCCTCCTCTTAGCATTGTCATTTGATTTTATTGTACCGGGAAGCGGGAAGAAGCGCAACACCAAAAAAAAGCGAAATGCAAGGAAAAAGCGCGGTTTTCCTGCAAGGGATAGGATTCTGCAAAATGAAAAATTTGATTTACGAAAAACCATCGAAAGAAACATTCGAGAACAAAACCGCATATATAAAGAGAAAAATGCAATTTTTGATTTAAAATTCTTCATTTACATCTTGTATTTTGCGGGCGGATGGTTTATGATAGTATACAGGAATTAAAACTTTGGGAGGAGCAAAGCATGCAAATTTCAAAAAAGGCGCTGGGCATTTCGCCATCGCTGACATTGGGAATCGATGCATTATCCAAGGAGATGAAACAGGCGGGCAAGGATGTCGTCGGTTTCGGCGCGGGCGAACCCGATTTTGACACGCCGGCGTATATCAAGGAAGCGGCCGTTGCGGCCATCGGTGAGGGAAAGACAAAATACACCCCGGCTTCGGGCATTTTGGAGCTGAAGCAGGCGGTTTGCGACCGGTATAAAAATAAATTCGGGCTGGAATACGCCCCCGCTCAGGTGGTGGTTTCCAGCGGCGCCAAGCATTCGCTGTTCAATACCTTTGCGGCGATTTTGAATCCCGGGGATGAAGTCATCATCATCACGCCGTATTGGCTCACCTATCCGGAGCTCGTCAAAATGGCAGACGGCGTCCCGGTCTTTGTGGAGGCCCGGGAGGAAGACGGCTTTGCGCCCTGCAGCGCGGATATTGAGGCGGCGGTTACGAAAAAGACACGGGCGATCATCGTAAACAGCCCATCCAATCCCTGCGGCTGCGTCTATTCCGAAAAATGTCTGAGAGAGATCGCCCGGCTGGCGGAAAAGCACGATCTGTATATCGTTGCGGATGAAATTTATGATGAATTGATCTATACGGGAAAAGCCATGAGCATCGCCATGATGAGCGATGACGCCAAGGCGCGGACGATTATTGTCAACGGCATGAGCAAGGCCTATGCCATGACCGGCTGGCGGATCGGGTACACCATCGCCCCGGCGGAGGTGGCCAAGGTGATGGGAAGCTATCAGAGCCATTCCACTTCCAATCCCTGCTCGATTGCCCAGTATGCCAGCGTTGCCGCCCTTACCGGGCCGCAGGAGGATAAGGCGCGGATGGTGGAGGTGTTTGCCTCCCGCAGCAGGCTGATGGCCGGGCTGATCAACGCCGTGCCGGGCATGTCCTGCCGGGAGCCGGAAGGCGCATTCTATATTTTCGCCAGCATCCGCGGCCTTATCGGCAAGAAATACCGCGGCGAGGTCATCACGGGTTCGGTGAAATTTGCCGAGCTTCTGCTGGAAAACGAGCTGACTGCCGTCGTGCCGGGCATAGCCTTCGGTGCGGACGATTATATCCGCCTGTCGTATGCAACCTCGGAGGAAAACATCAAAAAGGGCCTTGCACGGATTGAAAAATTCTGCAGAGAAGTGGAGGATTGATGCCCCGGCAAGGGAGGAAACCAGGAGAAAAGGAGGAGTTTCATTTTGGAAAAGCAATATAAGCGCACGAATCTATTGCAGGAAAAGGACTATAACTACCGGCTGCAGGACGTTCCGGAGCCGGTGCTCTATCGGGATATGTTTTCCTATGACGACGTACCGAAAGTGCGGTTCAACCATCGGGTGGTTCCCATGCACTTCCCGGATGAAATCTGGATCACCGACACCACCTTCCGCGACGGGCAGCAGGCCCGGGCCCCCTTTGCGGCGCAGCAGATTGTGGATCTCTATAAGCTGATGCATAAACTGGGCGGCCCCAACGGGATCATCCGCCAAAGCGAGTTCTTCGTCTATACGAAAAAAGACCAGGAGGCGCTGGAACGCTGCCGTGACCTGGGGTATCAATATCCGGAGATCACCACCTGGATCCGGGCCAACAAAAAGGACTTTGAGATGGTCAAGAGCATCGGGATCGAGGAAACGGGAATTCTCGTGAGCTGCTCGGACTATCACATCTTCAATAAAATGGGATTAAACCGCCGCCAGGCGATGGATAAATACCTGGGGATTGTCAAGGACGCCCTGTCCTTTGGCATCAAGCCCCGCTGCCACTTTGAGGATATCACCCGGGCTGATTTTTATGGCTTTGTCGTTCCCTTTGCCAGCGAGCTGATGAAGCTCCGGGAGGAATCGGGAATCCCCATCAAAATCCGCATGTGCGATACGCTGGGATACGGCGTTTCCTATCCGGGCGCATCCCTGCCCCGGAGCGTTCCGGGCATCGTCTATGGCCTGCGGTTCTATTCCGGCGTTCCCAGCGAGCTTCTGGAATGGCACGGACATAACGATTTCTATAAGGTGGAGGACAACGCCGCGACTGCCTGGCTCTATGGCGCCTCCAGCGTCAACTGCTCGCTTCTGGGCATCGGGGAGCGGACGGGCAACTGCCCGCTGGAAGCCATGGCTATTGAATACTGCCAGCTGAAGGGCCGCACGGACGGCATGGATCTGAAAGTTATCACCGAGATCGCGGAGTATTTTGAAAACGAGCTGGACTATGCCATCCCCGAGCGGACGCCGTTTGTGGGCCGGAATTTCAATTCCACCCGGGCGGGCATCCATGCCGACGGGCTCTTGAAGGATGAGGAGATCTATAATATTTTCAACACGGATAAGATTCTCGGCCGGCCGGCGGGCGTCATGATCGGGGCCCATTCGGGCGCGGCGGGCATTGCCCACTGGATCAATTCCCATTTCAAGCTGAAGGGCATGGAGATCGAGAAGAAATCCGAGCTGGTGGAGAAGATCAAAGCAGTGATCGATCAGGATTTTGCCGAAGGGCGGACGACGACCTATTCGGACAGCGAGCTGGAAAACATCATCAAGGATATCGATTCCGACGCCTACCTGGCCCTGATTCACCACCGCAAGCAGGTTATCAGCAAAAAATAAGAGAGAGAATAAAGGGCGGGAGGCATCCCGCCTTTTTCGTATGTGAATTGACCAGGGGACCGGGAACGTGTTATAATGGCCCCATTGATAACACTTGAGAAAGGAAAGGGAAAAGATGGAGATTCGCAAGGAAATTCTGGATATTCTGACCAAGGATGCAAAGATTGCCAATAGACATATCGCCGCCATGCTGGGCATTGAGGAGGCAAAAGTGGCGGAAGAGATCAAGGCCATGGAGGATGAAGGAATCATCCTGCGCTACAGCGCGGTTTTGAACACCGAGGTGATGGGCGATCTGGCCCCGGCGGAGGCGTTCATTGAGTTAAAGGTATCCCCGGAGCGGGATTTTGGATATAACGATATCGCCCGCCGGGTCTATAAGTTCCCCGAGGTTACGGCTGTATACCTGAATTCCGGCCGGTGCGACCTGATTGTGAAGGTGGAGGCCAAGACCATGAAGGCCATTTCCCAGTTTGTTTGGGAAAAGCTCTCGGTTCTGGAGGGCGTCACCAGCACGGAAACGCTGTTTATCATGCGCAAATATAAGGAAAACGGGGAAATCCTTGTGGAGGATGAAAAAGAAGAAAGGCTGGTGGTCACGCCGTGAATACCGAAAAGCTGCTGGCCCGGCATGTCAAGGAGGTGCCCCCTTCGGGCATCCGCCGTTTTTTTGACATTGCCAGCGAGATGAAAGATGTGATTTCCATGAGCGTCGGGGAACCGGACTTTATTACCCCCTGGAACATCCGCGACGCAGCCATTCATTCCATTGAGGCGGGGCGCACCCACTATACGCCTAACCGCGGCCTAATGGAGCTTCGGCAGCTGGCTGTCGAATATCTGAAGGAGCGGTTCAACCTGGAATACGACGCCAAAGATACCCTTGTGACGGTGGGGGCCAGCGAGGCGCTGGATCTGGCTTTTCGCGCCATTTTGAATCCCGGGGACGAGGTTCTCGTTCCTGCGCCCTCCTATGTCTCCTATGAACCGGGAGTGCGGTTTGCCTTGGGGGTTCCCGTGGGTGTGGAAACCTTTGAGGAGGACAACTTCATTCTCACGCCCGAGAGCATCGAGCGGGCGATTACGCCGCGGACCAAGGCCATCGTCGTCCCCTATCCCAACAACCCCACGGGCGCGATTATGACCCGGGAGGAGCTGGACGCGATTCTGCCCGTGATTGAAAAGCATGACCTGCTGATTATTGCCGACGAGATCTATGCCGAGCTGACCTATGGGCGGCGGCATGTCTCCATCGCCGAGGGACATGAGGACCGGACGCTGCTCATCAACGGTTTTTCCAAGGCGTTTGCCATGACGGGATGGCGGCTGGGCTATGCCTGCGGCCCCAAGCCCCTCATCGATACCATGACGAAAATCCATCAGTATTCCATGCTCTGCGCCTCCATCATGAGCCAGGAGGCCGGCATTGAAGCGCTCTTGAGTGAACGCAATTCCGGCTATCAGCAGGTTTCCCATATGGTGACCAGCTATAACCGCCGCCGGGCGCTGGTGGTGGAGGGCTTCCGGGAAATGGGGCTGAGTTGTTTCGAGCCGCGGGGCGCCTTCTATTGCTTCCCCAATATTTCTTCTACGGGCCTGACTTCGGAGGAGTTCTGCACGCAGCTTCTGCATGAAAAGAAAATTGCCTGCGTGCCGGGAAGCGCCTTTGGCAAGAGCGGCGAAGGATTCATCCGCTGTTCCTATGCCTCCTCCATGGAAAATATCATCGAGGCCATCAAGCGCATCCGGGAGTTCATTGAGGGAAGATAACGGAAGATGAGTATAAAGTTAGTCGTAACAGATTTGGACGGAACGCTTCTGACATCGGATAAAAAGGTTTCGCCCCGGGCTATGCGCGCCATTGAAGCCATGCGGGAGAGGGGCGTGCATTTCACCATCGCCACCGGCCGCAACACCGCCTCCGCCGCCGGAATTATCCGGCAGCTCCGGATTCAGGCGCCGGTGATCGTGGGCAACGGGGCCTTTGTTCACGACCCGGACGGCAAAAAGTTCTATCACAAGGAGCTGATGCCCGAAAAGGACATCCAGACGGTGATGGACGTGACCCGGGAGATGGACACCAGCTTCTATGCCTTTGATGAAGAACTGATCTACTGTCCCCGGACGAGGGCGACCGAGGAGTCCGTCCGGTGGTTTGCCATTGCAAAAAATCCCATTCTTCAGAAATCCTTTCGCTGGTTTGATACCTATGAGCAGGTGATGCAGGCTGTCTCCGGGCGGACGGCCAAGCTCCTGATTATCGAGGGGGATCTCGAGAAGAATGCCCGGGTCCGGGCGGAGGTGGAACGCCGGGTGAAGGTGATGATCGTCAATTCCGAGCCGGAGAAGCTGGATATCTCCAATTATGGGGTTTCCAAGGGCCGGGCGATCCGCCAGGTGGCGGAGATCCTGGGGCTGAAAAAGGAGGAAGTGCTGGCGCTGGGCGATGGGGAAAACGACGCAGAGATGATGGAAAACGCGGGGATCGGCGTGGCCATGAAAAACGCGGTGGACGCCGTCAAAGATGCCGCGGATTTTGTCACCCTGGATAACGATGCAGATGGCTTTGCCTATGCCATAGAGAGGTTTGTGCTCCATGAGGAATGAAGGGGAAACGGCGGCGCTGGTCCGCTGCGACTCTTATGAAGAGGAAAAGGTGCAGGCGGCCCTGGATCGGGCGGTCGGCTTTTTGGGGGGATATGACGCGTTTTTCCGCCCGGGGATGCGGGTGGTCATCAAACCCAATCTGATGCGGAAAAGCGATCCGGCCCTTTGCGCCGTGGTGCATCCGAGCGTTATCCGCGCGGTGGCAAAGCGGGCGGTGGAGCGCGGCGCGCATGTGCTTCTGGCGGAAAGCCCGGGGGGCGTCTATAATCCGGCGGCGCTGCGGGGTATCTATGAGGCTGCCGGCCTGCTTCCCGTGGCGGAAGAGACGGGAATGGAGCTGAATTACGACACCAGCGACCGGGAGGTGCCCGTGCCTGGCCGCAGGCTCAAAAGCCTGCATGTCATCTCGCCTCTGCTGGAGGCGGATCTGGTGGTGAATATCGCCAAGATGAAAAGCCACACCCTGGCGGTCTATTCCGGGGCGGTGAAAAACCTTTATGGCGTCATTCCCGGCCTGCTGAAGGCTGAGATGCATTTTCAGCACCAGTCGGTGGAGAGCTTTTCGGATATGGTGGTGGATATCTGCGATTTTATAAAGCCGCAGCTCAACATCGTGGACGCCGTCATGGCCATGGAAGGCGAGGGGCCGGGCAGCGGCGACCCGCGGGAGGTGGACGCCCTTGTGGCATCCCCAAGCGCCTATGCGGCGGACGCGGTATCGGCGGGGCTGGCGGGCTATGCCATAGACGAACTGCCGATGCTGCGCCTGGCCCGGGAACGGGGATTGTTCTCGGGCGAGGTTGAAATCCTGGGAGACGATCCGGAGAGCCTGCGGGTGAAGGATTTTGTCCGGGCCTCTCAGCGGGGAAACCATCTGCTGCAAAGCAAGGTGCCGGGATTTCTCGTGAAGCCGCTGGAAAGCTGGTTTGCCCTCAAGCCCAAAGTGCGCCGGAAGGCCTGCGTGGGCTGCGGGATCTGTGCCCGGACCTGCCCGGTCAAAACCATCGAGATCCGGGGCCGCAAGGCAAAGATTCACCCCAAGGCGTGTATCCAGTGCTTCTGCTGCCTGGAATTCTGCCCCAAAAAGGCCATTGCCGCCAAGCGGAACTGGTTGTTCCGGGCGGCGATCCGGGTGACGGGCGGGCGGAAGAAATAGCGGATTTCCCTTTCTGTGCTTGAAAAATACGGCGGAATATGCCATAATGAACACACCGGAAGAGATGTGCTCCTCCCCATGGGAAGGAGCTTTCTTTATATAAAAAGGCCGGGCGAAAAGGGTGTCCGGCGGGAAAGGCAAGGAAACGGAATGCTGAATATTGTGCTTGTGGAGCCGGAGATTCCGCAAAACACAGGAAATATCTCCCGCACCTGCGCGGTGACGGGAGCGCGGCTGCATCTCATCGAGCCGCTGGGCTTTTCCATCGACGAAAAGCATCTGCGCCGGGCAGGGCTGGATTACTGGGATAAGCTGGAGCTGTCTGTTTATCCGGATATGGAGGCGTTTTATCAGAAAAATGCCGGAGGGAATTTCTATTATTTCTCCACAAAGGCGGAAAAGTGGTATACGGAAGTAAACTATGTGGACGGAGACTATCTGGTGTTCGGGAAGGAGACCAAGGGTCTGCCGGAAAGCCTGATCCGGGAGAATATGGACAGGGCTGTGCGAATTCCCATGCGCAGGGATCTGCGGTGCCTGAATTTGTCCAATTCTGTCGCGGTCGCCGTATACGAAGCTGAGCGCCAGCTGGGATTTTTGGATTTCATCTGATAAATTCTATTGACGCGCTGGGAAAATATCTTTAAAATATATGATGGATGGGTTTGGATTGTCCGGCTGTTAGAAAAGCCGGCGGATCTGCCAAAACCCGAGGGGGCTCCTCTGTTTTTCCAGACAGCGGACTCTATCCGGTCCTTTTATGGGAGAGTGTTTCTCCCATCAAAACCCGGGGGACAAGCTTCCCGGTACGCTTAAAATGACGGGGCAAAGCTCCCGGAATGGAAAACGGAGGAAAAAACGGATATGGATATATTCTCGCTGTTCCTGCTCTTGGGCGGTTTGGGTTTGTTCCTTTTTGGAATGAAGCTGATGTCCGATGGTTTAGAAGCGGCAGCTGGCGACAAAATGCGCCGGTGGCTGGAGGTGCTGACCAAAAATCGCTTTGCGGGCGTTGCTGTGGGCACCGGAGCAACGATGCTGGTGCAGAGCTCCAGCGCCATCACGGTGATGGTCGTCGGGTTTGTCAATGCGGGTCTTATGAGCCTTTCCCAGGCTGTCAGCGTCTGCATGGGGGCTAATATTGGAACAACCATTACAGCACAGATCGTTGCCTTTAAGGTGACGGATTTTGCTCCTCTTGTTCTGTTCCTGGGCGTGGTTATCGCCATGTTTGTGAAAGACAAGACATGGCAGAAAATCGGACAGATTATTGTTGGTTTTGGCGTGCTGTTCATGGGCATGGATATTATGGCTCAGGCAACGGCCCCTCTTGCCGAATGGGCTCCCTTTGGGCAGATTATTTCCACCTTTACAAACCCATTTATTGGAATTCTGGCGGGCATGTTGTTTACCGCAATCATTCAATCCAGCAGCGCTACGATGGGCGTATTGCTGGCGCTGGCTTCGACGGGAATTATTTCGCTGGATACCGCAATCTATGTTATTTTGGGAACGAATATCGGAACCTGCATTACTGCGATTCTGGCCAGTATCGGTGCCAACAAGACGGCCCGGCGCACGGCGGTGGTGCATGTGCTGTTCAATGTGTTTGGAACGCTGATCTTTGTCATCTTGCTGCAATTTCTGCCCATTAAAGATTGGGTATATAATCTCTCGCCTGGCGATGTGCAGCGGCAGCTGGCCAATTTCCACACTATCTTTAATGTGGTGACGACAGCGATCCTCATATGGTTCCCGCAGCTCCTCATTAAGCTTTCGTATCTGATCGTCCGGGGAGAAGATCCCAAAACAAGCCAGAAGAAGCTGCAGTATATTCTCGATAAGCCCCAGGAAAACCCCACCATCGGCGTGGGCATGGCCATCAAAGAGGTCATCCGCATGGGCAAAATGGCTGAAGATAACTTCCGCAGCTCGATTGCGGCGTTCCACGAAAAGGATACGGCGGCTGCCGACAAGGTAAAGGAAACCGAAGAGATAGTGAACTTTTTAAACCATTCCATCACGGACTATCTCTCTAAAATCAGCCAGGAGGAATTGGGCAAAAAGGACTCCAATGCGGTTTCCAGCATGTTCCATCTGGTCTGCGATATCGAGCGTATTTCCGACCATGCGGAGAATATGGCGGAATTTACCTACAGCGAGGTAGAACAGAAGATATCCTTCTCCGAAGTAGGACAGAGAGAGCTTGACAATATGATCGACCGGGTGCTGGAATGCCTGCACTATGCCATCAATGCGCTGGCGACGGGCGATGAGGCGGCGGCGCACAAGGTCATTGAGATTGAAAAAGTCGTGGATGACTTAGAGATACGGCTGAAAGACGACCATGTGGAGCGCCTCCTAAAGGGCGAATGCAGCCCCAAGGGCAGCATGATTTATGCGGATATGGTGACAAATCTGGAAAGAGTTGCCGACCATTCCACAAATATTGCGTATCGTGTGCTCGAAGCGGGTATATATAATTAAAAAGCGATGGAATCCAAAAAATATTAAAGGAGTTATGTAACTATGAAGCAGAAGACAATCGAAGATATCAATGTTGCGTCTAAGCGCGTGCTGGTTCGCGTGGACTTCAACGTTCCGCTGAACGACAAGCAGGAGATCACAGACGAGACGCGGATTCAGGCGGCTCTGCCCACCATCCGCTATCTGCTTGACCATAAGGCCAAGGTGATTCTCTGCTCGCATCTGGGCCGTCCCAAGGGCGAGTTCAAACCGGAATTCTCCCTGGCTCCCGTTGCGAAGCGCCTGCGCCAGCTGCTGGACGCCAAGGTGACCTTTGCAGAGGACGTGATCGGGCCCAGCGCCGACAAGGCCGTAAGCGAAATGCAGGACGGCGATGTAGTGCTGCTGGAAAACCTGCGCTTCCATAAGGAAGAAACCAAGAACGATCCGGAATTTGCCAAGAAGCTGGCCAGCTATGCGGATATTTTCGTCAACGATGCTTTCGGCACGGCCCATCGTGCGCATGCTTCCACAGAGGGCGTTACCCACTATCTCCCCTCGGTTGCCGGCTTCCTCATCAAAAAGGAGCTGGAGTTTATGGGCAAGGCTCTGGAGGATCCGGACCGTCCGTTCGTCGCCATTCTGGGCGGCGCGAAGATTGCGGATAAGATCCCGGTCATCGAAAACCTGTTCACCAAGGTTGACAGCCTCATCATCGGCGGCGGCATGGCCAACACCTTCCTGGCGGCTCAGGGCTATGATATGAAAAAATCCCTGGTGGACGGCGATAGCATCGAGCTGGCCAAATCCCTCATGGAGAAGGCCCGCAAGCTGGGCGTGAAGATGCTGCTTCCCATCGACGTGGTGGCGGCGGATGAGTTCAGCGCGGACGCCAAGACCGTGACGGTTCCCGTGGAGGGGATTCCGGATGGCTACATGGCTCTGGATATCGGGCTTTCCACCCGCATGATCTTTGCCGAAGAGATCTCCTCGGCCAAGACGGTCATTTGGAACGGCCCCATGGGCGTTGCGGAAATGCCTGCCTTTGCCGGCGGCACCAAGGCGGTTGCCGAGGCTATGGCGGAAGCCAGCGCCATCACCATCATCGGCGGCGGCGATTCTGCGGCAGCGGTCAAGAAGCTGGGCTTTGGCGACCGGATGACGCATATTTCCACGGGCGGCGGCGCTTCTCTGGAATTCCTGGAGGGCAAGGAGCTCCCCGGCATTGCGGCTCTGAACGTGAAATAAATAGGAACATAGATTTCAAGGGCAGAGCAATCTGCCTCTTGAATTTTTGGAGGTAAAAATATGAGAAAACCCATCATTGCGGGAAACTGGAAAATGAATAAAACCCCGGCAGAGGCAAAAGAGCTGATTGAGGCCCTGAAGCCGCTGGTGGCGGATGCCCAGGCCGAGGTCGTCGTTTGCCCGACGTTTGTTTGCCTGAGCGCTGCGAAAGAGGCGATTGCCGGCAGCAACATCCATCTGGGGGCGCAGAACCTGCATTTTGAGCCCAAGGGCGCGTATACCGGCGAAGTTTCCGCCGAAATGCTCACGTCTATCGGTGTGGAATATGTAATCATTGGCCACAGTGAACGGCGGCAGTATTTTGCTGAAACCGATGAAACCGTCAACAAAAAGGTTAAAGCGGCGCTGGCTGCCGGCCTGAAGCCCATCATCTGCGTGGGCGAGAGCCTGGAGCAGCGGGAAAAGGGCATCACGAAAGAGATCGTTTCCCTGCAGAGCAAGCTGGCCCTTGAGGGGCTTACCAAGGAGCAGGTGGCAGGCGTTGTCATCGCCTATGAGCCTATTTGGGCCATTGGCACTGGCAAAACGGCCACTTCCGACGAGGCTAACGAGACGATTGGCGATATCCGTGCGGCGGTGCGGGAAGTATACGGCGAGGCGGCGGACGAAATGCGCATCCAGTATGGCGGCAGCATGAACCCCAAGAACGCCTCCGAGCTTATGGCGAAATCTGAAATCGACGGCGGCCTGATCGGCGGCGCCAGCCTGAAGGCGGAGGATTTCAGCCAGGTCGTCAAATACTAGGAGAACAGCATATGAACAATAAATTTACAGCTCTCATCATCATGGATGGCTTTGGGGAACGCAAGGACAGCGAGGGAAACGCCGTGAAGCTGGCGGGAACTCCGCATATCAGCGCTCTGGAAGCCGAATACCCCATGACCTTTATCGGCGCTTCCGGCATGTCCGTGGGCCTGCCGGACGGGCAGATGGGCAATTCGGAAGTGGGGCACCTGAACATCGGCGCGGGCCGCATCGTATATCAGGAGCTGACCCGGATCACCAAGGCGATTCAGGACGGGGATTTTTTCCAGGTGAAGGAATTCAACGATGCCATCGATAACTGCCTGAAAAACGGCACAGACCTGCATCTTTTCGGTCTGCTTTCGGATGGCGGCGTACACAGCCATAACGAGCATCTCTATGCTCTCGTGGAGCTGGCAAAGAAGCGCGGCCTGGATCGCGTCTATATTCATTGCTTCATGGACGGCCGGGACGTTCCGCCGGACAGCGGCAAGGGCTATATGGAGCAGCTGGAAGCCAAGCTCCAGGAGATCGGCGTGGGCAAGATCGCCTCGGTCAGCGGCCGGTATTATGCCATGGACCGGGATAACCGCTGGGAGCGGGTGCAGAAGGCATATGACGCCATTGCAAAATCCGAGGGCGAATTTAATGAGAGCGCCGTGGCCGCCATGCAGGCGTCCTATGATGCGGGCGTGATGGACGAATTCGTTCTGCCCACGGTCATCACTCAAAACGGCCAGCCGGTGGCGCGGGTGAAAAAGGATGATTCGATCATCTTCTTCAATTTCCGCCCCGACCGGGCCCGGGAGATCACCCGCACCTTCATCGATCCGGAATTCTCCGGCTTTGCGCGGGAATACTTCCCGGTGTATTTCGTCTCCATGACGCAATATGACAAGACCTTCCCGAATATTCATGTGGCTTATAAGCCGCAGACGCTGGAAAATACCCTGGGCGAATACCTGAGCAAGAACGGCGTAAAACAGTTCCGCATCGCGGAAACTGAGAAATATGCCCATGTTACCTTCTTCTTCAACGGCGGCGTGGAGCAGCCCAACCCGGGAGAAGACCGGGTGCTGATCCCCTCTCCCAAGGTGGCGACCTATGACCTCCAGCCGGAGATGAGCGCCTATGAGGTGACGGAGAAGGCAGTGGAGCGCATCAAATCCGGCGAATACGGCGTGATGATCCTGAACTTTGCCAATCCGGATATGGTCGGCCACACGGGCGTTTTGGAGGCGGCGGAAAAGGCTGTCCGGACGGTAGACGAGTGCGTAGGCAAGGTGGTGGACGCCATTCTGTCCGTGGGCGGCCAGGTCATCATTACGGCGGACCACGGCAACAGCGAGCTTATGATCGATCCCGCGACGGGAGGCCCCTTCACGGCCCACACCACCAATCCCGTGCCCTTTATCCTGGTGGGCAAGGATTGGAAGGGCGCCAAGCTGCGGGAGGACGGCATTCTGGCGGATATCGCCCCCACGATGCTGGACATGATGGATTTGCCCAAACCCAAGGAAATGGAAGGAACTTCCATGATCGTGAAATAAAGTAAACGGATGGAGACAATCCCGCCCTTGCGACGGGATTGCTTTTTCCTGGGAGAAGCGGATGCGAGAGAGGCTCTATTACCCGGTTTCGGAATATTATCGGGAAAAATACGGCCAGAAGGTCTATAAACTGCCGGTGAATCTTCCCGTCACCTGCCCCAACAAGGATGCGGACGGAAGGGGATGCGATTATTGCAGCCCCCTGGGAGCAGGCTTTGAATCGTTCACAAATAATTTATCTTTTGGGGAACAAATAAGAAGGAATCGGGAGTTCATGCATAGAAAATATAAAGCAGAGCTTTTTATTCTATATTTGCAGAATTTTTCCGGCACCTTTCAGCCGGCAGCCCGGCTGGCAGAACAGATCCGATCCATGCCCATGGAGCAGATTGCGGAGATTGCCATTGCCACGCGGCCGGATTGTATATCCCGTTCCTATGCAAAAACGCTCCGGCAGCTGCAGGAGGAGCTGGAACGGCCCATTACCTTGGAGCTGGGGCTGCAAACTCCCAATTACCGTACACTTGCAAACATACACCGGGGGCACACCCTGGCGGAATTTCTGGACGCTGTCCTGGCCCTGCGGGGCGAGGGGTTTGGCGTTGTTGCCCATATGATTCTGGATCTTCCGGGAGATACGATGGAGGATGCCGTGGAGGGGGCAAAAATTCTCTCCGCGCTGGGAATCGGGGGCGTGAAGCTGCATTCCCTCTATCTGGCCAAAGGAAGCCGGATGGCGGAGCAATATGAAAGAGGGGAGCTCCCTCTTCCCGATCCGCAGGTATATATCGCCCGGGCGGCGGAGTTTTTGGCGGTGGTCCGGCCGGATATGGTGATTCACCGGATTGCCGGGCGGATTCCGGAGGAATTCTCGGCGGCGGCCGGGGGAATGAGCTGGTGGAAGATCCGGGATGGGATCGAGGCGCGGATGCGGAAAAGGGGATATACCCAGGGCTGCAAATGCGATTATCTGGACGGAAAGGCCCTCCGGCAGGCTGGATTTGAAGAACAGCAGGAATAGCGGGAAGAAGCGCAAGGGCGCTTTGAATAGAGACGAAAAATCACAAAGAAGAAAGGGATGATTTCAATGGTTCAACTAATTTATGGAACAAAGGGAAGCGGCAAGACAAAACGCCTTTTGGAGATGGTCAACAAGGAGGCGGAGACCGCGCAGGGAGATGTTATTTTCATCGACGACGACAAGCGCTATATGTATGATGTGCGGCACCAGGTGCGGTTCGTCGATGTTTCGGAATATAGTGTAGACAGCGAGGAAAAGCTCTATGGCTTTATCTGCGGCATGCTGGCCCAGAATTTTGATATTTCGGCGATTTATCTGGATGCTTTCATCCACATCGTGAAAAAGCAGCCGGAGGAAATGGAGTTTTTCTTTAAAACTCTTATCCAGCTGGCGGAAAAGAACAACGTGAAGCTGGTTTTAAATGTGAGCGCCGATCCGGCGGTCATGCCCGAGTATTTGAAAGCGTTTGTGATTTAACGGCATAAGGAAGTGTGGCTGGGAATGTTCCCAGCCGCCTTTTTTGTGTCAAAAATGTAGGAATTCGTGGATTTTTTCTGTTTCCATGGTATAATGTATGCATGGACGGGGCGGAGACAAATTTTTATGCCCCGAGCGTTCACTGCTGGCTGCTATTGTCGTTGATGCACGGCAAAGAGGCCCGGTTTTTTAGAAGAGATGTGGTGGCTGGACAAAGGATAAGTGGAAACTGTGGCTTAAAAAGAAAAGAATCTGACGCTGCAAGGCGTTTACAGCCCTTCCCGCAGACAAGCGGGAGGGGCGATAGAAGAATAAAAAATAAGCGGCAACGCCGTTTGGAGGAACTGTATGAGATTAGTCAGCACAAGAAACGCGGGAAACACTGTGGGGGCGCTGGAAGGCGTTCTGAAGGGAATCGCCGATGACGGCGGCCTGTTTGTTCCCGAAACTTTTCCGCAGATCAGCCGGGAATGTATTGAGGAGATCGGCGGCATGACCTATGCCCAGGCGGCGGCCCGGGTTCTGGGGTTCTATTTTGAAATGGATCCGGAAGAGCTTCTCGCCATGACCACTGCGGCCTATGAAAATTTCGACGATGCGCGGGTTACCCCCATGAAAAAGCTGGGAAAACGAGAATTTGTCCTGGAGCTGTTCCACGGGCCCACGCTGGCCTTCAAGGATATGGCGCTCCAGCTGCTGCCCCGGCTGATGGGCGCGGCGCTGGCAGAGAACGGGGGAAAGGAGGATGTGCTGATTTTGACGGCCACCTCCGGCGACACGGGAAAGGCGGCCCTGGAGGGTTTCAAGGACGTGCCCCGGACGAAAATCGCCGTGTTCTATCCCGAGGAAGGCGTTTCCAGCATGCAGAAGCTGCAGATGGTGACCCAGGGCGGGGAAAACACCTATGTCTGCGCTGTGCGGGGGAACTTTGACGACGCGCAGACCGGCGTAAAACAGGTGTTTGCCGATCCTCAAATGGCGGAAAAGGTGAGGGAGAAGGGCTATGTCTTTTCCTCCGCCAACTCTATCAACTTTGGAAGGCTGGCGCCGCAGATCGTGTATTATATTTATGCCTATGCCCGGCTGGTGCGGGCGGGCGAGGTGCGCATGGGCGACGAGGTGAACATCACCGTCCCCACCGGCAACTTTGGAAATATCCTGGCGGCCTATTATGCCAAGCGCATGGGGCTTCCCGTGGCAAAGCTGATCTGCGCTTCCAACAAAAACAATGTGCTCACGGACTTTTTCGATTCCGGGCGGTATGTGACCAACCGGATGTTCTTCAAGACCATGTCGCCCTCCATGGATATCCTGATTTCCAGCAATCTGGAGCGGCTGCTCTTTGAAGTGACCGAGCGCAATGCCAAATATATCGAAGAATTGATGCAGACTCTCAAAAATGAGGGACAGTACAGCATGGACGGAAGCTATCAGCGGCTGATGGCAGAAGAGTTCTATGCGGATTTTGCCGACGATGTGCGCACCATGCGCACCATCCGCCGGATCTATAAAAATTATGGATATCTGATGGATCCCCATACGGCAGTGGCCCAGACGGTCTATGAAGACTATATGACCCGCACGGGCGACCGGAAGCCCAGCATCACGGTTTCCACCGCCAGCCCCTTTAAATTTGTGCAGGATGTGCTGTTTGCGGTGAACGGGGAGCGCATTGAGGACCCGTTTGACGCGGCCATCAAGTTATCCGCCGTCACCGGCATTCCGCTGCCCGCGCAGATCGCATCTCTGAAAGACGCGCCGGTTCGGTTTGCCGACTGTGTGGATAAAGATGGCTTAAGCGACGTGATTTTGCATATGCTGTAAAAGAGAGGCGGAAGGGGAGAAAATGATGGAAGAGAAACAGACGATTTTCAGCGGAATTCAGCCTTCGGGCAACCTGACGCTGGGCAACTATCTGGGCGCCCTCAAAAACTGGGTGGATTTGCAGGAGGAATTCAACTGCTATTACTGCGTGGTGGATATGCACGCCATCACTGTCCGCCAGGAGCCTGCGGAGCTGCGCAAACGGTGCGGCGACCTTTTGGCCCTGATGGTGGCGGCGGGGCTGGACCCGGAGAAAAACACGATTTATGTGCAGTCCCATGTCAGCGCCCATGCCGAGCTGGCTTGGATCTTGAATTGCTATACCTATATGGGCGAGCTCAACCGCATGACCCAGTTTAAGGATAAGGCCCAGCGCCATCCCGATAATCTGAACGCCGGGCTATATACCTACCCTGTGCTGATGGCGGCGGATATTTTGCTTTATCACGCGAATCTTGTGCCCGTTGGAGTGGATCAGAAGCAGCATTTGGAGATTACCCGGGATATTGCCCTGCGGTTCAACAATCTGTATGGCGATGTGTTCACTATCCCCGAACCCTATATCCCCAAAGCCGGGGCCAAGATCATGAGCTTGCAGGAGCCGGAGAAGAAGATGTCTAAATCCGATCCCAATCCCAATGGCTATATTGCCCTCATGGACCCACCGGATGTAATTGCCCGCAAAATCAGGCGGGCTGTGACGGACAGCGACGGGGAGATCCGCTGTTGCGAGGAAAAGCCAGGAGTTTCCAACCTGCTTTCCATCTATGGCGCTTTGCGGGGCAAGAGCCCCGAGGAGGCGGAAAAGGATTTCGCCGGGATGAATTACGGCGCGTTGAAAGAGGCTGTCTGCGAAGCGGTGATCTCGGCGCTGGAGCCGCTGCAAAGCCGCTTTCAGGAGATTCGGGCGGATAAGGAGTTCTTAAACCGCCTGATGGGCGAAGGCGCGGAAAAAGCGGCAAAGACGGCCTATAAGACGCTGGCAAAGGTGCAGCGAAAGGTGGGCTTTGGTCCCAAAAAATTCTAAAAGGGAAAAAAGAGAGGGGATTCCCTCTCTTTTTTGTTTGCCGTTTTGCCGGCCTAATACATGGCGTTCCGGTCGACAATGGTGCCGTCCAGGGCGTTGATGGAGAGATAGCATTTTTCGCTGGCATCTTCCATGGAACCATAAGTATCGTCCCGGCCGAAGAAGTTCCAGACGGGAATGAGCTTATATTCGTTTGTATCCTTCATAAGCACCTTGCCCAGCCCCAGGGTGATACGCTCAATTTTGACGTTGGAGGGGCGCCACCAGAACATCTCATGGCCCTCCTCGTCAGGCGTCATCATATAGCCGATCTGCCGCTCGAAAATCTCCTGGATCTCCTCCCAGGGCAGGATTTTGACGGATTCGTTGTCTACCTTTACCAGGCGGGAAGGATTCTTCCAACGAATTTGATATATTTCCCCTTTATACATGGTAACAGATAAATATTCTGGCTTCCACAACTGTTGGACAACGACACCATCCCCATCCGTTGGCTTCAAATTCAGATATTCACCAACATAGTCTTCTACTGCTCCATGATAAGAACGGGTGAAAATATATTCACAGGCGTTGTCCGTCTGATAGAATTCATAAAGCTCCATATAATCGATACCCGTTGTATTTTTTAGTAAAGCACGAATTCTTTCTAATTCCGCCGGATCTTTAAGTTCGGATAAGGGTGTTGGTTGATCTGGGAGAGTATCCTCCAACTCACCTCCAATTTCGTGATAATTTGTAAGCCGGTCTACCCATAGCGCAGCTCCGGTTTCTCCATGTTCAGGATTGATGAAATTTAGGGAGTAGCGGATGTCCCCTTTTTTACAAAGAATGTTGGATTGGGGAAGAGTACTATTTTTTAATTCGATCTGATAACGAGGCGGCCCCAATTCTTCATCTTCTGGAGCAGAATTATATTTTTCATGCAGCTCTTTTAAATTAAGCTCTGCTAATTCAATATTGCTGAATTCCTTATCCCCATAAAGCTTATCATATTCATCTACAGGTAACTGCATGGATTCAGGGAGATAGGTGGGAACCTGGTCTTCTCCTTCCTTTAAAGGCTTTCCCGTTATAGTGTGTAAATTATTCTGTAGACGAAATAGGATCAATTCCATTTCGGCAATTTGTTCACGCAAGTCAGTTTTTGTAAAGATCCCATATTCATAAAGGTTATATCCAGGAAACAATCCCTCAGCGATAGCTTTCAGCGAATCCCCGCTTTCAAACAATTTTTCCTCAACGGTAAGCACCGCCATCTTGCTTTCGTCGCCGCCGGTGATATCTGCATCCACAATCAGGGTCTTGCCGGAGGATTCATACGTTCTCTCCAAATAGTAATGGCTGCCCACCCCCGTCGGCGGCCCGGGCGTCGCGGTTGCCTGAATTTTTTCCTCCAGGTCCCCCGTTTTCTGTGCAACGAAGGTTTCCTCCGGTGTGGCCTGACAGGCGGAAGCAAGAATACAGAAGGCAAGAAGAATTGCGAGAATAGAAGAAATAGACTTGGCCCTTTTCATGATTGTACCCCTTTCCCTAAAAAGTAAATAGAAATAGGATGTATAAGCAGCGTGTGAAAAATACGATTGTGGGTAATTTCATTATAAATTGCCGAATGTTTTATTTTCAATAGAATTTCGGAAAGTTAAAATGCCGGATACAACCTGTTTTAAAAAATGATGCAAAAACCGGGAAAGAAAAAATAATCTTCAGTAAAATTACACAGTTTTTGACGGAGATGAACAAAAAAGCATAATCCCCTTGACAGACCGCCAGTTATGAGTAAAATAGTTTATGGAAAGAACAGTTATAAAAAGAACTATTAGAATAACCGGCAGGAATGGAGGGAAAGGCATGAGGCGGGCAACGACGCTTCTCACCAATATGCGGAGGATCATCAAACTATATGACAGCATGCTCAAACCCGTATGTGAACATTATGATTTGACACTGATGGAAACGACTATCATCAGCTTTCTCTATAATAATCCCGGCAAGGATACGGCGGCGGATATCGTGGAGTTGCGCATGCTCGCCAAGAGCAACGTGTCCCAGGCTGTGGAAAGCCTGATCCAGAAATCCCTGCTTTACCGGACGCAGGATACAAAAGACCGGCGGAAAATCCACCTTTCACTAGCGGAGAAAACAAAACCCATTACACAGGAGATTGAAAGGGTTCGGGAAAGATTCCGGGAACGGGTTTTCCAGGGCTTTTCGGAGGAAGAAGAAAACCTCGTTGTTCAATTTAACAAACGAATTGCAGAAAATATAAAACTTGAGGGAGAAAGAGGAGAAAACAGATGAACCAGGAAAAGGACTTTTTAGGGACGATGCCAGTCGGCCGGCTGCTTTGGAAGCTGGCGATCCCCACGGTGACCGCTCAGGTCATCAACATGCTGTATAACATCGTGGACCGGATCTATATCGGCCATATTCCCGAAGTGGGAGCTGCCGCGCTGACGGGCGTGGGCGTCTGCATGCCGCTTATCATGATTGTGACGGCATTCGCCGCATTCGCCGGGTTTGGAGGGGCGCCGCGGGCGTCTATCTATATGGGCAAGGGGGATCACGCCTCGGCCGAAAAAACGCTGGGCAACTGCTTTGTAATCCAGTGTATCATTTCGGTTCTTTTGACGGCGGCTCTGCTGCTTTGGAACCGGGATTTCCTCATGGCCTTTGGCGCCAGCGAAAACACCATTGAATACGGCGTCAACTATATGAACATCTATGCTATTGGCACAATTTTTGTGCAGATGACTTTGGGAATGAACGCGTTTATCACCGCCCAGGGATTTGCCAAAACCGGAATGCTGTCGGTTCTGATCGGCGCTGTTGCCAACATCATTTTGGACCCTATCTTTATCTTTGCGTTCCAGATGGGCGTGGAAGGAGCCGCCCTGGCAACGATCATCTCTCAGGCAATGTCCTGCGCCTGGGTTCTGCTCTTCCTGTGCGGCAAAAAGACTCGCCTGAAACTGCATTGGAAAAACATGGCGCTGAAGGCCGGGATTGTTCTGCCATGCATGGCTCTTGGATTATCCACCTTCATCATGCAGGGCAGCGAAAGCGTTATTTCCATCTGCTTCAATTCCTCTCTGCTGCGGTATGGCGGCGATATCGCCGTTGGCGCGATGACGATTTTAACCAGCGTTATGCAGTTTGCCATGCTGCCTTTACAGGGGCTTGGCCAGGGCGCTCAGCCGATCATCAGCTATAATTATGGCGCGCGCAATCCCGACCGGGTAAAGGCGGCATATAAGCTGCTGCTGAAGGCCAGCCTCGTTTATTCCACATTGCTCTGGGGCTTTGTCATGCTCTTCCCGCAGGCCTTTGCCGCGATGTTCACGGATTCAGCGCCGCTTTTGGCATTCACCGGGAATGCCCTGCGGATCTATATGGCTTGCCTGCTGCTCTTTGGAATTCAGATCGCCTGCCAAATGACCTTCACATCTCTGGGGAATGCAAAGGCGTCCATTCTGGTGGCAGTGATGCGAAAATTTATCCTGTTAATTCCGCTAATCTATGTGATGCCACTGATCTTCCCGGCGGATAAGACGACGGCAGTCTATATGGCGGAGCCGGTGGCGGATTTCATTGCTGTTTCCTTTACGGTGATCCTGTTTACCTTCCAATTCCGCAAATCTTTGAAACAGATTTCGGAGATGCCAGCAAAAGCAGAAGATACAAAGTAAAAGAAAAGCGGGCCAGCCTTTCCATAAAGGACTGCTTCGCTTTATATTGAAAAGGAAAAGGGAAATAGATCAAACACGAAAGAAGAGCGGTTCAGCACACAAAGTGCCGAACCGCTCTTTTCCACCCTTGTTTGCAGTTTTAATTGTTAATACATGACATCTCGATCCATGATGGTACCATCGAGTGCATTGATAGTGACATAGCATTTTTCTTCGGCATCTTCCATGTCGGAATTGCTGTTGTCCCGGCCGAAGAAGTTCCAGACGGGAATGAGCTTGTATTCCCCGGAATCCTTCATGAGCATTTTCGCCAATCCTAAAGTAATCCGTTCAATTTTTATATCCGAGGGTTTCCACCAGAACATGGAATCTCCGCCCTCGGAACTGGGGGTCAACAAAAATTCCATCTGCTTTTCAAAAATCTGTTGGATTTCGTTCCAGGGGAGGATTTTTACATTTTCGTTATCCACTTTTACGATTTGGGAGGGATTTTTCCAATAAATATCCTCAATTTCACCATTATTCATGATGATGGTGAAATACTCAGGCTTCCAAAGCCGCTGCACCTGAACCCCATCTCCATCCGTCACGGATAATCCCAAATATTCCCCCACATAGTCTTCCTGCGCACCGTTGTAGGACCGGGTGAAAACATACTTGCAGGCATTTTCTCCCTGATATACTTCATAGAGTTCCATATAATCGATTCCTATATTTTGAAGCAGTTGCTGTACTCTCTGAAGTTCTCCGGGATCTTTTAACTCAGAAATGGGAGTGGCAATAGAAGGGATCTCTCTTTCCTCTGAAAAATCGCTCATCATATTATAAACAAAAAAGTATCCTCCTCGCTCTCCCTCTTGGATATTGATAACATCCATTTTTAATGCGGAATCACCATTTACTAAGCGAAAATTACCTTGAGCATATTCTTCGCCTTTTGGATAATGTATCATATAATCTGCAGGAGGCAGTTCATCATCTGCAGGCGCTTCTGCCTGCATTCTTTTTAAATCCTCAAGATAAAGCTCCATTATTTCTAAATCCGTCATTTCATCAGTAACTTTACCAACTAAGGAGTCTGTTGCATAGATTACTTGTTCTTCTCCTTCTTTTAACGGTTCTCCTGTAAGGGAATGGAGATTATTTTTAATCCGGAAAATCATCAATTCGGCTTCTTGAATTCCATATTCTAGCTCCCCCTTGGTAACCTCGGTATAATTGTATACAGTATATTCAGGAAATGCTCCTTCTACTATTCTTTTTAGTGAATCCCCGCTTTCAAAGGGCTTCTCTGCGACTGTCAGTACTGCCATTTTGCTTTCATCACCACCCGTGATATCAGCGTCTACAATAAGGGTATGGCCAGATTGTTCAAAGGTCTTTTCCAAAGAATAATGGCTCCCTACCCCTGTAGGAGCTTGCCCCGGGTCAGCAGTTTCTGCGATTTTATCTGTCAAATCTCCCTTTTGGCTGACAACAGCTTCTTCCGGGGTGGGCTGGCAGGCGGAAAGGAGGAGAGGGAGAGCAAAAAAACATACAAAAAGGCGAAAGCGCATATTTTTCCGGAACATAGCGAAGCCCCTTTCTTTTTAGAAGAGAAATACATTTTATGAAAAACGAAGTGTCTGTATTTTTATTGTAACTTACCAAAAGAAAGGGGACAAGACCAAACGGAAAAATTAAAAGTTTGGATACATGAAATGGGGAAGATAGTTTGAAAAGCGGACCACAAAATGAAAAAAGAGCGGTTCAGCATGCAAAGTGCCGAACCACTCTTTTCCACCCTTATTTACAATTTGCGTCAGCTGACTAAGTTAGTACATGACTCCCCGATCAACGATGCTTCCATCCATGGCGTTGATGGTGAGATAGCATTTCTCTGGACAATCCTCAAGTTCCGTATTCAAATTATCCTGACCAAAAAAGCTCCAAACGGGAATGAGTTTGTATTCGTTGGTATCCTTCATGATGACCTTCATCAGCCCTAGGCTGATGCGGTTAATCCGGAGATCCGAGGCTTTCCAGAACAACTGGCCGATTCCTTCCGCCCGGCTTTCATCACTAGGCGTGAGCATATATCCGATTTGCCGTTCAAAGATTTTCTGGATTTCACTCCAGGGGAGGATTTTGGTATTTTCGTTATCCACTTTTACAATTTGAGAAGGATTGTTCCATGTAATATCCTGAATCATTCCCTGGTACATTGTAATTTGAAAATATTCCTGCTGCCAGAGATTTTGTGCGATAACACCATCCCCATCTGTTGCGGTGAGACCCAGATAGAACGCGGCATAGTCCTCCTGCGCTCCGTTATATGCTCTTGTATAGATATATTGGCAGGCATCTTCTCCTTGATAGATACAGTTCAGTTGCATATAGTCAATCCCCATTGATTGCAAGATATTTTCGATATTCTGCTGTTCCTCAAGGTTTTTTACGTTGGCTGGCAACTCGGCTTTTAATGGTAATTTAACTAAAGAAGAATCAACATTCATTCGTTTTACCATGAAAATAGAACCGGGACGATCCGCCCAATTTGCAAAATCAACATCATATTTAATATCACCCTTCATGATGCGAAGATTCTCCTGAGGAATTACATTACCCTCAATTTTATATTGGGCAGGCTTCAATTCGGAATCCCTTGGCGCTTTTGTTGCCTTCTCTTTCAATTCATCAACATAAATTTGTAGTTTCTCTACTTTTGTTAGCTTATTTCGTTCTTCTCTACTTAGTCCCTGCAGGGAATCTGCTATAGGATATCCAACAAGACTCTCCTCCCCCTCTGGAAGAGGCTCTCCTGTTTCCGGATCTAAATGATTTTTTTCACGGAAGAGAGCTAACTCAAATCTTTTTATTTCTTTATCATAGTCCTCTTGTGTTAATTCGGCATAGTCGTAAATTTGATAATCTGGAAATAATGTTGTCACAATTTCCTTCATTGGTTCTCCACTTTCAAAAGGGTTTCCCTCCACTGTCAGCACCGGCATTCGGCCCTCTTCGCCTCCAGTGAGTTGCACATCAATGGAAAGCGTGTTCCCCGATGCTTCATATGTTTTTTCATAAATATACCGGCTCCCCACCCCTGTAGGAGCTTGCCCCGGGTCAGCAGTTTCTGAGATTTTATCCGTCAAATCCCCTTTCTGGCTGACAACAGCTTCTTCCGGAGTGGGCTGGCAAGAGCAGAGCAAACAGCAAATAGTTAATAGAATAATATTTATACGAAAAATTTTTTTTATTATCTTATTCATACGGCTGTTCCTTTCTTTATGTCTGTTTAAGCATCCACTAATTGCCAATTACCCGAAGAATATACGGAATACCCCTGATAACTGCCTACGTTCATAATACGAAGATGAACATGCCATAAATCATTATGGCTGGGAAGTTCAAATTTTGTTCCATAACGCGCCGGTTCATCATCAACTATTTGAATCCAATTCCCCACGTCATTTTTCTTATAAACCGGGTAAGCTCTCATAGTTGCGGAGCTTGGGTTGGTTGTCCATGCCTGACATTTTAGATATGGATCATGCTTTTGCGGAACAGAATTTGTTGTATAGTATCCTGATTTAGATGTCCCGCTATGACTCAGTGTTTCACCTACTGCAAACGCCGTACTGCAAACAGCAAAAATCGACATAACAACCATTACACAAACGACGATTTTTCTTGCTTTCTTTTTCATTTGTTTTTCCCCTTTGTTATTTTGATTTGTCAAGTTTGTCGAAATATGCTATACTGGTTGTGCCCTTGAAGATCACCTGCGGAACTTGCGTCCGCAGGGGCTGCCCGGCCGGATTTTCAAGGGCATTTCCTATGCCCATGGGCTTCACCTCCCCCCGTATTCAATTAGTTGCGGTTTGAAATTTGGTTGTTTCTATCCTTAATATTCCTGGGAGGGAAGGATTCTTACATAAAAATGAAAAATTTTTTAAATTTTTTTATCTAAAAAAAGAACAGACTTTCCAGTTGAATTCCCATTGGTTTTCAAATATAATAGGAACAGATTCATCGGGGCGGAATTTTTTATAACGGCATATGATTCCATAACTATTATAACACTTTCGTTGGGAGGAAAATGGGATGACGAAATATCTTTTGGCACACGACCTGGGTACCTCGGGCAACAAGGCAACGCTGTTTGACACGGACGGCGCGCTCATCAAGAGCGTAATCGCGCCCTATGACACCCATTATTACAACAATAACTGGGCCGAACAGAACCCGGAGGACTGGTGGAAGGCGGTTTGCGACAGCACAAAGCACCTTCTGGAAGGAATCGATAAAAAGGCAGTTGTCGCGGTTTCCTTCAGCGGGCAGATGCAAAACCTGCTCTGCATGGATAAAGGCGGCCGGCCTCTTGGCCCCTCCATTATCTGGGCAGATATGCGTTCCTCCAAGGAGGAAAACTATATCCGCACCCACATGGATCCCTGGAAACACTACACCACCACGGGCACCCAGCCCAGCAGCGGCTATACCCTGGAAAAGCTGATGTGGCTCAAGGCCAACGATCCGGATACCTATAAACAGACGGACAAAATCCTCTCGGCGAAGGACTATATTATTTATAAAATGACGGGGCGCTATGGCATCGATCCCTCCAACGGTTCGGGCACGGCGGCGATGGATATCGTCAAGCGGGAATGGTCGCAGGAGCTGATCGACCTGGCAGGCGTGGACGGCGAGATGTTCCCGGAAATTTTTGAGGCGACGACGGTGATGGGCGAGATCCCGGCGGGAATCGCGGAGGAATGCGGCCTGGCCCCGGGCACCAAGGTGGTGCTGGGCGGCGGCGACGGCCAGTGCTCCTCTGTGGGCGCGGGTTCGATTGCCGAGGGCAAGAGCTATGTCTGCGCAGGCTCTTCGGCTTGGGTGGCCAGCGCCTCCAGCGAGCCGGTGTTTGATAAGGAAATGCGGATTGTCAACGTGGCCCATGTCGTGCCGGGGATGTATTGCCCCAGCGGCACCATGCAGTCGGCGGGTTCGGCCTTCAACTGGGTGAAAAACGAAATCTGCCTGGATGAGCAGCGCCGGGCCAGGGAAGAGGGCAGGAGCCCTTATGACTTTATCAATCCGCAGATTGAGGCGTCGCCCGTGGGAGCCAACGGCGTTTTGTTCCTGCCTTATTTGCAGGGAGAGCGTTCGCCCCGGTGGAATCCCCATGCCAAGGGCGTTTTTGCGGGCCTCAAGATGTCCAACAAGCGGGGGGATCTGCTGCGCAGCGTCATTGAGGGCATCGGCATGAACCTCTGCATCATCCTGCGGCTTTTGCAGCAGCATATGGAGATCACGGAAATGACCATCATCGGCGGACTCTCCAAGGGGGATATCGTGCGTCAGATTTTTGCGGATATTTTCGGCACGGACATCATCAAGCTGGACTATATGGACGAGGTCTCCTCCATGGGCGCCGCGGTTGTCGCGGGCGTGGGCGTGGGAGAGCTGGGCGGCTTCCAGGATATCGACCGCTTCCTGAAAGTAAACTCGGTGAACAAGCCGGTTGCGGAGCATACGGCGGCCTATGAAAAGCTCATGCCGCTCTTTGACAAGACCTACTACGACCTGGTGGAGGTCTTTGCGGAAATGTCCAAGTAGGGAGTTTTTGGATATCAAAAGCAGATAACAAAGGCGCTCTCCCGGTTTGCGGAGGAGAGCGCCTTTGCTTTTTCTTTGCGGGACGGTTTTGCCGGGCGCCTAGGAAAGAATGCCGGAGATCAGGGCCTGCATCTCGGTTTTGGAATGCACAGCATGGGCCTTGCGGATCAGCTCATTTTGCTGGGCCTCGGTCAGCTCGCCAAACTGGCGGAACGCTTCGGGATTCTGTGCCAGGGCCATGCTGAAGCCCAGGGGAAGGTCATGCAAAGATTGTTCCATAATAATCACCTCGCGGGTAGTGTGCCCCGGAAAATGGAGTTTATGCGGAAAAACAAAAATTTAGCATGAATAAAACCGGGGCGGAAATTTCCCGCCCCGGTTGTTTGTTTTTCTGACCGGCAAAGGATGATGGACTTATCAGACGGTTTCCAGCGCCTGCTCAATATCGGCCAGGATGTCGCCGATATATTCGATGCCCACCGAAAGGCGGATGAGGCCGGGATCTACGCCCGCATCCTTCAGCTGCGCATCTGTGAGCTGGCGGTGTGTGGTGCTGGCGGGATGCAGAACGCAGGTGCGCGCATCGGCCACATGGGTGACGATGGCTGCCAGATTGAGGCTGTCCATGAACTTTGTGGCCGCCTCCCGACCGCCCTTGATGCCAAAGGCGATGACGCCGCAAGTGCCGTCCGGCATATATTTCTGGGCCAGCGCATGATAGGGGCTGCTCTCCAGGCCGGGATAGTTGATCCACTCGATCTTGTCGTGCTTTTCCAGATATTTGGCCACCGCAAGGGCATTTTCGCAGTGGCGCTCCACCCGCAGGAAGAGGGTTTCCAACCCCAGATTCAGAAGGAAGCAGTTTTGCGGCGAGGGAATGGAGCCCAGATCCCGCATGAGCTGGACGGTGGCCTTTGTGATATAGGCCGCCTTTCCAAACGTTTCCGTATAGGTGACGCCGTGATAGGATTCGTCGGGCTGGGTCAGGCCGGGGAATTTATCCGCATGGGCCGTCCAGTCGAAATTGCCGCTGTCTACAATGGCGCCGCCTACGCTGGTGGCATGGCCGTCCATATATTTGGTAGTGGAATGGGTGACGATATCCGCGCCGAACTCGAAGGGACGGCAATGGATGGGCGTTGGGAAGGTATTGTCCACGATGAGGGGAACCCCATGGGCATGAGCGCAGGACGCAAATTTCTCAATATCCAGAACGATGAGGGAGGGATTGGAGAGCGTCTCCGCAAACACGGCCTTGGTGTTGGGACGGAAGGCGGCATTCAGCTCTTCCAGAGAAGCGTCCGGGCTGACGAAGGTCACATCAATGCCCATTTTCTTCATGGTCACGGCGAAGAGGTTGAGGGTTCCGCCATAAATCGCCGAGGCGCTCACGATATGGTCGCCGGCACCGGCGATATTGAAGATGGCGAAGAAGGAGGCCGCCTGCCCGGACGAAGTGAGAAGCGCGGCAACGCCGCCTTCCAGCGCCGCGATCTTTGCGGCGACGGCATCGTTAGTGGGGTTTTGCAGCCGGGTATAGAAATAGCCGCTTTCCTCCAGATCAAAAAGCCGGCCCATCTGCTCGCTGGATTCGTATTTATATGTGGTGGACTGGTAAATGGGCAGGATGCGCGGTTCGCCGTTTTTCGGGGTATAGCCGGCCTGCACACACTTGGTGTTGATGTGCTGCTGTTTGTTTTCCATGGTGTTCTCCTTTTCATTGATGATAAAATTGGGGGTATAAAAAACGCCCTCTTATCTGGAAATAAGAAGGCGAGAAAATCCCGCGGTGCCACTTCGGTTCACCTTGCCGCTCGCGCGGAAGGCCTCATGGGGTCGGTTTTACCCCTTTTCTATAACGGGAAAGCCCGTCGTTCCCTAAGAAACCCATCGGAAACGCCGCTTCGGAGCCATGTTCGCCGGATTTCGTCTCCCGCCTGCCTTGCAGCCTGGAGCAGGCTCTCTGATGGGGAAATACGGCTACTCTTTCCATCATCGCGTTTTTATCAAAATAGCATATTTTTGGGGCATTGTCAATTGATCCGGCGGCGGCTGCATTATTTTAGAGGATATTTCCATTGGAAAACATGAACAGGGGCGGGCTGGATTGACGCGCCATGGAAAAGATATCGATGAAATTCATGACTTGGGAGATACCTTGCCAAAAGAAGGATTTTTTTTATATAATTTGAATTGACAAAAGGCAGAAGATGGCATATAATAATTTAACGTGCTAACATGATAGCATATTAAAAATGAAAGGCGGAATACCATGCGCAGAAATCAGCTGCCAGAGGGCGTGCAGGATTTCCTGCCGGCGGAATGCCGGGCCAAGCGGGATTTGGAGGAAACGCTGCGGCAGGAATTTATGAAAAACGGATATGAAGAGATCGAAACCCCGTCCTTTGAATACTATGACGTGTTCTCAGACGGAATCGGGGCCTATATGCAGGAAAATATGATCAAATTCTTCGATCTCAACGGGCGGATCCTCGTGCTCCGGCCGGATGTCACTGTGCCCATCGCCCGGATGATCTCCAACAATTTTGCAGAGGAGGGGCAGTTCCGGTTTTTCTATATCCAAAACGCCTATGGCGTGGAGGACTATACCATCGGCCAGCGCAGCGAATTTACCCAGGCAGGCGTGGAGCTGGTGGGCAAAGGCGGCAGCGGGGCGGATGCGGAATCCATCGCCCTGGCGGTGCGCTCGCTTTTGGGCGCGGGGCTTACCGGCTTCAAGATCGATATCGGCCAGGTGGGCTTCTATAAAGGGCTGCTGCAGGATGGAAATATTCCTGGGGAGACGGCGGAGGAGCTGCGGGAGCTGATCGACAACAAAAATTCCGTGGAGCTGGAATACCGGCTGGATCAGCTGGGAGTAGACAGCGCGCTTCGGGAAAAGCTGCTGGCCCTGCCGGGGCTGTTCGGCGGCCGCGAGGTCCTGGAGAAGGCCCGGGCGCTTTCGGGCAATGCGGCCTGCGCCGCGGCTCTGGATAATCTGGAGGCGGTCTACCAGTTGCTCTGCGAATTTGGCTATGAAAAATATCTGTCCCTGGATCTGGGGATGCTGCATAAATACCATTACTATTCCGGCATTGTGTTCCGGGGCATGGCCCATGAAATGGGCTTTCCCCTGCTTTCCGGCGGACGGTATGACGGGCTGAACGGCGAATTTGGAATCGACCGCCCGGCCGTCGGCTTTGCCCTCGGGGTCAAGCGGGTGCTCATCGCGCTGGAACGGCAGGGCAGCCTGCGCGTGAAGAGGACAAAAAAGACAGTGGTGGCGGCCCAGGCGCATTGGGCAAAGGCGGCATTTTTGCAGGCGGAGGCCCTGCGGCAGGCCGGGCAGGTGGCGGTGTTTGAGATCGATCCTGCGCCGGAGGTGCTTGCCGGATATGCGGCGGATGAAAATGTGGATGCGGTATACTACTACAGCGATCAGGCGCAGCCGGAACGGCGGAAGTGAGGGAGAGCATGCAGATAACGATTGCCTTGGCCAAAGGGCGTTTGGCGGAAATGGCGGAGGATTTGCTGGAGCGGTGCGGGCTGGATGTGAGCGAGCTCCGGGAGGATTCCCGCAAGCTGGTATTTTATGACAGGAAAAACGACGTGCGCTATCTGCTCGTCAAGCCCACGGATGTTCCGGTCTATGTGGACCATGGCGTGGCGGATCTGGGCGTTGTGGGGAAGGATACGCTTCTGGAGGCGGGGCGGCCGCTCTATGAGATGCTGGATCTGCGCTATGGAAAGTGCGACATCTGCGTGGCGGGTTATGCGGAGAAAAAGCGGCAGGAGATCACCTCCGCCGTCACCCGGGTGGCGACGAAATATCCCCGGATCGCCAAGATGTATTATCAGCAGAAGGGCGAAAATATCGAGATCATCAAATTGAACGGCAGCATTGAGTTGGGGCCGATTCTGGGCCTTTCGGATGTAATTGTGGATATTGTGGAGAGCGGGCGGACGCTTAAGGAGAACGGCCTTTCCGTGCTGGAAACGGTTTGCGCCGTGAGCGCCCGGCTGGTGGTCAACCGGGTGAGCCTCAAGACGAAATATGAGGCGATTGCCCCCCTGATTGCCAAAATGAAAGAGGAATTGGAGGCGGAAAAATGATCCGGTTATGCGGAGGAGACACCAAGGAACTGAAAAAGCGCCTTTTGGAGCGGGGGCAGGGAGACTGCGCGGCCCAGCAGAAGGCTGTAGACGAGATTCTGGCGGCGGTAAAAACCCGGGGCGACAGCGCCCTGTTCGCCTATACAAAGCGGTTTGACGGCTTTGACGTGAATGAAACCACGCTCTATGTCACGGAGGAGGAAATTCAGGCGGCCTATGAAACCGTGGACCCGGCGCTTATTGAGGTCGTCCGGGAGAGCGCCAGGAATATTGAGGAATACCATGCCCGGCAAAAGCGGGAAGGGTTTGCGCTGGAAAAGCCGGGCATCCGTCTTTCCCAGATCATCCGGCCCCTCCGGCGGGTGGGGGTTTATGTCCCCGGCGGCAAGGCGTCCTATCCCTCCAGCGTGCTGATGAACATCATCCCGGCCAAGGTGGCGGGGGTGGAGGAAATTTTGATGGCTTCCCCGGCGGATAAGAATGGGAAGCTGCCGCCTCTCACGCTGGTGGCGGCCAGGGAGGCCGGCGCGGATAAAATCCTGAAAATAGGCGGCGCCCAGGCGGTGGCGGCCCTGGCTTTTGGAACAGAAAGCGTGCCCCGGGTGGATAAGATCACCGGCCCGGGAAATATCTATGTGGCGCTGGCGAAAAAGGCGGTGTTCGGGCAGGTGGGCATCGATATGGTGGCCGGGCCTTCGGAGGTTCTGGTCATTGCCGACGATACCTCGATCCCCCGGTTTATCGCGGCGGATTTTCTTTCCCAGGCCGAACACGACGAGATGGCGGCCTGCATTCTGGTCACGCCCAGCGCCGCGATGGCAGATGCCGTGGAAGCGGAAATCTGGCGGCAGGCCGAGCTGCTCTCCAAAAAAGAGACGGTATTTCAATCCCTGGAGAATTATGGTACAATCATTGTAACCAAAGATATGGAGGAAGCGGCGGATGTGGCCAACCGCATTGCGCCTGAGCATCTGGAGCTTTGCATGGACGATTTTGAGGCTCTGTTGCCGCGGATTCAAAACGCCGGCTCTATCTTCCTTGGGCAATATGCGCCCGAACCTCTGGGGGATTATTTTGCGGGCACGAACCACGTTCTCCCCACCAACGGGACGGCGCGGTTTTCCTCGCCCCTGTCTGTGGACGATTTTTTGAAAAAATCCAGCACGCTTTATTATGATCGGGATGCGTTCTATCAAGTATATAAAAAGGTGGAGGCGTTTGCCAATGCAGAGGGCCTGACGGCCCATGCCCGCTCGGCGGCCATCCGCTTTGAGGAGGAGACATGAGAATCGGTGAATTTTCGCGCAAAACCGGGGAAACGGATATCACGGTGAAAATCAATCTCGATGGAACCGGCCGGTATACGCTGGAAAGCGGGGTTCCCTTTTTCGACCATATGCTCACCATGCTGGCCAAGCATGGGCTGATGGATCTGGAGATCGCCTGCAAGGGCGATACGGAGGTGGACGATCACCACACCATCGAGGACCTGGGGATTACTCTTGGGGAGGCGATGAAGCGGGCCCTTGGGGATAAGGCGGGCATCTGCCGCTATGCGACCCAGTTTCTCCCCATGGATGAGGCGCTTGTCATGGTGAGCCTGGATATCAGCGGCCGGCCGTATCTCAGCTATGATGTGGAGTTCTTCACGGAACGGACGGGAAATTTTGAGGCCTGCCTGCTGGAGGAATTTCTGCGGGGCTTTGCCTTCGCGGCGGGGATCACCTTGCATGTGAAAAAAATCGACGGAAGGAACACCCATCACATCATCGAAGCAGTGATGAAAGCTCTGGCCCGGGCGCTGGATCAGGCCACGCAGGTCGATCCGCGGGTGCAGGGGATTCCCTCCACCAAAGGAGCATTATAAATGATCGCAATTATCGATTATGGCATGGGCAACCTGCGAAGCGTCCAGAAGGCATGTGAATATGTGGGCTATGATGCCCGCATCACGGCGGACAAGCAGACGATCCGGGATGCCTCCCATGTGATCCTGCCGGGGGTGGGCGCCGCCCGGGATGCCCTTCAAAACCTGCGGGAGCGCGGCCTTTTTGACGAGGCCATCCGGGCGGCCGAGTCCGGCAAGCCGTTTTTGGGCATCTGCCTGGGAATGCAGCTCTTGTTTGACAGGAGCCTGGAAAACGGGGAACACGAATGCCTGGGCCTGGTGCCCGGAGAGGTGGTTCCCTTTCGCGTAAACGGGCTGCGGGTGCCCCATATGGGCTGGAACAGCCTCCAAATCCGGAATAACCCGCTTTTCTCGCGGGAGGAAAGCGAAACGTATGTATATTTTGTCCATTCCTATCACGCCCAGGGGGTGGAGGAAGGGGATATCATCGCCACATGTGAATACGGATATCCGTTTACAGCGGCGGTGCGCCGGGGGAATGTCTTTGGCACCCAGTTCCATCCCGAAAAGAGCGGCGACGCGGGAATTGCGATGATCAAAAACTTTGGAGGATTGCGACTATGAAAATTTATCCGGCGATTGACATTAAGGGTGGGAAATGCGTCCGGCTGCTGCGGGGCGACGCCAACAGCGAAAAGGAATATGGCGATCCGGTGGAGTGGGCGCTGCACTGGGAATCCCTGGGGGCGGACTGGCTGCATGTGGTAGACCTGGATGCTGCCTTTACCGGCGAGTTTGTCAACAAGGACGTCATCAAGGAGATTGTACACCGGGTGAAGATCCCCGTCCAGACGGGAGGCGGTGTGCGCACCAAGGAGGATATCCGCGCCCGGATTGAGGACGTCGGCGTTTCCCGGGTCATCATCGGGACCATGGCGGTGGAAGATCCTTCCCTCATCACCTGGGCCAAGGGCGAATATGGCAAGGACCGGATTGCCGTTGGCATCGATGCGAAAAACGGCAAGGTGCTGACCCGCGGCTGGGTGCAGGATACCGAGGTGGATGCCATCGAGCTGGCGGAGAAAATGCGCGCTCTGGGTGTCAATACCATCATTTATACGGATATTATGCGGGACGGGACGCTCTCCGGCCCGAATGTGGAAAACACCCGCAAGATGGTCAAGAACACTTGGATCAACGTCATTGCCTCGGGCGGCGTCAAGAGCATTGAGGATATTGTGGCTGTGCGGGACAGCGGCGCCTGCGGCGTCATCGTGGGAACCTCGATCTATGAAGGAACCATTGATTTTAAAGAGGCTTTGAAAGCGAGGAAATAGATGCTCACAAGGCGGATTATCCCCTGTCTGGACGTGCATGCGGGCCGGGTGGTAAAAGGGGTCAATTTTGTGAATTTGCAGGATGCCGGCGATCCCGTCGAGATCGCCAAGGCCTATAACCGCGCGGGAGCGGATGAGCTGGTATTTTTGGATATCACGGCTTCTTCGGATCAGCGGGGCATTATGCGGGAGGTTGTCGCCAAAACGGCAGAGCAGGTGTTTATTCCCCTGACAGTGGGAGGCGGCATCCGGACGGTGGAAGATTTCCGGGCAATATTGAGCTGCGGCGCGGATAAGATCTCCGTCAATTCCCCGGCGGTGAAAAATCCTTCGCTCATCAGCGAGGCGGCGGAAAAGTTCGGAAGCCAGTGCGTGGTGGTGGCCATCGACGCCAAGCGCCATGGGGATCACTATGAAGTGTATGTCAACGGCGGCCGGGTGAATACCGGCCGGGATGCCCTGGAATGGGCAGCGGAGGCCGAAAAGCTGGGGGCAGGGGAAATTCTTCTGACAAGTATGGATGCGGATGGCACCAAGGCCGGATATGATATTGCGCTGACCCGCATGATTACGGACTGCGTGAATATCCCTGTCATCGCATCCGGCGGCGCGGGCCGGCTGGAGGATTTCCGGGATGTCATCCGGGAAGCGGATGCCTCGGCGGTGCTGGCGGCGTCGCTGTTTCACTATAAGGAGCTGGAGATCCGGCAGGTCAAGGAATATCTGAAAAACTGCGGCATCCCTGTGCGGATGTGGAAATAGGAGAAAAGCCAATGAACGAAGAAATGCTGAAAGGGATAAAATTTGATGAAAAGGGCCTGGTGCCGGTGGTGGTGCAGGATGTGGATACCCATGTTGTGCTCATGCTGGCCTATATGAACCGGGAGGCGCTTGACAAAACGCTGGAAACCGGGCAGATGTGCTATTACAGCCGCAGCCGCCAGTGCCTCTGGGTCAAGGGGGAGACTTCGGGCAATACCCAGCGGATGGTTACCCTGAGCTATGACTGCGACGGTGACACACTGCTTGCCAGGGTCAAGCAGAAGGGCGTGGCCTGCCATACGGGGAATTATAGCTGCTTTTTCAATCATATCGCCCAGGAGGACGCTCCGGCCACCAGCGGGATTCTGGAGGAGCTGTATGGGGTGATCGTGGAGCGCAAGCGCCATCCCAAAGAGGGGTCTTATACCAACTATCTCTTTGACAAAGGCATTGACAAGATTTTGAAAAAGGTGGGCGAAGAGTGCGCCGAGGTCATTATCGCTTCTAAAAATCCGGATAATGGGGAGCTGCGCTATGAGGCATCCGATCTGCTCTATCATCTTTTGGTGCTGCTTTGCGAGAAAAATATGCAGCCTGGGGAAATTTTTGAAGAGCTGGCAAGCCGCCGGGAGAGATTGGTAGAAAATCGGAGAAAAAAGAAGTAAAAGCCTAATATAACGAGATTATTCAAAGCAAATGGAAATATTTGCTTTTGACAGTATGCGGCCGCCGTAATAAAATAGACTACGCGTCATATAATAGGATTGTGTGGCGCGGTTTTATAAGCGGCTGGCCGCGAAACGTGGCAGAATGGCCTGTTTTCCTTATAAAGAGGCAAATGGCCTGGTAGTTCAGATGGTTAGAACGCTAGCCTGTCACGCTAGAGGTCGTGGGTTCGAGCCCCATCCAGGTCGCCAATTTTCTGCGGGAGTGGCTCAGTGGTAGAGCGTCGCCTTGCCAAGGCGAATGTCGCGAGTTCGAATCTCGTCTTCCGCTCCAAAACGTGCGGTGCAGATGCGCCGCCTATATGGCGCCATAGCCAAGTGGTAAGGCAAAGGTCTGCAAAACCTTCATTCCCCAGTTCAAGTCTGGGTGGCGCCTCCAGTTGAAAACACCATTGAAATCTGAACCCTTATGGTTTGGACATCAATGGTGTTTTATTATAATCCTAGTGTTAACGCGGTTTTTGAAGACTGATTTTTCTTTTTTATGCTTGGACGAAAAA
>NZ_JACRSS010000007.1 GCF_014384805.1 Guopingia tenuis
AGCATTATTTAGGTGTTGAACGAAAGCAAGTTTCGCAACAGGCGAAAGCAAGTTGCGAAACTTGCGAAACCACTTTGATCGCTATGCTGCAGGGAGAATTAGACCGGAAAAGCGAGCAACTTGCTGTAAAGGACAAGCAGATCGAGGAACTGAACGCAAGGTTGGCGGAGGTCAGCTCGGCGTTGGTGACGGCACAGCAGACTGCGGCAGCGGCCCAGGCTCTCCATGCTGGGACAATGCATCAGCAGCTTCTTTCCGGCAAGTCCGGAGCCGATCAGCCGGAGCGTGAGACAGAACCGGTTCAAAAGCGTAGCTGGTTTAGTAGGTTCTTTGGGGACTAAACAGAACGACAAATCGGGAATTTGTGGAGGTAAAATATAGATGAATCAAGGTAGAATTATTGTAATCACAGGTGCGCCGGGGACAGGAAAAACTACAACGGCATCTGTTGTTGCAAAAGAATCAGATTTGGAAAAGTCTGTGCATATGCACACAGATGACTTTTATCATTATTTGAGTAAAGGGGCAATACATGAACAAAAATATAAAATATTCTCAAAACTTTTTAACGAGTGAAAAAGTACTCAACCAAATAATAAAACAATTGAATTTAAAAGAAACCGATACCGTTTACGAAATTGGAACAGGTAAAGGGCATTTAACGACGAAACTGGCTAAAATAAGTAAACAGGTAACGTCTATTGAATTAGACAGTCATCTATTCAACTTATCGTCAGAAAAATTAAAACTGAATACTCGTGTCACTTTAATTCACCAAGATATTCTACAGTTTCAATTCCCTAACAAACAGAGGTATAAAATTGTTGGGAGTATTCCTTACCATTTAAGCACACAAATTATTAAAAAAGTGGTTTTTGAAAGCCATGCGTCTGACATCTATCTGATTGTTGAAGAAGGATTCTACAAGCGTACCTTGGATATTCACCGAACACTAGGGTTGCTCTTGCACACTCAAGTCTCGATTCAGCAATTGCTTAAGCTGCCAGCGGAATGCTTTCATCCTAAACCAAAAGTAAACAGTGTCTTAATAAAACTTACCCGCCATACCACAGATGTTCCAGATAAATATTGGAAGCTATATACGTACTTTGTTTCAAAATGGGTCAATCGAGAATATCGTCAACTGTTTACTAAAAATCAGTTTCATCAAGCAATGAAACACGCCAAAGTAAACAATTTAAGTACCGTTACTTATGAGCAAGTATTGTCTATTTTTAATAGTTATCTATTATTTAACGGGAGGAAATAATTCTATGAGTCGCTTTTGTAAATTTGGAAAGTTACACGTTACTAAAGGGAATGTAGATAAATTATTAGGTATACTACTGACAGCTTCCAAGGAGCTAAAGAGGTCCCTAGCGCCTACGGGGAATTTGTATCGATAAGGGGTACAAATTCCCACTAAGCGCTCGGGACCCCTTGTAGGAAAATGTCCTAAGTGTGGCAACAATATTGTATTAAAAAAATCGTTTTAGTGCAGTATCTTAAAATTTTGTATAATAGGAATTGAAGTTAAATTAGATGCTAAAAATTTGTAATTAAGAAGGAGTGATTACCACCGCATTTGCCAGAATCAAATGAGCAAAATTTGATTGTCATTGAAGCGTTTTTAGAAGCTGCGAAGCGATATGCTCGTGGTGGATATGATGTAATTGTAGATGGCATTGTAGGACCGTGGTTTTTAGAGCCGTGGCTCAACATTGTTCAAGAGCATTATGAAGTACACTAAGGGCAAGTAAAGAAGAAACTATGAAGCGAGCTATCGAACGCTCAAAGTTAGACAGAGAAACAAATATTGAATTAGTTGAAACAATGTGGAATCAATTTTCCAATTTAGGAATCTATGAATTAAATGTTATAGATACAACTACGCATTCAATCAAAGATACTGTTTCAGCAGTAAAAGAAAAAATAGTAAGCGGTACGGCCTTACTATTTTAGACAATTCCAGTTTATCGGTGGGATGAAGGTCGGGGAGCCGTCCGCAGACGGCAGGGGCAGCGCCCCTCCGGAGCTGGCAGAGCAGCAGGCACGAGCCGGCAGTGAAGCAGCTCCGGCAACCCCTCCCCTTTAGGGGCGCAAAGCACTTTCACACCGCTGCACCGATGGGGTGGCGGTGTGAAAGTGCTTTTGCGTTACTTTCTCACCAGAAAGTAACAAAGAGGTTGTTTTTAGCGGAAATTTATGATAAAATAGAGGACGGAAGAATAAGCGGAAAGGGGGCGATTTTATGGGAGTTACGATTTCGGGTATGACAGGTGCAGGGAGCATCCGGCACAACAACCGCAGCTTCTCAGCGGCGAATGTAGACCGGAGCCGGACGGAGCAGAACATTGTTTTCTGCAACGAGGATCTGAAGCAGGTCTATCATATGGTCTTTGATGAAGCTCTCGCAGCCTACAACGCAAAGAAAACCAAAACGAGAGATAAGATACCGGACTACTATGAGCATATCCGGCAGAGTAAACAGGAAAAGCTGTTCCATGAAGCGATCTTCCAGATCGGCAACATGAGCGACTGTGGGTGCGGTACGCCGGACGGAGAACGGGCGGCGGCAGCTCTGAAAGATTTTGCGGAGTCTTTTGCAGAACGCAACCCCCATCTGCGGGTGTTCAATATGGTGCTGCACATGGACGAGGCAACGCCCCATCTCCATGTCGATTTTATCCCTGTGGCAACGGAGCAGTCAAGAGGACTTTCTACAAGGGTATCTATGAAACAGGCATTGAAGCAGCAGGGGTTTGTCGGTGTCGGCAGAAAGCAGACCGAATGGGCGGCGTGGATGGAACGGGAGAAAGAAGCTCTGACGGAGATCGCCCAGCGGCACGATTTTGAAATTATCTCTCTCGGCACGAACAGACCGCACATGGACTTGCCGCAGTTCAAGGAAGCGGCTGCGAGGCTGGAAGCGGTGCAGCAGCAGACAGCGGCAGTAGAGCGGGAGGTTGCTGAGCTGGAACGGCAGCGGGACGCTCTGAAAGGCACTGTGCGGCTCTTAAAGGAGGCTGACAGGGTAAATGCACCCCTGCATGATATTCAGCCGGAAAAGACGCTCACAGGGGCAGTAAAGGGCGTGACGGTGGATCAGGTCGAGCAGCTAAAGAAAATGGCACTGCGCAGCGTGACGGATCGGCACAAGGTACAGGAGCTGACGGAGGAAAACACCCGTCTGCGGTCACAGGTGCCGTCCATGAAGAAGCGGCTGGAAGAAGCGCAGCGGCAGCAGAGGCTTGAACAGGAAAACCGGAGGCTGCGCGATGAAAACTATTATCTGCAATCCGAGCTGCAGGAGGAACGCAGCTTCACCGAGCGTCTGACGGACGGCATCGGTCGGATGCTGGACTTCTTGGAAGAACACTTGCCGGAGCGTCTGCGTCCTCTGCTTGAAAAGGCGAGGGAGCTGCTGCCCGATCCGGAGATTGGACAGCAGCAGGAGCAACAGCAGCACCAGCGAGGAATGGGCGGCATGGAGCTGTAAAAGAAGCCTGTCCGGAGGGCTTGAAAATCTCTTTCGGACAGGCTATAATAACAACTGAAAATAGGGAATTGCTGTATTGATAATCTAAGCCCCCTGTAAGGGTACTCCCAACCTATATTTTTTCTCTCTGAAAGGGAGAAAGTCGGAGGGGAAAAGGGGGGTGAGCGGAGGGGTGTTGGAAGTGTGGTAAACCTCGTTAGAGGTTTTCCAAGCCACTGTGGTAAACCCATCGGGTTTTCCATAGTGGCGGCACTTTCAATGCCCCGCAGCGAGGGGGAAAAGGGGGAGGTGACTTTCTCTTTAAGGCGGCGTAGCCGCCGCTCTTTTGCTCCCCCTTTTCCCCCTTCCCGCCCGCAGGCGATCCCCGCCGCAGCGGATTTTCTTTTTGGTACTTTTTCTTTTGTGAGGTGGTAATATGACCGAGAATTATCGAGGCTGCTACGAGTATTTGAGCGCACAATATCCGGAGGTCGGAGGCTATGAGTTTTATAAAGAGCTGTTTCCGGACAATGAGAACTCCGGAGAACGGCACACGGATTTTTCCCATCCGAACGCTGTGTATCTGTATCGGGACGAACAGAGCGAGGATAAGAAGCTCCGGCGCAGGAAGATGTATAACGACACATGGGAACAGGATTACATGGAGTTTGTCGAGGGGAACAGCCTTACTTTGTGCAGCGGTCTTGCATATCGCAGAAAGGAGAACAGGCTGGAGAACGCCCAGCGGATGTATGCTCTGATCTTCGATCTGGATGGCGTAGGTCTTGCCGAGCTGCGCAACCTCTTTCTGCGCTTTGGCGGCGATCCGGAGCGAGTGCGCCGGTTGCCGATGCCGACTTTCCTTGTTCTGTCGGGGACAGGGCTGCATATCTACTATGTTTTCCAGCAGCCGATTGACCTATACCCGAATATAAAAATTCAGCTTAAAAGTCTGAAATATGACCTCACTTTCCGGCTATGGGAGTATGGCAGCACTTCGCAGGTCAAGGCGATCCAGTATCAATCCATCAATCAGAGCTTCCGCATGGTGGGCAGCATCAATGACAAGCATGGGACGGAGCTGGTCGCTTTCCGTACCGGAGAACGGGTAACGCTGGATTATCTGAACGCCTACGCAAAGCCAGAAAACAGGGTGGATGTCAATAAGCCTTTCAGCCCATCCAAAATGACACGAGCTGAGGCGAGGGAGGCATATCCGGAGTGGTATGAGCGTGTTGTTGTGAGAGGCGAGAAAGGACGCAAGAAGTGGGATATTGCCGGAAAGGTGCATGGTGATGATCCGTATGCGCTCTACCATTGGTGGCTGCGGCAGATCGGAGAGATAAAGGGCGGGCATCGGTATTTCTTTTTGATGTGCCTTGCTATCTATGCTTACAAATGCGGTGTGTCGAAGCAGCAGCTCCGGCAGGATATGAAAGAGGCTTTTGATGATCTGCAGATGGTGAAGCATGAGAACGCATTGACCGAGGAAGATATACGGAGTGCGCTGGAAGCCTACGACAAGGAGTATTACAATTTCACGATTTCCGATATTGAAGCTCTGACCGATGTTCGCATCGAGCGCAACAAGAGGAATGGTAGATCACAGAAAGAGCATTTGAAAAGAGCAAGGGCGGTGCAGGAAGTGGATTATCCTGGCGGCACATGGAGAAGAAAAGGGGCAGAAGAAAAGAAAGCGCAAGTCTATGCGTGGCGGCAGGAGCATCCAGAGGGACGCAAGGCCGATTGTCATAGGGACACCGGACTTGATCCGAAAACGATCCGCAAATGGTGGGACACCGTACCGGAGGGGCATATAACGGTCAAAATACGCCCATCACAGGCTTTGAGCGATCTGTTGGTGGAGGAATTTAAGAAAGGGCTGTAAACGCCCCAGAAACGCCCTACAAGGCGTTTTCGGGGCGGGTAAGGGTTTTTATATTACCCCACCGAAAACGAGGCTTGAAAACCGCGCGAAATAAGGCTTTTTCACCCCCTAAATGTACACGCTGCGGTGTTAGCATATAGAAAGCACTGTTCATAGAAAAGTTGCAAAAAAACATTTGCAATGCACTTGCAAATGTCACGAATATTGAATATAATATTAGTGCAAGCTAAAAATGACGAGGAAAGGAGTGCTATTATGGCTAAAGGAAATATGACGATAAGAATGGAGCCGGAGCTGAAAGCACAGGCGGCAGCTCTCTTTAAGTCCCTCGGAATGGATTTGAGTACGGCAACGGGTATTTTTTATCGACAGGCACTTAGGTGTCATGGACTTCCCTTTGAAGTCAAGGTTGACGAGCCGAATGCTGTTACCTATGCGGCGATGGAGGCGGCAGAAAAGGGAGAGGATATGTATGGTCCGTTTGATAGCGTTGCAGATCTGATGGAGGCGCTGAATGCTTAAGCCGGAGTTTTCGGGGCAGTTCAAACGAGATTACAAGCTTGCGATCAAGAGAGGCTGCGATCCGAAGAAGTTGGAGGAAGTGATCACGCTGTTGTGTAACGAGCAGCCGTTGCCGGAGGCGTATCGAGATCATGCTCTCACTAATTCCAGAAATTATAAGGACATGAGAGAATGTCACATCGAGCCGGACTGGCTGTTGGTCTATAAAGTTGTTCGGCAGACTTTGATTTTGAAATTGATAAGGACGGGATCTCATAGCGATTTGTTTTGAGATTAACTCCGGATGAAAGAGTGGTGATGATATTTGGCGGGTGTAATAACGGAAATTGCAATAGAATGTGGCGTGTCGGAACAGGCAGTTCGTGCATGGTGTAGGCGAAACCATGTTGCGAAAGATGCGAAAGGAAGTTTCGCAATCAGCGAAAGTCAAAAAACCGCCATATATCAGCATTATTTAGGTGTTGAACGAAAGCAAGTTTCGCAACAGGCGAAAGCAAGTTGCGAAACTTGCGAAACCACTTTGATCGCTATGCTGCAGGGAGAATTAGACCGGAAAAGCGAGCAA
>NZ_JACRSS010000008.1 GCF_014384805.1 Guopingia tenuis
GGGATTTGGTATGATAAACAGGCGCTCGAGAAACGGGCCTTGAAAAAGGGCGTAACAAAGGCGCAAAAAGAACCTTGAAAAGACAATATAGCGTAAAAGAACAAGCAAACATAGCTTAAGTAATGAACGAGCTAGGAAGCGAACAGACTTTCTTTTTTAAAGAGGAAAAGGACAGGCGCAAGCCTGTTTGAAATTTTTAATTTGAGAGTTTGATCCTGGCTCAGGACGAACGCTGGCGGCGTGCTTAACACATGCAAGTCGAACGAAGCACTTTGAAGGAATTCTTCGGAAGGAATTCAATTTGACTTAGTGGCGGACGGGTGAGTAACGCGTGAGCAACCTGCCTACAAGAGGGGGACAACAGTTGGAAACGACTGCTAATACCGCATAAGACCACGCTATCGCATGGTAGAGAGGTCAAAGATTTATCGCTTGTAGATGGGCTCGCGTCTGATTAGCTAGTTGGTGAGGTAAAGGCTCACCAAGGCGACGATCAGTAGCCGACCTGAGAGGGTGATCGGCCACACTGGAACTGAGACACGGTCCAGACTCCTACGGGAGGCAGCAGTGGGGAATATTGGGCAATGGGGGCAACCCTGACCCAGCAACGCCGCGTGAGGGAAGAAGGTTTTCGGATTGTAAACCTCTGTCCTTGGGGACGAAGAAGTGACGGTACCCAAGGAGGAAGCTCCGGCTAACTACGTGCCAGCAGCCGCGGTAATACGTAGGGAGCGAGCGTTGTCCGGAATTACTGGGCGTAAAGGGTGCGTAGGCGGTTTGGTAAGTCAGATGTGAAATACCCGGGCTTAACCCGGGGGCTGCATCTGATACTGTCAGACTTGAGTGCAGGAGAGGAAAGCGGAATTCCTAGTGTAGCGGTGAAATGCGTAGATATTAGGAGGAACACCAGTGGCGAAGGCGGCTTTCTGGACTGTAACTGACGCTGAGGCACGAAAGCGTGGGGAGCAAACAGGATTAGATACCCTGGTAGTCCACGCCGTAAACGATGGATACTAGGTGTAGGCATCATAAGATGTCTGTGCCGCAGCAAACGCATTAAGTATCCCGCCTGGGGAGTACGACCGCAAGGTTGAAACTCAAAGGAATTGACGGGGGCCCGCACAAGCAGCGGAGCATGTGGTTTAATTCGAAGCAACGCGAAGAACCTTACCAAGGCTTGACATCCTCTGACCGCCATAGAGATATGGCTTCCCTTCGGGGCAGAGAGACAGGTGGTGCATGGTTGTCGTCAGCTCGTGTCGTGAGATGTTGGGTTAAGTCCCGCAACGAGCGCAACCCTTATCATTAGTTGCCAGCGAGTAAAGTCGGGAACTCTAATGAGACTGCCGGGGACAACTCGGAGGAAGGTGGGGACGACGTCAAATCATCATGCCCCTTATGTCTTGGGCTACACACGTGCTACAATGGCCGGTACAAAGAGCTGCGAAACCGTAAGGTCAAGCGAATCTCAAAAAGCCGGTCCCAGTTCGGATTGTGGGCTGCAACCCGCCCACATGAAGTCGGAGTTGCTAGTAATCGCGAATCAGCATGTCGCGGTGAATGCGTTCCCGGGCCTTGTACACACCGCCCGTCACACCATGGAAGTTGGGGGTACCCGAAGCCGGTGGCCTAACCGCAAGGAGGGAGCCGTCGAAGGTAAAACCAATGACTGGGGTGAAGTCGTAACAAGGTAGCCGTATCGGAAGGTGCGGCTGGATCACCTCCTTTCTAAGGTGTAAAGCTCGAAAGAGTGATACAAGAAGCGAGGGAGTTTGGACGAAGAATAGTGAGTTCAAGGGAGCATTGTTTAAACTATTCTTTTGCGCTATATGTTTTTTAAGGTCAAATCCCAAAGCGGGAAGGGCACTCACAAAGAAATGGGGGTGTAGCTCAGCTGGGAGAGCACCTGCCTTGCAAGCAGGGGGTCAGCGGTTCGATTCCGCTCATCTCCACCATTACTTACGAGAAGTGAGTAAAGAAATGTATGCGGGCTCATAGCTCAGCAGGTTAGAGCGCACGCCTGATAAGCGTGAGGTCGGTGGTTCGAGTCCACTTGAGCCCACCAAGCATGCGAAAGCGTGCGAGAGAAAGCACATTGAAAACCATATAATATGCGAAAAACAAAACTTAAAGCTTTTTAAAAAACTTTTAGGGTAAAAAATTACTATAATTTTTGCGAATAAAAGCTGAGAAGAAGCGAATCATTAGGAAATGATGAAGATCAAGCTAAAAAGAGCGTAGGGCGAATGCCTTGGCATCAAGAGCCGAAGAAGGACGTGGTAAGCTGCGAAAAGCCATGGGGAGCTGCAAGCAAACATTGATCCATGGATGTCCGAATGGGGAAACCCGGCAGTTGTAATTAGCTGTCAACATGCACTGAATTCATAGGTGTATGTGGGGAACCCGGTGAACTGAAACATCTAAGTAGCCGGAGGAAAGGAAATCAAAAGAGATTCTCTCAGTAGCGGCGAGCGAACGGGGAAGAGCCCAAACCATTTGTCTTCGGACGAATGGGGTTGTGGGCCAGCGTAAGTGATCAGAGGTATCTAGTTGAAGACGGTTGGAAAGCCGCACCAAAGAAGGTAAAAGTCCTGTAAACGAAAGAGAAGACTGCACGGCTGGTACCAGAGTACCACCGGACACGAGGAACCCGGTGGGAAGCAGGGGGGACCACCCTCCAAGGCTAAATACTACTTGATGACCGATAGCGGAATAGTACCGTGAGGGAAAGGTGAAAAGGACCCCGGGAGGGGAGTGAAAGAGAACCTGAAACCCTATGCTTACAAACAGATGAAGCACTATTAGAGAGTGTGACATCGTACTTTTTGTAGAACGGGCCAGCGAGTTACGTTATGCAGCGAGGTTAAGGCGTTAAGCGCCGGAGCCGCAGGGAGACCGAGTCTGAATAGGGCGCAAAAGTTGCATGATGTAGACCCGAAACCGGGCGACCTATCCATGAGCAGGTTGAAGCGGTGGTAAGACACCGTGGAGGACCGAACCAGACGCATGTTGAAAAATGCGGGGATGACTTGTGGATAGCGGAGAAATTCCAATCGAGCTCGGAGATAGCTGGTTCTCCTCGAAATAGCTTTAGGGCTAGCCTCACTGGAAGATATGCGGAGGTAGAGCACTGAATGGGCTAGGGGGCCTCAAAGCTTACCGAACCCTATCAAACTCCGAATGCCGTATATTAGTAAGTGGGAGTCAGACTACGAGAGATAAGTTCCGTGGTCAAAAGGGAAACAGCCCAGATCATCAGCTAAGGCCCCAAAGTGCAGGTTAAGTGGAAAAGGATGTGGGACTGCTTAGACAACTAGGATGTTGGCTCAGAAGCAGCCACTCATTTAAAGAGTGCGTAATAGCTCACTAGTCGAGTGGTCTTGCGCCGAAAATGTCCGGGGCTAAAACCTGCCGCCGAAGCTATGGATTCCGTAAGGAGTGGTAGAGGAGCATCGTATGCGGATAGAAGCCATACCGAGAGGAGTGGTGGACTGCATAGGAGAGAGAATGCTGGCATGAGTAGCGAGAGGAAGGTGAGAATCCTTCCCATCGAAAGCCTAAGGTTTCCTGGGGAAGGCTCGTCCTCCCAGGGTAAGTCGGGACCTAAGCCGAGGACTAGATGGTCGTAGGCGATGGACAACAGGTTGATATTCCTGTACTACCTTGTAGACGTTATACTGAGGCAGTGACACAGGAGGATAGGCTGAGCGGGTTGATGGTAGAGCCCGTCCAAGCAGTAAGGCTTGTGGGGTAGTGAAGTACGCTCCACTGTAAGGCTGAGCTGTGATGGGGACAGAAAACAAGTATGGAAGCAGCCAAATCCACACTGGCGAGAAAAACTGCTAGGAAGGAAACAAGGTACCCGTACCGCAAACCGACACAGGTAGGCGAGGAGAGAATCCTAAGATGAGCGAGATAACCCTTGTTAAGGAACTCGGCAAAATGACCCCGTAACTTCGGGAAAAGGGGTGCCACGAAAGTGGTCGCAGAGAATAGGCCCAAGCGACTGTTTAGCAAAAACACAGGTCTGTGCGAAATCGAGAGATGAAGTATACGGGCTGACGCCTGCCCAGTGCCGGAAGGTTAAGGGGAAATGTTAGCGCAAGCGAAGCATGGAACTTAAGCCCCGGTGAACGGCGGCCGTAACTATAACGGTCCTAAGGTAGCGAAATTCCTTGTCAGGTAAGTTCTGACCCGCACGAATGGCGTAACGATTTGGGCGCTGTCTCAACAAGGGACTCGGCGAAATTGTAGTACCGGTGAAGATGCCGGTTACCCGCGATAGGACGGAAAGACCCCGTAGAGCTTTACTGCAACTTGGCATTGGATCTCGGCATTGGATGTACAGAATAGGTGGGAGACGGAGAACCTAGGACGCCAGTCTTAGGGGAGTCACCTTTGGGATACCACTCTTCTGATGTTGGGACTCTAACACTGTGCCGTAATCCGGGCAGTGGACAGTACCAGGTGGGCAGTTTGACTGGGGCGGTCGCCTCCGAAAGAGTAACGGAGGCGCCCAAAGGTTTCCTCAGCATGGTCGGAAATCATGCGTAAGAGTGCAAAGGCATAAGGAAGCTTGACTGCGAGAGAGACATTTCGAGCAGGTACGAAAGTAGGGCTTAGTGATCCGGCGGTATGAGAGTGGAATTGCCGTCGCTCAACGGATAAAAGCTACCTCGGGGATAACAGGCTTATCTCCCCCAAGAGTCCACATCGACGGGGAGGTTTGGCACCTCGATGTCGGCTCGTCGCATCCTGGGGCTGTAGTAGGTCCCAAGGGTTTGGCTGTTCGCCAATTAAAGCGGCACGCGAGCTGGGTTCAGAACGTCGCGAGACAGTTCGGTCCCTATCCATCGTGGGCGTAAGAAGTTTGAGAGGAGCTGTCCTTAGTACGAGAGGACCGGGATGGACGCACCTCTGGTGTACCAGTTGTTCTGCCAAGGGCATAGCTGGGTAGCTAAGTGCGGAAGGGATAAACGCTGAAGGCATCTAAGCGTGAAGCCCCCCTCAAGATAAGACTTCTCATCCTTTAAGGAGTAAGACCCCTTGTAGACTATGAGGTTGATAGGTCGCAGGTGGAAGTGCAGTAATGTATGCAGCTGAGCGATACTAATAGGTCGAGGGCTTGATCAAAGAAACAAGAAAAAAGAGTGAAGTTGAGTAGTATATTATATGGTTTTGAGTGTGCTTATTTGTTAAGTACCATACAATTTCCGGTGGTGACTGGTGACAGCGAGGAGTGCGAGGAGCGGCAAGCGACGCGGCACGACCGTTGGAAGATCGTTTCGCCAGAGGAAAGAGGGGAAGATGGCAGAACATTCTTCCCAAAGCACATTAAAAAAGTTAATTCAATTTCCGGTGGCGATAGCTAAGAGGTACACCTGTTCCCATCCCGAACACAGAAGTTAAGCTCTTATACGCCGAAAGTACTTGGCTGGTGACGGCCCGGGAGGATAGGTAGCTGCCGGTATCTAA
>NZ_JACRSS010000009.1 GCF_014384805.1 Guopingia tenuis
CCCCTTTTTTTCTCCACAAAAAAGAGACGCCTTTTGACGTCTCTTTTCCTTCGCTTTGTCTTTCTCTTATTCGATGATCCCGCTTACTACACCGGATCCTACCGTCCGTCCGCCTTCACGGATTGCAAACCGCAGACCCTGCTCGATTGCGATCGGGGTGATCAGCTTGATCGTCATCTTGATGTTATCTCCAGGCATTACCATCTCTACGCCTTCCGGCAGCTCGATGACGCCCGTCACGTCCGTCGTCCGGAAATAGAACTGCGGACGATATCCATTGAAGAACGGCGTATGACGACCGCCTTCATCCTTCGTCAGAACGTATACTTCGCTGTTGAAGTGCGTGTGCGGATGGATCGTTCCCGGCTTCGCCAGTACCTGTCCGCGCTCGATTTCGTTTCTCTGCACGCCCCGCAGCAACACCCCGATGTTGTCGCCCGCGATGGCCTGATCAAGCAGCTTCCGGAACATTTCCACGCCCGTTACTACTACGTTTCTCGTCTCGTCCGTCATTCCTACGATCTCGACCGTATCCTGCACCTTTACCGTCCCGCGCTCTACACGGCCCGTCGCCACTGTCCCGCGGCCCGTGATCGAGAATACGTCTTCTACAGGCATCAGGAACGGCTGGTCGCTCGGACGCTCCGGCGTCGGAATGTAGCTGTCTACTGCGTCCATCAGCTCGAAGATGCACTTGCAGTCCGCGCTGTTTTCCACGTCGTCATTGTTCGATGCATATTCCAGAGCCTTCAGGGCTGAACCCTTGATGATCGGAATCTCATCGCCCGGGAAGTCATATTCGTTCAGCAGTTCCCGCACTTCCATTTCCACCAGCTCCAGCAGCTCTTCGTCGTCTACCTGGTCTGTCTTGTTCATGAACACGATGATGTATTTTACACCTACCTGACGCGCCAGCAGGATGTGCTCCCGCGTCTGCGGCATCGGACCGTCCGCTGCCGATACTACCAGGATCGCGCCGTCCATCTGCGCCGCGCCCGTAATCATGTTCTTTACATAGTCCGCGTGCCCAGGGCAGTCTACATGTGCATAGTGACGGCTATCCGTCTCATATTCCACATGCGCCGTGTTGATTGTGATTCCACGCTCTCTCTCTTCCGGCGCTTTATCGATTTCATCATATTTCGTCGCTGCCGCTTTCCCGCTCTTCGAAAGCACCGCCGTGATCGCCGCCGTCAGCGTCGTCTTCCCGTGGTCTACGTGCCCGATCGTCCCGATGTTTACATGGGGCTTCGTTCTCTCGTATACTTGCTTTGCCATTTTCTCTTTCTCTCCT
>NZ_JACRSS010000010.1 GCF_014384805.1 Guopingia tenuis
AAAAGTACTTTTTATAGTTGGCTAAAAACATATCGAGAAGAGCAAGAAAACAACAAACGAAAACCTGTTAACATTCGCAACTTTCATCTGCTTGAAAATAAGGTTGCTCGTTTAGAAGGTATCGTTAAAATCCTTCAGTCGGTTTCCTGCACAGCCCGGTCACCATTAAAGGATAAGCTTTATGCCGCCGAGAAATTGTATGGCAAATATAGTGTTCATATGATTTGTGAAGCATTAGCTATTCCAAGAGGTACCTTCTATAACCACATCTTTCGTAACAAGAAAGATAATACTTGGTATTCTAAACGCAAAGAAGAACTGCGTATACGAATACAAGAAATCTATGACGAAAACAATCAAATCTTCGGCGCAAGGAAAATTGCCGCTGTTATGCGTAACGAAGGTGTCAAAGTAAGCGAAGAAATGGTTCGTACTCTCATGCGGGATATGGGAATCAGCAGCATCCGTCAGGTAGCAAAGAAATTATATGAGGAAGAAAAGCGTAAGCATAAAAATTATCTCAATCAGGAGTTCAATCCACATGCCCCCAATGAGGTATGGGCCAGTGATGTTACATATTTCAAATTTCATGATAAAGCTTTTTATATTTGTGTAGTGATGGATCTATATGCCCGTTTAGTTATTGGTTATAAAATAGGGAAGAAAAATAGTACACAGCTGGTTAAGTCAACTTTTCGACAAGTATATTTAAAAAGACAACCGAATACTGATTTAATTTTCCATACCGACAGAGGGTTGAATTACACATCTAAAACAATGGCGGATTATTTAAGATCTCTAGGTATTACCCATTCCTTTTCCCGTCCATATGTTCCGTATGATAACTCTGTCGTGGAATCCTTCTTTTCTTCCATGAAGAGAGAAGAATTATACCGGACAAAATATAAATCGGAAAAAGACTTCTATCATGCGGTAGACAAATATGTCATCTTTTATAACACAAAGCGTCCGCATGCAAAGCTCAAATACAAGACTCCAGAGCAGAAAGAACAGGAATATGCCTTAAAACATGCAGATTTACCAGAATCATCAGATAGACAAATCGGTTCATAAATATTCGTTTTAAACGTTTTTTCCGAAAATTTGTATTTTTCTTCTTTTTCGTCCAAGCATAAAAAAGAAAAATCAGTCTTCAAAAACCGCGTTAACACTAGGATTATAATAAAACACCATTGATGTCCAAACCATAAGGGTTCAGATTTCAATGGTGTTTTCA